>NZ_CP036404.1:65000-1542500 GCF_004348195.1 Komagataeibacter saccharivorans | reverse complement strand
AAGCCACGTGCCGAAGCTGTGGGTGCATTCTTTGAATGCGCGGTAGCGGAGCGTTCCGTAGGTCTGTGAAGGAGACGGGGTGACCCTCTCTGGAGATATCGGAAGTGCGAATGCTGACATGAGTAGCGACAAACAGTGCGAGAAACACTGTCGCCGAAAGTCCAAGGGTTCCTGCGCAAGGTTAATCCGCGCAGGGTGAGCCGGCCCCTAAGGCGAGGGCGAAAGCCGTAGTCGATGGAAACCGGGCAAATATTCCCGGGCCTGCCAGAAGTGACGAATACAATATGTTGTCGGGTCTTATCGGATTGATCCGGCTTTTGGAGTATTCCAGGAAATAGCTCTGGCATATAGACCGTACCCGAAACCGACACAGGTGGACTGGTAGAGAATACCAAGGCGCTTGAGAGAACGATGCTGAAGGAACTAGGCAAATTACTTGCGTAACTTCGGGATAAGCAAGACCCGTCAGTGGGCAACCATCGGCGGGTGGCACAGACCAGGGGGTAGCGACTGTTTAGTAAAAACACAGGGCTGTGCGAAGTCGAGAGACGACGTATACGGCCTGACGCCTGCCCGGTGCCGGAAGGTTAAGAGGAGGTGTGCAAGCACCGAATTGAAGCCCCGGTAAACGGCGGCCGTAACTATAACGGTCCTAAGGTAGCGAAATTCCTTGTCGGGTAAGTTCCGACCTGCACGAATGGCGTAACGACTTCCCCGCTGTCTCCAGCATCGGCTCAGCGAAATTGAATTCCCCGTGAAGATGCGGGGTACCCGCGGTCAGACGGAAAGACCCTATGAACCTTTACTGCAGCTTTGCAGTGGCATCAGAGACATTCTGTGTAGGATAGGTGGGAGGCTTTGAAACCGGGGCGCCAGTTCCGGTGGAGCCATCCTTGAAATACCACCCTGACTGTTTCTGATGTCTAACCGAGGCCTGTTAGCCAGGTCCGGGACCCTGCATGGTGGGCAGTTTGACTGGGGCGGTCGCCTCCCAAAGTGTAACGGAGGCGCGCGATGGTGGGCTCAGGCCGGTCGGAAACCGGCTGTCGAGTGCAATGGCATAAGCCCGCCTGACTGTGAGAGTGACAGCTCGATCAGAGACGAAAGTCGGCCATAGTGATCCGGTGGTCCCGCGTGGAAGGGCCATCGCTCAACGGATAAAAGGTACTCTAGGGATAACAGGCTGATCTCCCCCAAGAGTCCACATCGACGGGGAGGTTTGGCACCTCGATGTCGGCTCATCACATCCTGGGGCTGGAGCAGGTCCCAAGGGTTCGGCTGTTCGCCGATTAAAGTGGTACGTGAGCTGGGTTTAGAACGTCGTGAGACAGTTCGGTCCCTATCTGCCGTGGGTGTTGGAGACTTGAGAGGATTTGTCCCTAGTACGAGAGGACCGGGATGAACATACCTCTGGTGCACCGGTTGTCGCGCCAGCGGCACAGCCGGGTAGCTAAGTGTGGACGGGATAACCGCTGAAAGCATCTAAGCGGGAAACCCACCTCAAAACAAGGTCTCCCCAAGGGCCGTGATAGACCATCACGTCAATAGGCCAGGTGTGGAAGCGCAGTAATGCGTGCAGCTAACTGGTCCTAATCGCCCAATAGGCTCATTCCATCGCCCCCTCAAAAGGGCAACACACATGCACAGCAGTCATCCACTCTTCAACACAATAACAAAAACGCACCAACCCATCACATCCTCTCCCCATACCGGGGAGACTGGATGACCTGGTGGCTATGGCGGGGAATGATCCACCCGATCCCATCCCGAACTCGGCCGTGAAATGCCCCAGCGCCTATGATACTGTGCCTTAAGGCACGGGAAAGTCGGTCGCCGCCAGGTCTTCCAGTCTCCCCAAACAACCGCGGGGTGGAGCAGCCCGGTAGCTCGTCAGGCTCATAACCTGAAGGCCGCAGGTTCAAATCCTGCCCCCGCAACCATGAAATTCAAATGAACTCAAGTAGTTAGCCCGCTCTCCGAGCGGGCTTTCTGCGTTCCAGAGCACTAACTGGAATCATATAGGAATCAATCGGGGGAGAAATCCCACGTAGTTCCGGAGCGCGTGGGGCGCGCCAGAAGAGGGCCGGGAAGGGTAAGAATCGGCCCAGGCCACACAGCACAGGGCCGATCCGCGAACCTTCTCCTTGCCTTCACTGCCGTCCTCACGTAGCTACCAGATAAGAATGGTTCTTAAATGTGGTGAAGCGGATTCGTATGACCGCGTGATGAAGTGGACAGCGCACCTTTGGACAGCGAGAAGGACAATCTGAGCCTGTTCGTGCAGAACCGTAAACGGCTGGTCGATTATGCGACCACTGTCACGGGGACTACGACGCAAAGCGAGGATATCGTTCAGGAAGCGTGGGTTCGTTTCTCGACGTTCTCTCAGGCTGATCCGAATTTTGTTCGTGAACCGTTACGCTATCTCTTTCGCATTGTCCGAAATATTGCTCTTGATGGTAGACGGGCACATATCAGTCGTAGCCGTTATGTGATTTCTGACAATGGAAGCGAGACAACTCATCTTCAACCAGATGAGCGGGCCGTTCCGGAAGTCGAGATTTTTCATCGCCAGCAACTGGCCATTGTGCGGGATGCTCTTGCAGAACTCCCAGAACGCACAAGAATAGCCGTGGAATTGCACCGTCTTGAAGGATTGAAGACTACGGCGTGTCGTCAGTTAAGCAGGATGATGATTGAGGCGAACTGCACGGCAGCGAGGAAGGTCGATTTCAGTTTATCGTAGCGGGTTGCGATAGCGCGAAACTGCTTGAGTTTATTGAAGAACCTCTCAACAAGGTTCCGTTCACGGTAGCGAGAAAAATCGGTTTTCCGTCGTGTCGTTCTGTTGCGTTTTGGCGGGATGACCGGGATAATCCCGCGCTGTATCAGCCGATCGATCAACCTGTCCGCGTCATACGCCTTGTCAGCAAGAAAAGCATCCGGGTCGATGTTTTCCAGAAGCGGTTCTGCCTAGGTGATATCGGCATCCTGTCCCGGTGTGATGCCGAGTTTCACCGGATTGCCCAGAGCGTCGCAGATGGCATGGATCTTTGTAGTCAACCCGCCTCGTGATCGTCCGATGGCCTGATCCGTGCCCCTTTTTTGAGAGCTCCGGCACTATGCTGATGCGCCTGGACAATTGTGCTGTCGATCATCATGTATTCGTTGTCGTGATCAGCGGCCAGATAACGAAAATATCCGTTCGATGACGCCGCTTTCACACCAGCGGCGCAGACGCCGGTGCACGTTTTTCCAGTCCCCGAAACGGGCAGGAAGGTCGCGCCATGGAATACCCGCGCGATAGCGATGCAGCATCGCCTCCACGAACAGACGGTTGTCCACCGCAGTGCCGCCGACATAGCCTTCTCGACCGGGAAGAAGATCCTTTATCCGCTCCCACTGGTCATCGCGTAAACTATAGCGCCGCATCTATCTGTCTCCCTCAAAACGGGAAAACAGTCAGCACACGCAGACACAAAGTACAACCCTCACATGCCATATTCAGAGCTTAACTGACGACACGCCGTAGAGCCGCAGTTCAATACTCTCTGGCCGGAGATATTTCCGGATCGTATTGCGTGACAGTCCCGTCCGGCGTTCAATCTCGCGGATTGGAAGATGATCCCGGCAGTCCACCGACGGATCACACTCAGAAGCTCCATGTCAATCACTCCTCAAACCCCCAGCAGATGCTGCCGGGGAGTGTGAAGGCATGGGTCAAATCTCGATGAAAATTTCCGCCCTACCCGGGTCAGTTCTCAGTGAAAATCAACATTCTAACGATCTTATCTTCATCTCAGCCATATTCCTGTAATGACTGCGCTGAAGTTCCGGAATAAGAGAACCTCCTGTTGCCCAGATAACATGTGTCGCGTGATCTGGAACGATCTGATGTCTCTTCAGATATTTCCGCCCTGCTTTGGTTTCATTAAGCCATATTGGCCCGCGCAGTCCGGCCGCTGCAGATGGTTCCAGTAAAAATCCCAGATATTTTTCTACAAGAGCCATATTTTCATATAACTCGTCATCGGAAACCGTAAATACGCCTGCCAGCATTTCCTGAATGCGACGCGCGACAAACAACGACGCCTGTCCGACGGCAAGTCCGTCGGCTTCCGTTTTGTTATCTAGTCCGATTTCTGCAACGGAGACCGGCTCCATCTGGCCAGAACATAACTGGAGCAGCATGGAAGGTGATGCAACCGGTTCAGCAAAAAAGCAGTGTACGTCTGGGCCAAAAATCGCTTTCAGCCCGACCGTAATGCCGCCAGGTGCACCGCCTACCCCGCACGGTAGATAAACCAGCAACGGCGTCTGGCTGTCCACCTTGCGCCCTACCGCATGCAATTGCATTTTCAGTTCCAGTGCTGCGGTTGCATAGCCGTAAAACAAAAGGGCGGATGCTTCATCGTCAACAAAGTAGTCGGACTCTTGCATGAGCGAACGCGCCGTCGCAACTGCGACGGAATAGTCCCCCTGATGTTCAACGACAGCCACGCCCCGCGCCAGAAGACGATCTTTCTTCCATTGTCTGGCATCGGCAGACATATGGACTTCCGATCTGAACCCAAGGGCAGCCGACAGGGTACCGATTGCAAGGCCCAGATTTCCAGTGCTGCCTACGAGGATCTTATGTGCGGAAAAGAGTTCTCTGTCCGCCTCTCCTGCCAGACAATGCCTGTCAGAGTCGGGACTGATGATGCCATGGTCAAGCGCGAGTTTTTCGGCATAGGCGAGAACCTCGTGAAACCCACCCCGCGCCTTGATCGAACCTGCGACTGGAAGCAGGTCATCACGCTTGATGAACCACGCACCTGGTGCGGTTACGGGCGAACATGCGGCCAGTTTCCCCGCATCGGTCAGGGGAGACTCAATTCGACCATCTGTCGGGCCCAATTCGTTGAAGAGCTCTGCGAGAAGCGGTTCACACCGCTTGAAGCGAGTACCTGCATCAGCGATTCCAGCTAATATGGACTGATCAGGGCGGCAGTCAGGGGACAGCCGATCATTAAGCCAGAGACAACGCTTTTTCGTGCGCAAGCAATCTATAATATGGCTATAATCTTTGCTATTCGTCATTTCACGCGGCCTGAATGATGCTGTTCTGGCGATGACGTGTAGCGCGTCGTGGCATCAGGCGGAAACGATATATTCTAATTGATGCATTAGCGGAGTTAATGGATATGCCTCTGCCCTCAACATCAGTTCTGGGAGCGCTTCGCAGCTTTCATGTCGTCGCAACGAAGCTCTCCTTTACGAGGGCAGCCGCCGATCTATGCGTAACCCAGGGAGCGGTCAGTCAACAGATCAGGCTGCTTGAACAGCATCTTGGCCTCAGATTGTTCATACGATCCGCACGTACCCTGACACTAACAGGAAAAGGAGAGGCATTGCACAAAGTCATGACACGTGTGTTCTCGGATACCGAGGCTATTCTTGGAGAACTACAGACACCTGATGCGCCTCTGCAGATAAGTTGCTCGCCTTCGTTTGCCCTGCATTGGTTGACGCCCCGTCTTGCGGATTTTAACGCACGGCATCCTCATGTCCCGGTTCGACTTGTTGCGGAGTTTCAGGATCTGGATTGCGAGGAACTTGCACGGGGCCGTATTGATATCGCCATTCGTTACGACCCCAAACAATACAATGATGTGGCGGCGGAAGACCTGCTTGATGAGTTTATTATTCCTGTATCAACGCCATCATTTTCAGAAAAAGAACAACCGCTGGAAATAAGAAATGTCCACCTTCTGCACGATAACGAACCGTGGACGGGTGCCCCTGAATATTGTGAATGGAATGACTGGATAAAAGAAAATACGGACGATTACAAATGCACGGTTGGCGGATCGCAGTTTAACCTGTCCAGTCTCGCGCTGGGATCTGCCCTGAAAAATCAGGGTATGGCAATGGGTAGAATGGCCCTAGTGTATGACGACATTCTTTCTGGAAGACTTGTTTTCCCATTTGGGAAGCCGATGCCTGCAAGAGCACGTTATGTCCTGATCTGCCGTGACGCCGCAGACAGGAGAGTAAATGTTTTCACGAATTGGTTAAGAACCGAATGTGCCCATTTTCGGCGACAGCGAGACAACATGTTGAAATCCATGCCAACAGAGGACCGTTCATTGAAAAGCAGATGATTGCCCGCCCGACAGGGATAGCAGCGCGCGTAAGACGATATCAAAAAAGTGCCCGCACCATGGGAGAAAACTACCCATGTAGAAGTATTTAAAAAAGCAGTTACCAAATGACTGACATAAGCCTGTAGTAATCCGTTTACTGAATGCCTATCAATGACGAATCTTACCAGATTATGCTCATATTGGGTCAGTTGCCCCAACCCGGCAGCGTTGTGTATAGGCACTGGGGCTATAGCCGGTGTTTTTTCTAAAGGCGGCAGCAAACGCGCCCAGACTTTCGTAACCGACTGCGGCGGCGACATCGGTCACACGTTGGCGTCGCGCTAGCCTTTCCTGCGCATTAAGAATACGCAGGCGCTGCCGCCAGACTGAAAACTGCATTCCCGTATCAGCGGTAAAATGGCGGATGAAAGACCGTAAAGACATTCCTGCCATATCTGCCCACTCCTGCTGTCCTCGTGGATCAGCAGGAGTGACACTCAGGGCTTCTGCGATCCGCTTTAGCCGAGCATCTTCGGGAAAAGGTAGTGAAACAGAATGACGCGGAATGGACAGGAATTCATCCCAGAAGCTTTCGGCCAGTCTTGTAAAGCTGTCCTGCCATATTGCCTCTTTGGTATTTTGCGACAGACGTTCAACCTGAGCCATCAATAATCGCGTGCAGTCTGCCACAAAAGGCTTCTGTGCAACTGAAGAATACCTCTCAGCAGTAATATACAGATTCCAGCCTGCGATAGCACCGTGGGAGCGTGCTTTATGAACAAAGCTAGGAGGCAGCCAGAGAAGCTGCCCCGGCCCGATTAGCCAGTAGGAATGTTGAGTCATAACGGCCATAACACCGCTTTCCACGACGAATATCTGCCCCTTTTCGTGAACATGCAGGTCAGTGGTTCGGCGGTTCGTCTGTCTTACGGGACTTCCAGATAGCCAGGGAACGCCACATGACGGAGCAGGATCTTCTGATAAAAAGGAAAACGGTTTAGCGTGCATGAGTCGAATTATGGCCTACGATCGGCAGAATGCCAAAAGCATCTCCTTTACAATCTTCTGGTCCACTCAATTCACAAGATTAAAGGGGATTCCATGTCTTCCACACACCACGAGCAGATCATCAGGGAAATGTTCACCACATTCACGGACTTTGGTTCAACTCCGGATAAGCTGCTGGATTTCATGACGCCGGACTATCGGCAATTTGTCGATGGACGTGAAATGACATTGGGCGACTTCCAGGCCCACACATATGCCTTACGCAACGCTCTTGGTGCGTTGGAAATAGATATTCAGCATGTCGTATGTGAAGATGATAAGGCTGCCACCGTGCACGTGGCTCGTGCAACACGTCGTTCCGGCGAGCAAAGTCTGATCAAGGTTATTGCCTTTTATCAGTTTCGAGAAGGCCGCATCTGTCTGGTGGATGAACTGACGCACGTTCTGGAAGGTAGTGGAAGCGATCGGGCGCTTGGGGCGCTACAATGAGAAAACCCAGTTAGGGCCTGTTAGGCCTTGATGTAGTCTACTGTAGCAGCGATGAGGATGACGGAAAGACAGGACGCGGCTGTCTTTTCGTATCGGGTCGCGACAGCCCGCCACTCCTTGAGCTTTGCCCACAGGTTTTCGACCAGATGCCGGTGTCTGTAAGCCCATTTTGGACAGGCGACTTCCGGATCATTCTTCCTTGGCGGGATGACAGGACGAGATCCCCGGTTCCAGAGATATTCACGGAATTTATGCGAGGCATATCCACGATCACAGACGACATAGGTCGGTGGGTACGGCAGATCGTCGAGCAAGAAATAAGCGGATGGCAGTTCCTGTGCCTGTCCGGGCGACAGTGTGAGGGACAGCGCCCTGCCATGCCCATCCGCGGCTACGCAGACCCTGTTGCCAAAGCCTCCACGTGAGCGGCCAGGCGCCTCACGATCCCTGAGGCATCCTCTGTATCCCCCTTTTTGGCGGCCCCGGCCGCCTTGTGATGGGCACGGATCGTCGTGCCATCGAGAAAAACCATGCCGAGGGCCTGATCCCGGTCTTTGACCTTTTCAAAGAGGCACTGCCGCACCCCAAGCTTCGACCAGCGAATGAACAACTGTGCGGCAATCCACCAGGGACCAAACTCAGATGGCAGAGCGCGCCATTTTGCACCGTTCTGACGGCGCCAGAAAATCGCAGATATCGTCCCTCGAAGGTTCTTCGATGGGGTCTTGCCCTTCGGACGGACTTCCTCGATCAAAGGCTCCCAGACGGACCATGCGGTATCAGAAAAGACAGACTGCATCATGCTCATCATAAACAGCTATGAAGTCCGTTCTGTCATTCAAGGACTAACAGACCCTAATTCGAGCAGATGCTCTCATTTCAGATATGAAGTGTCTGCTTTCGGAAAACACAAATGAACTGGTGAATGACTGCAATGAAGGCGTAAGTAGCCTGCCGCTTGCCTGCGCTGAGCAGATATATCACTTGCGCCTCATCTCGGACATTTGCGGGTGGCTGAAAATTACACAAAACTGGACATTGGTGGATTTCTGCCAGCCTATTTTCCATTTGGTGTATGCGCGCGGTTTTTCTACATATTAGAGCCTGAATCAGAAAGCGGTTTGATTGATTTTCCGCAGAACTCTGCGGATATGGGCAATCATCAACCACGCGTGGGATGACGAGATTGTTGCCTCGACATCCTTCGTGAGACGGCGGCAGCGTCCGAGCCATGCAAAGCTGCGCTCCACGATCCAGCGTTTGGGCAGGACGACGAAGCCTTCGGCCCGATCGCTACGTTTGACGATCTCGATCGTCCATCGACCGAGTTTAGCCAGCGCACCACGCAACTTCTCGCCAGCATATCCCCCGTCACCGATCAGATGGCAAAGCTAGGGAAACAATGAGCGTATCCTGACCGCTATCAGCAGCGCACCATCACGATCCTGAATGTCGGCGGGATGAACGACAGCCGCCACGACATGACCCGGCGGGTCGGTCGCGATATGCCGCTTGCGGCCCCTGATCTTCTTACCCGCGTCATAACCGCGTGGTCCGCCATTTTCAGCGGTTTTAACCGACTAGCTGTCGATGATGCCCACTGACGGCATAGCATCCCGTCCATCCTGCTCGCGCGACAGGATCACGAGAATATGGTTGAACGCTTCCCAGCGGCCCTCGCGGACCCACTGATAGAAATAGCCCTGCACGGTCGTGAACGCCGGGAACTGCCGCCACTGGCAGTCCGTCGTGACAATATAAAGGGGTGCCTCCATGACGCGGCGCAGGTCAATCCGACGCGGTCTCCCAGGTCACTTTCTTCCGGGCATCTGCGGAGCAATCAGCGCCCATTTCGCATCGGGCAGGTCACTTTGCATACTCAAGGTCGTCCCGGCGATACTGCGTGCGGGTGGTTTCAGTTTAAGCCATCTCGATCTCATCCGGTTCTTGCAAACCTATGAATCATAACCTTCTGTAATCAACCAATTAACTTTCGGTCGGGCTCCTGGTATTGCTGTGCTGTGAGCCGTAGGCACAGCATACATGATAAAATGACTGATCGTTATTTTCATGAATAATACCAGCATATATGACGGAATAATTATCAATACATAACATTACGATATAAATACTATTATTTTTGTAGACTTTTATTTCTTTTTAATGAATAGGGCGATGACGGGAAAGTGAGGAATCGCGATTTTTCCTTGTAAAAACAATCACGAGCAGGGAAACATTTGATGCACGCATTTAGCGACCTTCTCTCCAGCCTATTCAGTGCGTGTCCGGAAATGGCCCTTTTCCTTGCACTGGTCATCGGGTGCTGGATTGGTCAGTTTCGCTTCGGCTCGTTCCAGCTTGGTGGCGTGGCTGGTTCGCTGCTGGCGGCTGTACTGATCGCCCAGGTCGGGGTACATATCGATTCTGGCATCAAGAACGTGCTCTTCGCGCTGTTCATCTATGCCGTGGGGTTCCAGAGCGGCCCGCAGTTCTTCCGCTCGCTCGGGCGGCAGTCATTACGCGAGATCCTGATGGCCGTGGTGCTGGCCGTAACCGGGCTTGTTACAGTCGTGGCGGTGGCGCGACTGTTCCATCTGGATAAGGGGCTTGCTGCGGGTCTTGCCGCAGGTGGCCTGACCCAGTCGGCCATTATCGGTACTGCCGGGTCGTCGCTTGAAAAACTGGGGTTGCCGCTGGCGCAGGTGCAGCAGATGCAGGGCAATGTCGCAGTGGGGTATGCCGTGACCTATATTTTCGGCTCCATCGGACCGATCCTGCTGTGCGTAAACATCCTGCCATGGTTCATGGGCCGTGGCATCCGTGAAGATGCCGTGCGTGCCGAAGCGGCACAGGCTGGTGGTGTTTATGTCTGCGGAGAAGGCGAGGTTCCGGCGCTGCCCGATATCGTGGGCCGTACCTATCGTGTCACGCAGGCAGCCCTGAGTGTCGCCAGCATCGAAAGTGCGGCCCATGCCGTAACCGTCGAGCGGATCATGCGCGGTGGCCGTCCTGTGGGTGTGACTGTCGATGCGGTGCTGCAGGCAGGTGACCAGATCCTGCTGGTGGGGCAGCGGGCCGACATTATTGCCGCAGGACAGCGCGTGGGCACGGAAACTGGCGATGTGCCGGGCATGGACCTGTCCCTTGTTCGGCATGACGTGGTGCTATCGCGCAGGGATTTTGCCGGGCGCACGGTTGCGCAGTGCGCGCAGTTGCTCTCGGCAGCAGTGAAGCATGGCGTCTATCTGGTCGGACTGTCACGCGCGGGCCAGCCGGTGGCGCTTGCATCCGATACTACGGTGCACGAAGGCGACGTAGCGACCCTGCTGGGCACGCCTTCTGATGTGCAGCGGGTCGCGGCACAGGTTGGTACGATCCTTACGCCCGGCATCAAGACCGACCTGATTTTTCACAGCCTTGGCATTGCCCTTGGGCTGCTGATCGGCCTCGGCGTAGTGCGCCTTGGCGGTATTCCGCTGACATTGGGCAGCGGCGGGGGCGCGTTGCTGTCCGGACTGCTGTTCGGCTGGTTCCATGGCCGCCATCCGGCGCGCGGCAGCATGCCCGCGGCTGCGTCAACCCTGCTGGTTGACCTGGGGCTGGCGGGTTTCGTGGCCGTGACCGGACTGCAGACGGGCCAGCAGGCCATCGCCACGATCATGCAGCACGGCATGACGCTGTTTCTTCTGGGCGTGGTGGTCACCATGGTGCCGCTGGTCATCACCATGTTCTTTGGCCGCTACGTCCTGCGCTACGACAATACGGCCATCTTCGCGGGCGCGCTGGCGGGTTCGCGCAGCGCCAATCCCGCTTTTGGCGAGGTCCTGAACAAGGCGGGAAATGCGGTGCCGACAACACCGTTCGCCATCACCTATGCGGTGGCGAACGTGTTGCTGACCCTGCTTGGGCCGCTTGTGGTCGCATTTGCCTGAACAACAATATCAACAACAGGGAGCCGTACAATGGCTATCGACTATTCCAGTTACCGTGATCTCAGCCCGTTTGAACTCAAGGATGAACTGATCCGCCTTGCATCGTCCCGGGCTGACCGGACCATGCTGAATGCCGGGCGGGGCAACCCCAATTTTCTTGCCACCCTGCCGCGCGCGGCCTTTTTCCTGCTGGGTCAGTTCGCCCTGTCGGAATCTCGGCTGTCAATGTCCTACCTGTCGCAGGGACTGGGCGGTACGGTGCGGGTCGAAGGGATCGAGGGCCGGTTTGACCGCTTCATCATGGATAACGCCAGCCACGAGGAAGCCACTCTGCTTGGTCGCGCCCTGAGTTACGTGCGTGACCAGATGGGCCTGCAGGCGGACCGTTTCCTGCTGGAAATGGTGGAGGGCATACTGGGCTGCTATTACCCCACACCGCCGCGCATGCTGGAATTGAGCGAAAAGGTCGTAGGCCAGTACGTGCTGCGTGAAATGGTGGGTGGCAGCGTGGGGCTGGACACGACTGATTTCTTCGCGACTGAAGGCGGCACGGCGGCCATGGCCTATGTGTTCAATTCGCTCAGGCAGAACGATCTGATCCGCAAGGGGGATAAGGTCGCCATCGGCATGCCGATCTTCTCGCCCTATATCGAGATCCCGCAACTGGCCGAATACGGGCTGGAAGTCGTGGCGGTACAGGCTGATCCGGCGTTGGACTGGCAGTATCCCGAAAGCGAGCTGGAAAAGCTGCGCGACCCGGCGGTGAAGATGTTCTTCTGCGTCAATCCCAGCAATCCACCATCAGTCAAGATGAACGATGCCTCGCTGGAAAAGATTGCCTCCATCGTGGCGGACCGCCCGGACCTCATGATCCTGACGGATGATGTGTATGGCACCTTTGCCGATGGGTTCCGCTCGCTTTATGCGACCTGTCCGCGCAATACGATCCTTGTCTATTCGTTCTCCAAGTATTTCGGTGCGACCGGCTGGCGTCTGGGTGTGATCGGCATGCACAGGGACAATGCGATCGACGCGCGTCTGGCCCGGCTTCCGGCTGATGCGAAGGCGGCGCTGGACAAACGCTATTCCAGCCTGACCACGGATGCCGCGACGCTGAAATTCATCGACCGTCTGGTGGCCGACAGCCGGGCTGTCGCCCTTAATCATACTGCGGGCCTGTCAACGCCGCAGCAGGTGCAGATGGTGCTGTTCTCGCTGTTTGCGCTGATGGATCATGAAGGACGTTACAAGGCGACGCTGAAAAGCGTCATCCACCGGCGTGAGGAAGCGCTGTACCGCGAACTGGGTGTCAGGCCGTCCGAGGATGCGAATGCGGTGGACTACTACACCCTCATCGATCTGCAGGACACATGTAGCGCGTTGTATGGTGAAGACTTCGCCAGATGGATGATCGAGCGCGCCAGCACGGGTGAGATCCTGTTCCGTATTGCCGATGAAACCGGCATCGTGCTGCTGCCGGGTGCGGGGTTTGGCGCAACGCGGCCTGCGGCGCGCGCGTCGCTCGCGAACCTGAACGAGTTCCAGTACGCCGCCATCGGTCGTGCCCTGCGCCATATGGTTGAAGAATACCACGCGCAGTTCACCGCGCAGCGGGGCTGAAGGTACTGGCCAGAAGCGTCATGGATGCTTCCGGCTGACCCTATTCTTCTGTTTTCTCGAACTTCCGGCCCCGGTGCGAAACGGACAGCATTTTCGCGCCGGGAAACCGATGGGATATTCACGCCATGTCTACCGCGCGTTGCGTTTCACGTCTGCTACCGCTGGCCCTTATGGCTGCGGGCATACTGTCTGTCATGTCTGTGCCTGCCTTTGCGGCCAACACCACCACACCTGCTATCGTAGCGCCCGCGACATTGCCGCGCGTGCTGGTGCTGGCCACCGGTGGCACCATTTCAGGCCGGGCCAGCGCGCGTTCAGCTATTGGGTATGACGCGGGTGCCGTGACCGGCGCAGAACTGATTGCAGGCGTGCCGGGCGTGGACAGGCTGGGGCGACTGCGGGTGGAACAGATTGCCAATATTCCATCCCAGAACATGAACAATGCGGTGTGGTTCCGGCTGGCTGAACGCATCCGGCAGGCTTTTGCCCATAACGAAGCCGATGCCGTCGTCATTACTCATGGCACTGATACCATGGAGGAAACGGCCTTCTTCCTTGATACCGTGCTGGACACTCCGCATCCGGTGGTCCTGACCGGGGCCATGCGGCCGGGTACGGCCATCAGTGCCGATGGTCCGGCCAATATGTATGAAGCAGTCAAGGTCGCTACCGCCCCGCAGGCTGCAGGGCGGGGTGTGCTGGTCGTCGTGGACGATGTGATTCATGCCGCCCGCTGGGTCAGCAAGACGCATACCACGGCGCTACAGACCTTCCTGTCCCGCAATGCCGGGCCGGTGGGCTTTGTCGATCCGGCATCGGTGCGTTTTGTCACCCCGGCACAGCAGTCCGGCCACCTTGGGCTGCCAGCCGATCACAAGCTGCCCCGTGTCGAGATCATATACGCCCATGCAGACATGGACGGACGACAGATTGACGATGCCATCAGGGCAGGGACGCGTGGTCTTGTGGTGGCGGGCATGGGCGATGGCAACGTGTCCGACGATGCCCTGTCCGCGCTGGACCGGGCGGTGAGGGCGGGGATTGTGGTGGTGCGTTCCACCCGCGTGGGGGATGGCTTCGTCAACCGCGATGTGGAGGTGGATGACGACCAGCATGGCCTTGTGGCCTCGCTCGACCTGAACCCGGCCAAGGCGCGCATCCTGCTCCAGTTGCTGCTGGCCGATGGTACAACCGCAGCGGCTGACATACAGCGGACCTTCGCGGCCGGTCACTGAGGGACGGCATGCACGCCAGATCGTCCACGACCATGTGTGGACTCAGGGCGGCCACCAGCCAGCGGGCACATGTCTGGATGGGTGGCCGGGTGTTTGCCTGCCTTATGGCGGGTATGGGAACAGCCCATGCGCAGCAATGGTATACCGGATCGCTCGTCTCGCCCTCGGGGGTGATGAGTCGGCCGGGCGCGCTGAATGTCGAACCCTATTATTCCTACAGTCAGCCACTGGGCACGTTTGACACGCAGGGGGCGGCTGGACCGGCAAGGCATCCGATGCAGCGCATGTTCGCCAATTCCACCCTGTGGAAATACGGCATCACGAAGGATTTCAGCGTCCAGATGCACACCGTCATCGATTACGGGTGGAAGAACGGGACGGACCATTCGCATGGTCCCAAATTCGGTGATTTTCCGGTCGATCTGATCTACTGCTTCGTCCGGCCTGACCCTGCGCGCTACATTCCCGCTTTCAACCTGTTTGCGGGCATGATCTTTCCCACGGGGGATTACAGTCACCTTGGCCACGCGCAGGATGGCATTGGCACGGGGGCGTATGTGTTCCGGGTGGCGCTGACGGAACAGTCTACCTACACCCTGCCGGGCAATCATGCCCTGCGGCTGCGTATGTGGAACTGGTTCCGTCGCGCCGTCAGTTCGGCCGCACTGCAGGATGTGACCAGCTATGGCACCACGCAGGGCTTTCGTGGCCGGGGACGGCCGGGTATGAGTGGAGAGGCTGGTTTTTCGCTGGAATACGGCATTACCCGCAAATGGGTGCTGGCGACCGATGTAGCCTATGACTGGGCCAACGGGTCGTACATCCACGGGCGCAACGCAGGCGGGCAGGTGGTGAACCGGGTTGGATCAGCCTCGGGCGACTGGCAGGTCGCGCCGGCGGTTGAATATAACTGGAATGCGCGATGGGGCGTGATTGCCGGGTCATCCTTCTATTATGCCGGGCATAACAAAAGCATTCAGGTCTCGCCCCAGCTTGCCATCAATGCGATTTTCTGACCCCCATTGCCTGCATTGCGTCAGGGGCTAAAAACAGCGCCCACAGTGTCGCCTTCCTGAAGGCCAGACTGTCTGGCGATGTGAGAAGGCATACGGATGGCAATGCTGCCATCCCACCTGAAAAGCGGCATGGCGGTCCTCCCCGCGGGGGCGGCAATGTCATGATCGGATGTTTGCACGAAAAAACCGTGCAGGCAGTAAATACATACGTTCCACGCCCGCTACTGACCGGGTATTCATCACGCTCTTTTCCTCGTGATGAATAAACAACAGGAAATTAACGTTCTCCTTACCGTTTCAATGTTCTTTGTTTATTTTAGCAGGTCTGCCTTTCTGCCAGCGTGGAAACCAGAGTGAATTATGACAACCGTAACGACAACCAGTCTTTCATGGTCAGCTTTGTGGTTTCAGGGGGCAGTTCCATCTGATGCCGATGATGGTCAGGGTCCACTCCAGCATGGCAGCGCAGTTGTGAGCGACACATCCGAAAGTTCAGGTGTGGTCGATGGTTCGGACCCTGACCAGGTTTCCCTGTCCAGCGAGGCGGCAGATTATCTGAACACGCAAGGCACGCAGATAGGCGGCTCCGCCGGTACCGGTACGATACAGAAGATTTACGATACCCTTGCGCAGGTCATAACCAGTTCTTCGACATCCGATGCGCAGAAATGGGCCGCATACGTGACCAGCGACGAAATGCGCTTTGAAATCGACGCCCATGGTGGCTCCGCCGAAAACGGTATTGAAACGGCTTTTGATCAGGAAACCGCAAATACATCCTTCATGCAGACAATCAATGCCGGCCTGCAGGACATAAGCAAACGAAACCTGACATATGATGACCAGCAGCCGGTTTCGATCCCGCTGGAAAGATCCCTTCTCTACCTGCAGCAGCGGGAAGAACAGGCGAATGAGGAGGAAATGTGGGGATCGTCCTCCCTCTCCATCAACATACAGGAAAATACGGTCCAGACGGCTTCAGGAACACAGACCGGTTTCACGCTCTCATCCAGTTTTTCCGGTGAAGAAAATGTCCTGCCGAGCAGTTCACTGCCAACATTGAACACTTCCGTCGCGACAGTGGACCGTTCCCAGCCCTACAACTTTACCCCGCAAGGGAACACGACGAGCATTGTCGGCCATTTTGACAACATGGATGGCATGAACGCGGAACTCGACAGGGAAATTGTTGATGAACTTTTTGCGTCGCCATCCAGCTCTGCATCATCTGCCAGCGGCACAAGCTCCATCAGTCAGGACAGCCTGAATACATCTGCTTCAGATAAGCAGGATACGGAAAACGGCAAAACGACACAGGCCACATAACACCCTGATGTGGATTGTTGATGGGAACCGCCGATGTGGGGAGGGCGGAAGCTTCCATTGCGATCTGACCTATGCCTCCATATGGCCGAAGAAATCTCGTCATGATGCTGGCGAGAGAAATTTTCCTAAAGTGCATCAGAAGCACACAGGCAGCAGTCGCCCTTGTATCTCGACCAACCAGCGTGCCCGTATAATGTTATTGTCAGGCTTTGCTTTGCATCCTTGTACAGATCAGAATGGATGGAAGCTTTCGAGATCCAGACGCATGACGCATCGGGTGCCTGCCGGAAAGCCATTTTCCATTTCCTCCCGTAACAGGAAGGCTAACCTGGCATTCAATGAGCTATCTGGCAGGCTTTCAAAGCCCATTCGGGCATAAAAAGGCGCATTCCAGGGAAGTTCTCGAAAAGTCGTAAGAGTCACGCTCTCCATCTGGTGCCCTTTTGCCCAGGTGCAGGCAGTGTGGAGCAGGGCTTTTCCAATTCCACGACCCTGTTCCTTCCTGAAAACCGACATCTCAAGAATATGAAGGTCCTTTTTGCAAATGCGGGCGCTAAGGAAGCCTGTCGGATGATCCTTTTCGTCTGTGGCAACCCAGCATGTTCCAGCCCTTATGCACGCAAGATGTGTTTCTTCTGGCAGGACAGCATCATCAGCGATCCAGCTTAATGGTGGTACCTGCCGGAAAAGTTGCGCGGCTGATCTTTCAATGCCTGGAAGGAAAGAGGCATCTTCAGCACATGCAGTGCGAATGACAAAAGCCATCTGTTTTTTCCTTTTGTGAGGAAACATTATCTCCCATCCTGCTCAGGCAGGTCCAGGGACATGGGCCAGTTGGCAAGCCCCTCGCGTCGATTGACCTCGATAAAGGAAGGTCTTTGCGTTACGCGCTCGATATAGGCACTGAGGTTGGGCCATGTTGTGGCCGGACGAGGCATGTTGCGTGCCCATCGCATTAGCATGATGGCCAGAAAATCTGCTGTACTGAGCCGGTCGCTGACCAGATGGGACTGGCTGGATGATAGTCGCCTGTCGAGATGATCCCACGCGGTTTCGATCCTTCGACGCGCAAGAGAACGGACAGCATCCGCCCCGATCGGCTCCCCATCCGTATCGGCATAAAACCAGTCGCGCATGGCAGGAAGCAGTGTGTTGGCAAGCTGGATCATGATTTCAAGCCAGGTTGCCCTGTCCGCAGAACCGGGAGCCGGCATCAATGCCGCCTCGGGATGGCGTTCGGCCAGAAGCATCAGCAGCGCGGCCGACTCACCATGCGCACTACCATCCACGACAAGGGTTGGCACCCGACCCGCCGGGTTTAGACGACGATATGCGGCGGTCTGCTGCCCGCCCGATGCAAGATCGACCAGAACCGTTTCGAACGGTGCACCGATCTCTATGAGCATCCAATGCACCGCCATGCTCGCCGTGCCTGGAGAATAGTATAGTCTGTATGACACCGTGCTCTATCCTTTGCCCAATGTAACAGGGGAGGGCGCTGAGGGTTATTTGCTTACCGGAAATACGCGAACGGTTTTGAATTCCCCACACCCGAGAGGGGCCTTCATCGGAGACGATAAAGATACCTCGGCATTATTCCTTAAAGCGGATATGGTAATTGACAATGGATTGATGGCGTCCGGCCCGGCTTGTCGTTTCATGGTCATATGATAGCGTACGGCCTGTCCTAAATTTTCAGGGAAAGCAGGATAATGGAGAACAGACAGGCGCTTTCCGTGAAAGAAAAGATGGCCTATGGGTGTGGTGATGCTGCCTCCAACATGATGTGGGGCATGACGTCATCCTATCTGATGTATTATTACACAGATATATACGGGCTGCCGCTGATTGCCGTATCGTGGATACTGCTGGTGGCGCGTGTTGTTGATGCCTTCTGCGATCCCGTTATCGGCTATGTTGTTGACCGTCTGGGCGGCCTGATCGTGCCGCGCCTGATCCGGGTCCTTGCCATTCCTTTTGGCATAACGGGCTTCGTGTGTTTTCTGGCCCTGCCGCTTTCGCCTGGGGGAAAGGTCCTGTGGGCGGGAGTGACCTATATTGTATTTGGTGCGATCTATTCATGCATCAACACGCCCTATGGTGCACTGGCCGTCATGATCAGCCGCTCCGCCACGCAGCGGGTTGGCCTGAATGCATTCCGCATGATGGGCTGTCAGGCCGGATCGCTGCTTGTGGCGCTGCTGACCATTCCCGCCATTACTTGGCTGGGTGGTGGCGAAAGTGCGGCGCAGCACCGGTATGGTATGGCCGTCTATGCGCTGGCGCTGTCGGTTCTGTGCAGTGTTTTATGGCTGTGCGTGGCGCGCGGCTGCACCGTGCGGCACCCGCCTGCGCCCGTGCGACAGGGCCTGACGGTAACGCTGCGCCATCTATGTGGAAACCGGCAGTGGGTGCTGAGCAACCTGCTCGCATTCTTCTATTTCGTGGGACAGGCGGCCCTGTTCGGATTTGCCCTGTATTATTCCAGGGTCGTTCTTGGTGGCACGGAGCAACTGGGCGCCAATATCATTACCTTCATCACCGTCCTGCTGTTTGCGGCCGTGCCTGCGTGCCTTCCGCTTGCCAGACGTCTGGGGACCGTCCGCAGCGGGATCATATGCCTGACCGCACAGGGAGCAGCCTATCTGGCAATGGCTGTGGCGGGTGCGTCCATGACAGGTTTTTTCCTGTCCGTAGCACTTCTGGCACTGGCTCAGGGCGTGATGTCCCCGCTGTATTACACCCTGCTGGCACAGGCTGTGGATGATGGTGATCCACGTACGTCGACCGGATCAGCGGGGCTGGCATATTCGATCAATACATGGGTTACGAAACTGGCGATGGGCCTGACCGGCTTCGTTCTGGCGCAGTTCCTGTCGCAGGGCCATTACGTTGAGAATGGAGTAACGCAGCCACCGGAACTGTCAGCGTGGATTACGGCGGGCTTTGTGTGGCTGCCGCTGGGGGCGGTGTGTATGCAGGTCTTCTGCCTTCTGGCATGGCCTGCCAAGGAATGAACATCCTGTCCGCGCTGTAATCGGATGGGCAAGGCATCTTGCCAGATTTCCGATGTTTCCCCCTGCGATTGCATACGCAGGGGGAGACATACGGCATATTACGGCATGCTGATCGCCTGACGGCCGGTCTATGCCGGAATATGCACCAGTTTCTTGTTGATGAATTCTTCTATGCCCAGCGAAGACAGTTCGCGGCCATAGCCCGAGTTCTTCACGCCACCAAATGGCAGGCCGGGCGCAGTCCAGGTCGAGCGGTTGATGAAGACCATGCCCGTTTCAATCTGCGCGGCCACACGCCTGCCGCGTTCGATATCGGTCGTGATGACGGACCCGCCAAGACCGTATGGAGAATCATTGGCCAGGTCGATGGCCGACTGTTCATCCGGCACCCGGAAAATCATGGCTACGGGTGCGAAGAACTCCTGATGGAAGGCCGGATTGTCCCTGTTGATATTATCAAGGATGGTCGCCTGCAGGAAATAGCCGGGTCGGTCAATGCGCCTGCCGCCGGTCACCACATGCGCACCGTGCGCCACGGCGGCTTCGATCTGGCCCAGCACCAGTTTCAGTGCGCTTTCACTACATAGCGGCCCGAGGGTGGTTTTTTCATCCATCGGGTCGCCTGGTACCAGGTTTTCCAATGCTGCCTTGAACCGCGCGGTAAAGGCATCGGCAATTTTTTCATGCACGATAAACCGTTTCGCTGCGACACAGCACTGCCCGGTATTGTTCATCCGGCCCCAGACCGCCCATTTGACCGCGACATCCAGATCGGCGTCATCCAGCACGATAAAGGCGTCGCTGCCGCCAAGTTCCATGGTGTTCTTCTTCAGCGCGCTTCCCGCTTCCGCCGCCACGGCCTTGCCTGCGCGTTCACTGCCGGTCAGCGCCACACCGCGCACGCGCGGGTCGGCCACGACGGTTGCCGACTGTTCATTAGTAATGAATACGTTTGAATATGTCCCCTCGGGCGCACCTGCATCGGCAAACAGTTCCTCAAACATGACCGCACATTGCGGCACGCCGGGAGCATGCTTAACGATCAGTACATTGCCCGCCATGAGGTTCGGCCCGGCAACGCGGGCAAGCTGGTAATACGGGAAATTCCACGGTTCGATACAGAATACGATGCCAATGGGCTGACTGAGGACCGTGGCCTTGCCATCATCCACTTTCAGGTCAACGGGAGCGAGGAATTTCTCAGCATTGTCGGCATAATAATCAAGGATATCGGCGCTCAGATCCACTTCGGCCTGTGCCTCGCGGAACAGCTTGCCCATTTCCACGGTAATGGGGGTTGCGAAGGCATCGCGGTTATGGCGCATGATTTCAGCGGCTTTATGCAGGATCGCGGCACGCTGGGCATAGGTTTTGCGACGCCAGTTGTTTTTGTAGGTATTGTCTGCCTTGGCGACAATACTGGCAAGTTGGGCATCCGAATGCAGGTCGAATGTCTTGAGTGTTTCTTCCGTGTACGGATTTATGGACTGGTACAGCATGGTGAACAGTGGCCTCCCATTTATTGTGTCAGCCAGCTATCAGCCACCCCGACGTTCAGGGCATGATCGGCCCGCAGGCATGTGATGGTGTATCGGGATGGTGGGCTATCGGCTGTGTTTGTCTATATACGGATATATATAGACACTGACGCATGACAAAGGGATTCCCGCTCAAGATCGCGTGAAAACCCCTTTTCTGACAGTCTGTTATGCGCTGCTTTCCGGGCTTGTGCCTCATCGGGATCGCCATTGCGACGCAGCCGGGACCATTGATATTGCCTGTGCGCGACGTCACGCAGGGCGGTCTGACCATCACACACGGCATGAAGCTTTGAGTTCAGTCCGCCTTTTGTGCGTCCGATATGGCCGGGAAAAGCCCCTTTTCAAGCAGGGACGCCGCAGGCCTGTGCGCTTTGAGGTGTGTCGCATCAATCATCAGACGCGCCGAACGACCAGCCTGTTCTGTCAGCGTGACGAAGACCCGGTCAAAAGATACCCAGACGGCTCCACCGGATAAAACGGTTATATAAAGTCTTGCGAGGGCCATATTCTTTCGGGGCATCTTTCCACTGAAGGTCGTTACGGATCATATAAGATCTCGCTCAGAACCCGCCGGTCATTCACCCGCAGCACGCCATGCGCCAGAGGAAAATACGGCGTAATCCCCTCCATCAGGCTCACGGATAGCAAGAACATATCACTCGCAGGCCCATCCTCCCCGGATGCCTGTGGATCACGGAACACAGATCAATTCAACAAAATCAATAGGTCCTTATCCCGACGTTTTCCGCATTGATCAGCAGCCACTCATACCAACTGTATTATTCTGGCAACACATTGTGACTATATCCACTCATACATATGTCTAGGTATGGATATATATAGACAAGCCTGTCTCCGGGATGAAAAAAGAGCGCGTCTTATGTTCTTTGTTCATATCTCGGATGCACCAGATCTATGCAGCGTCGTTTCCATACCTTTTTCCTCACTGGCACATCTGGTGCCTTTCTGCTGACCACTACGGCGCTGGCCGCACCGTCCGTTTCCGCGCAGTTGGACAAGACAGGCAAGCCCGTTGCCGTAAAGACGACATCCGGTGGTACATCGGCCACCGGGGCGCAGGCTACTAAAACACCGCCTGCCGGAACACCGTCTACAGCCGCTCCCATCGCCGGGATACTGGATGGTTCCAATGGTGAAACGGTAACCGTCTATGGCCACCACGCGGCAGACGGTACTGGTGCCAAATATATGAACAAGACCGTGTATCTGGGGCCGCTGGGCAACCGCGATACGCTGGATACGCCGTATTCCGTCATGGGCGTCACGCATGACGTGGTGGTGAACCAGCAACTGCGTAACATCAATGATATGGCGCAGTACCTGCCGTCAGTACAGCTGGAAATCCGCGGTGACCCCAATACGTCACGCCCGCAGTCCCGTGGGTTTGAGGCCGATGTCATCTCCAATTCCCGCCTTGATGGGCTGAACGTGGTTTCCACCACGCCTTATCCGGCGGAATGGGTTGATAACCTTCAGGTTCTCAATGGTCTGGCCGGGGCGATGTATGGACCCGAAAATCCGGCGGGTGTCTTTGAATACACACTCAAGCGCCCGACCAACCGGCGTACCGAACGGCTTTCGGTTGGCGTGGATTCCATCGGCACGCCTACGGTCAATGGCGATATTTCGGGCCGGATCGGTCGCAATGGCTGGTTTGGCTACCGCCTGAACATGCTGCACGCCAATGGTTCAGCTTACGCGCCCGGAAGCTGGATACGGCGTGAGATGGTCAGCGCCGATTTCGATATCCATATCGATTCCAAGACGGTTATCGAACTTGATGCCAGCCATTATACATATGACGAACGTGGCATGGCCCCCGGCTTTGGTATTTCCGCTGGCACGGCTGCCAATCCCACCGGCATTGGCGGGCAGTTGCCCGAAGCCCCGGATCTGGGTCGGCGCATGGCGCCTGACTGGAGCGGGTACAATATGGAAACCAATACCTTCCTGGCCAAGATCAAGCACCAGATCAACAAGGACTGGAGCTTTACGCTGGGCGGACTGTATCAGGACGCCATGCGCCAGTCCTTCGGGATCAGCGATACGTTGAGCGCAACCCAGGGGTATGAAGGTTTCTACAGCTCAAAAGCTACCGCTACCACCACGGCGGATGATTTCCGCGTTGGCAGTAACATGGCGTATTTCAACGGTCGGGTTCATACCGGCCCCCTCACGCATGATCTTGTTATCGGCACCAACGGCTACATGATGGGCAATTATAATCCCACAACTGCGCTGACACCGGCGCAGAGCCTTGGAACATACAATATGTATGGGGCAGCGCCCACCAACGGTACGCAGCCTTATTACAGTGGCCGTTATAAATCGAGCAGTATTACCAGCCAGTCCTTTATCGTGGGTGACACGATGCGGATCAACAAGCACTGGTCGGTCATGGGTACGCTGGCATGGAGCTGGATCGACCAGAAGGGCGCGCTCAATGCCACGAGCCCGCTCAAGAGAACCTTCCAGGCCAACGCGACGTTCAGCCCGACCGCCAGCATCATGTACAAGCCTACCCAGAACCAGACCCTGTATTTCACATATGGGCGGTCGGCTGAAGCAGGCCCGGTCACACCAAACAGCAAATACTATACCAACACCAACATTGCGCTGCCTGTTGCCCATTCGGAAGAATACGAAGTTGGCTATAAACTGCGGTATCAGAAAATGCAGTTCAACGTGGCCGGGTTCCGCATGACCTCGCCTTACGCAATGTATATTCCGGCGGCGAATGGCACCTGTTCAGGCGGCACGACCTGCCAGACCTATGAATATGGCGGAACGCAGCGCAACTATGGTGTGGAAGCCCAGATTTCGGGCGAGGTGCTGCCCAACCTGTCCGTTCTGGCCGGCATGACCTGGCTGGATGCGGAACTGGTCAACAGCAGGACTGCCGCCTACAACAACAAGGAAATTGTGGGGGCGGCGCCGTTGCAGGCCAACGTGCTTCTGGATTATCGCCTTCCGGCATCAATGGGCGCCTTCGCCTCGGGCTGGGCGTTCAATGCCAGTGTTCATTACATGGGCAATCGTGCGGCGAACATCACCAACACGTTGCATACCGGTTCTTACACCACGCTGGATCTGGGTACGCGCTACGCCTTCCATGTTGCCAGGTTCCCGTGGGTTGCACGCTTTGGCGTAAGCAACGCCACGAACGAACGCTACTGGGCATCTGTCTATACCGGTGCGCCCAGCGGCACGTCCGGCGCGGCCTCGACCCTGTATGCGGGACTGCCGCGCGTCTATCACTTCACGCTCTCGCTAGAGTTCTGATTTGATTATGGGGGGAGGGATGACAGGCGGAAGGTCTGTCAATCTGTTGGATTGAAGGACGCAGCGTAATTCACAGGCACTCGTGGAAGATGTGTCTGTGAATGAATGTGTTTTGGATGTTTAAGAGCCAGATGGAAGGGCATACGGTATTTTCGTCTGGCTCGCGGAGTGCTGCACCGGCCCCCCAACCGGAACAGTGACGGGGTGTACGGTGCTGGCATCTCAGGTGCCGCTCGATACCATCTCCCAGTTCAGGCCAAAACGGCCAAGATATTTGCGCAAGCGGTCAGCGTCGTTCTGGCTGGTCTTTTCCTTCCGCGAGAGGGCAAACAGTCGCCGCCCTGCCGCGGATAGCGATGATGACTCCCGGCACGCCCGCACCACAGCAGCCAGTTGCGCCCGGTCGAACTCGTCCACATTGGTCGGGTCGGGCATTACTTCAGCCAGTAATGCCATGTCACCATCCCGCCGCATCGCAGCCCACTGATGCGTCAGCGCCAGGATTTCCGCCTCGACCATAGGCAGGGTTATGCGCCCGCGTTCCGCAAGGGTGCAGAGCCTGCGGGCTGAAGCCGACAGATCCCGGTAATTGCCCGACCATGGCATGGCCGGGTCACGGGCAAAGCGCAGATAGCGTGCCCTGGCATCCACATTGAAGCCGATTTTGCACCCCAGACTTCGCTCTGCTTTTTCCAGTTCATATGCCAGTTCGACTTCCATATCCTCCCGCCGTTCACGTAGCGGTGGAAGATGGAATACCCATAACGCCAGTCGCGCCAGCAGATCAGGGCGCAAGATACCCTGCTGCGACAGTACGGACAGGTCCCGGCTGGTTGTGGCGATCAGATGAAAACGGCAACTCTGCGCGGTATCAGACCCCACCGGATAGTAACTGCCGCGTTCCAGCGCATCGAGCAGAAGTGCCTGCTCGGCGTGGGGTAGCAGATCAATGTCATCAAGGAACAGCACTCCACCCTCTGCCTCGCTCAGGAAGCCTGCCCGCTCGGTGCCCGCAAGCCCCACGACATTGCGCCGCTGGCCAAACAGGGCGGCCATGGCATGCTGCCCCTGCAGTCCAGCGCAGTTTACATGGACCAGACGCCCCTTTACCCGGCGGCGCTGCAGTTTCAGTTCATGGATGCGCTGCGCCAGCGTGGTTTTGCCAACGCCAGCTTCCCCCACCAGCAGGATCGGTTCATCCGAACGGGTCACGACCTGCTCCAGCCGTTCTATTACGTTATGGAAGGCGGCATTTCTGGTCGGGATACCGCCACGCAGCATGTAGGAATGCTCACGCGCCGCCGTCTCGAAGCGGCGTTGCAGTGCATTGTAGCGGGCGAGATCAAGATCAATGATGTCAATCGTGCCGTCGGGTGCAGCCTTTCCCTCTGGTGGGCCACTCTGCAGCAGGCGGGCGGGGATGTGACGGCTTTCCGTCAGCAAAAACCAGCAGATCTGGGCGACATGCGTGCCAGTTGTCAGGTGGACGTAATAGTGCTCCCGATCCTCGTCAAAGCCGTAGGATTCCGCAAAATCATACAGCTTTCCGTAAACTTCCTGAAAATCCCATGGATTTTTCAGTTCCATGTCCACCAGCCGAACCTCGGTCCGGGGTGATAGTGCCGTGATATCGCGCGCCACCTTTTCGGCCAATCGCAGATTAAGGTGGTCATGGAGCAGTTCCAGCCGATCAACAGGAAAATCGGGGTGGGCACAGATCTGCACCGACGGTCGCCACGAGCGGCGACGCCCCTGGTCAAGGATGGTGCCGAGGAAGCCAATGACAACATTACGCATGGGTTTATATAATATGATAAAAGGATATAAATCCATATAATACTGATCGATGAAGCCGTGACGAAACGCGCATAATGATGTTTTATAACAACGACTTATAATGAAATGTCGTTTTTCTTTTTTTTTCACGTTCGCATCCGGCAGAAAAGGGGGGTAACGAAGAAAGGAACAGAGTCATGGCAAACCGGTCCGTGTTTGCATCGCTGCGGGACATGTTCATGCCGCGGACCAATGCGCGTAATGCGGCAGGTGCGCCCGCCTATGATCTCGTTCCGGCGCACAGGCTCGCCCAGCTTGCCATGACAGGGACCTTTGGTGGGGGCTTTTATCAGGACGCACAGGAACAGATGCGCATTCTGGTTGAACTTGCCGAAACAGTAAGCCCGGATTTCCTTGCCCGCGCCGCCATCCACGTTCAGGAAAGGGGACATATGAAGGATACGCCGGCCCTGCTGCTGGCTGTTCTGTCCAGACGCGACCCGGTGCTGTTTGCCCGTGCGTTCCCGAAGGTGGTGCGATCCGGCCGGATGCTGCGTACCTTTGTGCAGATCATGCGTTCCGGTCAGACCGGGCGTAAATCCCTGGGGTCCCGTCCCAAGGCCATGATGCGGGACTGGCTGAATGGTGCCACTGACGAGCAGCTTCTGGCGGCCTCGGTAGGGAACGCTCCGTCATTGGCCGATATCATCCGTATGGTCCATCCACGTCCGGGTAACCCGCAACGTGAGGCCTTCTACGCATGGCTGATTGGCAAACCTGCCGATCCATCAGCCCTGCCTTCCGTGGTGCAGGATCTGCTGGCCTTCCGTTCCGGCATATCAGATCGGGTGCCCGCCGTGCCGTTCCAGTTGCTGGACAGTCTGACGCTCTCGTCCCGGCAGTGGGGCACGGTTGCCCTTACGGCTTCATGGCAGACCCTGCGGCAGGGGCTGAACATGCTGACCCGTAACGGTGCCTTTGACGATCCGATGGTCGTGGACCATGTGGCGGCGGTGTTGCGCGATCCCGAACGGATCAGGATGGCGAAAGCCATGCCCTATCAGTTGCTCGCTACCCTTCAGGCACTGGGGCCGGAGGTGCCTGCGGCCCTGAGGGAGGCCCTGCATGACACGATGGAACGCGCGGTAGGCAATGTACCCCATCTGGGCGGGTGTGTGGTGATATGCCCTGATGTATCAGTTTCCATGCGCGCGCCCGTTACGGGTTACAGGCGTGGTGCCACTACGGCGGTGCAGTGCATTGATGTCGCGGCTCTCGTAGCGGCGGCGATCAAGCGCGGCAACCCTTCCGCCCGTATCCTGCCCTTTGATGAGCGGGTGTTCGATATCGCCCTGGAGCCCCGTGATACGATCCTGACCAACGCCCGCCGTCTTGCCAAACTGGGCGGAGGGGGCACGGATTGCGCGGCCCCGCTGGCATGGCTCAATGCCCGGTACGAGACGGTGGACCTTGTTGTATTCGTCTCGGACAATGAGTCATGGGGAGGCGCATATCCTGATGAAACACCCACGGGCATGATGCGGGAGTGGACAAGACTGAAAGCCCGCAATCCTGCGGCGCGTCTGGTCTGCATCGACATCCAGCCCTATGGCACCACACAGGCGAGCGAACGGAAGGATATATTGAATATTGGCGGTTTTTCAGATATGATCTTTGAACAGATGGCCCAATTCATGTCGGGCCAAATGGAAGCAGCACATTGGGTAGGGCAGATCATGGCCCAGCCATTGTAAAAAAGACCGGCGAATGCCGGGGGGACTACAGTCACAAGGCCACTCCTACGGGAACCCTTCCCTCTTCGTCTCCCCATCCCCTTGTCGCCGGAACTTTTTCATCCCCTTTGATTACAGGGGGGCAGTCCTTTGGCACCTTTGGCGTACGGGCTTAAGTGACACTCCGGCGTGTCCGCAGGTAGTAACGGGGTATCTGTTATTCCTGATCTTTAAGGGCCTTTTCTTCTTCCTGCCGGGTGGCAAACGGTACTTCCTGCTTGTCATCGAGTTCGTTCATGCTGCCACCGGAATTGCCGAGGTTTTCTTCCAGCCATGCCTGTTCGACCGGCTGACCGTTCGGGTCCAGCGGGACAGGGGAGTCGACCGGTATCTGTCCGGCATCAGGATTGAGTTCCATCCCGATCAGTTCTGATGCTGATTCCTTGTACGCATCTGGCCCACAGGCGGGCTTTCCGTCGGCAGCCCACATTTCCCTGGCCTTTGCGGCAATGCGGGCTTCTGTTTTGGCGGAGGTTTCCAGCGGGTTTTCCATTTGTATCCTCGCAAATCTACAGGGGGCCTGTCGTAAGCAAAAAAGCTGTCCGACAGGCCGGAATCAACAGGTGGTACAGATCAGAAGGCGGTTGCCCTTCCTATTCCACGGCGACAGCAGCTTCGCTTGTCAGCATACGGAACGTAAAGCTCTCCTGCAGATAAAGTTCTACCGTTTCAGCAGTATGCCCCAGATAACCGATTGAAAAATCCTGCCCGATATCAAGGGCAAGATCGCCACCACGCATGGAGACCACGAAAGCCCCTTCAATGGCGGGCGCCCAGATCAGTTTGCCGTCGATCAGGCTTTCGATGTGCTTGCGAACGGGATAACCGTCGTCATCCCCGCCGCTGACAGCCTGATAGGCCTGCGCGCCCAGGACAATGGAATAGGGGCCATTGACACCGGCAAGGCGCAGGGCATTCAGCGCATCGGCAATGATGTGCGGGTAATCCTTTGCCGATGCAGGAAGTTTCAGGCGCGCGTTTGATGTCGCCTGACGGATGCCCGAAATGCCGGCCGCAGCGTATCCGTTGAAAATGGCCCTGTCTTCGGCAAAGGCGATTTTCTGCGCCGCATCCTTGACCGGCTGCCAGTCGGAATCGAGGGAGCCGCGTTCCACCGCGTCGATTTCGTCACGTGACAGGGTAAAGGGGACACGCAGTTCCACCAGCGGCAGGACCTCGCGCTGCAATGCCCGCACGCCCTCATCCAGCGCCGCAATCTGTTTGCCGCGCCCCGTGCCGATACCGGCAAGGGTCGTGCCCTTCGGCTCCGATGTGTCAACAACACGACGTCCGGCCAGATGGCGGCGGATGGTGCGCGTGGCTTCTTCCTCTATCTCGGACCATGCCGCGCTGGAAATGGGGGCGAGATGTCTGTGCAGATTATTCATGTCAGATTTCCTCTTTCAATGATCCGATTCCAAGGGAACCGCCATGGGGCAGGGATGTGTCTGGCGGGGTGGTGGGTTCGGGCGAAGCGTCCGGTTCGTCCGTATTCCTGTCCGGCGCGCTATCGAGAAAGTCGCTTGCGGGAATGAAAAACAGCGTTCCGGTAACCGCCGTGCTGACATCCAGAATCCTGTCGTAATTGCCCGGCGGTTTTCCAACGAACATGTTCTGCAGCATCTGTTCCGTTCGCGCGGGGGAGCACGCATACCCGATGAAGTATGTGCCGAATTCCCCCTTGCCAATCTCGCCAAACGGCATGTTGTCGCGCAGGATCTGTAGCTGCTGCCCGTTTTCCTCAATATTGGTCAATACGTTATGGGCATAGCTGGGCTTGGCTTCATCCGCCAGTTCTATGTCCGATACTTTCCTGCGGCCGATGATGTGTTCCTGCACCTCGGTCGGGATGGCATCCCATTTTTTCAGGTCATGCAGGTATTTCTGCACGATGACATAACTGCCGCCCGCAAAGGTGGGATCTTCATCCGCGATTATTGTTGAATCAAGTGCAGCCTGCCCGGACGGATTTTCGGTCCCATCGACGAAACCGAGCAGATCGCGTTCGTCGAAATACTTGAAGCCATGCACCTCATCCGCCACCGTCGCGGCACCTTCCAGCCGGGATACGATTGCGGTGGCCAGTTCAAAGCACAGATCCATCCGTGTGGCGCGGATATGGAACAGCAGGTCGCCCGGTGTGGCGGGGGCATGATGCACGCCGTTTATTTCCATGAACGGATGCAGGTCTTTCGGGCGCGGCAGACCGAACAGCCGGTCCCACGCATCCGATCCAATGCCCGTAACGCAGCTTAACCGGCCATCGGGAATCCTGAACCCCACACCCCGCACGAGGGAGGAGAGATCCCCCAGCAGGTTTCGTATCTGGATATTGGTCGATGTGTCCCCGTTCAGGGTCATGACGAGGAATACCGCCGCCTGGGTCAGCTTCGTATCAACGGGTTGAGGTATGGCCAACGGACTGAAACTCCCTGCGGTGACGCACACATGACGATAATGGATTGCCAGCATAGGCTTATGGCAGATTGTGACAAGACGCGGCGCAAGGTAAAATAACCAGATCAATCACAAAAAGATCATCGTTATAACTTTAATGCATAATCGTATGACTGACAGTTCTGGATGGCCTGCTATCCGACTGCCTCAACCCGCCCATTTCCCATGCAGGAACGAGCGCATGCCGGAGGCTGTTTGGCTGGCTATGACATACCTGATCAAACGCATGTCCTTTGCACGCATGGGTCATGCGGGGCGGCATCCACGGCAGGGTGCCTTGAAGAATCTGGCCGGTTTCATTCTACAGGCCAACGGAAGCGAAGGCAGAAACTGAACACAATGGAGGCAGGGTAAATCCCTGATCTGCCTCACCCGGAAATGGATGGCTTGCGTCCGGAGGGAAAACGCCTTGCGTATGGAAAATGCCAGTGTTTCGTGCCGGATTTCAGAAAATGCACACCCCGTGTCATTGTTTAAGGGAAGAAAGACGTCACATCGGGCATGCGCGACGGGATCTGTAAAACGGGTTTGATAAAGTACGGTTATTGTCTGGGGGGAATGTGTTTTTAAAGCAGCTTTATTACCTTCGTGAGATCGACAGGCTTCGCAGCTTTTCAAAGGCCGCGGATGTGTGCAACGTCTCGCAGCCCGCGCTTTCGCGTGCAATCCGGCAACTGGAACATGAACTCGGGGTCACTATTGTTGATCGCAGGAAGAAGGTCTTCGGTCTGACGGCGGAAGGCGCGCGTGTCATGAAATGGGCAAATGACATCCTGCGTAACGTTGCGGAGATGCGTAATGAAATTTCCCTGTCGAAAGAGGATATTGCCGGAGCCATCAAGATTGGCGTAATCCCGACTGCGGTGCATATCGTCCCGGTCCTGATGGACGCGATAAAGGAAAAGATCGGGGATTTTTCCTGTGATGTCTCTGTTCTGCCCAATGCGGAAATAATCGGGAAACTGGCCAGTAAACAACTGGATATCGGGATCATGTATTATGATCAGTGTCCGCAGGCGCAGGCCTTCATGGTAAGGGCGCTTTATACGGAACAGCAGGTTCTTGCAGGAACGTCGGCTTACGTTTTTCCTTGTCAGGATGAAATCAGTTGGGAAGAAGCTGCCACATTTCCGCTTGCGCTACTGAGCAAGGGCATGCGTTGCCGGCAACTGGTGGATATTGGATTCCAGACAGCGGGGGTGGTCCCCATCATTCGGCTGGAAACCGCGTCACTTGAACTGATCCATGCCCGGATAATGTCTGGCGCACTGGCAACCATACTGCCGCTTTCTTCCTTTCCCCTGCGCGTGCCCCCAACCGGACTGCTGCAGATGCGGCGGCTTGCCGGTTTTTCACCGGGGTCAATCGGTCTGGTAAGGCTGAGCGAACATCCGCCTTCGGATTTTGTGGCACAGGTCTGGAAAGTCGGTCTGGAAACAGATTTCCGCCAGCAGATTGACAATCTGTGCTGGCCACGCCCGAATTGATGCGCTGGTCGACCCGGATCGGGACATATCGTTCGGGCGCACTGTAGCAATGGCGCCAGAGGGTATGTTCATGGTTGCGCGAAAAGGTGACACGTTCGGGATGCCACACTCTGCGCCCCGGCCTACGCGTTGTGCGCCACGATGTTCTGCGCGACAGGAAGGGGGGCCTGCAGGATTTCCAGCAACCGGTTGATCAGGCGGCGTCGCGGGGCGTTGCGCTGGGACAGGAAACCGAGGTTCCGGCACGGAGCAGGCGCAGGAAGCGCGATTTTTTTCAGATGCACCCCATCAGGCCAGGGCAGCGCCCAGTCCGGTACAAGGGATACGCCAGTGCCCTGATTGACGATGATGGCGATGGCATCAAGGGAGTCCAGTTCCAGACGTTCATGGGGCCATATCCCGTTACGGCGTAGATATTCGTCAGCCAACCGCCCGCCCCACTGGTTACGGTCATAACGGATGAACGGATTATGCCGTAGGATCGCATGCGGGTCCGTATCGGTGACACTTTCCGAAGTGATGACAACCAGCGGTTCGGAACGCAGCGTCTGCCATACACAGGTTGCTGAAATATCGAACGGCGGCTCAACAATAAAGGCCGCGTCAATAATCCCGTCCAGAACAGCATTGTGCAGCACGGATGATGAACCCGGCGTGATGTGCAGTTCGACGCCGGGGTAGCATTCGAAAAACCGTTTGAGGTAAGGCGGCAGCAACCCGTTCGCCGCACTGGATATTGCGCCCAGCTTCAGTTTGCCCACCGGGGTATCGCTGGTGGCGATGGTGCGCAGTTCCTGAATGCTGGTTATCACAGCGCGGCTCTGTTCAAGGATGGCCAGCCCGTTTTCGGTCGGGTGGACGGAGCGTCCTTCACGCTGGACCAGTGCGCAGCCGATTTCATCTTCCAGCGTGCGGATACGTTGCGCCACGGTGGCGGGTGTCAGGCGCAACTGTCGCGCCGCGCCAGCGATGGATCCCTGTTCAACCACAATCAGGAAACTTTCGAGGAAGCGGGTATCCATGGATTGATTCTCTATTACTGTATCAGAAAAATATCGGAAGGTTGCGTCTGTCCAGCGTGCTGCAAAGTATTGGCTGGCATTTACATCTGCCCGCAGGCGGCCTGTTGCTTATGTTTTTCGGGATTGCAGCAGGGGTTCCATCTGCCGGATGAGCGTCGCATGCGGGGATGCGTGCTGCCACAGGATGCCGATATGACGCAGGAGTGGGGGCGTGGACACGGGCACCTTCCGGATTTTTAGCCCTTCGGGCCAGGGCGGCAGCCAGTCCGGCACCAGCGATACGCCAACCTTCTCGCTTACCATCAGGGCAATGGCTTCAAGGGAATCCAGTTCAAGCTGCTGGGTCGGGAAAATCCGGTTTTCGCGCAGGAACGCATCCGCCACCCTGCCGCCCCACTGGGTCCGGTCATAGCGAAGGAACATGTTTTCCTTCAGGATCTTTAACGGGTTCGTTTCCGTGCAGCTTTCGGGCACCAGCACGATCAGCGGTTCCGACAGCAGCCTTTTCCAGCCGCAGGTTTTCGGAATGGAAAAGGGCGGTTCCACAATCAGCGCCCCGTCAAGCTGACCTTCAACCACATCATGATACAGCTTTATGGATTGTCCCGGTGTCACGTGCAGGTCGATTTTGGGGTAATCCACAAAGAACTGTCGCAGCATGAAAGGCAGGATGCCGGTCATCGCGGTCGAGATCGCGCCGATTTTCAGTTCACCCGCGAACTCGTTATGTGTTGCGATGGCCTTCAGGTCTTCCACGCCGCGTATAAGCAGGCGGTTTTTTTCAATAATGCCCAGCCCCGCCGCCGTTGGCGTGACGCTGCGTCCCGCGCGGACCAGAAGCGGCTGCCTGATTTCATCTTCCAGCGCCTTGATGCGTTGGGCAACCGCAGCGGGGGTCAGTCCCAGATGGCGTGCCGCATCCGCTATGGAACCCCGTTCCACTATGGCAAGAAAGCTTTCCAGAAAACGCGTATCCATGGGCGGTATCTTTCCTTCCGGTAGCGGGCGCACGCCCTGAGTTATGGGAACAGGCGGCGTCAGTCCTGCAAGCTGGCCTGAACGGGCGGATGCGTATCGGGGGGAATAGGGCACGTATAGGGCTGTTCAGCAAGGCGGGCGGCATGGTCTTCGCGTGCCTGCGCCAACAGTTCGGGTGACAGGAAAAGCTGTGTTGCCGTAAGCGCCATCGCCCGGGCGACATGGATCATTCCCGTATGCGCGATGGACGATTTGCCCTGCGCCGTCATCTGCCATGAATGGAGCGGCGTGCCGATGGCGCAGGTGGCCCCCAGCGCCTGCACGGTCGGGACTGTCCAACTGACATCGCCGACATCTGTTGAACCGAGGGAAAATATCCCATCGGATGGCAGGATGAAATCGGTCAGGGCAATATCGCGGCGGCGGCGGCCAATCTGGCGAAAGGCTGCGTCAATTTCATCAGACGAAAGGGTTGCCTGAATTTCCCTGGCAAAAATATTGTCCGCGTCGCTGAAACGGGGCGGTCCGATTTCCATGAAGCTTTCATGCAGGATTTTTTCCAGCGGCGGGCAGGGCAGAAGATTGGCCACGCCCGCAGTCACATGGCTGGTAACGGTTGTTCCCGTCATCAGGGCGGCGCCCTCGGCTACCTGCTTTACCCGTTCGGTCAGGGGGGACAGGTCCGCCAGTGCTTCCGTCCGCACGGAATAGCGCACCACGGCCCGGGACTGGACAACATTGGGCGCACTGCCGCCTGCATCGACATAGGCATAATGGATACGCGACGTGGGCAGCATGTGTTCGCGCAGGTAATTCACGCCAACATTCATGAGTTCAACCGCATCAAGGGCCGAACGGCCCAGATGCGGGCTGGCTGCGGCATGCGCGGAACGACCACTGAAGGTGAAGTCCATGCGCATGTTTGCAAGGGACGAAGGCGGTAATACACCGCAAAAGGCGGTCGGATGCCACGAAATGGCGGCATCCACATCCTTGAAGGCCCCTGCCCGGACCATGAAGCCCTTGCCCGCCCCGCCTTCTTCCGCCGGGCAGCCGTAATATCGTACCCGCCCCGGCATCCCGCTGGCGCGCAGCCACCGCGCAACGGCTGCGGCGGCAAGAAGCGATGCCGCCCCCAGCAGGTTATGCCCGCATCCATGGCCGTTGGCAGATGTCGTGACAGGGCGACAGATACCAGCCTGTGCCGCAAGGCCGGGCAGGGCGTCATATTCACCCAGAAAGGCGATAACGGGGCCTGCTGTTCCGCTTTCACCCATTACGGCGGTGGGAATGCCAGCGACATGCGGTGTCACGGTAAATCCCTGTTCGTGCAGCATCGCGGTATGCAGCTCGCAGGAGCGCCGTTCCTCGTAACAGAGTTCAGGCGTATCCCACACGGCATCCCCCAGCGCGATGGCGGCGGGGGCGAGCGCATCCACATGAGTGCCGATATCTTCGAGGTTACGCATTTCCATGGGGCATGATCCGCAGAAGGGGAAAGGAGGGCTGCCTGCGCAGCCTGAATGTTACTTTATAATAATGTAAATCAGGTGGATGGCCATGCGAGCTTATGCGACATTGGGGCTGAAAAGAAGGTTTTTATGATGGTTTGGGAGGGAAGAAAAAGGGTCTGATTATTGATATTTAGCAGATTTTTGCGGGTTGCAGGGTATATGAAAATGTTATTGCATAGTTTTAATATCTTTTGAACCAAGAACTAATAGCTATTTGTCGCTGAAAAGTTATGTTCTGAATATGCAACATAGTGGTTCCGATCTGGTCGCCCCGGTCGGTGATATGGAGCAGGAGTTCAGAATGTTTGCGGTCCAGCATATGCGACACAAATCCGTCATGGGGCATGCCTTTCGCAGTTTCCTGATGTTGTCCGTCTATACGGGTGGCCTGCCCGCGGGTGTCGCGCTGGCTGCAACCGTAACGGATGAAAAACAGCGCAGGACGCCAGTCGTTGCGCATCATGCCGCATCAACCCCGCAGGCCCATGACCACCACGCGGCCCCCGAAGTGATCAGTGTTACCCGCACGCGCCGCCCCTTCAGCGCGGACCAGCACCGGGCAGGCAATACCACCAACCTGACCGCCGAAGAACTGGTGACGCATCACGTCACGACCGTCGAGGATATCCAGAATCTGGTGCCCAACCTGACCATCCAGACGGAGGGTGGTTCCAACGTGCCGGATTATTACCTGCGCGGTATCGGCATGCAGGATTATACCCAGAACAACATGTCATCCGTCATGACGTATTTTGATGGCGTGCCCTACACCATCACGGCCATGAGCTCGGGGCAGATGTTCGATGTGGCGTCAGTTGGCGTGGACCCCGGCCCGGTCGGTTTCGAGCATGGCATAGCCGATACCGGGGGCGAAGTCCGGATCACCACCAATGATCCGACCAAAACCCTGCATTATGGCGTGTCAGAGGATATCGCCAGCTACGCACGCAGCAAGACCAACTTCTATGTATCGGGGCCCATCACGAAGCGGCTGCAGTTCCGCATCGCGGGGCAGATGCTCGAAGGTGGCGCGTTCCGTTACAACCGCGTCAATGGGGAATCGCTGGGGCGCGCCAATGAAGGTGCGCTGCGTGCCAAGCTGGCCTGGCAGCCGGATGACAAAACGAACATCAAGCTGACGGGTAACTGGTCGCAGGATTCATCCGAAGCGGATGCGGGCTTCATTCTTGGCGATAACAGCAACATCCTGCCGCGCGATCGCGATATCTATGCCACGGGGTGGAGCCTGAACCCGCAATACGCCAAAATTCTGGGGATCTCGCCCAACAGCAAGCCGTCCTATAACGACATGCAGTGGGGCATCAACCTGGATATGGAGCGGGATCTGGGCTGGGCCAGACTGACCACCATATCGTCCTTCCAGCAGCAGCAGCGCCACGAATACATCGACCGCGATGCGGAAGCGTACCGTTCGGGTGACAGTTACCTGACGGGCAGCACGAATGTGTTTTCACAGGAAATACGCCTGTCAGGCCGGGTGCTGGATGACCGTCTGCAGTGGGTGACGGGCATGTATTACAACCGCGTGCGCGCATCGGGCGAAAACTGGTTCGACTATACCGACCGTTCGGGAAAGTACTATTTCCAGAACAGTGCGCACGTTCAGCCACAGCAGGATTTCGCGCAGTTCGTGAACCTGACCTACAGCCTGACGCACAAGCTGCGCCTTACCTTCGGGCTGGAACACCAGACCGACGACCGCCAGTTCCTGGATGACGCCGTCTACCGCTACAATCCCGTGACGCTGGCCCGGACCTACAGTCAGGTCTTTGGCAATCATGGCACGCTGACAAACCAGTTTTCGGGCAAGGTCGGGATCAACTATCAGGTCCAGCCCAACGTAATGCTGTATGCCGATATCCGTCGTGGCGTGAAGCCCGGTGGCTTTACGGCCAATACGACGCTGACCGAACAGCAGGCCGCAGGCTTCAAGCCCGAATGGCTGATGGCTTACGAAGTGGGCTTCAAGAGCGAATTCTTCAATCACCGCCTGCGCATCAATGGTGCCGCGTTCTGGGATTCCTATCATGACCAGCAGTATTTCTCGTATATTCTGGTTCCCAACTGGGGCACGGTCGGTTCCTATGTAAACGTGCCGCGTTCGCATATTTTCGGCACGGAACTGTCGATCAGCGCCCATCCCGTCCGTGGCCTGACACTGTCGCAGAATGTTGGCTACCAGCGCGGCACCTATGATGATTTCCAGGTGCTGAATGTTCAGGCGGTCAGCGCCTATTACGCGCGCACCGGCACGTGGAAGTCCTTTACGGACAGCTATAACGGCGCGGATATGGGTATTCCCAAGCTGACCCTGAACGGAACCGTTTCCTACGAAACGCGGCCTGTATTCGGCAAATATACCGTTACGATGGAAGGCGATTATTCCTACCGTGGCGCGCAGGATACCGTGCCGCGTGGCACCGGGGCCTATCTGCTGCCGTCCTACTTCCTGATGAACGGCAGCGTGACGTTCAAGCCGGTCAGGGGGCCGTGGTCGGTCACGGCCTATGCCACGAACATTCTCAACCGTGACTACATTGTCAGCCGCACGCTGGCGACAACGGTGAACATGGGTATTTCCGGACAGCCGCGCTTTGTCGGCGGGCGTTTCGCCTACAATTTCTGACCGGAATACTTCTGCATCATTTGAAACAGGTCCTCTGTCCGCGCCCCGGTGCGGACAGGCGGCACGATGGGGTGGGACAATGAAAGATATCCAGACAAGACTGTATCATCGTCTCAACTGGCGCATCATGTCGTGGATTATCGTGATCTACCTGATGGACAGCATAGACCGGACAAATCTGGGCTTTGCCCGGACCCATATCTCGCACGATGTGGGGCTGGATGCGACGCAGTTCGGATTTGCTGCCGGTATTTTCTTTATCGGTCTGGTGCTGTTCGAAATTCCCATAAGCCTGTGGGCGTCGAAGGTCGGCGCACCGCGGACATTTGCCCGTATCATGGTGCTGTGGGGCATGACCTCGGCGGCGACCGGCTTTATCCATAGCCGCGAGAGTTTCTATATCCTGCGCTTCCTGCTGGGGGTATTTGAAGCCGGGTTTGCGCCCACCTGCACTTATTATCTGGCGCGCTGGTATCCTGAAAACCGGATGTCGGGCGTCATTTTCTGGCACCAGCTTTCCCTGCCGCTGGCCGGAATCCTGATTGGTCCCGTATCGGGATGGCTGCTGTCGCATTTCGATCAGGTCGGCGGTCTGGCGGGCTGGCGGTGGATGTTCGTGATGGAAGGGCTGCCTTCCGTCCTGCTGGGCATCGTCATCGTGTTTGTCCTGCCCCGCACGCCGATGGATGCAAAATGGCTTTCCGCGGGGGAACGCCAGATCATCGAAGGCTGGAGTGTCCGGCGCAACGTGCGGCATGTCGCCTTTTCCGCCGTGATCCGCGATCCGGCGATCTATCTTCTGTCGCTGGGGTTCTTCGCCCTGATGGCAGGCATGTACATGCTCAATTTCTGGCTGCCATCCCTCATTCATGAAGCCGGGGTGCATTCGCCCATGGCGGTGGGGCTGTATTCGTCCTTTCCGTATGTCGTGTCCGTCGCCTCCATGGCGTACTGGAGCGCGCGTTCTGACAGGAAGAAGGAACGCAGTTTCCACTGCTATGCCCCGGCCCTGCTGGCCAGTGCGTGCTTTGTGCTGACAACGGTCGTGCCGAATGTCTTTGCGCTCCAGCTTGTCATTCTGGCTGGTGCGACGGCGGGCATCTATGCCTCCTACGTCGTGTTCTGGGCGCTGGCCGCCAATGTATTCCAGGGCAGTGCCGCGACCGGCGGTTTCGCCCTGATCAATGCCATCGGGCTGTGGGGCGGTTTTATCAGCCCCATGGCCGTGGGCAAGCTGACCACCCTTACGGGAACCCTGTCCGCCGGCATGGTGTGCATGGGGATTACGGTTGCCCTTGGTGCGGCCATCCTGTGGTCTGTCACCCGGACCCTTACGCGGGGCGATGTCCGCTCTGACATGCCTGCCGAAATTGTCTAATTCCTGCTGAAAGAAACAGAAATGAAAGTCTGCCTTACGGGTGACAGCATCGTGCTGCGACGGTTGAATACGGATGTGGACCCGGTATGCGCGCCACTGTTCGACATGATCCGTGAATGTGATGCCTCGTTCACCAATCTTGAGATCATGCCCAGTGATTATCAGGGTGATCCGGCGCTGGATCATGGCGGGTCGCATTTCAGTGCGCATCCGTGGATTCTGGACGAACTGCGCACCGCCGGTTTCGACCTGTTCGCGGCGGCGACCAACCACTGTCTTGATTACAGTATTTCCGGCCTGAGGATTGCAATCGAGGAACTCAGGAAGCGCGAACTCCTGTATGCCGGTGTCGGACTGACACTGGAGGAGGCGCGTCGCCCCGCCTATTACAGCCATACCAGGGGTACGGTTTCGATGCTGTCGTGCTGCTCCACTTTTGCGCGCGGGCAGGAGGCTGCCGATCAGACACGCAGCATGCAGGGGCGCCCCGGTCTCAATCCGCTGCATTTCACCACCACCTATCAGGTGCGGCCTGAAGAACTGGCCATGCTGCGCAGCGTTTCCACCGGTCTTGGTCTGGAAAAGATCAAGGAAGAACAGATCAAGCTGGGCTTTGGCTATCCCGCGCCCGAAGGCACGCTGACACTGGATGGCACCCGTTTTGTCGAAGGGCCGCAGACGCGCATCCTGACCACGCCCAATACCCGCGATGTGGAAGAAATCGGACGCTGGGTGCGCGAGGCGCGTGTCGTTTCCGATGTGGTGATCGTAAGCGTGCATACCCACGAAGTGGGTTATGACGAAGACGGGAATATAAGCTGGGAAAAGCCGGGTGCGTTTCTGGAAACCTTTGCACGTGAAGTCATCGATCAGGGGGCTGATATCGTGGTGTGCCACGGCCAGCATCTGCTCAAGGGGATGGAGTTGTACAAGGGAAAGCCGATTTTCTACAGCCTTGGCAACTTTATTGGCCAGAATGAACTGGTCGATATGCTGCCTGAAGATTCCTATACCTTCTACAAGGTGGATACCGACGTGACACCGCATCAGGTGTACAAGACCCGGACCCTTAACGATACGAAGGGCTTTCCTGCCGATCGGCGTTTCTGGGAAACGCTGCTGCCCGTGTGTGAATTCGATGGGAACGGCAATCTTGCGTCCATGGAAATCCATCCCGTCTCCCTCGGGCTGGGGCGCTCCGCCCACCGTCGCGGGCTGCCGTTCCTGGCGACGGGGGATGAGGCGCAGCACATCCTCACCCGTTTCGAGGATCTGTGTCGTCCTTACGGCACCCATTTCCGCCGCGAAGGGGAAAAGCTGGTTCTGGAACGGAGCTGAAAATCTTCTGCGTCGATAAGGCGTAAACAGAAACATTTTCTTGCGTGTGAAGTCATATATTCATGTTATTGCGCCAAAAAACCGCATGATATGAATACGTTATTTGTAACTTTGTGGTGTATTCATGGCTAATCCCTTCCATATTGCCTTCCCTGTCGATGATCTGGATGCCGCCCGGGCGTTTTACGGAACCGTTCTGGGGTGCCCGGAAGGGCGCAGCACGGATACGTGGATCGATTTCGACCTGTATGGCCATCAGGTTGTAACGCACCTGATCCCCGATGCCTGCCATTCCGCCGCAGGAAAAGGCAGCGGGGCGGTGGACGGGCATAATGTGCCCATCCCGCATTTTGGTGTCGTGCTGGACATGGATGACTGGAAAGCACTGGCCGACCGGCTGCGTGCCCACGACATCGCATTCGGCATGGAGCCGACCATCCGTTTCGCCGGTCTGCCCGGTGAACAGGCCACCATGTTTTTCTGCGACCCTGCGGGCAATGCGCTGGAGTTCAAGGCGTTCGCGGACATGACCCAGCTTTTCACCAAGCAGTAAGGACCCCGTTATGGCCAGTTCCCTCATGTCCACCCAATGTCCCGCGCCGGTTCTGGACGCCGCTCTGGGGCAGCGGGTCTTCGCACGACTGCACGAAATCGGTTTTGACGGACGGGGCATGACGCGCCCGTCGTATGGGGAAGGGGAGAACCGCGCCCACGCCCTGTTCGAAAGCGTGGCATGGGAACATGGCCTTGAGGTCCGCCGGGACTGGGCTGCGAACCTGTTCATCACCATTCCGGGCCAGAACCGCAGCCTGCCTGCCGTCATGACCGGCTCCCACGCGGATACCGTTCCGTGCGGTGGTAATTTTGATGGCGCGGCGGGTGCCGTGGCGGGGCTGCTGGTGCTGTGTGCATGGGCAAGGGCTGGCTACCGGCCCGAGCGGGACACGACGCTTATTGTCACCCGGGCGGAGGAGAGTGTCTGGTTTCCCATTTCCTATCTGGGCAGCCGGACGGCCTTTGGCCTGCTTGACCCCGCGTTGCTGGATACACCACGCAGCGATGACGGGACCAGCCTGCGTGAACACATGCTTGCCTGTGGCGCTCAGCCCGAACTGTGCGGCAGGGCGTCCGTGCTGAATGCGGCGGATATCGACTGTTTTGTAGAACTGCATATCGAACAGGGTCCGGTTCTGCTGGAAGCGGATGTTCCGGTGGGGATCGTGACCGGTATATGCGGCAGCACGCGCTATCGTTCCGCCGTCATTCATGGGCAGTACGCCCATTCTGGCGCCACGCCGCGGCGCTTCCGTTCCGATTCCGTCATGGCCGGGGCCAGCATGATGATGGCCCTGCATGAGGCATGGCGGCAGGTTGAGGCGGAAGGGGAAGAAATGACCCTGACCTTTGGCGTGTGCCAGACCGATCCCGCGCAGGCCAACTTCGCCGCCGTGCCGGGCAGGCTGGAGCTGGTCATCGACATCCGTTCGCGTAATGAGGACCTGCTTGAACGGATGAACGGACTGGTTATCGAACAGGCCCGGCGTGTCGAGAGCGACTTTAACGTAACCGTCGATCTGGGACCGCGCACGCGCAGTACCCCGGCCATCATGGATGCGGGGTTGCAGGCTGAAGCGGAAAAACTTGCCGCCAGCATGAACATCCCGGTCGTGTCGATGGCCAGCGGCGCGGGACATGACGCCGCAACATTCGCGGGGCAGGGCATTCCCACGGAAATGCTGTTCGTGCGCAATGAAAACGGCAGCCATAACCCGGACGAAAGCATGGAGTTCGATGACTTCCTGTATGGCGTAAGGCTGCTGGAACACCTGTTGCGTCAGCGCGCCAGCAGGCCCTGAAACCGGGGGCGGGCGGTGCCCTGTGGCACCGGCCCCGTAATATGCACTGGCACCCTGATTTTATACCCGACGTGGAAATGGCATCATGAGCACCTGCTTCATAACGCAACCCATTCACCCCGAAGCGGTGCGGTTCCTGCATGAACAGGGACTCCGGACGCGTTTTGCCACCATGCCCACGATGGAAGCCGTCATTGCGGAGGTCGGAGATGCCGAGGCGGTCATAACCCGTGACCTTGGTTTCAGCGCCGAAGCGGTGGCGGCGGCCCCGGCGCTGCGTATCATCGCATGCCATGGTTCGGGCACCAACAGGATAGCAGTGGCGGCAGCAGCCAGGCGGGGTATTCCCGTCACCCGTGCGGTTGATGCGAACAGCCGCTCCGTTGCTGAAATGACCATCGCCCTCATGCTGGCGGGTGCGCGGCGGATATGCCCAGCCGATGCGGCCGTCCGGCAGGGAAACTGGGGTTTCCGTTACGAAGGGGCGGGAACGGAACTGCATCGCAAGACCCTGGCCCTGGTCGGGTTCGGGGCGATTGCCCGTCATGTCGCGCAGATTGCGGGCCACGGTCTGGGCATGAAGGTCGCGGCGTGGTCCCCCAGCGTGCCCGATGATGTTTTTGCAGCCCATGATGTGGTGCGCGTTGCGTGTATCGAGGACCTGCTGGTGCAGGCGGATGTGCTTTCCCTGCACCGTCCGGCATCAGCTTCCGGCCAGCCACTTCTGGACGCGAAGCATCTGGAACTGCTTCCCGGTCATGCCATTATTGTCAATACAAGCCGGGGTAGCGCCATTGATACGCGCGCACTGACTGAAATGCTGAAGGCGGGGCGGCTGGGGGCAGCGGCCCTTGATGTCCTGCCGCAGGAACCTCCGCTGCCAGATGAAGCGGCCCTTTCCTGCCCGGGCATGACCCTCACCCCCCATATGGGTGCGACGACGGAAGAAGCCCTGATCCGCATGGCCATGATGTGCGCGCACCAGATCATGGACTGTCTGGGCGGCAGGGTGCCTGCCCATATCGTCTCACCACCTGCGTAAATCTCAAACGACTTCCCTGCGCCCGGTCAGAACCAGCTTCGTATACCGAAGCTGAAACGAAGTGATCCGCTATCTCCATGCTGGTCATGTACGATCCGGCGGGCCTGCGTAAGATAACCGTCATAGGTAACGGCCACGTAAGGCGCGAATTTCCGCCATATCTCGTAACGCAGGCGTAGCCCCGCATCGACATCGGACAGACCGGCGCCGACCTGACGGGCTGGATCGGACTTGGTGTACAGGTTGAATTCCGCCTGTGGCTGCAGGATCAGGCGATTGGTCAGCAGAAAGTCGTATGACCCTTCGATACGGGTTGCAAACCGGCCCCGGTCACTGACATAGGCGGTAGCCTGAAATTCGAATTCATACAGTGCCAGTCCCTGCACGCCCAGTGCGCCCCATGTGCGTGTCGGGCCGTCATCAATATCGGCGCGCACTCCGGTCTGGACATTGAAATAGGGCGAAATGGCCCGGCTGTAGAGCAGTTCATGGTCGCCATCGCCCAGCCTGCCGCGTTCCAGCGTGCCTTCGGATTTCAGCCATACCCTGTTGTAATCCGTGCCGTACCACGCTTCCCCATCCCAGCGGAAATCCGACCCGCCGGGGGCGTAACGTCCTTCGAATTCATCAAGAATGCCATGGAAATAGCTGGCCTGATCCATTACCGGCTTCATCCCGCCCAGATAGACAACCGGGGTGGATGTTGCGGCATCGGCGGCGTGGTAGGTCGTGCCGGTAACAGCCTGCGCCAGCGCGGGTATGGGCAGGACCGAAAGCATGAAGGTCACGGCGCGCAGGATATGGTTCATGACACGATGACCGTGCGGAACATGCCCATCTCCATATGCAGCATGAGGTGGCAGTGATAGGCCCACATGCCCGGCACATCCGCCGTGACCAGATAACTCAGCCGCGACCCCGGCTGGGAAATGATGGTGTGTTTGTAGGGGCGGTATTCGTCCTGACCGTTTTCCAGTTCGCTCCATAATCCGTGCAGATGGATGGGGTGTTCCATCATCGTGTCGTTGATGAGGGTAAAGCGCACGCGCTCACCCAGCTTCAGGCGGATCGGACCAGATTCAGAAAACTTCCGTCCGTTGAACCCCCATATGTAGCGTTCCATGTTACCGGTCAGGTGCATGATGATTTCGCGCGACGGGGGGCGTGGATCGGTTCCCGGTCGTGTGGCGCGAAGCTGCGTGTAATTCAGGACGCGACGCCCGTTATGTTCCAGCCCGTCACCGGGGCTGGCCAGACGGTCTGCCGGCATTCTGGCGACGTTCTGGTTTTCCACGTTCAGGGGCGGCGGTCCGGGGTCATCCACCTCCATGTGCGGGGCGTTCATATGGTCCATGGATGACATGTCCATGCCGTCCATATCGGCCATGTCGTCGTCTTTTTTCATGTCGGACATGTCCATGCCTTTCATGGAACCGCCGGGCTTCATGTCCCCCATGCCCATATCGATCATGGTGCGGACAGGGCGCGGGTCCATTGGCGGCACGGTGCCGCGCATGCCCGGCTGCGGGGCGAGCGTGCCGCGCGCGTAGCCCGTGCGGTCCTCGCTCTGGGCAAAGATCGTGTAGGCACGGCTGTCTTTCGGCTGGACAATGACATCATACGTCTCGGCCACGCCAATACGGAATTCATCGACCGGCACGGGTTCGACCGCATTGCCATCCGCCTGCACCACCAGCATTTCCAGACCCGGTATGCGCACATCGAAGAAGGTCATGGACGAACTGTTGATAAAACGCAGGCGCACCCGTTCACCGGGACGGAACAGGCCGCTCCAGTTCATGTCCGGCGCATGGCCGTTCAGCAGGTAGGTGTAGATGATGCCGGTCACATCTGAAATGTCGGTCGCGGCCATGCGCATGCGTGACCACGCAAGGCGGTCCTTCAGCGCAGCCATGGCGCTTCCCGCGGCACGGGCCTCCCGCGGGAAGGACGCGGCCGTGCGCTGGCGGAATACGTAATAGTCGTCCTGCATTTTCAGATTGCTCATGATGTCCGTCGGCGGGACATCAGTCCATTCCGACAGCACGATGACATAATCGCGGGTGCAGGCATGTGGGTCCGGCTGCACGGGATCAATCACGATCGCCCCATACAGGCCCTGCGCTTCCTGCATGCCGGAATGGCTGTGGTACCAGTAGGTGCCGCTTTGTCTTACGGGGAAGCGGTAGGTGAAGGTTTCCCCCGGCGGGATGCCGGTAAAGCTCAGTCCTGGTACGCCATCCATGTTGGCGGGCAGGCGGATACCATGCCAGTGCAGGGAGGTATCTTCATCGCGCAATGTGTTGGTGACGTTGATGGCGACCGTATCGCCCTCCCGCCAGCGCAGGATGGGAGCGGGCACGCTGCCACCGATGCACGGGGCATGCAGGACCTTGCGGTCGATTTCAATACGGTTGCGGCCAACACTCAGGTTCCACGTCGCGCATGATGTAGCCGGGGGTATGCCGGCTGCCATCGTGCCTGCGTGTGACGGGCGGGGAAGGGCGGAGACAAGCCCCCCTGCGCCAAGACCCGTGACAAAACGGCGTCGTGTCAGGCCGCCCCGCTTGCGGGACGGAATATGCATAGGGATAAATCCAGAATAAAGCTGTCAGGCGCTGCCATCCCGTCCGGGCGGCAGGACATGAAACGCGCCATATGGCGTTTAGCTGTTCTGGATTCTGGGTGGTCGCAGGGGCGGCAGCCAGTCGCCACCTGCGCGGTGCGTCTGCCTGTGAAATGCAAAATCCGGCCTGCCGGTTCCGGCCAGACCGGCAGGACGCAGCAAGGCGGCAGGCGATGACAGATCGGGCGCACAGACATGCACATGGCAGCACGGATCTTTATGATGCGCATGTTCTGTAGCAGGCGACGGCTGTTGATGGGAAAGGCAGTGTGTTTCCATCATCCCCGGGCAGTTGCCCGTTGCCGGATGCGCCTGGGCGGAAACGGGGACAGCACTGCCCAGCAGCCCCGCCAGCATAAGCAGGCAGGCCGCAATACCAATCCATATCCGGCCATGTGTCCTGACCATTCAGGGCTCCCGCGCACAGATGAACCATGTGCCTTTTGACCCCTGTTATACCCATGGGGGGCATGAGGAAAAGGGTTTTCTTGCCGTCCTTTCGGTAACGGGAGCGTGAAAAATGGTCTTGACGCATGGTTTTCCGAGCAGCCCGACTGTCCTGCCTGTATTGCGGCATGTTCCATGCTTGCCAAACCCGCACGACCGGAACAGGCTGTGACAGGGCGACTTTGCGGTGCGCGCCGGCAGCAGGGCGGGGAATGAAAGTGTCTTTTAAAAGGAATGTCCCCTCCATCAGCGCGCTTGTCACATTTGAGGCAGCAAGCCGCCTGCGCAGCTTTACCGCTGCCGCGCGTGAACTCGGCGTCAGTCAGGCCGCCGTCAGTCGGCAGGTCCGCCTGCTGGAGACCGATTTCGGCGTCCAGCTTTTCCATCGCGCCCATCGCGCGGTGGAACCGACGCAGGCCGGGGCACGACTGGGTCGGACGCTCAGCACGGCCTTCGATACGATCAGTCAGGACATAGACGCCATCCGCTCCCCCCGCGATGGGAATACGCTCAGCGTGGGTGGGTCGCTGGCCTTTACACAGTTCTGGCTCATGTCCCGCCTGCCGGAATTCCGTGAGCGTTATCCGGGGATCAGGATACGCGTCGTCTCGCAGGATGAACCCTTTGACCTGCGCACGGATGAAGTCGATGTCATGGTCAGGTTCGGCGTGCCGCCACTGACGGGCGGACGGAGTGTCAGCAGCGTGGGGGATATGGTCTTTCCCGTCTGCGCGCCGGGTTTCATCAGGGCAGAGGAGACGCGCGGCCTGCATGACCTGCCCCTGATCGGGAGTGATGCGCCGGACCCGACATGGATGCAGTGGGGGCAGTGGTTCCGCCATGTCGGTCTGGACGGGCCGCCGCCGGGTGTTACCCTGCACTGCAATCACTATACCGATGCGATCCTTGCCGCGATGGCGGGTCAGGGGGTGGCACTGGGCTGGGAGCTGCTGGTCGCGGACCTTCTGCATTCGGGCAAGCTGGTGCGGTTGGGGGAACTGGCTGTGTCCTCGCCCGCCCATTACACGATCATGCTGCCTGAACATCGTGATAGCCATCCGGTGGTGCATGATTTCGCGCACTGGCTGGCGGGCAGGCTGGACGCCGTGCCACCGCCCTGACTTTCCATAAATACAGGTTATGGATCGCAGGATTTTTTATGCCGTTGACGCAAAAGGTGGGGACACGCAGGCTCGTTACGATATCGTATCTCCAACAGGGACCAGATACCCATGCAAGGCCAGCAGACATCCATCCCCGCCCTCCTGCGTTCACGCAAGCCCGGCTTTACGCTTCCGGCGGACCTGTACTGCCGGTCAGATGTGTTCGATGCCGATATGGACGTGTTTTTTCACCGGCACTGGATATTTGTCGGTCTGGAATGCGACGTGCCGGAACCGGGTGATATCTACAGTGTCGATTTTGGCCCGACCAGTATCGTTCTGGTGCGTGGCGATGATGAACAGGTACGGGCGTTTTACAATGTCTGTCGCCACCGGGGCGCGCGTATAGCCCCGCCGGGGCGTGATGTCGTGGGCAAGCTGGTCTGCCCCTATCACCAGTGGGTTTATGACCTGTCGGGCGATCTGGTGCATGCGCGTGATATGGGGGATGATTTTGACCATGCCTGCCATGGGCTGCGCCGCGTCAACCTGCGCAATATCGGGGGACTGCTGTTCGCCTGCCTGTCCGATGATGCGCCGTCCGATATTGCCGATCTTGAAACGACAATGCTGCCACGGCTGGCGCCATACGATCTGGCCCATGCGAAAGTCGCCTTCGAAGCCGATATCATCGAGGAGGGGAACTGGAAGCTGGTCATTGAAAACAACCGCGAATGCTATCACTGTGCTGCAAACCACCCCGAACTGTGTACGTCTTTCATCGCGCTTGATTTCGGTTACGATCCGGCAGGTCTGGAGGGCGCGGAGCGTGCGCAAGCGGACGCACATGAAGCGCTTTACACAACCCGCATGAAGGAATGGGAAGCGCAGGGCTTTCCGTCCCGTGCGGTGGAGCATGTGGCGGGCCATGTCACCAATTTTCGCACCCAGCGCCTGATGATGGCGGGGCCGGGTGAATCACAGACCCCCGATGGCCGTGCGGCATGCAGTCGTCTGCTTGGACATATGACGCGCAAGGATCTGGGGGATGTGCATCTGTGGACGCATAATTCATGGCATCACTTCATGGGGGACCATGCACTGTCCGTCATTGTGATCCCCCTGTCACCGGACCGGACGCTGGTGCGCACCAAATGGCTGGTCCATCAGGATGCGGTTGAAGGCGTGGATTATGACGTGGAAAACCTGACCGCCGTATGGAAGGCCACAAACGTGCAGGATGCGGAACTGGTCGGTCTGGCGCAGCAGGGGGTAAGCAATTACGGCTACCAGCCCGGTCCGTATTCCCGTTTCACCGAACAGCAGCTTGATACGTTCATGACATGGTACGTCGATCGCATGCAGGCCAATGGTTACTGATTACCTGTTGATGGAGTAATCTTGAAGTAGAAGGGTAATGTAACGGTCTTTCAGGGCTGCTGCATTGCCCTGTCAGTCCGCTTTCAGCCGGTGGCTCATGCTGTTTGCCACCGGCTGGAAGTTTCATATCGGAACTGTTGCATCTTCGTTTTAATCATATAACATCTACCGTAAGGCATAAAGGCCGGTATGATTTTATAATATATGGTCCATTTCCTGATCGTCTGCCGCGTCCTGCAGGTCGCGGTCCGGTACGGGGCAGGTCATTGCGTTACCGAACCGATATGGAAGGTGCAGACATGAAGCTGAAAGACAAGGTCGCGGTTATTACCGGTGGCGCACAGGGACTGGGCCGCGCCTGCGCGGAACGCTTTATCGCGGACGGCGCAAAAGTTGTCATCGGGGATATCGCCGGTTCCGAAATGGCGCAGACGCAGGAAGACCTGGGTGGTGCCGATGTTATCCGGGCCGTCGAATGCGATGTCAGCAGGCGCGAAGAAATCGAACGTCTGATAGCCTGCGCCGTCGATGCCTTCGGTCGGGTGGACATCATGCTCAATAATGCAGGCATCGCCCGCGCACAGGATTTCCTTGATATTACCGAGGCCGATTACAACACGGTCATGGACATCAATCTGAAGGGGGCGTTTTTCGGCGCACAGATCGCAGCGCGCCAGATGATCGCACAGGGTGAGGGCGGGGTCATCATCAACATGTCCTCGGTCAACGCGCATCTGGCCATTCCCACCCTTGCGACCTATGCCATGTCCAAGGGCGGGATGAAGCAGTTGACCTCCGTCGCGGCGGTTGCGCTGGCACCACATAACATACGTGTCGTAGCCATCGGGCCGGGCACGATCCTGACGGAACTGGCGGCCAAGGCCGTATTCAGCAGCGATGCAGCGCGCCGTTCCGTCATGTCGCGCACGCCCGCCGGTCGGTGTGGCCTGCCGTCGGAGGTTGCATCCGTAGCCTCCTTCCTTGCCAGCGATGACGCATCTTACATCACCGGGCAGACCATCTATCCTGATGGTGGGCGGATGGTCCTTAACTATACAGTGCCCGTTGCCGACGCCTGACAGGTTCATATTGCCAGTCAGGGCCATGCAGGGTGGAGGGCTATATGTCGACGGATAAAGAGCGGGTACTGATTGCCGGTGGTGCCATCATGGGCAGCTTCGCCGCCTATTATCTGCGCAGGCTGGGTTTCGAGGGCGATATTACCGTTATCGAAGCCGATCCAACCTATGTCAGATCCTCTACCGCATTATCGGCTGCCTCCATCCGCACGCAGTTTGGCTGTCCCATCAATATCCATATGAGCCTGTTCGGGGCGGACCTGTTCAGGAATATCACAAAGGAATTCGGTCCCGATGCCGATATCGGGTTCGTGGAACGTGGCTATCTGATTATCGGGTCGGAAGCGCAGAAAGCGGCACGAAGCGCCGGTGTGGCGATGCAGAATGCCGAAGGGGCACAGGTTGCCGCCCTGAACCCCGATATGGCCCAAAAACAGTTTCCGTGGCTGAACGTAAGCAATATTGGCATTGCCACCTACGGTCTTGCCAATGAGGGCTGGTTCGACGCCTGGTCCCTGCTGCAACTGGTGCGCTCGGCTGCCCGTCGCCTCGGTGTAACCTATGTCACGGGGCGGGTCGATGCGGTTATGGTCCACGGCGCGCGGGCAACAGGCGTCAGAATGGATGATGGCACGGTCCTGCCTGGGCAGTGGTGCATCAATGCCACGGGGGCGACGGCAGCCCATATCGTTCGTGATGTATTGCCGCCTTTACCTGTTGAACCCCGAAAAAGGACGGCCTTTTCAATAAAGGCGCCTTTGGCGGCCGATAATTTTCCAATGCTGTTTGATGATTCCGGCGCATGGATCAGGCCGGAAGGGCAGGGCTTCATAGCCGGAATTGCACCGGATACGGCGGCGGACCCGGATGCGACGGGTGACTTTGAGCCGTCCTATGACCTGCTGGAAGATATACTCTGGCCAGCCCTTGCCCATCGTGTTCCCGCCCTTGAAAACCTGCGGATGGAACGGGCATGGGCCGGGCATTATGAAGTCAATACGCTGGACCATAACGCTATTATCGGACCGCATGATGAAATCGGTAATCTGTTTTTCATGAACGGGTTTTCCGGTCATGGCGTCATGCACGCCCCCGCCGCCGGGCGTGGTATCGCGGAGTGTATTCTGTGGGGGAAATATCAGACACTTGATCTGTCTCCGTTGGGAATGAAACGCATCCGTTCCGGCACCGCCCTGCATGAAACGGTTGTGTATTGAGGCGTCACCAGACGTGAAGGTGCAGGATTAACCATTATACCGGATATGGAATAGAAACTTTCCCGATTATTATATTTCCATAGCATATGCAGTGAGCCGTCATTTAACCCCTTATCAATAACCATATCGCTTTATTATGTACATCTATCCGACATCGCATTCATGGTGGAGATGTAGCAGGTCGCTGCGGGCTATCATGGCGCATCCGTTCAGGTATGATGGCGCCAGTGGCGAAGCAGTATGGGGTAAATCATATGGCAAAGAAAAAACGGCAGGCAAAAAAAGCCGCAGCAGCCTGCTTGCAGTGCGATGTGCAGCCCGAAACCAAAAAAGTCGAACAGCCCCATAAAAAAGCGCTGGTCAATCGTGTACGCCGGATTGAAGGTCAGGTCGGCGGCGTTCTGAACATGATTGAGGAAGACCGCTATTGCGTCGATATCCTTACGCAGATATCGGCAGTAAAATCGGCGCTGGACGGGGTCGCGGTCAAGATACTTTCAAACCACGCCCAGGGGTGTGTGCGCAAAGCCGTAATGGAAGACGGGGGCGAGGATGTTATTGGTGAACTGCTCGGGATCATACGGAAACTGATCCGCTAGAGGGTGTTATGCACTTTGGGCGAGCAGTTGAGCGGCATTTCTGAGCATGAAGCCAGCGAAGGCGATGGTGTGCATTGCGGCGAGGGTTGAGGCGCAGCGCTCGTAGTCTTTTACGAGCCTTCTGCACCGTGTCGCCCATGCGAACGATCTCTCCACGATCCATCGTCGGGGCAGCAGCACAAAACCCCGCTTTGCCTGAGGCAGCCTGACGATTTCGAGGGTGATATCCTGCTCTCTGGCAGCTTTCGCCGGTTTTGATCCGGTATAGCCCTGATCAGCCCATGCCAGTTCAACGCTACCGTCTGTTGCCTGCTGAATGGCTTGCGCGAGCGGAGCGACTTCTGCCCGATCATCTCTGTCTGCCGGGGTGACGTGCAGGGCCAGAAGATGCCCTAGGGTGTCGACCGCCATGTGCAGCTTCGATCCCTTTTTTCTTTTCGCGCCATCATACCCGGCGCGTGAACCACTCTCAGGGGTTGAGCGCAGTGTCCGGCTGTCGATAATCGCCGTTGTCGGCTCGGCCTGCTTTCCTGCAGCCAGACGCAGCACGGCCCGGAGATCGTGGACGACAACCTCGAAACATCCTGCGTCCATCCAGCGCCGGGATTGCTGATAAACCGCAGTCCACGGTGGCAGATCGTTCGGCATCGCGCGCCATGCTATACCGTAACGGATCACATACCGCAGGCCGTTGAACAACTCTCTCAGATCATGATGTCGCTGCTCTGCATCCTCTTTCATCAGAAGGAGATAGGGAACAATCAGAGACCACTCTTCGTCACTGATATCAGACGGATACGGTTTGCGAGCAGTATTCATCCACATATTCTGCAACAATTACACAAAAAAGTACATAACACCCTCTAGGTTCGGGACGCGCGGATCTGAAGGCATATATCTGATTCAGGCTCCGCATGGATGGTCGTCGGGTGTTGAAGCATCATGTTGGTTAAGCGCAATGGCCTGCGCTGACGTGATGCACCACAGATCGCATGAACCTAAAGCTGCATGCTGTGATGGACATGAATGGGATGTCCCCCGAATTTCTGATCAGACTGCTGCTGTCATTTTTCTGGACAACTTTCAAAAAGCGCGACGGCTGCTGCCAGACAATGGTTATGACGCCAACTGGTTCCGGGATGCGCCGGAAGTCCGAAGGATCAAGCCATATATTCGGGATAACAAACCCGAAAAAATCCATCCGGTACAGACCCGAAAACCGGATGGGGATCATGTCCGGCAGGTCAAAACTGACGGCCGGTTTCCTTTACGTTGTGGCGGATATCCAGCCCTTTTCTTCTGCGCGATCTGCTTCGTTGCTATCGTTATGTTCTGGCCATGTGTCCTGCGTCTAATGAACGACCCGTAGGAGCGGTAGAATCTGCAGATAAATCCGGCGCTGTGGTTCGTTTGTAATATTTTGCCCCATGCGCATGCCAGAGCATCAGTTGCCGCCAGGTTTCAGGATAAACATCCTCGTGAAATGACGTCCTGGCATTCTTGAAAATACCGGTAGGGGGTATAAAATCAAAAACCGGCGCGTAAGGAGAGAAGCAGTGTCACAGACCTTCAGTTTCCCCGTTGGTGGCATGTCCTGTACCGCCTGCGCCGCGCGTATCGAGAAGATTCTAAATCGTCAGGAGGGGGTGACGGCAGGCGTCAATTTTGCTGCCGCACGGGTGCAGGTGCAACTGGACAGCCCTGCCGCGTCCATTTCCAATATTGTCGCCGCCGTACGCAAGGCCGGGTTTACGGTACCGGAAAGAAGTGTGGACCTGTCCCTTACGGGCATGAGCTGTACCGCCTGTGCCGCCCGTATCGAGAAGATACTGAACCGGCTTCCCCTGGTGCAGGCGAGCGTGAATTTCGCGGCGGAACGGGCACATGTTGTTTTTATTCCGGGTCTCGTGCAGCCTGAAACCTTCATCGCCCGCATTGAAAAAGCCGGTTTCGGGGCGAAGCTGCTTGAAAACGGCATGGAACGGGATGAAGCCGCCCTGCGGGCAAAAGCATGGCGTGCCGAGCGTAATCAGTTTGCGCTTACCCTTGTCCTGTCGCTGCCTTTTTTTGTGGAAATGGTAGCAATGGCCTTTGGCTCCATGCACATGATGCCCGGCTGGCTACAGTTTGTTCTGGCGACGCCGGTGCAGTTCTACTGCGCGCGCCACCTGTATCAGCGTGCGTGGAATGCCGTTCGGGGTGGTTCGGCCAATATGGATGTGCTGGTCGTTCTGGGCACCAGTATTGCCTATTTCTTTAGTGCCATAGTTACGGCATTCCATCTGCACCAGCCGATTTATTTTGAAGCCAGCGTTTCCATCATCACGCTGATTTCTCTTGGAAAGCTTCTGGAAACCCGCGCCCGTAACCAGACCAGCGCAGGTATCGAAAGCCTGCTGCGACTGCAGCCCCAGATAGCACATGTGGAAAATGGGGATGCGGTGGTGGACCGTCTGGTTGCGGATGTAAGGACCAACGATATTTTCGTTGTCCGCCCCGGTGAAAGCATTCCTGTCGATGGCGTGGTTGTCAGCGGGATGTCGGATGTCAATGAAGCCATGCTGACGGGGGAAAGCGTGCCCGTGCTGAAAAAGACCGCGGATGAGGTCTTCGGCGGCACCCTGAACACCAATGGCGCATTAAGGATAAAGGCGACGGGCGTGGGCGCGGATACCGCCCTTGCCCATATCGTCCGGATGGTGGAGCTGGCGCAGGGCTCAAAAGCCAGCGTGCAGCGTCTGGCGGACAGGGTATCGGGTATTTTCGTGCCTACGGTCGTCATGCTTGCGCTGCTGACATTCGTTGTCGGATGGCTGCTGACGGGTAATGCGACATGGAGCCTTGTTTCATCAGTTTCCGTTCTGGTTATTGCCTGCCCCTGTTCGCTGGGGCTTGCGACACCTACCGCAATCATGGTCGGCACAGGGCTGGGGGCACGTTCAGGTATCCTGTTTCGTAACGCCAATGCGCTGGAGCGGGCGGAAAAGCTTACGACCATCATCATGGACAAAACGGGCACCCTTACCGAAGGCAGACCAACGGTCAGTGATGCGGAAACGGCTGCCGGGGTGGAGACTGCTGGCTTCCTGTCCATCGCCTATGCGCTGGAGAAGGATTCCGAGCACCCACTGGCGCGCGCTATTGTGGAATATGCCCTGGCGGCAGGTGCGGGCGAACGGACGGTGACGGGATTTCAGGCCATTCCGGGCATGGGAGTCAGTGGGCAGGTGGATAACAGGCTGGTCCGCCTTGGTGCCCCCCGTTTCCTGACCGAAGCAGGTATTACGCTGGACGATACCGTAATCGACCGCATGGAGCGTGAAGGGAAAACTGTAATCGCCGTTGCGGCGGATAGTCGTCCGCTTGGCTATGTCGGTCTGTCCGACCGCCTGCGCCCGGATGCGGTTGCAACTGTGGCGGCGCTGCATAAAGCAGGGATCAGGGTCGTAATGCTGACGGGCGATAACCAGCGTGCGGCAGCGGTTGTGGCCGCGCAGGTGGGGGTGGACGCATATCAGGCGGGCGTGCTGCCCCAGAACAAGGCGCAGGCTGTGGAAAAATACCGTGCCGCAGGGCAGGTGGTCGGTATGGTGGGGGACGGTATTAACGATGCGCCCGCCCTGGCTGCGGCCGATGTGGGTTTTGCTATTGGGGCTGGTGCGGCCATTGCCCTGGACACGGCGGATGTCGTGCTGATGAAAAGTGAACTGACCAGCGTGCTGGACGCCATTTCCCTGTCCCGCGCCACGTTGGCCAAGATACGGCAGAACCTGTTTTTTGCTTTCATATACAATATTCTGGGCCTGCCATTGGCTGCATTCGGCATGCTCAATCCCATTGTGGCGGGGGCTGCCATGGCCATGAGTTCCGTATCGGTCGTCAGTAATTCGCTGTTGCTCAACCGGTGGAAACCGCAGTCGAAGATGCACCGCTGATACCATGGGCGGCGCTGCCCACAGTATCAGCCCGGTTCATAAGCACTACAGTAGCATGCAGGCACCCTGCCGTTACGGTTTGCGGAATTTCAGCGTCATGCGGTCGCTTTCGCCTATTGCATCATAGGCTGTCCGCTGTGGCGCTGTGGCAGCATCCCTTTTTCGCGTGGGCCGAAGCGACCATACACCGAAGGGATAATCTTTCGTATCCTTGGGGTTCGCATTGATTTCGGAACTGGCCTCAAGCATCAGCCCTGCCTTTGCTGCTGCCTGCACAATGGTTGCGACGGCAACATAGCCGTCCGAAGCATCCGGTTTCTGGGCATGGGGATCGGCGCGATGGTCTTCGACGGCAAAGATACCGTTGGCTTTCAGTACTGTGGCAACAGCGTGCATCGCTTCTGCGGTATAGCCATGTCTGATCCAGTTATGGATTTCCCGCGCACTGATGACCATGTCCGCCGTATCAGGTGCGCCTAAAGGTGCCTTGCCGGGACTGAATGGCGCCATCGCGATATGGCCAAACCGCGTACTGTCGGCAAACGTCCGGGCAAACTTGTCGCGTGCCTGCTTTCCCGCATCAGGACCGGTATCCGGCAGTCCGGCGATATAGCGTCCACCCGTGCGGGCCAGATAGGGAGCAAGGATATAGGTCCAGTATCCGCCTGCCGGTTGCAGGTCGATGACCGTCATGCCCGGTTTCAGACCCCAGAACAGCAGGGACTGATATGGGTGACGCCATGGGTCACGATGCACCTGTTCGGCTGGCCGGTAAGGTGCTGCGATACAGTCGCGCAGAACGGCATCGTCATATGTCGTCGCGGCATGGGCGAAGCGTGCGCCAGATCCGACCAGCGGCATGGCCGCCGCGCCTGCGATCAGGAATGTACGCCGGTTGATGAGTCCCGTAAGGGAGTTACTGGTTGTGTCAGTCATGTCCGCCATCTCTGCTCTCTTTCGATACGCATCAGCGCGTAGCGGTAATGCAGCATGGGCGGTGGGAAGCGGCAAGGCGGGATCACGCTATCGCGTCCGCATTATGGTGATCCTTTCGTCAGCCGATGCTGCTGTGGGGCACGGTATGCCAAAAGGGGACAATCATAAAAATTCGTTTTTTGAGCGCAATCAGTGTCGTGACTGGAAAAGTCCGGTCATATTTTTATAAAAATTATATTTGTTTTCAGTAAATTATTAAGATTTTCCGGGTTGCTTCCCGCAAAATAAACATGACAGTACGGGTTGTTGACACATGTGTACGGTGGGGATAAGTCAAATAGACAGATACATCTGTCTGGAGCCTGGCCCATGTCGACCGATCCGCTTCTTCAGCCATACAAGTTAAAGCATCTGACCCTGCGCAACAGGATCATGATTACTTCCCATGAACCGGCGTATCCCGAAGACGGCATGCCGAAGGATCGCTACCGCCTCTATCATGTCGAACGCGCGAAGGCCGGCGTCGCCCTGACCATGACCGCAGGCTCAGCCGCCGTGTCACGTGACAGCCCGCCCGTTTTTAACAACATCCTTGCCTATAAGGATGAGGTCGTGCCGTGGATGAAGAAGCTGACCGACGAATGCCATGAACATGGCGCGGCGGTGATGATCCAGCTTACGCATCTGGGCCGACGCACACGGTGGGACAAGGGGGACTGGCTGCCTGTCGTTGCGCCGTCCCACAGCCGCGAAGCGGCTCACCGCGCCTTTCCCAAACAGATCGAGGACTGGGACATCTCGCGCATCATCCGCGATTTTTCCGATGCTGCCGAACGCATGCAGGCCGCCGGTGTCGATGGTATCGAACTGGAGACATACGGTCATCTGCTGGACCAGTTCATATCGCCCCTGACCAATACGCTGGAAGCCCCATATGGTGGCCCTGAACTCGATAACCGCATGCGTATGCTCATGGAAGTGGTGCAGGGCATGCGCCAGCGCGTGGGGAACGAATTCATTATCGGTATCCGCTACACGGTGGATGAGGACCTGCCCGGTGGCGTGGACAAGGCGGAAGGGATCGAAATTGGCCGTCGCCTGAAAGCCAGCGGTCTGGTCGATTTCCAGAATATCATTCGCGGGCATATCGATACCGATCCCGGCCTGACGGATGTCATTCCCATTCAGGGCATGAAGAATTCGCCCTATCTTGATCTGGCGGGCGAAGTCCGTGCGGCGACCGATTTCCCCACTTTCCATGCCGCCAAGATTCCCGATGTCGCGACCGCGCGCTACGCCATTGCCGCAGGCAAGGTGGATATGGTGGGCATGACGCGCGCGCACATGACCGATCCGCACATCGTGCGCAAGATCATGGCCCGGCAGGAAGATACCATCCGCCCGTGTGTGGGGGCCAATTACTGTCTCGACCGTATCTATCAGGGCGGGGCGGCCTTCTGTATCCACAACGCCGCGACGGGGCGTGAGGAAACGATGCCGCACGATATCGCCCCCGCGCCACAGCGGCGCAAGGTGGTGATCGTGGGTGCCGGTCCGGCCGGGATGGAAGCCGCCCGTGTCGCTGGTGCGCGCGGGCACGATGTGGTGGTGTTCGAGGCTGCCGAAAATCCCGGTGGCCAGATCCGCCTGACCGCGCAAAGTCCACGGCGGCATGAGATGATCAGCATCATCGACTGGCGCATGGCGCAGTGTGAATCCATGGGGGTCGCGTTCCGCTTTGCTACATGGGCGGAAGATGAAACCATCATGGCGGAAAAGCCCGATGTGGTGATTATCGCGACCGGGGGGCTGCCGCATACGGAAGTACTGTCTACCGGTAATGATCTGGTGGTCTCGTCATGGGATATTATTTCAGGTGATGTAAAGCCCGGCAGCAATGTTCTGGTTTTTGACGATGCCGGGGACCATGCGGGCTTGCAGGCGGCGGAGGTGATTGCCGCTACGGGCGCGCATGTCGAAATCATGACCCCCGACCGCAGTTTTGCGCCGGAAGTCATGGCCATGAATCTGGTGCCCTACATGCGCAGCCTGCAGAAGCTGGATACGACCTTTACCGTAACCTATCGGCTGGACTCCGTGCGGCGTGACGGGAATGGCCTGATTGCCACGGTAGGCAGCGATTACGGTGGCGTATCGCAGGAACGGCATGTGGATCAGGTTGTCATTAATCACGGCACCATTCCGCTGGATGAACTGTATTTTGCGCTCAAGCCGCAATCCACCAACCTTGGCGCCGTGGATTACGAGCGGCTGATTGATGGCCAGCCGCAGCAGGATGTTGCCAATCCTGACGGGATCTTCGCCCTCTATCGCATCGGGGACGCGGTCGCCGCGCGGAATACGCATGCCGCGATTTACGATGCGCTGCGTCTGGTCAAGGATATCTGATCACTGGGCGGGTGGGGCGTGCCCCACCCCACCGGGAACGCAATGCCGGTTATAAGCCTGCCGATGTCATGGCCTGTCAGGGTTCATGCCGTTGGGGCCTGCGCGTGTTCTGCCGCGGCAGGCGTATAATTGTGACGGGCGAAAAAGCGCTCCAGATCGCGCTTCTGCGGCGTGCGTCCCGTAAATATCTCGATATAATCGGACATGCGGCGCATGCGCGTATCCAGGCTTTCATGCGTGCGGCATGAAATATAGCCGATCTGTAGCAGGTAAATCGTCCGTGCGCGGGTTTCTGCTTCCCCCTGACCATAGCCGAAGCGGATGAACATATCAGCCAGCATGTCGATCCTTGTCGCATCGGTCTGGCTGATTTCCTGTGCAAGGGCCGCGCTTTGCAGGCCCCAGCTACGGATGGCGAATTCAAACTGCGCATCGAACAGATTATTGTCGATCCAGCAGTCACACACATTCAGTGTGGCTTCAACAATGGTTTCCGCATAAGCCTGCGCCCGCGCCGCCAGCGCACCCGTATTCTTGGTGCGCCAGCGTTCGATCAGTGCCGAAAGCAGATGGTCACGATCCTTGAAATACCAGTAAAAACTGGTGCGTGACAGGTTGAGCTTACGGGCAAGCGGCAGGATGCGCACGGCATCGACGCCGGATTCAATCAGGGCGTCATAGGCTGTATCGAGCCAGATTTCTGGCGAGCCTCTCCATCCTGTGTCTTCTGGCGGGTGTGTCGTCATGCGCCCATACTAGCAACCGCCCGCACCTGAAACAACAAGCCCCGTATTTCAGGACTGACCGCTAAAGGTGGGGCGAGGCCGAAGGGACGTTCGTGCCTGTTCCGGTATGCTGGCCACAAGCCACCCGCTCATTCTTTTGTAATACGCACGCAGTATTATGTCACGGCTCGATGCTGCGTGGATCATATGGGCGCGTAACTTTCCTTGCCAATCGGGCATGGGATATTGAACAGGGAAGGGATGTGATGACCATGCCCCACGTCCTGCTGGTATGAACTGGCGCGATTTACGCAAACAGATGCGGTATTATTATTGAAGGCGGCCTATCTGTTTTTGTGAGCATCGGCAATAATACGATCGCCGTTCCACCAGTATTGTGAATAGACGGTGCATATGCATGATGCAGGGAAACCGGACGGTTCTTTCCCGGTTCCCACAGTGCAGGCCGGCACCAACTGATGCGGTCGTAAAAGTGGGGGGATACGGACCTGTCTGTCAGGCCCGAAGCCTTGCCATTTCCATTACGCGTGGCGCCTTGCAGCGACCGATCCGGAAGCGGGCGCGGGCCTGTGCTACGGCGGCTTCGAAAGTGGGCAGCATGTCGCCGTCCATCTGGGTTACGCGTTCGTGCATGGCGCGGAAGTTATAGGGTTCATCGGGACCGTTCTGGAAAACGATACCAACAAAAACACCATCGACTTCAATGACACTGGATTCAAACATGAGGCTGCTTCCTGCCTGTTTCAACAGGGGCGCGTGCTTTGGCGGCGCGCTCCATGCAGGCGCTATGCAGCAGTTACGGGCGGTGTTGCAACAGGAAATAGATGAACTTTATATGACATGAAGCAATACGTTAAATACTGAACATTTCTACTTCGGTCTGTCATAAAAAATTCATACAAAATCATATCTGTTATTATTGCCAGTGCTGAACCGGAAAGCCTAATCCTGCTTCTGTGTTACGCATATCAGGAATTACATGATGGAACTTCCGTCAACCCTTACGGCCCGGGACGGAACCGCATTGGACAGGAATGCACGCGGACAGTACGGCGATATCATCTTTGGCATGATCGCGCGTCTGGCCGGGTGGTCGATCCTTCTTGTCATGGCGGGAATTGTCATTGTCCTTGTCCGGGGGGGATGGAGCGCTTTCTCCACTTTTGGCCCTGGCTTCATCACCAGTACGGCGTGGAATCCCATTTCACATAACTTTGGGGCCGCGACGTCCATATTCGGTACGCTGGCCACCACCGTGGTTGCCCTTGCCTTTGCCGTGCCCTTCGCCTTTGGCGTGGCTTTCTGGCTGGTGGAACTGGCCCCTGCAACGCTTGCCCGGTTTATCGAAACCGCCGTGCAGCTACTTGCGGCCGTGCCGTCCATCATTTTTGGTATGTGGGGTTTCTTTATCGTCGTGCCTTTCATGGCGCATTACGTGGAACCCGTGCTGACACATTATCTGGGCCATGTGCCCGGTATCGGCCTGCTGTTCCATGGCGCGCCCTATGGCACCGGCCTGCTGAGCGGCGGGCTGATCCTGGCGATCATGGTCACGCCCTTCATCTGTTCGGTCATGACGGACGTGTTCGTTTCCATCCCTGCCGTGCTGAAGGAAAGCGCTTTCGGACTTGGCGCCACGCGGTGGGAAGTCATGCGCAAGATCGTGCTGCCATGGTCGCGTCAGGCGGTGATGGGCGGCATCATGCTGGGTACGGGCCGCGCACTGGGCGAGACGATGGCCGTAACCTTCGTGATCGGTAACAGCAACCATCTCGGCTGGTCGCTTTTCGCGCCAGGCAACACCATCGCATCCCTGATCGCCCTTGAATTTCCCGAAAGCGCTGCCGGCAGTCTCAAGCTGTCCGCACTGCTGGCGCTCGGCGCGATCCTGATGGTCATTTCATTCATCACCCTGGCCTGTTCGCGCATTTTCCTGCGGCGCGGCATTCCGGGTTAAGGGAAGGGCGCAGAATGTCAGTCCAGAAAACGTCACCCGCCGTGGGGGATGGGTGGCAACGTGGCGGGGCGCAGGCCGTGCGACGCAGGGTGGTGGAACGGCTGGTCAGCGTGCTGTGTTACGTGGCGACGATGGTTGTGCTGTTCCTGCTGTTTTCCATTTTATGGACACTGGTGGTCCGGGGTGGGGCAGGGCTGTCGCTTTCCACCTTCATCCACAGCACGGCAGCGCCGGGCAGCGGCGGTGGGCTGGCCAATGCCATCATGGGCAGTTGCGAACAGACCGGCCTTGCAGCCCTGATCGGCACGCCCGTTGGCATGATGATCGGCATCTACCTGTCGGAATTCGATCAGGACGGGCGGATTGTCTCCCTCGTTCGCTTCGTGTCGGACATGCTGCTGTCGGTGCCGTCCATTCTGGTCGGCCTGTTCATCTACCTGATCGTGGTGGAACCGGCGGGGCATTTTTCAGGCATGGCGGGTACGCTGGCGCTTGCCGTCCTGTTTGTACCGATCGTGGTGCGCACGACCGAGGACATGCTGCGCCTTGTACCCCGCGCCATGCGTGAAGCGGCTTACGCGCTGGGTGCCCCCGGCTGGCGGGTGATCCTGAGCATATGCCTGCGTTCGGCGCGTGGCGGCATCATGACCGGTGTTCTTCTGGCGCTGGCACGCATATCGGGTGAGACGGCGCCGCTTCTTTTCACATCCCTTGGTAACCTGAATTGGTCCACCAGCCTTAACGAGCCGATGGCGAGCCTGCCGGTCACGATCTACCAGTATGCCGGTTCGGCATATGATGACTGGGTGCGGCTGGCATGGACGGGCGCGTTGCTGATTACGGTCGCGGTTCTGGCAACAAACATCGTCGCCCGCTGGTGGCTCACGCGCAACGGATCTGCACAACAATGAATAAAATCATCATGGATGACAGTATGGTCGGCAATACCGCCGTATCGGCGCTGGCTATCAGCAATCTCGATTTCTGGTACGGTACCAACCACGCGCTGAAGAACATATCGCTCGATTTCCCCCTGCGGCAGGTAACGGGCATGATCGGGCCATCGGGGTGTGGCAAGTCGACGCTACTGCGCGTACTCAACCGCATGTACGACCTGTATCCGGGCCAGCGCGCGACGGGGCAGGTGCTGTTTGATGGCCGCAACATCCTTTCCCCCGGCGTGGATGTGAACGTGCTGCGCTCACGCATTGGCATGGTGTTCCAGAAGCCGACGCCATTTCCCATGTCCATTTATGACAACATTGCCTTTGGCGTGCATCTGCACGAACGTATTTCGCGTGCCGATCTGGACCAGCGCGTGGAGAGCGTGCTCAGGCGTGTCGCCCTGTGGAACGAGGTCAAGGACAGGCTCAATACATCCGCCGCCGCCCTGTCGGGCGGGCAGCAGCAGCGCCTGTGCATCGCGCGGACGATCGCAACCCGGCCGGAGGTGATCCTGCTGGATGAGCCGACCAGCGCGCTGGACCCGATCTCCACCGCCCGGATCGAGGAACTGCTTGATGAACTCAAGCAGGAGTTTTCAATCGCGATCGTGACCCACAACCTTCAGCAGGCTGCGCGCTGTGCCGATCGTGTGGCGTTTTTCTACATGGGCGAACTGGTGGAGGTCGATACGGCCGACCGCATGTTTACCGCCCCCCAGGCCAAACGCACCCAGGATTATATTACCGGCCGCTTTGGCTGAGAGCGAAAGTCGTGACGATGCCCAATGAAACGCTACACACCGTCCATAGCTACGAACAGGAACTCGAACACCTGCGCCTGCTGGTCAACAAGATGGGCGGTCTGGCGGAACGGCAGGTGGCCCAGGCCATCATCGCCGTGGTCGATCATGATGAGGCCGCGGCCCTTGATGCCCCCGAAATGGACCCGCAGGTAGACGAACTGGAACGTGAGACGGAAGCGCTGGTAATCCGCCTGCTGGCGCTGCGCGCGCCCATGGCGGGTGACCTGCGTGAGGTTGTCGCGGCCCTGAAGATATCGGGCGATCTGGAGCGGATCGGTGACTGTGCCGCCAGCATTGCGCGCCGGGCCATGCGCAGCGAACTGCTATCCTGTCCCATCTCTGTTACCGGTCTGCGTAGCATGGGACGGCTGGTGCAGGACAACCTGCGTCGTACGATTGATGCGATGGACCAGCGCGATCCCGAACTGGCGCGCATCGTCTGGCAGTCCGATACGGCGGTGGATGAACTCTATACCGCCATGTTCCGTGAACTGGTCACCTATATGATGGAAGATCCCCGCAATATCGGGCCCTGCACGCATCTTCTGTTCATTGCCAAGAACCTTGAACGTATTGGCGACCATGCCACCAACATTTCGGAACGCGTATATTATGCCGTAACAGGCCATATCCTGCCGATCGTGCGCCCACGCGGCGGTACGTTTGATTGACAGGCCGACCCGGCGGAACTGATGGCTAGTCCATGAAATCACGCTACAGACAGCAGATTGTGATTGATGGCTGCCCGCGAATGCCGTCGGCCCTATCGGGCAGCCTGCTGACAGTCAGGGCTGGATGGTGCTGGCGGGAGGGTAGCCAGAATCAGGATATTCTTCGTTAGCCGCACCATCTGCCTATCTGGTCATTTCCTGAATCGGAGAGCGAAATGACCGGACGACAGAAAGAGTGTTATTCCAGATTGTAAAATAAAAATTAGCATCCATCGCGGCAGTCTGGGTGACGTGCAGGTGAAACGCATGTCAACCTGGCGGGGAAGCCCCTGCGATGCTGCTGTTTCAGCCCCTTAATACCCGCCAGCAGCACGAAATGCTGGCCATATGGTATTGCAAATCATGTCTGGACCGCCCGTTCAGGCAGCATTTCTGGTGTACGTGAAGCTGCCATTCGTTAATGTGGGGGCACAGAGCTTGCGGTGTTACGTCCCGGGGCGGTATCGATGGGGCATTATTCACCCCGCGCAGCCATGCCTGTTTTCCGGCATTCCGGCTGGATCAGCATGCATGAGAGGCACCATATGGCTGCGGACCGGTCATGTTTCCCCACCAACATCCATCTTGCGTCCCCAAACGCCATGCGGATGCGTCGTGCCCTGCGCATGTCGCGCCGTGACATGCTGCTTGGGGCCATGGGGGCGGCCGTGGTGGCTCTTGGTGCCAGCAGGCCGGGCTTTGCCGCGACGGAGGAGGCGGACCCCGTTGTTCCCCTGTTCCTTGCCGTGTCGCAGCGCCTGACCGATCGTGACGTGTTGGACCCGCAGATCAGTCACGCCCTTTACGCGGGCATCATTCATGCCAATCCCGAACGGCGCGAGCAGATACACAAACTGCATGACCTGATGGCGTCCGGCAGTTTCGCCAGCGCCCGGGCGCTGGCCAGCGCCGCCGAACATAGCGATCCGGTTTTCAAGGATGTCATCCATGAAATCATGACCGGTTGGTACCGCGGCGTCGCGGACCAGAAGGTCGTGGTCTATCGTTCGGCGCTGATGTTCGACATCACCAAGGACGCGGTCTATCCCAAGACCTATGCGGCGGGTGGTCCGTTCTACTGGACCCAGACCCCGCCGGAGGTGGCCGTTCCAACCGGCGAACCCGCCCTTTCGCCGTCCAAATTTGTTGTAGAACCCACCTGATAGCCGGAGCATCCTTTTCATGCCTTCCGAACAAGACCTTTCAGCCGACGTTGTCATTGTAGGCTCCGGCGTTGCGGGTAGCTCCATTGCCAACGAACTGGCGCGTGCCGGTATTTCCGTCATCGTGCTGGAGGCGGGGCCGCGTGTCGACCGTCAGCATTTTGTAGAAAACTTCCGCAATCTGGAAAACAAGCCGTCCTATCAGGGGCCGTTTCCGTCCGTGCCATGGGCAATCCACCCGCCCAACCAGATGACGCCAAACGATTACCTGCATACGACCGGCCCGGATGCCGAAGCCTATCAGCAGGTCTATCTGCGCATGATGGGCGGCACGACATGGCATTGGGCGGGCTGTGCATGGCGTTACCTGCCATCGGACTTCGAACTGAAAACCCGCTATGGTCAGGGCCGGGACTGGGCAGTCAAATACGAGGATCTGGAACCGTTCTACTATCAGGCCGAGGTCATGATGGGCGTCTGTGGTCCTGACCCGGCAGTCGAGGATCTGGGCTCCCCCCGTCGACAGCCCTATCCCATGGAAGCGCTGCCCATTTCCTACGCGGCACAGCAGTTCCGCAAGCTTGTCAGCGAAAAGACGCCCTATCGCGTGGTCCATGAACCGCAGGCGCGCAATACCCGCCCATACGATAACCGCCCCACCTGTGAGGGGCATAACAACTGCATGCCGATCTGTCCCATCGGGGCAATGTATAATGGCAGCTATTCGGTCTATCATGCCGAAGCGGCGGGCGCGCATTTCGTGCCCAATGCCGTAGTCTATAAAATTGAACGCGACAGCGCGAACAAGCGTGTCACGGCCGTGCATTATTATGACCCGGACAAGGGATCGCATCGCGTAACCGGCAAATACTTCGTCATTGCCGCGCACTGCATCGAAACCGCGAAGCTTCTGCTTGTTTCCGCCGATGAGCAGAGTCCGGACGGCATCGCCAACAGTTCAGGTCATGTGGGCCGGAACATGATGGACCATACCGGTGTGCAGGTAACGTTCATCAGCGGCGACAAGGCCCTGTGGCCCGGTCGTGGTCCGCTGGAAACCAACGTGATCGACAATTTCCGCGATGGGACATGGCGTAACGAACGCGGTGCCTATCTCGTTCACATGGTCGATGACAATCAGGTGGACCTTGCTACATCCCTTGCCATTTCCAAGGGGTATGTCGGGCGGGAACTGGAAGAACAGATCCGCTACCTTGCGTCCCATACCGTGCGGCTGTTCAGCCATAACGAAGGGCTGGCCGATCCGGACAACCGCCTGACGCTGAGCCAGACGCATAAGGATGTCCTCGGCATCCCGCATCCGGAAGTCTATTACAAGCTGCCGGAATATACGGTCAAAAGCTGTGAGCATACCCGTGGCCTGTTCCGGGAACTTATCGGCCTCATGCATGGCACGGATGAGCAGTGGACGCCCGGCTACTTCCCGCAGGACCATCCCGCAGGCAGCACCATCATGGGAACCGACCCCAGGGATTCCGTGGTGGATGGCTTCTGCCGCACGCATGACCATGAAAACCTGTTTATCGCGAGTTCCGCCGTCTTCTCTTCGGTCGGAACCGGTAATATCACCCTGACGGTCGCAGCGCTTGCCCTGCGCGTGGCCGACACGCTTAAAAAAGAACTCGCCCATGCCTGACCTAGCCCGCAAGATCCTGTGCTCGGTCCTGACCGCGGGGACTGCTCTCGCCACCCTGTCCATGGCGTCGGCCCGGGCGGATGAACCCTCTGCCGAGCTTCTGGCCCGTGGTGAATATGTTGCCACGGCAGGGGACTGTATCGCCTGCCACACCCGGCCGGGCGGAAAGCCGTTTGCCGGTGGCCTGAGCATGACCACGCCCATGGGCAACGTGATTTCCACCAACATCACGCCCGATCCTGACCACGGTATCGGCAAATATACCGAGCAGGAATTCGAACAGAGCGTGCGTCATGGCATCCGCCGTGATGGTAGCCGTCTCTATCCGGCCATGCCCTATGTCTCCTATTCCGGCATGACGGATGAGGATGTCAAAGCGCTGTATGCGTGGCTGATGCATGATGTGAAGCCCGTGGCGGAAACACCGCCAGCGACGGAACTCAATTTCCCGGCCAACCTGCGCATCACCATGGCGGTCTGGAACCTTGTCGCAGGCAGTACAACGCCGGAGACAGGGGATTCCGCCACTTTCGACAAGCTGCGCCGGGGGCGGTATCTGGCTCACGCGCTTGAGCATTGCGGCACGTGCCACACGCCCCGCAACATGATGCTGACCGAGAAGGAGGGCAGTTACCTTGCCGGTGCGTCCCTGCTCGGGTGGTACGCGCCTGACATTACGCCCAGCAAAACGGGCGGTATCGGTAACTGGACCGAGGATAATCTTGTCGCCTACCTGCGCACAGGTCATGTCAACGGCCTGAGCCAGGCTGCGGGCCCGATGGGCGAGGTGGTGGAACATAGCACCAGTCACCTGACCGATGCCGACCTGCACGCTCTGGCCGCCTACATCCTTCAGGTTCCGGCCATGGATGACGATGTGGACCATACCCCGCGTGAGCAGTTCGGGCAGGTTCTGAACACGCCGGATATACGTACCGGCGAACTGACCCGTATCGACAGGCTTGATGAAATGGACGGACAGCATGTCTATGACGCCAACTGCGCTGCCTGCCACGGGGATAACGGCGCGGGCACTGATGACCATTATGCGCCCTCCCTGTTCCATAATGGCGTTGTCGGTTCGGCCCGTCCGGACAACCTGATCATGACGGTGCTGCATGGGGTGGACCGGACGGCAGGCAACGAGCATGCTTTCATGCCCGGCTTTGACCAGAAGTCCGATGTGCAGCGGTTGAGCAATGCGGAAATCGCCAGTGTGGTCAATTACGTCATGACCACCTTTGGTAGTGGCAACCATAACGTAACAGCGGAACAGGTTGGCACCATGCGCAGTGGCGAGGCGACAAAGGTGCCGTAAACCGGCAGGGAGGCCATATCTGTTTTTGGGCCGGGTGCGCCGGGATTATACAGGAGCGCGCCCGGTCCGTACGGATGGCTATCGCCTTATGGACAGTTATATCTGATCAAAGATTTTGCCCCAGAATATGCGGCTTGGGTCCGGGTATTTATTTATCCTGACTGTCCAGTCGGTAATATCTGAAAAGATGGGAAGAAAGGTGGATCACCATATTGGGTGATGTTCTGGAATAATGAATTATATATAATTCATGTCATAATATAGAAATTATTCTTTATATTTATAAATAAATATTGTCGATAATGTATTGGTTACAAAATAATAGTCTTATTTCTGGATCATGGGCGCTCCTATCTTAAGTAATCAGAACATCCTGATCCAGAAATCATAAGAAAGTTTTTGGTGAAGCTTTTTTCAAAAAGCTTCGGAAGGCATCGCCTTCTTTCCCTGATACGGTGACAATCCGCCATAATCTCTGATTTTCGGTTCAGGAGTAAACTGGCCAAAAAAAAGGGCGCTTCGCAGGAAGCGCCCCCTTTCTTTACTTTCTGGCCTGTTGATCCCGACTATGCCACCGATTGACCCTTTACGGTAATCAACCGGGGACACCTCCCGTTCCGGGTGTCGGGATTCAGGAACCCTGCCAGATCAGAATGGTGCGTCGATATCCACCACGTCAATCAGCTTGTGGTTGACGAATTCCTTGATGCCAAGCCCGATCAGTTCGCGGCCATAACCGGAACGTGCCACACCGCCGAAGGGCAGGTCAGCCTTCACCATGGTCGGATGGTTTACGTAAACCATGCCGGTATAGATCTGTTCCGCCACCTTCACGCCGCGCTTGGTGTCCTTCGTAAAGACGGAACCACCCAGACCGAAGGGCGAATCATTGGCGATACGGATTGCATCGGCCTCATCCTTCGCACGGTAAAGCTGCGTGACGGGACCAAAGAACTCCCACAGGCGCGCTTCATTGTCCTTGTGCAGGTTGGTCATGAGCATCGGGCGGAAGAAGGCACCCTGTTCAGGTACCGGTGCGCCGATGGTCTCGACAACCGCACCGTGCTTCTTGGCTTCCTCAACCTGCGCCATCAGTTCGTCCGCGGCCTTCTGGGAAGAAAGCGGCGCCAGCGTGGTGGCGGGGTCCATCGGGTCGCCAGCCTTCAGTTCGGCCACGCCCTTTTTGTACAGTTCGACAAATTTGTCGTAGATCGCATCCACCACGATCAGGCGCTTGGCCGATACGCAAACCTGTCCGGCGTTCCAGTGGCGACCGAATACGGCCCATTTTACCGTCTTTTCCAGATCGGCATCTTCCAGCACCACGAAGGCGTCGGAACCACCAAGTTCCATCGTGGATTTCTTGAGCGCCTTGGCCGCGATACCGGCAATGATTGCACCAGCACCTTCCGACCCGGTCAGCGCAACGCCACAGACGCGCGGATCGCTCAGGATCACTTCGGAATGGTGGCGGGCGGTGTACAGGTTGCGGAACGCACCCTTGGGCAGACCAGCTTCCTGCATCAGGCTGTCAAAGGCTGCGGCACACTGCGGCACGTTGGATGCGTGCTTCAGCAGCACCGTATTACCGGCGGAAAGCTGCGGCGCGATGATGCGGGCGATCTGGTAGTAGGGGAAGTTCCAGGGTTCGATCGCGAACACGATCCCCTGCGGCTGGTGGATAAGGACGGCCTCACCTTCTTTCGGGTCGGCAACGGGCAGCTTTTCGGGGGCCAGCAGCTTTTCGGCATGCTGGGCGTAGTATTCAAAGATTTCCGCCGAAAGGATCGTTTCAGCCTTGGCTTCGCTGTAAAGCTTGCCCATTTCCAGCGTCAGCAGGCGGGCATATTTGTCGATATCACGACGCAGGATCTTTGCCGCTTCCGTCATGACCTTCGCGCGTTCGGCAAAGGAAACGTGACGCCATGCCTTGAAGGCCTCGTAAGCGTCCGTAAGGGCGGTCTGGACTTCCTGATCCGTCGCTTCGGGGAAAGTCTTCAGCTTTTCTCCGGTATAGGGGTTGGTCGTTGCATAAGCCATGGGCAAATCTGTTCCTATGTCGTTTCGTCAAGTATATATTTCACGAGCCGCCGTGCAAGAATCGTTTCAGGTATCATCAGCCCCGACAGCGTGCAAAAGCTCATTTAACCGGTACGGACAGACAATTCATCCCCATCGGGAAAAACGCCATTTTCCGCTGTTCTTCTATCCTGATGGCAGGGGAGGGCGGCGGATCATAAAATATTATCCATTTTGGGCTGGAACTCCTGTAGCCCGGGCGGTGTCCGTAGCCTGTCGTTTGTCCGCATGAACTGCGGATGGCGCAGGCAGGTTCTGCAGTGGTGCTGTAGGCCCCCACAAAGGAGACTGCGTTCCCCACGGGGGTATCTGAATACCGTAACCATTCATCAATCCTACACGCTGATTGTGGCAGGGATATGAGGTTGCTGTGTGGTCCGGTCGATCGTCTGCAAACCAGTTCCCATATATCATCACCGGAGTAGCGGCATGCGTCAGGATGCCCCTTAAACCGGAATGAACCGGACTTGCTCTGATGCGCACTGGGGCGCCGGGCAGGATAGGGTGCATGTTCCCGAGTAGGGGTAACGTCGTCAAATCATAGGTGTGGATGGAAAGGCATGCCGGATACGGTCTGTCGTGCTCCTGTCTTCGATCCAGCCGGTAGCGTCAAAAGCGGCCAGATCGCCGCTGCCTGTCGCACCATACGATAACTTCCTTAAGACCGTGCGCGGACTGCATGCCGGATGGGGAGGGCTGGTGGCCTCATTCGCAGAAGGGATGGGGCACCTGTGCTGCATCACGCTCGCGTGGTGGAAGACTGATCGTTTCAGGATGCCATGACATCCTCCCGCCGCCTGGATGGAGGATCGGCAGTAGCGAATGCCATGTTTCCCTCAGAGAGCGCCTGCTTCGGTATTGAGGGGTTGCGATGCGTCCATGCCATTTCGCTGCCCATCGCCTGTTTCAGTCATCGGCGAGAAGGGGCTTGGGATAGGTTGCTGCCATGATGGAAATTAAATTATCGCACGCGATGATAATAGAAATGGGAAGATGCTCCTGCGCCATCCTGTTTCCCGCCAGAGGGGATGACAAAAATTTCACGCGTTTACTGCATTGCGATTTATTCTCATTCCTGATTATGATGAGGGGACGTTATATGGGTGAGATGGATAAATGTTTGTCTGCTCCTGCAATATGCTGACTGACCGAGATATCGAGGCCGCCGCACGTAACGGCGCCATAAGGCCCAAGGAAGTCTATGAAGCCAAAGGATGCCGTGCCCAGTGTGGCAACTGCGTGCCTGGCGTGGTGTGTATCCTGCGGCAGATGATCGCCCAGCGGCGCACGGTCATGCCCGAGATGGCATCACATCTGCAGCCGACCTGACCACCGTGTATTCCCGGCCATAACCGGGAATGGATGTGTTTTCCGGGGCGTTGACGTCCGGCCGGGGACTGCCACGGCTCTCAGAACGCAGGTCGCAGATTTATCGATGCCTGCGCTGTTTCGATGAATTTCTGATACGGCGGTTGCCGGATTATCTTCCGGTCCCGTTATTGCGGGCGCGGAGCGTAATTTGCTGCGTCGGACACCGAACATGCCGCTGTCGCGTGCCGTCCTGAACTGGCGTGGGTTCGGCGACGATGAACATCACTCTTTATAAAATCCATACCGGTGAGCCGACCCATAAAAAACGGCATCCTTCGCAGGATGCCGTTATGATTTATGCGGCTGGCAGGCGACCCCGCAGCCTGTCTTGATGTTTATCCCATCGGGGGTGCTGAAAGCAGCATACCTACCGCTGCACACCCTGCCGGTGCTGGAGGGTGGAAGGCGATGCCCCCAGGGCCAGACGGATCGCCATGGCCATTGTAAACGTCACCGCCAGATTGATGCCCAGTGCCAGCAGCCCCGTGGAGACGGAGGCCGAAAAACCTGCAAACGCGACAGGGTGAACAGGCTTCAGGCCATCCATCCAGCATAGGCCCAGCCCGATGAGCGATCCCGCAACCCATCCGGTAATCAGCGCACGGGCGGGCAGGCGCACGGGCAGCAGTCCTACGATGAGGGCCGGGAAGGTCTGCAGGATAATGACGCCACCAAGCAGTTGCAGGTCGATGGCGAATTTTGCGTTCAGGAACACAACGCAGCCCAGCGCCCCCATCTTGACCCCGAACCCGGCAAGGCGTGAACCCGTGACCGATTCAGCCTGCCGGGGCAGGATGTTGTGCATGATAAGGTTGGCCGCCCCGATCGCCATGACGGAAGCAGGCACCAGCGCCCCCACCGCAATGGCGGCAAAACAGAACCCCGCGAACCATGATGGGAAAATGGCCAGAAAAAGCTGCGGAACCACCTGTGACGAGGAGGTGGTCACGATCCCCGCTGCATGCGCCATAAGTCCCAGTAGCGCAATCAGGCCCAGAACAATGGTGTAGGCGGGCAGGAAGACCGCATTCTGTCGGATGGTATCGGCGGATTTCGCGGCAAGGATGCCGGTAAGCGTGTGTGGATACAGAAAGGCCGCGAAGGCGGAGGACAGGGCAAGCGTGGCATAGGGCATGATCTGCCCCTGTGACAGGATATGGCCATCAGGTGTGTCGGGCAGGTGCTGCGCCGCGCTGTGGAACATGGCGCCATAACCGCCCAGATGGATCGGCACGATGATGACCGCGGCCAGCACCGCGATGTAGATCATGACATCCTTTATGAAAGCCGTCAGCGCCGGGGCATGCAGTCCGCCCAGCCACGTATAGGCGGCAAGCGAGACGAAGGCGATCAGCAGGGGCAGCATGCCGGTAAAGCCCAGGGCCTCGATGACGGTGCGGATGCCGATAAGCTGCAATGCGATGTAGGGCAGTACGGCAATCAGTCCGCTCAGTGCCACGGCCAGTTCAAGCGTGCGGCTGCCAAAGCGTGCCCGTACGATATCAGCAGCCGTGGCATGGCCGCCGTCACGCGCGATGGTCCACAGCTTCGGCATGACGGCAAAGATAAACGGATAGACGATGATGGTGTAGGGCAGCGCGAAAAAGCCAAAGCCCCCGGTGGAATAGACCAGTGCGGGCACGGCGATGACCGTGTAGGCGGTATAGAAATCCCCGCCTACCAGAAACCATGTGACCCAGGCACCGAATTCCCGTCCGCCCAGCCCCCATTCTTCCCCTTCCGTATGGTGGGAAGCGGCCTTGCGACGTGACAGGAACGGCCGCCACAGCCGCACGGTGCTGCCCAGCAGGATTGTTGCGAGGAAACAGACGATAAATACGCCAATGGCGGCGTTGTCGGGCAGTGTCGTGGTATTCATGACTGCCGTTCCGTTTTCCATGCCGCCCAGATCAGGACGGAGGTTACGGGTACCCACGCGAACTGGTACCAATAAAAAAACGGGAAGCCGAACAGCACCGGGTTACTGTGGTTATAGAGCGGAACCCACAGCAACCCGGCAAAGGGCAGCAGGAGGAGGAGGGCTTTTTTCATATGACCGTACTTCTTGTTTTTCTGGTGTGGCCGGGTGGAATGTTTCTGGAATGTACGGCCGCGTGTCAACATAATTTAGGTAAAAGTAAAGTATTTTATTCCAGAATGGAAAAATAGTTCCGTTATTTCATTTAAACTATTGTGCAGCGCGCAATGATTTTGCTGCATTGCACAATTAATTTCCAGATGAATGCCACCTTTGGCGGTAGTGAAAATGACATAAATAAAATAAATAACTTCAATAAAATAAATTACACAATCTGCCATCCTCTGGAGGAAGCAGCGTGTCTGGTCTTCATGTTTTTCAATTAACATAATGTAAATAAACGGTTTTAATTGATGATCGAAATCCGCGCATGTCGCGCCTCATGCTGCATTGCGGCAACTGCATGCACCTCCGCATGAAAAAATAGTGATTGCCCGCGCCCGTCCGTGGCGGTTAAATTCAGCTGCCGGACCTGCCAACAACAACAATATTAAAGCGTGGCTGTCTGTTTTATCCCTGTTCCGGAGCAGGCGTCATTTATGACAGACAGACGTGCGTAGGATCGAACAGACATGACCAAATGGGTTTACAGCTTCGGAGATGGCCTGAACGAAGGGCGCGCGGATATGCGCAACCTTCTGGGCGGCAAGGGTGCCAACCTGGCGGAGATGGCCTCGATCGGCCTGCCCGTACCGCCGGGCTTTACCATTACGACGGAAGTCTGTTCGGCCTTTTATGAAAATGGCCGGAAATATCCCGATGCGCTGGAAGCGCAGGTGACCGAAGCCCTGCATCGGGTCGAGCAGTCGATGGGCCTGCGTTTTGGCGATGCCGAAGCCCCGCTGCTTGTCTCGGTGCGTTCGGGTGCCCGTGTGTCCATGCCGGGCATGATGGATACGGTGCTGAACCTCGGCCTCAATGACGAGACGGTGGAAGGGCTTGCCCGTTCATCGGGTGATGCGCGTTTCGCATGGGACAGCTACCGCCGGTTCATCCAGATGTATGGCTCGGTCGTGATGGGCGTTCCCCATCACCATTTCGAGGACGTGCTGGAGCAGTTCAAGCGTGCCCATGGTGCAGAGGACGATACGGCCATCACGGCGGATCAGTGGCGCACGATCGTTACGGATTACCGCCACCTGATCAGCACCCATGCGGGCACCGATTTCCCTACCGATCCGCATGACCAGTTGTGGGGTGCGATCGGGGCCGTGTTTGGTTCATGGATGAACCCGCGCGCCAATACCTATCGCAAGCTGCACGAGATCCCGGCTTCCTGGGGCACGGCGGTCAATGTGCAGTCCATGGTGTTCGGCAACATGGGCGATGACTGTGCGACGGGGGTCTGTTTTACACGTGATCCTTCCACGGGGGAGAACGTGTTTTATGGGGAATATCTGATCAACGCGCAGGGCGAGGACGTTGTGGCCGGTATCCGCACGCCACAGCCCATGGCCAGCGTGCGCGCCGAAGCCGGGCAGCAGCCGATGGAAACCGTCCTGCCCGAAGCCTACAGTGAACTCATGCGCGTGCGCTCGGTGCTGGAAACACATTATAAGGACATGCAGGACATCGAATTTACCGTCCAGCGTAATGTCCTGTACATTCTCCAGACCCGTAACGGCAAACGTACTGCCGCCGCCGCGCTGAAAATCGCCATCGACATGGCGCGCGAGGGCCTGATCACGCAGGAAGACGCCATCCGGCGCGTGCCCGCGTCCTCGCTTGACCAGCTCCTGCATCCTACCCTCGACCCCAAGGCCGAGCGCGTGCAACTGACCCGTGGCCTGCCCGCATCGCCCGGTGCGGCGGCTGGCGCGGTCGTTTTCTCGGCGGAGGAATGCGAAGCCCGTGCGGCGAAGGGGGAGGACGTGATCCTCGTCCGCATCGAAACATCGCCGGAGGATGTACACGGCATGCACGCGGCGCGGGGTGTGCTGACAACCCGTGGTGGCATGACATCGCACGCTGCGGTTGTGGCCCGTGGCATGGGGCGCGTATGCGTGGCCGGTGCCGGTGGCATCCATGTGGACTACGCCGCAGGCACGCTGAGTGTTGGCGCCCACACCGTGGCGCAGGGTGAGTGGATCACGCTCGATGGTGGCACGGGCGCGGTCTATCTGGGGCGCGTGCCGACCATCCCGCCGACCCTGTCGGATGATTTCAACACGCTTATGGGCTGGGCGGATGCGGTGCGCCGCCTTGGCGTGCGCGCCAATGCCGAAACACCGGAAGATGCCCGTACCGCGCGGCGTTTCGGCGCGGAAGGGATCGGACTGGCGCGGACCGAACACATGTTCTTTGGTCCCGACCGTATCGGCTTCGTGCGCCAGATGATCATCGCCGATGCCGAGGACGTGCGCCAGAAGGCCATTGCCGCCCTGCTGCCGTTCCAGCGCGAGGATTTTGCCAGCCTGTTCCGCATCATGGCGGGGCTGCCGGTTACGGTCCGCCTGCTTGATCCGCCGCTGCATGAATTCCTGCCGCATGCCGAAGCTGAAATTGCGGAAGTGGCGCAGGGGCTGGGCAAGACGGCGGAAGAAGTGCGCGCCCGCTGCGCGGCACTGGCTGAAACCAACCCGATGCTGGGTCACCGTGGCTGCCGCCTTGGCCTGACCAGCCCGGAAATCTACGCCATGCAGGTACGCGCCCTGATTCAGGCCGCCGTGATGGTGGAAAAGGAGACGGGCAAGCCCATCCGCCCGGAAATCATGATCCCGCTGGTGGCAACGCAGGCGGAACTTGCCGTCACCCGTCGCGCGGCGGAAGACGAGATCGCAAAGGTGCTGAAGGAAGAGGGGACAAACCTCAATTATGACATCGGCACCATGATCGAACTGCCGCGTGCCGCAATCCAGGCAGACCGGATTGCGGAATATGCGGATTTCTTCTCGTTCGGCACGAATGACCTGACGCAGACCACATTCGGCCTGTCGCGTGATGATGCAGGCTCCTTCCTGCCGTATTACGTCGATCATGGCCTGCTGCCGCGCGACCCGTTCGTGTCCATTGACCGCGACGGGGTCGGTGCGCTGGTCCGCCTTGGCGTGGAGCGTGGACGCCAGACCAGCCCCGACCTGAAGCTGGGCATCTGCGGTGAACATGGCGGTGATCCGGACTCGATCGCGTTCTTCGACGAAGTGGGTCTGGATTATGTCTCCTGCTCCCCCTTCCGTGTGCCGGTGGCCCGTCTTGCCGCGGCACAGGCGGCACTGGCCACGCGGCAGCGGGTTGCCTCCTCCGCCGCGTGAAACGGCCTGTTGGTCTTAAACGCTGTGAAAAGGACGTCCCGGTTTCATGCCGGGGCGTCCGGTCAGGCAGAATCTAATGAGTGAGCCGCCGATTATCCTGCATCTTGTATCCGAGGCGACAGGGCAGGCGCTCGAAGCCGTTATGCGTGCCTGTGGCGCGCAGTTTCAGGACGCCGAATTTTCTCCCCGTAGCTGGAACCTGATCCGCACCCGCGTACAGGTGGCGCGCGTGCTGGCGGGGATCGAGGCGGAACCGGGACCTGTCCTGTCCTCCCTTACTTCTCCTGATCTTCAGGTCATGCTGCGTGAGGGGTGTGCGCGCGTCGGGGTGGAGGTCAAGAACATCCTTGATGGCACCATACATTTTCTGGAACAGCAGACCGGTATCGTGGCGGAACGTCACCCCGGCGGCCAGTATGTGATGGATAACAGCTACCGGCGGCGCATTGATGCGATGCAGTACGTCATTTCACATGATGACGGGCAGAAAACCACGGATCTTTCAAAAGCGGACGTGGTGCTTGTGGGTGTTTCGCGTACATCCAAAACTCCCACGTGTTTCTATCTGGCCAACCGGGGTATCCGGGCGGCCAATATCCCGCTGGTGCCGCATGCGCCGCTGCCGGCCGGACTTGAGGATTTCAGGGGGCTGGTCGTAGGGCTTACGATCGATCCGCATACACTGCTTGAAATCCGTCGTTCCCGCGTGGGCATGATGCTGCCGGGGCGGTCCATTGTCGCGCCCGGCATGTCCGAAACCTCGGTCAAACCCTATATCGATCCTGAAAACGTGCATGAGGAACTGCATTGGGCGCGCCGTCTGTGCGCCCGGCATAAATGGCCGGTCATCAACGTGACGCATCGATCGGTGGAAGAAACCTCAGCAGCCATTATCGATATGCTTGAACATGACGGCGCTCCGCGCAAAGTGGCGGAACCTGATATATAAGGGGCCGTAAGCCGCTGGTGCGGCCATGGTCGCCAAACCGGATGATGGGGTTTTACATCGTCGGTTCCCTCTCTCACGCTCCCGGACGTCGATGGAATCCGGGCCAGCCTACATGTTCAAACATGGCTTTCTGATCAGAACTCCTGTCGTATGATTCCTGCGCCGCGTAGGGACCATTGGCCTCTGGTGCGTGAAGGTCGCGGTTTCTGAAGTCCTGTCCGCAACTGGTGTTTGGAGCAGGGGAAAGACATGCGACAGGCTTAAGGCAGATATGTTCTTTGATGGTTCTTGATGAGAATGAAAGTCTGATCATAAGTAAATAAATAATATAAAAACAGTAATGATATTATATATTAAATATATAATAATAAGTTTTTTCGATATATCCGATACATGCACTTTATATAAAATGCATGAATAGGCGGTCTGTGCTTTCGTATGGTGGACATACGGGGTCAGAATTGTACGATATGCTTAAAGGATTACTTATCCAGAAAATTTTCATATCCGGGTCCATAGAGCTGAACTATGTCCAAGACTGATCTCAAGCTGCTGATCATCCAGCCGTCGCATTACAAATCCAAGACTGACAGAACGATTTTCAAGACGAAGCGACGACAGATGGTGCCCCTTGCGCTGCCCTATCTCGCGGCGCTGACGCCGCGCGAATGGACGGTCACCCTGCTTGATGAGCAACTTGAGGATATCGATTTTGACGTTCCGGTCGATGTCGTGGCGCTGGCGGCGTGGACCCTGCATTCCCCCCGGGCCTATGACATCGCGGCTGAATTCCGCAGGCGCGGCGTGAAGGTCATCATGGGCGGTCCGCATGTCTTTTTCTATGCCGATGAAGCCGCCGAACACTGCGATGCAGTAGGCGTGGGTGAAGCCGAGCCCATCTGGCGGACCATGCTGGAAGATGCGGCGGCCGACCGGCTGCAGAAAATCTATCGTGCCGTGCCGCTGAAGGAACTCAATGACCTGCCACCGCCCCGTTATGATCTGCTGGACCTGAAGAAGTTCGGCCCTTTTCGTACATTTGCGGTGCAGTCCTCACGCGGGTGTCCGTTCGTGTGCGATTTCTGTTCGGAACGGTTTTATCTGGGCGGCCGCTATCGCTGGCGGCCCGTGGACCAGATGGTCTCTGAACTGGAGCGGATAAAGAACAAGGGCAGTCATTTCTTCTTCGGTGAAAGTAATTTTGGCGGCAAGAAAAGCCGTGCGATGGAACTGATGGAAGGTCTGGTGCCGCTTGGCATCCGCTGGTCCACGTTATGGTCGTCCAACCTGTGCCTTGATACCGGCTTTCTCGACCTTGCGCGCCGTAGCGGGGTGATGCACGTCAATATCGGCATCGAGAGTATTGATGCCGAAATGTTGCAGGGCATGAAGAAGGGGTGGAACAAATCCAGCCGCTATGGCGAGATGTTTGAAAACCTGCGCCGACGCGACATCAGTTACTCGCTCAATTTCATCTTCGGCTATGATGACGAACATCCCGATGTATATGCCGCGACCCTTTCCTTTCTTGAGGCGCACAAGGTCCCCGCGGCCTATTTCAATATCCTGACCCCGACAAAGGGCACCGCCCTGTTCGAACGGATGAAGAAAGCGGGCCGGATCATTGATCCCGATGACATTGACCGCTGGCCCGGGCAGGTCTGTCATATCTGGCCCAAGAACTGTACGCCGGGCCAGATGGAGCAGCGCATCCAGAACATGTATCGTAAGTTCTACAGCATGCGCTCGATATTCCACCGTCTGCCCTTTCCCCGCACACGTTCGGATATGTCATCGTGGATACTGAACATGACCGAACGGCGCATGGCGTTCTCCTCTACAGGGAACAATGATTTTGATATTTACTGACTCCCCTGCGCGCACCACCTGGTGCGGCGCGAACGGATAGGAAGACAGGACCATGCGCGGATCAATCGGCTCAATGCTGCTGGACAGGCTTCGTCATTGCGGTGTTTCGCGCATTTATGGTGTGCCGGGGGACTATAACCTCGAATTTCTGGAACTGATCGAACGTACGCCCGGCATCCGCTTCATTGGCGCCTGCAATGAACTGAACGCGGCCTATGCGGCGGATGGGGATGCGCGGCTTTCGGGCGTCGGGGTCGTGCTGGTCACTTATGGGGTCGGCGATCTTTCGGCACTTTCGGCGGTAGCAGGGGCCTGTGCCGAAGGCGTACCGCTGGTAGTGATTTCCGGCATGCCCCCGCTGCATGCGGTGCAGTCGCGCGCGCTGGTGCATCACACACTGGCTGATGGCGATTTTGATAACGTCATGACCTGTTACCAGCAGTTTACCGCTGCCTGCACGCGCCTGCATCCGGCCAGCGCGCGCGTGGAAACCGATCGTGTGCTGGACAGGATGCACACGGAAAAACGTCCGGTCTATATCCAGTTTCCATCCGACATCTGTTACGTTGAAACGGATATTCCCACACTGGCCCCCGCCATGCCGGTATCGGACCCGGCCCTTCTGGTCCGCGCGGCAGGGCGGCTGGCGGAACGGATCGCGCGGAGCCGCCAGCCCGTCGTGCTGGTGGATGGCATGGTGCGGCAGTATGGATTGAACGATCAGGTCGAACGGTTCTGCCAGCACTTCAATATTCCCTATGCCGCCCTGTCCACCGCCCGGACGCAACTGGCGGAAACTGGACCGTTATGGCTTGGGCAGTACGGGGGTGCAGCTTCCGCACCCGATGTGGCGGCGTATGTACACGGGGCGGACTGTGTCATCGGTCTGGGCGTGCGGTTTGTTGATTCCACTTCCGGCTATTTTTCGCAGCGGATCGCGCCGGGGGCGATGGTGGATGTCCAGCCCTTCAGCATGACATGCGATGGGGGAAACATTCAGGGCATAAGGGCGCAGGACCTGTTTGATGCCGTAATGCAGGGCCGCACTCCAGTAACACCTCCCGTCCGCAATCCGTGGCGGGCGCAGCAGGAGACCGCGCCTGCTGTTGCGTCAGCGCAGGGCGGCGGGTGGACACAGGCCATATTCTGGCAGCGCGTCGAACAGTTCCTGCGTCCGCATGATGTCGTGCTGGCGGATAATGGTTCATCCATGGTGGCCATGCTGCATGCGCACCTGCCTGCGGGATGCAGCCTGCTGGTGCAGCCTGTCTGGGCTGCGATCGGTTATTCGCTGCCTGCCGCACTGGGCGCGTGTCTGGCGACACCGCACCGGCGGCATGTGCTGTTCATTGGTGATGGTTCGTTCCAGATGACGGCGCAGGAACTGTCCACCCTGCTGCGGCACAAATGCGCGATTACGGTGTTTCTGATCAATAACGGGGGTTACACCATCGAACGCATGATCCTTGGTCCACAGGCGGCATATAACGACATTGCCAACTGGGACTATGTCGCCCTGCCAGCCGCCATGGGTGGGGAGGCCGCGCCATTATGCCTGCGTGTACAGGACCCGGCCGAACTGGAGGCTGCCCTGGATCAGGCTGCCGCGAATCAGGGCCTGACCTTTGTGGAAGTCGGCTTTACGCCCATGGATGCCCCTGCGGGCATGGCCGTGATGGGGCAGGCCGTGCGCCGCTACGATTATGGAATCGATATCCCCGATCTGCCCTGACCGGGGCATTGCGGCGGGGAGAGATCACATTTTACGCCCGATGGGCAATGACGTGTTTTTAGGCTGGACGGAAGCATCCGTGCAGGCTATTGAAAATACGACTGTTTTTTAGATGGGTCGGTATCGCTCCCATCTGCCTGCCGCCTGTCCACCCCTGATGGTCGGATGAAAGCCATAAAAGCAGTTCACGAAAACGTGATATACCCCGATTAAAAAATGTGCATTTGCCTGAAGATTAATCAGGTTGAGGCAGCGCCTGAGTGGTCCTGCGTGCGTTCTGCCGTTTTTGTCAGCATCTTTTCGGATGTTCCAGAGTGAAGGGATAGTCACCATCCGGAACTGATTGCTTATTGATCAGGTATTTTATTTTTATACTGCAATTAAGGAAGAATAGACCCAAACTGTCCGGGGATTTCTATTGATAGTATTTCGGTTCTGGTGTTCTGTCCGGCTTACCAACACAACACCCAAGGAACTGAAGCATGTTTATTGAAAACGTCAGCGCCATGATCGCTCACTCCGTCAACACCATGTCCTCGCTGACCATGGTTGCTTTCCTGCCCATGATTGCTGCCCTGATGGTTGCCACGATCGTTTCTGATCGCGCTGCCTGAAGCAGGGGGCGTCTGTCCTGACACCCATGCAGCCGGAATTCCCGCGATCATGCGGGAATGGCCGGCGGCAGCAGGACATAAGGTTGAACGACAGACGCTCCGGCGTCTTTTTTTATGCCCGGATAATGGGAAACATCGCTTCGACAGAAGGGATATCCGCCCCCGCATGACCGATGGTGGACATATGACTGTCCTCCGGTCACGACGCATCAAAATGTTTTCGGGCTGGCGTGACGGACTCTATGTAACCAGAAATGCACCAGACAGGGTTGTAGCCTGACCGACATGGGTGTATCGGCCAAAAATATCGGGCGTACTCAGGTGCGCCTTTTTTATTTCTGTCCAGAGCATAATGCATGACCGATACACTGACCCATCACGGGAAAAGGGTGAGCGCGCCTGTTCGTCCGTCCCCTCATCCGGGCCTGATCTTTTTCATTCTGGCTATGGGTGGCTTTGCCATCGGCACGGCTGAATTCGCGGCCATGAGTCTCGTGCCCATGATTTCCGCAGGCATGCATGTCACCGTGCCGCAGGCGGGGCATGCTATCGAAGCCTATGCGGCGGGCGTATGTGTGGGCGCGCCGCTTATTGCCATGCTGGGCGCCAGACAGAGCCGTAAATACCTGCTGATCGGCATGCTGGCGATGTATGTGATCGGTAATGGACTGACCGCGCTGGTTCCCAATTACGGGCTGCTGCTGCTGTGCCGCTTCATAAGCGGGCTGCCCCATGGCGCCTATTTTGGCACGGCGGGTATCGTCGCATCCTCCCTCGTGCCGCCGAACCGGCGCACGCAGGCCGTGGCACGGGTCGTGCTGGGGCTTACCATCGCCACGATTGGCGGGGTACCAATGGCGAACGGACTGGGGCTGCTTGTCGGCTGGCGCTGGGCTTTTGTCCTTATCGCCGCACTGGCGCTGTGCACGATGCTGCTCATCATCTGTTTCGTTCCCACCGATCCGCCGCGTCCCCATGCCAGCGCCCTGACGGAGATACGCGCCCTGCGGAACCGTCAGGTCTGGCTTACGCTTGGTATTGGCGTTATCGGGTTCGGCGGCATTTTCTGCGTCTATACCTATCTTGCGTCCATCCTGCAGGAAGTCACGCATGCGCCCGCTTACATGATTCCGGTCATGCTGGCGGTATTCGGTGTGGGCATGACCGTGGGCACCATGGCGTGTGCGTGGGCGGCGGACCGCAAGATGATGCCGACCATTGGCGGCACGCTTCTGGTCAATGCGGCGGCGCTGGCGGGTTTTCCCGGTTCCGTGCATTCGGTGTGGGGCATGATGCCCATCGTGTTCATGATCGGTTGTGGTGGCGGGCTGGGCACCGTTATCCAGTCGCGGCTGCTGACCGTGGCCGTTGATGCGCAGGCGCTTGCGGCGGCCCTGAACCAGAGTGCGTTCAACCTGGCCAACGCCATCGGCCCGATGCTGGGCGGCATGGCGATCAGTTTCGGGCTTGGATGGGAATCCGTCGGCTGGGTCGGGGCCTGTCTTGCCATGGGCGGCTTCGTGATGTGGCTGCTGACGCTGAGCGATATCCGCGCAGCCGCCCGCAGGCAGGCGGGCGGCTGATAAATACACACCGCCGGAAGGGTAGGGGGCACGGCGCTTGATGTGTCGGCCCAACCTTCCTATCGTGCGGCATGACCATCGCACAGGCTGAAGGGCACGTGCTGCCCCCCTTACTGCGTGACCTGTTTCCCGCACGGTCCGTTCCCGGGTCGGTGGGCGAGGTGCTGCTGCATGTGCAGCACGTCCTTGATACCGAAATCGCCCCTACGGCCGCCCAGCGGGACCGAACCGGGGGCTATCCCCATCAGGCCATTGCCGCGCTGAAGCGCACCGGCATCCTTGCCCTCGCGGTGCCGCGCGAATGGGGCGGGATGGGGATTGCGCAGGAACTCTCCCTCGAAATCATGCTGCGCATCGCCATGGCCGATCCTGCCGTGGCACAGATATACAAGGTGCATGACGACCTGCTGCGGGAGATATTTGTCTACGCGCCCGCGGCATTCCGTGGCCCGCTGGCGCGCCGGGTGGTGGATGGTCATGCCATCCTCGGCATGGCCGTGGCGGAAAACGGCCGCACGGCGGACAGCTTCCTCCAGACCCTTGCCCGACCGGGGCCAGAGGGCACGCATTTCATATCCGGACGCAAGATTTATGCCACCGGGGCATCGGGTGCGGATCTGGTCGCGGTTTCGTCTTTCGATCCGGTTCGCGCCCAGCAGACAGGTTCCATCCGCGATGGCGTGCGCATGGATATTATCCCGCACGATACGGTGGGACTTGTCTTTCACCATGACTGGAACCGGATGGGCCAGCGCGCCACCGATTCTGGCACGGTCACGCTGGAGGATGTCCAGGTGGATGATCGGTGGAATGCGCTATCGCCAGATGCGCCCCTGCCGCAGCATGTCAGCCTGCGGTTTCAGGCCGGGTTCAGCGCGATCCTGACCGGTATCGGTATTGGCGCGTTGCGCGCGGTCTGTGCGTTCGTGCCGCAACGGGCGCGCCCATGGGGAACCGCCGGTGTCGATAGCGCGGATCAGGACCCCTATGTCCGCCGCCTGCTGGGCGAAATCGGGGCGGATCTGTTCGGTGCGTATTGCAGTGTGATGCAGGCGGGGCGGATGCTGGACGGGTATGAACAGGGACACGTGACACGCAATGCCGTGGCGATGGCGGCCAGCGCAGCCCGATCGGTGGCCACGCGTGCGGCATTGCGGGCGGCGGGGGATGCACCGGCGGCGGCAGGCGCGCGGGGGACGGATGCGGTCAATGGGCTGGACCGGTACTGGCGCGATGCGCGCACCCTGTCGCTGCATGATCCCGTGGACTGGAAAAATGCTGAAATCGGTCGTCACCTGCTGACCGGGTGGGCACCGGAACCGGGACTGTACCAGTAATTTTCCGTTCTGTTACGGTTTGACAGGCCGCTGCATGCGTGATTGATCGGGAGCCTGTCCTGATCCATGGGGAAGCCTGAATGCACCGTCCTGTCATCGCCATCATCTCAACCGGCGGCACGATCGCCCGGCAGGCAATGGACCCGCGCGATACGGTCGATTATGCGGAAATCGGCACCAGCCTTGGCGGCAGCGACCTGCTGGCCGCGCTGCCTGAGGACGTGCAGGCACGCTTTGTCGTGCGCGGCATTCCGTTTTCCAGTTGCGATAGTGTGGAAATGACCCTGTCGCGCTGGTTTGATCTGGCATCCCTGGTCAGCCAGACGGTGGCAACGCAGCCCGATCTCGCTGGCGTGGTGATTACCCATGGCACCTCCTCGCTGGAGGAAGCAGCCTGTTTCCTCGATCTTGTGCTGGATGTGCCCTGTCCCGTCGTTGTGGTGGGCGCGCAGCGTCCCGCCAGTGCGATCAGCGCCGATGGCCCGGCCAATCTCTATGCCGCCCTTCTGGTCGCCTCCGCTCCACAGGCGGCAGGGCGCGGTGTTCTGGTCGTGTCCAACAACGAAATCCATGCAGCGCAGGAAGTGACAAAGGCGTCCACTTATCAGCTTGAAACCTTTCGCTCCCCCGATTTCGGGCCAGTCGGCATGATCGAGGCCAACCGGGTTTTCTTCGGGCGCGGCATGGGGCCGCGTCGGCATATCGGCTGGCCACAGGGCTATGGGCCGGGGGGAGAGATCCCGCGCGTTGATATCTGCTACAGCCATGCAGGTGCGGATGGCGTGGCGATCCGTGCTTTTGCCCATGCGGGCGCGCGGGGGCTTGTTTCGGCGGGCATGCTGCCGGGTATGTGTACGCCTGCGGAAAATGCCGCGTTTGACGCCGCCGTGGCGCAGGGCATCGTGGTGGTGCAGGCCAGTGCCGGATATTGCGGTGGCGTAGTGCGGCGGCAGGAACTGCTGCAGCGCGGGATTCTGGCAGCCGGGCACATGCGACCGAAACAGGCACGTATCCTTCTGGCCCTCGCCCTTCTGTGCGGGGCGGATACCGACGCGATCCAGAGCCTGTATGACATGCCCTGAAATCGGGCAGCCCGTCAGAAAATACTGTTGAAGGCCACCTGCGGGGAGATGACCTGACTGGTATTATGCCCCGCGAACAGGGCCGAAACGCCCGCGATCACGCCGAAGCGGGGCGACCAGTTATATTCGATGGCGGGCGCGATCAGCCAGTCGCCGGAGGACTGTCCCAGTATGTCCTGATACCGGCCCTGCGCGTTATGGCCGCGCACGACCGAACCGTTGGCCCAGTCACGCGCCAGATCCATGGCGATCACCCATCGCTGGTTGACGCCATATTCAAGCGAGAAACCACTTTCCCCATACATGCCCGGATGCGCCAGCCCCCGGAAACCGGCACTTGTACCGTAGCTGCTGACATCGGCGATATGGGCATTGGTCAGCGCGCGGCGGAAGGTGCCCCACGTGCGCAGCCGCAACGCATGATGGCCGGGCAGGACGTAGGTGGACTGTTCCGTCAGGGCAAGGCGGAATGTGTAGGTGCCTGTGCCGACGCCATCTTCCGACCGGCCCAGCCTGCTGTAGTCACCGCTGGGAAATCCCACCCCCACGAACAGGCTCAGGGCGGGGATGTAGCGCTTGGGATCGGCATCAAGATAGCGCCACATGACATCGACCGGCAGGTCGCCCATTTTCAGGCCGCTGGTCGTGCTGTGCCCCCTGCGCCAGCCATAGCTTATGGTCGGCGTCATCTGCAGGCTGATGGAATTGGTGATGGAGTATTTGTACAGCGTCAGGCTGGCGGCACTATGCGCCTTGTCCGACAGGGGCATGCCCCGTCCCGCACTGTCCAGATAGCCAACGGGCTGGTTGTAGAAGAAATACGGCTCCCACGCGAAAACGCCCTTTTTCGTCAGCGCGCCGGAGGGGGAAACCAGCGATCCGGTATACCACTGTTCATATTCCTCATGCAGGGCCTGCGATCCGGCACGTGGCCCGTTTCCCGTATCTTCCGCCCGGCCCGCGGAGATGCTGGCGAGCAAGAGAAGAATGGAAAAGGTAACGAATAATATTGATTCCGGTATCGGAATGTATAATGTTGCCCGACAGGGGCGACCGGCATCTTTTTGTATGGCAGGTACTGTACGGACTGATGCATTGCCCACGCCTTTTGCCGCGTGGGCGCGTATCACGGAAACCATGGCTGAAGGTTATTTCCTGAAACGGGGCGTCCCCTCACGCATGGCAGTGCGTGCCGGGTCTACTGGTGCTGGGCAGGCGGTGTGCGGCCCTTCTACATGCTGTGTGGCAGGTAAGGTGTCAGGACATTGCTGTTACTCCGTGGCCGGATGGCTGGGGAACGGGCGGGAGAATGGCAGTTCTCCCGCCGGTTTCAGGTGGTGGGGATTTCGGGCTGTTCGCTCTCCCCGGCAGCCGCTTGGCGCGCGGGGTTGAGGTATTTCCATCCCACCATCAGCAGCAGGGCCACGATCGGCATGCCCGCAAGGGTGGATGTGCCATTGGGGTAGTCGAACATCATCAGCACGACCACGCAGCCAAGGAAGGCCAGCGTCAGCCACGATGTGAAGGGCGCGCCCGGCATTTCAAACCCGCTGGACGCAATCCGCCCGCTACGCACCGCCTGCCGCAGCCGGATCTGGCTGAGCAGGATGAAGGCCCATGTGCTGATGATGCCCAGTGCCGCCATGTTCAGCACGATCTCGAACACCTGCGACGGCACCACGTAGTTCAGCACGACACCCACAAGATAGACCGCAACCGTAAGCAGGATGCCGTTGGCCGGGACCGAGCTTGCGTTCATGCGTGCCAGGGGGGCAGGTGCCGCCCCGCCCAGCGCCATGGCCCGCAGGACGCGACCGGTGGAATACAGCCCTGAATTGAGGCTGGACAGGGCCGCGGTCAGCACGACGATGTTCATGATCGTGTCTATGCCGGGCACGCCCAGCGCCTGGAAAAAGGTTACGAACGGGCTGGTGCCCGCATGGTAGGCCGTCCACGGCAGAAGGCTGACCAGCAGCACGACGGACAGCACGTAAAACAGCCCGATGCGCCAGATGACGCTGTTGATGCTGCGCGGCAGAACGGTGCGGACATCGGCGCATTCCCCCGCCGCGGTGCCGATCAGCTCGATCCCGGAATAGGCAAAGACCACCCCCTGCACCAGCAGCAGGCAGGCTATGGCCCCATGTGGAAACAGCCCGCCATTATCGGCAATCAGATGCAAGCCGGTCTGATGACCAGCAACAGGCATGCGCACCCCCAGCACGATGCTGCCGACGATAAGGAACAGGCACAGCGCCACGATCTTGATGAGGGAGAACCAGAATTCGATCTCACCAAACCATTTCACCCCCACCATGTTCAGCGTCGTGACGATACACAGCGCCAGAAGGGCGAAAACCCATTGGGGCACACTGGCGAACGTGCCCCAGAAATGCATGTACAGCGCGACCGCCGTGATATCGACAATGCCGGTCATGGCCCAGTTCAAAAAGGACAGCCATCCCGCGACGAAAGCCGCCTTTTCACCGAGGAATTCCCGCGTGTAGGACACAAAGCTGCCGCATGTGGGCCGGTACATCACCAGTTCGCCCAGCGCGCGCATGATGAGGAACGAGAAGGCGCCGCATATCAGGTAAACCAGCGCAAGCGACGGCCCCGCCGCCTGCAGCCGCGATCCCGCGCCCAGGAACAGCCCGGTCCCGATCGCCCCGCCAATGGCGATCATCTGGATCTGGCGACCGCCCAGAGCCTTGTGATAGCCGTCGTCATCCTGTTCGGGCAGGATGTGGGTGCTGTCTTCCAGCGCGGGGTCCGGTTTGCTCATGCTATGGTCTCCGCCATGATGGTCATAGATAGAGGGAGGAAGGCGTGCGCCGCCCCGGCACGGATGCGCGGCGGTTGCACGATGGAAACCCCGCTGCCCATTCCCGGCGGACGGTGGGCGGCACGCGCCCTGACGGGCACCGGCATTGTCGGGGTGGGGGAGAGTAATGTACAGGAACCGGACGGTTCCGGTCGCGGATGCTGGCTGCCCTGCCGCAGTTGAGGGAAGGTTGGCACGCCTGTCGCCCTAAATGTCTGATATGGAAGGGACAAAAAAGAAATACCACGCAGCATCACAGGTGTTGTTTTGCCGCGGACATTGTCAGACAGAATAGCAACTGACAAGCATGACTGCCTCAAATAAAGGTATCATGCCTAAAAAATAATCCAAATTTTTGAAACTTTAGCAGTAATTGCCTATAGTTTAGTCAATGAAAAGAGTCGCGTCGCCATGCTTGAAAAGGATTCCGGATACGCGGCATTGCGCGCCAGCGTGATGACGGGAGTGATGCTGCTTTCCGCCATGGGCCTTTCCATTCCCGCCCATGCCGATAACGAGCGTTTTGAAGGCAGCGAACTGGCACAGGATGCCCCGCAATATTTCGTCCTGCAGCCACAGGACAGGCAGGCGGCGGACGGGACGGGTGAACTGCGTCTGTCGGAAAGCGGGATTGACCTGACCAACGGCGAACGGATCGAGGTCACCCTGGCCCAGGGGAATGAAGGCCATCTGCTCTACCGCGTGGATGAGGGGCAGAACCCCGTCATGCCATCGGGACAGCGCCTGTGTCCCGCACCGCTCAATCCGCTCTATCTGGATTTCCAGACCCCACAGGATGATGCCGGGCATTATGACATGACGCTGTACTGTAGTTCGCGTCCCGTGCCATTCCGCGCCATATTGCCGGGGCGCGCGGCGGCGGTGTTCCATTATCAGCGTGTGGCGGACACCCCTTGGGCCCATTCGGAGACCGAGGGCGGCTACCTGCACGGGGCGATGGCGCATTACTGTGCAGCGGGCCGTGATCCCGCCCGTACCAGCACATGCACCGCGCGCGAAGAAGCCGCCTATGCCGATATCATGGCCCGCAGGATCGCATCACCCGTGCTCCAGCACTGCGCGGCCTATGTGACCGGCCGCGCCAGCCATGCCGGTTATGTCAGCTTTGCCCATCTGCTCAACTGCGCGCGCGTGCGCGACAGCCGCTCGCTGTTCGATTACTGCAGCCAGCGCATGACCGGGCAGAAGCGGGTGGATGACACCAGTTTTTTTGATGCCAGCCCGACGCAGGCGCAGGCGACCGCCATGTGCTTCAATGCGCTGGCGGCGGCGCAGGCGCGCGAATAACGCTGCGGTGGCTATGTCTCAGGCGACATCGGGCACTTCTATGCCCGATACGAACCTGAATACTTCCTCATGATGCAGCAGGAAGACACGGTGCTTCTTGCCCAGCGCCAGCGCCTCCTGCGTGTAAGGCGCGTTGGAGACGATGATACCGATATCGGTCCTGCCATCGACCTTGCCCCGTATGCCCTGCCAGATCACGTCATCATGCACGGGTTTGTGGTCAATCCAGCAATGGACCAGCATTTTCAGGCCGTTGCGGCTGCAATGGATATCTGACCCAAGGCCCGTGGCCACGGGGGGGCGCGTTTCCCACCCGGCCTTCTCGATCCAGTGGGAACAGAAGGCGGCATATTCCGCCTGGTTCATGCCCTTGTGATAGGTGCCGGGTGTTATCGCGGGGCGGTCTGGCGGATTGGTGGCGGCACCTGCCGCCATGGCGGTGATGCTGGCATGCACCCGCTTGCGGATGGCGGGCCATAACGGGCCGAGACCCTGACTTTCCAGCGCGGGAATGGTGGTGGTGCGCATGAAGCGTTCGACCTGCGTGTTCCACGGCGTCCGGCTGCGCGGCAGTGTGGTGGTGGTGCGGGCCTGCATGTACCACCGTGCCAGCATGGGGCGGTGCCGTTCCGCCAGTTCCATGCAGATCCGTACCGCCCTGCGTCGCTGGATCATGATGCGTCCCGCACGCAGGATCAGGATCAGGACCCAGCCCGCGCCGCCTGCCAGCATCAGGGTCAGTACCAGCGAACCCAGCTTCTGGAATCCACGCGTCATGAAAAACAGATCGGTCGGCTGCGGCGTTTCCATTGGCTGCACGATAACGGCGGGCGCATCGGGGGCGGCAGGCTGATCCGCAGGTGGGGCAGCGGCGGCTACGGGATCGGCATCATGTCCGGCGGCATGGGGCTGCGTGCTGGCGGGCGGGGCAGGCAGCGGGGCTATGTCATCCGTCATGAAATAGAGCGGCGGCAGCCCCGGTTCGGGCGGCACGCGGCGCATGAGCGGCAGCCCGTTGCGGTTGGCGATCTTCTCCCACCGGATATCGGGGGTGATGGCATGGCAGTTGCCCTGCCGGATCAGCGTCTGGCGCTGTGCGGGGGACTGCGTTGCCATCTGGGTATGGTCGGACAGGGTGCGCAGGGCCGCATCATCCTCACACGCAAGTGTGGGACGGGGCGCGCTGTACAGGCCGGCGGCGCTGGCGCTTGCTGGCAGGTACAGGAGCAGGCAGGCACAGGCCCATACGCGCATGGCGCTTTGTATCCTTCCGGTCTGGAGTTCGCTGGTGCAGACCTAGGGTATCAGCAGATTCACAGATATGACGCTACGAACGCCGATATGCAGAACACGGTTGTATTTGTAAACATGCTTTCTCCGGTCCTGTATGTACTGGCGTCACTGCATGCGCGGTGGCGATGGGGAAGGGCGGCATGTTCCCACCGGGTAGCTGCCCCTTTATCCATCTTCTGGCGATGTTGATGAACTTCGCGGATGTTCATGGGGTGATGTTGGAAGGCAGGTGCGTATGACGGGGCGTTTTGCAGTTGTGCTGGCACGCCATCCCGCCGTAACCGGCGTGGAAGGCCTGTGCTATGGCCAGCAGGACGTGGCCCTTGCCGATGGGTGGGAGCGCATGGCCGACGGCCTGCGGACCGTCATGCAGGGGGCGGGGTGCCGCGTCATGTTCTCTTCTCCCGCCCGGCGCTGCCGGATGGTGGCGGAACGGGTGGCGCGGTTCATGAATCTGGACCTGCGGGTGGATTCACGTCTGCGTGAAATCAGTTTCGGGGAATGGGAGGGGCGTCCGTGGAACGGCATCTCCCGCACGGCACTTGATGAATGGGCAGCCGATGTGGGCGGCTTTGCGCCCCCGGGTGGGGAAAGCGGGCGTGAACTCCGTGCCCGCGTGCGGCATTTCTGGACCGAAATGCAGCAGTTCGGTCAGTCCTGCGCGATCATAACCCATGGCGGGCCGCTGCGGCTCATGCAGGGGATGATGTATGGCCTGCCGGGCAGCCTTCTGGCCCCGTCACCCCCAATGGGGTCGGTACGTGTGGTCGAACAGGGTGATGCCCGCTTCAGCACAGGGCTGTCAGAACCGCACATTCCGCCACAACTGCCGTTGCACCAAGAACATCTCCGGTCTGTCCGTCAAGCTGCCAGCGCGCGAACCGGCACATGAGGGCGGCTGCCAGCGCCGCCACGATGCAGGCTGCGGTCATGCGCGGCGCGGGCAGCAGCAGGGCCGCCGTGCATCCCGCAAGGCACAGGCAGGCCACGAATGCCTGAACCGGCAGATAGGCCATGGAACTTGCCAGCCCGTCGGATCGGGCCGGGGGCAGGCGACGCAGGACCACCACCATGCACGCCCGCGCCAGCGCGCCCGCCACGGGCATGGCCAGCAGCGCGGTGCGTTCCGGCATGGCCGCCAGCGCGGTGACACGTACCAGCAGGGCGAGTCCCAGCGCCATGACCCCATAGCTGCCCACCCGGCTGTCACGCATGATTTCCAGCTTGCGCGCGCGATTGGACCCGCCGCCGCAGCCATCGGCCATGTCCGCCAGCCCGTCTTCATGCAGGCCGCCGCATACCAGAAGCAGCAGCGCGATGCTCCACCCGGCGGCGGGCAGGTGCGCTATGCCCAGTTGCAGCAGGCCGGCGTACACCATGGCCGCCGCTTCCCCCAGTAATGCGCCCACCAGCGGCCAGCACCATATGCTGCGCGCCATGGAATAGGGCAGCCTGCCACGGGCAAGCCAGTCGGTAGGCAGGCGGGTCAGCAGGCCGATGCCGCAGACCAGATCGGCGCGCAGGCGGGCCAGCGTGCTCATCGCCGGTCGCTGACCTGCGCCTGCGCGAAGGTGGCCATGCCACACAGGCAGGCGACCGCCGCACGCACCAGCGGGACCGCAAGCCCCGCGCCCGACCCTTCTCCCAGCCTCAGGCGCAGGTCCAGCAGGGGTTCCATGCCAAGGGCCGCAGCCAGATGTGCATGCCCCCCTTCGGCTGAACAGTGCGACAGCCGGGTATGGGCCAGGCCCTGCGGGTTGATCTGCTGCAATGGCGCGAGGGCCGCGGTGCAGATGTAACCGTCCACCAGCACGGGAATGTTCATGTACCGCGCGGCGATGGTGGCCCCCAGTATGGCGGCCAGCTCATGGCCACCAAGGCGGCGGGCGACCTCCAGCGGGTCATCAAGCGTATTGCCGTGATGGATCAGGGCGCGATCAATGACCTCCGCCTTGTGGCGCACGCCCGCGTCGTCCAGCCCCGTGCCGCGCCCGGCCCATTTTATCCCGCCCCCACCGAACAGGGCGGCGGCAATGGCGGCGGCAGGGGTGGTGTTGCCAATCCCCATCTCGCCCAGACACAGCAGGTCGGTATCGGGCCGGACAGCCCGCATGCCGGTATGGATGGCCTGTATGAAGGTGGTCTCATCCATGGCGGCGGCATGGGTCAGGTCGGCGGTCGGGCGCAGCTCCTGCACTTCGACCACATGCAGCCGCGCGGCGGCCACGCGGGCGATCTGGTTGATGGCGGCCCCGCCGCTGCGGAAATTGAACACCATCTGGCGCGTGACATCGGTGGGCCACGGTGTCACACCCTGCGCGGTTACGCCGTGGTTCCCGGCGAAAACGATGATATCCACCCGTTCGGCACGGGGGTGGGCCGTATGCTGCCATTCGCCCGCCCAGCAGGCCAGTTCCTCCAGCCGGCCAAGGCTGCCGGGGGGCTTGGTCAACTGGCTGTCACGGTGGGTAATGGCGCTCCGCGCCGCCCCATCGGGTGGCGGAAGATCGTGACACAGCGCACGCAGCGCGGCCATGTCGGACGGGAAGGAAAGACGGGATGGCATGGCAGGAGTTGTGTGGTCTTATGCGTCCCGATGCAAGATGGTGGAGAATAAAATGAAGGCGGTTCCCCCGCAGGATGGAACGACCGGCATGCTGGCCTGCACGCTGGTGCTGGGTGGCGCGCGTTCGGGCAAGAGCCGCTTTGCGGAGGGGCTGTTTACCCGCTGGCCGACCCCATGGACCTATATCGCCACCTGCCAGCCCCATGATGATGAAATGACCCGTCGCGTGGCGCGGCATCGCGCGGGCAGGGGGGAAGGCTGGCATACGCGCGAAGCGCCGCTGGACCTGCCCGCAGCCCTTGACGGCGCCGGTGCCCGGCCGGTGCTGGTGGACTGTCTGACCCTGTGGCTGACCAATCTCATGCTCGCGGAACATGATATCGCAGCCGCGACGCAGGCGCTGCTGGCGGCCCTCGCCCGCCGCACGGGGCCAACCGTTCTGGTATCGAACGAGGTGGGGCAGGGGATCGTGCCCGATAATGCGCTGGCGCGTCGTTTTCGTGATGAGGCCGGTCTGCTGCATCAGGCCCTTGCGCGGGAGGTCGCGCATGTTGTCTTTGTGGTAGCTGGCCTGCCGATGGAGCTGAAATGACCCTTACCCCCGAAGAAGAAATCCGCCACCGCGAGAAAATGGCCAAACGCAAGGCCGTGCAGGACCGTGAGGTCAGCAGCAAGTCGATCGAGAAGGGACTGCTTGCCGTGCATACCGGCGCGGGCAAGGGCAAATCTACAGCCGCCTTCGGCATGGCGCTGCGCACCCTGGCCCATGGCGGCCGGATCGTGGTGGTCCAGTTCATCAAGGGGGCGTGGAATACGGGGGAACGCAAGGCGCTGGAACTGTTTGGCGATCAGGTGGAATGGCATGCGCTGGGCGATGGCTTTACGTGGAACACGCAGGACCGTGCCCGCGATATCGAAAACTGCCGTATCGCATGGGAACAGGCCCGCGCCGCGCTGAAGCGCCCGGATGTATCGATGGTGATACTGGACGAACTCAATATCGCCCTGCGTTACGACTACCTGCCCATTGATACGGTGCTGGCTGATATCGCCGCACGTCCCGCCATGCAGCATGTGGTGGTGACGGGCCGCAACGCCCGTCCCGCCATGATCGAGGCCGCCGATCTGGTCACGGAAATGACGCAGGTTGCCCATCACTTCCGCAAGGGGGTGAAGGCGCAGGCCGGGATCGAGTTCTGATGCCACCGCGCGCCATCATGTTTCAGGGCACCGGCTCCAGTGTGGGGAAGTCGGTGCTGGTGGCGGGACTTGCGCGCGCGCTGACCCGGCGTGGCCTGCGCGTGCGTCCCTTCAAGCCGCAGAACATGTCCAACAACGCCGCCGTCACGGCTGACGGGGGCGAAATCGGGCGTGCGCAGGCCCTTCAGGCGCGTGCCTGCGGGGTGGCGCTGTCGGTTGACATGAATCCCGTCCTGCTCAAGCCACAGGGCATGACCGGATCGCAACTGGTGGTGCGCGGGCAGATGCGTGGACAGGTCCGCGCCCGTGATTTCCAGAGCTTCAAACGGGGTCTCATGCCCGAAGTGCTGGACAGTTTCCATACACTCGCCGCACAGGCCGATATCGTGCTGGTGGAAGGGGCGGGATCGGCGTCGGAGGTAAACCTGCGTGCCGATGACATCGCCAATATGGGCTTCGCGCAGGCGGCGGATATTGACGTGGTGCTGGTGGGCGATATCGACCGGGGCGGGGTGATCGCCAGCCTTGTCGGCACGGACGTGGTGGTGGCCCCCGATGATGCGCGGCGGATCAGGGGTTTTATCGTCAACCGTATGCGTGGCGATCCTTCCCTGTTCGCAGCGGGGATGGAGGCCATCGCCCGGCGGACCGGCTGGCAGCCCGTGGGGCTGGTGCCATTCCTCGACCGTGTGCGTGACCTGCCAGCGGAGGACGCAGCCGATCTTGCCCCCGGCGGCAGGATGGCCAAGGGGCGTGTGCGCATCGTGGTGCCGTGCCTGCCGATGATCGCCAATTTTGATGATCTGGACCCGCTGGCGGCGGAAGACGGCGTATCACTGACCATGGTTCCGCGCGGGACGGTGCTGCCGGAAGCCGATCTGATCATCCTGCCGGGGGCCAAGGCCACGATTGCCGATCTGGCCGTGCTGCGACAGGAAGGCTGGGATATCGACATTCAGGCCCATATGCGTCGGGGCGGTCATGTGCTGGGTATCTGCGGTGGTTACCAGATGCTCGGTCGCAGCATTGCCGATCCCGATGGGATCGAAGGTCCGCCCTGCACGGTGGACGGGCTGGGACTGCTGGATGTCACGACCGAACTTGGGGGAAGCAAGCGGCTGGAAGACGTGAGCGGCCATCTTCTGCCCGAAGGCGCGGCCCTGCGGGGGTATGAGATGCATATCGGCCGCACGCACGGCCCTGACCATGATCGCCGCCCGCTGATTGATCTGGGCAACAGGCGCGATGGGGCGGTCAGTCCTTCGGGCCGGGTATGGGGTACTTATGTCCACGGCCTGCTGGCGGATGGCACGGCGCGGGCGGCGTTACTGGCGCGGCTGGGCGCGCAGTCGCATGGCTGCGATCATGACTGGACGGTGGATGCCGCGCTGGACGCGCTGGCCGACCATCTGGAAACCCATCTGGATATCGATGGCCTGCTGCGACTGGCCCGTCCGGTACGTCCGCTGTCAGCGGCGGCGCAGGCGGCGTGCGCATGCACCCACAACTGACATGGCGGCCACGGTCTGGATCAGGCAGGCGCGACGGTATAGCGCCAGCGCGCGATACAGGTCACGCGGGCGCAGGTCGGCGGAGCCGTCGCCCACCCATGGTTCAGGGGTAATCACACCGTTATAGCTGCGTGGCCCCGACAGCCTTATGCCCAGCGCGCCCGCCATTGCCGCTTCCGGCCAGCCCGCGTTGGGGGAACGGTGGGTGCGGGCATCGCGCCAGAGGATGCGCACTGCCGCACCCGCCCGCATGCCGGGCATGGTGGCGGCGGCAAGGATGATCCATAGCGCCGACAGGCGGGATGCAGGCAGGTTGACCACGTCATCCAGCCTAGCCGCGGCAAAACCAAAAGCGTCATGGCGGGGGGTGCGGTGGCCGATCATGCTGTCTGCCGTATTGACGGCCTTGTAGAAAACTACCCCCGGCAGTCCACCCGCCGCCATCCATGCAAGCGGGGCCACGATCCCGTCGGAAAAGTTTTCCGCCAGTGTCTCGGTCGCCGCGCGCAGCACACCGGCCTCATCAAGCTGTTCAGGATCGCGGCCGACGATATGCGATACCGCCCTGCGTGCCGCAGGCAGGCTGGTTTCGGCGTCGCGCGCCACCATCATGACATGATCATGCAGCGAACGCTGCGCAACGAATGCGCTGGCCATGATGGCGGTTACGGGTAAGGCCAGCCAGCGCGGCAGGATGCGGTGCAGCAGTCGTGCGGCCAGACATGCGGTGGCGGTCGGGACCGCAACGATCAGGCCCGTGGCGATAAAACCGTTCGCCCTGCGCTGCGATGGCGTGCGGTCAGGGGTATTGAGCGTGCGGTCCAGCCTGTCGATCAGCGCGCCAATCCACATGACCGGATGGCCGATGCGGCGTACCAGCGCCTGCGGATAGCCGATCGCGGCATCGGTTACGGATGCCATGCAGACAAGGCTGATGTTGCGATACAGGAAAGTGGAAAAGCGCATGGGATGTGGATATTGCGCGCCCCGTGCAGGGTCAAGGAATGGGCGCTTTGCAGGCCGATTGCGCCCTTTCCCGGTCAGATGGAAACATGCCAGCGCCATGCAGCCTGATAACCATCAGCATTGTGGCATTCGTGACCATAACCGACGGATACAGGTCCACCCGGCATGACCGGGAAATGGCGGAAAAAAGCCGGTTCCGCCCCGTGCGGCCTTGACAGGAATGGATGGCCTGCCGGAAGGTTCACATTGTCGTGTATCCATCGCTCCACTCCATCTTTCGGGGCGGCACGGCGCACCGGTGTTTCCGTCTGCCAGAGCAGGCAGCCGGGCCAGGATATTTTATTTAAACGCAGTATTTGAGGTCATGACATGAGCAAGCCTGCAAAGCCCGTAACCGCTCCCTCACGCCGCAAGGCCAGCCCGGAAGCGGGATCGTCGGTCGCCGCCGAACCGCCCGCTACTACTGCCGTGCGGCGGAGAAAGGGCGGAGCCGCCGCCGCCGCAAAGGCTGTGGGCACAAAAAGCGTCAGCAGAACGTCGCGCGCAAAGGCTGACGCAGGCATTGCCGATGCACCGCCAGTAGAAACAGGCGGAGGCAGGCTCACGGCTCCCAAAGCCGACATGATGGAAAAAGAAGTCACATCCCCCGCACGGAATAAGCGCGCGGCCGCAAAATCCGGGGCGGTCGCAGGGAAGAAACGTAAATCCCCAACCGTTGCGTCAAAGACGGCCAGGGCGGATACGCCAGCCAGACGCCCCCGTAAGGCAGCCGGGGCAAAAGGGAGCGCAGGTTCCGCCCGTCCCCGTCGTTCGGCAGTGGATGCGTGGCGGGAAACACGGGCCGCACGCAAACAGGCGCGCCTTGAACGGCTGGCCGCGCAGAAAGCCGCATCGTCATAGCAGGATGGTCGGTTTGCCGATCATATTTTCTTGTGGGCCTGGAAATAGTGGAAAAATGATCTAGGCACCCCTCCGTTCCATGCGGGTATAGTGAATGTTCACGATACCAATAGACGCAAGGCGTGGCGGGAAGGCATTTTTGGGTATTAGCGGTTTACGACATATTTCGTCACGACGACGGTTCATGCAGGGGGTCGCCGGGGTTGCGGCCTGCAGTACATTCCTCAGTTCACGCATGCGGGCCGCCACCCCTCCCGCAAAGGCTTACACACCGCGTTTTTTCGATGGCGCGGAATGGGATTTCCTTCTCGCCGCATGTGACAGGCTGATCCCTGCCGATGAAAATGGCCCCGGCGCGCTGGCGCTGGACGTGCCGCGTTTTCTCGACATGCAGATGGATACCCCCTACGCCCACGGCGCGCAGTGGTTTATGGACGGGCCTTTCGTGCAGGGGCCGGACAATCTGGGCTACCAGCTACCCTATGATCCCCGCACCCTGTACCGGCGCGGCATCGCGGGTATGAACGCGCATGCGGCAACCCGTCATGGCAGGCCGTTCGCCAGCCTTGCGCCATCGGTGCAGGATGAACTGCTGCAGGCGGCGGAAAAAGGCACGCTGGCGTTTGGTGACATCCCGTCCCGGGTTTTCTTCGATCAGTTGCTGGCCAATGTGATGGAAGGGGCATTTTCCGATCCCGTGCATGGCGGCAATACCCGGCTGGGTGGATGGGTCATGCTGGGCTTTCCCGGCGCGCGGGCGGATTTCATGGACTGGGTGGACCGCTACGGCGCGCATTACCCGCTGGGCAGCATTTCCATTTCGGGAGAGACGGCATGAGCGCGGATGCACGCAGGCTCAGGCCGGTGGACGTGGTGATCGTGGGTGGCGGCTGGGCCGGGTCGATCATGGCGAAGGAAATGACCGAAGCCGGGCGTTCGGTCGTCATGCTTGAACGCGGCGCGGACCGCAGCACGGCGGCGGATGGTGCCTATCCTGCTTCGCTGGACGAACTTGAAGCCAATTTCCGGTACAGGCTGTTTCAGGATCTTTCAAAAAATACCGTCACGATCCGCAACAACAGCCAGCAGACGGCGCTGCCCTACCGGCGCATGTCCGCCTTCCTGCCCGGTGAAGGGGTTGGCGGCGCGGGGCTGCACTGGTCGGGCGTACATTTCCGTATGCCCCCCGATGACCTGCGACTGCGTTCGCGCGTGATCGAAAAATATGGCCGTCGCTTCATTCCCGAAGGGATGAACCTTCAGGATTACGGCGTTACCTATGAGGAACTCGAACCCTTTTTCGATAAGGCGGAAAAGGTGTTTGGCACCTCTGGCGAAGCCTACATGGTTGACGGAAAGGTGGTGGGGAACGGGAATGTTTTTTCTCCTTCACGCTCCGATACTTTTCCGCTGCCTGCGCTGAAGGATGTCTACACCGCCCACCTGTTCCGCAAGGCGGCGGCGGAGGTGGGGTTTCACCCCTATTCCCTGCCTGCCGCCAATGCGTCACGGCAGTATGTCAATCCGTATGGCGTGCAGATGGGACCATGCAATTTCTGCGGTTATTGCAGTGGCTATGCCTGTTACATGTATTCCAAGGCATCGCCCAATGTGAACATCCTGCCCGTGCTGCGGCGTCACCCGCTGTTTGAACTGCGCCCGCGCTGTCATGTGCTCAGGGTGGAAAAGGATGCGGATGGACGGCGCGCAACGGGCGTGACCTATACCGATGCGCAGGGGCAGGTGTTTACCCAGCCCGCCGAACTGGTGATCCTGACCGCGTTCCAGTTCCATAACGTGCGCCTCATGCTGTTGTCGGGCATCGGCCGGCCATACGACCCGGTTCATAATGAAGGGGTGGTGGGCCGTAATTTCGTCTACCAGAACGTGACGACCAGTACCGTCTGGCTCGACCCGAAGGTCGAGACCAACCAGTATATCGGCGCGGGCGGCGGTGGCGTGGCGTTCGATGATTTCAACAGCGAGAATTTCGACCACGGGCCACTGGGTTTCGTGGGGGGATCGCCCGTATGGGTCAATCAGGCCGGGGTCCGGGCCATCGCCGCCGCCAATGCCGGTGGCCCGCCGGGGACACCGCGCTGGGGCAGCGCGTGGAAGGCGGGGATGATCGACACGTACCGCCATTCCCTGCGCATTGATGCCCATGGGGCGAACATGGCCTATCGGGATGTGTATCTCGATCTCGATCCGACATGGAAAGATGCTTACGGCCAGCCGCTCCTGCGCATGACCTTCGACTGGAAGGACAACGACATCCGCATGAACCGTTATGTGGTTGACCGGATTGGCGATGTGGCGAAGGCCATGGGCGCGCGGCGCACCCATCTTGTCAGGCGTGAATTCGGCGTGCCCTTCGATACGCGGCAGTACCAGACAACCCATCTGGGCGGGGGGGCCGTGATGGGCGAAGATCCGCAGACCAGCGCGCTCAACCGCTACCTGCAGTCATGGGATGTGCATAATGTGTTCGTGATCGGTGCGAACGCCTTTCCGCAGGGGACGGGCTATAACCCCACGGGCATGGTCGCCGCCCTTGCATACTGGGCGGCCCATCATATCCGCACCACCTATCTTGCCCAGCCGGGGCCGCTGGCGGGATGAGGCGTGTAACTGTGTCATGGATGCGGCTGCCTGTTGCGGGCATGATCGCGTTCCTCGCGCTAGGGATCGTGGCCGCGCGGGCGGATGACGATGTGCGCGAACGCGGCGCGTATGTAGCCCGGACGGCGGATTGCGAAGCCTGTCACACCGTGCCCGGTCAAGCGCCCTTTGCCGGTGGGCTTGAGTTCCACCTGCCCACCGGCACGTTATACGCGCCCAACATCACTCCTGATGCGCGGACCGGCATTGGTCGGTATTCGGAAGCCGAATTTATCCGTGCGGTCCGGCAGGGCATCCGGCGCGATGGCGCGACCCTGTACCCGGCCATGCCCTATCCGTCCTATGCGCGCATGACGGATGAGGACCTGCATGCGCTGTATGTCTATTTCATGCAGGGCGTGAAACCGGTTTCCCATGCGGTGGTGCAGGATGGCATGACATGGCCGTTTTCCATGCGCTGGCCGCTGGCGGTATGGCGCTGGCTGTTCGCACCCAACCCGCGTGATGCACTGCAGCAGTCAGGGGCACGTACTTTCCCCGACCCACTGGTGGCGCGTGGCAGCTATCTGGTCGAAGGGCCGGGGCATTGCGGGGCCTGCCATACGCCCCGTGCCGTGACGATGCAGGAAAAGGCCCTGACGGCTGTGGACGGCACGCTCTACCTGTCGGGTGGCGGACCGGTGGATGGGTGGCGGCCCGTCAGCCTGCGGGGCGACAACCGCACGGGGCTGGGGCGGTGGAATGAACAGGACATCGTACGCTTCCTCGCCACGGGGCGCATGCCGCTGGGCGCGGCCTTTGGCGGCATGACGGACGCCATCGCCCATGGCACGCAGCATATGACACCGCAGGACCAGCTTGCGATTGCGCGCTACCTGAAAACCCTCTCGCCCCTTACTCCTATGGCGGAAGGCTGGACTTACGATCCCGCGGCGGCTGATGCCCTGCGCGGGGGGGATGTATCGGCACGTGGCGCGCGGCTGTATGTCGATAACTGTGCCGCATGCCACCGGACCGACGGGCGGGCCTATCCCACCACGTTCCCGCCACTGGCCGGGAACCCCGTGGTGATGGACCCGACACCGGATTCGCTTATCCGCATCGTGCTGGCTGGCAATACCCTGCGTGCAACGCGACAGACACCGTCCGCCTTTGTCATGCCCGGTTTTGCCGCCCGCATGAACGATCAGGCCGTGGCCGATACCGTCACCTTCATCCGCGCGGCATGGGGCAACAACGCACCGCCGGTCAGTCCATCGGATGTCGCGGCGGTCAGGCGCACGACGACCGGTGGCGCGGCCCCGGCGTCACTGCCCCTGAACTGATTGTGAAGCGCCATTGCCATGTCCTGCGGTTGCCCGAACCGGGGGAAGGGGCATGAATGAAGCGCGTAGTAAAGGAAGGGAGCCGTAAGAATGTCCATGCACCGGCGCAGCCTGCTGCTTGCAACCCTTCCGCTGGCATTGGGGCCGGGGACCATCGCCCATGCGACGGAACCGGCGCGTGACGCCATCAATCACGACCATGGCGCGGCCCCGTCCGGTCCGTTCGAGATCGTGGCCCGGTTCGATGGTCCGGGTCCGTCCGGCATCGCGGTGACGCACGGGCGTATTTTTGTGGGCTTCCCCCGTCATGCGGTCAATCACCGGGGGGCCACGCTGGGGGAACTGAAGGACGGGCGTCTTTATCCCTATCCCGATGCGGCGCAGAGCCTGCCTTCCGATCGTCCGCCCGCAACGCGGCTCATGTCCGTTCATGGCATGACCACCGATACACAGGGCCGGTTATGGCTGATTGATGATGGCAAGCTGGCGGGGCAGCCTCTTGCGCCCGGCGCCGCCAAGATTGTTGGCATCGATCCTGCAACCGATCGTGTCTTCGCCCGCATCGTCCTGCGTGCCCCCGTCCTTCTGCCCGACAGTCACATGAACGACCTGCGGGTGGACCTGACGCATGGCGCGCAGGGCACGGTTTACGTTACCGATTCTTCGTTCGGGATGTCGCCCGCCCTTGTCGTGGTGGATGTAGCCACGGGCCGCCAGCGCCGTGTACTGGCCAGTCATCCTTCCATTCAGGCCGAACGCAGCTTCATGGCGGTGGTGGAAGGGCGTCCGCTTGTGTTTGACCCGCCCGCGCATCCACCCGGTTTCGTATCGGGCGGGGTGGATGGCATCACGCTGTCACCCGACAGTGCCACACTGTATTACAGCCCGCTGACCAGCAGGCGGCTATACGCCATTCCCACCGGCCTGCTGGCCGATTTTTCCCGAACCGACGAACAGCTTGGCGCCGGTATCCGCGACCTTGGCGAAAAGGGCGTGGCCGATGGTCTGGCAACCGATGCGCAGGGTCGCATCTACACCACCAATTTTGAACATGACGCCATTTTCCGGCGTAATGTCGATGGCAGCTTTGACACCATGGTGCATGACCCGCGCGTGCTGTCGCCCGATGGCATATTTGTCGATGGTGGCATGGTCTACTGCACATTGGGGCAGTGGAACCGGTTAGCCAGCTTCAATGGCGGACATGACCTGCGCGTGCCGCCCTATTACCTGATCCGCTTTCCTGCCGATCCACCCGCGCATGTGGACGCGACAAAGACGGTGCGTGAGTAGTTGCCCCTTTCCCCGGCGGCGGAATTGCGGCAACAATCCCACCCATGAATATCATGTCGCGTATGATCCTGCCCCTGATGCAGCGCCTGGACCCCGAGGACGCCCATCGTATCGCCCTTGACGCCCTGCAACTTGGCCTGGGCGGCGTATCCTGCCCCGGTAACGATGACCCGGCCCTGTCGGTCCGCGCCATGGGGCTGCGTTTTCCCAATCCCATCGGCATGGCGGCCGGTTTTGACAAGAACGCCCTTGTGGTCCGTCCCCTGACACGTTCCGGTTTCGGCTTTGTCGAAGCGGGCACCGTCACCCCGCGTCCGCAGCCGGGCAATCCGCAGCCGCGTCTGTTCCGCCTGACGGAAGACCGCGCCATCATCAATCGCATGGGTTTCAACAATCAGGGCATCGACCGCTTTGCCGTGCGTCTGGCGCGCCTGCACCGTGTGTCCTCCCCGCGTCGCGTGCCGGGTGCGCAGGTGCCGGTGGGCGCGAATCTGGGCATCAATAAAACCGGGGCGGACCCCGAGCGCGATTACCCCATGCTGGTCGGGCGCGTTAAGCATTATGCCGATTATATCGTAATCAACCTGTCTTCCCCCAACACGCCGGGCCTGCGCGACCTGCTTGAAGCATCGCGGCTGAAGGGCATTCTGGATGCGATCAACACCGCCCATCCCGAACGTCCGCCACTGCTGGTCAAGATTTCGCCTGATATCGCGCATGACGATGTGCCGGGCGTGGTCGAAGCCGCCATTGAAGGTGGCGCGCAGGGTCTGATCGTGTCCAATACCACCATTTCGCGTCCCGCAGGGCTGCTCAGCCCCCATGCGGGTGAAAGCGGTGGCCTGTCCGGTCGCCCGCTGCGCGCACTGGCGCAGGACATGCTGACCCGGGTGGCAAAGGTCGCCAACGGGCGCGTGGCGCTGGTCGCCTCCGGCGGTATCGAAACCGGCGCCGATATTCTTGATCGCGTGCGGGCCGGGGCGGATCTGGTGCAGATCTATACGTCCTATATCTATGAGGGGCCGGGTATCCTTCGCCGCCTGAAAGCGGAAACCCTGCGTGCGCTGCGTGCTGAAGGGTTCGAGACCCTGGCCGATGCGAAGGGAACCGCCCTGACATGAAGTGGCATGACGGGATGGCCGGTCTGGCGGACAGGCATGACGGCTTCATCCTGGACCTGTGGGGCGTGGTGCATAACGGTGTCGCGCCCTATCCCGGCGTGCTGGACTGTCTTGGTCGGCTGCGTGCGGCGGGTCGCCGCGTGGTGCTGCTGTCGAACGCCCCGCGCCGCACGGCCACGGTGGAGCCGGGGCTGCGCCGCATGGGTGTTACGGCCGATCTGTATGATGCGATCATGACCAGTGGCGAGTGTACGCACCGGATGCTGGCGGCCCGCAAGGATGCGTGGTTCGCGGGGCTTGGGCGGCGCATGCTGCATCTTGGCCCCGATAAGGATGTGGATGTCTATGCGGGGCTGGACCTCGATATCGTGACCGATCCCGCCCATGCTGATTTTGTTCTTAACACCGGGCCGGATGCGGAACTGGGGGAGGAGGACATTGCTCCCTACCTTCCCATTCTGGAACAGTGCGCCGCCCATAAACTGCCCATGATCTGCGCCAATCCGGACCAGCAGGTCATTCGCGGCAACGTGCGCCTGATCTGCGCCGGGGCCATGGCAAGCTGGTATGAAAGCCGGGACTGTGCGGTGCGCTGGATCGGCAAACCCTATCCGGAAGTTTATGGTCTGGCGCTGTCACTGCTGGATGTGCCGCCCGATCGCGTGCTGGCGGTTGGCGATGCGCTGGCAACTGATATGCGGGGTGCGGCCACCGTGGGCATTGATGGCTGCTGGGTACTGGGCGGCATCCATCAGGAAATGCTGGGCGGTAGCTGGGAACATGGCCGTAACGCCGATTATGACCTTGCGGTGGCCGAAGCGACGTCTGCGGGGCTCGCCCCTGTGGCCTGCGTGCCTTCCCTACGCTGGTAGGGAAGGGCGCGCGTCGTTCAGGCGTGACCGGCGGCCCCGCTGAACCATGCGGGATCAATCCGCACGCTGGCCAGCGCCTGTCGCCATTTGGCGTCATGGTCGGGACCGAACACGATGTTTTCGGTCGCCGGCGCGGTGATCCACGCATTGTGGTGCAGCATCTCGTCTTCAAGCTGGCCCGCTTCCCAGCTTGCATGCCCCATGGCCAGAAGCGCGTGGGCGGGGCCGTTGCCGTCGGCTATGTCGCGCAGCACGTCAAGGCTGGCGGTCAGCGTGGTGGTGCGGTCTACCGGCAGGCTGCCATCCCCGCTCCAGTCCGACGTATGAAGTACGAATCCGCGCCCGTTATCCATCGGGCCGCCCGCGCACAGGTTGATGCGGCGGCGTGGCGGTACGGGGGCGATGCCAAGCTGTTCAAGCACATCGTCCAGAACAGGCTGTGACAGGCGGCGGTTTACGACAAGGCCCATCGCCCCGTCCTCAGGCGTGTGGGCGCACAGATACACGACACTGCGCGCAAAGGCGGGATCGGTCAGGGCCGGGGTTGCCACCAGCAGGTGGCCGGTCAGGCTGCAGCCTGAAGGTATTGTGAAGGAAGCCATACCCCACCATAGAACCTGATCCGCCTTATATTTGCAACTATCGCGGGCATCTTGTGGCGATGATATGCCCCATGACGGAAGGCTGGCGATATGCAAGGCTGGGCTTCCACCTTCCATGCAAGCAGGAGAATCCCGATGAAGCAGATTGCACTGGTAACCGGTGCCACCGCCGGATTGGGCAAGGCGATTGCGGAACGCCTTATCCACGATGGCTACCGCGTGATCGCAACTGGCCGCAGGCAGGAACGTCTTGATGAACTGGCAGGGCAGCTTGGCCCGGACCTGCTTCCCTTCCGTCTCGACATGGATGACGCGGCGGCCATCGCGGCCCTGCCGGGCAGCCTGCCCGATGGCTGGCGCGATGTGGACGTTCTGGTCAACAACGCCGGTCTGGCGCTGGGCATGGAAAAGGCGCAGGACGCCGACATTGCCAACTGGCAGGGCATGATTTCCACCAACGTGACGGGCATGGTCGAACTGACCCGCGTGCTGCTGCCCGGCATGGTGGCGCGTGACAGGGGGCATGTCATCTCGCTGGGCAGTACGGCGGGCATCTATCCCTATACCGGCGGGAATGTGTATGGCGCGACCAAGGCGTTCGTGCGCCAGTTCATGCGTAACCTGCGCTGCGACCTGCTGGGCCATAACGTGCGGGCAACCAATCTGGAGCCGGGCATGTGCGGTGGCAGCGAATTCAGCAATGTCCGCCTGCGTGACGATGCGAAGGCCGCCGCCGTCTATGCTGATACAAAGCCGCTTCAGCCTGCCGACATAGCTGAAACCGTTGCATGGGTGCTGTCGCTGCCCCGCCACGTTAATATCAACGAAATAGAACTGATGCCGGTCTGCCAGTCCGCCGGTGGCCTTTCCGTGGCGCGCGGTATGAAGGAATGAGCATGAGCGACAAGGATATCGGCAAAAAGCTGGCCCGTCGTTTCGCGGTCCATAACGGGCATGATTTCTCCCTGTCCGCCTGTCCCACGCGTGCTGCGGAAGCATTCGGTCTGGACAAGAAAACCGGCAAGCAACTGCTGAAGGCACGGGTGCGCGAACTTACGCGGCTACAGGCCCTGCTGTACGCCAACAATACATGGTCGGTGCTGGTTGTGCTGCAGGCACTCGACGCGGGCGGCAAGGACGGCGTGATTAAACACGTCATGTCCGGCGTCAACCCGCAGGGCGTCAGTGTCACGTCGTTCAAGCAGCCCGGTCCGGTCGAACTGGCGCACGGCTATCTGTGGCGGGAACATCTGGCAGCCCCGTCCGCGGGCCGGATCGGTATTTTCAACCGCAGCCATTATGAGGAAGTGCTGGTCACGCGCGTCCATCCCGAACTTCTGGACCATGAATGCCTGCCGCCAACCCTGCGCAAGCAGGACAGTTTCTGGGAAAACCGGTACCAGGACATCAGTCATTTCGAGCAGTATATGGCCCGGCAGGGCACAATCGTACTGAAATTCTTCCTGCATCTGTCCAAGGAAGAACAGCGCCAGCGTTTCCTGCGCCGGATCGACCATCGCTCACGCAACTGGAAATTCTCCCCCGCCGATATCCATGAACGTCAGTACTGGGATGACTACCAGCGCGCCTATGAAGACGCGATCCGGCGTACCGCCCATCCTGACGCGCCGTGGTTTGTCGTACCCGCCGACCAGAAATGGTTTGAACGGCTGGTCGTGATCGAAGTCATGATTGATGCACTGGAAAAGCTGCATCTGAAGATGCCCGCATCCGATCCCGCCATGGAAGCGGAGATGAAAAAGGCCCGCCAGAAGCTTCTGGCCGAAGCGCCGGACAACAGGCAGGGCGCACTTCATTGACGCGCGCCGCTGTGCCCCGCAAAACGGTGCCATCTGACATACAGGATGGAGAACGGGTGTGATGGTGGCACGGTGGCGAACAGGTGGGGCGATAGGTCTGGCGATGGCGCTCGCGCTGCAGGCAGGATTCGCCCCATCCGCCGATGGGCGGAGTCGTGAAAGATCACGGCAGACCGAAATGCCCGATGTCGGTTCCGTGCCATCCACCTGCGATGACGCCAGATTCCTGTCCGATGTGGAAGCCGCGGAAAGCACGACGGGCCGTCATCCCGACCGGGTCGAGCATGTCTGTGGGCGCGTGATCGCGGTATCGACCGCTAAACGGACCCGCAGCGGCTGGCACGGATATTTCTATGTCGATGTGGGACACGGTGTATCCATCCGCATCGTGTCTGATCTGGACCGCATGACGGCACCATCATGGCCATGGGTCGCCAAGGGCGATCAGGCCGATGTGCTGGGACGTTATTATTATGACAGCCCACGCAGTCAGGGTATCGACTGGACCCACCACGGCACGGGGCGCAACTGGCCCGTTGAAGGCTATGTGATCGTCAACGGCACGCGTTACCAGTAAAAGCCAGCCTTGGGGATGGTCGGGAAATCATCAGGAAACACAGATTATTTCCGGCACTCCCACAGGGGGATGCGCAGTCAGGCCCGCGGACCCAGCAGGATGACCGCAGCCCCCAGCAGGCAGATTGCCGCCCCGCCCATATCCCAGCGGTCAGGCGGCAGTCCTTCCACCAGCCATGACCAGATCAGGCTGGCGGCAATATAGACACCACCATAAATGGCATAGGCCCGCCCGGCATTATCTGCCGGGCTGAACGTCAGCAGCCACGCGAACAGCACCAGCGACAGGCAGCCCGGCAACAGCACCAGTGGCGAACGGCCAAGGCGCATCCACGCCCAGAAACAGAAACAGCCGCAGATTTCGGCAAAGGCGGCGGGGATGTAGATAGTGGCGGTCAGCATGGATTCCCTTATGGCCCGAACAGGGGATTATACAAAAACAGGGGCCATTTCTGGCCCCTGTTCCTGTTCGGTGTTCAATAATGGCAGAAGTGCTTAGTCGGCGGCTTCTTCTTCGCGGGTGCTATCGCCTTCGTCACCTTCCGTAGCGGCGTTTTCCGCCTGGGAGATATATTCGAAATCCAGCTTCCCGTCCTTGAGCGTGATCTTGGCGACCCCGCCCTTGGTCAGCTTGCCGAACAGCAGTTCTTCCGCCAGTGGCTTCTTGATGTGTTCCTGAATGACGCGGCCCAGGGGGCGTGCGCCATACAGGCGGTCGTAGCCACGTTCCGCCAGCCATTCCCGCGCGGCCGACGAAATCTCGATCATCACGTTCCGGTCCGCCAGTTGGGCTTCAAGCTGGAAGATGAACTTCTCCACCACGCGGTCCACCACTTCGGGCGACAGGTTGGCGAAGGGAATGATCGCATCAAGCCGGTTACGGAATTCGGGCGTGAAGATGCGCTTGATCGCATCCTCGTCGTCCCCTTCGCGGGAGGTGCGGCCAAAACCGATGGCCTCCTTGCTCAGGTCCGCAGCGCCTGCGTTGGTCGTCATGATCAGGACCACGTTACGGAAGTCCACCGTCTTGCCGTTATGGTCGGTCAGCCGCCCGTGATCCATCACCTGCAGCAGCACGTTATACAGGTCCTGATGCGCCTTTTCGATTTCATCAAGCAGCAGGACCGCATGCGGGTGCTGGTCGATGGCGTCCGTCAGCAGGCCACCCTGATCGAAGCCGACATAACCCGGTGGTGCACCAATCAGCCGTGAAATCGAATGCCGCTCCATGTATTCCGACATGTCGAAGCGGATCAGTTCGATACCCAGCGTGCTGGCAAGCTGCTTGGCCACTTCCGTCTTGCCGACACCCGTAGGGCCGGAGAACAGGTAGTTGCCAATGGGCTTTTCCGGGTCGCGCAGTCCGGCGCGGGACAGCTTGATCGCGGCGGTAAGCGCCTCGATCGCCTTGTCCTGCCCATAAACCATGCCCTTGAGGTCGCGTTCGAGCGAACGCAGCGTTTCCTTGTCATCCGTCGAAACGCTCTTGGGCGGAATACGCGCAATCTTTGCTACGATGTCCTCCACGTCCTTCAGCGTGACCGTCTTGCGGCGGCGGTTTTCGGGCACCAGCATGCGCGATGCGCCGACCTCGTCAATCACGTCGATGGCCTTGTCGGGCAGCTTGCGGTCATGGATGTATTTGGCGGACAGTTCCACCGCACCCCGGATCGCATCATCGGTGTAGCGCACCTTGTGGTGCTTTTCGTAATTGACCTTCAGCCCGCGCAGGATCTTGACCGCATCATCGACCGAGGGTTCCGCCACATCGATTTTCTGGAACCGGCGCACCAGTGCGCGGTCCTTTTCGAAATGCTGGCGGTATTCCTTGTACGTGGTCGAACCCATGCAGCGCAGCGTGCCTGCCGCGAGGGCGGGCTTGAGCAGGTTGGACGCATCCATCGCGCCCCCCGATGTCGCACCTGCGCCGATGACGGTATGGATTTCATCGATGAACAGGATGCTGCCGGGGTTGTTGTCCAGTTCGGTCACGACCGCTTTCAGCCGTTCCTCGAAATCACCGCGGTAGCGCGTTCCCGCCAGCAATGCACCCATGTCCAGCGAGTAGATCGTGGAATGAAGCAGCACTTCCGGCACGTCACCTTCGACAATGCGCTTGGCCAGCCCTTCGGCAATGGCGGTCTTGCCCACACCCGGATCACCCACATAGAGCGGGTTGTTCTTGGTGCGGCGGCACAGGATCTGGATCGTGCGCTCGATTTCGGAGTCGCGACCGATCAGGGGATCGACCTTGCCGTCCTGCGCCTTCTCGTTAAGGTTGGTGCAGTAGGTGGACAGCGCATCCTGGCTTTTCTGCCCGGTCTTGCCGCGTTCCTCGTTTTCACTGCCTTCGGGCGTGCTGCCCGCGACGGGACGACGCGTGGAGCGGTCCGGCGCCTTGGCGATGCCGTGGGAAATGAAGTTGACCGCATCCAGCCGCGTCATGTCCTGCAACTGCAGGAAATAGACGGCGTGGCTTTCCCGTTCGGCGAACAGGGCCACCAGAACGTTCGCGCCCGTCACTTCATCACGCCCGGTCGACTGGACGTGGATCGCGGCGCGCTGGATCACGCGCTGGAAAGCGGCGGTGGGCTTGGGGTCGACCGTACGGTCGGCGGCGAGTCCCGCAAGGTCCTTGTCAAGGAAGTCTGTCAGGTCGGTGCGCAGCTTGGCCAGATCCACGCCACAGGCGCGGAATACCGTCACGGCATCCGGATCATCAATCAGCGCGAGGAGGAGGTGCTCAAGCGTTGCATATTCATGCCGGCGGTCGCCAGCCAATGTCAGCGCACGGTGAAGCGTCTGTTCAAGATTACGTGACAACATGCCGAGACGCTCCTTTTTCCAGAGGGGCCACCCGGGCCCCGGAGATCATAACCGGTAAGTCAGGACAATCCTTGCCCTGTTGCGGTGGAAATGCCAGCACAAAATGCCATGGAACGCGACCGGATCGCGACGGGGGCTGTATGATGCGCTTGTCCGTGGGGGTCAGTCCTTCTCGATGGTGCATTGCAGCGGGTGCTGGTTCTGGCGGGCCAGATCCATCACCTGTGTTACTTTGGTTTCGGCAACCTCATACGTAAAGACCCCGCACACACCCACACCGCGTTTGTGAACATGCAGCATGATGTCTGTCGCCTCCTCGCGGTTTTTCTGGAAAAAGCGTTCCAGAACATGCACCACGAATTCCATCGGGGTATAATCATCGTTCAGCATCAGCACCTTGTACATCGCCGGCTTGCGGGTCTGTGGTCGGGTGCGGATGACAACATCGATCATGCCATCATCGTTTCCGGGCGGGGAATCCTGTCCGCCATTACGGCGCGGTGGCGTGTTGCCGCCGTGTCCGCATGGACGGAGGCTTTCCGTGCGGCCATGCGGCACGGGGCGGGGCAGGGAGGATCGGGCGATAGCAGACATGACAGTTACCATATTGGAACTTGGCCGCTGGTTGAAAGGGGCGCGTGGCCCCGGACGGAAGGAATTTTTATGTCCCGTTCCTGGGGCACGCCGTCACCGTGTTGTCGCACAACATCATAAATACGCTCTGGACGAATAGAAAACCTTTCTTTTAGTATGGTTGCAGCCAAGCAACCCATGAATGGATGGAGGGATGCCGGATAACTACCGTGCATTCGGAAACCGTATGATGATTATTGCACGCGCAGGTTTCGCCATCCCATGAGCCGCCTTTCCATGACCCGTTTTTCCCGCCTGAAGGTTGCATGCACCGTCGGGCTTTCCGTTGGACTTGGGGGCATGCACGCGGCCCACGCCCAGTATGTCGGCCAGATGAGCACCATCGTGGTCGATGCGAAATCCGGGGCGGTGCTGTCCCAGCAGGACCCCGACCTGCGGCGTTATCCCGCCAGCCTTACAAAGCTTATGACGCTCTACCTTACTTTCAAGGCCGTGCGGACAGGGCAGGTTACGCTGGATCAGGTCATGCCGGTTTCGGCCCATGCGGCGTCGATGGAACCGTCCAAGCTGGGGCTGCGGCCCGGTTCGCACCTGACGGTGGAACAGGGCGTGCTGGCGCTGGTGACCAAGTCCGCCAATGATGCCGCCTGCGCGCTGGGTGAATTCCTCGGCGGGGGGGATGAAACCCGTTTTGCCGCGATGATGACGCGCGAAGCCGGTCGGCTTGGCATGTATGACACCGTATTCCGCAATGCATCCGGCCTGCCGAATCCGGAACAGATGACATCGGCGCGGGATCTCGCGGTTCTGGCGCGGCACCTGATCGTCGATTACGGCGAATATTATCATTACTTCGCGGTGCCCGGCTTCTACTTTCATGGGCGGACCGTGCCCAATCACGACCCCATGCTGGGTGCCTATCCCGGGGCCGACGGCCTCAAGACGGGCTATACGGACGAAGCGGGGCATAACCTTGTCACCTCCGCCGTGCGGGACAATGTCCGCCTGATCGGGGTGGTCATGGGCGCGCCGTCCAATAACCGCCGTAACAAGATGATGGCCGACCTGCTGGACCAGAGCTTCCAGGCGGAAGGCGTGGCCCCCGTTGCCCGGCCTGTCACCCGTCCGCTTCTGCTGGCGCGCGCCAGCAGCCATGCGGTGGCGACGCACCATGGTATTCAGGGCCTGAGGCTGGCGTCCGCCCGCCTGCATGGCGGCGGTGCGGATCAGGTGGCGGAAGCGCCGGCCATTCCTGCATCCTTCACGCGCTTCCGGCGCGGGCATGCGACCACCACGGCGACGGCGCATGCGCGCGTGCATCTGGTGGGGATGGGGCATGTAGCCCATACCACGCATGTCCATGCGAAGGCGCGAAGCTGACATCGGCTACCGGGCGCTGTATAGGAACCCCATTATCTATCCGGCGCGGCTGGTTTGCGGTTCAGGCAGGTTCCTGTCGTGCATTCATGACCGCCGGCGGGTGGTCATGTGTCGAGTACAGGAAAGGATGACGGCATGGAAGGCGATATGCAGGGCGGCGGGGTAAAGATCCACGCGCCGGAGGATTTTGCCGGTATGCGCGCGGCGGGCCAGCTTGCGGCCCGTACGCTGGACATGATCACCCCGCATGTGCGTGAGGGTGTGACCACGGGCGAACTGGACCGGCTGATCCATGATTTCATGATCGCCAATGGCTCGGTTCCGGCAACGCTGGGCTATCGCGGCTATCCGGCGTCAAGCTGCATCTCGATCAATCATGTGGTGTGCCATGGCATTCCCGGCGACCGGGCGCTGAAGGACGGCGACATCCTGAACATCGACGTGACCGTCATCCTTGATGGCTGGTACGGCGATACCAGCCGGATGTACACGGTTGGCAATGTCTCCCTGAAAGCCCAGAAACTGATCGAGGCGACATATCAGTCACTGATGCTGTCCATCGATGCGGTCCGGCCCGGCGCGACGCTGGGTGATATCGGTCATGTCATCCAGACCTATGCGCAGGCGCGGCGTTTTTCCGTGGTGCGGGATTTCTGCGGTCATGGAATCGGGCGGACCTTCCACGCCGCCCCGAACGTGCTGCATTATGGCCGCCCCGGCGAAGGGCTGGTGCTGCGTCCGGGCATGTTCTTCACCATTGAACCGATGCTCAATATCGGGCGTCCGGATGTAAAGATCCTTGACGATGGGTGGACAGCCGTCACCCGCGACCGCTCCCTGTCAGCCCAGTTCGAACACATGCTGGGCGTGACGGAAGACGGGTGCGAGGTCTTTACCCTTTCTCCTGCCGGGTTTACCTGCCCGCCCTATCCCGCAGCGGCGTAAGGGTCTTCCCCTGTCTGCAGGAGCGTAAAAACACGAAGGGAGCTTCCATGCCTTTTTCCCGTGGCCTGCGGTACCGTGCAGTCCTTTTCTCGTGCCTAGCCCTGATGTTGCCTGCCGTGGGGCAGGCGGCGACGGACCCGCTGGCATTTGAAACCACGCGCACGGGGCAGGCTGTCGGACTTGCGCCGACGCCGGGCAAGAATGGCATGGTGGTCAGTGCGCAGGATATCGCATCCCGGGTGGGGGCGGACATTCTGGCGCGCGGCGGCAACGCGGTGGATTCGGCTGCGGCCGTCGCCTATGCGCTGGCGGTGGTCTATCCCGCTGCCGGTAATATCGGCGGCGGCGGCTTCATGACGCTGCGCACGCCCGACGGGCATGTCACTTTCATTGATTTTCGTGAGCACGCACCGGGGCGTGCCACGCCCACGATGTATCAGGATGCATCGGGGCAGGTCATGCCCGGCGCATCCACCGCCGGATGGCGGGCCGTGGCGATTCCCGGCACCGTGGCGGGAATCGAACAGGCGCATGACCGCTGGGGCAGGCTTTCGCGTGCGGATGTCATGGCCCCCGCCATTGCGCTGGCGCGTGACGGCTTCATCCTCAAACAGAGCGACGTCGATCTGCTGAACCTCGCGACTGCATCCTTTGCCCGCGATCCCTATGCGCGCAGGATTTTCCTGCATGCCGATGGCACGCCCCTCGTGGCGGGGGAGCGGCTGGTGCAGGCCGATCTGGCCCATACGCTGGAACGGATTGCGCGGGATGGCGCGCGGGCGTTCTATAATGGACCCATCGCCCGTGAAATCGTCAACAGCAGCAAGAAGGGCGGCGGCATTCTGGCACGAAAGGATTTCGCCAGTTACCATACGCGCTTCATGGCGCCGCTGACCTGCGAATACCGGGGCTATCATATCGATACGGCTCCCCCGCCCAGCGGCGGTGGTGTGGCGCTGTGCGAGATGCTGAACATCCTGTCCGGCTATGACATGCATGCGCTCGGCCTGCATACCGCAGCCAGCGTGCAGCGTGAGGTGGAGGCCATGCGCCACACCTATGCCGACCGGCAGGAACTGGGCGATCCCGCCTTTGTCAACAATCCGATCCAGCACCTGACCGACCCGGCCTATGCCGGGGAAGTCCGCAAATATATTCCGCTCAACCGCGCGGTTCCTTCCGCCAGCCTGCATCCCGGTAGTGCGCAAGGCGAGAAGGAAGAAACGACCCATTATTCCATCGCTGACAGGGATGGCATGGCTGTCGCCGTGACCTATACCCTCAATGGCTGGTTTGGTTCCGGCGTCGTGGCGGGACGGACCGGTATCATCATGAATGATGAAATGGACGATTTTTCCAGCCGTCCGGGCCAGCCGAACATGTTCGGCATTGTCGGCAGTGCCGCCAACGCCATCGCACCGGGCAAGACACCGCTTTCATCCATGGCGCCAACCATTGTGTCGCGTGATGGCAAGCCGGTTCTGGTCATGGGCAGCCCCGGTGGGTCGCGTATTCCCACCATCGTCCTGTCCGTCCTGCTGGGCGTGGTCGATTACGGGCTGGACGTGCAGCAGGCCGTTGACCTGCCGCGCATCCATGAACAATGGCAGCCAGATGTGGTGCAGGTGGAACATGGGGCGCTGTCGCCCGCCGTTACGCGCCAGTTGACGCATGAAGGCTACACGATCGAGGAGCATGCCCCGTGGGGACTGGCTGAAACCATCCTCGCCGGTGGGCCGCGCATCGGTAAGGCGGGCGGCATGCGCTATTATGGCGGCGCGGACATGCGCCATCAGTCCGGCGCGGCCGTGGGGGAATAAGGGGCGGGGGTATTTTTTCATCACCCCCTTGTGCATGGGGCGGGTGTATGTGTTAGAACCCGCTCGGGAGATCGGTTGTAGACGGATACCTTGCTAACCTGGTCAGGTCCGGAAGGAAGCAGCCATAGTGAGTTTCGTCCGGGTTATGGCCGGTCTTCCACCCGACAGTTTTCGTGTCGCCGTCGCGCGCCCCGCGTGACTGTCCCTTCTCCAGTCCGGATGCATCAATGACCGTCCCGTCGGATCAGGATCGTTCCGAGGAGGCCGGGTTGCCTGCGCCGCCCGCAGATGGCCCCGGCCTGTTTGGCGACGCACCATCGCCGCCACCGGCAGCCGCTGCCGCCACGCCCTACCGTGTGCTGGCCCGCAAATATCGCCCCACGACATTTGATGACCTGATCGGACAGGAAACCACCATCCGCATCCTGCGCAACGCCTTTGCGCTGGGCCGTGTGGCGCATGCCTTCATGCTGACGGGCGTGCGCGGCGTGGGCAAGACCACAACGGCCCGGATCATCGCGCGTGCGCTCAACTGCACCGGGCCGGACGGGCAGGGTGGCCCGACGGCCGACCCATGTGGCGTCTGCCCCAACTGCGTGGCCATTCTGGCGGACCGTCACCCCGATGTGCTGGAAATGGACGCCGCATCGCGTACGGGCGTGGACGATGTGCGTGAAATCATCGAGGCAACCCGATTCCGTCCCATGCAGGGGCGGATGAAGGTCTTCATCATCGATGAGGTCCACATGCTCTCGCGCAACGCGTTCAACGCGCTGCTCAAGACGCTGGAAGAACCGCCCGCGCAGGTCACTTTCATTTTTGCGACCACCGAACTGCGCAAGGTGCCGGTCACGGTCCTGTCGCGTTGCCAGACCTTTGCCCTGCGCCGCGTGCCGCAGGTGGCGCTTGCCGCACATTTCGACCGCATAGCGCAGGCCGAGAACGTCCGTTTCACGCCCGATGCCCTGTCGCTGATCGCGCGCGCGGCGGACGGATCGGTGCGTGATGGCCTGTCGCTGCTGGATCAGGCCATAGCCCAGGGCACGCTGGATGGGGAAGGCGGCACGGATGCAGCCCCCATCGGCATGGATCTTGTGGCCGACATGCTCGGACTGGCTGATCGCGGGCTGATATTCGACCTGCTTGATGCAGTGCTGGAAGGAAAGCCCGAGCGCGCGCTGGAAATCACCACCGATGTATATGAACGCGGCGGCGATCTGGGCGTAATGCTGGGTGATGTACTGGAACTGGTGCATACGATTTCGCGCATCAAGGCGATTCCGGCCCTGCGGGATAATCCCGACCTGCCGGAAGCAGAACGTCAGCGCGGCGCCGCACTGGCCGAACGTGTGCCTGTTCCGGTTCTGGGCCGGACATGGCAGATGCTGCTGAAGGGCCTTGCGGAAGTCGAACAGGCGCCCGACCGCAGGCAGGCGGCTGAAATGATCCTGATCCGGCTGTGTTACGTGGCCGACCTGCCGCCACCGGGCGATCTGGTGCGCCGGATCATGGGGCAGGACGCGGCAGCGGCCCCCGTGCAGGTTTCCGCTGCCCCCCCGAATGCTTCCGTGAACGGACAGGGCGCGCAGGGTAGCGCGGCCATATCGGGTGGCCGTGATGGGGACCGCGAAATCCGCATGGTCGCCAATGGTGGCATGCGCGTTGAAGGCACGCCGCATCCGGTACCGGAAGTGGGACGTGCGGAAATCGTGCAGCCCGAACCCGAACAGGTAACCGCGCCGCGTACATGGCGCGAGGCCGTGGCCTTTGTGTCCGGTCGTGACGCCATGCTGCATGGGCATCTGCGTCACGCCACGCATCTGGTCTCCTTCGCGCCACCGCTGGTTACGATCCGGGTCGAACGCAACAGCCTGCCCGGCCTTGCCCGGCGTCTGGAAACCGTGCTGCGCGAAGGAACCGGCGATCCGGCATGGCAGGTCCGCCAGTCCGAGGAGGAGGGCGAGGCCACACTGGCCGAACAGGGGGCGGAGATCATCCAGCTTCACCGTGCGGCGGCGCAGGCCCATCCGCTGGTGCAGGCCGCGATGCAGGTCTTCCCCACTGCGCGACTGGGGGAGGTCACGGACCATGCCCTTGATGATTACGGTCTGCCACCCGAAGAAATGGTGTCCCAGACACTGGCGCCCGATCTCGAATTCGCCCCTCTCGATGCCGATCTGGTAGAAGAGGACGATCTGGACACAGATGATTTTGCCTGAGGAGAGAAACAGAACATGAAAAATCTTGCCGGTCTGATGAAGCAGGCCTCCCAGATGCAGGCCCGCATGGAAGAAATGCAGGCCAAGCTTGAAGGCATGACGATCGAAGGCAGTGCGGGCGCGGGCATGGTCACCATCACCATGAACGGCAAGGGCGACATGAAGTCCATTCATATCGACCCCAAGCTGGCTGACCCGACGGAAATGGAAATGCTGCAGGACCTGATCCTTGCCGCCAGCGCCGACGCCCGCAAGAAGCTCGATACCACCGCCAGTGAGGAAATGAAGAAGGTCACCGGCGGTCTGAACCTGCCCGGCGGGATGAAATTCCCGTTCTGATCTTTTGCATGCAGCACAGGAATGGACGGTAGGGCATGAGCGGCAGGGGCGAAATCGACCGGCTTGTGACCCTGCTCGGTCGCCTGCCGGGGCTGGGGCCACGTTCGGCCCGCCGTGCGGCGCTGGCGCTCCTGCGCCAGCCACAGGCGCGCATGCTGCCACTGGCCGATGCGCTGGCGCAGGCCGCGCATGCGGTACGCACCTGCTCACAGTGCGGTAATCTGGATACGTCCGACCCCTGCGCCATCTGCGTCGATCCGTCACGTGACGAGGGACTGGTCTGCGTGGTGGAAAATGTGGGCGACCTGTGGGCGCTGGAACGCGCCGGGGTGCATCGCGGCGTCTATCAGGTTCTGGGGGGCACGCTGTCGGCGCTGTCCGGCACCGGGCCGGATGACCTGAATGTTCAGCCCCTGCTTGACCGTATTGCCGCAGGTGGCGTGCGTGAGGTCATTCTGGCGTTGGGTGCGACGGTGGAAGGGGCGACGACCATGCACTGGCTGCATGAACGGCTGGCCCGTTTTGACGTAAGGATCAGCCGGGTGGGGCAGGGCGTACCGGTCGGGGGCGCGCTGGATGTGCTGGATGACGGCACCCTTGCCGCCGCGATCATGGCGCGCAGGCCAGCATGACCGATCGCATGGTCTGGCCCGTTCCGGCTGACATTCCCCGCGTGGCGCTGGTTACGGGCGGCGCAGCGCGCCTGGGTCGCGCCATCGCGCTGGAACTGGCCCGCGCGGGCTTTGACATCGCCCTCCATTACAACGAATCGGCGCAGGCTGCTGTTGAAACCGCGGCCGAAATTCGTGCCCTGGGGCAGAATGCAGGCCTGTTTCAGGCCGATCTGGCGTCCGAACCGTCGGTATGCGCGCTCATGCCCGAAGTGACACGCAGTATGGGCACCGTGGGCGTGCTGGTGAACAATGCCAGCCTGTTCCAGCGCGATGAATGGGACAGCGCCACCCGTGAAGGGTGGGATGCCCATATCGAACCCAATACCCGTGCGCCCTTCGTGCTGATGCAGGCTTTTGCCCGCCAGCCTGCCCCACTGGCGGCGGGAATGGTGCTGAACATGCTGGATGAGCGGGTCTGGTCACTGACCCCGCATTTTGTCAGCTATACGGTCTCGAAAGCCGCGTTATGGACGCTGACGCAGACCATGGCGCTGGCGCTGGCGCCCCATCATATTCGCGTGAACGCCATTGGTCCCGGTCCCGTCCTGCCCACGCCGCGGCAGAGTGCGGACCAGTTCGCCCGCCAGTGTGCTTCCGTACCGCTAGGGTATGTCGCCACCCCGGACGAGGTCGCACGCGCGGCGCTGTCGCTGCTCTGCCTGCCTTCCGTCACGGGGCAGATGCTCGCCCTTGATGGCGGCCAGCACATGCAATGGTCGCCGGCGCCACCCCGGACCTGACCACCCAAACCAACGGAAACCGCCATGTTCGTGCTGCCCCCATGGAATGAACCCGAACCGCTGCGCTGCCTGTTCGTGCGCAACATGGTGCTGGATGCCCATATCGGCGTGTTCGAGCATGAACAGGGCGTGACCCAGCGCATCCGCGTCAACGTGGCTTTCGGTGTTGCCGATGATGTGACGCAGGCGGTGGGCGCGGACGATCTGGAGCGCACCGTATCATATGAACGTGTGGTGCTGCTGATTCGTGAACTGGTGGCGCAGGGCCATGTCGCGCTGGTGGAAACACTGGCCGAGCGAATCGCGCAGGGCGTGCTGGCGGACAGGCGCGTGCGCATAACCCGCGTGCGGGTCGAGAAACTGGATATTTTTGACGATGCCGAATCGGTCGGCGTCGAGATCGAGCGCCGTAACCCCGCCGCCTGATGCAAAACGGCCCGGGACATGCCCGGGCCGGATCGGTCAGTTGTCGTGGTCTTCCTTGTCGGTCTTCACGTCGATATCGGCGCTGCTGATGTCGTCATCGTCGTCATCATCAAGCCCCGCATCGTCGGGCAGGACCGCATCCGCGTCTTCATCCGCGTCGGTGTCCAGATCGACGTCCACGTCGTTGTCGAGGGCGTCATCCCCGGCCTTGGCCTTGGATTCGGGAATGATTTCAGCCGGGCGGCGCACGCGGGGCGCTTCCACGGGCTGTTCCGCACCACATTTCGGGCAGACGGCCGGATTCTTGTTCAGATCGTAGAAACGGGCGCTGCAGGAGACACAGACACGTTTGGTGCCGAGGTTGGGCTGGGCCATCTTGAACCTGTCGATCCTGTTGTAATGATGAAGGAAGCCACAATAGCGGGACGTGGCGAAAGGCGCAGCCCCATGCCAGTTTGTGCGTATAATGTCAAACGCCGGGCGGACGCCACCCCACAATCATGCCGATCTGCGATTGACTTTGCCACCCGGAATACGGAATGGGATGCGTTATGAAAACCGATCATGCCCCATCTTCCGTCCGCGCGCTGACGGTTCATGCCCCGCGCGCGCCCCTGTCCGGTTCGATCCATGTGCCCGGTGACAAATCGATCAGCCACCGCGCCCTGATGTTTGCGGCCCTCGCACGTGGTACGACCCATATCACCGGCCTTCTGGAAGGCGAGGACGTGCTGCGCACCGCCGACGCCATGCGCGCGCTTGGCGCCGACATCATCCGCGACGGCGTGGGCGAGTGGACGGTAAAGGGCTGCGGGCTGGATGGTCTGCGCGAACCCGATGATGTGCTGGACATGGGCAATTCCGGCACTGCCGCGCGCCTGCTGTCAGGTATTCTGGCCAGCCATGGCTTCACATCCGTCATGACGGGGGACGCCAGCCTGCGTGGCCGCCCCATGAAGCGGGTCATGGACCCGCTGGCCGCAACGGGCGCCGTTTTCCTGTCACGTCAGGGCGGTCGCCTGCCGCTGGCCATTCAGGGCAATGGCGATCCCGCCCCGCTGTCCTACCGTCTGCCGGTGGCGTCCGCTCAGGTGAAATCCGCCGTGCTGCTGGCCGGACTGAACGCTGTGGGTGAGACGCGGGTGGAAGAACCCGTCGCGACTCGTGACCATACCGAAAACATGCTGCGTCATTTCGGGGCCACCGTGCGGGTGGAGCCAATGGGCGCGGGCGGTCGGGTCATCACCCTTCAGGGGCGGCCGGAACTGGTGGCGCAGGATATCGTGGTGCCGGGCGATCCGTCCTCGGCGGCGTTCGTGCTGGTCGCGGGCCTGCTGGTACCGGGATCGAAGGTGGTCGTGCAGGGCGTCGGCCTCAACCCGCTGCGCACGGGCCTGTTCACGTCGCTGCGGGAAATGGGTGCCGATCTGGCGATCAGCAACGAACGCGTGGAAGGTGGCGAGCCGGTGGGCGACATCACCGTCACGGCGGGCACGCTTCATGGCGTGGACGTGCCTGCCACGCGCGCGCCGTCCATGATTGACGAATATCCGGTTCTGGCGGTTGCGGCGGCCCATGCAACGGGGCAGTCGCGCTTTCGCGGGCTGGAGGAACTGCGCGTGAAGGAAAGCGACCGTCTTGCCGCGACCGTCGCCCTGCTGGAAGCCAACGGCGTGAAGGTGGACGTGGTGGGTGATGACATGATCGTGCATGGCACGGGCGGGGCCATCCCCGGTGGCGGTCTGGTACGGACCCGCATGGACCATCGCCTTGCCATGAGCGCGATTGTCATGGGGCTTGCCGCCAGCAGCCCGGTAAGCGTGGATGATACGGCGTTTATTGACACCAGCTTCCCCGGTTTCGTGGCCCTGATGAACAGCATCGGCGCCGGGCTTGCGGCATGACGCGCCGCCTTGTCATAGCGGTTGACGGTCCTGCCGCGGCAGGAAAGGGCACCCTTGCGCGGCGGCTGGCGCAGGCGCTGGACCTGCCTTACCTTGATACCGGGCTGCTTTACCGCGCGACCGGACGGCGGATGATCGACGCCGGTCTCGACCCGCAGCACGCCCCGGCGGAGACATTTGCCGCCAGCGTCGGTCTGGAGGACCTCAGCCGCACCGACCTGCGCGTGCCGGAAGTGGACCGTGCAGCCAGCCTTGTCGCCGCCCAGCCTGCCGTGCGCCGTGTGCTGGTTGACGTGCAGCGCCGCTTTGCCGGTGAACATGGGGCCGTGCTGGACGGGCGTGACATCGGCACCGTCATTTTCCCCGATGCCACGGTGAAGCTGTTCATTACCGCTTCGGCCCGCACGCGCGCCGAACGGCGGTGGGAACAGCTTGCCAGCGATCCCCATGCGCCGGACCGGGCGGAGCAGATCGCCCGCGTGGAACAGGAAATCGTGGCACGCGACGCGGCGGACTCCAGCCGTAGCACCGCCCCCCTGTGCATGGCCGATGATGCGGTGCGTATCGAAACCGACACGCTTGACGCCGATGAAGTACTGGCCGAGGCCCTGCGGATCGTGGCGCGCATGACGCGCTAGGGCGCTTTTGTGCGGGAACTATCTGTCCTGCTCATGGTTTTTATTGACATGCGCCATCCATAGGGTGTCTGTGCACACCGGTATATGCCCCGCGCGTACGCGTGCCGGGGCATGACGTTCATTCACTGGCCATCAGGCGGGCCGCGACCGTGTCGCGGCACATGCGCCGGGCAAGCCGTTCCCAATATATCCCGCGCATGCGGGGCGGTCGGGGGCGCAGGATTGTCCACATGCCCCATCGGGGTGAATGTGGTTACAGGATTTACGAGTAGCCCATGGCTTCAGCCACAACACAGCCCGTCGCCGATTATAAGGGTGGCGAGGACTTTGCCTCCCTTCTTGAGGAAACTCTCGGTCGGGATTCCGCATTTGACGGTTCCGTTGTCACGGGTCGCGTCGTCCGCCTGACGGATGAATACGCGATCGTCGATGTCGGCCTGAAAAGCGAAGGGCGCGTCGCCCTGAAGGAATTCGGTCCGCCGGGCGTATCCCCCGACGTCAAGCCGGGTGACGTTATCGAACTGTTCGTCGAGCGGTACGAAGATCGTGACGGGTCCATCGTCCTGTCGCGTGAAAAGGCCCGCCGCGAGGAAGCCTGGTCGAACCTTGAAAAGGCGTTCGAAGGCAACCAGCGCGTCAACGGCACCATCTATGGCCGCGTCAAGGGTGGCTTCACCGTCGATCTGGGCGGTGCGATGGCGTTCCTGCCCGGCAGCCAGGTCGATATCCGCCCCGTGCGCGATGTGACCCCGCTGATGGGCGTGCCGCAGCCGTTCCAGATCCTGAAGATGGATCGTGCGCGTGGCAACATCGTCGTCTCGCGTCGTGCGGTTCTGGAAGAGACCCGTGCGGAACAGCGCAGCGAGCTGATCCAGGGCCTGAAGGAAGGCATGATCCTCGACGGCGTGGTCAAGAACATCACCGATTACGGTGCGTTCGTGGACCTCGGCGGCGTCGATGGCCTGCTGCATGTGACCGACATCGCATGGAAGCGCATCAACCACCCGTCCGAAGCGCTGCAGATTGGCCAGCCCGTCCGCGTGCAGGTCATCCGCTTCAACCCCGACACGCAGCGTATCTCGCTGGGCATGAAGCAGCTTGAAGCTGACCCGTGGGAAAACGTGGCGATCAAGTACCCGCCGGGTGCGCGCTACTCCGGTCGCGTCACGAACATCACCGATTACGGTGCATTCGTGGAGCTGGAGCCGGGCGTCGAAGGTCTGGTGCACGTTTCCGAAATGTCCTGGACGAAGAAGAACGTCCATCCGGGCAAGATCGTCGCCACTTCGCAGGAAGTCGATGTGATGGTTCTGGATGTGGACAGCGCGAAGCGCCGCATCTCGCTGGGCCTGAAGCAGGTGCAGCGCAACCCGTGGGAGCAGTTCGCCGAGGAGCACAAGGTTGGTTCCGTGGTGGAAGGCGAGATCCGCAACATCACCGAATTCGGCCTGTTCATCGGCCTGTCCGCGGACATCGACGGCATGGTTCACATGTCCGACCTGTCCTGGGACGAGGCGGGCGAAGTCGCCATGAGCCACTACGAGAAGGGCCAGGTCGTAAAGGCCAAGGTTCTGGATGTGGACGTGGAGAAGGAGCGTATCTCGCTCGGTATCAAGCAGCTTCAGGAAGACCCCGCTGCTGACACCCTGAGCAAGGTGCAGAAGGGCGCGATCGTGACCTGCATCGTGACTGCTGTTCAGGCGAACGGCATCGAGGTGAAGGTTGACGACGTTCTGACCGGCTTCATCCGCCGTGCGGAACTGGCCCGTGACAAGGCTGACCAGCGTCCGGAGCGTTTCGCCGTTGGTGAGCGCGTCGATGCGAAGATCGTCTCGGTTGACCGCGCCGCGCGCAAGCTGGCCCTGACCATCCGCGGCCGTGAGGTCGAGGAAGACAAGCAGGCAATCTCTGACTACGGTTCGTCCGATAGCGGTGCATCGCTGGGTGACATCCTGGGTGCCGCGATCCGTCGCCGTAACGCCGAGGGCTGATCCTGCCGCACGCTCCGGCCCGCCTGCGCGGGTTGGGGTATGCGCACGGAAAGGGGGCAATGCAGAAATGCATTGCCCCTTTTTTTATACGTATATTTTCCAGTCTGTTGCCCCTGCCACCTTATGGGTAACAGACCCATGGCACGACAGCCTGCGCTCATCCATGCGATATTGCTGACCGTACAGTCGGGCATCTGTCCTGAAACATCCAGAAATCATAAGGAAGTTTTTGGTAAAGCTTTTTTCAGAAAGCTTTGGAAGACGTTGCCTTTTTTAAAGGCGACATCCCAAATTCATGCCGTCGCATAACGCCGCGCAGCAGGCAGCCATACCGTGTGCAGGCGTCCTGCTGGCAGCGTCTGCTGCGGGGTCTTGCGAACCTGTCGTCGCGCGGAAAAAAGTGGCCTCGCTCCGGAAAGCCGGGACAGGGATCTTTTTCCGGCGCGTTACGGTGTGGTTTCCGGCCCCTTCACGATTTCCGCCAGATCGGCGGGCCGTATCCATTTACGGAAGGCATCGCGTATCGCATTGGCATCCAGCGTGTAATACGCCTGCGCTGCAATATCATTCTGGTTCAGGGGCAGGCCCAGATCGCTGAAATGCAGGTAAGATGCGGCAATGGTGTCAAGGCTGGCCGATTGCAGGGCCAGTCCACGCAACATGCCCGCACGGGCCATGGTCAGTTCGTCCTCGTTTACAGGCTGGGTCTGCATTGCCCTGATATCGCGCAGGGCGGCTTCACGGGCTGCGGCAATCCTGTCCGGGTCGGCCCCGAAGGAAATGCTGTAGGCGCTGCGGTTGCGCCGCCATGTCAGATTGCTACGCACGGTATAAACATAACCCGTGCGGACCCGCAGGTCGCGGTACAGGCGGGATGAGAAGCCGGAACCCAGAATCTCGTTGCCCAGGCTGAGCGCGAAATGCTCCGGATTGGCGACCGTCAGCCCAAGGCTTTCCGGCAGGGAAACGGAAGCCTGCGTGCTGGACGGGTCGGGGACGTGTGTCTCGCTCATATGGCTGTCGGGACGGGATGGCAGATCGACAACCGGGGTCGGTCCCGTCGCGTGCCACGCGCCAAAGGTGCGGCTGATCGCCCTGTATGCGGCATCGGGTGTGATGTCGCCGGTAATGACGATTGTTGTCAGGTCAGGGCGATAGGCGGACGCCCAGAAGGCGCGGCAGTCCGCCAGTGTCAGCTTCATGACCCGTTTCGGGTCGGGCTGGCGCAGCGACGGGTCCCCCGATGGGGAGATGGCGGCCTGCATCGCATGGCTGAACAGGTAGCCCGGTGAATGCAGCAGGCCGGACAGGGAGGCCGCCGTGTTGGCCCGCACGACCTTGAATGCCGGTTCGGGCAGGGCCGGATGCAGTTCGTTTTCAGCCAGCAGGTCCAGACCCCGCGCGAAATCGGGTGTCAGGACGCTCAGGCTGAAATCCGCTCCGGCACTTTCGGTTGCGGCAATATCATCAAACGCCTTCTGCAGTCCGATCCGGTCATGGCTTGTGCTGCCATAATGGAACAGTTCATCGGTAATATCGGCGATGCCTTCCTTGCCGGGCGGTTCCTGCATGTCCTCATTCTGGCGAATGGTGCCATACAGGCTGATGGTATGGCTGACGGATGCCGGACGCACGATCAGCCGCAATCCGTTCGGCAGGGTGAAGGAAGCTGGCTGCGGCGATGGTTCGGGCGGGCGTAGCGCAAGCAGGCTGTCACTGGCCCATTGCGGCAGGGAAACGGCATGATCCGGCGTGCTGGCGAAGGATTCCGATCCACCAAACCCCTTGTCAGTGGTCGGATGGCCCGCGTCGCGTGGGGTCAGGATGGCGGTAATGGATTGCTGCGGGTCAAGTACCTGACGGGCCAGTCGGTTTACATCTTCCGGTGTTACGGTGGCGAAGGCGCTGGCTTCATCATCGGGGGACTGTAATCCCATGACCGCCTGCGCTTCCGACCAGCTTTCAGCCAGACCGGAAATGCTGTTGGCGGCGAAACCCAACTGCGCCAGTTCCTTGCGTTTGGCTGCGTCCACCAGATCGGCTGGCACGCCATTTTCACGCAGCGTATGCAGGATATTCTGCATGCGGGCCTGTAGCGGGGCAGGCGTGCCATCCTTTGGGAAGGCCGCGATGGCGATACCGATTCCCGCATCCGCCTTGGTTATGAAATCGAAGCTGGCCAGCAACGCATGGCCCTGGGGCACAAGGTCGTACAGCGCGCCGCGCTGGCTGGACAGCACATCGGACAGAATCCGGGCGGCTGCGTAATCATGGCTGTTCTGTCCCGGCATGCGGCTGGCGATGGCGACCAGCCCGATGGGGTAATCGGTGGGGAAATGCAGCGTCTGCGCATGGACGGGGCCGGGATGGATTTCGGGGCGGGGCGGCAGCCTGCGTGCCGGAATCCCCGCGAATGTCGTGCGGACCAGTTCCAGCGTGGATGTGGGGTCTACCGCGCCGGTTATGACCAGAATCGCATTATTGGGCGCGTACCAGTTCCGGTAGAACCGGCGCAGCATGGCGGTATCGGTCCTGTCGAAGGATGCACGGCTGCCCAGCGCATCATGTTCATATGGGGTGCCTGCGAACAGGATGGACTGCAACCGGGCCAGATAGACATAACCGGGGCTGGACATATCGCGCGAGACTTCCTGCTCGATCGCGCCGCGTTCATGTGTCCAGTCCTCTGCGGCCAGTGTCAGGCCATTCATGCGCAGGGCTTCGATATGCAGCAGCACGTCAAGGTTTTCCGCCGGGGCGGTATAGAAAAACTGCGTCACATTTTCCGTGGTATCGGCATTATAGCTGCCGCCAAGCCGCGCGCCGATGGCGGCAAGCTGGTCACGGTCCAGCCCGTGGCTGCCACGGAACATCATATGTTCCAGCGCATGCGCCGTGCCGGGAAAGCCCGCCGGGGCGGCTGCGGAACCGGCAAGGTAATTGATCTGGGTGCTGACCACCGGGGCTAGCCGGTCCGGCACGATCACCACGCGTAGTCCGTTGGGCAGCGTGGCCTGTAATGGCATTTCCGGCTGGATCAGGGCGGGAACGGGGGCGGGCCGGGTTGCATGTGCCATGGGGGCCATGGCGCCTCCCAGACCTGTGCCACATAACAGAAGGGAGAGGCTTACGACCTTGAAAAACTGACGTGCTATCATATCACAAGATTACGCTGCTTTGAGCGTGCCGACCAGTTCACGCGCTCGCCCCCTGTGTCGCAAAGGATGGAAACATGACATCTGGCCCCCTCGAAACCAGTGGCATGCGTGCCCGTGTCCGCCATGTCATGGATACGGCAATTGATAAGGCCCGACTGGTCGGCGCAGTGGTGCTGGTTGCGGTAGAGGGCGAGGTTGTGGTGGCGGAAGCCGCGGGTCTTGCGGACCGTGAAGCAGGCCGCCCGATGCAGGTGGATACGCTGTTCCGCCTTGCGTCCCTGACCAAGCCGGTTGTTACGGCTGTCTGCCTTGCGCTGGCGGAAGAAGGGCTGGTGGACCTGCACGCCCCGGTCAGCCGTTACCTGCCACAATTCCGGCCCTGCCTGCCCGATGGTGGCCCCTGCGATATTACGCTGCATCAGTTACTGACCCATACCAGTGGACTGGGCTACGGGTTTTCCCTGCCGCGCGACGACAATCCCTATACCCGTGCGGGGGTATCGGATGGAATCGCGGAACCGGGGCTGTCGCTGGCGGATAATATGGCCCGTCTGGCCTCGGTCCCGCTTCTGTTTCCGCCCGGTCAGGGCTGGTGCTATTCGCTGGGGCTGGATGTCATTGGCGCGGTGATTGAACAGGTATCCGAGCAGTCCCTGCCTGCTGCGGTCCAGGATCATGTGGGGCGCGTGCTGTCATGGCGGGAGAGTGGCTTTACGGTCCGGACACCTGAAACCCTTGCCGCATGCTATGCTGATGCGCGACCTGTTCCCATCCGCATGGGGGCTGAATATGTCCTGTCCCGCATACTGCCCGATGGCGGGGTGGGCGAAATCCGTTTCGCGCCCGACCGTATCCTCAACCCGCACTCCTACCCGTCCGGTGGCGCGGGCATGGTGGGTACGGCCCACGAATTCCTTGCCTTCATCGATACCGTGCGCAGCGGCGGGGATGGTATCCTTTCACCTGCCTCCGCCATGCTGTTCGGGCACAACGCCATAGGCGATCTGGATATGGGACCGCAGACACGGGGGCGTCGTTTTGGCTATGGCGGCGCAGTCATAACCGACCCTGATGCCGCGCGTACGCCGCTAGGCGCGGGCAGCTTCACATGGGGCGGCGTATACGGCCATCAATGGGTGGTGGACCGTTCGCGTGGCCTGAGTATTGTGATGCTGAGCAATACGGCGCTGGCCGGCATGGCCGGAACTTATCCCGATGCGGTTGTCGCCGCCGTCTGTGCCGGGTAAGGCATGGCCCCATGCGGCACGGATACGAAGATACTGGGAACTGTCATGTCATTTGGTGAACGCGTCAACCAGTTCGATGCCTGGCTTCTGGACCGGATTTTTCAGCCTTTTGCCGATGCGCTGCCTGAACGTCTGCCTGCGATGGAAGTGGGCATGAGCTTTCAGGTGGGGTCCATCGTGCTGTCGGCCGCGTCCATATCCGCCCTGCTGGTACTGGAAGGCATGACGCTGGATAACGTGATAACCAACCTGCTCGGCTGGTTTTTCGAGGTCATATTCTATATCGGCATTCACCGCCTGCGCGGCATGGTCCGCCCCGGTTACCAGAACCCGTTGCGGGTCATGCTGGCGGGGATGCGGCCCATTTCCATTCCCTTTGCGGTCTATGCCTTCTATCAGGCCCTGACGGCGGAACGGGTTTACGAACTCGCCCTGTGGTTCAATTCCCTGTCCCAGCTTGTATTCGTGGCGGGAATCTATCTGATTTCTTGCAACATGCCGCCGCCGGGACACCGGGCGCGCCAGACCTTCGGGCGCGGACCGCTACCGAACGAAATCGGCTGACAGGCAGCAGCCGTGGATCAGAAGTCCACGCATCTTCCCTTGACCGTCCAGTCGCCGTAGCGGGTTGGCTCCGGTCCCTTGGGGCCGCCGATTTCATCAGGTTCCGCCGGCTGTTTCAGCAGGGCGGCTTCCTTTGCGGCCTCATCGGATTCAGCGGTGGGTGCGGGGGTGGGGGTCTTGTCCTTGCTCATGCCCGGCATTTTCCGCCCGGATGCGGATGGCTGGCAAGCTGAAAAGCCCGCCATGCCATGCGGGTAGCGCGTTATTGATGTTCGGACTGCGCGATACGCTGCTGCACCGTCATCCGCCACGGCGCATCCGCCGGGGCGGCGTCAAGCGCGCGGCGGTAGAGATCCGCCGTTTCAGCCGAAATATGGCCACCATCCGCCATCATCTGGGCTTCGGCGGCACGGGCCGCCACTTCGGGGTCGAAGCGCTGTTCTATGGCGTTGCGCCAGGCCTGGGCGGCGGCGGCGTAGTGGTCGCGGCCCGCTTCGGCCTGACCCAGCAGCACATACCCCTGAAACAGGCTGGGATCGCCCGGCGGGATCTGTTTCAACTGCTCGCGCAGGCGGTCGATGATCGCGTCGTTGCGATGATCTTCCTTCTGGATGGCGGCAAGACGCGGGGCAAGGGGCTGCGCGGGCAGGGACGGGTGCCCGACCGTCAGGTAGAGCGCGATCGCCGCAACCGGCAGCCCGATCAGGGCCGCGGCAATGGCGCCGGTGGATGCCCCTTTGCGCGCGACAAAGGCGGGCAGGGTGTCCGTGCCCAGCAGGCGGCGCTGGATTTCCAGCCGCGCGCTGTCATGTTCGGATGGGGCGATCATCCCTTCCACCAGGTCACGTTCCAGTTCCGCAAGCTGGGCCTGATGCAGCGCAAGGGCGGTTTCGCGTTCATCGCGCAGCAGGGTGGCGCGACGGAACGACAGCAGGGCAGGCAGCAGCGCGATCACGCCAAGCAGGCAGATACCAATCCAGATCATCTCAATCTCAGCGTGTTCGGGTCAGGTCGGACAGACGGCGGCGTTCTTCATCCGTCAGGGGCGGTGGTGTGGACGCGCGCGGCCTGCGGAACGTCCACCACGCAATCCCGATACCGATGCCAAGCGCCAGTAGCGGCATGACCCACAGCAGCAGCGTGCCGATGGTCAGCGGCGGCTTGAGGCGGATGAAGTTGCCGTAGCGGTTGACCATCCAGTCCATGATCTGGCGGTTGCTTTCACCCTTGGCCACATGTTCGCGCACCACGTGGCGCAGGTCGCGGGCAAGGTCGGCGCTGCTGTCCTCAATCGATTCATTCTGGCAGACAAGGCAGCGCAGTTGCGCGCCAATCGCTTCGGCCCGCTGTTCCTGTGCCGGGTCCGGCAGCATCTCCGACGGGTCATCAACCGCGATCGCCACCACGGGGGCCAGCAGCAGGCAGGCCAGTAGGGCCATCACCCAGCCCCGGCGCAGGAAGGATGTCGTCATGATTTCAGGCTGTCCGCCAGCGGCATGATCGTATTGGCAATCATGCTTTCGGTAATGGGGGAGGCCGTATGCCAGCGGATGACCCCGCCCGGTCCGATCAGGAAGGTTTCCGGCACGCCGGACACGCCCCAGTCGATTGCCGTCAGCCCGTCGCGGTCGGCGGCAATGCGGGCATAGGGGTTTCCGGCACGCTGGACAAAGCCCAGCGCATGCTCGGGCTTGTCCTTGTAAGCGATGCCCCAGATTGGCAGGCGATTTTTCAGCACGTTCAGCACCGGCATTTCCGCCACGCAGGGAATGCACCACGAAGCGAAGTAGTTCACCAGAACCGGCGTTTTCAGCGCGCGCAGGTCCTGTGCGGAAAAGCCGGTTCCCGGCGCCTGATCGGGCAGGGCGAAGTCCGGCACGGGGCGGTTGAGCGCCGGGGCATGGATGTCATGGGGGTCGAATGATCCACGCGACATGCCCGACAGCATGCGCCAGAACGCGACACCCGCGCCACCTGCGACAACCAGCGGGGCCGCCATGAGCAGGCGGCGGCGCGTGGGGGAAGGGGGAAGGGACGTATCGTTCATCGTGCCGCTACCATGTCAGCCGCCTTCGCCCGGCGCGGCGCGCCCACGCGCACACGACGGTCAGACAGCGACAGCGCACCGCCAAAGGCCATGATCAGGCCGCCCAGCCACATCCATGGGGCCAGCGGGTTGTAATGCAGCCGCAGGACATAGGTGGGGTCGGCATCGCTGCCGTGCCTGTCCCCAAGAACGCCATAGATGTCGGCCATGAGGTTGGTGTGGATCGCCACTTCCGTGGTGGTCTGGTGCTGGCTGGCGAATGTCCGCTTGGACGGATGCAGGGTGGTGATCAGCCTGCCATCGTGGCGGACCTCGATGGTGGCGACCAGCGCGGTGTAATTGGGTCCCTGCGCGGGATGGACTTCGGTCAGGGTCCAGCTATCGCCCGCCAGCATCTCGCTCTGGCCGACATGGACTTCGACAATGCGGTGCGCCGCCTGCGACATGCCCGCAATGCCCAGCACCGTAATGCCGACACCCGCATGGGCCAGCGCCGCGCCGAATACCGCACGCGGCAGGCCACGGGCACGCTGCCAGCTCTGCGCGGGTGACTGGCGGAACAGGCGCAGCCGCTCCACGATATCGGCGATACTGCTGCAGATCACCCATACGGCGGTAGCGGTTGCCAGCACTGGCAGGATGTCACGCATGCGGAAGGTGGCGATAGCCAGCGCCAGCAGCGACACGCAGGCCGCCCACCACAAGCGGCGCAGGACCGGCCACATCTGCGCACGCTTCCACGGCACCATCGGGCCAAAACCCATGAACACCATGAGCGGAATGGCAAGGGGAATGGTAGTCGCATCAAAGAACGGCTTGCCCACCGAAATGGTCTTGCCGAACAGCAGCGACATGAATGGCGGATACATCGTGCCCGTCAGCACCACCGCGCAGATGGAACACAGCAGGATGTTGTTGAGAACCAGCAGCCCTTCACGCGACATGGGGGCGAACAGGCCACCCGTGGTGAGCTGCGGCGCGCGGATGGCGAACAGCAGCAGCGAACCGCCAATGACCACTGCAAGCAGCCCGAGGATGAACACGCCACGCGCCGGATCGTTGGCGAAGGCATGCACGGAATTGAGGATGCCCGAACGCACAAGGAACGTGCCGGAAAGCGAGAAGGAAAACGTGCCGATGGCCAGCAGGACGGTCCAGATTTTCAGCGCCTCGCGCTTTTCCACCACAATGGCGGAATGCACCAGCGCCGTGCCCGTCAGCCACGGGATCAGCGATGCGTTTTCCACCGGGTCCCAGAACCAGTAGCCACCCCAGCCCAGCACGTAATAGGACCACCATGATCCCATGGCGATGCCACAGGTCAGGAAGCACCACGCCGCCACTGCCCACGGGCGCACCCAGCGGCCCCATGCAGCATCCACACGCCCTTCGATCAGGGCGGCGATGGCGAAGGCGAACGGCACGGCGAAGCCGACATAGCCGGTGTAGAGAATGGGCGGATGGAACGCGAGGCCGGGGTCCTGCAGCAGCGGGTTCATGCCCTGCCCGTCCAGCGGCGCGGGCCAGACACGGGCGAACGGGTTGGACGTGGTCAGGCAGAACAGTTCGAAGCCTGCTGCAACCCCGCCCAGCACCGCAATCACGCGTGCCTGCAGGGCGGAAGGCAGGTTGCGCCCGAACAGGGCCACCGCGCCACCGCAGATGGACAGGATCAGCGCCCATAACAGCACCGAGCCTTCATGATTGCCCCATACGCCGGTGATTTTGTACAGCAGCGGCTTGCTGACCGCGCTGTTGGCCGCCACGTTCTGCACGGAAAAGTCGTTGGTGATGGCCGCATGGATCAGGCATGCGAAAGAAGTCGCAAGGGCCAGCATCTGCCCCACGGCCAGCGCGGGGGCCAGCGCCATCAGGCGCGCGTCACGCCGGTTCGCGCCGATCAGCGGCAGGATGGCCTGTCCGGCGGCCATGCAGCATGCCAGCGCCAGTGCAAAATTTCCAAGTTCCGGGTTCATCGCGGATGTCAGTTTCCGTCAGGTGTCTGGGTGGCCGGTTTTTTCGCCGTATCGGTCGCCGTCATGGTGTTCCAGCTTGTCGCGTCCGGCGCCTTGCCGAAACGTGGGTCCCATTTGCCGCTGCGGCGCAGTTCCTCGGCCACTTCCTTGGGCATGTAGGTTTCGTCATGCTTGGCCAGAACTTCGCTGGCGCGGAACGTGCCATCGGGATTGACGGTGCCCACGGCCACGACGCTCTGCCCCTCGCGGAACAGGTCGGGCAGTATCCCTTCATAACGAACGGTCACGGCGTCCTGCCCGTCGGTCACGTCGAATATGGCGACCGGGGTGTCCTTCACCTTTTCACGGTGTACGCTGCCCGCCACGACCATGCCGCCCAGACGGATGGTGCGGTCGGCTGGCGGCGGCTTCTTATGGACCTGCGATGGCGCCATGAAGAAGACGATATTGGATGAAAAGGCGTTGAGTGTCAGGGCAGCGGCGGAACCAAGCCCGATCATGCACGCAACCACCAGCCACAGGCGTCGGCTCTTGCGGGTCATGACGGCCTGCGTGTCCGGCCGGGCTGTTCAATGGCGGCAAGCCGTTTGCGCGCCTGTCGCAGCCGGATGGTGGCGTTGACCGACAGGATCGCCGCGACGCCAAGGGTCAGGCCATAGGCGGCCACGATATAGGGCAGGTGGGTCATACGGCGGCACTGTCTGTCTGGGGATTGGTCTGTGCGGACTGGCGGCCACGGCTGGCGGCAAGGATGGTGCGGATGCGGCTTTCCATTACGGAAGCGCGCAGGCGGGCCAGCACGATCGCGCCAAATCCCAGCGTGAAGCCCAGCGTGGTCAGGCCCAGCGGCCACAGCATGGAGGTGGACATGGTCGGCGCCCCCGTAACCGTGATGCTGTCGGGCTGGTGCAGCGTGTTCCACCACTGTACGCTGAACTTAATGATCGGCAGGTCGATCGCGCCCGCCAGCCCCAGTATGGCGGCGGCGCGGTAGCCACGCTGCGGTTCGTCAAATGCGCGGATCAGCGCGATATGGCCCAGATACAGGAAAAACAGTACCAGAACGGATGTCAGCCGCGCATCCCACACCCACCACGTGCCCCACATAGGCTTGCCCCACAGGGAGCCGGTGGCAAGGCAGACAGCGGTGATGGCGGCCCCGACCGGCCCGATCTCCACCGCCGCAAGGTCGGCCAGCGGATGCCGCCATACAAGCGAAAGAAGGGAGCACACCGCCAGCGCCATATACCCCGACGATGCCAGCCATGCTGTGGGCACATGCACGTACATGATGCGCACGCTGTCGCCCTGCTGCCAGTCGGCGGGGGAGAAGAACAGCCCGCATACGATTCCGGCCGCGGACAGCGCCAGTGCGGGCCAGGTCAGCCACGGCTGCAGCTTCGCACCCATGCGCAGGAAACGCCCCGGGTTGGCGTAGCGGTGAAAAAGGTTACCGGTTCTTGCGGTAAGGCTCTGCGTTGCGTTCAAGGTTGATCCATCCGTGCCGGGGGCACCTGTCCCTGCAATGAAAAGGGTCAAGAAAAATTTTCGCCATCGCCCGCGGTTGGCCGGGGGCTGGCGTTTTGCTGCTCTACACTATCGCGTTAAAAAAGACACGGCCAGTCCTGTCCCTTCATGGTACTGTCCCGCCACAGGAGGAGAAAACATGCTGTTTGCGATCATTTGTACCGACAGGCCCGGCGGTCTTGAAACCCGCAAGGCCACCCGTGAGCGTCACCTTGCCTATCTGGAACAGTGGAAGCAGCACATCGTGCATGGCGGTCCGCTGCTGGACGCGGAAAACCGCCCCTGCGGCAGCCTGCTGGTGGTGGATGTGGCTGACCGCGCGGCGGCCGAAGGCTTCGCAGCGGAAGACCCCTATGCCCGTGTCGAACTGTTCGAGAGCGTGGTCATCCGTCCGTTCCGTTCAGTTTTTCGTGATTGCATGCGGGTGGAGTGAAGAACCGGGCATGGCTTACTGGCTGATCAAGTCCGAGCCGGACGCGTTTTCATGGTCCGAGCAGGTGGAAAACGGCGTGGAACCGTGGACCGGCGTGCGTAACCACCAGGCGAAGAAGAACCTCGCGGCCATGGAAGTGGGGGACCGGGCGTTCTTCTACCACTCCAACGTAGGGCGCGAGATCGTGGGCGTGGTGGAAGTCGTGCGTGCTGGCTATCCCGACCCCACGGCGGAGGATGGCAGATGGGTATGCGTGGACGTGCGCGCCGTGGGGCCGATGCCCCGCCCGGTCACGCTGGCGCAGATCAAGGCCGATCCGGTGCTGGAGGATCTGGCCCTTGTGCGGCAGTCGCGGCTGTCGGTCGTGCCGGTTTCGGATGCGCACTGGGGACACCTGTGCGCGATGGGCGGCTGGAACAGCCACGGTTGAGGCGCGTTTCATGCCAGAAGGTATGGTGATGCGCATTGCAAGAACGCCATCATGGTGCTGAAACAGTGGGAACTGCCGCATGGGCGTTGCGGGCGGCGTCATCCATCCCGCCGGTAGTGCAGGGACATGGGGCCGGTCCGTACTGTTACGGAAGATCAGGCGAAGGGCATTGTAATGAGTGCAGGTTCCTCCAACGAACTGGCACCGCTGACGCTGGACAGCGCGTGTATTACCGAACTCCAGCAGGCGCTGGAACGGGTCGAGACGGGGCGCGGCGTGCTGGTGCGTCTGGCCGACCTGATGGGCGGTGCCGTGGGGCAGGCGGCGATGCTGGGCATGCGCACGCTGGGCCTTGCGCCCACGTTGCAGGCCAGCCTGCAATCCGCTGCCGAAACGGCCATCCGGCGTGCATTCGACATCGCGGTGATCGGCATGGACCGCCCGCATGACGTGTCCGCCCAACCGGGCGGCGGCGCCGCATGGCGCGACCCGGCGGTGAAGGCCGCCGTAACCATGTCGGGGGCCATAGGCGGTTTTGCCGGCCTGCCGGGACTGGTGGCCGATGTCGGCTTCACGACGCTGACCATCATGCGCGAGATCGCGCGTATCGCCCGCGAACAGGGGGAAGACCTGTCGCAGGAAGATGCGCGGGCGGCCTGTCTGGAAGTATTCGCCCTCCGCGCCTTCCCCTTTGGCGCGAACCGGAAGGCCGCGCCGGGGGAGGATAGCGAACTGGGCTATTTTTCCGCCCGCGCGATGCTGCGCGGTCGTCCGGTTGTCATGCTGGTCAGTGAAGTGGCGACCCATTACGGGCTGGGCCTGTCGCGCAAGTTCGCACTGCAGATGATGCCGGTGGCTGGCGCGCTGTGCGGGGCGTCGCTCAACGCGGCGTTCCTGTCGCATTACCGCGCGGTGGCGCAGGCGCATTTCACCATCCGGCGGCTTGAGCGTGAATATGGACCGGAAGTCCGCCGCACCGCCGCTGACCTCAAGGCCCACGCCGCAAGTCAGGTCAACGAAGGCTGAAGCGGTAATAATGCTGGCAGACGCGCTTCCTCTCCATTGGTGAGGGGCGTCTGCCACGACTTTATTTCTGTGAAAAACTTCAGTTCCCGACCGCTCCGGGCATGGCCCGGAGCGGCTGTCTGTCATGCTTTGCCGGATGTATGCCGCACGGGCTGCGGCTTCCTTACGATTTCGATGGTCGCGGCGATCAGCGCGAAGACCACGTAAAATCCGGTCAATGTCTGCAACAGGCCATTCATGCGCGGCATGAACAGTTCCAGCAGCAGTGTGATCAGCGTGAAAACGATGAAAACGCCGGGCAGTCCCATAAGCGTGCCTCCCTTACGGCCGGATCAGGCGTGGACGGGGGTGGGGGCTGCGCGGCCGTTCAGCACGGCTTCCACGTTTTCAATCGCCAGCATGCCCATGTCGGTACGGGTTTCGATGGTGGCGCTGCCGACATGCGGGGTCAGGAACACGTTGGGCAGTTCCAGAAAGCGCGGGTCGGGATTGGGTTCATTGCGGTAGACATCCAGCCCGGCGGCGGCAAGCTGGCCGCTGCGCAGGGCCGCGATCAGGGCGTCCTCATCCACCAGCGCGCCACGGGCGGCATTGATGAAAATGGCCCCGCGCGGCAGGCGGCCCAGCAGGTCGGCATCGATCATGCCTTCGGTTTCGGGCGTGGCGGGCAGATGCAGGCTCAGGATATCGCAGTGCGGCAGCATGTCGGTCAGGGTGCTGAAATAGGTGGCGCCCGCTTCCTGCGCGGCGGGCAGGCGGCGGCGGTTGGAATACATGACCGTCATGTCGAAGCCACGCGCCCGCCGGGCCACGGCCTGACCGATGCGGCCCATGCCCACGATACCCAGCCGCTTGCCGCTTATGCGGGTGCCCAGCATTTCATCCATCGCAAGCGGACGGCCCCAGCCTTCGCGCATGAGCGTGGTGTATTCCCCCGCGCGCCGGGCGGCAGCCAGCATCAGCAGGATGGCCATGTCGGCATTGCAGTCGGTCAGTACGTCGGGCGTGTTAGTGACGATGATGCCACGGGCATGAAGGGCTGAAATGTCCAGATGGTCCGTGCCGACGCTGACGGTTGCGACAACCTTCACGCAGTCAGGCAGTTGCGCCACGTCATCGCCACGCAGCGGCAGGCCCGTCGATGTCATGATGGCCTGCGGCTGGAAAGCGCGCGCGGCGTCCAGCAGTTCGCGGGTTGTCATCCGGTGGTCCGGGACGGGGGCTATGGTAAAGTTCTGCTCGATACGCTGCATGACGGGATCGGTCTGGCGCTGGGTCAGCAGTACGCGGGGGCGGGTAGCGGACATAGAGGGTGGTTTCTCCGGCCTAACGGGGGCATGACACAGGCGATCGTGCCTGCAGAAGCATGCGAAAGGGTTATCCTAAGAACATGACGGGTCAAGAGACGGTTCCGCTTACGCCGGAACTTATGCTGCGCGCCTACCGGGCCGGCCTGTTTCCCATGGCGCCCGATGCGCGGTCCGACGAACTGGAATGGTTCTTCCCGCAGATGCGCGGCATCCTGCCGCTGGAGGGATTTCATGTGCCGCGCAGGCTCATGCGCACGGTGCTGTCGGACCGCTTTGCAGTAATGACAGATCAGGATTTCGCAGGGGTCATGGATGGCTGTGCAGCACCCATGCCGGGGCGCGAGGATACATGGATCAACCCGCGCATCCGCACCCTGTTCTGTCAGCTTCACGCCATGGGCCATGCCCACAGCATCGAAACCTATCATGAGGGCAGGCTGGTCGGCGGCCTGTATGGCGTGGCCATCGGTCAGGCCTTTTTCGGGGAAAGCATGTTCAGCCGCATGCGCGACGCATCCAAGGTGGCGCTGGTCCATCTGGTGGCCCGCCTGCGTCTGGGTGGCTTTACCCTGCTCGATACACAGTTCGGCACGGATCATCTGGCCAGTTTCGGCGGATACGAGATTCCGGCGGATGATTACATGCGCCAGCTTGTCCGCGCGGTGGCGCGACGGGCGCAATGGATCGGAAATGACAGCGCGGCGGAACTGCTGCCCGCCATCCGTGCCCTGCGGCCCGCGGGCGCGATGGACGCGGATGGTTGACAGTCCTGCGCGTGCAGGGTTCCGTCTTGGCAGAAGAAGGGGAAGAAACGTGATGAAACAGGGAGCGGCCTGCCCGGTAAAGGGTAAGGGCAGGGGGCCGTTGGGCATGATGATGTTCGTGGCGGCCATTGCAGCGGGTGGCGCACCCGCCATGGCGCAGGAAGCCGCCACCGTTCACCCCCCGCTTACCCCCACGCGGGATGTGCAGGTGGACTATAACGTGCAGCCCGATGGCATGCCCGAGCCCAAGGCCGTGCGCACATGGTTCGCCTATAATGGCGGTCTTATGCGAATCGACAGCCCGCTGGCCATGGGCGAGATGGTGCTCAACCGCATGACCCGTCAGGTCATGATCATCATCAATCCGCAGAAGGTGTACAGCCAGCTTGATGCCCGCTACGGCATCCGCAATCCCTTCCTGCTGGACCTGTCCATGTCCTTCGTGCGCAAGGGCACCGCCACCGTGGCCGGGGTCACATGCACGCAGTGGGACGTGACGACCGATCAGGGCAACGCCACCACCTGCGTTACGGAAGATGGCGTGATCCTGCAGGAAGACGGTGTGGATGGGGACGGGCTGCGCGGTAAGCTGGAAGCGACGAAAGTGGTTTACGGACCCATTCCCGACAGCATGTTCCAGCCGCCCGAGGGCTATCGCAAGATCGAACCGCCCCCGCCGCCCGGCACGCTTGCCGCCCGCACGAACCCGGATCAGAAGGGCGGCTGACGCGCCTGCCCCGTCCCCGTTTTGAAGGATTACATACCGTGACCCGTTTTCCGTATCGCAGTGGTCAGGCCCTGCTGGTGGCTGGCCTGCTGCTGGCTGGTGCAGGCCATGCGTCCGCCGCCACCGATGAGACCCCCTTCGTCACCCCCCAGAACGATGTGGACGTGACCTACACCATCTACCCCCCCCATGACACGAAGGAGGTCATGACCCAGCGCATGCGCTGGTCCAGCGGGCGGATGATGCAGCGCGTCGATCCGGGCAATGCCACCACCTACATGGTTACCGACTACCACGCGGGCACGCTGACGGTAGTAAACCCCGAGCAGAAGATCAGGACGGTCATTCCCGCGCCGGGTGCCGGTAATGTGCAGATGGGGCAGCGTGCGCAGGGCAACTGGCTGCGCACCGGCACGGCCACCGTTGCCAACATCCCGTGTACGTTATGGCAGACGCAGGACACCGACCAGCGCCCCAGCGAAATCTGCTACACCGATGACGGCGTGATGCTGGAAGTCATCCGTGATGGCAAGGTGATGGTGGAAGCCACCGCCGTCACCCGTGTGCCACAGGCGGACGGCGTGTTTGCCATCCCTTCGGGCCTGAAGGAACTGCGCGCGGCCCATCCGTAACGGCCGAGGCCGGTTTATGGCATGAAAAGGGCGATTTCTGCCCGTAAATCGCCATGACCCTCCTGTCTCATCCCTGTCAGGCGGGGATGCGTTCCCCGCCTGATCGAGACAGGAGCAGGAAGAGTTTGATGAAAAACATCGGGCGTATTGCAGCCACCGGGCTGCTTGTCCTGACCGGGCTGGCGGCAGCCGCACCGGGCGCGCAGGCCCATGGGCGTGGCGGCGGGGGCGATGCGCTGGTTGGGGGACTGGTGGGTGGCATCGTGGGTGGCGTCATCGGCGGGGCCATGGTGGACAGCTACGGCCGCCGCCGCCTCCGCCCCCGGTCTATTACTGTCCCCGCCGCCGGCGGTGGCCTATTATGCCCCACCACCCCCGCCGCCGGTCGTGGTCTATGGTCCCTATGGCGGACCGGGACGTCCCTACTGACGTGCTAGCCCGCTGTTCCCGCCTGTAGCGTCAGGGTCGCAATGGCCTTGCGCACGGCGGCGACGTGGTTCGGGACCTTCACCTTGCGCCATGCTTCCACCAGATGGCCATTGGCATCGATCAGGAAAGTCGCGCGTTCGATACCCATGTATTTGCGACCGTACATCGATTTTTCGACCCATACGCCATAGGCTTCCGTAACGCTGCCATCGCCATCCGATGCAAGGGGGAAGGTGAGGGCGTGATCGGCTGCGAATTTCTCGATTGCAGGCATGCCATCGCGGGAGACGCCGATGACGCTTACGCCATCCTTCTGCATGTCATTCAGGGCGGCTTCGAATTCGCAGGCTTCCCTGGTGCAGCCCGATGTATTGGCCTTGGGATAGAAATACAGCACGAAAGGATGGCCGCGCAGGGCGGTCAGGCTGACCGTGCGCCCATGACTTGCGGGCATGTCAAAATCGGGAACGGCGCTGCCGGGTTCGGGGAAAGGGGGAAGAACCTTGCTCATGACCTGCCTTGCTGATCTGTCCGCCTGCATGGCGTGGCGCGTCCGGTATCGGCGCGACCGGCATGCGGGGATATGGGTTGGGCTGCGATCATGCAACGCTTTGGCGGGCGGGGAAACACTCCCGGCGTGGCTATCGCGCCGGTGTGTCCGCAATGGGGGGAATCAGACGGTCGAATATCGCGGTTACGCGGGCGGCCATATCATCCATCCGGTCCAGCAGGGCCGTCGCATTGCGCGCCCTGACTTCCCCCATCAGGATTTCAAGGCTGGCCTGCGGGATCGCATCGGGCACGACGCTGCCGCATATGATGCGGACCAGCCCCTGCATCGACCGCCAGAACAGGTCCGCGCGCCGCAGCAGGCGGGCATCCGCCATATCCAGCGTCCCCGCCTGCGCCAGCCGCAGCAGCGCCAGCCGGGTGGAGGGATTGCGGGCCTGTGCATCCGGCGTCAGCAGTTGCAGCCCCTGTGCGATGAACTCCACATCCATCAGCCCGCCCCGGCGGCGTTTGATGTCCCACGGGCTGGCGGCGGGATGTTCGCGCGCCAGCCGTTCGCGCATGTGACGCACGTCATGCAGGATCTGGCGGCTTTCCTCATCCGTCAGCGGGGCATGGTCCAGCGCCGTGGCGATGGCGTGGCGCAGGCGGGCGGCAAGGCGGGGCGGTCCCGCCACCACGCGCGCGCGGGTCAGGGCCATGCGTTCCCATGTCCATGCGGATTCTTCATGGTAGCGGCGGAAGGCGGACAGGGAGACGGCGACCGGCCCCTTCGATCCCGAAGGACGCAGGCGCATATCCACCTCATACAGCGGTCCCTCGCGTCCCGGCGCGGTCAGGGCCGCGACGAAGGCATGCGCCAGCCGGACGAAATACGTACCCGCCGCAAGCGGGCGTCCGCGCATGCCATCCGTGCCGACTGTGCCATTAACAACGCTTTCCCCCGCATCGGGCGGATGGTCGAACACGAGCATGAGGTCGAGGTCGGACCCCGGCATCATTTCATGCGATCCCGCCTTGCCCAGCGCCACAACCGCCATCGCACCACCGGGCACGGTGCCGTGGCGGCGTCTGTGTTCACCGGTGACCACGCGCAGCAGCCCGCGCATGACCGTTTCGGCCATGGCCGTGCGCGCGCGGGCGGCGCTGTCCTCGCCCATGCGGTGTTCAAGGCGGGCAACCGACAGGCGGAACTCCTCCCCACACACCAGTCCGCGCATCACCGGCAGTACCTGCTCGGCCGATTGTGCCGATGTGACATGCCGTCTGACCAGCGCCGTGGCCGTACCCAGCGCGCCAGGACCGCCATCCATGTCCAGCAGCCCGTCCAGGGCGGAGGGAGTTTCGGCCAGATGGTCGGCCAGGAACGGCGCGCAGTCCAGAACGGTCACGATGCGGTGGATCAGCGCGGTATTGCGTTCCAGCAGCGACAGGAACTGCACGCCCGCCCATTGCCGCTCCAGCAGCGCATCGAAACGGCGCAGCACGGTCAGCGGCTGCTGGCGGCCCCCGATTTCGGTCATGATGGCAGGCAGCAGCCGGCGCAGCAGCTTGCGGGCCCGGTCGGAACGCAGCGCGCGCAGCCGGTTGCCATCCCACCGGTTGAGGATCTGCAGCGCGTCACCGATGTCATGGGGCGCGAAGCCGTAGTCACGCAGCCGGTCGGCGGCATCGACATCCTCCGGCGCGATGGTGATGTCCTGCCGGTCGCTTTCGGCAAACTGCAGGTCGAAGTTGCGGCGCGAATGCTGCATGACCGACAGCATGCTGCAGGCCAGTTCACCCGGCGTTGCAGCCAGCATGAAGGTGGCGAAGCGTGCGAATCCGTCACGTGTGTCCGGCAGGGTGTGGGTCTGGTGATCCATGCGCATCTGCAACCGGTGTTCGGCCTGACGCAGCATGCGGTAGTTGCGGACCAGTATTGCGCACTGGGCACGTTCCAGCAGTCCCGCGCGGCGCAGCCTGCGCAGGCCGCCCAGCGTGGTGGGATCACGCAGTTCGGGCCGCCTGCCGCCCCATACAAGCTGAAGCGCCTGCACGATGAACTCTACTTCCCGTATGCCGCCCTGTCCCAGCTTCACGTTCTGCCCCAGAAGCCAGCCGGTCGCGGTCTCGGGATCGCGGATAGACGCGGGGGGCAGGCTTTCCAGATCAGCGTGGCCCGCATTCCGGTGGCGGTCGATTCGTGCTTTCATGTCGTGCAGATCGTCGATCACCGCAAAATCAAGATGGCGGCGCCAGATGAACGGATGAATGTGTTTGAGGAAACGGCGGCCCGCCACAATATCCCCCGCAACCGGACGGGCTTTCGTCATGGCCGCGCGTTCCCATGTACGGCCCATGCTTTCGTAATACTGAATGGCGGCGGGAAAGGACACGGCGGCGGGCGTTGCGGCGGGGTCGGGCCTCAGTCGCAGGTCCATGCGGAAAACGTAACCATTTGCATCACGCGCTTCCATCAGGGTGACAAGATCGCTAGTCATGCGCACAAAGGTATGTCGCAGTTCCCCGTTTCCGGGGTGGCGGTCCGGGTCATACAGGATGATCAGGTCGATATCCGAGGAGTAGTTCAGTTCCCGCGCGCCCAGCTTACCCATTGCCAGAACCACGAAGCCGCTGCCCCGGCACGGGTTTTCCGGGTCACGCAGGCGCAGTCGTCCGGTCTGGCAGGCATGCAGCAGCAGATGCCTGACCGCGGCCCCCAATGCGTTCTCGGCCAGTCCGCTCAGCGCCAGCGTCACCTGCTCCAGCGTCCATGCGCCCCCGATATCGGCCAGTGCAATGGCCAGCGCGGCCTGCCGCTTGGCGATACGCAGGGCGGCCATCACCTCAATGCGCGGGGTTTCGGGCGGCAGGGCTTCAAGCCCCCTGAGGATTTCGCGCACATGCGCATCCGCCCCGTCGAGCAGAAGGCGCAGGAAGGCTGCCGTATCGCGCAGCGCCAGGTCCGACAGGTAGGGACTGTTTCCTCCCAGTGCATCGGTCATGACCCGCACGCCCGCTATGCTGGCGATATCCGGCAGTCCCGCGCGGGCGCATGCCTGCGTCAGGTTTTCGTGCATGATGGTGGCCGCCCGGTCATCCGCCGGGTGGGGCCATGTGCATCCGCGCCAGGACGGGTGCAGCGTAAGGTCGGGTGTAGCGGGCATATCCATGGGGCAGGGTCCGGCAGGAGACTGGGAAGTCACGCATTTTCATGCGCTGGCGTAGCGTGGACGGTATGATGGAAACAGGTCAACCCACCCCCGTCGGCGCCCCCGGCGCAGGGCGCGTGCGCCGGGCGGTCATGGCGGCGGGGCGCGTGGTGATCTGGCTGGTGCTGCTGTGCATAACGCTGCCTGCGGTGTTCCTGCTTGTGCTGACGGTGCGCCTTTCGGCAGGTCCGCTGGATGTAACGCCCGCGATCAGGCTGTTCATGCCCATCCCGGTCGCCCATGGTCTGCGGCATGAGGATATTATCGGCGGCCTTTCAGCCGGGCATGTGCGCGTGGGCTGGAATGCCCTGCATGGCGGGATACGCGCCCCGTTCGTGATCTGGGTGGAGGATGTGCGCATCCAGCGCCACGATGGCTCGCTGGCCGATACGCTGCGCCGGGGGCGTATTACGCTGGACAGTCCGGCGCTGTTCCATGGCAGCGTGCGTATCCTTGAACTGTCCGTCTCGCAGGGGCGGCTGCGCCTGGCCCGTAATGCGGATGGCAAATTCGGCCTCGATCTGGGACCCAACACACCATACCCTTCGCTCAAGCCGCAGGAACCATCCCCTGTTGACCTGACGGATATCCGTCAGGCCGTCATATCCGATACGCATGTCACCCTGACCGACCGCGCCACGGGCCGTGTGTGGCGACTGGGGGAGGCGGACGCGCATCTGAACATCATAACGGATTCCGGCCAGAAAGGGGTGACGGGGGATATACGCCTCGGCCTTGAGGGCAATGGGGAACGCCTTGTCCTGCATGGATCGGGTGAGCATGTCGGCCCGCAGCAGGTGAACTGGACGCTGCTGCTGGACCCGATCAGCCCCGCCGCCTTCGCGCCGGGACAGAAGGAGGTCGCGCCCCTCGACCTGCCGGTAGGCGGCAGGCTGGATGTGGCGTTCCGTGCCGGGCGCGCTGACTGGCCTTTCCTCATGCCGCGTGAATTCGGCCTCAAGCTGCGTGCGGGCAATGGTCAGGTCACGACCCGCAAGGCGGGGCAGTATCTGGTGGGCGAAGGCGAGGCCGATCTGGCTGGCACGCTGGGGACCGGGGCGGGGGCAGTGCCCTTTGACGGGCCGCTGCATGTGGCGCTGCGCAATCTGGTCCTGCATCTGCGTGCGCCGGGTCACGCCAGCGATGACGGCAGCGGGCCGACGCTGCATGCGACGGCGGACCTGAAATCCGCCTCCCTGCTCCATCCCGCCTCGATCTGGCTGAATGTGGGTGCGCGGGCGCAGTCGCTGGACTTTGCGACACTGGGTGATTTCTGGCCCCCCCGCGCCATGAAGGGCGCGCGGCGCTGGGTGACGCAGAATATCCCGCAGGGCCATGTGGACCTGTTGCAGGTCAATATGGGTATGGCCAGCAATAAGGGGTGGAAGGGGCTGAATGTCGCCTCGTTGGGGGGGACGATCGATGCGCACCGGATGGAACTGCACTGGCTGCGTCCGATCCCGCCCATGCATGACATGGATGCGCACCTGACCTTTGACGGGCCGGACCAGATGATGATCCGTTTCGGCCATGCCTATCAGCTTGTGGATCTGGCGGACCGGCATGTCGACGCGAAGGGGACGGGCCGGATCGAGGTGGGACCCGGCTCCATGCGGATTACGGGGCTGAGCGAAAAGGTGCAGCAGGGCGACATCAACGTCACCCTGCTGGGCAATGTGCGCGACGTGCTGGCCCTTCTGGCCGAACCCCGGCTGAATGTCCTGTCGCGCCATCCCATGTCGTTCACCCATCCGGCCGGGCGGGCGAATGTATCGTTGCATATTGCCCTGCCGCTGGATGCCCATGTCAGGCTGAACCAGATCGACCTGCGCAGTCATGCCGATCTGGGGGATGTGCATCTGGGCAATGTGGTGGTGGGCAGGCCGCTTGACCGGGGCAGCCTTGGCATCGATGCGACCATGAACGGACTGCTGCTGCAGGGAACCGGGGTTCTGGCGGGCATACCGTCCAGCGTCATCTACACCATGGATTTCCGCAGCGGGCCGATGGTGCGCGCGGTGGAAAGCGCAAGCCTGCAGGGTCACGTCACGCCGGAAGGGGTAAGGCGCGCGGGATTCGAGATGGGCGAGCATTTTTCCGGCAGCGCCCTGCTGGATGTCGATTATGACCGTTACGTGGGCGGCAAGGCGCAGGTCGATATCGACCTTGATCTGGACCGTGCGGCGCTGGCCATTCCCATCTGGTCCAAGAAACCGGGGCAGGAAGCCAATGCCTCGGTCGAGCTTGATCTTGACCACGGAAAAATCTCGGGCATCGAGAACATACGCGCCGTCGGCCCGGACCTGCTGATCGATGGCCATGCCGAAACAACGGCGGGTATCGCCCGCAGGCTGATCCTGCGTGGCTTCCGGGTCGGGCGCTCGGTGGGGAATGCGGCGGTCACGCTGCCCATGCGTGACAGTGATCCCATTGGTGTCACTGTTGCCGCACGGGTGCTGGATCTGTCCCCGCTGGTTTCCTACCAGACCGCGTCCAGCAGTTCGGCGGCGGCGAAGACCCAGACATCGCAGGGAAGTGGCGGATACCACATGCCCGAAATGGCGACGGGCCGCGTCAACGGGCCGCCGGGGCGGAGCTGGAACCTCAATGTCGATGCCCGCACGCTGTATTATGGCCCTACTGACACGCTGACAAACGTGCACAGCCATCTGGAAACCAACGGATCGCGGCTGATGCGTGGCGTGCTGACGGTGGGCGGACCGGTCGCCGCCACGGCCCATGTGACCCCGCAGGGCAACAGCCGCCTGCTGGATGTGCATCTGGCCAGTCTGGGCAGCCTGCTTCAGGCCATGAAGGTGACGGATCAGATGCAGGGCGGCGTGACCGACATTAACGGCAGTTTTGATGACAGTGTCGCCACCGCTCCCTTCTCCGGCACGGTGCGGATGGGATCATTCACGCTGCGCGACGTGCCCGCCGTAGTGCGGCTGGCCAATAATGCCTCGATTTACGGCTGGATGCGCGCGCCGCATGCGCCGGGCCTTGAGATTGACCAGCTCAATATCCCGGTCACGATGAACGAGGGCAACATCCACATTGCCGACGGGCTGGTCAGCAATGCCTCTCTCGGCGCGACGGTGACGGGGGATGTGAACCTTGAAAAGAAGTCGCTGGCCCTTGATGGAACCATCATCCCCGCCTTTGCCGTCAATGCGGCCCCCGGTCATCTGCCGGGGCTGCTGGGATGGCTGTTCAGCCCCGAGAAAAACAGCGGCGTGGTCTCGGCCACCTATCAGGTCACAGGGCCGATGGGGAACCCGGCTGTGCATGTGAACCCCTATGCCATGCTGCTGCCGGGGTTCCTGCGTAATCTCATGCACGTCCACTGACCGCCTGCCTCTCGACGGAAGGAGAGGCAGGTGATCAGGTCACCCTTCAGCTTTCCTGCGTGATCCGGTCATGCGCGGGCAGAAGGAATATAACCGTCAGCAGCGAACACGCGATGCAGCCGGTCACGTACCAGTAGAACAGGTCTTCATGCCCGATCTGCTTGAACCATAACGCGATGTATTCAGCCGTGCCGCCAAAGACCGATACCGTCAGCGCATAGGGCAGTGCGACCCCCAGTGCGCGGACACGTGTGGGAAACAGTTCGGCCTTCACCACCGCATTGATGGACGTGTAGCCCGAAATGCCGATAAGGGCCGCCGTAACCAGCCCGAACGCGGCAAGGGGCGACTGCACGGTTGATATGGTCCGCATGAGCGGCACGGTGAACAGGCAGCCCACAATACCGAATGACAGCAGCAGCCGCCTGCGTCCCACCCGGTCCGACAGCGCGCCAAAGGCGGGCTGGATCAGGGCGAAGACCACCAGTGACGCGGTGGAGACCAGCGTTGACTGCTCCTTGGTCAGGCCCACGGTATTGACCAGATATTTCTGCATGTAGATCGTGAACGTGTAGAACGAAACCGTACCGCCCAGTGTCAGCCCGCATACGCCCAGCACCTCGCGCGGGTGGCGCAGCAGGACACGCAGGCCACCATGGGCCGCACTGTCGCGCGTGGCGGCGTTGAACTGCTCACTTTCCGCCATGCCCCGGCGGAACCACAGGATCGACAGCGCCAGCAGCGCACCGATGCCGAAGGGAACGCGCCATCCCCATGCGCCGAGCTGCGCCGGGCTGAGCAGCGCGAACTGCAGCACCAGCAGCACGACAAGGGCCAGCAACTGTCCCATCACCAGTGTCACGTACTGGAAACTGGCATAGAAGCCGCGCTGCGCGGCTGGCGCTATTTCAGACAGATAGGTAGCACTTGCCCCGTATTCGCCCCCAAGGCTCAGCCCCTGCAGCAGGCGGGCGAGCAGCAGGATGCTGGGGGCGGCCACGCCAATGCGCGCATAGGTCGGGCAGACCGCAATGGCCAGCGATCCTGCGCACATGGCGATGATGGACAGGCTCAGCGCCGCCCGTCGCCCGTAACGGTCGGCCATAAGTCCCATAAGCCACCCGCCCACCGGCCGCATGAGAAAGCCGATGGCGAAGACCGCCGCACTCTGCAGCAGTTCCGTGGTTGCGTTGCCCGGCGGAAAGAACGCATGCGCGAAATACATGGAAAATGCGGCGTATACGTACCAGTCGTAATATTCGATCAGATTTCCCGATGAACCCGCAATAATGCTTCGTATCCGCTGTGCGGTGGTCAGCGCGCCGGTCTGGGTCTGGAAAACAGGCATATGGAAGAACCTATGAAGGGCAGGGGACAGGGCGGAAAAAAGGGGGTAGGGAAGCCTAACCGGCGGATGACCGGTTGACGGGGGCAGTCTCGACACCGGGGATGACCGGCGTTTCAGCCTGCTCGTCGCTCAGGCGGCCGGACAGGGCGGCTGCAAGGCGTTCCGTATCCAGCGCGCCTTCCCACCGGGCCAGCACGATGGTGGCCACCGCGTTGCCAATGATGTTGGTCAGCGACCGGCATTCGGACATGAAGCGGTCAATGCCCAGAATCAGCCCCATGCCCGCCACCGGCACATCCGGCACGACCGCCAGCGTGGCCGCCAGCGTTACGAAGCCCGCGCCGGTCACGCCCGCGGCCCCCTTGGAACTGATCATGGCGACCAGCAGCAGGCTGATCTGCTGGCCCAGGCCCAGATGCACATCCGTCGCCTGCGCGATGAACAGCGCCGAAAGCGACATATAGATATTGGTGCCATCAAGATTGAAGGAATATCCCATCGGCACCACCAGACCGACGACGGAAGGTGCGCAGCCTGCGTTTTCCATACGGGTCATGAGGCTGGGCAGGGCTGATTCGGATGAACTGGTGCCCAGAACGATCAGCAGTTCCTCACGCAGGTAGGCCAGAAGCGGAAGGATGCGAAAACCGTTCCACCGTGCAACGGCCCCCAGGATCACCAGCACGAACAGCGCCGATGTCGCGTAGAACGTCACCACCAGAAAGGCCAGATGCAGCACCGCGCCAATGCCGAAACGCCCGATGGTAAACGCCATGGCCCCCAGCGCGCCGATGGGGGCGGCATACATGACCAGCCGTACCACGCCGAACACCAGTTGCGTCAGTTGCCGCAGCAGCGTCAGGATCGCCTGACCCCGCGCCCCCATGTGCGAAAGGCTGATGCTGAACAGGATGGCGATCAGCAGGACCTGCAGGATGTCGCCCGTGACAAAGGCGCTGACGACCGTATCGGGAATGATGTTGAGCAGGAAATCACTGAAGGAATGCGCCTGCGCCCGTGCCGCATAGGCCGCGACCGCATGGGTATCCAGCGTTGCGGGGTCGGCATGGATATGCGCGCCGGGCCGGACGATGTTGGCCATGACCATCCCCACCACCAGCGCCAGCGAGGAGAAGGTGAGGAAATAGACCATGGCCTTGGCCGCGAGCCTGCCCGCCTGGCCCAGATCGGTCAGGCTGGCGACACCCGTCACCACGGTCAGGAATATGACCGGCGGGATCACCATCTTGACCAGCCGGATGAACGCATCGCCCAGCGGCTTGAGGGCTACGGCCGTATGAGGGCAGAAATGCCCCAGTGCGATACCCGCCACCACCGCAAGGACAACTTGCACATACAGGCTGCGAAACAGGGATCTGCGCCGCGCGGGCCGGGCCTGCGGGCAGGTCTGCGTTTCCTCGGGCATGGTGGATGGGTCCTCACGAACGGTTCGGGCGCCCGTGCTGGTCACACGCGGCGGTATGGGCATGCAGGACGCACGCTAGTGGTTTGTGGCACCGCAGGAACCTGAAAAACAGGTGATATGCGATCGTTTCGGTTGGTGCATATCATGGTTGCCAGATATTCCAAAAAAACATGATGGCTTTACAGCACCCGTATTACAGGGCACGGACCTGATTTGTTCTTTCTGATCTGATGGGAAACCTCCAGCCATGTCCGATATGCCCGCATCTGCTGCTGTCTGGATCGGAATGTTCTGTGCCGTTGCGTCGTGCGTGATGTCCTTCATCATCCTGCGCCGCATGTCACAGCAGCCCGACCCGCAGGCGGAAGGCGACGTGCTGGCGCGGCTGTGCATCATGATGGAGCGCGAGACCACGGCCCGCGTGGCGGAAAACGAAGTCCAGCGTGCGCGGATGGCCGAAATCGAACGCGCGCTGTCCACCCGCCTTGACCAGCGGCATCAGGAAATGACGGAAACCTTCAACCGCATTGCCCGCATGATGGGCCGCGACCTGTCAGAAATGCGCGTGACCCAGGCCGAATCCCTGCGCGAAATGGCGGAGGAGGGCAGACGGCAGAGCGATGAACTGCGTGCCGCCGTGAATGAACGCCTGCATCAGGCGGTGGAAAAGCAGATGCAGACTTCCTTCCAGCGTGTGCTTGAACAGATCGGCGCCATGCAGAAGGCGATGGGGGAGGTCTCGGCCATGACCGCGCAGGTCGGGGACCTCAAACGTCTGTTTTCCAACGTCAAGACCCGTGGCGGATGGGGGGAGGCGCAACTGCGCACCATACTCGACGACGTGCTGCCCGAAGGCGCGTACGACACCAACCGCCGCCTGCGCGACGATAGCAGGGAGGTGGTGGAATTCGCAGTCCGCATGCCAGTGCGCGCGACGGTCCCGCCGGTGCTGGCCATTGATTCGAAATTCCCGACCGAAGCCTATGAACGGCTCCTGCAGGCGGTGGAGGACTGCAATCCCGATGCCGAGCGTGCTGCCCGCCGTGCGCTGGAAACCACCCTGCGGATCGAGGCGCGCAAGATCGCGACCAAATATATCGTGCCGCCTGTAACGGTGGAATTCGCCGTTCTCTATCTGCCGACCGATGGGCTGTATGCCGAAGTCGCGCGAATTCCCGGCCTGCTGGACGAAATCGGGCGTGCCTATCGCGTCATCGTGATGGGGCCGGGGCTGATGCCCGCCATGCTGCGTACCATCCATCTGGGATATGTGACGTTGGCGCTGGAAAAGCGCACGGATGACATTGCCCGCCTGCTGGGGGCCACGCGGCAGGAAATGCTGCGTATGGACGGGGTGCTGGAAAAGCTGGCCCGCAATGCTTCCGCCATGTCATCCTCGATTGATGAGGCCCGCCGCCGCACCGGCCTTGTCAGCCGCAAGCTGCGTGATCTGGACATGGACCCGCAACATCCCGTGCCCGCCGGGGATGACGGGACGGCCCCTGCGGCACATCCCGGCATGGCGAACGGGGCGCGGCAGGCCGACATGATGCCCACATGGGCCGATGATGGTCCGCACCCGGACGGGCATGGCTGAAAACGATTTTAATTGGCCCGTTTCCGCGCAGCACTGCATAAAGGAAGGGATCATGACCATGCCGTCCGAAATCAATCCTTCCCAGCCCGCGCCCCTGGCCCCGCAGCCCGTGGCCGCGACGCGTATCCTGCTGATCGAGGATGACAGCAAGATCGCGCAGGAAGTGGTGGAGGAACTGGAAAGCCGTGGCTTCCATGTCCAGCATGAGGAATCGGGGGCCGCTGGCCTGTCCATGGGGCTGAACGCCCATTTCGACGTGATGGTCGTGGACCGCATGCTGCCCGAACTTGATGGCCTGACGCTGATCGAGACCCTGCGGGAGCGCAAGGTGCATGTGCCGGTTCTGGTGCTGTCCGCCCTTTCGGCGGTGGACGACCGGGTCAGCGGGCTGAAGGCGGGTGGCGATGACTACCTGACCAAACCCTTCGCGATGGAGGAACTGGCCGCGCGGCTGGAAGCCCTGCTGCGCCGCCCGGACAATTCCCGCCAGACCATGCTGCGCGCGGGACCGCTGGAGATGGACCTGATCGAACGCACGGTCACGCGCGCGGGGGTGCCGATCGACCTGCTGCCGCGTGAATTCCGTCTGCTGGAATATCTCATGCGGCGTCCCAATCAGGTGCTGACGCGCAACATGCTGCTGGAAGATGTGTGGAATTACCGCTTCATCCCGCAGACCAACCTTGTGGATGTCCATATCGGCAAGCTGCGCCGCAAGATTGACGAAAGTGGCAAGCCCGCCCTGATCCAGAGCATCCGGGGCGCGGGGTTCATGCTGCGTGTTCCGTAACGAACTGTTCCGGACCGCCACTTTCCGCCTGACGCTGGCGGTGGTCGCGGCCATGATCGGATCGGCGGCGTTGCAGTTCTTTTTCGGCTACAGCCAGGCCAGCGTGTTCGAAGCCCGGCGTTCCGACATGCTCCTGCTGCGTGAAGCCAGCATCCTGCAACGCGAAACCCCGCAGGAACTCGAACAGCAGGTACGCGACCGCGCGACCGACGACCTGCGCATCCTGCTCAATGTCACCACGCTGTTCGACAGCCAGCAGCATTATATCGTGGGCGACCTGCATAACTGGCCCGCCGATCTGGTGGCGGACGGGCATGTCCATGTCATCACCCCCGAAGCAACGGGCGGCGGCTCATCCACCGTATTGCGGATGGTTGCGGTGAAGGTGCCGGGGGAGCGGTATCTGGTTCTGGGGCGCAGCCGGCACATGCGTACCGAACTGCGGCTCATGATGCGGCATTCCATGCTGGTGTCGATCGTGCCGACCGTGCTGTTCGCACTCATGACCGGCATCGTGCTGAGCCATCGCGCCCTTTCCCGCGTCAAGGACATGCATGAGGCGATCGACCGCATCATGGAAGGCGACCTGCATGAACGCCTGCCCGCGGGTAAGCAGAATGACGATCTCCAGCGTCTTGCGGGCAGCGTTAACCGCATGCTCGACCGGCTGGAACAGCTCCTTGATGAAATACGCGACGTGGGCAACGACATCGCCCACGATCTGCGTACGCCGCTGGCGCGTGTGCGGGCGCGTCTTGACCGTGCGCTGAACGCCGACCACTCGGCGGAAGCGCTGCGCAATGTCATTTCCCATACCATCGATGATCTGGACCAGTCATTCGCCATCATCACCGCCCTGCTGCGCATAGGCGAGATCGAGAACGGCCGCCGCCGGGCGGGTTTCGGCACGGTGGACCTTGAATCGCTGGTGGCGGATATCATCGATCTGTACGAACCGATTGCCGAGACCAAGGGTATCGCCCTGTCCCATGTTACGGGTGATGATCCCCCCATTCATGTACTGGGTGATCGGGACCTGCTGATCGAGGTTCTGGCCAACCTTGTGGACAACGCCATCAAATTCACGCCCGAAGGGGGGCGGGTGGAAATCCGCACCCGCATGAATGATGGCTGCGCCATGCTCCAGATCGCCGATACGGGCATCGGCATTCCCGCCGGCGAACGCAGGGCGGTCACGGGGCGCTTCTACCGGTCCGATAAAAGCCGTCACATTCCCGGCAGCGGGCTGGGGCTGAGCCTTGTATCAGCGATTCTGGCGCTGCATCACGCGCGGCTCGATATCCTGCAGTCGCGGGTGCATGACAGTCTGCCCGGGGCAACCATGAACATCGTTTTTCCGCCATCCGGAGTTGTGCAGCCCGGAAACTAAATTGAAATTTCATTTGCCACCTGACGCTCCCTCATTAACACCGGAAGGACAGACGGGGAGACGAGACATGCATGAACACCACCTGTCCCGTGCGAAGGCGGCATGCGACATGCGCCTTGCTACGTGGCGTAGACCGCCACAGTGGAGGGTAACTGGCCGCGCATGAACGGTATTGTCGTTACCGCGCTCAAGCGGCCATATACTTTCGTAGTTCTCTCCATCCTGATTGTCGTGTTCGGTGTGCGGGGCCTCCTGCGCACGCCAACGGACGTGTTCCCCAGCATCAATATTCCCGTGGTCGCGATCTGCTGGACCTATACCGGCCTCATGCCGGAAGATATGTCCGGGCGCGTGGTGTACTATTACGAGCGCGCACTGACCGCCACGGTGAACAACATCGAACATATCGAAAGCCAGTCCTATTACGGACGTGGCATCGTGAAGGTGTTCTTCCAGCCCGGCACCGATACCGCCGTGGCGCAGACGCAGATCACCGCCGTTTCCCAGACTGTCATCAAGCAGATGCCCGCAGGCATGACGCCACCCCTTGTACTCACGTACAACGCGTCTTCCGTGCCGGTGCTGACGCTGCAGGTTTCATCCGATTCCATGACGGCGTCGGAAATTTACGACATGTCCTCCAACCTGATCCGCCCGGCGCTGGTATCGGTTGCGGGGGCGGCCATTCCCAATCCCTATGGTGGCCAGCCGGGCAACATCATGGTCGATCTGGACCAGAGCAAGCTGCTGGCCCACAAGCTGTCCGCCACGGATATCGGTAACGCGCTGGGCAAGCAGAACATCGTGCTGCCCGCCGGTGACCAGCAGATCGGCGCGTTCGACTGGATGGTCCAGACCAATGCCTCGCCCGAGGAGATAGACACCTTCAACAACATGCCCATCAAGCAGGAGGGCAATTCCGTCGTCTACCTGCGCGATGTGGCATGGGTGCATGCGGGGGGACCACCACAGACCAACATGGTACTGGTCAAGGGGCATCAGGCGGTGCTGATCGTCATCATGAAAAGTGGTGATGCGTCCACCCTGTCCGTTGTCAGCGGGATCAAGCAGCTTCTGCCTTCCATCGTCAGGACGCTGCCGCCGGGGGTCGACATCACCGTGCTGGGCGATGCCTCCACCTTCGTGAAGGAGGCGGTGCGCGACGTGGTGCAGGAAATGGGCACTGCCGCCATGCTGACCAGTCTTGTGGTGCTGTTGTTCCTCGGTTCGTGGCGATCGACCGTCATCATTGCAACGTCCATCCCGCTGGCCATGCTGTGCTCGGTCATCGGGCTGGGGGCGGCAGGGCAGACGATCAACGTCATGACGCTGGGCGGTCTGGCGCTGGCGGTGGGCATCCTCGTCGATGACGCCACCGTCATGATCGAGAACATCGACGCGCATCTGGAAATGGAAAAGGATCTGGAAACCGCCATTATCGATGCGGCAAACCAGATCGTCATTCCCACCTTCGTCTCGACATTATGTATCTGTATCGTGTGGATGCCGCTGTTCCAGCTTACCGGTGTGGCGGGCTGGCTGTTCATGCCCATGGCGGAAGCCATCATCTTCGCCATGATCGCATCCTTCATCCTGTCGCGTACGCTGGTGCCGACCATGGCCAAATACATGCTGGCGGCGCAGGTCGCGGCCCATGCCAGAGCAAAGGCGGAGGGTGGCCATCAGGAACCACGCAATGTCTTTGGCCGCTTCCAGCAGGGGTTCGAGCGCCGCTTCGTCATCTTCCGTAACAACTACCGTGGGCTGCTTGAACATCTGGTGACCATTCGCGGGCGTTTCGTCCCGATATTTGCCCTGTCCGCCTTCTGTTCGCTGGGTCTGCTGGTTTTCGCGGGACAGGATTTCTTCCCCGAAATCAACTCCAACGCGCTGGCGATCCATATGCGCGCGCCCATGGGCACCAAGATTGCCGAAGCGGGCAAGATCGCGATGCTGGTGAATGACGAGATCGAACGCCTGCTGCCCAATCAGGTCGAAGGCATCGTCAATAACTGCGGCCTGCCGTTCAGTCCGCTCAATCAGGCGTTCATTCCCACGCCCACCGTTGGCGCGCAGGACTGCGATCTGACGGTTACGCTGAAGAATGACGAAGCGCCGGTGGCGGAGTTCCGTGGCATCCTGCGCAAGGGGCTGGCGGAGAAATTCCCCGGCACCGAAATCACCTTCATGCCAGCCGATCTGACCGCCAAGATCCTGAACTTCGGGCTGCCCGCGCCGCTTGATGTGCAGGTATCGGGGCGCAACCTGTATGGCAATTTCGATTTTGCCGAAAAACTGGCCGAAAAGCTGCGGCACGTCACCGGCATTGCCGATGTGTCGGTGCAGGAACCGCTGAATACGCCGACCCTGCGCGTCAATGCCCGCCGGACCTACGCGCTGGGCACGGGCCTGACCGAAGCGGACGTGGCGAACAACGCGCTGGCCGTGCTGTCGGGCAGCGGGCAGGTGGCGCCGACCTACTGGCTGGACCCCAAGACGGGGGTTTCGCATCTGGTCGATATCCAGACGCCGCTGCAGTTCCTGCAGACCCTGAACGATCTTGAAACCATCCCCATCGACAAGGGGGATGGCAACCCGTCGGACAAGGCGCCGCAGATACTCGGTGGCCTGAGCCAGATCGTGCAGACGGGCACGCCCGGCGAGGTTTCGCACTACAACATCATGCCGGTGTTCAACATCTATGCCTCGAACGAGGGACTGGACCTTGGTGCGGTCTCCCGTGAGGTCAACCGCGTGGTGGCAGAGGCCAGCAAGGACCTGCCCGCAGGCTCCAGCCTGAGCGTGCGTGGTCAGGCTTCCACCATGAACGGGGCGTATGTCCAGCTTATCGGCGGTCTCGCGATGTCGATCCTGCTGGTGTACCTGATCATCGTGGTGAACTTCCAGTCGTGGATGGACCCGTTCATCATCATTACGGCCCTGCCCGGTGCGCTGGCGGGTATCGCATGGAGCCTGTTCCTGACGCACACGACCCTGTCGGTTCCGGCGCTGACGGGGGCGATCATGTGCATGGGCACGGCCACGGCCAACTCCATCCTTGTCGTCTCCTTTGCGCGGGAACGGATGGATGTGCATGGCGATGCCGTCCGCGCCGCGATCGAAGCCGGTTATGAACGTATCCGTCCCGTCCTGATGACGGCGTCGGCCATGATTATCGGCATGCTGCCCATGTCGCTGAGCAATTCGCAGAACGCGCCGCTGGGTCGTGCGGTGATGGGGGGGCTGCTTGTCGCAACCTGCGCCACGCTGCTGTTCGTGCCCTGCGTGTTCGCCCTGATCCATTCCAGAAAGTCCAAGAAGGCCGCCGTCGGCGAAGGAGAGCACGCATGACCGCCACAGGGGAAAACCACACGCCGCACAGGTCCGGGCGTGGGCGGCTGTACGCCACTGTGGGCGGGATCGTGCTGGCCGCGGTTGTTATCGGCGGCATTGTGGAACGCCGCATCCATGTCTCCCACCTGAAGGCCGCGACACAGGACGCGGCCATTCCCCGCGTGCAGATCATCCTGCCGCAGAAAGGCCCCAAGACCCGCACGCTGGACCTGCCGGGCAATATTTCCGCATGGTACCAGGCGCCGATCTATGCGCAGGTCTCGGGCTACGTGCAGATGTGGTACAAGGATATTGGCGCCAAGGTGAAGGCGGGCGAGATTCTGGCCACCATCGACACGCCGGGACTGGATGCGCAGTATGCGGCGTCCAAGGCGAATTTTGACGTGGCCATGGCGCGCTACAGGCTGGCGCAGATCACGGCCCGGCGCTGGCGGGCGCTGCAGGGCACGCAGGCCGTGTCGCAGCAGGAAGTGGACGTGCAGGCCGCCAATGCCGAAGTCAATCAGGCGGAGGTGGAAGCCGCCCGGCATGAGGTCTCGCGCTATGCCGCCCTGATCGGGTTCAAGCAGCTTGTGGCGCCGTTCGACGGGGTGGTTACGTCCCGTCTGGCTGACGTGGGCGATTACGTGAACGCGGGCGGGGGCGATGTCTCCTCACGCGGGACGGCGACCGAACTGTTCAGCGTGGCCGACGTGCACCGGATGCGTATTTTCGTATCCATCCCGCAGGACTATGCGGACATCATCAGCCCCAAGCTGACGGGCGACGTGTCGGTGCCGCAGTATCCGGGCAAGGTGTTCCGGGCCAAGTTCCTTGCAACCGCACGTGCGTTCAACTCCGGCACCCGCACCGTGACCACGGAACTGGTTGTCGATAACGACAAGCGGGAACTGTGGCCCGATTCCTATGCCAATGTACATTTTGTCGCACCCGGTGACCCCGATATTCTGATAATCCCCGAAGGCGCGCTTGTATTCCGTGCGCAGGGTATGCAGGTGGCGATTGTGGATGACGATAACCGCATACGCCTACGCAATGTAACGGTTGGCACCAACCTGGGTACGAAGGTGCAGGTTCTGGCGGGTATCGGCCCGAAGGACCGGATTGTGAACAACCCGTCCGCAGGCTTGCTGGAAGGCCAGAAGGTCTATCTGGTCGGCGCGACGACGGGGTACAATGACGCCGGGGCCACGGCATCCCCCGGAGTCGACAAGGGAGATGACGTGCGGGCCATGCCAGCGGGTGACAGTAACGCAAGCGATACCGGGGTGCGGCAATGATGGAAGCGCCGCCCAGCCGGTTCCGCCATGTCCTTTCGCGCCATATGCTCTCACTTGCCGGTTGCGCCGCCCTGGCGGGCGGTCTGGGCGGCTGTGTGGACCTTGCCCCCAAATATCGCCAGCAGCATTACATGCTGCCCGATAACTGGAAGGGCGACGGGGTTGTGCAGTACGGCAACCCGCAGGATGGCGTATCGCGCGGGGATTGGTGGCAGGTCTTTCACGACCCCACCCTTGATGAACTGGAAGAACGTGCAAGCCGCCTGAACCCGGACCTGCAGGCCGATGCGGAAGCCTTCACGCAGGCGCGCGACATCGTGGCGGAAGCGCAGTCCAATCTGTACCCCCAGATCAGCGGGGCGGCTTCAGCCTCACAGAACCAGGCGTCCAGCCACAGGCTGTGGCGTGGTGCGGGTTCGCAGGGGCCGATCTACATGTCGTCGGAGCAGTATAGTGCTTCCGCGCGATGGGAGCCGGATTTCTGGTCCGGCATCCGCAACCGCAGGCGTGTGCAGCAGCGTCTGGCGCAGGCGGCGGCGGCTGACTTCGCCGTGGCGCGTCTGAGCATCCAGTCCGAACTGGCCAATGACTATATGCAGTTGCGCGGCATGGACGCGCAGCATGCGGTCTATCTCGACTCGATCCGTTATTACCAGACCGCGGTGCAGATCACGAAAATGCGGCAGGCGGGGGCTATCGCCGCGGGAATCGATGTCTCGCGCGCGCAGACCCAGCTTTCGTCCACGCAGGCGGCGGATACGGACCTTCAGGCCCGCCGGGCGGTGATGGAACATGCGATTGCCATTCTGGCCAATGTGGCGCCGTCCGATTTCCATATCACGCCCCGTTCCCAGATCAGCTTCCCCAAGGTGCCCGCCCCGGTGGGCATTCCCGCCACCCTGCTGGAGCGCAGGCCCGACATCGCCAGCGCCGAGCGGCATATGGCGGCGGCCAACCGCGCCATCGGTGTCTCGCGCGCGGCGTTCTATCCGCATGTAACCTTCAGTGCGACTGCCGGTTTCATGGATAACGGCTTCACGCTCGATAAATTCGCCAACGGCATGTACAACTATGCCGCGCAGGCTGTCCTGCCCCTGTTCCAGGGCGGACTGCGGCGCGCGGAACTGCAACGCAACTGGTCGCAGTACCGTCAGGCGGAAGACCAGTACCGCGCCACTGTGCTGGCAGCCTTCAAGGACGTGGAGGACGGCCTGAGCCTGACCCATGGCCTTGATACGGAGGCCACGCAGCAGGCTGAGGCGGTGCAGGCCGCCATGCGCACGCAGAACATGACCATGCAGCTTTATACGGGCGGCCTGACCAATTATCTGGACGTGGTGGTGGCGCAGGTCGCGGCCCTTCAGGCCCGCATTGCAGAAGTGCAGGTGGAAACCCGCTACATGCAGGCGCAGGTGGAGCTTATCCGCGCGCTTGGCGGCGGGTGGACCACGGCGGAACTGCCCAATAACCGGCAGATCCGTCCGTTCTCTCCGTTACAGTACACGCATCTGCGCACGCCCAAGGCCGTCAAGGGCGTCAATGTCGATAACGGGCCTGAATCCTACGACCTCTCAGGCAAGGGATTTCAGGACGGGGACTTGACAGGCACACCTAAACAGCGGTAGGTGCGCGCCTCTTATCGGAACGCGGGAGGTCACCCCCATCATACCTTCAGGGTAGGGGGTGGCCACCAGAACCGCGGTCCGGGTGAAACAGTCAGGAGCCCCGGATATGGCCAAAAAAATCGTTGGCTACATCAAGCTGCAAATCCCCGCCGGCAAGGCGAATCCGTCCCCGCCGGTTGGTCCGGCACTGGGTCAGCGCGGCCTGAACATCATGCAGTTCTGCAAGGAGTTCAACGCGAAGACACAGGGTCTCGAACCCGGTATGCCGATTCCCGTCGTCATCACCGCGTATGCCGACCGTACGTTCAGCTTCATCACCAAGACGCCGCCGAACACCTACTTCCTCATGAAGGCTGCCAAGATTTCCAAGGGCAGCTCCACCGTGGGCAAGGCTGCCACCGTTGGTAAGGTGACGATCGCGCAGCTGCGCGAGATTGCCGAGACGAAGCAGAAAGACATGAACGCCAACGATATCGACGGCGCCGTGCGCATGCTGGCGGGTTCCGCCCGCTCCATGGGCATCGACGTGGTGGAGGGCTGATAGAATGGCAAAGAACAAGCGTCTGACCGCAGCCCGCGCCGCAGTCGATAATGCCAAGCAGTATGGTCTTGATGAGGCGATCGCCCTGGTCAAGAACAACGCCAAGGCGAAGTTTGACGAAACGGTCGAAATCTCCATGAACCTGGGCATCGACCCGCGTCATGCCGACCAGATGGTCCGTGGCCTGCTGTCCCTGCCCAACGGCACGGGCAAGACCCTGCGCGTTGGCGTGTTCGCCCGCGGCCCGAAGGCCGAGGAAGCGAAGGCCGCCGGTGCCGACGTGGTTGGTGCCGAAGATCTGGCCGAAAAGGTGCAGGCTGGCGAAATCGCTTTCGACCGCTGCATCGCGACCCCCGACATGATGGCCCTCGTTGGCCGTCTGGGTAAGATCCTTGGCCCGCGTGGCCTGATGCCCAACCCCAAGCTGGGCACCGTGACCATGGACGTTAAGGGTGCGGTTTCCGCAGCCAAGTCCGGTCAGGTCGAATACCGCGCGGAAAAGGCCGGTATCGTGCACGCCGGTGTTGGCAAGGCGTCGTTCGACGGCTCCAAGCTGGCTGAAAACATCCGTGCGTTCGTGGACGCCGTCCAGAAGGCCCGTCCGACGGGTGCGAAGGGCACGTATGTCAAGAAGATCGCCCTGTCCTCCACCATGGGGCCGGGTGTTACGGTTGATGTCTCCGCCTTCACGGCGGGCTGACACCAGCTTCCGAATGACCCTGCCCTGCAAGGGGTAGGGGACAGGAGATGGCGGTCCGCCGCCATTTTCCGAACCTGTCCATGACCGGATGTGGCGAAAGCCTTGATTGCCCGCAGGGGCTGCAACCGGGAGACGGGGATGCCGGATCGGGGCGAAAGCCCGCACTGGTTGTTCCGTTAAAAAAGGACAGGCGAACCGGGATGCAAGCGGCCTGCCGCAACATCCCAAGGGTAAACCCTATCTGCCGGTTTTGCCGGCGGATGATGATGGAGACGGGATTTGGACCGTACGGAGAAGCGGGAGTTTGTTGCCTCCCTCGCAGCCGTGTTCGCGAAGACGTCCATGGTCATCGTCACCCGTAATGACGGGCTGACTGTGGCTGATGTGACGGAACTTCGGCGTCGCGTGCGTGCGGCTGGAGCTACACACAAGGTCGCGAAGAACCGGCTGACCTCTCTCGCCCTGGCAGGGACCCAGTTCGAAGGCATCAAGCCGCTGCTGAAGGGGCCGACCGCGTTGTCGTGGGCGGATGAACCCGTATCAATGGCGAAGGTGCTGGTCGAGTTCGCCAAAACCAATGACAAGCTTGTTCTGCTCGGCGGATCGCTTGGTGCCCAGACGCTCGATGTCGCGAGTATCAAGGCCCTGGCGGAACTGCCGTCCCTGGATGTTCTGCGTGCGCAGCTGGTGGGGCTTATCTCCACGCCGGCAACCCGCATCGCAGGCGTGCTCCAGGCGCCGGCCGGACAGCTTGCACGGGTTTTTGGTGCCTATGCCAAGACGGGCGAAGCAGCCTGAGACCCAATGGCCCGGCCCGCCGGGTTATCAACAAAACGGCATTTTTCCGAAAAAACGGGATTGTGCTGTGTCAACCAGTGTATAAATTAGGAAGACCGAATTATGGCCGATCTGAACAAGATTGTTGAAGACCTGTCCGCTCTGACCGTTCTGGAAGCGGCTGAGCTGTCCAAGCTGCTGGAAGAGAAGTGGGGCGTTTCCGCTGCCGCTCCGGTAGCCGTTGCTGCTGCTCCGGGTGCGGCTGCTGCTGCTCCGGCAGAAGAAAAGACGGAATTTGACGTTGTCCTGACCAAGGCCGGCGACAAGAAGATCAACGTGATCAAGGAAATCCGTGCGATCACGGGTCTGGGCCTGAAGGAAGCCAAGGATCTGGTCGAGGGCGCGCCCAAGACCATCAAGGAAGGCGCCAGCAAGGATGAAGCCGAAAAGATCAAGAAGACCCTTGAAGACAACGGCGCTTCCGTCGAAATTAAATAAGTTGGCCTATCTGGACGCGTCGTTCGCGGCGCAACCGGGCTGAGTTATTCAGGTGAGGGTGGAAACCGGCTGGTTTCCGCCCCCTTGGCCGTTACAGGCGCCCTGGCCGCAAGGCTTCGGGCGCCTTTGGTGGTAGATAGGGTTGGTCCGGGCGCAGGTCCGGCTGATCCGCCAAAGATTTTCAAGGGCCGCGCAGTCCGCGTGACATTCGTGTCACCACCGTGCGGACCTGTGTGGATGGGGGCTGGATAGGCGATGAACGCGATTACAAAATCGTTCACGGGACGCAAACGCATCCGCAAGAGCTTCGGGCATATACCCGAGGTGGCTCCGATGCCCAATCTGATCGACGTGCAGCGGGCTAGCTACGAGACGTTCCTCCAGATGAACGTGGCGCCCGACAGCCGGACATCGACGGGCCTGCAGGAAGTGTTCCGTTCCGTCTTTCCGATCAATGATTTCGCTGGGCGCGGGCGGCTGGAATTTGTCAGCTACGAACTGGAAGAGCCGAAATACGACGTTGAGGAATGCATCCAGCGTGGCCTGACCTTCGCTGCACCGCTGAAGGTTATCCTGCGCCTGATCGTATGGGACGTGGATGAGGATACCGGGTCGCGTTCGATCCGCGATATCAAGGAGCAGCCGGTCTATATGGGCGACATGCCGCTCATGACCGACAACGGCACCTTCGTCATCAACGGGACCGAGCGCGTCATCGTCAGCCAGATGCACCGCAGCCCCGGCGTGTTCTTTGATCACGACAAGGGCAAGACCCATTCGTCGGGCAAGTTCCTGTTCGCCGCCCGTGTCATCCCCTATCGCGGATCGTGGCTCGATTTCGAATTCGACAGCAAGGACCTGATCTACGTCCGCATCGACCGCAAGCGCAAGCTGCCGGTCACCACGCTGCTGTACGCGCTGGAAGGTGCCACATCCGCTGCCGCACGCGCGGCGAAGGCCGCTGAGGGCGGTGACGTGGAAGCCATGGAAATCCAGGGCATGGACCCTGACGAAATCCTTGGCTACTTCTATGGCAAGGTCGAGTTCAACAAGACCCCGAAGGGCTGGGCCCGTCGTTTTGACGCGGAAGCCTTCCGTGGGCAGAAGCTGCTTGAGCCGCTGATCGACGCCCAGACGGGTGAGGAAGTCGCCCCCGCCGATGCGAAGCTGACGGCCCGCATGGTGCGCAAGATCGCGGAAACCACCAAGGAAGTGCTGGTTGGTCCCGCTGGCCTGATCGGTCGCTTCATCGCGTCCGACATGGTCAACGAGAACACGGGCGAGATCTATGCTGAAGCCGGTGAGGAACTGACCGAGCAGAAGCTTGAGGAACTCGATGCAGAGGGCCTGACCACCCTGACCACGCTGGCGATCGATGCCACGAATGGTCCGTGGATCCGTAACACGCTGGCCGTGGACAAGAACGCCTCGCGTGAGGAAGCGCTGACCGACATCTATCGCGTCATGCGCCCCGGTGAGCCGCCCACGCCCGAAACGGCGGAAGCCATGTTCTCCGGCCTGTTCTTCGATCCTGACCGTTATGACCTGTCCGCCGTCGGTCGCGTGAAGATGAACATGCGCCTTGGCGTTGACGTGCCCGATACGGTGCGCGTGCTGCGCAAGGAAGACATCCTGCGCACCGTCAAGATCATGTGCGAACTGAAAGATGGTCGCGGCGCGATCGACGATATCGACAATCTCGGTAACCGTCGTGTCCGCTCCGTCGGCGAACTGATGGAAAATCAGTACCGCGTTGGCCTGCTGCGCATGGAGCGCGCCATCCGCGAACGTATGGGTTCGGTCGATATCGATACGGTCATGCCGCATGACCTGATCAACGCCAAGCCGGCTGCTGCTGCGGTGCGTGAATTCTTCGGTTCCTCGCAGCTCAGCCAGTTCATGGACCAGACCAACCCGCTGTCGGAAGTGACCCATAAGCGCCGTCTTTCGGCACTTGGCCCGGGCGGTCTGACACGTGAACGTGCAGGGTTCGAAGTCCGTGATGTGCATCCGACCCATTACGGCCGTATCTGCCCGATCGAGACGCCGGAAGGCCCGAACATCGGTCTGATCAACTCGCTGGCCACATACGCGAAGGTTAACAAGTACGGGTTCATCGAAACCCCGTACCGCATGGTCGAAAACGGCGTTCTTCAGGATGGCTGGAAATATCTTTCCGCCATGGAAGAAGAAAAGCTTGTCGTGGCTCAGGCCGATGCGAAGCAGGACGCGCAGGGCAACCTGACGGACGATCTGGTTTCGGTGCGTCGTGGCGGTGACTTCCGCCAGGTACCGCCGACCGATGTCACTGCCTGTGACGTGTCCCCCCGCCAGCTCGTCTCTGTCGCTGCCGCGCTCATTCCGTTCCTTGAGAACGATGACGCCAACCGCGCACTGATGGGCTCGAACATGCAGCGTCAGGCTGTGCCGCTGGTGCGTTCCGACGCGCCGCTGGTCGGCACGGGCATGGAAGCGGCCGTGGCCCATGACTCGGGTGCCGCGATCGTGGCGCGCCGTCATGGTGTGGTGGATCAGATCGACGGTGCGCGTATCGTTGTGCGCGCCACTGACGATGCCGGTGCAACGCAGGGCGTCGACATCTATCGCCTGCGCAAATACATGCGCTCCAACCAGTCGACCTGCATCAACCAGCGTCCGCTGGTCCGGGTTGGCGATCAGGTGCGTGCGGGCGAGATCATCGCCGACGGTCCGTCCACGGAACTGGGTGAACTGGCGCTGGGCCGTAACGTGCTTGTCGCGTTCATGCCCTGGAACGGTTACAACTTCGAAGATTCGATCCTGATTTCCGAACGGATCGCGCGTGATGACGTGTTTACCTCGATCCATATCGAGGAATTCGAAGTCATGGCCCGTGACACGAAGCTGGGTCAGGAAGAAATCACCCGCGACATTCCGAATGTCGGCGAGGAAGCGCTGCGCAACCTCGACGAAGCCGGTATCGTCTATGTGGGCGCGGAAGTGAATCCGGGCGATATCCTGATCGGCAAGGTCACGCCGAAGGGCGAAAGCCCGATGACGCCGGAAGAAAAGCTCCTGCGCGCCATCTTTGGTGAAAAGGCTTCCGACGTTCGTGATACCTCGCTCAAGCTGCCGCCGGGCACGTCGGGCACCATTGTCGATGTGCGCGTGTTCTCGCGTCGTGGCGTGGACAAGGACGAGCGCGCGATGGCCATCGAGCGCGCCGAGATCGAACGCCTCGCCAAGGACCGTGACGACGAACGCGCGATTCAGGAACGTTCCTTCTATAACCGTCTGCGCGAGCACCTGATCGGCCAGACGGCGGGCACCGGTTTCAAGGGTATCCGTTCGGGCACGGTCATCACGGATGAAGTCCTGTCCGAACATCCGCGCGGTGCATGGCGCAACGTGACCGTCATGTCCGACGAGGTCATGGCGGAGCTGGAAACCCTGCGGCGTGAATTTGACGCGGCGGTGGCCAAGATCCAGGCGCGTTTTGACAACAAGGTCGAAAAGCTCCAGCGCGGTGATGAACTGCCGCCGGGCGTGATGAAGATGGTCAAGGTCTTCGTTGCGGTGAAGCGCAAGCTTCAGCCGGGTGACAAGATGGCCGGTCGTCACGGCAACAAGGGTGTTGTCTCCCGTGTGGTCCCGGTCGAGGACATGCCGTTCCTTGAGGATGGCACTTCGGTCGATCTGGTGCTGAACCCGCTGGGCGTGCCTTCGCGTATGAATGTCGGGCAGATTCTGGAAACGCATCTGGGCTGGGCCTGCGCCAATATCGGTCGTCAGATCGGCCAGCTTGCCGATGATTACCAGCGCAAGGGTGAAAAGCGGCAGGAACTGCTGGAAGAACTGAAGTCTGTCTATGGCGACAAGGTCTATGATGACCAGATCGGCGACATGACGGATGCCCAGTTGCTGGAACTGTGCGGTAACCTGCGCAAGGGCGTGCCGATCGCAACCCCGGTATTCGATGGTGCGTCCATTCCGGATATCGAAGCGATGCTGACCAAGGCGGGTGTGGACAAGTCCGGCCAGTCGCAGTTGATCGATGGTCGCACGGGCGAACCGTTCGAGCGCAAGACCACGGTCGGTTACATCTACATGCTGAAGCTGCATCACCTTGTTGATGACAAGATCCATGCACGCTCTATCGGTCCGTATTCGCTGGTCACCCAGCAGCCGCTGGGCGGTAAGGCGCAGTTCGGTGGGCAGCGCTTCGGTGAAATGGAAGTGTGGGCGCTGGAAGCTTACGGCGCCGCCTACACACTGCAGGAAATGCTGACGGTCAAATCGGATGACGTGTCGGGTCGTACCAAGGTGTATGAGGCGATCGTGCGTGAGCAGGACGACTTCGAAGCCGGCATCCCGGAAAGCTTTAACGTCCTGATCAAGGAACTGAAGTCCCTTGGCCTGAATGTTGACCTTGAACAGAGCGGCTCCTGATCCGGCCTTTACGGTCCACGTCAGTCCATACGTTTTTATTTCAGGAGTGGAGGCAGGTAACGCGCCTGCTTCCGCTTCATTCCCTCAGGGGGTTTGCGGCGCATGAATGAACTCATGAAGATCCTTGGTCAGGGCGGCCAGGCCATGACCTTCGACCAGATCAAGATCCAGCTGGCCTCGGCCGAGCAGATCCGTTCGTGGTCGTACGGCGAGATCAAGAAGCCCGAGACCATCAACTACCGGACATTCAAGCCGGAACGTGATGGCCTGTTCTGCGCGCGGATATTCGGTCCGATCAAGGATTACGAATGCCTGTGCGGCAAATACAAGCGGATGAAATTCCGCGGTATCATCTGTGAAAAGTGCGGCGTTGAAGTCACGCTGGCCAAGGTCCGTCGCGAGCGGATGGGCCATATCGAACTTGCCAGCCCGGTAGCCCATATCTGGTTCCTCAAGTCGCTGCCCAGCCGTATCGGCCTGATGGTCGACATGACGCTGAAGGATCTGGAAAAGATCCTGTATTTCGAAAGCTATGTGGTTCTGGAACCCGGCACGTCGCCGCTCAAGCAGTACAGCCTGCTGACGGAAGACCAGTACCTTGATGTCATGGACGAGCATGGCGACGAGGGGATTGAGGTCGGGATCGGTGCCGAGGCGATCAAAAAGATCCTCGAACGCATCGACTGCAAGCAGGAAAAGGAAGAACTGCGGCAGGAACTGAAGGATTCCACGTCCGAGGCCAAGCGCAAGAAGCTGGTCAAGCGCCTGAAGCTGGTCGAAGCCTTTGCCGACAGCGAATCACGCCCGGAATGGATGATTCTGGATCTGGTGCCGGTGATCCCGCCCGAACTGCGCCCGCTGGTGCCGCTCGATGGTGGCCGTTTCGCCACATCCGACCTGAACGACCTGTACCGTCGTGTCATCAACCGTAACAACCGTCTCAAGCGGCTGATCGAACTGCGCGCGCCGGACATTATTGTCCGTAACGAAAAGCGCATGCTGCAGGAATCGGTCGATGCGCTGTTTGATAACGGTCGTCGTGGCCGTGCAATCACCGGTGCGAACAAGCGCCCGCTGAAGTCGCTGTCCGATATGCTCAAGGGCAAGCAGGGTCGTTTCCGTCAGAACCTGCTGGGCAAGCGCGTCGATTACTCTGGCCGTTCGGTCATCGTGGTCGGCCCCGAACTGAAGCTGCACCAGTGCGGCCTGCCCAAGAAGATGGCGCTGGAACTGTTCAAGCCGTTCATCTATTCCAAGCTGGAAAAATACGGTCACGCCACCACCATCAAGGCCGCCAAGCGGATGGTGGAAAAGGAACGTCCCGAAGTCTGGGATATCCTTGAAGAGGTGATCCGTGAGCATCCCGTCATGCTCAACCGCGCGCCCACGCTGCACCGTCTGGGCATTCAGGCGTTCGAGCCGGTCCTGATTGAAGGCAAGGCGATCCAGCTTCATCCGCTGGTCTGCACCGCCTTCAACGCGGACTTCGACGGTGACCAGATGGCCGTGCACGTGCCGCTGAGCCTTGAGGCGCAGCTTGAAGCCCGCGTGCTGATGATGTCGACAAACAACATCCTCAGCCCGGCCAACGGCAAGCCCATCATCGTGCCGTCGCAGGATATCGTGCTGGGGCTGTACTATCTCAGCCTGGAAACGCCCGAGTTCCGTGCGACGCCCGACCAGAACAGCTATGACGACAAGGGTCAGGTCACGGTCACGGGTGCGCCGTCCTTCTCCAGCGTTGGTGAAGTCGAATATGCACTCAGCACCGGCGCCGTGAAGCTGCATGACAAGATCCGTGCGCGGATCGAGAATGTCGATGCGGAAGGCAGGCTGTCGCGTGAGACCGTGGTGACGACACCGGGTCGTATGCTGGTGGGCCAGATCCTGCCGCGTAACGCCGCGCTGCCGTTCTCGCTGATCAACCGTCAGCTGACCAAGAAGATCGTGTCGGACGTCATCGATGCGGTCTACCGTCACTGCGGCCAGAAGGAATGCGTGATCTTCTGTGACCGCCTGATGGGCCTTGGTTTCCGTCACGCCGCGCGTTCGGGTATTTCCTTCGGTAAGGACGACATGATCGTTCCCGCCGAAAAGAAGGGCCTGGTCGACCGCACCGCCGCCGAGGTGAAGGAGTTCGAACAGCAGTATCAGGATGGTCTGATCACTGCGGGCGAACGCTACAACAAGGTGGTGGACGCATGGTCGCGCTGCACGGACGAAGTGCAGGCCGCGATGATGAAGGAGATCTCCAAGCAGGAGATCGGCAAGCCCACCAACTCGGTGTGGATGATGAGCCACTCCGGTGCCCGTGGGTCGCCAGCGCAGATGAAGCAGCTTGCCGGCATGCGTGGCCTGATGGCCAAGCCGTCCGGTGAGATTATCGAACAGCCGATTATCGCCAACTTCAAGGAAGGCCTGTCGGTTCTCGATTACTTCACCTCCAGTCATGGTGCCCGTAAGGGTCTGGCCGATACCGCGCTCAAGACGGCGAACTCGGGTTACCTGACCCGCCGTCTGGTTGACGTGGCGCAGGACAGCATCATCGTCGAGGAAGATTGCGGCACCGAACGCGGCCTGACCGTGCGTGCGGTCATGGATGGCGGTGAGGTGATCGCCTCCCTGTCCGAGCGTATGCTGGGCCGCACGCTGGCGGCTGATGTGCTTGATCCGGCCACCGGCAAGGTCCTGTTCCCGCGCAATACGCTGATCGAGGAAGCTCAGGCCGAACTGATCGAGAAGGCTGGCGTCGAAAGCCTGCTGATCCGCTCGGTGCTCACCTGTGACAGCCGGGTTGGCGTATGCGGTCACTGCTATGGCCGTGACCTTGCACGTGGCACGCCGGTCAATATCGGTGAGGCCGTGGGCGTGATCGCAGCCCAGTCCATTGGTGAGCCGGGCACCCAGCTTACCATGCGTACCTTCCATATTGGTGGCGCGGCCCAGCGTGGTGCCGAGCAGTCGATGGTGGAAGCCTCGCGCGATGGCAAGGTGACGATCCGCAACAAGAACGTTGTGCAGAACAGCCAGAACGTGCCCATCGTCATGTCGCGTAACTGCGAAATCCTGCTGACGGATGACCGCGGAACCGAGCGTGCCCGCTACCGTGTGCCGTATGGTGCGCGCCTGCTGGTCGAGGACGGTGCCGATGTGACGCGTGGCCAGAAGATGGCCGAGTGGGATCCGTACACCCTGCCGATCATCACCGAGCAGCCCGGCAAGGTTGAATATCTCGACCTGATTGACTCCATCACGCTGGTTGAGCGGATGGATGAAGTCACCGGCCTGACATCCAAGGTGGTCGTGGACTACAAGCAGGCTTCCAAGGGAATCGACCTGCGTCCGCGCCTGCAGCTGAAGGATGCGAAGGGCGATGTGGTGAAGCTGGCCAACGGCAACGACGCCCGCTACTTCCTGTCCCCGGATTCGCTGCTGTCGGTTGAAAACGGTGCGCAGGTCAACGCCGGTGACGTGCTGGCCCGTATCCCGCGTGAAGGTTCCAAGACGCGTGACATTACCGGTGGTCTGCCGCGTGTGGCGGAACTGTTCGAGGCCCGTAAGCCGAAGGATCACGCCATTATCTCGGAAACCGAGGGGCGCGTCGAGTTCGGCAAGGATTACAAGTCCAAGCGTCGCGTCATCGTGAAAAATGACGAGACGGGCGAGGAGACGGATTACCTGATCCCCAAGGGCAAGCACGTTTCCGTTCAGGAAGGCGACTTTGTCCAGGTTGGCGATCCGCTGGTCGACGGTCCCCGCGTGCCGCATGACATCCTGAAGGTGCTGGGCGTCGAGGCACTGTCCGACTATCTCGTGAACGAGATCCAGGACGTGTATCGACTGCAGGGCGTGAAGATCAATGACAAGCACATTGAGGTCATCGTCCGGCAGATGCTGCAGAAGGTGGAAATCCTTGAACCCGGTGACACGACCTACCTGATCGGTGAGACGGTGGATCGTATCGAGTACGAGGAAGAGAACACCAAGCGCCTGAACATGGGTGAGCGTCCCGCAGTGGCCATGCCGGTGCTGCAGGGCATCACCAAGGCGTCGCTGCAGACCCAGTCCTTCATCTCCGCCGCATCCTTCCAGGAGACCACACGTGTCCTGACAGAGGCTGCTACGGCAGGGAAGAAGGATACCCTGAACGGCCTGAAGGAGAACGTGATTGTCGGTCGCCTGATCCCTGCTGGGACAGGCAGCGTCATGAACAAGCTCCGCGCGGTTGCCGCAGGTGAGGACAAGCAGCGTCTGGCGCAGGCCCGTGCTGCCGTCCCGCCAACCAAGGCGGCCGAGTAAGCTCAGGCGCATACCATATCCGGATACCGGGAAGCTGGTATCCGGAATGATTCGGTGCTGCACTATTGTCACCATCCGCTTCAGGCAGTATCAGCTGCCGGGCGGAACGGTGTTTGCGGGTTGGTGAAACGGATTCGTTCTCCCTGACCCGCGCGAATCCTGCGTAAGGCTTGACTTGAAGTCATTATGCCCGTAGGTTCCGCGCCCTCGGCTAGCCCTGTCTGAAAGACGTTGTTGGCCGTCGAATGCAGCATGCAGACATGCGGCGCCGCAGCTCGGGAATCGGGCTGCCAAGGCCGGATGTAAATATGATGCCCGAACGGATGGTTGTCATTCGTTGGGGTTTTGTTGTGAACGACAGTCGGCAACCGGACATGAGGTTGGCCGGCCGAATTTTGTAAGGATCGGGAAAGGCGTATGCCGACCATCAACCAGTTGATCGCGAAAGGTCGCGAGCCCGCAGCCAAACGCAACAAGGTTCCTGCTCTGCAGGGCTGTCCGCAGAAGCGTGGCGTTTGTACTCGTGTTTACACAACCACACCGAAGAAGCCGAACTCGGCTCTGCGTAAGGTGGCAAAGGTGCGCCTGACAAACGGTTATGAGGTTGTGAGCTATATTCCGGGTGAGGGGCATAACCTCCAGGAACATAGTGTCGTCCTGATCCGTGGTGGTCGCGTCAAGGATCTTCCTGGCGTGCGTTATCACATCCTGCGCGGCGTTCTGGACACCCAGGGTATCGCCAAGCGTCGTCAGCGTCGCTCGCTCTATGGCGCGAAGCGTCCTAAGTAAAAGGAATAACGAGGCATGAGTCGCCGTCATCGCGCAGTAAAGCGCGAGATTCTTCCCGATCCGAAATTTGGTGATGTCGTCATTACGCGTTTCATGAACGCCCTGATGTACGACGGCAAGAAGTCCACCGCCGAAGGGATCGTCTATGGCGCCCTTGAGGTGCTGCGTCGCCGTGGTGGCGCTGCTGCGGACCCTGTGGTGATGTTCCACAGCGCGCTGGACAACGTCAAGCCGGCCGTCGAGGTGCGTTCCCGCCGTGTTGGTGGCGCGACCTACCAGGTTCCGGTCGAAGTCCGGGCTGAGCGTCGTCAGGCGCTGGCCATCCGCTGGCTGATCGACGCCTCGCGCAAGCGTGGCGAGAACACCATGCAGGAGCGTCTGTCCAACGAACTTCTCGACGCCGTGAACAACCGTGGTTCGGCAGTCAAGAAGCGCGAAGACACGCACCGTATGGCGGAAGCCAACAAGGCATTCAGTCATTACCGCTGGTAAAGGCGGTCTGGCCGGTCTATCTACCGGCTCGACTTCCGAAACGGAACTTTCCAACCCGACTCTCGGCACGAGGCCGAGTTAACGGAGAAAACGATGGCAAAGGCTAAATTTGAGCGGAACAAGCCGCATTGTAACATTGGCACGATCGGTCACGTCGATCATGGCAAGACATCGCTGACCGCTGCTATCACGAAGACGCTGGCGAAGGCCGGCGGCGCCGAGTTCAAGGCGTACGACATGATCGACGCGGCGCCGGAAGAACGCGCCCGTGGCATCACGATCTCGACCGCTCACGTCGAGTACGAGACCGCGAAGCGTCACTACGCTCACGTCGACTGCCCCGGCCATGCTGACTATGTGAAGAACATGATCACGGGTGCCGCGCAGATGGACGGCGCGATCCTGGTTGTGTCCGCTGCTGACGGCCCGATGCCCCAGACCCGCGAGCACATCCTGCTTGCCCGTCAGGTCGGCGTGCCGGCACTGGTCGTCTTCCTGAACAAGGTTGACCAGGTTGACGATCCGGAACTGCTGGAACTCGTTGAGATGGAAGTGCGCGAGCTGCTTTCCGCTTACCAGTTCCCCGGCGACGATATCCCCATCATCAAGGGTTCGGCCCTGGTGACGCTGGAAGACGGCGATGCGGAAATCGGTGAAAACCGCGTTCTGGATCTGATGAACGCTGTTGACGAATACATCCCGCAGCCGGAGCGTCCGGTTGACCGTCCGTTCCTGATGCCGATCGAAGACGTGTTCTCCATCTCCGGTCGTGGCACCGTGGTTACGGGCCGTGTCGAGCGTGGCGTTGTGAACGTCGGCGACGAAATCGAGATCGTTGGCCTGCGCCCGACGCAGAAGACGACCGTGACCGGCGTTGAAATGTTCCGCAAGCTGCTCGATCGTGGTGAAGCAGGTGACAACATCGGCGCGCTGGTGCGTGGCACGAAGCGTGAAGACGTTGAGCGTGGCCAGGTGCTGGCAAAGCCGGGTTCCATCACCCCGCACACCAAGTTCAAGGCGGAAGCCTACATCCTGACGAAGGAAGAGGGTGGCCGTCACACGCCGTTCTTCACCAACTATCGTCCGCAGTTCTATTTCCGCACGACCGACGTCACCGGCGTTGTTCACCTGCCGGAAGGCACGGAAATGGTCATGCCTGGCGATAACGTCGCCATGGATGTCGAGCTGATCGCTCCGATCGCCATGGATGAAGGCCTGCGCTTCGCTATCCGCGAAGGTGGCCGCACCGTTGGTGCAGGTGTTGTTGCTTCCATCACGGCGTGATTGGACAGTAACTGAACTGTGGTATCCCGGTCGGAGCGATCCGACCGGGTTTCCATTGCGGATCGGGTTCCCCCGAATCAGGTAAAGTTGGACTGAAACAGAAAGATGGACAACCAGAACATCCGCATTCGCCTGAAGGCGTACGATCATCGGGTGCTGGACAACAGCACGAAAGAGATCGTCAATACGGCGAAGCGTACGGGTGCGCGGGTTCGGGGTCCTATCCCGCTGCCGACGCATATTGAACGGTTTACTGTAAACCGCTCCCCCCACGTGGATAAGAAAAGCCGCGAGCAGTTCGAAATTCGGACCCATCGCCGGCTGCTCGACATTGTCGAGCCGACCCCGCAGACCGTGGACGCTCTCATGAAACTCGACCTCGCCGCTGGCGTGGATGTCGAGATTAAACTCTAAGGTCCAGACGATGCGCACCGGATTGATCGCAAAAAAGCTGGGTATGACCCGGCTGTTCAAGGAAGACGGCACACATGTGCCGGTGACTGTCCTGCAGATTGATGATCTGCAGGTGGTTGATGTCCGTAATACCGAGCGTGATGGCTACACGGCCGTCCAGCTTGGCGCGGGCAAGGCCAAGGTCAAAAATGTGTCGAAGCCGAACCGCGGCCATTTTGCCAAGGCCAAGGTCGAGCCCAAGAAGAAGCTGGCTGAATTCCGCGTTGCGGATGATGCCGTCCTGGAAGTCGGGGCTTCTCTGTCCGCCGCCCATTTCGTGGCGGGACAGAAGGTGGACGTTACCGGCACCAGCAAGGGTAAGGGTTTTGCCGGCGCCATGAAGCGCTGGAACTTTGCCGGTCTCGAAGCCTCCCATGGTGTCTCGATCAGTCACCGTTCGCACGGTTCGACGGGTAACCGTCAGGACCCGGGCAAGGTTTTCAAGAACAAGAAGATGGCTGGCCATCTCGGTTCCGAGCGTATCACCACGCTGAACCTTGAGGTAGCGGCTGTCGACGCCGAAAAGAACCTCCTCATGATCCGCGGCTCCGTGCCGGGCGGGAAGAACGAGGTGGTTCTGATTCGTGATGCGATCAAGAAGGCCCGTCATGCCGAGGCGCCGTATCCGGCGGCCCTGGTTGAGGCTGCGGGCTGAGGATAGAGGGCAATGGATTACGAGATCAAAACCCTCGATAACGGGAGCGCAGGTACCGCCAGCCTTCCGGACGAGATTTTCGCCGCAACCCCGCGCAGCGACATTCTGGCGCGTGTGGTGCACTGGCAGCTGGCAAAGCGCCGCGCAGGGACGCACAAGGTCAAGGGCATGGGGGAAGTCTCCGGCACGACCAAGAAGCCCTACCGCCAGAAGGGAACAGGTAGCGCCCGTCAGGGTTCGCTGCGTTCGCCGCAGTACCGTACCGGTGGTGTGGTGCATGGTCCGGTCGTGCGTGACCATGGCTATGACCTGCCCAAGAAGGTGCGTCGTCTGGGCCTGATTTCCGCGCTGTCACAGAAGGCTGCCGAAGGCAAGCTGGTCGTGCTTGATGCGGCGACGGCTTCGGGCAAGTCCGCTGAGCTGGCGAAGAAGCTGAAGGTCTTGGGCTGGACATCCGCCCTGATCGTGGATGCCACGGTTGAAGAGAACTTCGGCCGCGCCGCGCGCAACCTGCCGAAGATCGATATTCTTCCGACGGTTGGCGCGAATGTCTACGACATCCTGAACCATGAGGTGCTGGCCATCACCCGCGCCGGGGTTGAAGGACTGAAGGAGCGTCTGGCATGACCAACATCCTGGCAATCCGCAAGAAGGCGGAACGTATGTCTCGGGAAGCGATGTATGACATCATCCGCTCCCCCCTGATCACGGAAAAGGCGACAGCCCTGTCCGAGAAGAATCAGGTCGGTTTCAAGGTTGCGATCAGCGCGACGAAGCCGGAGATCAAGGTAGCGGTCGAGACGCTGTTTGGTGTGAAGGTTCTGGGTGTGAACACACTCATCCAGAAGGGGAAGGCCAAGCGCTTCAAGGGACGTCCCGGCCAGCGTTCGGATGTGAAGAAAGCGTTTGTTCAGCTTGCAGAAGGTCAGTCCATTGACCTGACCGCGAAGCTGGTCTGACGCGGGGTGACAAGAAATGGCATTGAAGCACTTTAATCCAGTTACCCCCAGCCTGCGCGGAACGGTTCTTATCGACCGCAAGGAGCTGTGGAAAGGCAAGCCCGTCAAGGGCCTGACCGAGGGGAAGAACAAGAGCGGCGGCCGTAACAACCACGGTCGCACCACCTCGCGTTTCATCGGTGGCGGACACAAGCAGTCCTACCGTTATGTTGACTTCAAGCGTCGCAAGTTCGACGTGGTCGGCACGGTGGAGCGTCTTGAATACGATCCCAACCGCACCGCGTTCATTGCGCTGATCAAGTACGATGACGGCGAACTGGCCTACATCATCGCACCGCAGCGCCTGAAGGCTGGCGATCAGGTTGTTGCCGGCGCCCGCGCCGACATCAAGCCGGGCAACGCCATGCCCCTGTCTGCGGTTCCGGTGGGAACGATCATCCACAACATCGAGCTTAAGGCCGGTGGTGGCGGGAAGATCGCACGTTCCGCTGGCACCTATGCACAGCTGGTCGGCAAGGATATGGGCTATGCCCAGATCAAGCTGCAGTCCGGTGAACTGCGTGTTGTCCGCGCGGAATGCATGGCCACCATCGGTGCCGTGTCCAACCCGGACAACATGAACCAGCATCTGGGCAAGGCCGGCCGCAATCGCTGGCTGGGCCGCCGTCCGCACAACCGTGGTGTCGTCATGAACCCGGTTGACCACCCGCATGGTGGTGGTGAAGGGCGCACGTCCGGTGGACGTCATCCGGTTACGCCATGGGGCAAGCCGACTAAGGGTTACAAGACCAGGGTCAACAAGCGTACGGACAGTCTGATTATCCGTCGCCGGAAGACCGGCAAGTAAGGGGCATTTAAGATGGCACGTTCCGTCTGGAAGGGCCCGTTCGTGGACGGGTATCTGCTGAACAAAGCCGATGCGTCGCGCGCGTCGGGCCGTAACGAAGTGATCAAGATCTGGTCGCGTCGATCCACCATCCTGCCGCAGTTCGTCGGACTGACGTTCGGCGTCTATAACGGGCATAAGTTCCTGCCCGTGCAGGTCTCCGAGAATATGGTGGGGCACAAGTTCGGTGAATTTTCGCCGACCCGTACCTTCACGGGTCATTCTTCGGACAAGAAAGCGAAGCGGGGCTGATCATGAGCAAGCCTAAGCATCCGCGCACGCTCGCGGAAACCGAAGCGCAGGCCATGACGCGGAACATCCGCATCAGCCCGCGCAAGCTGAACCTTGTTGCGGGTCTCATCCGCAACAAGCCGGCCGGGCAGGCGATCGCCACCCTCACATTCTCCAAGCGGCGCATCGCCCAGCAGGTTAAGAAGACCCTGGAAAGCGCGATCGCCAATGCCGAGAACAACCATCAGCTGGACGTTGACCAGCTGGTCGTTGCCCGTGCAGAGGTGGGCAAGTCGATCGTGATGCGTCGTTTCCACGCACGTGGTCGTGGCCGTTCGGCCCGCATCGAGAAGTTTTTCAGCCACCTGACCATTGTGGTGGCCGAAAAGAAGTCCGAAGCTGAAACCGAAAAAAAGGCAGCCTGATCCATGGGACACAAAGTTAATCCGATCGGGCTGCGGCTCGGTATTAACCGGACATGGGACAGCCGCTGGTACGCCGATGCCGATTATGCACGGTTGCTGCATGATGACCTGAAGCTGCGCGCCTACCTGCGTCGCAAGCTGTCCGGCGCGGGTGTGTCCCGCGTGGTGATCGAACGTCCGGCCAAGAAGCCGCGCGTGACCATCTACGCGGCACGTCCGGGTGTGGTCATCGGCAAGAAGGGGCAGGATATCGATGTGCTGCGCAAGGATCTGGCCCGTATGGCCAAGACCGATGTGGCGCTGAACATCGTCGAGATCCGCAAGCCGGAAATCGATGCGACCCTGGTGGCCGAAAACATTGCCCAGCAGCTGGAGCGCCGCGTTGCGTTCCGCCGGGCGATGAAGCGCGCCGTGCAGTCCGCCATGCGTCTGGGTGCGCAGGGTATCCGGATCAACTGCTCGGGCCGTCTCGGTGGCGCGGAAATCGCGCGTATCGAGTGGTATCGTGAAGGCCGGGTGCCGCTGCACACGCTGCGTGCGGACATCGATTACGGTGTGGCGACCGCCAAGACGACCTACGGCACCTGTGGTGTGAAGGTCTGGATCTTCAAGGGCGAGATTCTTGCCCATGATCCGCTGGCGCAGGACCGTCGCGCCGCCGAGCAGGCCCCGCAGCGCTGATCTGCGCGGTCAAATGGACCTAGATGCGCCAGGCGGCGCGTGAGGATTTAGAAAATGCTTTCTCCCAAGCGGACAAAGTACCGCAAGGCCCACAAGGGCCGCATTCATGGGTTGGCCAAGGGTGGCACAACCCTGAATTTCGGGGCGTTCGGCCTGAAGGCTCTCCAGCCTGAACGGATCACGGCCCGCCAGATCGAAGCCGCCCGTCGTGCCATTACCCGCGCCATGAAGCGTGCCGGTCGTGTCTGGATTCGGATCTTCCCTGATCTTCCGGTCTCGACAAAGCCCGCAGAAGTGCGTATGGGGTCCGGCAAGGGGTCGCCTGAATATTGGGTGGCTCGTGTGAAGCCGGGTCGGATTCTGTTTGAGATCGAAGGTGTGTCACCGGAAGTCGCGCGTGAAGCGCTGGCTCTGGGGGCTGCGAAGCTGCCGATCAAGACCAAGTTCGTGACCCGTATCGGAGAGGCGTGAGATGGCAAAGGCAACAAAGCCGGCCGATCTGCGTGCCAAAACTGTTGAAGAACTGGACACGCTTCTCGTTGATCTGAAGCGCGAGCAGTTCAATCTTCGGTTCCAGCACGCGACCGGCCAGACCGAGGGTCAGTCCCGCATGCGCGAGGTCCGTCGTGACATCGCGCGTGTGAAGACGATTGCGGCCCAGGTTGTGAAGAAGAGTTCCGCTGGCCAGGCGCCGGCAGTAAAGTCCTGAAGGGAGACGGGCGATGCCAAGGCGCGTCCTGACCGGGCGGGTAACAAGCGACAAGATGGACAAGACCGTAACGGTTCTTGTCGATCGTCGCATTATCCATCCGTTGTATAAGAAGTTCATTCGCCGCTCGAAAAAGTACGCGGCGCATGACGGATTGAATGAATGCAAGGTGGGGGACATGGTGCGCATTGAAGAATGCAAGCCAATTTCCCGCCGCAAGACCTGGACTGTCGTTGTCCGGAATGGTCAGCCCGTAGCGGCTGCCGCCGGTGCCGCGTCTGGTGCGCAGGCGTAAAGAAGGGCATAGACCATGATCCATCCCGAGACCAACCTTGACGTGGCCGACAATTCCGGTGCCCGTCAGGTGCAGTGCATCAAGGTGCTGGGCGGTTCCAAGCGGAAGACTGCCTCGGTCGGCGACGTGATTGTCGTGTCCGTCAAGGAGGCCATCCCCCGTGGGAAGGTGAAGAAGGGTGACGTTCACCAGGCCGTGATCGTGCGCACTTCCTATCCCGTGCGTCGCGCCGACGGCAGCGCTATCCGGTTTGACCGCAATGCGGCCGTGCTGATCAACAAGCAGCAGGAGCCGATTGGTACCCGTATCTTTGGCCCGGTCGTGCGCGAACTGCGTGCGCGCAAGTTCATGAAGATCATCTCGCTGGCACCGGAGGTGCTGTAATGGCTGCTCGTATCAAGAAGGGTGACCAGGTTCTGGTCATCACCGGCGGTTCCAAGGGAACTCGTGGCGAGGTTGTTACGGTCCTTCCGGCTGTCAACAAGGCTGTCGTCCGTGGCGTAGCGATCGCCAAGCGGCACACCCGCGCATCCCGCATGGGTGAGCAGGGCGGTATTATCCAGAAGGAAATGCCGGTTCACCTGTCGAACCTGAAGCTGATCGATCCCAAGAGCGGGGACCCGACGAAAGTTGGCTTCCGTATTCTGGAAGATGGTCGCAAGGTCCGTGTCGCCAAGGCGACCGGCGAAGTTATCGAAGGCTGAGGGGGCGGGAATGTCTGAAGTGAAAGAAGCCCGTCCTGTGCCGCGCATGCAGCAGCGCTACCAGAGCGAGCTGCGCGCGAAGCTGCGCGAGGAATTCGGGTACGAGAACGAGATGCAGGTTCCGCGTCTCGAGAAAATCGTCCTGAACATGGGTGTGGGTGAAGCTGCTGGCGACCAGAAGAAGCTGGACGCCGCAGTCAAGGAAATGACCCTGATCGCAGGTCAGAAGCCGGTCAAGACGGTTGCCAAGAAGGCAATCGCGGGCTTCAAGATCCGCGAAGGTCTGCCTATCGGGTGCAAGGTCACGCTGCGTCGTGCCCAGATGTTCGAATTCCTGGACCGGTTTGTGACGATCGCCCTGCCGCGCGTGCGCGACTTCCGCGGCCTGCCCGCGAACAAGGGTTTTGATGGTCGTGGCAACTTCGCCATGGGCCTGAAGGAACAGATCGTCTTCCCGGAAATCGAATACGACAAGGTAGACGAGATCCGTGGCATGGACATCATCTTCGTGACCACCGCGAAGACGGATGCGGAAGCAAAGGCTCTGCTCAAGGCGTTTGATCTGCCCTTCGCTGCATAAAATGTTGCGAAAGGGCTTCCGTCTGAAGTCCAGAAGACCTAATACACACGTTGTTTGGAAAACCGTTGGGAATGGCCCGACAGGTTCCGGAGGGTAAAACAAGGCATGGCCAAAATTTCCGCCGTTAACCGGAATGTCAAGCGCGAGCGCATGGCAACCCGGGACCGGGCTAAGCGGACAGCACTGAAGAACATCATCATGGACCGGTCTCTGCCGGTTGAAGATCGCTTCGATGCTTCGCTTAAGCTTGCTGAACTTCCTCGCAATGGATCGCGCGTCCGCGTGCGCCTGCGCTGCAAGTTGACGGGGCGTCCGCGCGCCAATTACAGAAAGTTCGAACTCTGCCGTATCGCCCTGCGCGACCTGGCCTCTAATGGTCAGATCCCGGGCATGGTCAAATCGAGCTGGTAAGGGCAGGGAACGATGTCACTTTCTGATCCTTTGGGTGATCTGCTCACCCGGATCCGCAATGCGCAGCGTGCACGGCATGCTGCATGCGTGGCGCCGGCTTCCAAGCTGCGCGCCAGTGTCCTCGAGGCCCTGCGCCGCGAAGGATATATCCGTGGTTTCTCGCGTGAGGAACTGCGCAAGGGTGTGGCCCAGCTGCGCATCGAGCTGAAGTATCTCGATGGTGAGCCGGTCATCAAAGAAATCCACCGTGTGTCCAAGCCGGGGCGCCGCGTCTATTCCAAGATCAAGGAACTGCCGCGTGTCTATGCCGGGCTGGGCGTGTCGATCCTGTCGACGCCGCGCGGTGTTCTGTCCGATGCGGAGGCCCGCGCTGCCAATGTTGGCGGTGAAGTCCTCTGCCGTGTGTTCTGAGGAGGGATAAATGTCGCGAGTGGGCAAATATCCCGTCGAAGTTCCGTCGGGCGTTCAGGTTTCCATTGCTGATGGTGTGCTGACGGCAAAAGGCAAGCTGGGTGAACTCAAGCTGCCGCTGTCTCATCACGTTGCGGTTGATATCGCGGATGGCAAGGTTGCGGTTAAGCCGAATGATACGGCAGCACCGGCCCGCATGATGTGGGGCACCACACGCTCCCTGATCGCGGGTATGGTCAAGGGCGTGTCCGAAGGGTTTTCCAAGACGCTGGAAATCTCCGGAACGGGTTATCGTGCGGCGGTGCAGGGTAGCAATCTGGTCATGAACCTCGGTTATTCGCATGACATCGTCTATGCGATTCCCGCAGGCATCAAGATCACGACCCCGCGTCCGACTGCTGTAACTGTCGAAGGTATCGACAAGCAGCGTGTTGGTCAGGTGGCGCTTGATATCCGCAGCTTCCGCAAGCCTGAGCCCTACAAGGGCAAGGGTGTCCGTTATGAAACGGAAACCATCCGTCGCAAGGAAGGCAAGAAGAAATAATGAGCACGCAGAAGGATCTGCGGGAACGGCGGCGCCAGCGTCTCCGTTTCCAGCTTCGCCTGAAGAGCGGCGGGCGTCCGCGTCTGTCGGTGTTCCGTTCAGGCAAGAACATCTATGCGCAGGTGATCGACGATGCTGCCGGCCGTACGCTGGCAGCCGCATCGACGCTGGACAAGGGGCTGCGTTCCACCATCGAAGGTGGCACGGACGTCAAGGCAGCGGGTGCGGTTGGCAAGCTTCTGGCGGAACGCGCGGTGGCTGCTGGTGTGTCGAAGGTCGTTTTCGACCGCGGCGCTTATCTCTATCATGGGCGTATCAAGGCCCTGGCGGAGGCTGCCCGTGAGGGCGGTCTCTCGTTCTGACGAAAGGGTCACGCATAATGGCACGTGAACCGAGAGACGGCGGCCGGGGTGGTCGCGATCGTGACCGCGAAGGTGACGATCTGGTCGACAAGCTGGTTACGATCAACCGCGTTGCGAAGGTTGTAAAGGGCGGTCGCCGCTTTGCATTCGCAGCTCTGGTTGTGGTGGGTGACCAGAAGGGTCGTGTAGGGTTTGGCGCGGGCAAGGCCCGTGAGGTTCCCGAAGCGATCCGTAAGGCAACCGACCGCGCGAAGCGTTCGATGATCCGCGTTCCGATGAAGGAAGGCCGCACGCTGCATCATGATGTGGCCGGTCACTTCGGGGCGGGCAAGGTTGTCCTGCGCTCTGCTGATGCAGGCACGGGCATCATTGCCGGTGGTCCGATGCGCGCCGTGTTCGAAAGCCTGGGCATCAATGACGTGGTGGCCAAGTCGCTTGGAACCCGGAACCCGCATAACATGGTGAAGGCGACTTTCGCCGCGCTGGAGCGTTGCGCCAGCCCGCGTTCGGTTGCCAACCGCCGTGGCAAGAAGGTTTCGGACATTCTGGGGCGTCGTGAGGCCGCTGTAGCGACGGAGGCCACGGCCGATGTCTGATACGAAGGCTACAGTCCGCGTCACCCAGGTGCATTCCGGGAACGGTCGCAAGCCGGGCCAGCAGGCTACGCTGGTCGGTCTGGGTCTGAACAAGATCGGTCGTACACGTGAACTGGAGGATACCCCTTCGGTTCGCGGTATGATCCGCAAGGTGTCCCACCTGGTGAAGGTGGAGGATTGAGATGAACCTGAACGAATTACGTGACAACGAAGGCGCGCGTTATCGCAAGAAGCGCCTTGGTCGCGGCATCGGCTCTGGAAAGGGCAAGACATCCGGTAAGGGTGTCAAGGGTCAGAAGGCGCGTTCCGGCGTGTCGCTGAACGGTTTTGAAGGTGGTCAGCTGCCGATCTACCGTCGTCTGCCCAAGCGTGGATTCAAGAACATCTTCCGCAAGGAATATGCTGTCGTGAATCTGGGCGTGCTGGACAAGGCCATCACGGCTGGCAAGCTTGATGCCAAGTCGGTCGTGACGGAAGAAGTTCTGGCCGGTGCCGGCCTGATCGGCTCCGGACGTTTCGCCGGTATCCGCCTTCTGGCGGATGGTGAACTGAACCATGCCGTGACGATCGAAGTTGCCGGGGCTTCGGCTGCTGCCGTCGCCGCAGTCGAGAAGGCTGGCGGCAAGGTGCAGGTCAAGGCGCAGAAGCAGCAGGCTCCTGCCGCGGAATGACCGGTTCGGGGTACAGGCCCGTTCTGTTCCCGAAGCATAATAAAAGCGATGCTGCTTGCACTCGGCGGGCGCATCGCTTTATTACTTTTTGCGGTTTTTTTTATCATGACAGCGTCCCGCTTCCGGCGGCGGCGCTGTTCTTGTGAAAGGATGGGCGCATGGCCTCCGCGGCCGAACAGTTGGCTGCCAATCTGAATTTCAGTTCCTTCGCCAACGCGACGGAACTGAAGAAGCGTATCTGGTTCACACTGGGCGCGCTGATCGTATACCGGATTGGCACCTATATCCCCGTTCCTGGCGTCGATGCGACGGTTATGGGGCAGCTTCTGGCCCGGCATCAGGGCGGTATTCTGGGTATGTTCGATATGTTTACCGGTGGTGCGCTGGGGCGCATGACCGTGTTTGCATTGAATATCATGCCCTATATCAGTGCCTCGATCATCGTCCAGCTCATGTCGGCGGCAATCCCTTCCCTTGAAGCGCTGAAAAAGGAAGGTGAGGGTGGTCGACGCAAGCTGAACGAATACACCCGTTACCTGACGGTGGTGATTGCGCTGTTCCAGGCCTATGGCATCGCGATCGGGCTGGAGAACATGCATACGGAGGCTGGTTCCGCCGTTGTCTCCCCCGGGCTTTTCTTCATCGTGTCGTGCGTGCTGACCCTTGTGGGCGGGACCATGTTCCTGATGTGGCTGGGTGAACAGATTACCTCCCGCGGGGTGGGTAACGGGATCTCGCTGATCATCTTTGCCGGTATCGTGGCCAATCTGCCCAATGCGTTGGCAAGCCTGTTCCAGCTTGGTTATACGGGCGCGCTTTCGCCGTTCTTCGTGCTGGTGTTCCTGGTACTGGCGGCGATCACCATTGCCTTCATCGTGTTCATGGAACTCGCGCAGCGGCGGGTGATCATCCAGTACCCCAAGCGTCAGGTCGGTCAGCGGATGTTCGGTGGCGATTCGACCCATATGCCGCTGAAGGTGAATACGGCAGGATCGATTCCCCCGATTTTTGCGTCCTCGGTGCTGCTGATTCCCGTGACCATCGCGGGATTCGTCAATAACAGTTCCATGCCAGGCTGGCTTTCCTTCCTTGGGCAGGAACTGGGGCAGGGACAGCCGCTTTACATGCTGTTCTATGCGGCGATGATCGTGTTCTTCTCGTATTTCTATGCGGCGGTCACTTTCAACCCGCAGGAAACGGCGGAAAACCTGCGCAAGCAGGGCGGCTTCGTGCCTGGTATTCGTCCGGGGGCGAATACGGCCACATTCTTTGACCGGATCCTGACGCGCATCACGACGATCGGTGCACTGTATCTTGTCGCCGTCTGCCTGTTGCCGCAGATCCTGATCAGCCATTACAACGTGCCATTCTACTTTGGTGGCACCAGCCTGATCATCATCGTGACGGTGACGATCGATACGGTGACGCAGGTCCAGTCCCATCTGGTCGCGCATCAGTATCAGGGGCTTATGCGCCGGGGACGGGGCAGAAAGGGCAGAATGCGTTGAATATTATTTTTCTTGGGCCGCCGGGTGCCGGAAAGGGCACCCAGTCCAAGCGGCTGGAAGAACGGTACGGAATCGCCCAGATTTCGACAGGTGACATGCTGCGTGCGGAAGTCGCGGCCGGAAGCCCGCTGGGGCAGAAGGTCAAGACCATCATGGCGGAAGGCGGGCTGGTGCCCGATGACCTGATCATCGCCATGATTGAAAGCCGCATCCAGCAGCCCGACTGCGCCAGGGGCTTTATTCTGGATGGCTTCCCGCGCACCCGTGCGCAGGCGGAGGCACTGGACACCATGCTGGCGCGTAGCGGGCGGCATATCGACGCCGTGCTGCTGCTGGACGTGGATGAGGATGCTCTGGCCGACCGCATTGCCGGTCGTTACACCTGTGCCAGGTGCGGTGCAGGATATAATGACCTGTTCAAGCGACCGAAGGTCGAAGGGACATGCGATGTGTGTGGTGGCCACGAGTTCATCCGCCGGGAAGATGACCGGCGCGAAACCGTGGCGGCACGCCTGAAAACCTATCGGGAGCAGACCGCGCCGATCCTGCCTTATTACGAGGGGGAGAGGCGCCTGTACCGTGTGGATGGCATGGCCGATATTGATGCAGTGACCAAGGAAGTCTTCGCTGTCATCGATAGCATCACGAAAAAGTGATGTGAAATAATTGACTCGGATGGGGGCGCCGGTATATTGCGCGCCCTCAAGGTATGAGTGTCGTATGAGTCGGTCACGATGACATGACGGGTACGGCCTGAATGAATGATGATGGGGTTGGCCGGTTCTGAACCGGTATGTTCACGGCGCTCCTGCCACAAGGGCAGGTGGTGTGAAGCAGCCCTGCCTGAATGTTAGTGCCCCGAAGGGGCGGACGAGGAGTAAGTGGCGTGGCGCGTATTGCGGGCGTGAACATCCCAACCAACAAGCGGGTAACAATTGGCCTGCGTTATATCTATGGTATCGGGGCTACCAAGGCCCAGTCGATCTGCGATCAGCTGGCCATTCCGGCCGAGCGGCGCGTGAACGAACTGTCGGATGACGAGATCGGCAAGATCCGTGAACTGATCGACAGCGAGTACCGCGTTGAAGGTGATCTTCGTCGTGAAGTCGCGATGAACATCAAGCGCCTGATGGACCTTGGTTGCTATCGTGGTCTGCGTCACCGGCGTGGGCTGCCTGTCCATGGTCAGCGGACTCATACCAACGCCCGTACCCGCAAGGGTAAGGCCGTGGCTATTGCGGGCAAGAAGAAGGCAACCCGCTAATCAGCGGACTGCCCGGTATGTAGGCATGGGGCATTATCCGCCCCATGCACCGTTTGAACTGACAGGATCGAGAAAACTATGGCGAAAGCTGCGGCTCCGCGTATTCGCAAGAAAGAGCGGAAAAACATCATTTCCGGTGTGGCGCATGTGCTGTCCACATTCAACAACACCATGATCACCATCTCGGATGCGCAGGGCAATGCGATTGCCTGGTCTTCCGCTGGTGCTCAGGGCTTCAAGGGATCGCGCAAGTCCACGCCGTATGCGGCGCAGGTTGCGGCTGAGGACGCTGGCCGCAAGGCACGCGAACACGGCATGGAGACGCTGGAAATCGAGGTCTCCGGTCCGGGTTCGGGGCGTGAAAGCGCGCTGCGTGCCCTGCAGGCCGTCGGGTTCTCGATCACGGCCATCCGCGACATGACGCCGGTGCCGCATAACGGCTGCCGCCCGCGCAAGCGCCGTCGCGTCTGATCCGCATCAGTTGAGTCGTATTCCCCCGCATGCCCGGGGGAAGATTGTCATTCCGGTATCTCCATGCGGGATACCATCTGTCGCTGTAACAGGCGGCAGATCAGTCTTGAAAGGCCATTACCTTGGTCCTCCAGAAAAACTGGCAATCCCTGATCAAGCCGGAAAAGCTGGAAGTCGAACCGGGGGCGGAACCTTCACGTATTGCAACAGTTGTTGCGGAGCCGCTGGAACGCGGTTTTGGCATGACGCTGGGCAATGCGATTCGTCGGGTTCTGCTGTCGTCCCTGCAGGGGGCTGCGGTTACGGCAATCCAGATTGACGGCGTGCTGCATGAATTCTCGTCGGTGGCGGGTGTTCGTGAAGACGTGACCGATATCGTCCTCAACATCAAGCAGCTTGCCCTGCGGATGCATGGTGAGGGTCCGAAGCGCATGGTGCTGACGGCCACGGGGCCGGGTGAAGTGCGTGCCGGCCAGATCCAGACGGGCCATGACATCGAAGTCATGAACCCCGACCTGGTTATCTGCACCCTTGATGAAGGGGTGAAGTTCGGGATGGAATTCACCGTGAACATGGGCAAGGGCTATGTTCCGGCAGCGGCGAACCGCCCGGAAGATGCGCCGATTGGCCTGATCCCGGTCGATGCCATCTATTCCCCCGTGCGTCGCGTGTCCTACAAGGTGGAGCAGACCCGCGTGGGTCAGGTCACCGACTATGACCGCCTGCTGCTGACGGTCGAGACGAATGGCGCGGTGACGCCTGAAGATGCCGTGGCACTTGCCGCGCGTATCCTGCAGGATCAGCTTCAGCTGTTCATCAACTTCGACGAACCCCGCACGGTGCGTACGGAAGAGCCGCAGGATGACCTGCCGTTCAACCGCAACCTGCTGCGTAAGGTTGACGAGCTTGAGCTGTCGGTCCGTAGCGCGAACTGCCTGAAGAACGACAACATCGTCTATATCGGTGATCTGGTTCAGAAGACCGAGCAGGAGATGCTGCGCACCCCGAACTTCGGCCGCAAGTCGCTGAACGAGATCAAGGAAGTCCTGACCGCCATGGGACTTTCACTGGGTATGAATGTCCCGGCCTGGCCGCCGGAAAATATCGAAGATCTGGCAAAGAGGCTCGACGAGCCGTTCTGATCCTCCGAACCGGATAAAACAGGAAATTACATCATGCGTCACGGTGTTGCCGGCCGTAAGCTCGGCGTTACCTCGTCCCATCGACTGGCCATGTTTCGCAACATGGCTGTCGCCCTGATCAAGCACGAACAGATCACCACCACGCTGCCGAAGGCGAAAGAGCTGCGTCCGGTTGTGGAAAAGCTGATCACCCTTGGCAAGCGTGGCGATCTGCACGCCCGCCGCCTGGCTTTCGCCCAGCTGCGTGACGACAAGATCGTGTCCAAGCTGTTCGCGACGGTGGCCGAGCGCTACAAGACGCGGCAGGGTGGTTATACCCGCGTGCTGCGTGCCGGCATGCGCCACGGCGATGCGGCCGACATGGCCGTGATCGAACTGGTTGACCGCGACGTGTCCGCCAAAGGCCAGGACAGCGGCCCGCGTCCGGAAACGGCGCAGGAAGCAGACCTTGCTGCGTGAAGGATCTGATCCTTTCCAAAAAAGCCCGGCTTCGGTCGGGTTTTTTTGTGCCCTTTTTCAATCTAACATTTTTTTATCGTGATATAGATATTCAATCGTATTTGTGTATATTTTAAAAGAATACCGAGATGCAGGATTTAACCAGCATTGCAGACAGGGCTTCCGCCATGACAGGATTTTTAGGGCGTGTGTTGCGCCGCAGCTTTTACGCTTTCACCGCCGTGGTTGGTCTGTGCAGTGCGGCGCAGGCCGCGACCGTGCGGGTGGGCTATATTCCCGTTATCGGGTCGGCACCGCTTTTTGTCATGCAGGGCAAGAACTGGACGCGTGATGCGGGCATAGACATGCAGCTTGTGCGTTTCCAGTCAGGCCCGCAGGCCATTCAGGCACTGGTGTCGGGAAAGATCGATGCGTATGTGGCAGGGGTCCTGCCGCTACTTCAGGCGCGTGCCCATGGCGCAGATGTGAAGGTGGTGGCCAGTGCCGCGATTGAGGAACTGGAAGTCGTCTCGCGCGGTGCGCTGGCGGCCGGACTGCCTGAGCAGCCGCAGGCCCTGACCGCGGAAGCTGTCCGTCAGCGCTTTGCCGATTTCGCCGCCAAGGCTGGCCACCCCCCAAAACTTGCCGCCCAGCCGCTCGGCTCGGTGCCGGATACATTGCTGCGGTACTGGCTGAAGGTCCGCAACGGACTGGAACCAGCGCAGGCGGCTGACATCATCGGTATTGATATTGACGCCGCACAGCAGGCGTTTCTTGCGGGGGCGGTGGATGGCGCGATCCTGCGTGAACCTGCCCTGACCATTATCCGCCATCGTATGCCCGGCATGCGTGTTCTGGCGTCCGGACATGACCTGATGCCCGGCCAGCCGGGGTCCGTACTGGCGATCCTGAATGAAAACGCGCCGGACCGTGCGGCATGGAAAACCGCGTTCATCACCAGCTTCGTCAAGGCCACGCATCTGCTGGCTACAGACCCCGAACAGGTTGAACCCTATGTGCAGCAGGCACTGGGGGGCGGGATGCTGCCCAAGGAAATCATTATCGAGGCGCTGAAGGCATCGGCAGCCGGTTACGTGTCCGATCCGGCCCGTATCGTGGATGCGGTCAGCCAGTTGCAGGATTTCGAGGTGCAGGCCGGACTGCTACGCAAGGCCGAACCAGTTGATGCGCTGTTTGATCTGGAAAGTTACAGGCAGATCGCACAGTGACCCTGCGCCGTTCCGTTCTGCTACGGCCCCTGCTGGGGGCCGTGGGTCTTGTCGTGCTGTTTGGTGGCTGGGAGGCCGCGATCCGTCTGGGCTGGGTTCCCTTCGGCCTGCTGCCGGCACCTTCCAGTCTTGGGCCGGCATGGCTGGACGAACTGCGTAGCGGGGCGTGGATACAGGCCATCAGGGACAGCCTGACGCATTACCTCAGTGGCCTGCTGATCGGGTCTGTAACGGGGGCGGTGCTGGGGCTGCTCTGTGGTGCGGTGCCGCTACTGGATGGGCTGCTGTCGGGCGTAGTGCGCGTATTGCGGCCGATCCCGGGGCTGGCATGGGTGCCGTTCGCCATCCTGTGGTTCGGTCTCAATACGGCGGGGGCGACATTTGTTATCGCCATTTCGGTATTCTGGATCAATTTTTATGCAGCCTACGGGGCGGTGCAGGCAATTGATCCCGATCTGTATGAAGTGGCTGCTTCCTTCGGTCATGGCGGCTTCTGGGGACGGCTGCGGACGGTGGTGATCCCCGCTTCCGCCCCCGGCCTGCTGGCGGGGCTGCGCACGGGGCTGGGGCAGGCATGGATGTCCGTCGTGGCGGCCGAACTGTTTGGTGTGCCGGGTATCGGCGCGCGGATGATGCAGGCATCCAGCCTGCTGGCGACCGATCTGGTGGTGGTCTATATGCTGACCATGGCGCTGCTTTACGCCGTGACCGATACGCTGTTCATGCTGGTGCGCAGGCGGTTGCTGGGCTGGCAGGGATGAGTGGCGGGGAAACAGGGAACAGGGCGGAAGCAGGCAACGTGACGGACAGCGTAGTAAGGCTGGAGAATATCGGGCTGTCGCATGACCATGGACGCAGCTTTATCCTGCGGCATGTGGATCTTGAAATCCGGCGTGGGGAATTCGTGGCCCTGCTCGGGCCATCCGGCGTGGGCAAGTCCACCCTGCTGCGGGTGATAATGGGACTGGTGCGCCCGACCGAGGGACAGGTCCATTTACACTCCACCCCCGTTGCGGCGCACAGACCGGCGGCCATGGTGTTTCAGGATGCCAAGCTCATGCCGTGGCGTAGCGTACGGCGCAATGTGGAACTGGGGCTTGAGGGGCTGGGGCTGAATGCGGCCCGGCGGCGTGAGCGCGCCATGGCGGCGCTGGAACTCGTGGGGCTGGGCGACAAGGCGGACAGATGGCCCCGCCAGCTTTCAGGCGGCCAGCGGCAGCGCGTTGGTGTCGCCCGTGCGCTGACGGTCGAACCGGACCTGCTGCTGATGGATGAACCCTTTGGCGCGCTGGATGCGATTACCCGCACCGGATTGCAGGAAGAACTGCTGCGTATTCATGCCCGCACCCATGGCACCGTACTGTTCGTGACCCACGATCTGGATGAGGCGCTTATCCTTGCTGACCGGATCATTATCCTTGAGGGACATCCGGCGGGCCTGCGTGGGGATTTCCGCGTTGGTCCCCGCCCGCGCGACAATTCTGCGCCCGGCATGCGCGCCATGGCGGAGCGGATGCGCCAGCTTATCGCGGGGGAAGATGATCCCGGCGAGGTTGCGGCCTATTGGCAGGCATCCGAGATATGATAAGTCTGCCTGATCGCCTGGCCCGCCGCGTGCGGGCCTGACAGGCATTGGTAGCGGGAGCGGGGAGACACGCGCTGCCCCCGCGCAGTGGCAAAAGGGAATACAGAGCATGACGAATCCCTCCAATCTCGAAGCGCACCTGGAAGAAGGCGTCGGTCGCCTTCAGGACGGTCTGGATGGCTTTATCGGGGATTCCGGCACCCCGCTGTCAGGGCGCATGCATAATGCCGGTGGCATGGCGCAGCAGGGGCTGGGCGAAATCTGCGATACCGTGCGCGATTTCACGGCGGACCGCCCGCTGGTGGCGCTGCTGGGCGCATCCTTTCTGGGCTTTGTGGCCAGCCTGTTCATCCGGCGCCGGCGTTAAAACGCAACGGACCGGCTACCGGGGCGTTGTAACCCCATGACTGATTTGCGGGGAAGAAAGCCATGCTGAAACTGGCGCTGTTTTTTTTGATTGTTTCATTGGTTGCCGGTCTGTTCGGCTTTAGTGGCATTTCCGCCGTTTCGGCAGGAATGGCAAAAATTCTGTTCTTTATCGCCATTCTGGCATTTGTGATCGTGGCGCTCATCATCCTGTTTTCAGCCAAGTCGCTATTCAACAACTAGCCGCTGGCCCGAAACGGAAAACCCCCTGCATCATCCGGTGCAGGGGGTTTTTTCATGCCTACTGGTTGGTGTCTTTCTGGATGAAGGCCGGGAGGAAGGGATTATCCTTCTGGAGCGATTTCTTGCTCGGCAGGCGTGACGCATCCCAGCCGCCGCCAAGGGCCTGCACAAGACTGACACTGTCCACCATGCGCTGCTGCTGGATACCCAGCAGGGTTTCGGCATCGCTCAGGGCCGAGTTTTCGTTGGTGATGACGGTCGTATAGATTTCGGTGCCAGCCTGGTACTGGTTAAGCGAGACTTCGACCGTGCGGTTGGCGAAATCCAGCGCCTTCTGCTGCTGTATGGCCTGCTGCGACAGGATGCGCAGGTTGGAAAGCTGGTCTTCCGTATTCTGCAGCGCCGTCAGCACGGTCTGGCGATATGTGGCCACCGCGCTGTCGTACTGGGCGTTGGCTTCATGCACGGCGGCGGTACGTGATCCGCCTTCAAACAGCACTTCCGTCGCCGATGCGCCAAGTGACCAGACACGGTTCATGGCCTGCATGAGGGAGGTCACGGGATCGCCGCCACTTTGTGAATAGCTGGCATTGATGGTGACGTCGGGAAAGAATGCGGCCATGTCCGCGCCAATCATGGCGTTGTATTCTTCCATGGTGCGTTCGGCGGACGCTATGTCCGGGCGGCGTTGCAGCAGGTCGGCGGGAACCGTGACAGGGATGGGCGGCACCGTGCGCGACAGTTCGGCGGGCGCGATCGAGACATCGGCAGGCGGCTTGCCGATCAGCACCGCAATCGCATGTTCGTACTGCGCGCGGTTGATGCCAGCCTGCACCAGCGATGCCCGGTTCTGTTCCAGCGTGGTGCGCGCCTGCAGCACCGCCGTCGGGTCCGCCGTACCCGCATCGAACTGGTTCTGCGTTATTTCGAGAGCCTGTTCATTAAAACGGACATAACGTTGCAACAGGTCGGTCAGGCTGTCCTGATAGCGCAGGTTGAAATAGGCCGTGGCCAGTTGTGCCTGATAGGACAGGGTTGCATTGGCCAGATCGGCTGCGCTGGCCTGTGCCGCCGTAACCTGTTCCTGCACCTGCCGGCGGATCTTGCCCCACAGGTCCAGATCCCAGCTTGCGCTGGGTCCGATGTCGTAGGTGTTGTACGTGCTGCCGGCCTTGGCGTAATTGCTGCCCGATGATGACAGCGATCCGGCGCCATGCCCGTTGCGGTTGAAGCCCAGACTGCCGCTTATGGTGGGGAAAAGCTGGGCGCGGACACTGTCGATCATCGCGCGGGCGTTACGGTAGCTGGCTTCGTACTGCTTGATGTTCTGGTTGGAAATCGCAACCTGCGATTCCAGCCCGTTCAGCACCGGGTCGTTATAGATGGTCCACCAGTCATGCTTGGGCAGCGCCGCCATCTGCGGCTGTGCCATTTCCCATCCCGCTTCGGGGCGCAGTTCCTTGAAACGGGGGGAAACGATCGCGGCGGGACGATGGTATTTCGGCCCCACCATGCAGCCGGTCAGCACGACCAGCGGCAAGGCGGCCAGCGCCAGACGACGTGCCCCGCGGCGGGTGCGGGAGGGACGGATACCGGCTTGCGCGGGGGATGGCGGAAAGAAAGTCATCCGGTTCAGGAATCCTGCTGGGGGGAAAGACGATGGCGTCGGGACAGCCGCCCATACAGCCGGTTGAAACGCGTGCGGCACACTATCCCCAGATGGTCGAGGTAGAGATAGACAACCGGCGTTGTATAAAGTGTCAGCGCCTGACTGACGAGCAGCCCGCCCACAATCGCAATACCCAGCGGACGACGCAGTTCGGAACCGTAGCCGTGGCCGAAAATCAGCGGCAGCGCCCCAAGGGCGGCGGCAAAGGTGGTCATCATGATCGGGCGGAAGCGTAGCATGCAGGCGGTGCGGATGGCGTCCAGCGGGGTATGTCCCTCATCACGTTCGACGGTCAGGGCGAAGTCCACCAGCATGATCGCGTTTTTCTTGACGATGCCGATCAGCAGGATCACCCCGATCATGGCGATAAGGGAAAATTCCTCCCCAAAGACCTGAAGTGCGAGCAGCGCGCCAACCCCGGCCGAAGGCAGGGTGGACAGGATGGTCAGCGGGTGGACATAGCTTTCATACAGGATGCCCAGCGTCATGTACACCGCCGCCAGCGCCGCCAGGATCAGCAACGGTTCGTTATTGACCGATTTCTGGAACTGGGCGGCATTCCCCGCGAAACTGCCCTGAATGTTGGCGGGCATGTGCAGGCGCACCGTCTCCTCATTGATGATCTGCACTGCCTGACTGAGTGATACGCCATTGGCCAGATTGAACGAGATCGTGCTGGAGACGGACTGCCCCGAATGGTTGACGCTCAGTGCGGTCAGCGTGGGCTTGATGACGGAAACCAGCGTAAGCGGCACCATTTCCTCGGAATTGGTCGAGACGGCGGAACCCGTGGACGCGCTGTTGCCACCCGCCAGCGTATTGGCGACCTGATTGCGGAAGGACTGGGCGCTTAGCTGCGATGCCGTGGTGCCGGTGTCGGTGCGCACCCGGATGGTGTTCGACTGCGTGCCACCGCCCGCCGAACCGCCCGCGACACTGACCCAGACCTGCTTGAGCGTGGTCGGATCCTGCCAGAAGCGCGGTTCGACTTCCATCACCACACGATACTGGTTCAGCGCATTGTAGATGACCGAGGCCGAACGCTGGCCATAGGCATCATACAGGGTATTGGAAACAAGCTGAGGCGTGATGTTGAGGCGGCTGGACGTATCGCGGTCCACCATCACATCCAGCGCCGAACCGCCCTGCAATACATCCGATGAGATATCGGTCAGTTCATGATGCTTCTGCAGCATCGTGACCAGTTGTGGTGTCCATTCATACAGGTCGCGCGCGGAATCGGACTGGAGCGAATACTGGTATGCCGCGTTGCTCTGCCGTCCGCCCATGCGTAGCTGTCCGGGGGCGGAGGCATAGAACTGCGCCCCCACCATATGGCGCAGCCGCCGGGAAATACGGGCGATCGTCACCGCCGGTGGGTCGGAGCGTTCGGATTTGTCCTTCAGCACCACGAACAGGTTGGCCTGATTCGACGTGCCGCGACCGCCCATGAAGCCCATGACGCGCGATACGTCCCTGTCCGCCATGATCGCCTGCTGAACCGTCTGGATCTTGCCCTGCATGGCCTGGAACGAAATGGACTGGTCGCCCTGCAGATGTCCCATCAGCATGCCGGTATCGGAATCCGGGAACAGGCCCTTGGGCATCTTGATGAACAGCCCGACCATGATGGCGATGGTCAGCGGCAGGGACAGGATGGTCAGCCGCCGGTGCGTGATCGCCCATTCCAGCGACCGGGCATAGCCCTGCTGGGCATGCGCCAGCGCCTGTTCCAGCCACAGCCAGATGCGCCCGAAGCCGGTAGGGCTGGGGGCCGCTTCGTGCTGGCGCAGCAGGCGGGCCGTCATCATGGGGGTAAGCGAAAGCGACAGCAGCATGGAAATGACGATGGTGATCGACATCGTCATGGCGAATTCATGGAACAGGCGTCCCGCCACGCCGCTCAGCAGCAGGATCGGCAGGAACACCGCAATCAGCGATACCGTGATGGACAGCACCGTAAACGCTACTTCGCGTGTGCCCAGCAGTGTTGCCTGCAGGCGGTCCATGCCCGCTTCCATGTGGCGGCTTATGTTTTCCACCACCACGATCGCATCATCCACCACGAAGCCGGTCGAGACCGTCAGCGCCATGAGCGACAGGTTATCGAGCGAGTAGCCCATGAGCTTCATCGCGCCGAAGGTGGTGATGATGGACGTCGGCACAACGATTGCGGGAATGATGGTGATGCGTGGCGAGCGCAGGAACAGCAGCACAACCAGCACCACAAGCGCCACGGACAGGAACAGCGTGAACTGCGTGTCCGCCAGCGCGGCGCGGATGGTGATGGACCGGTCCATAAGGTCACTCAGGTCCACATCACGGGGCAGGGCGGCGCGCAGGATGGGCAGCTTGGCGCGGATCTGGTCGTTGGTGTTGATGATATTGGCGCCAGCCTGCGCGAAGATGACGGCCAGAACCGCCGGGCCGCCATCCACGTAACCGGCATTGCGCACGTCTTCCACGCTGTCGCGCACATAGGCCACGTCCGCCAGCCGCACGGGGCGGCTGTCATGATAGGCCACGATCAGGTCACGATAGGCCTGCGCGTTATGGACCTGATCGTTGGTGGCCAGCACGAAGCGGCTGTCGCCCTGATCGACAAAACCTTTCGGCGTATGCGCGTTGGCCGAGGCGAGGGCCGCGCGGATATCCTCGAACCCGATGCCGAATTTATACAGTGCCAGCGGGTTCATCTCCACCCGCACCGCAGGCAGTGAACTGCCCCCGATCTCGACCTCGCCCACGCCCTGTATCTGCGAAAGATGCTGCTGCAGGACATTGGACGCCAGATCGTAAAGCTGGGGGGCGGTGCGCGTGCGTGATGTCAGCGCCAGGATCATCACCGGCGCGCCATTGGGGTTGGCCTTGAAGTAACTCGGGTTCTGCCGCAGCGAGGACGGCAGGTCGGCATGCGCGGCCTGAAGGGCGGCTTCCACATCGCGCGCGGCGCCGTTGATGTCGCGGGTCAGGGCGAACTGCAGGGTGATGCGTGCCTGATTGGCCGATGACTGCGATGTCATTTCCGTCAGGTCGGCAATCGCACCCAGATGTCGCTCCAGGGGGGCAGCGACGGAACTGGCGATTTCCTCCGGCGAGCCGCCAGCCTGCCGGGCCTGCACCTGTATGACCGGGAAGTCGACATTGGGCAGGTCCGCCACCGGCAGCGTAAGATAGCCGATCACCCCCCCCAGCAGCAGCGCCACCGTCAGCAGGACAGTGGCAACCGGCCTTCGTACGAAAAAGGAGAGGGGGTTCATGCGGAGGCCTGCGGTCCGGGCAGGCCATCAGTGTCATTGCTACCGGCCCCGCCGAAGCGCCGCGTCAGTTTCTGGCTGATCCCGTCCATAAGCAGGTAGATCACCGGCGTCGTGAACAGCGTCAGCAACTGGCTGACCAGCAGCCCGCCCACAATGGCGATACCCAGCGGGCGGCGCAGTTCCGACCCGGTGCCGGTGCCCAGCATCATCGGCACCGCACCCAGCATGGCGGCCAGCGTGGTCATGAGGATGGGACGGAAACGCAGCATGGCGGCATGACGGATGGAATTGATGGACGACATGCCTTCAACCCGTTCGGCCTCCAGCGCGAAGTCGATCATCATGATGGCGTTTTTCTTGACAATGCCGATCAGCAGCACAAGCCCGATGATGCCCATGACATCCAGCCCCGAACCCGTAATCCATAGCGCCAGCAGCGCCCCGATCCCGGCGGAGGGCAGGGTGGACAGGATGGTGATGGGGTGGACGAAGCTTTCATACAGGATGCCCAGAACGATATAGACCGCCACCAGTGCCGCCAGAACCAGCCATGCCTCGTTGGAAAGCGAACTGCGGAATGCCGCCGCCGTGCCCTGGAACGAGGTCTGGAAGCTTGATGGCAGGTGGATGTCCTTCGCCGCGCGTTCGATCGCATCCGTCGCATCACCCAGCGCATAGCCCGGCCGCACGTTGAACGAGACCGTAGTGGCCGGGAACTGTCCCACATGGGTAATCAGCAGCGGGGCCGTGTCCTGCGTTACGTGGGTAACGGTCGCCAGCGGCACCAGCCCCGATGTGGGCGAGCGCGTCGGGCCGGAGGTGCTCTCCCCCGCATTGCCACTGATGCCCGGCAGGTAGATCTGCGCCAGAGACGCCATGTTCTGCTGGAAGGCAGGATCTGCCTCCAGAATCACGCGGTACTGATTGGACTGCGTGAAGATGGTCGAGATCTGGCGCTGGCCAAAACTGTCATACAGCACGTTGTCGATGGTCTGGGGCGTGATGGAGTACCGCGCCCCCGTGGTCCGGTCCAGATCGACATGCGCCACCAGCCCTTCGGCCTGCAGGTCGGAGGTGACGTCCGACAGGGCCTTTTCCTGCTGAAGGCGGGCGATGAATTTGGGCACCCATGTCGTGAACTGGTTGTAATCGGGGTTTTCCAGCAGGAACTGGTACTGGGTCGCCGCGACCGACGTATCAAGGGAGAGATCCTGCACCGGCTGCACGAACAGTTCAGCCCCGGCTATGTCTGCCGTTTCGGCGCGCAGGCGGGTGGCGACTTCCTGCGCGGTGGCGCTGCGGCTGGCCTCGGGCTTGAGGTTGATGAGGAAACGCCCCTGATTGAGGGTGACGTTCTGCCCGTCCACCCCAACGAAGGACGACAGGCTGCTGACATCGGGATCGCTGAGGATACGTTCGGCCAGTTCCTGCTGGTGGCGTTTCATCGCGGTGAAGGACGTGGACTGCGCCATGACCGAAATGCCCTGGATCACGCCCGTATCCTGCACGGGAAAGAAGCCCTTGGGTATGACCACCGCCAGCACGCCGGTCAGCGCCAGTGTCGCGGCAAATACCGCCAGCGTCAGCCGCTGGTGGCGCAGCACCACGTCCAGCGCCCGCCCGTAGGCGGCGATGGTGCTGGTGGTCCAGCGTTCCACCGCCTGTGACCATGCGGGTTCGGTCCGTCTGTCAGCGCGTTCATGCAGCAGGCGCGCGCACATCATGGGCACCAGCGTAAGCGAGACCACGGCGGACAGGATGATGGTGACGGCCAGCGTCATGGCGAATTCGTGGAACAGGCGTCCCACCACATCGCCCATGAACAGGAGCGGGATCAGCACCGCGATGAGCGAGACGGTAAGCGAGATGATGGTGAACCCGATTTCGCCGGCCCCCTTCAGGGCCGCTTCCATGCGGCTGTCACCCATTTCGATGTAGCGGGCGATGTTCTCGATCATGACGATGGCGTCATCCACCACGAAGCCGGTGGAAATGGTGAGCGCCATGAGCGAGAGATTATCGAGGGAGAAGCCGAACAGGTACATCACCGCCAGCGTGCCCACCAGCGACAGCGGCACCGACAGGCTGGGAATGAGTGTCGCGGGCACGTTGCGCAGGAAGACGAAAATCACGCCCACCACCAGCACAAGCGCCAGCCCCAGTTCGAATTCGACATCCGCCACCGATGCGCGGATGGTCGTGGTCCGGTCCGTAAGCGGCGTGATGGTGATGCCCGGCGGCAGCGACTGCTGCAGGCGCGGCAGGGCGTATTTGATGTTGTCCACCACCGAGATCACGTTGGCGCCCGGCTGGCGCTGTACGTTCATGATGAGGGCGGGGGTGCGGTTCGCCCATGCGGCCAGTTCGGTATTCTCCGGCCCGACCACCACGCTCGCCACGTCACGGATGCGCACCGGCCCGTTGTTCTGGTAGGCGATGACCTGATTGAGCAACTGCTCCGCGCCCGAAATCTGCCCGTCGATACGCAGCGTCGTCGCACGCCTGGGGCCGTCGAACGTGCCGGTGGGGGAATTGACGTTCACGTTGCCGATGGTCGTGCGCAGCGTATCAAGATCGACGCCGAAGGATGTCAGCTTGGGAATGTTGACCCGCACGCGCAGCGCCTTGCGGTTCCCGCCCGACAGCGTGACCAGCCCCACGCCCGAAATCTGGCTGATCTTTTCCGCAAGCCGCGTATCGACGTAATCCTCGACCTCGGTCAGCGGCATGGTCTGCGATGAAATGCCCAGCGTCATGACCGGCGTATCGGCAGGATTGACCTTGGCATAGACCGGCGGCGCGGGCAGATCGGTCGGCAGCAGGGAATTGGCCTCGTTTATCGCGGCCTGCACTTCCTGCTCCGCGATGTCCATGGTCATGTCCAGACCGAAGCGCAGCGTAATGACCGACGCCCCGCCGGAGGAGCGTGAGGTCATCTGCTCAAGCCCCGACATTTCGCCCAGTTGCGTTTCCAGCGGCGCGGTAACGGATGTCGCCATCACGTCCGGGCTGGCGCCGGGATAGAAGGTCTGGACCGTGATGGTGGGGTATTCAACTTCCGGCAGCGCGGAAACCGGCAGGAAATGGTAACCCAGCAGCCCCGCCAGCAGGATGGCCAGCATGAGCAGCGTGGTGGCGACCGGGCGGCGGATAAACAGGCGGGACGGATTCACGCGGCAATCTCCGGCGGCAGGCAGGGCAGTCGTTCAGTCGGGGGGAGGATGGGCGTGGATACGCGCACGTCTAGCCCTTCTGCCCCTGCGGGGCGCCGGTGGCCGGTGTGGCTGTGGCATCGCCCGGCTGCGGGATGGAAACTTTTACGCCATCGCGCAGGTGGTCGACCCCGTCGGTCACGACGCGCTCGCCTTCCTTCACGCCGTCCGTCACCACGGTCATGGAATCACTGGCATGGCCGACCTTGACGTTGCGGACCTCCACAGTGCTGTCGGCGCGCACGACATATACGAACTGGCCGTTCGGGCCGGTCTGCAACGCATTGGTCGGCACCAGCAGCACATCATGATCTGTATTGACCAGCAGGCGCGCATTGACGAACTGGTTGGGGAACAGCTCTTCCTGCGAATTGGGGAAGATGGCGCGCATGCGCACCGTACCGGTCGATGTGTCGATTTGGCTGTCCAGCACGCTGACCTGCCCGGTCGCGATATGGGTAAGGTTGCTGCTGTCCCACGCATCGACGGGCAGCGGCGTGCCCGTGCGCAGGCGGGCGGCCACCGGCCCGATATCATTTTCCGGCAGGGTGAAGATGACCGATATCGGCTGCATCTGCGTCAGGATCACCAGCCCGTTGGTCTGGCCGGCCGTGATGTAATTGCCCATGTCCACCTGACGGATGCCCACACGGCCATCCACCGGGGCCAGGATGTGGCAGTAGGTGATCTGCAGCTTTTCGTTGTCCACCAGCGCCTGATCGGCCTTTACGGTGCCTTCAAGCTGTTCGACCTTGTACTGCTGGTCTTTCGCCGTCATCGCGGCGACGCTGTTCTGGCGGATCAGGCGCTGATAGCGGGCATTGTCCACGCGGGCAGCGGCAAGCTGGGCCTGATCCTGCTCAAGCTGGCCCTGATACTGCGCCAGCAGGACTTCATACGGGCGGGTATCGATCAGGGCCAGAAGGTCGCCCTTGTGCACATGCTGCCCTTCGGTGAACAGGACCTGCATGAGATAGCCATCAATACGCGACTGCACCGTCACGTTGGTGATCGGCACCACCGTGCCCAGTTCCGTCAGGATCACGGGCATGTCGCCCTTGCCCACGGTTGCGACCGCAACCGGCTGGTCGCTCGTGCGTGCGTGTTTGGTCGTGGTGGTGTGGGGGCGCAGGAATGCGACGGCAAGGACGACCGCCAGCGCCCCGCCGGCCAGATAGATCAGCCGGCGGCCATGGCGTGGCCGGGGCGCGGGGGGCGTGCTGTCCGCAGGGGGCGTACTGTTCGTCGGCGGAGTGGTCGAGGAGGAAGATGTAGCCATGCGGTCGGTTTTCTGCCTGCTATCGTGGGGGCGTCCAGTCTGAACAAACCGGGCCATGTGGAGGACTGTGGTTTCAGATCGACTTTGTCAGAAGGTTAACATGGGGGTGAGGTGTACGAAGTTATTGAATGTAACATCATAAAGACATGGCGGAATGTAAAAACCACCTAATGTTTCAAGGCCGGTCCTTTTTTCCGTCCGTTCCGTCATGACCGCTTACGGCAGCCCCCGCATTGGCTGAAAGCCGCAGCAGGACGGGCAGCGCCATTATCGCAATCACGCCACACACCACGAATGTAAGGCTGTAATCCGCTGCCTGCCACCGCACCGGCAGCGCCACCTGACCGAAGGCCAGGCAGCCCGCGGCGACGCATATGCCCAGCGTCAGCATCACCTGCTGGCAGGTGGCATACAGGCTGGTCGCGGCACTCATCCGCGCGGGCGCCATGTCGGCATAGGCCACGGTGTTGTAACCCGTGTAAAGAAGGGTCTGCCCCACGCCGTTCAGGCCCAGCAGGACCAGCAGCCAGACCAGTGGCGCACCGGGCCGGAACAGGGCAAGCAGCAGGCAGATGCACGGTAGTACAAGGCTGGTCGCGCACATGACCGTGCGGAACCCGCGCCCCCGATAGATGCCCGGCGCGGCAAAGCGCATGGCCAGCGCGCCAACCGGCGCGATGAAGGTGATCAGCCCGCTTTGCGCTGCGCTGATGCCAAAACGTGTCTGGAGCAGGGAAGGGATAAGGAAGATGACCCCTGCCGTCGCGATGCGCGTCAGTCCCCCCGCAATGACCGAAACGCGGAAAGTGGAAACCCGCAGCAGGGTCAGGTCAAGCACCGGATGGGTCATGCCCCGCGCATGGCGCACATACGCCACCCCGCCAAGAGGCGCCAGCAGCAGCAGGCCAACGGCCAGCGGGCGCGGAAAGCCCGGGCGGGTCAGCATTTCCATGCCAAATATCAGCCCCGCCAGCGCGGTGCTGGACAGGATATTTCCCCGCAGGTCAAAGGGCGGTGGCGCACTGGCGCGAAAATGGGGAATGAACCGTCCCGTAAGGGCGATCGCCACCAGCCCCAGTGGAATGTTGATGTAGAAGATCCATCGCCATGACAGGTAAGTGGTCAGGAAACCGCCCAGAACGGGGCCGGACATGGGGCCGATGGTCGCGGGCAGCATGACCCATGCCATGACCGACAGCAGTTCCGATTTCGGCACGCTGCGCAGGATCACAAGTCGCCCCACCGGCACCATCATCGCACCACCCGCCCCCTGCACCAGCCGCGCCAGCGCCAGTACCGGCAGGCTGGACGCCCATGCGCACAGCAGCGATCCGGACAGGAACAGCATGATGGCGCAGCGTAGCGTGGCCCGGCTGCCAAAGCGTTCCGCCATATGGCCCGATGCGGGAATGAGGGCTGCAAGGCCAAGCATGTACAGCGTCAGCGCGATGCTGGTCTGGGGAATATCGACGTGGAAGTCGCCCGCCATGGCAGGCAGCGCGGTGATCAGGGCCGTGCCGTCAAGCTGTTCCATCATCATGAGGCTGGCCACGATCAGCGCCATGAGGCGCTTGCGGGTAGTGGACAGCGGCGGCGCCATGTTCTGGGGGGCGGTGGGGGAATGTGGAGGAGGCGGTCGTCAAGGGGGGCATGATGATGCATGATAGCCGGTACGGAACCGTATGCGCCATTGCTGCGTTATACGTCGATGTTGCCCACCTGTGCTGTTATTGGGCCGGGCCATTTATTGGAGTGTAAATTATGTCGGAAGACAAACCGAATACTGTCGAAACCAAGGCGTCGGGCGTTGTGGAAGAAGGTGTCGGTCGGCTGAAGGATGCCGCGGGCGGCCTGACGGGCGATATGGGGCTTCAGGCCGAAGGCAAGGTCGATCAGCTCGCGGGCATGGCCCGGCAGGAATTTGCCGACCTGTACGAAGAAAATGAAGGCCGCGTGGAGCGCGCCGTGACCTTCGTGCGGGAGCGTCCGCTGTTTTCGCTGGGTATCGCGGCGGCTGTCGGTACCGTTCTGGGCTTTCTTTTCTTCCCCCGTCGCAAGGGCTGAAACCGCCCCGAGTCGTTTTTTTTCATTTTAAGGGACTCGATGAGTCCACAGCATCTTGCGCAACCCCACATAAAAATGGTTTCCATCCTTTCAGAACGGAAATCGGATGCGAATCGGGCACTTACAGTCCGATTCGCATTCGGGCGGGAAGGAATGGATGCCGGATTACACGCTTGAGGATGCGCATGGGGGGCTGGTCGCCGGGGTGGACGAGGTCGGTCGCGGCCCGCTGGCCGGCCCCGTTGTCGCGGCGGCGGTAATATTCTCCTCCGGTGTTCCCGACGTGCTGGCCGAGCGGCTTGACGATTCAAAAAAGCTCCGGCCCGCCATGCGGCAGAAGCTATACGATATCCTCCATGCCACGCCCGACGCCCTGATCGGAGTGGGGGCCGCCTCTGTCGCCGAAATCGAACAGCATAACATCCTGCGCGCTTCATGGATCGCCATGCAGCGTGCCGTCATGCGCCTGCCGCGCCAGCCCGAACTGGTGCTGGTCGATGGAAACGCCGCACCCGCCTTCGGGTGTCCGGCGCAATGCGTCGTGGGCGGGGATGCGATCAGCCTGTCCATCTCGGCCGCGTCCGTCGTGGCCAAGGTTGTTCGTGACCGGTTGATGACACGGCTTGCACGGCGCTGGCCCAGCTATGGCTGGGACTGCAACGCGGGCTATGGCACGGCCATCCACCGCGCGGCCCTGATGGCCGATGGCGTCAGCCCGCATCACCGTGCGGCGTTCGGTACGGTGCGCCGCATTGTGCAGGCATCCGTTTCCCCTTTTTCACACCCTAGCGCGGAGCAGCCATCATGCTGAACAATTCATGAGCGGTGCGGTTATGATGGAATTGCCCCTGGATCAGGTGCTGCGGGGGGACTGTGTCGAGATGATGCAGACGCTTCCGGCCGGTTCGATCGACTGCGTGTTCGCTGATCCGCCCTATAACCTTCAGTTGCGTGGCGAACTGCGCCGTCCCGACGATAGCGTGGTCGATGGCGTGGATGACGACTGGGACAAGTTTACCGACCTGCAGGCGTATGATGCCTTCACCCGCGCGTGGCTGACCGAAGCCCGGCGCGTGCTGCGCAAGGATGGCACGATATGGGTGATCGGGTCGTACCATAACATTTTCCGCATCGGCGCGATTTTGCAGGATCTGGGATTCTGGATCCTCAATGACGTGATCTGGCGTAAATCCAATCCCATGCCCAATTTCCGTGGCCGGCGCTTTACCAATGCGCATGAAACGCTGATCTGGGCCGCGCGTGGTCCCGACAGCCGTTACCGATTCAATTATCAGGCCATGAAGGCGCTGAATGATGATGTGCAGATGCGTTCGGACTGGTACCTGCCGCTGTGCACGGGTGGGGAACGGCTGCGTAATGAACATGGGCTGAAGCTGCATCCGACCCAGAAGCCCGAAAGCCTGCTGCATCGCGTGCTGGTCGCCTCGACCAATGTGGATGATGTGGTGCTTGACCCCTTTACCGGCACGGGCACCACCACGGCCATGGCGCGCAGGCTGCGGCGGCGCTTTATCGGGATCGAACGGCATCCCGACTATGCTGAAGCCGCAATCGGTCGTGCGCGGCGTGAAAAACCCGTGCCGCTGGACAGTGTCCTGACCACGCCTGCGCGGCGTGAAAGTCCGCGCGTGCCCTTTGGCCTGCTGGTTGAACGCGGTATGGTGCCGGCGGGTACCGTGCTTATGGACCGGCAGAAGCGGGTGCGGGCCACGGTCTCGCCCGATGGCACGCTGGTCAGCGGGCATAACCGGGGTTCGATCCATAAAATGGGTGCGACGTTGACGAATGCGCCGTCATGCAATGGATGGACCTTCTGGTATTTTGAGCGTGAAGGCGAACTGGTACAGCTTGACGAATTGCGGGGCGAAATCCGGGCGGAGCAGGCAGCCGTCGCATCCTGAACAGGGGTGGCGACCTGTGGCCACGATGTTACAGGGGAACATGGCATGACCGTGTCGCCCGGCGCCGCCGGGCCGCGTGATGCGTCGCCCGCCGAATGGAACGCGGCGCGGCATTCCGCCCTTGTGACGGATGATTACCTGTTCAGCCAGATCATCCCCTATATCGGCAACAAGCGTAAACTGCTGGGTCTGATCGCGCAGGCCATCGCCGCAACCGGGGAAATACCGCAGCAGGCGGATTTTGTGGACCTGTTTGCGGGTACGGGTGTTGTCTCCCGTCTGGCCAAAAGCCTTGGGTTCCGTGTCCTGACCAATGACTGGGAACCCTATAGCGAATACCTGAATCTCTGCCATATCGGCATGCAGTCAGCCCCCCGCTTTCATGGTGGCCGCGATTATGCTGATGTTATTGCCGGACTTAATGCCCTGCCTGCAACGGAAGGGTGGGTAACACGGCATTTATGTCCTGATGACGACGTGCATTACGATACGGCGCGCGACAGGATGTTCTACATGCGCAAGAACGGCATGCGCATTGACGCGATCCGTAACCAGATCGCGCAATGGGACCATGCGGGACTGCTGGATGCCGGGCAGAAAGCCTGCCTGCTGGCTCCGTTATTGTACAGTGCCAGTTACAACAGTAATACCAGCGGACTGTTCAAGGGATTCCACCATGGCTGGGGTGGCCGGACGGGTACCGCACTGTATCGTATCGCTGCTGATCTGTGCCTGCGCCCGGCCTGTTTCATGGATAACGGGCGCGATAACCGCGTGCTGCGCATGGATGCGCAGGCGCTGGCCGCAGAACTGCGCGGGCAGGTGGCGGATGCGGCGATCGCGTATGTGGACCCGCCCTATAACCAGCACCCTTATGGCGCGAATTACCATGTGCTCAATACCATAGCCTTATGGGACCAGCCGGAACTTGCCCCCAAGATCACGGGACGGAACAAGGCAGGGATCAGGCAGGACTGGCGCACGGCACGGCGCAGTCCCTACAACTACCGGGGGCAGGCGCTGGATGCGTATCGACAGCTTCTGCGCACACTCGATACCCGCTGGATTGCCACCAGTTACAGCACGGACGGCTTCATTCCCCTGACCGACATGCTCCGCGCCAATTGTGAGCGGGGTGATGTTCAGGTGTTTACCCGTAGCTACAAGCGTTACCGGGTCAGCAGCCAGCGCCAGTCACCGCGTCCGATGACAGTCGAATTCATCCTTCTGACCCATACCCGGCGTAACGCCACGCGCACGCCTGACGAAATCATGCACGAAATCACCAGGATTGAGGCCAGTCTGGATAACCCTTCGGCCTGATAAGGGGCAGGGAGCCGCCGTATCGGGCAAACCTTTTCCTGGCGGACCGGGCTTTATGCCCACAAGACCGCTGTGCCCTGCCATGTGGCGCGCCACATGCGCCCGTTACGTTATACCCTGAACGGAGGGGCAGACGTACTAGCTGCCACCAAAACCCAAGAATCCGATGGAAGGCTGGGCATGCCCGCCTGACGCATCGTAACGACGGTCTACCGTGGTGGGCGCATGGCGGGGCATGGTCAGGGGCGGCCCATCGTCTTCCCCACCTGCATCATTGCTGTCCGTGAAACGGGGGTCGGAATCCGAGAAGGTGCGCATGGACAGCAGCAGGAAGGTGATGTCATTGCGGTTCAGATCGATCGACATATCCAGCGGCGTCTGTCCCAGCACGTTATGGCCGGTCATGTCCGCGCCCCGGTTCAGGGCTTCCTTGGCAGCACCCAGACTGCCACGGTTGATGGCGTCGAACAGCGCATCCGTCGGGTTCATGTCCGAATTGGCGTGGCCGTGTTCTTCCTCACGCGATTCAGCACCGGGCAGCGCCGCCGGCGGGGCGGCGGCTTTTGCGGCGCGTCGGGCTTCGGATTTCTTGGCCGCGTCAGCGGCTTCGGCCTCGGCTTCCGCGTCGTCGGCATCCTGTGCGTAAGCGGCGTGAAGCGGCATGTGCAGCACGGGCAGGCCCGCAAACAGGGCGGCGACAAGAAGATATATACCGGATCTGGAAATCATGTCCTGTCCCGAGAGTGAGCGTCTGGGCCGCCGCGCGGTGTTCCCGCACGGAACCAGACAGAATTGCTCATTAGCGCAAAATGATGGCGGATGCGATATGTAATCATCTTTCCGTCATGAACGGCTTTCCCGCCACCATGCCATAAGCAGCATGGCGATAACGAACAGCCCCACGGCCCATGCGGGCAGGATGGTACGGGCCTGCTGGCCCGATATGCTGTGCGCATTGCGCGCGGGAAAGGCGAAGCGATCGGCGCTTGATGTAACTTTCCCGCCGACCATTACCATCTGTGGTAGCGACGTCTGATCCGCATTATCGCCCAGCCAGTGTACACCCCCGCCCGTTGCCGCCGCCATGGGGGCAAGGATGGAGGCCGTGGCCCGCAGGTCGGCGAATTCGACCGGGTCTTCCGCGCGTGGCGCGGCGAAAGCCTCATGGCCCGCATCATCACGAACGGTCCAGATCCCGTCCTGCTGCGCGGGCAGGCGGGCACGCGCCAGACCCGTGGTGCCCGCAGGTTCCAGTGTGATGGACTGTGTCCTGCCATCGGGGGCCGTGACATGGACGACCGGCGGCGGGCCGGAGGTGATCGAACGCCGGGTAATGGTCATCTGGCCTGCGGATATGCCAGCTTCAAGCTGGTTTTCCTCCAGCTCCGGTTCCTTCATCAGCCAGTGGGAAATCCGGCGCAGCAGTTCCGACTGCGGGCCGCCACCCCCTTCGCCATGCGACCACAGCCATGCCTGATCGGACAGCAGGAACGCGACACGTCCCTTGCCCGCATGATCCAGCACCAGCAGGGGCTGCCGGTCCGGCCCGGTCATAAGGACTTCGCCACTGGCGGAATCCGTGCGCAGGCTGCGGTACCATGGTCCCCATCCCGGCTGCGTCTCGGCATGTTCGGGGGCGCCGGGCAGGCCGGATGTTACGGGATGGCGCATGCCGGTTTCGGTCAGGTCGGGCCGGAAACGGCGTACGGTCATGCCCTCGTCGGGTGCGACATGGGCGGGCAGGATATCGGACAGGGGGGTGTTCTGTAGCGAACCGGGGGTCAGGAATTCCGGCCCGCCAATCAGCAGCAGCCCGCCACCGGCGCGGATGTGCCGGACGATATTGCGCAGATAGGCTTCGGGCAGGATGCCCCGGTTTTCAAACCCGTCAAGAATGATGAGGTCAAACTGGTCGATCTTCTGCTGGAACAGTTCTTCCACCGGGAAGGCGATCAGCGCCAGATCGGACAGCGGCGTCCCGTCATCGCGGTCAGGCGGCCGCAGGATGGTGAAATGCACCAGATCGACCGAAGGATCGGCCTTCAGCAGTCGCCGCCATACCCGTTCCCCCTGATTCGGGGTGCCCGATACCAGCAGGACGCGCAGCCGGTCGCGCACGCCATTGATGCGGATGACATCATGGTTGTTGCGTGTCGAGACCTCGCCGGGCAGTTCGGGGGCGGACAGGCCCACCAGCATTTCACCCGGATGGGTAACAGGCAGGGTGATGTCCTGCGGCTGGCCGATCCGTACGGGGCGGGAGAATGTCGTGCCGTCCCCCTGCGTCAGCGTAAGCTGCGTGGTCGCGCCGGGGGTGGGACTGGCGCCCTGATCGTCAATCTCGACGCGGATGGTCACGTCCTTGCCTACAATGGCGAAAGGCGGGGCCTGCAGCACGCGCAGGTGACGGTCGGTTTCCTCGCCCTTCGCGGTCAGCAGCACATGCAGCGGCAGGACCGTGCGGTGGCCATGCCCGTCATCGGGGTTGAGCATGTCGGGCAGGCTGGCAGGGACATCATGATCCTCGCCATCCGTAATCAGCACGGCACCCGCAAGGCGGGAGGGCGGGATGTCCGCCGCCGCCTGCTGCAATGCCCCGAACAGGCGCGTGCCGCCATGCTGTGCTTCCCGCAGGGTTACGATACGGGGCACCAGTCCCGGCACGCGGTTCATTTCGGCCTGCACGCGCTCGGCCGCGTTGCGGGCCATGTCGCCACGCCCGCGTTCGGACATGGATGCCGACTGGTCCACGACGATCAGTGCGGTTTCCGGCAGCGGATGCCATGTTTCCGTGATGCGCTGGGGATTATACAGCCACGTGATGACGGCAATGGCCGCCAGCAACCGCCATATACTGCCGCGCACGCGGCGTATCATGCCGGCAGCGGCCAGCAGCATGACCCCCACCAGCAGCAGATCAAGACACCACGGCGCCACCAGCGGGCTGAAAGTCATCATATGGCGGGACAGATCGGGCATTCCCATCATTCCCCCAGCCGTTTCAGCAGCGCGGGCACATGCACCTGATCGGCCTTGTAGTTACCCGTCAGCGCGTAAATGACGGCATTGACCCCGAACCGGTAGGCCATGACCCGCTGGCTGGCCCCATCTGGCACCGGGGCGTAGGGGTTGTTGCCACCTTCATCCACGGCCCAGGCATGCGCCCAGTCATTGCTACCGATAATGACGGGACTGACGCCATCATTGGTGCTGTCGCCTTCCTGCGCCACCCATACGGGCATGCCATCGTAGCGCCCGGGGAAGTCGTGCAGCAGGTAGAAGGTGTGGGCCAGCACATGATGACTGTCGAGGCGCATGAGCGGCGGCACGTCCAGACCCGCCGTCATCCGGCGCAGTGCTGCCGCCGTGCCGGGGGCCGAACCGGTAAAGCCGCTGGCGTTGTCCGGTGCCGTGGCCGGGTCCTGACCCTGCGTATCGATCATCAGGATGCCGCCATGGCGCATGTAGGTATTCAGTGCTGCCGTGCGCGCGGGCGTGGTGCTGGCACTGGCCGTGACGGGCCAGTAGATCAGCGGATAGTAAGACAGGTCATCATGTTCCGGCACCACGCCGTCCGGGTGGCCCAGCACGGCGGAAGTGCGGGCGTTGACGTAGTCGGACAGGCCCTGCAGCCCCTCTCTGGACACGGTATCGATCTCGCTGTCGCCTGTCGTGATATAGGCCAGCCGGGTTTCCAGCGCGGCGGCGGGCACATCGGGCGGAATGTCCGCCGCATGGGCCGGTCCATGCAGCATGCAGCCCCCCAGCAGCAATGCCGCCATGGACCGCCGTGCCAGCCTGCGCCCGCGCTGGTGTATCGTGATGGCCCCGTCAATCAGCAGCAGCACGGTCGCCAGCACCATAAGTAGCGGCCCGATGGCGATGTCGGGCACCTGTCCGCGCAGGTCGGATACGGTTCCGATGGGTCCTTCGGCCACCATGGGTGGGGCCATGTCGCCGGGGTTGAGCGCGCGGCGGCTGTTGCGCGGCCCGTAAAGTCCGGGCGGATGCTCGGGGGAGGGTACGGTCCGGCCAAATGCGTCGGCCCGCACCGCCTGTACGCCCGCGGGCGGGGAAACCAGCGCACCATCACCATCCAGCACCATATAGGGGGCAAGCAGCGTTGCCCCTGCCGGGGTTTCGATACCTGAAGCCTGATCGATCAGGTGTTGCAGCATGCCAACGAACAGGCCCGACAGCGGCAGGTTCGACCATTCCGCCGTGCTGGTGACGTGGAACAGCACGACCTGTCCCGCCCCCAGCGCGGCATGGGTAACGAGTGGCGTGCCATCCGTCAGCCGCGCCCAGCTATGGTTGTCCAGATCGGTGGAAGGCTGTGCCAGAACCTGACGCGAGACGGTGACATCGGCGGGAATATCAAGGTCATGAAACGGGGACGACGCCGGGAAGGGCGCAAGGGCTTCCGGTCTGCTCCATGACATGGTGCCGCCCAGCACGCGTTCGCCGCCCATAAGCGGCACCGGCAGCAGCGCATCCGGGCCTGAAGGGGCGTGGTCGGGCGTATCCGTTCCCTGAATCAGCAGCGGTCCGGCAAAGCGGATCAGCGTGCCACCCGCGCGCACCCATGCTTCAACTTTCCTGCGGCTGTCGGGATTGCCCAGCGTGCCATCGGGCGCGATGATGACCGATAACGGGCGTGAAAGCAGGGTATCCAGATCGCCTTCACGCAGTTCGGCACTCGGCTGCAATGCGCGGCGAAGATAGAACAGGCTGCCCATGAGCGGCGTATCCGAAGCGGAACTGGCGATCAGCCCCACCGGGCGCTGGCGTTCGCGCTCATCCAGCAGGCGGATGCCCGCAGGCCCCGCCACGCCGTCCAGCGAAAGATGATCGATCTTGCCGCGCATTTCGGCGGGCAGGTCGGGCTTTACATCCACATGGTCCGCGCCCGCTGGCATGCTGACGGGTAGCAGCCCGAGCGTGCCGCCGGTCGGGGTTTCAAGGCGAAGCTGCCAGTTGCGCGGGAAGGCGCGCGGCACGGCGCGGATGCGGGTGGCAAGGCTGCTGTCCCCGCCGGATGGCGCCAGCAGCGTGATGTCCGAATTCGGTAGCTGTATTTCATGCACCGGACCGATCCGCGAAAGTGCGGTGGCGAAACCGGCATCGGCGGAAGTCGCCAGTCCATCGGCGATATACAGGACGGGACCATGCCAGTTCTGCTGTGCAAGCTGTTCCAGTGCGTGTATCGCGGCCACGCGGTCTACTGGCCATGAACGTGGCAGCATGGGATCAATGATCCCCCGCAGCACGGCGGCCTGCCGGGCGGGTTGCACGGCGGGCGTATCAAGCGCATCGCTGCGCGCGGTCAGCAGCAGGCGAACGGTATGCCTGGTACGGGCCAGATGATCGAGCATGCCATCCAGCGCGCGGAGACGCTGCGGCCATGTGGAGGCTGCAGCCCAGCCGTTATCGAGCACGATCAGGCAGTCTGCATCTGCCATGCCGGTCTGTCCGCGCGGAAAGATGGGCTGAGCCAGCCCAAGAACCAGCAGCAGCACCGCAAGACAGCGCAACAGAAGCCGCCATAACGGGGCGGAGGTCGCATCCGGCGGCGATGAATCAAGCTGCGCCAGCAGCCGGACGGGCGGAAAGGACTGGGATCTGGGCGCGGGTGGCAGCGCATGCAGCAGCCACCACACTACAGGCAGGGCGACAAGGCCCAGCAACATCCACGGCGCAAGCAGGATCATGGCCTGTTGCCCCCCATGCCCAGCAGCGCGTGCAGCGCCAGCAGCGCCTTTTCAGGCGGCTGGTCGGTCATATAGGGCACCGGCAGGCTGCCCGCCGCCTGACACAGGCCGCGCAGCCGTTCCTGATGACGTTTCCATACCGCTGCATAACCCTGGCGCAGTTCCGGGCCGCCGGTCAGCAGCAGGGCCGATTCCTCCTCCAGTCCGGTAAAGCGGACATGGCCTTCATAGGGCAGGGTCGTCTCCGCCGGGTCGATGATTTCCACCAGCGTGCCAATTGCCTGCCGGGCGGTCAGCGCGCGCAGGAATGTCGTGAACAGGGCTGGGGGATACAGCCCGTCGCCAAACAGCAGCACGCGGCTGCGGGGGGGGATTGCGGCAGGCTGCGGCAGGGTGGCCTCATCCGCCGCCCGGCGGAGGGATGCGATCAGGCCATGCGCCATCTGTTCCAGTGCATGCCGTCCCTGCAGCCGCAGGGGCGGGCCGCCACCCGTATCGAGCAGCCGGATATGTTCGCCCCGTCGCAGCAGCATGGCGGCGCCGGCCAGCGCCAGAACGAAGGCGCTTTCGGCCTTGAGTGGCAGCGCGTCATCCGAATGCCACCGCATGGAGGCGCTGTTATCGCACCACAGGCAGATGGTGTGCGGGGTCTGGGCCTCACGCTCACGCACGAAAGCCCTGTCGCCCCGCGCGGACTGCCGCCAGTCGATATGGGTGCTGGGTTCACCGGGTGCTGCGGGCCGGTACTGCCAGAATTCGTCCCCCTGTCCGGCCTTGCGGCGCGGATGGGCGCCCTGACCGGTATTTTCCGCAATGCGGCGGGCGGTCACGATCAGCGCGGGCAGCCTGCTGGCCAGTGAATCGGCCAGCGCCGTGGCGGACACCGCATTGCGGGGCAGGAACGTCCCGCCCGTCGCATCCGGCGCTGGCGCGGGCCGTCCGGTAGCCTGCCGGGCGCGACGTGACAGGCGTGAGAGGAAGGACAGGGGAGCAGGCAAGGTCAGCCGATCCGCCCGACCAGCGTATCGACCAGTCCCGACAGGCTGGTATTTTCCGCCCGCGCGGTAAAGGACAGGGCCATGCGGTGGACAAGGATGGGATGCGCCAGCGCCGCCACATCCGCAATGGTGGGGGAAAGCCGCCCGTCCAGCAGGGCGCGCGCACGGGTGGCCAGCATCAGGGCCTGTGCGGCGCGGGGGCCGGGACCCCATGCCACGGCTTCGCGTATCACGGGATCATCGGTGGTTTCGGGGCGGGCGGAGCGGACAAGGCGCACGATCGCATCCACGACCTGTTCGCCCACCGGCAGGGCGCGGACCAGCCCCTGCGCGTGCAGCACGTCGGCTGCACCCAGCACCGGACTGGCGGTGGCGGTGGTGGTGCCCGTGGTGGCCAGCAGCATGGCGCGTTCGGCCTGAATGTCCGGGAAATCGAGCGTGACCTGCATCATGAAACGGTCAAGCTGGGCTTCGGGCAGGGGGTAGGTGCCTTCCTGCTCGATCGGGTTCTGGGTCGCCAGCACATGGAAGGGACGCGGCAGCAGGTGGTTGGTCCCGGCAATCGCGACCTCGCGCTCCTGCATCGCCTGCAGCAGGGCGGACTGGGTGCGGGGGCTGGCGCGGTTGATTTCATCGGCCATGAGCAACTGGCAGAACACCGGCCCCGCCACGAAACGGAAGCTGCGGCGGCCACTTTCATCCTCATCAAGGATTTCGCTACCCAGAATATCCGACGGCATGAGGTCGGGCGTGAACTGCACGCGTCGCGCATCCATGCCCATCACACGGCCCAGCGTCGTGACCAGCAGCGTCTTGCCCAGTCCCGGCGCACCGACCAGCAGCGCATGGCCACCCGCCAGGATGCTGGTCAGCACAAGCTCGATCACCCGGTCCTGACCAAGGATGACACGGCCCAGTTCCGTACGCGCCTGCTTGAGGCGGCCGGCCATGGCTTCGGCCTGCGCGGCGATCTGTTCGCCGGTCAGGGCAGTGGAAAATGTCATGCCCGCCTGCGGCGCTGCATGGAGGGGCGAATTATCATCCATGGTCATCATTCCAACAGTCTGACAGGTCCGGGGGTTTCATCAAGCCGGTGTTGATCCCTATATCAAGTCAAGCAGCTTCCATAGTGTCGGGTTAACGCAATTGATGGACGATTTCGAGGCTGGAGAGATCCAGCCGCATCCAAACCTGCAGTCGGCGACCACATGTGGCGCGCTGCCTTTTCTGATCCAGCGGGACGGGACATGGCTGTACCGGGGCAGCCCGATCCGCCGCAAACCGATGGTGTGCCTGTTCGCATCCACCCTGCGCCGCGATGCGCAGGGCGGCTACCGGTTACAGACACCGGTGGAACAGGGCACGATAGAGGTGGAGGACGCACCCTTCGTCGCAACCGAACTGGAATGGCATGGCTGCGGGCGCGGGCAGGTGCTGTCGTTTCGCACCAATGTCGATCAGGTGATCTGTGCCGGGCCGTCACATCCGATTCGCTGCGACTGGGACGTGCCGTGCGAAAGCTGCGGCACCGGGCCGGTACCCTACATCCATGTGCGTGACGGGGACGGGGCATTGCCTGTCGAAGCCCGCATCGCCCGTCCCGTCTATTACGAACTGGCGGCGCTGGCGGTGGCAGGACATCACCGGGGCGTGCCCTGTCTGGGGGTATGGAGCCAGAATGTCTTCTTCCCCCTGTCGGCCATGCCGGCTGAAGGCTGTTCATGACGGTAGATAGCCCGCTTGTCCGCCTGCGTCGTGACATGCCCGATGTGGCGCGGCAACTGGATACGCTATGGGCCATCGTGCCCGATGCGCGGCTGGTGGGTGGGGCTGTGCGCGATCTTCTGTGCGGGCGGACGGCGACGGACATGGATCTGGCTTCCCCCCACGCGCCGGAGGAGGTGATGGAACGCCTTGGCCATGCCGGGATCAAGGTGGTGCCGACGGGCCTTGCCCACGGAACGGTGACGGCGGTTCTGGATGGCCGTCCGTTCGAGATCACGACCCTGCGCCGCGATGAGGAAACCGACGGTCGCCACGCCACCGTCGCATGGACCCATGACTGGCGCGAGGACGCGGCACGACGCGATTTCACCATCAACGCCATGTCATGCGACCGGGCAGGCGTGGTGCATGATGCTTTCAATGGTCAGGCCGACCTTGCGGCGGGATGTGTGCGGTTTGTAGGCGATGCCCGCCAGCGCATTATCGAGGATGCCCTGCGTATCCTGCGCTTTTTCCGCTTTCAGGCCCGTTATGGCCGGGGCAGGCCGGATGCGGCGGCCATGGCGGCCATCACCGATCTGGCTGCCCTGATCGACCGTCTTTCGGTCGAGCGCGTCTGGTCGGAACTGCGGCGTATCCTTGTCGGCCCCAATGTCATGGAAACGCTGGAACAGATGCAGGCCAGCGGCGTGCTGGACCATGTCCTGCCAGAAGGCTGCGACATGGTGCGCGTGGGCAGGCTGCTGGCCTGTGGCGCGCCAGCGGATGCGGTGCTGCGTCTTGCGGCCCTTGTAGCAGGCGATGTGCGCGCCGTGGCCCGGCGGCTGAAACTGTCACGTGCCGATGGGACGGCGCTGGCGCAGACACGCGGGGATGCCGTGCCATTGCCCGGCATGGATGCGGGCACGCTTGCCCGCCTGCTGGCCGACCATGCCCTGCGTGACCTGCTGTGGCGCACATGGCTGTGTCAGGCCGACCGGATCGGGCAGCCCGACATGCAGTGGGATGCGCTGCGCCACCGGCTGGAAAAAATGCCACGTCCGGTCTTTCCCCTGACCGGACGTGATCTTGTGGCGGCAGGCTGCGCGCCCGGCGTGGGAGTGGGGCAGGCGCTGGCGGAAATGCGCCAGTGGTGGCTGGATAAAGGGTGCGTTGCGGATCATGCCGCCTGCCTGCGGCATATGCATGACGTCCTGCGGCAGGTCGGACATAATTTGTAACCGTATGTCGCGGCACTTTGTTTTGCACAGGCTTGCCGTTATAGGCCGACGAATGAACGTAATTCCAACGCCCGGACCAGACCGACAGGCCCCGCAGGCCGAGACGGTGCCGTCGCGTCGCCTCATGCGGCGGCTGTGGCGCGATGAACTGGCCGGTCACAAGCTGCGCATACTGGGGGTTATGGTCATGACTGCGCTCATGGCCATATTCAGCGCGCTTTATCCGCTGGTGATCCAGCGCGCGCTGGACATGTTCGCAGCCCATGATCCGCGCATACTTTATCAGGTGCCGCTTCTGGTCGTGGTGATTACGGTGGCGAAGGCCATCTCCCAGTACGGGCAGTCCATCGCGGTGCAGTCGCTGGTGCTGATCGTCATTCGTGGCCTGCAGGGGCGGATGTTCCATCATCTGGTCCATGCCGATATTTCCCGTATCGAAACCGAGGCCCCGGCCCAGATCGCCGCGCGGTTCACCACCGATGCCGTCTCGATTCGGGAGGCGATGATCCGTGCCACCAACGCCCTGGGCGACGGTGTTACGGTGGTGGGGCTGATTGCCTCCATGCTGTATATGGACTGGGAACTGAGCCTGATCGCCGCCGTGCTGTATCCGATCGCCGCCATGCCGGTGCGTAAGCTGGGCAAACGGCTGCGACGGGAATCCGGCGGGGTGCATGAGCAGATAGGCGAGACCAGCGCCATGCTGGCGGAAAGCTTCAACCAGTCGCGCACCATCCGTGTCTATCGTCTGGAACAGGCCGAGCAGGCGCGTGCGGATAACGTTCTGGACGTGCTGCATGACCGCCTGCTGCGCATTGCGCGGGGACGCGCCCGTGTTGATCCGATGCTGGAGGTACTGGGCGGTATCGCCGTGGCCGCCGTTCTGGGCTTCGCGGGCTGGCGGGCGACGCAGGGCGGCGCGACGCTTGGCGATTTTTCCGGTTTTGTCGCGGCCCTGCTTCTGGCTGCCCGTCCGCTGCGTGCGCTGGGTACCCTCAACATCGCCCTGCAGGAAGGGCTTGGCGGCCTGCAACGGGTCTTTGACGTGATTGACGAACCCGTGGCGGTGGCGCAGGCGCCGGATGCGGTCGGGCTGCCTGCAGGTCATGGCGAACTGTGTTTCGAGCAGGTTTCCTTTCAGTATCCTGATGGGCGCATGGGGCTGGACGGGCTGGATTTCATCGCCCGACCGGGCCTGACCGTGGCGCTGGTCGGGCCATCGGGTGCAGGCAAGTCGACGGCGCTGTCCCTGATCCCGCGCCTGCATGACGTATCGGGCGGTCGCATCACGCTTGATGGCGTTGATCTGCGGCGCCTGATCCTGCCTGAACTGCGCGATGCGATTGCCTATGTCAGTCAGGATACGCTGCTGTTTGACCTGCCGGTCGTGGACAACATCCGCATGGGCAACCCGCAGGCGACGGATGCGCAGGTGCGCGACGCCGCGCGTGCGGCGGCGGCAGATGAATTCATTCAGGCCCTGCCGCAGGGCTACCATACGCGGGTCGGTCCGGGGGGGCAGCGCCTGTCCGGCGGCCAGCGGCAGCGTGTGGCACTTGCACGCGCCCTGCTGCGCAATCCCCGCGTGCTGCTGCTTGATGAAGCCACCAGCGCGCTGGACAGCGAGAGCGAGGCCATTGTCCAGCAGGCCCTTGCCCACCTGCGCCATGGGCGGACAACCATCGTCGTCGCGCATCGGCTGTCCACCGTCCGGTCTGCCGACCTTGTGGTGGTGATGGCGGCGGGCAGGGCGGTGGAATGCGGTACGCATGATGCCCTGATCCAGCATGACGGACTGTATGCGCGCATGGTGCGCAATCAGGCTTTCACCCTTTAGGGACTGTTCCCCAACCCGGATTCCGGCTGACTGAAATGTCCGTAGCCGGGGGCAGGTAGCCGCAAAAACATCGATCCGACGTGGCGGAATATTCATCCGGAGCGGTGATGGCGGTTGAAGTGTGGCAAGCTTCGTGTCATGGATTGACCGACCCGTTCGGTCAATGCGTGGAATGACAGGATCAGGGGCTGCAATCAAAGTGATGAGGGAACCAGATGGCCGCGGACGAAGGCAAGGCAGCTGAAGACGGACATGTCGTCGCACAGGATGACGGGGATAATCAGACGAAAGAGGAATCATCGCGCCGCAAGCTGATCCTGATTGGCGTTGTGGTGGTGGTGCTGCTTCTGGGTGGTCTCTACTGGTTCCTGCACCGTCATGAGGTGGAAACGGACGACGCCTTTACTGCCGGTCGCGCCGTGGCGGTGGCCCCGCATGTTTCCGGCTATGTGACCGAACTGGCGGTGAACGATAACCAGTATGTTCATCAGGGCGACGTGCTGGCCCGTATCGATGACCGTAACTGGCGCGCCCAGCGCGATCAGGCTCAGGCTGCGGTGGATATCGCGCGTGCGCAGGTCCGCAACTACAGCCTGCTGTCGGAAGTGGCGAAAAAGAATTTCCCCGGCCACCTGATGGTGGCGCAGGGCCAGCTTGCCGCGGCGCAGGCGCAGCAGTTCCGCGCGGAAACCGATTACCGCCGCCAGCATGGTGTCACGCGTGAGGCGACATCGCAGCAGAATATCGACTACGCCACCGCCGCCCTGAACGCGGCGAAGGCGCAGGTGCTTGAGGCGCAGGGCAATCTTGAAACTGCGCTGCCTGTCATTCCCAATATTTCCAGCACCGAAGCCCGCGTGACCGAGCAGGAAGCCCAGCTTGCGCAGGCCGAGGCCAAACTGCGCGAAGCGGAACTGAATGTGGAATGGACCACCATCCGCGCCCCGCATGATGGCTGGATCTCGCAGCGCAATATCGAACGCGGCACCTATGTCAACGCAGGCCAGACGGTCATGTCCGTGGTCGAGCCGGAGGTGTGGGTCGTGGCCAACTACAAGGAAACGCAGCTTACCCGCATGCGTCCGGGCCAGAAGGTGGATATTGCCGTTGACGCCTATCCCTTTCTGAAGCTGCGCGGACATGTAGATTCGCTCCAGCTCGGCACGGGTGCCACCTTCAGCGCCTTCCCGCCGGAGAATGCGACGGGCAACTACGTGAAGATTGTCCAGCGCGTGCCGGTCAAGATCCTGATTGACGAAGGACTGCGCCAGGACGTGCCGCTGTCGCTTGGCCTGTCGGTCGAGCCGACGGTCCACACGGAATGAGCGCGCAGGCGGCAGGCCCCGCTGGCGCGGCGGATGGCGGGGGCTGGAAGCCGAAGCATAACCCATGGCTGATCGCCGTGGTGGTGACCGTCGCCGCCTTCATGGAGATTCTCGACACCACCATCGTCAACGTGGCCCTGCCGCATATCGCGGGCAGCCTGTCATCAACCTATGATGATGCGACGTGGACGCTGACCTCCTATCTGGTGGCGAACGGGATCGTGCTGACCATCTCGGGCTGGCTGGGCAAGCTGCTCGGGCGCAAGCGCTATTTCCTTATCTGTATCGCCATGTTCTCGCTGTCGTCCTTTCTGTGCGGCATCGCGACCAGCCTGCCCGAACTGATTTTGTTCCGTCTGATGCAGGGCTTTTTCGGTGGCGGACTGCAACCCAACCAGCAGTCCATCATTCTGGACACCTTCCCGCCCAACAAGCGTGCGGCGGCCTTCGGGCTGACCGCCATTGCCACAGTGGTGGCCCCGGTCCTCGGCCCGTCCCTTGGCGGGTGGATCACCGATAACTATTCGTGGCGGTGGGTGTTTTTCATCAACGTGCCGGTGGGCATCCTTGCCACCATTGCGGTTTCGATCATGATTGATGACCCGCCATGGGCCCGCAAGCAGAGCGCGCCGCTCGATTTCGTGGGGATCGGTCTGATCACCATTGGCTTCGGCTGTCTGGAAGTGGCGGTTGACCGGGGTGAGGATGAGGACTGGTTCGGCTCGCGCATCATCGTGATCATGAGCATCCTCGCCGTGCTGGGTATCGGCGGTGCGATCGTGTGGCTGCTGCGGGTCAAGCATCCGGCGGTGGACCTGCGGGTGTTCAAGGACAGGAATTTTGCCGTGGGGACCGGCCTCATGGGGGCGGTTGGGGCGCTGCTCTATTCCTCGGCCATTATCGTGCCGCAGTTTTCCCAGCAGATCATGGGGTATACGGCCACCCTGTCGGGGCTGATCCTTTCACCGGGCGGTGTGGCGGTCATCATCCTGATCCCGATGGTCGGTATTGCGATGAAGCACGTCCAGCTTCGTTACATCATCGCCTGTGGCTTCTTTCTTATGGGCGCATCAATGTTGTGGTCGGCGCAACTGGTGCCATCACTGGATTTCCGGCATCTGGTCATGTTCCGCATGAGCCAGACGGCCACGCTGGCCTTCCTGTTCGTGCCGATTTCGACCATCACCTATGCCACCCTGCCACGCGAACTGAATGCTGATGGATCGGCCCTGTTCAGCATGTCGCGTAACGTTCTGGGGTCGCTGAGCATTTCCGGGGCCACCGCATTGGTGACGGAACTGCGGCAGGCCCACCAGAACCAGATGGTCCACTGGATGACGCCCTACCACCAGCCATTCAATGAATACCTGGCACAGAGCCGGGCAGTGGCCCTTGCCCGTGGCTATGCGCAGAGCGCCATCAATAATGTGGCGATGGGGCGGTTGTATAAGGAGTTCCAGCGACAGGTCGCCATTCTGGCCTATAATGAGGTGTTCATGATTCTGGGCATCGGCGCAATGCTGGTCGTGCCGTTCTGTTTCCTCATGGCGCCACTCAAGGGGGGCGACAAGTAATAAGGGCTTAGGTGTATGGCGGGGATTATCCGGGTTGTATGTGCGGCGGTCATCGTGCGCGAACGGTTGCTGGTCGTGCGCAAGCAGGGCACGACCGCCTTCATGCTGCCCGGCGGCAAGCCCAATGCGGGTGAAAGCCCGCAACAGGCGTTACAGCGTGAAATACGCGAAGAACTGGGATGTGGCCTGACACCGGGCAGGGAACTGACAGGTGATTTTTCTGATGCGGCGGCCAATGAACCCGGTCATATCGTCCAGGCACGCATATGGCTTGCCCTTCTGGACGGCGTGCCCGTAGCTGCTGCCGAGATTGCAGAACTGCGCTGGGTTACGGTCGATGATATGATGACCCTGCCGCTTGCCCCGCTACTGCGCGGCAAGGTCATGACCGCGCTTGTGCACGGTGGTCTTATGCCTCAGGCCGCGACGGCGTAGCGGGCGAAATAATCCGCCAGTTTGGTATAGATTTCTTTTTTGATGCCGACATTGAGATGGGGAAGCTGCTCCAGCCTGACCCATTTCCACAGGTCGAATTCCGCAGGCAGGTGCGTATCCAGCCTGATATCCGCATCCTGTCCGGTAAAGCGCAGGGCGAACCAGCGCTGGGTCTGTCCACGGTAACGGCCGCCCAGCGCCCGACCGATCAGGTGCGCGGGCAGGTCGTAACTGAGCCATTCGGGATAGGTGCCGATGACCTGCACGGCGCTGGTCCCGATTTCTTCGCGCACTTCACGCAGTACGGCGGCTTCGGGCGCTTCGCCTTCATCAATGCCGCCCTGCGGGCACTGCCATACGCCTTCATCGGGCGGGCCGCCCGCGCCGGGCATGTCCGTCCGGCGTGCGACCAGCACCATGCCCTGTCGGTTGAATACAAGCGCACCCACATTCGGGCGGTAGGGCAGGGTGGCGGGATCGGTCATGGGGTCAGGCTTCCGGCACGATCAGGGATGGGCAGGTGTGGCAGGCGCAGCGGGTGCCGCAGGCGCTGCCGGTGTCGATGGAGCCGTGGCAGGTGCTTGCTTTTCCGCCGGGGTGGATGTGGGTGAGGGTGTCGTCGTCGGCACGGGAGCCTTCGGTTCCCCGTCTGCCGGTGCCGATGTAGTGGCAGGCGGTGTCGGCTGGGATTTGTCATTATTGTGGGATTTGTCGTCATGCACCGGCGCATCGGCTGCAACCGGCAGGCCCGCCATGGACCGTACGACCTTCAGCCCTTCCTGCAACTGGAAGTCCGTCGTGGGCTTCAGCGGGTCGAATTCCGGCCAGTTCGCCGGGGGCTGGGCGGGGATGGTCCTGGCAATGGCGGGCAGGTCGGTGCGCGAAGGGGGCTGCGCCGTATTGCCGCCGCGGTTCTTGATGATATGCGCCAGATCCGCTTCATGGATGCTGTAGCCCGCATCATCATGTGCTTCACGCACGGTAATGTCGGGTATGATCCCCAGACCCTGAATCGAACGGCCGGACGGCGTGTAGTAGCGCGCCGTGGTCAGGCGGATCGCCCCTTCGCCCGGAATGGGCAGGATGGTCTGCACCGATCCCTTGCCAAAGGTCTTTTCACCCAGCAGCACGGCGCGCTGGTGATCCTGAAGTGCACCGGCCACGATCTCGCTGGCGGAGGCGGAGCCGCCATTGATCAGAACCACGATCGGCAGGCCGTTGGTAATGTCGGTATTATGCGCATCCCAGCGCTGGCTGTCCTGCGGGTGGCGGGCGCGGGTGGACACGATCTCGCCATTGCGGATGAAGTCCGAACCCACATCAATGGCCTGCGTCAGCAGCCCGCCCGGATCGGAACGCAGGTCGATGATAAGCCCCGCCATCTTGTTATGGGTCTGGGCCTGCAGCTTCTTGTAGGCCGCGAGCAGGCCGGACTGCGTTTCCTCATTGAACTGCGCGATTCGGATATAGCCGATCGTGTCATACAGCGAGGATTTGATGACCAGCAGCGGAATGACCGCGCGCGTCAGGGTCAGGATAAGGGGCTTGGGCGCCTTTTCGCGGATCAGCGTCAGCGTGATGCGGGTATCGGGCTTGCCGCGCATGCGGGTGACCACCTGATCCAGCGGCTGGCCGTCGATATTCTTGCCGTCGATGGCGACAATGAAATCGCCGGGCTTGATGCCCGCGCGCGCGGCGGGGGTATCGTCAATGGGGGAGACCACGCGGACATGCCCGTCCTCACCCTGAACTTCCAGTCCCAGTCCGCCAAACGTGCCCTTGGTCTGGACCTGCAGGTCGGAGAACTGCTTTTCCGTCATGTAGGAGCTGTGCGGGTCCAGTCCGCTCAGCATGCCGTTCAGTGCATTGGTGATCAGGTCGCGGGTGGAAACGGGTTCGACATAATTGGCCTTCACCTTTTCCAGAACGTAACCGAACAGGAACATGAGCTGTTCGATTTCACGCGGAGAGTTGTCATCCTTGGAGACAATGTCAGCCGCATGGGCCATGGGGGCAAGGTTGCCCCACCTGCTGGCTGAATAGTGGGCGATCTGCGGGGCTGCTGCGATCCCTGCAAGAAAGGCGCAACCGATCAGCAAGCCATTACGGAACTTCATGCGTCGTTGTCTCCTGGATGCCCGCCGCCTTGTCCCGGCTGGCCTGCATGTATTCTTCGCGTTGCGTTGTAACGTGATCCTGCCCATCCGTCACGGGTGGCAGCATATACCGAACTTGCATGCGGGCAAAACCGTCTCGCACCATATCACAGATATGGGGCCGGATTGACGGTATTACCCCCCTGGCGCAACTGCACGAACAGGGTGGGCCTGCTGCCGCCTCCATTCCATTGGGGCATCTGTCCCACCGCGGCCCCATGGCTGACCTGCTGGCCCGCCGTGACCGCGATATCGCCCAGTCCCGCCAGTACGAAGCGGTAGTGTTTCCCGCAATCAAGGATCATCATCTGTCCGTATGTGCGGAACGGGCCGGCAAAATCAATACGTCCGGTGCACGGTGCGCGCACGGTCGCGCGCGACGGGGGGGCGTAGGTCACGCCTGTCGCCGGTCCGGTTTCGGTCGACTGGCCCCATGCGGTCAGCACCGTGCCCGCCACGGGCGCGCCCGCGCTACTGCTGGTAGCGGGGGTGATGCCGGGTCCGGCGCCTGCCGCCATTTCATGCGCCTGCCTGCGGGCGGCGGTGGCTTCCTGCATGTTATGGGCGCGTTCGGCAGCGCGGGCGGCCTGTTCAAGGTTCTTTTCCGCCTGCTGTTCGGTTTCTTCGATGCGGGCAATCGCATCCTGCACGCTTGATGCCCGGCGGGCTGCTTCCTCCACCGCCTGCGTGGCGCTTGCGGCTGCGGCGTTGGAGCGCTGCTGGGCCTCAAGTGCCGCCCGCGCCGCGCGATTGACCGTATCGCGCTGGCTTTCGCGCGCGCTGACCACAAGGCGCATCTGCTGCTGCTGCTGGGCCAGTTCGCTGTCAAGCTGGAGCAGGCGGGTGCGGCGGTCGTGAATGGCGCGGGTCTGGCGGGCGATGTCGGCCATCATGCCATGGACCACAAGCAGCCCGGTTACGGCCCGGTCGGCGGGCAGGGGCACGGCCAGCAGCGTATCTGCCGGGTAAAGGGACAGCCGTTCGGCCAGTGGCAGCAGGGGGGACAGGCGCGCGACTTCCCGGTCAAGCTGCTGGCGCAGCGTCGCCTGTTCGGTGTGCAGGTCGGCAATGCGGCTGTCCAGATCGGCTGCCTGCTGTTCCGTATGTTGCAGGCGGGCGCTTGCATCCACCATGGCGGCGGACAGGCTGGCCGCTTTTTCCGCGTCCATATGGGCCTGTTCGCGGGCGGCCTGCTGCACCTTGCGGCGTTCTTCCAGATCATGAGCCTGCTGCTGTTCGCGGGCGAGCAGGTTTTCATGCGCGGTGCGGGCGGCATCCAGTTGCTGGCGGATTCTACGCGCATTGGCATCATTCGTGACCACGCCAGCCACCAGATGGTGGGTGTGGCTGTCTCCCGTCGCAGTAGTGGCATGGGGCGCGGGCGCGCACCATGCGTATGTTATTGTGCCCCATAAAAGCATAAGCCCGCCGGCCAGATGGCCGGGCCAGCGGGACAGCGGGTTCTGGCGTGATGTCAGGATGGCGTGGACCCGTCGATCAGGGAATGGCCGGTCATGGCGGCGGGCTGGGGCAGGCCCATGAGTTGCAGCAGCGTGGGCGCGATATCGGCCAGACGGCCATCATGCAGGCTGACCCCGTCCGCACCCGTCAGCACCACCGGCACCACATTGAGGGTATGGGCCGTGTGCGGGCCATTGGTCTGCGGATCAAACATGGTTTCCGCATTGCCATGATCCGCCGTGACCAGCAGCGCGCCACCCGCGCGGTGAATGGCGTCGACGATCCGGCCCAGCCCCTGATCCACGGCTTCGACCGCCTTGATGGCAGCGGACAGCACGCCGGTATGGCCGACCATGTCCGCATTGGCGAAGTTGAGCACGATCAGGTCGTATTTGCCGCTGTCGATGGCTTCCACCGCGCGGTCGGTCAGTTCGGGCGCCGACATTTCCGGCTGGAGGTCATAGGTCGCGACCTTGGGCGACGGGACCATGATCCGGTCTTCCCCCGGCAGTTCCCCTTCGCGCCCACCGTTGAGGAAGTAGGTGACGTGGGGATATTTTTCGGTTTCCGCCATGCGGATCTGCCTGCGTCCGGCGGCCGAGACCACATCCCCCAGCAGGTCATGCAGTTCCTGCGGCGGGAACAGCACGGTAATCAGTTCAGCCAGCCGGTCGCTATAGCGCGTCATGCCGGTAACGGCGGCGAGGTTGACCAGACGGCTTCGTTTGAAGCCATCGAAATTCGCCTCCAGCAGCGCATCGAGCAACTGGCGGATACGGTCGGCGCGGAAATTGAAGCTCAGCACGCCGTCCCCGTCGCGCATGCCGCCATATTCCCCGATTACCGTGGGCAGCACGAACTCATCCGTCGTGCCCGCGGCATAGGCCCGGTCCAGCACTTCCAGCGCGTCGCCCGCCCGCTCGCCCTGACCGGCAACAATGGCGTTGTAGGTTTTTTCCACCCGGTCCCACCGCCGGTCGCGGTCCATGGCGTAATAGCGGCCCGAGACCGTGCCAACCCGCACACCCGCCGGAAGCTGGGACAGAAGCTGGCTGACATAACCATGCCCCGATTGCGGCGCGGTATCCCGTCCATCGGTAAAGATGTGGAAGGTGACAGGCACGCCTGCCGCGCGCACGATGCGGGCCAGGGCCACGGCATGGTCCTGATGGGCATGCACCCCGCCGGGGGAGACGAGGCCAAGCAGGTGACACGTGCCCCCGCTGGCTTTCAGCGCGGCGATGAAATCCTGCATGACCGCGCCCTGTGCGACCGATCCGTCCGCCAGTCCGGTGGAGATGCGCGGCAGTTCCTGCATCACGACGCGCCCGGCACCGATATTGAGGTGCCCGACCTCCGAATTGCCCATCTGCCCTTGCGGCAGGCCGACATCCTCCCCACAGGTCTTGAGGAAGGCGCGCGGTCCCGCCTGCCACAGCCGGTCGAAGGCCGGGGTATGCGCGGCACTTACCGCGTTGTTCGACGGGTCCTCGCGCCAGCCAAAGCCGTCCAGAACGGCAAGCATGACCGGACGCGGCACCCTGTTTGCTGCTTCATGGTCGCTCATGGGGTATTATCTCCCTGTTTTATTTTATGTGGCATCATGCCCTAAAAGCAGTCAGCGTGAAATGCCCGTCTGCTGGAGGAAAAAACAGCCATGTCCGATACTCCGAACACAAATGCGCAGCAGTGTGGCTGCCTGTCACCCGAACAGTTGCGCATCCTGCGTGAACACGGTACCGAACGCCCCGGTTCAAGCCCGCTCAACAATGAAAAGCGGGCCGGGGAATATCGTTGCGCGGGCTGCGGGACACCGCTGTTCCGTTCGGGCACGAAGTATGAGAGCGGCAGCGGATGGCCTTCCTTTTTCGATGCCATTCCCGGCGCGGTCGGCACCACGACCGACACCAGCCACGGCATGACTAGGACGGAGGTCCACTGCGCGCACTGCCATGGCCATCTGGGCCATGTATTCCCTGATGGGCCACCGCCGACCGGCCTGCGCTATTGCATGAATGGGCTGGCCCTGACATTCGTGCCGCGTGATGGCGCAAGCTGATAGCGCAAACCAACGATCCTGAAGGAGTGAATATGACCGAGCCTGCCGCCCCGCATGATGAAGACGTGATTGTCGTCAACCACCCGCTGGTCCAGCACAAGCTGACCCTCATGCGTGAGCGCGATACGTCAACCGGTGCCTTTCGCCATCTGGCGCGCGAACTCAGCCTGCTGATCGGCTACGAAGCCATGCGCGACCTGCCGCTTGAAGCGGTGGAAATCGAAACCCCGCTCGAAACCATGCAGGCCAGGCGCCTTGCGGGCAAGAAACTGTGCCTGATTTCCATCCTGCGCGCGGGTAATGGCATTCTGGACGGGCTGCTTGATCTGGTCCCTTCCGCACGGATCGGTCATGTCGGTCTGTACCGTGATCCCGAAACGCTGGAGCCGGTCGAATATTACCTGAAGCTGCCCGATGATGTCGGCAACCGCATCTGTCTGGTGGTGGACCCCATGCTGGCCACCGGCCACAGCGCCGTTGCCGCCATCGACCGGCTGAAGCAGGCGGGTTGCACGCGCATGGTTTTCGTATGCCTGCTTGCATCGTCCGAAGGGATCGCCTGCCTGCGCAAGGCCCATCCCGATGTGCGGATCGTCACCTGTGCGATCGACCGGGGGCTGGACGAACATGGCTATATCCGTCCCGGTCTGGGCGATGCGGGTGACCGCCTGTTCGGTACGAAATGAACGCGCAGCACGCATGAAAGCATCCCGGGGCCGCCGGGATGTAACCCGAAGGGAACCCTTGACCAGATGCGTGGTTATGGGCGCTCAGGCGGAATAGGATAAAAAAACCCGCGAAGCGGCGCAGGCCACCTCGCGGGTTTTTTCTGTGTGGTCCGTGTTGCTGCCTAACCCGCCGGGGGTCAGGCGCGGCGCACGATGTAGGTCTTGGCCAGTTCCGCTTCCAGCATGCGGGCATGTTCGGGGTCGCGAGCCTCGATCATGACTTCCAGTTCCGCCGCCTGCACGCTGGGGGTGGTGAACAGGCGCTGGTGCGAGACTTCGATGATGTTGCCACCGGCATCGCCGATCTTGCGCGAAATATCGGCCAGCACGCCGGGACGGTCCGGTATTTCCATTTTCAGGCACAGAAGCCGCCCATCGCGCAGCAGCGAACGCAGCAGCGTATTGGCCAGAATGCGGCTGTCGATATTGCCGCCCGTGATGGGGAGCGCCACGCGCCTGTCACGGAACAGTTCGGGATAGGTCAGAACGGCGGCAAGGGCTGTGGCCCCGGCCCCTTCACTGACCTGCTTTGCCCCTTCGGCCAGCATGGTGATCGCGGTTTCGATGGCACTTTCGGGTACGACCAGCACGTTGGAGACGTGTTCGCGGATCACTTCCAGCGGCTGGCGACCGATCTGGAGCACGGCAATGCCCTCGGCAATGGTGGCGCCACCCGAAGGCATGACCTCATCGCCCGGAAAACCGGCGAGGGAGGAGAAATTTTCCACCTGCACCCCGATGATGTCCATCTCCGGGCGCATGGCGCGCGCGGCAACGGCGCAGCCCGACAGCAGGCCGCCACCGCCGATGGGGCAGACGAAGGTGTCCAGCGGCCCGGCGTCCTCAAGCAGTTCCAGCGCGAACGTGCCCTGACCGGCCATGACTTCGGGATCGTCATAGGGATGGACGAAAACGCGGCCTTCACGCTGGCACAGGGCGTTGGCGTGTGCCGTGGCTTCGGCAAAGTTGTCGCCTTCCAGAATGACGCGCGCGCCCCATGCGGCAGTGCGCGTCACCTTGGCGACAGGGGTGAAGCGCGGCATGACGATCACTGCATCAATGCCCAGCATCGCGGCATGGCGGGCCACGCCCTGCGCATGATTGCCAGCGGATACGGTAATGACGCCGCGTTCGCGTTCGCGTTCGGTCAGCAGGGCCAGCTTGTTGGCGGCCCCGCGTTCCTTGAACGAGCCGACCGCCTGCAGGTTGTCGAGCTTGAGGACGATATCCGCACCCGTAACCCGTGAGAGTGTCTGGCACGGGACGGTGGGCGTGTGCAGCACGCGCCCCTTGATCCGCTGTGCGGCGGCGCGGATATCTTCAAAGGTGATCAAGGTTTTGCGCCTAGCCGTAGATGACTTCTAGGATTTCATAGGTCCGGTCGCCACCGGGGGCGGGAACGGACACGCTGTCACCAACGCTCTTGCCGATCAGCGATTTGGCCAGCGGCGAGGAAATGGACAGCAGTCCCTGCTTGATGTCGGCTTCGTACACGCCCACGATCTGGTAGGAAACTTCCTTGTCCGTTTCCTCATCCACCAGCTTGACGCGCGCGCCGAACTTGACCTGATCGCCCGACAGGCTGGCCGGGTCGATCACTTCGGCGGAGGAGACGATTTCCTCAAGTTCCTGAATGCGGCCTTCGGTAAAGGACTGGCGTTCACGCGCGGCGTGGTATTCCGCGTTTTCCGACAGGTCGCCGTGGCTGCGTGCCTCGGCAATCGCGCGTATGATCGCGGGGCGTTCTTCACTCTTGAGCTTGCGCAGTTCGTCTTCAAGCCGTTGCAGGCCGGGGCCTGTCATCGGAAATTTCTGCAAGATTTGTCCCCGAGGTGAAGGTCAGTTTCCGCAACTGACTGTTGGTTGCCGTAACCGGGCATATCGCACGCAAGGCCACGCGGACACCCCGCCGGACCACTGTTGGTGACCGGCAGGACGTCCGCGTTGGTGCGATACGCTCAGAATGATCCTTTAAAATAGGATTGAAGGGGCGCGACTTCAAGAACCCCCTCACGCATCGCAGAAATCGCATGCGTTGCCGCCCGTGCGCCCGCGATGGTGGTGTAGTGGGGAACGCCATGCGTCAGCGCGGAACGGCGGATGTCGAAACTGTCGGTCACCGCCTGCGCGCCCTGCGCCGTGTTGATGACCATCTGGATATCACCCGAACGGATGGCGTCCACACAGTTCGGACGGCCCTCAAGCACCTTGTTCACCACATCCACGCTTACGCCCGCTTCACGCAGGCACTTTGCCGTGCCGCGTGTCGCCACGATGCGGAAGCCCATGTCCGACAGCAGGCGGCCGATGGATTTCACCGCAGCCTTGTCACTGTCGCGCACCGACAGGAACACCGCACCCGACAGGGGCAGCTTCACGCCAGCGGCAAGCTGTGACTTGGCGAATGCGCGCTCGAACGATGCGTCGAGGCCCATCACTTCACCCGTGGAGCGCATTTCCGGGCCAAGGATCGTATCCACGTCCGGGAAGCGGTTGAAGGGGAATACCGCTTCCTTCACCGCCACATGCGGGGCGACGGCACGGTCATCAAGGCGGAATTCACCCAGCTTCGCACCCGCCATGACACGCGCGCCGATCTTGGCGACCGGAACTCCGGTGGCCTTGGCCACGAACGGCACGGTGCGCGAGGCGCGCGGGTTGACTTCCAGCACGAAGATTTCCTGTCCCTTGATTGCGTACTGAACGTTCATGAGGCCAACAATGCCAAGCTCGCGGGCCATGGCTTCGGTCTGGCTTTTCAGTTCGGTCACGATGGCGGGCGACAGGGTATAGGGCGGGAGCGAGCATGCGCTGTCACCGGAATGGATGCCGGCTTCCTCGATATGTTCCATGACGCCCGCGACGTAGACCTCGTTGCCATCGGCGATGCAGTCCACATCCGCCTCGATCGCATCGTTCAGGTAATGGTCGATCAGCACGGGGCCATTGGCCACTTCCGCACCGGCAAGCTGTAGCGCCACGCGCATGTAACGCTGCAGGCTCGCGCGGTCATGCACGATTTCCATCGCGCGCCCGCCCAGAACGTAGGACGGGCGGACCACTACGGGGTAGCCGATCTTCTCGGCCACCGCTTCGGCTTCCGCCGGGCTGCGCGCGATGCCGTTGGCAGGCTGGCGCAGGCCCAGCCTGTGCAGCATGGCCTGGAAGCGTTCACGGTCTTCCGCACGGTCGATCGCGTCCGCGGGCGTGCCCAGCAGCGGGATGCCTGCGGCTTCCAGCGCGCGCGACAGCTTGAGCGGCGTCTGGCCGCCATACTGCACGATGCAGCCCAGAACGGTGCCGTTTTCCTGTTCGCGCCGGATCAGGGCGATGACGTCTTCCGCCGTCAGCGGTTCGAAATACAGCCGGTCGGAGGTATCGTAATCGGTCGAGACGGTTTCCGGGTTGCAGTTGACCATGATGGTCTCGAAACCGGCTTCGCGCAGGGCGTAGGCGGCATGGACGCAGCAGTAGTCGAACTCGATCCCCTGTCCGATCCGGTTCGGGCCGCCACCAAGGATGACGATCTTCTTGCGGTCCGTGGGGCGGCTTTCACATTCCGGCACGCCGTATCCACCTTCGTAGGAGGAATACATATACGGCGTGGGCGATGCGAACTCACCCGCGCAGGTGTCGATGCGCTTGTAGACCGGGGTCACGCCACGGCTTTCGCGCAGCTTCGCCACTTCCGTTTCCTGCGTGCCGGACAGGCGGGCAAGCTGGATGTCGGAGAAGCCCATCGCCTTGAGCGCGCGCAGGCTGTCCGCATCTTCGGGCAGGCCGTCGCGCACCACCCGGTGCTCGGCTTCGACGATTTTCGCGATTTCGCGCAGGAACCACGGCTCGAAGCGGCAGGCGTCGTGAATGTCCTCGACACTCAGCCCGGCGCGCAGCGCCTGCGCCGTCATCAGGATACGCTCCGGCCGGGGCTGTGACAGCGCGGCACGGAATGCATCGGCACCGCCATCACCCGGCACTTCGACCGGGTCCAGACCCGCCAGCCCGATTTCCATCGAACGCAGGCCCTTCTGCAGGGCCTCGGGGAAGGAGCGGCCAATGGCCATCGCCTCGCCAACCGACTTCATGCTGGTGGACAGCAGGGCAGGGGTGCCGGGGAACTTCTCGAACGTGAAGCGGGGGATCTTGACCACGACGTAGTCAATCGTCGGCTCGAACGATGCGGGCGTGCTGCCGGTGATGTCGTTGGTCAGTTCATCCAGCGTGTAGCCGACCGCAAGCTTGGCTGCGACCTTGGCGATGGGGAAGCCCGTCGCCTTGGATGCAAGGGCGGACGAACGCGATACGCGCGGGTTCATCTCGATCACCACCACGCGGCCATCGACGGGATTGATGCCGAACTGCACGTTCGACCCGCCGGTTTCCACGCCGATCTTGCGCAGGCAGGCAAGCGACGCATCGCGCAGACGCTGGTATTCCTTGTCCGTCAGCGTCAGGGCAGGGGCTACGGTGATGGAGTCGCCGGTATGCACGCCCATCGGGTCGATGTTTTCGATCGAGCAGATGATGATGCAGTTATCCGCCGTGTCGCGCACGACTTCCATCTCGTACTCTTTCCAGCCCAGCACGGATTCCTCGATCAGGACTTCCGTGGTGGGCGAGGCGTCGAGACCGGAGGAGACGATGCGGTCGAACTCCTCCTTGTTGTAGGCGATGCCGCCGCCGGAACCGCCCATGGTGAAGGACGGCCGGATGACGGCGGGCAGGCCCACGCTTTCCAGCGCCGAACGCGCTTCGTCCAGCGTGTGGGCGATCAGGCTGCGCGGGCTTTCGATGCCGATTTCGTCCATCGCCTCGCGGAATTTCTGCCGGTCCTCGGCACGGTCGATCACTTCGGCATTGGCGCCAATCAGTTCGACATTGTGCTTTTTGAGGAAGCCCGACTTGTCCAGCGCCATCGCCGTGTTCAGCGCGGTCTGGCCGCCCATGGTGGGCAGGATGGCGTCGGGTTTTTCACGCAGGATGATGCGTTCGACGAATTCCGGGGTGATCGGTTCGATATAGGTCGCATCCGCCAGCCCCGGATCGGTCATGATCGTGGCGGGATTGGAGTTGACCAGAATGACGCGGTACCCTTCCTCACGCAGCGCCTTGCAGGCCTGTGCGCCGGAATAGTCGAATTCGCACGCCTGACCGATAACGATCGGGCCGGCGCCGATAATCAGGATGGAGCTGATGTCTGTCCGTTTTGGCATGTCGGGTCGGCTTTCACGCGGTCTTGGTTGTGGTGTCGATCAGATCGACAAAACGACGGAACAGGTAATGGCTGTCGGACGGGCCGGGGCTGGCTTCGGGGTGATACTGCACCGAGAAGGCGGGATAGCGGCTGGTGGCGATCCCTTCATTCGATCCGTCGAACAGGCTGACATGGGTGGCCCGCACATCGGCTGGCAGGGATTTTTCATCCACTGCGAAACCGTGGTTCTGGCTGGTGATTTCCACGCGCCCCGTCGCCAGATCCTTGACCGGCTGGTTGGCACCACGGTGGCCGCGCGCCAGCTTGTATGTGCTGGCCCCAAGGGTCAGGGCCAGAAGCTGGTGGCCAAGGCAGATGCCGAACAGCGGCTTGCCCGCCTCCAGCACGCCCCGGATGGCCGGAACCGCATAGGCCGCCGTCGCCGCCGGGTCACCCGGTCCGTTGGACAGGAAAACCCCATCGGGGTTGAGGGCAAGGATTTCTTCCGCCGTGGCGGTGGCGGGTACGACGGTCACGTCACACCCGGCGGATGCAAGGCAGCGCAGGATGTTGCGCTTGGCGCCATAATCGACCGCCACCACCTTGCGGCGCTTTTCGGGCAGGGGATCGGTGCCGTGGGGCCAGTGCCATACGCCCTCGCTCCAAGCATAGGGGCTGGCGCAGGTGACTTCGCGTGCAAGGTCCATGCCTTCCAGCCCCGGCCACTGGCGGGCGCGGGCCTGCAGGGCTGGCAGGTCGAACTTTCCATCGGCGGGGTAGGCGACAACCGCCGTCTGCGGTCCACCTTCACGGATGCGGCGGGTGATCGCGCGGGTATCGACACCGCAGATGCCCGGAATGCCGCGTGTCCTGAGCCACGCATCCAGCGACTCGGTCGCGCGCCAGTTGGCCGGGGCGGTCAGGTCCTCCTTCACCACCAGCGCGCGGGCACGCACGACATCGGCTTCATCATCTTCGGCGGTGGCGCCGGTGTTGCCGATATGGGGGAAGGTGAAGGTGATGATCTGCCCTGCGAAGGACGGATCGGTCAGGGTTTCCTGATAGCCGGTCATACCGGTGGAAAAGCAGATCTCGCCAATGGCGGCATCCGTGCCATGCGCACCGAAACCACGCCCCCACAGGACGGTGCCATCGGCCAGAATCAGGGCTGCTGTCGCGGCTTTGGGCCTGTCGGCCGGTGCGGGCGGGTTTGGCGTGCTCATCGGGGGCTCCGGTCGGTCGGATTCTGTATCGGGTTGCAGGTCGGACAGTGACAGGCCCGTCGCGCGCAGCACGGTTGTCCAGTGCTTGGGCGGTATGGCGCGGGCCTGTCGCCATTTGCGAATGGCCTCGGTGCTGACGCCGGTCAGCTTTGCCGCCTGTTCGGCGCCGCCAAGGCGTTCGATAATACTTTCTATCGTCATCGGCATTGGATGATGTCCCTTCCGGGAGTATTGCCTAACAGCGTCCTGCGCGATTGGGAAGAAAATTCCCACATATCGCCGCAACAGGACGGTGGGAAAATTATTCCCGGCGCCAGAGGGGGCATTTCGCCCTTCCGCCGGGCAGAGGAGTTGACAGTCATGTCCCTGCGCGCACGTTTCAAGGATGACCTGAAAACAGCCATGAAGGCAGGCCAGAGCGGAAAGGTCGGCACGATCCGCATGATCACCGCGAAGCTGAAGGATGTCGATATCGCGGGACGCGCCAAGGGGGATGACGAGGTCAGCGACGACGCCGTGATTTCCATGCTGCGTGGCATGGTCAAGTCGCGGACGGAGTCGGCGGCGCTGTACATCAAGGGTGGCCGCCCCGAACTGGCGGAAAAGGAAGAGGCGGAAATCGCCATCATCCGTGAATACCTGCCCGCCGATCTGGATGACGCCACGATCGAGGCCGCGGTGCGTGAGGCCATCGGTCGCACGGACGCCACCTCCATGAAGGATATGGGCAAGGTCATGGCGGCGCTGAAGGAACAGTTTGGCGCGGCCCTTGATCCGTCGCGCGCAAGTGCTGTCGTGCGCGCGCAGCTTTCGGCCTGATCGACGGCGAAAGGTAAGCCGGATGGCGCTTGACCCCGCATTCCTTGATGAACTGCGTGCCCGCACGCCCATCGCCCCGGTTATCGGACGACGGACGAAGCTGGTGCGTTCGGGGAAATACTGGAAGGCATGCTGCCCCTTCCATGGGGAAAAGACGCCATCATTCTATATCTATGATGACCATTACCACTGCTTCGGCTGTCAGGCGCATGGTGATGTCATCACCTTCGTCATGCAGAGCGAAGGCCGCTCCTTCCCCGAGGCGGTGGAAGAACTGGCCACGGCGGCGGGCATGGAAATGCCCCAGCCCGACCGCGCCCGGCAGCAGCAGGCCGAACGTGCCCGCACGCTGGGCGATGTGCTTGAAGCCGTGCAGCAGTCATGGCAGCGCAGGCTGTACCTGGCCGAAGGGCGGGAAGGGCTGGCCTATCTGCATGATCGCGGGCTGAGCGATGAAACCATCGCCGCCTTCGGACTGGGCTGGTCGGGGGAAGGGCGCGGCGCGCTGGTGGCGGAAATGGCGGCGCTGGACATAACGCCCGCCATGCTGCGCGATGCCGGTGTGATGCGGGCCGATGAAAGCGGCACGCCACAGCGTGAACTGTTCTTCAACCGCGTCACCTTTCCCATCCGCGACCGGCGCGGCAGGCTGGTTTCCTTCGGTGGGCGCATTCTGGGCGACGGGCAGCCCAAATACCTCAATGGTCCCGAAACGGCGATTTTTTCCAAGCGGCGGGTACTGTTCGGCCTGGATCGTGCTCGCGGCGCCGTGCGGGGTACCGGCGCGCAGGCCGACCTGCTGGTGGTTGAGGGCTACATGGATGTCATCGCGCTGCATCAGGCCGGATTCGGCGGTGCGGTCGCCTCGCTGGGCACAGCCCTGACGGCGGAACAGCTTGAGGCGCTGTGGCAGGTCGCACCGGCGCCGGTGCTGTGTTTCGATGGTGACGCGGCAGGCCAGCGCGCGGCGGTGAAGGCTGCGGAAACGGCGCTGCCCCTGCTGAACGTGGATCGCACGCTGCGCTTCTGCGTCCTGCCTGAAAAGGAAGACCCGGACAGCCTTGTCCGCCGCCACGGCCCCGCCGCGATGGCCGCCCTTGTCGACGGTGCGCGCCCGATGGGACAGGTGCTGTTCGGCCTGCTGAGCGAGGGCGTGCGCAATCCCGGTCCCGAACAGCGCGCGGCATTGCGGCGCAGGCTGGTGGAAGTCGCGGCACTGATTCCTGACAAGGCGCTGGCATCGGAATACCGCTCCACCCTGCTGGACAGTTTTTTCGAGACCTTCCGCCGCTCCGGGGCGCGTGGCGGGGGCAGGCCGGCGCCGGTGGCGACCGCGCCTGTGGCTGCGGTGGATGCCGACCTGCAGCGCCAGTGCATCCTCAGTGCGATCATCCTTGAGCAGCCTGCCATACTGGATGAGGTACAGGACGCCTACTGCCGCCTTGAACTGCCCGCCGATCTGGCCGCGCTGCGCGAGGAACTGCTGGATATGTATGATGCCCGGGGCGAACTGCCATCCCCCGATGAACTGGCCGCCTGCCTTTCGCGCACCGGGCTGGATGAAGTCTGCGCGCGTGTCCATACAACACGCGGGCGGCGTACGCGCGGACAGGATGATGGCGATATTTTTGCATCCGACCCGCGGCGTGAATGGTGGCATTTCTACGCGCTGCTCAACGTCGAACGCTTTGCCGCCGAAGTCCGCGCCGATACCGAACGCATGTGCGCGGGCAATCTGGATGAAGCCGCGTGGCAGAGCCTGCGCACCCGCCTGCTGGCGCTGGACAGCCTGCGTCGCGGTGGGAACGAGGCGGATGAGTAGAATGGAAAATTGCCCGTTTGCATCAAATGCACCGGGCGTGCCCTTGACTTCGGCCATGTTATCGACCACCTGCACCAGACAAATGCAGATGAAAACGGTATAATTGGCCCTGTCCTGTCCTCCGGCATATGCGGTGGGCGGGAAAGGAGCGGCCAACCTCGCGCAGGCTGGGTTGGCGCGCGCGTAAACGGATTTGCTGGGTGGGGATTGATCGGGCATGGCGACAAAGACAGCCACGGGTACGGACACGGCTTCGGGGGATCAGGACAACGATACGACCCTGCTGGACACCCGGTCCGGCGCCGTCAAGAAACTGATCGCCCGCGGCAAGGAACGCGGTTACATCACGTTTGATGAACTGAACGCCGTCCTGCCGCAGGATCAGATGTCCTCCGAACAGATCGAGGACGTGATGGCTGCCCTGTCGGAAATGGGCATGCAGGTTGTCGAGAACGAAGACAACGACAGCGACGAGAGTGAAGCCGCCGCCCCCGCCGAAACCAAGAGCGACGACACCGCCGAGGAAGAGGAAAGCGAAAGCGGGGAAACCGCTGCCGGCAACGTCGATACCGAAAGCCTTGGCCGCACGGACGATCCCGTGCGCATGTACCTGCGTGAAATGGGTTCGGTCGAACTGCTGTCGCGTGAAGGCGAAATCGCGATCGCCAAGCGCATCGAGGCCGGTCGTGACGAAATGATCGGCGGGCTGTGCGAAAGCCCGCTGACCTTCCGCGCCATCATTTCGTGGCATGAACGGCTCAAGGCCGGTGAGATGCTGCTGCGCGACATCGTGGACCTTGAAGCCATGCAGTCCGGCGGCAACGATCCCGCCGAGTCCGCCGAAGGCGAGGACGCCTTTGCCGAAAACGAAGGCAGCGAGAACGACGAGGCCGAGGAAACCGAGGGCGAAGGTGAGGGCGAAGGTGCCGGCCTGTCGCTGTCCGCGCTGGAAGAAAAGCTGAAGCCCGAAATCCTTGAGCAGTTCAAGGAAATCGAGGCGCTGTACGAAGCCCTGCACAAGGTGCAGGCCGAACGGCTGGAAAAATTCACAGGTGGTAGCGAAATCTCCGCCGAGGACGAAAGCCGCTACGAACAGCTTCGTATGGAACTGGTGGGCAAGGTGCAGCAGGTCCACCTGCACAATGCGCGGATCGAGGTGCTGGTCGAACACCTCAAGGAAATCTTCCAGCGCCTCAACGGTCTGGAAGGGCGCATGCTGCGTCTGGCTGAAAGCACCCGCGTATCGCGCGATGACTTCCTGCTGAAATATCGTGGCCGCGAACTGGACCCCGGCTGGATGGACATGGCGTCCGCCCTGCCGGGCAAGTCGTGGAAGAACTTCATCGCCAAGCATGGCGAGACGGTGGTCCGCCTGCGTAACCAGGTGGCCGAACTGACACAGGAAACCGGCCTGCCGGTGGGTGAGTTCCGTCGCGTCTACGCCACCGTGTCGCGCGGGGAGCGGGATTCGGCGCGCGCCAAGAAGGAAATGATCGAGGCCAACCTGCGGCTGGTGATCTCGATCGCCAAGAAATACACCAATCGCGGTCTTCAGTTCCTTGACCTGATTCAGGAAGGCAATATCGGCCTGATGAAGGCGGTGGACAAATTCGAATACCGTCGTGGCTACAAGTTCTCCACCTATGCAACATGGTGGATCAGGCAGGCGATCACGCGTTCGATCGCGGATCAGGCGCGGACCATCCGTATCCCAGTCCATATGATCGAGACGATCAACAAGCTGGTCCGTACCTCGCGCCAGATGCTGCATGAGATCGGGCGCGAGCCGGCGCCGGAAGAACTGGCTGAAAAGCTGGGCATGCCGCTGGAAAAGGTGCGCAAGGTCCTCAAGATCGCCAAGGAGCCGATTTCCCTCGAAACCCCGATCGGGGATGAGGAAGACAGCCATCTTGGTGACTTCATCGAGGACAAGACGGCGGTCATCCCGCTTGACGCCGCGATCCAGACCAACCTGCGCGAAGCCACGACGCGGGTGCTGTCCTCGCTCACCCCGCGTGAGGAACGTGTGCTGCGCATGCGTTTCGGCATCGGCATGAACACCGACCATACGCTTGAGGAAGTCGGCCAGCAGTTCAACGTGACCCGTGAACGTATCCGCCAGATCGAGGCGAAGGCGCTGCGCAAGCTCAAGCACCCCAGCCGCAGCCGCAAGCTGCGGTCCTTCCTTGATGATAACTGAGGTTCCATGTCCTGCCGCCCGTGATGAACCGGGCGGCGATGGAACGCGGATCGGTGTGGATGTAACCTTCCTGTGCATGGACAGGCAGCCGCCGGGATCGCCGCCAGCCCTGCCGGATGGCTATACGATCCGTCCGGTCACGCATCCCACCGTGGGGTGGTACCGCGAAATGTACGACGCGGTGGGTCGCGATTACTGCTGGTGGCTGCGTCGCCTCATGTCGGATGCGCAGCTTGCGAACCTGCTGGCCGATCCGGGTATTGGCGTGCATGTGCTGTATGAGGGCGACAGGGTTGCCGGTTTTTGCGAACTGGACGCCCGCTACAGCCCCGATGTGAACATCGCCTATTTCGGCCTGCTGCCTGCATGGATAGGGCGCGGGGTCGGGCGGATTTTCCTGCACCAGATGATCGCGCGCGCATGGCAGGCGCATCCGGCTGCGGTCCGGGTCAATACGTGTTCGGCCGATCATCCGCGCGCACTGCCCAATTATCTTCGCGCGGGGTTCCTCAAGGTCAGGACCGTGCGCGAAATATGGGACATTCCCGATGCGCTGGGCCTGCCGCTGCCCCGGCGGCTGCGCGTGGCCTGACGGGGCGGGCGCACTTTTCCCTTGTTTATTGGCGGGGTTTGTGTTTCAAACCGCTCCTTCCCTGCCGGATGCGTGGCATCGCGTCCGGCTATACCCGTGCCCCTCGGGGCGAAATGGCGGACCGTGTCCGTCCATGCGGGGTTGAAGTGATCCGAAGGGAGTACCAATGCCGTTGTATGAAATCGTGCTGATCGCACGTAATGACGTGTCGCAGCAGCAGGTCGAAGCCATTGCTGATGGCATCGCGACCCAGGCAGAAGCGGAATCCGGTTCCGTAAAGAAGCGTGAATACTGGGGCCTGCGTACGCTGGCTTACCGTATCAAGAAGAACCGCAAGGGGCATTACATGCTTCTGGGTCTTGACGCGTCTCCTGCCGCCATCAAGGAAATCGAGCGTCAGCTCGGCCTGAACGAGGACGTCCTGCGCGTGCTCACCCTGCGTGTGGACGAGATTGACGAAGCTCCCTCCGTCATCCTGTCGCGCAAGGGCGATGAGCGTGAGCGTGGCTTCCGTGGGCCCAAGCCCGCAGGCCGGTTCGAAAGCGGGCGTCCGCGCCGCAATTTCGATGACCGCGAAGAGTTCCGCGCCCGTAACGAGCGTGAAGAGCAGCAGCGCGCCAGCGCCAGCGCTGAAGCGGAGTAAGAGCTGATGTCCGAATCTACCGAGATCAATCCCGCCGCCCGCCGCGTTGCGGTTGGTGCGCGCCGTCCGTTCTACCGTCGTCGCAAGTCCTGCCCGTTCTCCGGCCCGAACGCGCCGAAGATCGACTACAAGGACGTGCGTCTGCTGAGCCGCTTCCTGTCCGAGCGTGGCAAGATCGTTCCCAGCCGTATCACGGCCGTATCCGCCAAGAAGCAGCGTGAGCTGGCCCAGGCCATCAAGCGTGCGCGTTTCCTGGCGTTGCTGCCCTACATTGTAAGCTGAGGGAGGCAGGAACATGTCCGCAGTAGAACTCATTCTGCTCCAGCGCGTCGAGAAGCTGGGCCAGATGGGCGAGATCGTAACGGTGAAGCCGGGCTATGCCCGTAACTTCCTCCTGCCCCAGGGCAAGGCGATCCGCGCCAACGCACATAACCGCGAGCGTTTCGAGCGTGAGCGCGTGCAGCTTGAGGCGCAGAACCTCAAGAACCGCGAGGAGGCCGAGCGCCTGTCCGAGCGTATGCACGGCCTGTCCGTCATCCTGATCCGTCAGGCTGGCGACAGCGGCAGCCTGTATGGCTCCGTCACCACCCGTGACATCGCAGAAGCCGCGACGAAGGCTGGTCTGACCATCACCCGTAACCAGGTGATCCTGCCCGAGCCGATCAAGCAGCTTGGCCTGTATGACGTGCGCGTCGCCCTGCACCCGGAAGTGGCGATGCAGGTGACCGTGAACGTCGCGCGTTCCGAAGAAGAAGCGGAACGTCAGGCACGCGGTGAGGAAATCGGCGTCGAGCGCGACGACGAACCGGCACTGGTCGAAGAAGACACGCTGACCGAAGGCGGGGTTTCGGAAGAAACCGCCGTTGAGGAAGCGCCGGCTGAATAACTGATCCGTTCCGGCGCCCTGCAAGGGGTGTCGGATCTGGTTGCGAAAGCCCGGAAGAGGAAACTCTTCCGGGCTTTTGTCGTTTTCGGGACGTGTGCGGTCCGCCCGTACGGACAGGCGGGGAGAAAGCCGATGGCGTCTGTATTGCTGGACCGGGCCTTTGCGCATTTCATCACGGTTGGGCGGCTGGATGTGTATTATCCCGGTGGCGACAGGCGGGTCTATACGGGTCAGCCCGGCCCCCATGCAGCCATGTGGATTGCCGATCCCGCTACCTGCCGCGCCCTGCTGCTGGACCCCGCGCTGAAGGTTGGGGAAGCCTATATGGCCGGTCACCTGCGTCCGGTGGACTGTTCGCTGTACGAACTGCTGCATGTGCTCATGCTCAACGTGATGCGGCGCAGCCCGGCGGGAGAACGTTTTTTCTCCTCGCTGCGCTACATGGCGCGCAAATGGCTGCAGAACAACACCCTGCGGCGCGCGCGGCGTAACGTCGCCCACCATTATGATCTGGACAGCAGGCTGTACCGATTGTTCCTTGATGAGGACATGCAGTATTCCTGTGGCTATTTTCCCACCGGCTATGAAACGCTGGCACAGGCGCAGGCCGCCAAGAAACACCACCTTGCAGCCAAGCTGCACCTGACACGACCGGGCATGAGCGTACTGGATGTGGGCTGCGGCTGGGGTGGAATGGCGCTTACGCTGGGGCGTGACTATGGCGCGCAGGTGACGGGCATCACCCTGTCGGTGGAACAGTTGCACATTGCACGCCGCCGCGCGCGTGAGGCCGGGCTGGATGACCGGGTGCGTTTTGAACTGCTGGATTATCGTGCGGTCAGGCGTCAGTACGACCGCATCATTTCCATCGGCATGTTCGAGCATGTCGGCGTCGCGCATTATGGTTCATTTTTTTCCACCATGCGCCAGGCCCTCAAACCCCGTGGTGTGATGGTGCTGCATTCCATCGGGCGGGTGGAGGGGCCAAATGTGACCAACCCATGGATAGATCGCTACATTTTCCCCGGCGGGTATTCCCCTGCGGTAAGCGAGGCGGTCGGGGCGGTTGAACGCGCGGGGCTATGGCTGACGGATTGTGAGATATGGCGGCTGCATTATGCCCGCACCATCGCCCACTGGCGCAGCCGTTTCGCCGCGCAGCGTGCCGCCATTGCACAGATGTATGATGAACGGTTCTGCCGGATGTTCGAATTCTACCTGTGCGTATCCGAACTCGCCTTCCGCGTGCAGGGGCATCTCAATTTCCAGTTGCAGCTAACGCGGGAGATTGATGCCGTGCCTCTGGCGCGGGATTACATGCTGGGTCACGAACCGGTGGAGCAGCAGGTTTCCTGCCCCGTAATGGAGCCGGTATCCTATGCCGGGGCGGCAGTCCTGCGGGCATGAAGGCGCGCCAGCCTATCAAATTCCGTAATATCCAGTGTTTCCGCCCGGCGGCTGCCATCAATGCCTGCTTCAGTCAGCAGGGCTTCGCCCCCGACTGATTTCAGCGCCCCGCGCAGCATCTTGCGCCGCTGGCCAAAGGCCGCCGCCGTAATCTGTTCCATCGCGCGGAACAGGGTGGCGTCAGGCTGCTGTGCATGGGGGATCAGGCCCACTACGGCGGAATGGACCTTGGGTGGCGGTGAAAACGCACCGGGCGGGATATGCATAAGCATCCCGCAACGGCAGGTCCATTGCGCCAGAACGCCCAGCCGCCCGTAATGGTCGGAACCGGGGGTTGCGCAGATGCGCTCCGCCACTTCCTGCTGGAACATGAGCGTCAGGCGCGACCATGCGCTGGCCTGCCGCAGCCAGCCAACCAGAAGCGGCGTGCCGACATTATAGGGCAGGTTGGCAATGATCTGGCGTGGCGCGGGGCATAGCGTGGTCAGGTCACGGCGCATGGCGTCGGCTTCGACCACCTGCAGGCGGTCCGGCATAAGGGCCGCCAGTTCCGTAATGATTGCCACGGCGCGGGTATCGACTTCCACCGCCGTAATGGTGGCGGCATCCGAGTCCAGCAGCGCGCGGGTCAGGCCACCGGGGCCGGGTCCCACCTCAACGATATGCTGTCCCGCCAGATCCCCCGCCAGGGACGTGATCCGCGCCGTAATGGCCGGGTCCAGCAGAAAGTGCTGGCCCAGCGCCTTGCGTGCATCCAGTCCGTGCCGCGCGATCGTCTGGCGCAGCGGCTCAAGGCCCTTCAGCCCTTCCGATACAGTCATGTCCGCGTTCAGGACTTGGAGCGCATATCGATGATCGCGCGGCGCTGGAGGTCACGATTGAGCTGGCGTGATGTCTGTTCCACACGTTCGTTCAGCAGGTGGTCGGCGATTTCGCTGGGGGTCTGGATGGCGATGTTGCGTTCCTCACGTTTGCATACCATCAGCACGGCGATGCCATCTTCCGACACCAGCGGCTGGCTGGGCTGGCCGACGGGCAGGGGCTCAAGCACTTCACGCATGCGTGGATTGAGGCGGTTGAGCAGCAGTTCCCCCGGATCGGAAGGATGCTTTTCACCCAGCTTCTTGTTCTGGGCTTCCACCTGATCGCAGTTCTTGGCGTTGGCCACAAAGGCGTTGGCCGAATCCAGCATGCTTTTCTGCTGGTCTGTCGGGTTTTCCGGGTCAAGCGGGCTTTCGAAGGGGAAGAAAGCCTGACGCATGGACAGGATTGTCGCCATCTGGTGACCCACCGTGCGGCGTTCGGCAATGGTGGCGATGACGTAGCCGCCCGCCACGCGGATGGCGTTGGAAATCGCGCCATCGGGCATCTGGCGTGCCACGGCCACGACCTGCGGGTCCAGCCCGTCTTCCTGCGTCCAGCCCATCATGCCGCCTTCCAGCGCGCTCTGCCCCTGCGAAAACTGGGCGGCGACGATGGGGAACGGCGCGCCTTCACGCAGTTCCTGAATGATGGTTTCGGTGAATTTCAGTTCGTTTTCGGTGTGGCGTGGATCGTCAACGGGAATGAATATCTCGCTGATCATGTATTCCGGCTTGCCGTCCTCACGCTTCAGCGCCTCGGTCCGCTGTTCGATCTCGGCTGCGGTGATGCGGCCACGTTCGCCCGTTTCCTGTCGCAGCACCTGCGACCAGCCGAGCTGCACGCGGATCTGGTCAATCAGTGTCGTCAGCGAGACGCCATCTTCCGCCAGTTTGTTGCGCAGCGCATTTTCCGGCATGCCGTTGCGCTGCTCGATCCCGGCGATGGCGTCGGCAATCTGCTTGATGGGCACGTTGATGTGGCGGTCGAGCATTTCCTGCATGCGCAGCCGTTCGTCAATCAACTGCCGCACGATCTGCGGGCGCAGGCGCTCCATCACGTCATCGCTGACATCAAGGCCGGAGGAAAGTGCGAACAGCCGCCCGCGCGTATCGACGTCACGCTTGGTCAGGACCGATCCGTTGACGGTGGCGATGATGGCGTCCTGTTCTTCCGCCGCCTGTGCCTGCTGCGCGATGGAGCGGGCGCTGCGTGCTGCCGCGGCCTGTTCATGCCCGGCCAGCGCCAGACAGGCCAGCAGGCCGGCGGTCAGCGCGCGGCCTGCACGCCTGCGTCGCGGTGCGGGGGAGGGTACGGCGCCACGGGTGGCGGGGAAGAAGGACATCCGGCTCGGTCTTTCACGCATCAGGTCAGCCATTCATACCAAATGTACCGATGGTTTTGAACGTAAGGGAGAACATTACGGTCGAATTGCTCTGTTGGCCACCAATGGTGGTGTACTGCTTGAGATACATGACATCCAGCCCGAAGCAGTCATTCTGGAACCCGGCGTCCCCACCCACCGACACGCTTTCCTTGCGCGACAGGCTGCGGCGCAGATAGGCGGCCAGATGCCAGTTCTGCCAGTTCGAGGCCGCGCCCACCGTCAGTTCGCTGACCGGTGTGTAATAAACGGCAGGCGGCGTGTTGGCGTAGGACCGCTGGGCATAATAGTAATAGGACGTCACCGGTTCATACAGATAGCCACCCGTCACGCGGAAATGGCGGAAACCCGTGCTGCCCAGCGCATCGGCGAAATCCACCTTCCCGGCGTATGGATCAAGCCGCATCTTGCCGTCGAAATCGAAAAACTGGTTGGGCACGACATGCGTGCCCATCACCAGATCCGACAGGTGATGGCTCAGGCCGGAATAGGGAATGCGGTCATGTTCGACATGTTCCTGAAAGCTTTCGCCAATCAGCATGTCGATCTGGTGGCCATTCCATGTCCAGTTGTTGTGCAGCCCGATATTGGCGCGCAGCCCCCCGTCCAGCCGGTCGGTGCCCGGATAGCGGTTGATGGAGAACAGGGTCGAATCCGTGAATTCGTAGGTCAGGCTGTCCTCGTTGGGAATATTGCGCGAAGAACTGTTCCCCGTATTGGGCGCGGCAAGGATCTGCACGATCGGCTCCAGTATCTGGGTGCCGGTATTATGGTTGAAACTGCGCAGGAAGGGCCAGTTCATTTTCAGCCCGACCGTGGGCAGTACCTGTCCTTCGACCTGCGCGCGGGTGGCGGCGGCGTAATTGGGCTGCTGGTAAAGCGACGTGGCGCGGTGGATCGCGGATTCCACATGCAGCGTCAGGTTCCAGATCTGCCCCAGCGAGTTGTGGAAGGGCCGGTCCCAGTTAAGCGAAAGCTGCCCGCGCTGATCCGACGTGCCATTGTCACGATAGACATAAAAATCGGTCGTATCGAGGCTGAACCGCCCGCCCCATGCGTCCGGCCTGCCAAAATAGCTGTAGGTGTAGCGCGGCAGGACCCATGGCAGGTCCTGATTGTGGATGATGCCCTGATTCAGGCCCTGATAGCCTTCGGCGTCGATGCGGGAATACGATCCGGTGCCGAAGCCTTCAAGATAGACATTGGAATTGAGCGTATCCTGCCCGTAGCCGCTTACGCGGTAGTCGCGCATGTAGTTGGGCGAACTGGCCCAGCGGATGTTCGCCCCCGCGCGCCATGTCTTGTTGATGGATACCTGTCCACTGCCGAAGAAGTAGCCCTGCACGCCATGGTTGTCGTTGCTGTCGACCGTCTGGCCGAAGGTGTTGACGTAATCAATGTCGTGATGCGTGTCATAGGCGATGCCGGCATTGATGTTGACGCGCGCATTGCGGAAATAGCGGCGGTAGACCGAACTGAGTTCAGGCCCCGTGCGGGTGGAGAACAGCCCTTCCAGCGTGATGTCCGACTGTTTGTCCAGCACCCAGTAATAGGGAATGGTGACATACGTGCCCAGGTAGCGGTTATGCGGCGTGAATCCCGGTGTCAGGAAGCCGCTCTGCCGCCGGACGGACGGATCGGTCATGGAGAAGGTGGGCAGGTAGAACACCGGCACGCCGAAGAAATCGACAAACGCATCGCGGAATTCCAGCCGCTTGTGCTGCATGTCATGCGTGGCGTCATAAGCGCGTAGCTGCCAGAACGGCGCGCGTTCGGGATGGCGGGCGCACACTTCGCATGCGGTATAGACCACGCGGGTCAGGTCGCTGAGCTTGCCGCCGGTGCGGCGCACCCCGTTGGCCGCCAGCCGGGCGTTATCGAACATCTGGGCATACATGCGCGTCATGATCCCGTCGCGCATGCCGTTGCTCAGTTCCGCGTAATCGGTGAACAGCACGGTTCCGTCCGGCTCGACCATCGCCACGTTGCCGCGTGCGGAGGCCACGCCGGTATTGCGGTCATATATGACCTTGTCCGCCCGCATGATCTGATCGTTCTGCCAGATCTGGACATTGCCGGTCCATGTGGCGATGCCGTTGCGGCTGTCATACGACACATGATCGGCCTGAAAGGTCATCGGGTCGCTATTGGATACCGTGCCGGAAAAACTGACCGGGGCCTGTGGCTGGCTTTTGGGGGCATGGATGGGCTGGGTGCGCTTGGGCGCGTCCGCACGGGCCGGGTTGCCCGTGGCCAGCCCGGATACGATCCCGCCCAGCATCGTCGCCGCAAGCAAAAACCCGCGCGGGAACCGCCGCATGGCGGCGATGGGCCGCCGGGTAAACGGCGCGCGCGGGGAAGGGGCGGGACGGGACATTAACCGTCCTCTAGATGAAGAAGTAGCGTGACCGCAAGACAAAGCCCCGCCCCCGTTGGTGCCCAGGCGGCGAGAAGGGGGGGAAGTGCGCCCGTTTCACCAAACTGCGCCGCGATCTTGGATATGGCGAACAGCGCGAAACCGGCCGCCACGCCAAAGCTTATCATGCGCACGACCCCGCCGCGCCGCGCGGGCCGCATGGAAAATCCCGCCGCGACCAGCGCCATGGTACCCGACAGTACGGGCAGCGTCAGCAGGGTCTGGAAATGCAGCCGGTGGCGGATGGTGGAAAAGCCCGAACGCTCAAGCTGGCGGATGAAACCCGGCAGCGCCCAGACGGACAGTGTATCAGGCGAGGCAAAGCTTTCCTCAACCCCCGCCAGCGTCAGGTCGGCGGGCAGCGTCATGTGGCCCATGTCCTGCGGCATTTCATCGGGGCGGAGCTGGCGCGTGGAATCCAGTATCCACCGGCCGCGGCCCAGATAGCCGCTTTCGGCCTCCAGCCGGGTCAGCAGGCTGTCATCAGGCCCCATGCGAAAGACCGTGACGCCGCCAAGGTGCAGCACGCCGCCGTGCAGCTTGACGCGTCGGGCGTGAATGATGTCCACGCCATGGTCCACCAGCCCGTTATCGCCCTGGCGCAGCCATAGCGTGCCACCGCTCAGGTTCAGGGACTTGCCGTTATTGTCGCGCAGGTACTGCCGGTCCAGCGCTTCCGCCCGCCGGTACATGACGGATGACAGGGGCGAGATGCAGGTGGTGGCCGTCGCCCCGATCAGGACCGCGCAGATGACGGGCCCCGCCAGGAACTGCCATGCCGAAATCCCCGCCGCCCGCGCCACGACCAGTTCCGATGTGCGCGCCAGCCGCCAGAAGCAGATGATCCCGCCCAGCAGCACGCCGAAGGGCAGGATTTCAAGGCAGGCGAAAGGCACATGCAGGAAGGCGATCTCACTGACCAGCGACGTGGGCACGTTGGGTCGCGTCGAAACCCGGCGCAGCAGGTCGATGAAATCGAACATCGTTATCAGCGCGGTCAGGAAGGCGATCACCGCGAGCGTGGCGAAAGTGAACTGCCGCGCGATATAGAACGAGAGGGTGAAGGCGGGTTTCATGCGCGCGGGCCACGCACGGCCCGGGCAGTCGGGCGGTCCGAACGGAATTCCGGCACGAACAGGATGGCCGCGCAGACCAGCCCCGGACCCAGCGTGCAGATCCACATGAGCGGCATGAGCTGCAGGTTGCGCGAGGCGAGGTTCTGCACCAGCAGCGTCAGCGCCTGCACCGCCACGACCCCGAGGATGGCCAGCACAGGGCGCAGGATGCTGGCCTGCCGGGAATAATTGCCGCCCATGGCGCCCACCAGCCCGATCATGGCGAAGGAAAAGGCGCAGAACGGCGTGCTGAGCCTGCGCCAGGCTTCGATGAACATCTTGCTTTCGTCACGTCGGGAATACAGGCGCATGTCGGGATGAAGTAGTTCCGCAATCGAAAGTTCATTGGCGTCCGGCTGGCGCGTATGCGACCCGTGCGGACTGGACAGGTCTATGGTGTTGCGCGCGAAGGTCAGCACGTTCAGCCGCCCGGTATGGCTGTCGATTTCCTGCCTTGATCCGTTGAACAGCACCACGCGGGGCTGATCGCCGGTGACGAGCAGGTTGCCGTCTTCCGCAAGGATCGTCGCTTCCGCTCCCGGCGTGCGGTCATCTTCCACCATGATGCCATGCAGCGTGCCGTCCTTGTCGCGTGCGCGTATATAGACGGTCATGTTGTCCGATACCTGCGTGAATACCCCATCCTGTATCAGGAAGGCGGCCATGCGGTTGCGTATCTGGAATTCGTACTGGCGGAAGGCATGGTACGAAACCGGCACGATCCATATGTTCAGGATCAGGCACAGCCCCGTGGCAATGCTGGCGCACAGCAGTCCCGGCCGCGCCATCATGACGGGGGACAGCCCCGCCGCCTGCATGACGGTCAGTTCCCGGTCGGTGCCCAGGCGCTGGTAGATGAACTGCACCACCACGAAGGTCGTGATCGGCAGGATGACCGCGACGAAGGACGGAATAAGCAGGCTGGTCAGTTCAAGGAACACGCGCAGCGAAAGCCCGCGCCCCACCACCAGCGATACGAAATGCAGCGACTGCGTCAGCCAGATCAGCACCGCCAGCGCGCCCGTGCTGGCCACCAGCGCCAGCAGGAGCTGACGCAGTACGTAGCGGTCCAGAATCGACAGGCGCAGCGCAAGGCGGTCGGGAACGGGGCGGGCGACAGGCATGCCCCTGTCTAGCCCCGTTCCCGCCGGGGCAAAAGGGGTGATCCCCTGCGGCATGGGTGTGGGAACAGTCTGTTACGCGCGGTCGCGCGGGCCGTTCCGTCAGGCCCCCTGCGTGGCGGGGGGCAGGACCTTGCCGGGATTCATCAGGTTGCGGGGATCAAGCGCTGTCTTGATATGGCGCATGGCCGTCAGTTCCGCGCCCCCGCGCCACGACGGCATCATGTAGGGCTTGAGCTGGCCCACCCCATGCTCGGCGGAGAAGGAACCATCCAGTTCCTTCACGATCGCGGACACCGTATCCATGATGTCGTGGCTGCGCGCAAGGAAGGCTTCCGGTGCCATGCCTTCGGGCTGGACAAGGTTGAAGTGGATGTTGCCATCGCCCATGTGGCCGAACGGGGCGGGGCGGATGCCGGGTATCAGCGCCTCGCACGCGCTGGTGGCGCGTGTAATCAGTTCGGGCACATGGGTTACGGGAACCGAGACGTCGTTCTTGACGCTGGCGCCCGCGCGGCGCTGGGCTTCGGCATGTTCCTCGCGCAGTTTCCACAGCCCGGCGCGCTGGCTTTCGCTCTCGGCTATGACGGCATCGGTAATGATGCCTTCTTCCAGCGCTTCCCCCAGAACGGATTCCGTGAACTCACGCAGGTCGGCATCGGGGCGGGGGGTGGCAAGTTCAAGCAGTACATAGGCCGGGGCGGTTTCCTCCAGCGGCAGGCCTGCGCCGGGGATAAGGTCTGTAACCAGTTCCATGCCGGTGCCCGACATGAACTCGAACGCCTGCAGCAGTGACGGATCGCGCGAACGCAGCAGCCCCAGCAGGTCCAGCGCGGCGCTGGCGTCTTCCACCGCACACAGGGCGGCGTCGATTTCGCGCGGCTGGGGATGAAGCTGCAGGATGGCGGTGGTAATGAATCCCAGCGTCCCTTCCGATCCCACCAGCAACTGCCGCAGGGCATAGCCGGTATTGTCCTTGCGCAGGCGGCGCAGCCCGTTGAATACGCTGCCATCGGGCATGACCGCTTCCAGCCCCAGCGTCAGTTCGCGTGCATTGCCGTAGCGCAGCGTGTTGTTGCCCCCGGCATTGGTGGCCAGCACGCCGCCGATCTGGGCCGACCCTTCGGATGAAATGGACAGCGGCAGCATGAAACCGGCTTCCCATGCGGCGTCCTGTGCCGCTTTCAGCGTGACCCCGGCTTCGATTTCCATGGTCAGGTCGCGCGGGTCGATGCCGCGGATACGGTTCATGCGCGACAGGCAGATGACAACCTCGCGCCCCGTATCATCAGGCGTTGCACCGCCCACCATGCTGGTATTGCCGCCCTGCGGCACCATGGGAACATCATGCGCCACACATAGACGTACGATGGCGGCCAGTTCGTCCGTGCTGGCGGGGCGCAGCACGGCCAGCGCGCGGCCATGGTACAGGCTGCGCCAGTCGGTGCAGAAGGGGGCGATATCCGTCGTATCCGTCAGCACGCCCGCAGGCCCCAGTATTTCGCTGAAGCGGGCGATCAGGTCATGACGTGCCAGTGCGGGGGAGGGAGATGCGGTCATGACAACATGCTTCCGGAATAGAGGGGATGGGAGAGCGGCATGAGAAAGGCCTGCCCGTTCTCCACCCCGTCATGGTGGACCGGGGGGTAGGCGGCGCTGGCCTGCGCGGGGCTGCTCGATACAAGGGTGTGCCACATTTCCGTCAGGGCAAAGCCGGTCAGCACGCCCACGGCCACCGCAACCACCAGCCCACCCGACCGGCGCGGGGCCTGACGGGTCTGCACGATGGACAGGGCGGCCTGCGTTTCGGCCCGTGCCTGCTGCGTCTGGTACAGTTCCGAACGCAGGGCGGCGTTGTGGGCGCGCGCGTCGCGCAGTTCCAGATCCAGCTTGCGGATGCTGTCCGTCAGCTTGGAAATGCGCGCGTGCGACTCCTGTATTTCCTTTGCCGCCGCCGTGCCGGTTTTTGTGGCGCGGGGCGCGCGCGGCTTGGGCGGGGCCTTGGGCGGCGGGTTGGGGGCAATGGCTGAAAAAAGGTTCTTCAGTGCGCCGCCCGTAACCTGATTCTTCTTTGCCCGTGCCCGGATGGCGGCCAGTGCGTTTTCCGACTGACCTGCATGTTCCTCCAGCACAAGTGCAAGGATATCCGAAAGGATTTTCAGTTCCTTGGGATCGAATGTGTCGCTCATTTCGGGCACCGGGGTCGGATCATGCGGTTAAAAACCATTACGGACGCGGACTGGCAGCACGGATCAGCCGGTCACGGATGGCACGGCCCAGACCATGTCCGGGTACATGCTGCACCGCAATCCTGACCAGCCCACGGCGGCGTCCCTCCATATCAAGAAACCGCAGCCCCGCGAAGAGGCGTGCCGCCGCTTCATGCAAATCGGCGGTTCTGCTCAGATTCCACACCAGCGGGCTGCCCGGCAGTTCGCTGCCGAATGCCAGCAGCGCCTCGTCACCGGCAACCGTATCGGCATCCAGCCGCACCGGCAGGCCCGGCGCATAATGCGACGAAAGCTGCCCGGGGGCGGAGGGATTGATGTCATTGCTGCCCGCAGGGGTGACAAGTGGCGCGCCGCAGGCGTCTTCCAGCGCCTCAAGCGTGATGCCACCTGGGCGCAACAGGACGGGGCGCTCCCCGCTCAGGTCGACAATGGTGCTTTCCACTCCCACCCGGCACGGTCCGCAATCCAGCACGGCGTCAATCCGACCATCCAGCCCCGCCAGCACATGCTGCGCATCGGATGGGCTGACCCGGCCCGATGGATTGGCCGAAGGGGCGACAACGGGAAAGCCGCATGCCGCCAGCAGGGCCTGTGTGGTCGCCCCGGCGGGCACGCGCACGCCTGCCGTTGGCAGTCCGGCGGTCGCGATGGTGGAAATGGCGCATCCTTCCGCACGGGGCAGGACAAGCGTCAGCGGTCCGGGCCAGAACCGTGTGGCCAGCCTGCGGGCAAGCGGGCTGGCGACCACCTGTTCAAATGCGGCATCGGCGCTGACGAAATGGCTTATCAGCGGGTTGATGCCGGGTCGGCCCTTGGCGGTGTAAATTGCGGCCACGGCCCGGTCGTTGCGCGCATCCGCGCCCAGCCCGTAGACCGTTTCCGTCCCGAAGGCGACAAGACCGCCCGCGCGCAGGATGGTGGCGGCGGCCTCAATGCCCTGCGGGTCATTATGCAGCAGTCGTGTATCCATCGATACGGCGCGACTACCGTGCGCCACGACAGATGAAATGTGGATTGCGCCAGCCGGGCTTGCCATAGGCCAGAGTCGCGCCATCGGGCGTGGTTACGCTGCCCCCGGCCGCTTCCACGATCGCCTGTGGCGCGGCGGTGTCCCACTCCATGGTGGTGCCAAGACGGGGGTACAGGTCGGCGATGCCTTCCGCCACGCGGATGAACTTGGCCGCCGAACCGATATTGCCCAGATGCGCGATGGTATGGCCGCCCAGAAAGTCCTTCAGCCGTGGATCATCCGCATAATGGCGCGACGCCAGCACGGTCAGTCCCTCGGCAGGGGGCGTGCGGACGTGAATGGCCTGTTCCCCGTTCGCATCGATGCGGAAGGCCCCACGTCCGGCACCCGCGCCATAAAGCTGGTGATAGGCCGGCAGCGCCACCGCGCCGATGACCGGGCGACCATCACGCACCAGCGCGATATTGACGGTGAAATCATCCCGTCCCGCCGCGAATTCACGCGTGCCATCCAGCGGGTCGACCAGCCAGAACTCGCTGCCGGTATCGGTGCGGATGCCAGCGGCCATTTCCTCTTCCGCCACCACGGGGATGGCGGGGGCATGGGCGCGAAGCCCCTTGAGGATATGGGCTTCCGCCGCGTGGTCGGCTTCCGTCACGGGGGAACTGTCGGACTTGACCTGCGTGGCGAAGCCGCGTGCACGGATCTCCCGGATCAGGTCGGCGGCCTCATCGGCCAGGCGAAGGGCCAGATCCAGAAGGAATCTGTCCTCATATGCTGGGATGGATGGTGTATTCATGCTGTTCGCATTAGCTTACTCATGCCGCGCCGTCATGCCTTTATCGGTGTTGATGGATTCGGATACGGATATTCCGGTCATGGCGATGCCGTGGGGTTACGGAAATTTATCCTGTCCGTCCCAAACCCTCGTAGCGGAGCCATGTGATCCATATGCTCGATATTGCCTTTTCCGACACGACCGCGCCCACCGGTGGCGCCATTGCCCTGCTGGCCGTATCCGGCGCGACACCTGCGGGCGCTTTCGCCACGCTCGACGCCGCCGTGGGTGGCGCGCTGGAACGCGCCATGAAGGCCGCCAGATTCGGGTTCGAGGCATCAAAGACCTGCGTCGTGCTGGCGCCGGGTGCGGGTTACGACCGTATTGTTCTGGTCGGGCTGGGCAGCGCGGATGAACTGGACGGGACTGTTGCGGAACAGGCCGGGGCGACTGCCGCGAGTGCGCTGGCATCCGCCGCCGGGGCATCGACCGGCGTGATCGTGGCTGACGGGCTTGCGCCGTCACTGGCCGCCCATGTGGCGCTGGGTGCGGTGATGGGCAGCTACCGTTTCGATTCGTACCGGACACGTCCGCGCGCGGGCGAACCTACGAAACTGACCGCGCTGACCATCGCCTGTGCCGATACGGCTGCGGCGCAGGCCGCGTGGACGCCCCTTTCCGCCGTGGCGCGCGGGATTTATCTGTGCCGCGATCTGGTGTCCGAACCCGCGAACATGCTGCGTCCGCCCGAATTCGAGCAGCGTATCAACGCGCTGGCCGATCTTGGCGTCGAGATCGAGGTGCTGGACCGTGACGCGATGCTGGAGCTGGGTTTCGGCGCGCTGCTGGGCGTGGCGCAGGGCAGCGACGCCCCGCCGCGCACCGTCATCATGCGCTGGAACGGGGGGGCTGAGGCGGATGCCCCGGTTGCCTTCGTCGGCAAGGGCGTGACCTTTGATTCGGGTGGCATCTCCATCAAGCCCGCTGCGGGCATGGAGGAAATGAAAACCGACATGGCCGGTGCTGCCGCCGTGGTTGGCACCATGGCCGCGCTGGCGGGGCGCAAGGCGAAGGTCAACGCCGTGGGCGTCGTGGGGCTGGTTGAAAACATGCTGTCGGGCAATGCCCAGCGCCCCGGTGACGTGGTGCGCACGGCGGCAGGCCAGACGGTGGAAGTCCTGAACACCGATGCGGAGGGACGGCTCGTTCTGGCCGATGTGCTGTGGTACACCCAGCAGCGTTTCAATCCGCGCTTCATGGTTGACCTCGCCACGCTGACCGGGGCGATCGTGGTCAGCCTTGGCAACGAGCGTGCGGGCCTGTTCTCCAATAATGACGAACTGGCGGCCCACCTGTCCGAAACAGGTGAGAAGACGGCCGAAAAGCTGTGGCGCATGCCGCTGGATGCCGTCTATCTGGAACGGCTGCGCTCGGACATCGCCGATCTCAAGAACATCGGCGGGCGTCCCGGCGGGTCGATCACGGCGGCCAAGTTCCTTGAATGCTTCGTAAACGACGTGCCATGGGCGCATCTGGACATTGCGGGCGTTGCTTTTTCCACCAAGGGCACGGCGCAGGCGCCCAAGGGCGCGTCCGGCTTTGGCGTGCGGCTGCTCGACCGTCTGGTCAGCACGTATTACGAGGGGTAATGCCTGCCCCGCGTGGCAGGACAGGACAGAACAGGGAACTCCATGGCGCAGATCGGCTTCTATCACCTGACGCGTTCAAGGGCGGTGGAGGTGCTGCCCGCGTTGCTGGGCCGCACGCTCGATGCCCGGCGGCGCGCGGTGATCCGCTGCGCCTCGGCCGAACGGGTGCAGGAACTCGACGATGGCCTGTGGCGGGCGACCGACCCGCTATGGCTGCCCCATGGCACGCAGGCGCTGGGCCATGGTCCCTGGCAGCCCATCTGGCTGACTGATGGTGCCGATGTGCCCAACGGGGCCACGTTCCTGTTCCTGCTGGACGGGGTGGAGGTTACGGACCTTTCCCCGTTCGAGCGGGTGTTCGACCTGTTCGACGGCCATGATGAAACCGCTGTCGCCGCCGCGCGGCGCCGCTGGGTCGCGGGGCGCGATGGGGGACATGATCTGAGCTACTGGCAACAGCAGTCCAGGGGCTGGACGCGCCGTAAATAGTCACTGCCGCACGGCCCGATGGTGCGGGGTGACGTGATGAAAGGCAGGTTCTGTAATGAAGACGGTTACTTTCCCCGATGGTCGCGTGGTGCCCGCTCTTGGCATGGGCACATGGAACATGGGGGACAGCGACAGCCGCCGCGCTGACGAGATACGCAGCATCCGCGCGGGTGTGGAAGCCGGTATCCGCGTGGTGGACACGGCGGAAATGTATGGTTCGGGCCGTTCCGAAAAACTGGTGGGTGAGGCGATCCGTGGCCTGCGGGACGAGGTTTTCCTTGTCAGCAAGGTCCTGCCGTCCAATGCCTCGCGCAAGGGGGTGCGGCGTGCCTGTGCCGCCTCCCTTGAGCGGCTGGGCACGGACTGTCTGGATCTGTACCTGCTGCATTGGGAAGGGAGCGAACCGCTGGAGGAGACCATCGCCGGTTTCAACGATCTGGTCGAAGCCGGGATGATCCGTAGTTGGGGCGTGTCCAACTTCGATACGGACGCCATGCGCGAAGTCAAAAGCGTCCATAGCGCCACGCCGTGCGCCGCCAATCAGGTGCTTTACAGTCTGGATTACCGTGGCCCGGAATTCGATCTGCTGGAATACGACCGCAAGGCCGGGATCGTGACCATGGCCTATTCCCCGCTGGGCCAGGGGGGCGATCTGCTGCGTGCGCCGGTGCTCAGGCGCGTGGCGCAGCGCCATGCAACATCGCTTGGCCCCGCATCCCCCGCGCAGATCGCGCTGGCCTGGGTGCTGCGGGATGAAAACGTACTGGCCATTCCCAAGGCTGGCAGCCTGCGCCACCAGCACGAAAACATCGCGGCGCAGGAGATCATCTTGACGCGCGATGATCTGGCGGAGATTGATGAAGCCATCGCGCCGCCGCGCCGCAAGGAGCCGCTGGCCATGATCTGACCCGCCCGTTTCGGGGCGTTTCAAGGGGACGCCACCATTCCTGTTCTGCTTGTTGCACTCCTGCTGCCGGTCGGGCTGGCTTCGGTCCTTCTGGCCTGCTGGTCACGGCAGGCGGACGGGATGGTCCCCTTCATCCGGGCGGGGTGGGCGGCAGTCTGTCTGCTGGCTCTCCTTGTCTGTCTGGGTGTGGCGCTGCCGGGTGGGGTTGCGCCCGGATCGGGCTTTTTCGCAGGCACCGGATCGGTCGCCCTGCTTGTGCCGCTGGCCGTGGCGGGGATGATGGCCTGTGGTCGGTATGACCTTGCCGCCTGCGCCGGGGCGGCACTTGCGATAACAGGCGGCCCCGTGCCGTCGTGCATCGGGGCGGGATGGGTGCTGTGGGTGTGCGATAACAGCCCGCATGCCCCACCACAGCGGGTACAGCATGCACCCGACAGGGTTGCCCTGCTGCTTCTTGCGGCGGGGACGGCATGGGCCGGTCGAATGGACTTCCTGCTGCCCGGCCTGTGCTGGATCGGCACGAGGGGACTGCTTGGCCTTTCTTTTTCCCCGCGTGTAGCGGCCCGCGCGATACGTCCTTTTCACATGATGGACATGGCGGCCCTGATCGCGGGCATGGCGCTGTGGCTGCATCTGCCTGCCGGGGGCATGGTGGCGGATACGCGCTGGGGCGGCATGCTGATCGTTGCGGGGTGCCTGCTGTATGGCACGGCTTCGTGGCGGGCGCTGTGCGCAGGCGACGGGCGCAGGGTTCTCGCGGGGCTTCTTGGCGGGACCGGGGCGCTGGTCATTGTCATTGCGGGTCTTACGCGTCTGGCGCAGGCCGATGACCTGCCTGCCATGACGGCCTGTGCCAGCCGGACATTCATGCTGGTCGCGGGCATGATGCTGACATGGGCGTTCATGGCGCGGGTCGTCACTGTTATGGAGCGGGAGGCGGGGCCGCTCGTACTGCTCCGTCTGGGGGGGCTGGGCGTACTCATGCCCCGTCTTTCGCTGCTGTGCGCCATCGGCCTGCTGGCGGAAAGCGGCCTGCCGCCCCTTATCGGTTTTTCCGTTGTCTGGATGCTGTTGCGCCTGCTGGCAGCCATGCCGCATGGCGGCGGGCTGGCCGGGACCATACCGCTGCTGCTGGCCCTTCTGGCACTCGGGATGGGGTGGGCTGTCCGCATGCTCGCCCTTGTCCGTATGGTTGCGGTCATGCTGTGCGGGCGTCCCCGTACGCCGCGCTGTGCGGGCGCAAGTGATCCGCGCGGGCATGAGATGTGGCCGGTCGTGCTGGCGGTGCTGCCGGTCATTGTGGTTTCCATCTGGCCCGAATACTGGCTGGGACTGATGGAAGGCGCTGGCCATTCGGCGCATGGATCGGGATGGCCCGTTCTGGCGGAGGTCGGGCTGCTGTCGCCAGATGGGGCCGCCATCCTTCATCCGGGGCGGTTATGCCTGCTTGTGGCTGCTGGGGGCGGGTGTGTAGCGGTATTGCGGCGTCTTGCCGTCCCCCGTCCGGCGCGGCAGGTGGCGGGCTGGCAGCAGGGCGCTCCCGCCGTGCCGCCATGGATGGTCTTTGGTGATCCGCTGACACAGGCAGGGCCGGGTAATCCAGCCCGTATCGTGCTGGACATGATGACGGGGCTGACACGGCGGCGGGCGTATATGTACGATTACGCGCGATTGCGGCGGCGCATCCGGCAGACGGTGTGCGAGGGTACGCGGCGTCTGTCGGGACCGTGGCGTGAAAGTGCAGTTTATGGGCCGGTGATGATGCTCGCCCTGTGTATGGGTGGGCTGATATTTATTGCGTGGCATGGATAGGCGGCGGTGACGCTCTCCCTTGTTCTGCTGGCACGGATGCAGTCACTACTGCTGCTGGCCTGTCATACGGTGCTGGTCGTGGTGACGGTGCCGTTATGGATCGGCCTGCTGCGCTGGATGATGGCGACCATGGATGGCGCACGCAGCCTGCCGGACCCTGCATCCTACTGGCGGCTGTTACGCCGGGCATGGCGGCAGCCGGGTGTGCGTTCGGCTGCCGGGGCGCAGATTACGGCGGTTGCGCCGTGGGTGGCGCTGGCGGCGGGGCTGGGGGCGGCCCTGCTCGTGCCTTCCTTTACCCTTGGCATGCCCGGCGGGGACCTGTCCGATCTGCTGGCTGTCGGTGGCCTGCTGGAAATGGGGTTTCTGGCGCTGGTGGTCGTATCCCTTGCTGCAGGACTGGCCCGACCGGGACAGGCGGGGCTGCGCACGGCGGTAAGAGGGATCATGATCCAGCCCGTGCTGCTGCTTGCCTGTGCCGTGCTGGGCATGTGCCTGCCCGATGGCACGCTGGCCGGTCTGGTGCGGCAGGCGCATGTGGCGGATATGAACATCATCCGCGTGCCGCTGGCGCTGGTTGCCGGTGCGCTGCTGCTGGTGGGGGTGACGGAGAGTAGCGGCCTGGATTCCGGCCCGTTTACCATCATGGTGGAGGATCTTGCAGGCCCCGACCGCGCCGTTGCCCAATATGCGCGGGATCTGCTGGTGGTTGTATGGATGATGCTTGCGCGTGATCTGGTCTGGCCTGAAAGTGTCATGGAGCCGGACATTCTGCCCCGCTCATGGCTGGTGGTGTCCATCGCTGCGGCGATGGGGCTGTGGATGCTGCATATGCTGGTGGCCTGTGGCTGTGTGGCGGCCATGCAGGTCTTTATCGTATCGGGCAGGCGGCAGGCGGCGCGACGCGGAGGGCTGGCGCTGTTATGTGCCCTTATGGCGGGGGTACTGCTTTTCGCCGGGCGGGGGATGGGCTGAACGTGCTGGTACTGTTGCTGGGCATGCTTGTGATCCTGTCTGTTTCCGGGGGGGCGGGTGGTGGTGGCGCGCTGTTGTGGCATGCCGCGCTTACGGCTGCGTGCATCTGCTTTTCATGCTGGATGCGGGGGCAGGGCGGCATGGTCGTGCCGCTGGCGCTGGTTGCCGCCGGTCTGGTTGGCGTGCTGGCCATCCAGATGCGGCATGCCCCCGCCGTTCCCGATGGACGGGGCGGTATGCGCCTAGCGGGTGGGCTTGTATGTGTTGCGGTGCTGGCGCAGGTGATCGTGTCCGAAGGGGCCGCGGACGTGATGGCGCGGCTTATGGGACTGGTCGGTCTGTCCGCCATTGTATGCGGGGTCTGGGCAGCGTGTGTGACACGCGGGGTGGTGGCCCTGTGCGCGGGTCTGGCCTGTGCCGTGGATGGCATGATGCTGCTGGGCGCGCAGGCAGACAGTATCCCGGTCATCATTGAGGCATTGGTGGTCGCTGCCGGCCTGAACTGGGTCATGGCCGATCTTTTCCGTGATGGTGGGGGGCAGCCATGACATCGGGGCTTTACATCGCCCTGCTGGCCGGATGGATGGCGCTGGCCACGACGGCCCTGCTGGGGGCGGGTGCTTCACCGCCCCTGCGGCGTCTGCTGGCTGTGCTTTTTCTTGGGTTATGCGCGGGCGTGGGCGGCGTGATCGCGCCCGATCTGTCACGCGCGATCATGGCGTTATGTCCGGCGCTGGCATTGTGCATTCATGTTTTCCGGCATGATGCGTCGGGTGCCGTGACGCCTTTCGTTACGTCGGGCAATGCGGCGCTGGCCCTTGCTTTCGGGCGGTGCGACCTGTTGTGGGTGTTTGTCGGGGCTTCATTGATTCTGCGACTGGCCGTGGCTCATGGGATCCGGGGGCTGGATCGTCAGGGGCAGCACCTGCTGCGCAACGTGCTGGGTGGACTGATGATGGCGCAGGGGGGCCTGTTCGTGTTGCAGGCGGCATGGGGGCCGCTGCAGGATCAGGCGGGCGCGGTTCTGCTGGTGGGTGGACTGCTCATGGCCTGTGGTTTCCTGTTTCGGCCGGGGACAGGGCGAACAGGGTGGAATGTGGATGCCCTCGCGGTACTGCCTGTGCTGGCGCAGGCAGCCGTTTCATGGCCCGTATTACAGCCGGTGCTGACATTCATGGGGCTGACCGGCCTGCTGCGGAATTGCCTGCCGCAGCCGGGCAGGGCATCAGTTACGCCGGATTGGACGGCATGGGCGGTGCTGGCCGCTGGCTTGCCGGGCGCGGCATCCTCCATTCCCCTTGCAGCCAGCATGCTTGCACTGGCCTGCCTGCTTCCCGATGATTCGTCACCACAGATTGAGGCGGAAAGGCGCGGCACCATGCTGTTCTGGCCACCATTCCTGCCGGGTATGGCGCTGGTTCTTGTACTGGTGGCGGAAATGGGTCATGCCGTGTGGGTTGCCGTACTGGCGGGGCTATCTTTATGGCCCATGTTTGCGCGGCAGGGATCGTCAGTTCCGGTCCGGCGGGCGGAGGTGCCCTTCCTGCTGCTGATGGGGTGTGTGGTACTGGGCATGGTGGTGCGTCAGGGCATGATCCAGCCTTGAACGGGGATGATGCAGCAGCCCTGATCCGTACGGGGGGGCGCACTACCTGTGCCGCACGTTTCGTGCTGACGCCCGACCGGTGGTTGGATATGGCCCATGCCCTGTCCCGCACAACCATGCCGCTACTGGGGTTGTGGGCGGATGGCGTGCAGGTGCATGCCCTGTTCATGGATGGGGAAGCGTCGCTGATCGCGAGCGTGGCGGTGACGGATGGACGTTATCAGGCCCTGTCTCCCATGCGGGCCGGGGCAGCGGCGCATGAACGCATTATCCATGATCTGTGGGGAATCGCGGCCATGGGCAGCCATGATGACGCCCCCTGGCTGGATCAGGGACGCTGGCCCGTTACATGGCCCCTGCGCGATCGTCCACCGCCTGCTTCTGCCGCGCCGGATGGGGTGGAGTTTACCGATGACATTGCCCTGCAACAGGCCGGGGGTGTCGTGCTGGGCTATGGACCGGCAGATGGGGGCTTTGATTCGCCCTTTCACCTCCGCCTCGGCATGCCGGGGGAACGTATCACGCAGGTTACGACCCGCATGGGATATGCCCATCGAGGATTGTGCGCGCGTATGCGGGGACTTGCGCCAGCACAGGCGGCGCAACTGGCCGCCCGGATTGATGCGACGGCGACCATGGCCCATCAACTGGCTTTTTTCCGTGCCCTTGCCGCAGCCACCGGGACTGCGATGGACGGGCTCAGTGCTGCGGGCGTCGTGCTGGGGGAAGTGGAACGTATCGCTACCCATCTGGACTGTCTGATTCAGGCGGCCGAGCGGGTGGGGGATGTGCGTTTCGCCAGTCTTGCCGGGGAATTGCTGGAATATGTGCGTGAGACCTGTCGGGCGCAGTATGGCCGCCGCCTGCTGCTTGACCGGCTGCTGCCGGGCGGGGCGGTTCCCCCGCACGATCTGTCCCCGGCAGCGGAAATGATACGGGCGTTACAGACCGGCTGTGCGGAATTGCGGCGGCTTTTCCGCCGTCCGCGCGGGCTTGCGATGCAGGGGCGTGATCTTGGCATCCTGTCAGCCGATCATGCCCGGCGGTGGGGGATCATGGGATGCGTGGGGCAGGCCAGCGGTATCGAATACGAACCACATCCTTCCCTGCCCGGCTATCGGACACATCGGGTCGGTGATGTGGGGGAGGGCAGGGGCGATGTTACCGCCCGGCTTGCCACCCGCCTGCATGAAATCGGGTTGGGCGTGCAGCGCCTGTCCGCAGCCCATGAAACCGTCATGCCCGCATCCATTCCATCATTCAGTGATGGAACGGGCGAAGGCATAGGCCATGCCGAGGGACCGAGCGGGCCGGTCTGGCACTCGGTCCGTCTGGAAGGGGGGCGGATTGCCGCATGGTGGTGTGGCGATCCATCGCTGGCGCGGATACAGGCGCTGCCTGACATCCTGCGGGGTGCCACATATGATGATGTGGGACTGATCGTGACCTCCCTCGGCCTGTCAGCAGCCGGGGCGGATCTGTAGGGGGACGGAAATGGCATACCTGCATCTGTTCGGCCCCGATGGGGTGGCGGTGCCACGTCTGGTGACGCTGGATATTTTTCATATGGAAACGGGGGGCTGTACCGGTTGCGCGATGGAACTGCGCAGTCTGTCGCGGGCGCTGGTCGCGGCACGTGCCGCCATCCGTTTTGTGCCCACCCCCCGGCAGGCCGCCCTGCTGCTGGTAACGGGCAGTCTTACGGTCAGTATGGCTCCGGTCGTGGAGCAGGCATGGCAGGCCATGCCCGGTTCCCGCAGCCTTGCCGCCGTGGGTGACTGTGCGGTGGATGGGGGCCTGTTTCCGCCGAATTATGCCGTATTGGGTGGCGTGGCGCGGCATGCCCATACCAGCCTGCTGCTGCCGGGCTGTCCGCCATCGCCTGCTGAAATACTGCGTGCTCTTGTGGACTGGCATACGTCAGGAGAACAGGCGGGGACCGTATAGCGGTTTCTTACGGCCCGTCTGTTTTATCGTATCCGCAGGGCGGCAGCCCTGTTCAGGCTGGCGTTGATGGTGCCGGTTCGTCGCTTTCCTGCAGGGCATCGGCTTCACGGCGCAGGCGGTGGAAGCTCATGCGGCTCATCGGTAGCAGCAGGATGTAGATGATGCCCGCCGCAGCCAGCGCGCCCCATGGTTCGGCCACCAGAATGGCGGCATAGGCCCCCGTGCCCAGCATGGTGGGCAGGATCATGGGCGATGGGACCTTGAAGTTCTTGAAGGACCATACCGGCAGGGTGGAAACCAGCAGGAACGCCGTGCCGCTTAACGTCAGCGCAGGCAGCAGCGGATCACGGGTGAAATTGTACAGCCAGTCCCAGTGCAGGTGCTGTGCTTCCAGACCCAGGAAAAGCGGGAACAGCGCAAGGCCCGCTCCAGCGGGCGCAGGCACACCGGTAAAGAAATTGCTGGCGTATTTCGGCTTGTCGGCGTCGTCATCCAGACTGGCGTTGAACCGTGCCAGCCGCAGCGCCATGCACACCGTGAACATGATGCACGGGATGTAGCCAAACCGCCCCCCTTCATGCAGCGCCCATAGGTAGAGCACGAACGCGGGGGCCACGCCAAAACACAGGAAATCGGACAGGCTGTCGAACTCGGCCCCGAAGCGGCTGGTTCCCCGCAGCAGGCGGGCGATGCGCCCGTCCAGCCCGTCGATGCACGCGGCGATCAGCAGGGCGGCGGCAGCGTTGCCGAAACGGCCTTCAAGCCCGAATCGCATGCCCGTCAGGCCCGCACACAGGCCCAGCATCGTCAGCAGGTTGGGGATCATCCGGTTGAATGAAAGCCCCCGCACGCGTGGGCGCGGATGGGGGCGTTTCTTCAACCGTCGGATGCGGCGTGCAGGCTGGTTGGAAGGCGCGGCCATGCCGGGTCAGAGCCGCGCCATTACGGTTTCGCCACCAATCATCGTCTGCCCGACTTCCACAAGCGGGGTCACATCGGCGGGCAGGTACAGGTCGGTGCGGGAGCCGAAGCGGATCAGGCCGAACCGCTCACCGGTTTCATACTGCATGCCTTCTTCCGCATCACACAGGATACGGCGCGCGATCAGCCCCGCGATCTGCACCACCGCAACCTGCCGCCCGTCATTGAGCGTCAGGCGCAGGGCGTTGCGTTCATTGAGTTCCGATGCCTTGTCGAGGCTGGCGTTCAGGAACTGCCCCGCATGGTAGGAAATGCGCGTGACCGTGCCCGCGACCGGCATGCGGTTCACATGCACGTCCAGAACCGACAGGAACGTGGCAATGCGCCATACCGGGGTGTCGCCCATTTCCAGTTCCGGCGGCGGGGCCACTTTTTCGATCGAGACGATATGCCCGTCCGCCGGGGCGACGGCCACGTTCGGCTCGGCCGGGGTGACGCGCTCGGGGTCACGGAAGAAATACAGGCAGAAGCCAAAGAACAGCCCGCTGGCCGTGCCCAGCCATTTCGTGGCCCGGAACGGCAGCAGCCGACCGATGACAGCCCCCGCCCCGGAGGCGAGAAGGAAGGGACGCGCGGCCGGGTGCGGCGGGGCGATCACGAGCTTGAGGGATTGAATCAGCGACATGGGACCATGTTCATGAAGATTCCGGTAAAATTGGTCAAGTATTCTGCGCATCACCGGGCGGCGCGCGCGATGTGGGAAGCCGGGAAAAGACACCCGCCGCCCGCCCCATAAGCCCCGCGGGCACAAGGCTTAAGGGGCGGGCGGGAATACCTGCGTAGATGTCCTTTACAGCTTCTATCATGCACACCCCGCCCAGACGGGGAAACAGGTTGCGGCCCGTCCATTCGATCATGCGCGCGGGTGCCGCCGGGCACGGACCGGCAGGGGGGATATACAGCGCATCTTCATGACGCTCCGCACGGAAGCAGGCGTCCCCCAGCCATCGGCTGATCTGGCGGCGCGAAAACGGCGTGCCCTGCCCGAAGGGGGAGTTATCCGCATGCGCCCACAATCCTGCCCGGTTGGGGACAACCAGCAGCAGCCTGCCGTCATCCTTGAGTATCTTCCATACCTGCCGCAGCAGGCTGCCCTTGTCCTCGCTGACTTCCAGCGCGTGGATCAGCACGATACGGTCGAATTTCAGGTCATCAAACGGCAGGTGCGTGCCATTGGCGATGCAGTCCCGTCCATGCCACGGTGGCGCATCGCGCGTTACATGCGTGTCCAGTCGGGCGGAAATGCACGGGGTTTCTGCCCCGTCCCATAACGGGAGGAAGGGCAGGGCATAGCCAAGGCCAAGCGTATGCCCGAACGGCTTTTCAGGCCAGAAGGCAGCCATGCGCTGCGCCAGCAGGCGTGCGGTCACCCGCCCCCGGCGGGACGCATAGAAGCTTGCGGCGATGTGCATGTTGGATGGCATTGGTACACACTAGCACACAAGGCGGTCGGGACCATCATCCATGGCCCGGGGCCCATCATGTAGCGCAGGCGTGGAGGACAGACATGACATGGCACCTTTCCATCAAGGCGATTCCCATCCTGTCGGATAATTATGCGTGGTTCGTGCATGACGGCGCGACCGGGGCGGCTGGCATGATAGATCCGGCGGAAGAAGCGCCGCTGGTCGCTGCCATTGACGCGGCGGGCGGCAGGCTGGACATGATTTTCCTGACCCATCACCATGCCGACCATATCGCCGCCGCCGCTGCCCTGCGCCAGCGTTATGGCGCGCGGATCGTGGGGGCGGCAGCGGATGCCCGCCGTCTGCCCGCCCTTGATGTCGCGGTGAAGGACGGCGATGTCGTCACGCTGGGGCAGGCGCAGGCGCAGGTCATCGCGACGCCTGGCCATACATCGGGGGAGGTATCGTATTACTTTCCCGCCGGTCCCGCCCTGTTCTGCGGCGATACGCTGTTCAGCATGGGCTGTGGGCGACTGTTTGAGGGCACGCCTGCGGATATGTTTACAAGCCTTCAGCGCATCGCCACCCTGCCGGACGATACGCTGATATGCTGTGGCCACGAATACACGCAGTCAAACGCGCGTTTCGCCCTGCATGTCGATCCCGACAACGTGGCCGTGCAGGCACGCGCGCAACAGGTGGCCGACCTGCGCCGCAGGGGGCTTGCGACCGTGCCGGTACGGCTTGGAGTGGAACGGGCGACCAACCCCTTCCTGCGTGCCGCGGATGCGCCGACCCTTGCACGATTGCGAAAAGAGAAGGATAATTTCTGAAATAATATGTCACGATGAGGTTTTGCATTGAAACAGTCCCCTGCCGGTCTGTTCGTGCCTGTCATGTCGTGATGGGAAAAATGGCCCTGCCGGGCGGGCGGGGGCAGCATGATGCCCGGTGCTGATCGTATCGGATCGCGTGGCATGTGTTGGCAGGGCGCTGCAATCCTGTGCGGGCCGTCTGTTAAAGTGTTTCAGGCCGCATGGTCCGCCCCTGTATTATGGGATACAGTAAGGCCGGTTTCCCTGTGGCATCCATTGCATGAAGCCGGTGTCACGGCCAATCGGGCGGCAGGCGCCTGTTTCACGCGGAAAGGAAGGCATTTGTCGGTATCTCCCGCTCCGGTCGTAATCAAGAAATATGCAAATCGGCGGCTGTACGATACCGAGCTTTCTGCATATATTACGCTTGAGAACCTTATGGATATGGTCAAGCAGGACCGGGGGTTTGTCATTCTCGACGCCCGGACCGGCGATGACATAACGCGCGGCGTTCTGGCACAGGTCATGCTGGAGGAGGAAACGCGTGGTCGCGCCATGCTGCCCGTGGCATTCCTGCGGCAGCTCATACGCTGCTATGGCCATAGCCGGCAGGGCGAGGTTTCCGATTATCTGGAACGCATGATGGGCGAATTCATGGACCAGCAACCGCCGGGCGGCACGGTGGATGGGCTGGGACAGGAAAATGCCGCCGTCGTGCGACAGGCGATGTCGCTGTTTACATCGCTTTACGCGGTGGAGCGGACCGGTAACCGCACGGTGGAAAACCTGCTGCAGGAAATCATGGACCTGCGCCAGCAGGTTGAAACCCTTCAGACCAGGCTGGATAACGGGACCGATCGCGCGGGCACATCCGACTGACCCTGTCGGAAGGTGTTCGTGTAATCAGGTCGTCGTATCGGGTGCGGGAAGCGGCAGGGCATGGCCCGCGCACAGTTCCCGCCATGCCGCGCCAATGGCGGGCAGAAGCTGCGCACGACGCAGGCCATCGGGCAGCGGCGCGCCAATGACGATGTGGATCGTGCCCGGCTGTTTGACCAGCGCATTGGGGCCCCAGTGCAATCCCGCATCGGTAGCGACGGGAATGACCGGCACGCGGGTATGGCCGGACAGGGCGGCGATTCCAGGCTGAAGGGAAATCGGCGCGCCGGGCGGCCTGCGCGTGCCTTCGGGGAAGATGATGATCTGGCGATTGTCGCTTACGGCCCGATCGGCCTCGGCCAGCAGGGCGCGCAGGGCCCTGGCCTTGCCATCGCGGTCAACGGGGATCATGCCGCTCAGCCGCAGCATGGGACCGACCAGTGGAATGCGCTCCAGTTCCCGCTTCATCACATAGGTCGGGCGCGGCACCAGATTCATCCATACCAGCGTGTCAAACATGGACTGGTGCTGGCATGCCAGCAGGCACGGACCGGCGGGCAGGTTCTCCCTGCCGCTGACCTGTATGTCGATATTGCAGATACGGCACAGCCCGCGCAGGGTCAGCGCCGTCCACAGCTTGGCATAGGCAAGCGCGCGTCCCGGTGCGACCAGCCGGATGGGAAAGGCCATGATCCCCATCACGATGGTCAGCAGTATGAAATACAGGTTGAATGCAAGCGCGCGCAGTAAGGTCATCACAAACGGGTCCATCAGTGCGGAAGGCGGCTACCCTAACACCAGAAAACCGCCCGCAGGACAAGCCATCCGCCCTGTCAGCCCATATGGGGGCCGATGCCGGGGCGGGTATCGCCATGGTTGAACAGGGTATGCACCGGACGGGTCAGTCGCGCCATGTCCAGACAGGCCAGCAGCCATTTATCATATTCCAGCACCATAAGCCGCAGCGTGGCGGGGTGCAGCAGGTGACGCAGTGCGGGGGATCGGATCGGGTAGGCGTGGAGCCGGACATCGGGCGCGGTGCGCGAAATCTCCAGCATGGCGCGGCGGATATGATAGCCCGCCGTGACGACGATCAGACTGTGAATGTCATGGTCACGCACCCACGCAGCCGTTTCATCCGCATTGCCCAGCGTGGACGTGGCGCGGCGGCCCAGCGTGGTACGTGACCACAGCCGCAGCGGCACGGGTTGCGGCTGGTGGCGCAGGAAATCCCCCAGTGTCGCATGCAGGTCCACGCCCGAAATAAGCAGCCTATCGGCATCGCCCCGGGCCAGCAGGCGCAGGGATTCCTCGATCCGGCCCTGTCCACCTGTCAGCGCCACGATCCCGTCCGAATGCGGTGGCGGGGCAGGGGCGCGCATCGCGTCATGGATGAACCACCCCAGTCCGATGACCCATGCGATGATGGCCACCAGCAGGCCGGTCCCGATCACCGTGCGACGAAGCCGGGTGCGTACGCGCAGGCGCGATTTCATGGCAGGCGACGCAGCCACGCCCGGACCGTCAGTTGCGTCGTGATCCATCCCGTAAGCCCGGCTGCGGGGGGCAGGGCCAGCAACATCCATAACAGCGCATGCGGCAGCAGATCGAGCAGCATGCGCGGATTGCGCCACTCCATGCCCATGGTGGGCAGGGTATCGGCCGTGGCGGTGAAGGGCGCTGCGAGATGGGACATGGCCAGCAGCATGGGCAGGGCGAGGACACCCCCGCATAACCCGCCGCCAAGGGCCAGCAGCCCCACACGGCTGGAAAACCGGCCGGATATGTACCCATCGGTCGCACCCAGCGAATGGATCAGCGCAATGGCCTGTCGCCGGGTCTGAAGCCCCGCGCGGGTGGCGGCCATGACCACGCATACCGCAACCGTCATGACAATCAGCACCGCCAGCAGCGCACAGGCCTGAAGACTGCCCGCCAGGGCTGCAAGCCTGTCACTCCATACGCTGTCATGCTCCACCATGGTTCCCGGCGCGCTGGCCTGCAACCGCGCCAGCAGGGCATTGTCGGGGTTGCGAGTGGGGGCGATATGGACCTCGATCACGGCGGGAAGCGGCAGGCTGCCATCACCGGTCTGTTCGATCCACGGGGCCAGCAGCGCGCGCAGTTCCGCATCCGTCAGGCGGTGGGCGGCGGTAATGGCGGGCGTGGTGGCAAGGATGTCCTGCACGGCGTGGATGCGCGTCGCGGCGGGGGAAGCGCCCCCGACATTCGCGGCCGCAGGGTCATCGGGGTTTGGTACCTGTACGGTCGTGACCGCGCCTGCGCCATGCGTCCAGCGTTGCGACAGGGCATGGGCCGCGATGCCGCCCGCCAGCGCAAGGGCCGCAAGAAATGTCATGGCCCCGACAAGGAAGGGCAGGAAACGCCCCGGCAGCGCCTGATGCAGGGCCAGTCCGTCATGGTAGCGCTGCCGGGCCATTAGCGGTAATCCCGCACCAGATGACCATGCGCCAGTTCGATGGCGGGGGCAGGGTATTTGCGCACGATGGAATCGTTATGGGTCGCAACCACGATGGTGGTGCCCAGTTCCGCCAGCCGGTGGAACATCGCAAGCAGGCGCGCGGCCTGACGGTCGTCAAGCGCGTTGGTCGGTTCATCCGCCACCAGCAGGGCAGGGCGGTAGATCACCGCGCGCGCGATCGCCACGCGCTGCTGCTCCCCGCCCGAAAGCTGCGGCGGCAGGGCGTCCAGCCGGGTTTCCAGCCCCACCCATTTCATGATGGCATGTACCTCGTGGCTGATTTCGGCTTCCGCGCGGTGCTGCAGTCGCAGCGGCAGGGCCACATTGTCAAATACGTTCAGGTCGGGCAGCAGGCGGAAATCCTGATACACGGCGCCAATGCGCCGCCGCAGCCGCGCAAGCGCACCGCGTCGCGCCTGCATGACGGGCACGCCCAGTATTTCCACCATGCCCGCACTGGCCTGCGCCTCCAGCGCCAGAATGGACAGAAGGGACGATTTTCCCGCCCCCGATGGCCCCAGCAGCCAGCGGAATTCACCCTGCGGCACATCCAGACTGATATGCGACAGCGCGGCTTGCGCCGTGCGGCTGCCACCATAGGCGTAACTGACATCGTGCAGGCGGAACATGGGGATGTGTCCCTGATGGGCTTACATGGTACGCGCGGCAATGGTCGACAATGTGGCGCACAGGGCGGCGGCGGCCATGAGCAGCAGCCCGTCGAATACCAGCGATGACGGTGTCAGCAGGTGCGATCCGAACTCCACATGGTCGGGAATGGAATGCGCCACGCGCGCGATCATGTCGCGGGTCTGCGGGTCGCCACCCGCGGCGCTGCTGACGATGCTCACGATATGGGGCAGCGCGCTCCATCCAATGCCAAGGATCAGGACAAGCGGGGCCACCAGTTCGGATACCTGCTGCACCAGATAGAACAGGAAGTAGAAAACGGACCACACCGCGACCCGCACGATACGCGCCACGCCCCACCCTTTTCCGCTACCGGTTTCGGGTGGCAGCGCACGGTCCTGGGAACGGTTGGAAAAGGAACTGTCCATCAAAACAAGACTCCGGCCACGGGGCAGCTTCCCCGGATTGTAGGAAACGCATTCCTGACCGAGGTAGCGACGGCTTGTATTAAATGCAAACTTCTGCCTTGTGCATATGGGAAACAGCAGGTTGCGGCACCGGCATGGATCACGCCAGAACACATAACGGCAGCGGGCAGGAACATGCCCGCGCCAATGCAGCGCCCGTCATGATCTTTCGGGTGGGCGCGCGGCAGTATGGGCTGCCTGCGGGGCTGGTGGTGCGTGAATGCATGCCGGTGCCCGAACTGCTGCCCATGGCAGTCATGCCGCCGCATGTATCGGGCTGGTTCCGGCTGGGGGCGGCAATGGTCGTGGTGCTGGATCTGTGCGTCCTGCTGGGGGAGCGGACGCAGGCGCTCAGCCAGCCGGTGGACCTGCTCTACCGCCCGCTGCTTCTGTGCAGCCTGCCCGGTGGCGGGCAGGTGGCGCTGCTGGTGGACATGGCGTGCGAGGTCGCGCACCCTGCAACCGTGTCGCCTGGCATGTTGGACGGCGGCCCGCAGGGCGCACATGCCACGGGGCAGGAACTGGAACTGAAGGATGGCAGTATTGCATTTATGCTGCATATGTCCGACATCCTGAGCCGGGATGAGCGCATGCGCCTTGATGACCTGATGGAACGCACGCGTGCCCGCGCCGCATTATGGGCGGCTGACGAAGGGGAAGGGGAATGCAGGCCATGACCGGATCGGTGGCCTTTCCGCCTGCGGGTTTCCGGCGGCTGGTCAGTGCTGTGACCCAGCGCACCGGGCTGCATTACTACGTGGACAAGACCGACCTGCTGAAACAGGCGGTGGGCGCGCGTATGCTTCTGCATGGCTGTGCCACGTGTCATGACTATCTCGCGCTCCTGTCCGATGGTGCGCGCGGGGATGCCGAATGGCAGGAACTGGAATCCGCCATCACGATCGGGGAAACATTCTTCTTCCGTTATGCCGAGCAGTTTCAGGCGCTTGAACATACCATCCTGCCGCAACTGATCCGCAGGGCTGCCGCAACCCGCCATCTTCGGATATGGAGTGTCGGCTGCTCCAACGGGGCGGAACCCTATTCCATCGCCATCCTGCTGACCCGCCTTCTGGAAGAAGCGGGGATGGAGCCATGCGACTGGCATATCGAGATCCTTGGCACCGACATAAGCAGCCGTGCGCTGGAACAGGCCCGGCAGGCGGAATTCAGTGCATGGACCCTGCGCGACATTCCCCCCGCCCGGCGTCAGGGCTGGTTTACCCCCGTAACCCCGCGCACATGGCGGCTGCATGAGCGTTACCGCCGCATGGTCCGCTTCCGCTACAGCAACATCCTTGACCTGCTGCAGCCCGATTGCGGGCCTGCCGGTCCCTTCGATCTGATCCTGTGCCGCAATGTGCTGATCTATTTTGAACAGGCGCAGGTGGCGGCCCTGGTAAAAGCCATGGCCGGTCGGCTTGCGCCCGAAGGCTGGCTTCTGCAGGGGCATTCCGAACCGCTATGCGATTTCGCGCCGCTTCTCGAAACCGTGCGTCTGCCCGGCACGCTGGCTTTCCGCGTGCCGCCAGTGTGTGAACCGGCCCCGATGCCGCCAGCGCCTCCCGCCGTTCCCCGGCGCAGGCCGGTGCATGATGCGCCGCCCGCACAAAGCGTGGACAGCGCCGGCATCGCCGCCGAGATCAGGCGTGTGGCCGATAGCGGTCATGTCCGGCGCGGCATGCAGATGTGCCGTGACTATCTGGCGCGCAATCCCGTCGATGCCAGCATTCACTTCCTGTTCGCCGTGCTGGCATGGGGCGAAGGCTCCTGCCTGCAGGCGGAGGAATCGTTCCGCCGGGTCATCTATCTGTGCCGCAACCATGTCATGGCGCATTGCTACCTTGCCCGCCTGCTGGAAGAGGCCGGTGGGCGGGCGCAGGCGCGCAGGCTGCGCGAGCAGATGATCGCACTGGTGCGCCGCTGCCCGCCCGACACGATCCTGCCCGATGGGGGCGGACTGACCGCAGGCGGCCTGCTCCGGCTGGCGCAGCAGGTCGGTGACATGCCGGTGGCGCGGGATGCGCGGGTCTCCTCATGATGGGGAATGACGGGGAGACGCAGCCCATCGGCCGGGACGATTTTGCCCGCCGCGTCATGCGTGCCCGCGCGCGCAGCATGGCGGCGCGGGGCGGGGATGACCGGCATGCCATGGCGGCCCGACCGCTTGTCATGCTTGATCTGGCGGGGCAGGCGTGCGGGGTGGACCTGCATGCCGTGCTGCGCGTGACCGACCCGGTATGGAGCGATATGCCCCGCCGTCCTGACTGCCCCCCCGGCGTGCGGGGCGTGCATGGTTATCAGGGTGATCTGTATACCGTGTTCGACCTGTCGGTGCTGCTGGGTGGGGCGCGGCTGGAAAAGCCGGGCGTGATGCTGCTGCTGCGCTCGGTTTCCAGTATCCCGCTCGGTCGCATCGCCCTTCTGGCCACATCGGCGGCCGGTACGGTGGACGTGGCCGGAACGCCCGCGCCGCTGACCCCGTCCGGCTTTCCGCAGGTTGGCCTGCCCGACGGGCGCAGCCTGACGGTCATCGACCCCGCGCGCCTGTTTTCTTCCCGTTATGTCGGAGTGTGAAATCCCGTGACAATCGCCAATCGCCTGCTGTTCGGCTTCATGGTCGGTGTCCTGCTGCTGGTATCGCTGGGTATCTACGCGCTGGGGCAGATCCGGGAGGTGCGCGATGAAATGACCATCATCGTCACGCGCGACCTGTCGGTCTATCGTGAACTGACCCATATCCGTGCGAACGAAAACGATCTTGTCGCCCGGCGTCTCGCCATTCTGGCGCATTATTACGCGCGTGATTTCCAGACCGCGCCTGCCGTGCTGGAAGATGCCATTGCAAGCTGGGACGAAAAGGCGCGCGAGGAAGAAGGGCTGCTGGCAGGCGTGCTGTCACGCGCGGAAGAGGCCGGACGCCTTGCCCGCAGCGATGACCAGCGCGAGATGTTCAACACCGTAGCCAGCCAGCTACGTGATATTTCCAGCCAGTTCCAGATGGATACCCATGGCGCGGGGCTGCTGTTCCAGGCCATGCGGGCGACGAATGATGACAGCGTGCGCGAGCAGGCATCGCGCATCGACAGCCGCGAACAGTCGATCGACATGCTGGTCGGGCGGGCGGCGTCCCTGCTGGATCACGGGGTGCAGGTGGCGGAAACGCAGGGGGCGGCATCCTATGATTACAGCCGCCGTTCGCTTGCCATTGGCATGGGGGTCGCGGTTGTGGTGGCGCTGATCGTCACCTTCTGGACCCGCCGGTCGATCATGGAGCCGATATCATCCATCATGCATGTAATGGAACGTGTGGGGCAGGGCGACCTTGCCACCCGCGCCAAGGTTGGCGGCATGGGCGAGGAACGTGACGAGGTCGCGCGCCTTGCGGCGGGACTGAACCGGATGATCGACGGGCTGCGCGAAATCGCCCGGCAGAGCGGGGAAGTCACCCAGAACCTTGATGCCGCCGTGGCGGAGATCCGTGCATCCACCCAGCAGCAGGCCGCGAGCGTGGAAGAACAGTTCGCCGCCGTGCAGGAAACCGCCGCAACCGTGGATGAGATCACCCATTCCGGCGCCCAGATCAGCAAGCGCGCGCGGGAAGTGATTTCCTCGGCGGAGGTGATCGTCCACAGTTCCGCCAGCGGTCTGGAAGCGGTGGAGGAAACCGCCCGCGCCATGGCCCACACCCATGACGGGGCCGAAGCGGTGGCGTCGAACATCGTGGCGCTGTCCGAACGCACCGAGGCGATCAGTGAGATCATCGCCACCGTCAATGACCTGTCGGAGCGTTCGCACCTGCTCGCACTCAATGCCGCGATCGAGGCGGCTGCGGCGGGCGAGCATGGCCGCTCCTTCGCCGTGGTGGCGGCCGAGATGAAGATCCTCGCCGACCAGTCGCGCGATGCAACGCAGAACGTGCGCGCCATACTGGGCGACATCCAGCGCGGCATCAACACATCGGTCATGCTGACGGAAGAAGCGGTCAAGCGCGTCTCGGCGGGCAAGGAGCGGACCGACATCGCCTACCGCACCATCGAGCGCATGACCGGCGGGATCGAGGAAGGGGTCCACGCCTTCCAGCAGATCGTGGCGTCAACCAACCAGCAGCAGATCGGTATCGAGCAGGTCATGACCGCGCTGCAGAGCATCCGTCAGGCCAGCCAGCAGACATCGGCGGGCACCCGTAATCTGGAAGTGTCGGCCAGCAACCTTGGCAAGCTGTCCAAGCAGCTCCTGACCATTTCCGCGCGCTACCGGACCTGACGGCCGGGCCGTGGACAATCTCAGGGACGAACTGCTGGCGGTATTCGATGCGGAATACCGCGACCACCTCCGCGCCATACGGGGCATTGTGGCGGCGGGCTGCCCAGATGCGCGGGCGGTTGCGGAAATCTTCCGTCGTGTCCACTCCCTCAAGGGGGCGGCCCGCGCGGTGGAACTGCCGGTTGTCGAAGGCGTGGCCCATACGCTTGAAAACCGTCTTTCAACATTGCTGGCGGCGGGATCGCTGCCGGATGCTGCCGACCTGAAGGCCATAACCGACACGCTGGACGAAATCGACCTGCTCATGACCTCCGCCCCGCCGGATACGGATGTGGTGGAGGATGTTTCCGTGCAGGTGGACAATCCGGCCTATGTGCAGGTGCCGGTGGCGCGGCTCGATGCGCTGGCATCTGCCGTGCATGATCTCATGTCGGTGGCGGACCGGCATGAACGGTTGTGGGGGCAGGTCATGGACCTGCTGGCGGACCAGCGCGCGGTGATGCACGCGCCCGAACACATGCGCGCCGACCCGGTGGCCGAATTCGCCCGCATGACCCGCAGGCTCATGGCGGTGGGGCGCGAGCGCGAACTCATGGCCGGGCAGATCGACCGCGCGCTGCTGCGGCTGGGGGAGGAAGTGCATGCGGTAACCCTCGTGCCCGCCGAAAGCGTGTTCGGTTCGCTTGCGGCCATGGCGCGGCGTATCGCGCGCGAACATGGCGGCCCGGAAGCCGGTGTGGAAGTGCACATGTCGGGCATGGGGGTGCAGACCGAACGCCGGGTGATGCAGGCGCTGCGCGATCCGGTCATCCACCTGGTGCGCAACGCCATTGTCCACGGGCATGAAACCCGTGCCCAGCGGCTGAAGGCGGGCAAGTCGGAACGGCTCAACATCACCATTTCCGTCACCCTGACCGGGGTGCGGCTGCAGGTTGCGGTCAGTGATGACGGGCGCGGCCCGGACCTGCGCGCCATTGCCGCGCGGGCGGCGGGGCAGGGGCTGGTCCATGCCGATGCGCCGCTGGATGCGCGGCAGTTGCTGGCGCGCGTGTTCGAGCCGGGATTTTCCACGCGCGGACAGGCGGACAGTCTGGCCGGGCGCGGGGTCGGCCTGTCGGTCGTGGCCGAGGCGGCGCGCGCGCTGCACGGCACCGTGCGTATGGAACAGCGCCAGCCCGCGGGCACGACCGTAACCCTGACCGTGCCGGTATCCCAGCGGCAGCGCACCGTGCTGCTGGTGGAAAACGCGGGCCAGACGCTGGGTCTGCCCGGTCGGGTCATACGGCACCTGCTGCGCATAAGGCGCGAGGAAATCCGCATGCTCAACGGCATGCCGTTCGGCGTGGTGCCCCATCCCCGATGGAACCCGCCCGAGATCGCCCCCCCGGAGGAGGAACTGGTGGCGCTGGTCCCCCCCCACGCCTTTGTGGGGATGAGGATGCCGCCCTGCCGGTCCGTGACGGCGCGGTCAGCGTGGCGGTGATGGAAGTCGATGGCGTGCGCTGCGGGTTCGCGGTGGAACGGATGCTGGATGTGCGCACCCTGCTGGTATCCGATGCGACCGCCGTGGGGCTGGACAGTGAACTGGTGCCCGGTATTGCGTGGGCACGCGACGACCAGCCGGTTTTCGTCCTCAGTCCCGACCGGCTTTTCGCGCGCTGGCGGCTGCGCGGCAATGCCGGTGTCGTACGCTTCAGCGATGTGGACAGCGCCGCCCCCATCGTGCCCGTGCGTCATGCGCCGCTGGTGATGGTGGTGGATGATTCGATCACGACCCGGACATTGCAGAAAACGATCCTTCAGTCCCACGGTTACGATGTCTGTCTGGCTGTCGACGGGGAGGAGGCGCTTGCCCTGCTCCAGCAGTCCTCGCGGCATGTCGATGTGGTGGTGACCGATGTTGAAATGCCGCGCATGGACGGGTTTGGGCTACTGGCGGCCATGCAGGCCGATCCGCATCTGGCGGGCATTCCGGTGGTGCTGATGACATCGCGCGACGATGGCGATGACGTGCGCCGTGGCATGGAAGGGGGCGCGCGGGCCTATCTGACCAAGCAGAAATTCGATCAGGGCGAACTGATCGACACCATCAGGGGCCTGTTGTGAGCACCATCACGGACCAGCGCCCCCGCCGGGTGCTGGTTGTCGAGGATTCGGCGGTGCTGCGCCACCTGCTGACGCGCGTGGTCGCGGGCGATCCCCGGCTTGAACTGCTCGAAGCTGTGGAAACGGCGGAGGAGGCGCTGCGGCTTGTCCCGCTCCTGCGGCCGGACGTGATTTCGATGGATATCTGCCTGCCGGGCATGGACGGGCTGGAAGCCACCCGCCAGATCATGGCGCATTTCCCTACACCCATCGTCATTGTCAGCGATACGGTGGGTGGGGAAGCCACGCGGATATCCATGAACGCACTGCGGTCTGGGGCACTGGCGGTGATCGAGAAACCGCAGGGCCTGTGCGGCGCCGCAGGGGGAACGGGGGCGCATGCGATCGCGACCCAGCTTTATATCATGAGCCAGGTGCCGGTCATCCGGCGCAGGCTGCTACAGGCCGAACCCTTCCGGCATAAGGGCATGTGGACGCGCCCGCTTGATATCCGCCCGCGGATTCTTGCCCTTGCCGCCTCTACCGGCGGGCCGACCGCCTTTGCGCGCGTACTGGGCGACCTGCCCGCCGATTTCGGGCTGCCGGTCGTGCTGGTGCAGCATATGGGCCACGCCTTCATGGAAGGGTTCGCGCAATGGCTGGACCAGCAGGTGGCCCTGCCGGTCACGCTGGCGCGGCACGGGATGCCACTGGAACGCGGTCGCGTTCTGGTGGCGCCGGGCGACCAGCACATGACGCTGGGCACGCGCGGCGAGATCGTGCTGCATGATGGCGCCCGCGTACAGGGGCAGCGCCCTTCGGCGGACGTGCTGTTTTCTTCCGTGGCACAGGTCTTTGGCTCCGATGGTCTGGGCGTGCTGCTGACCGGCATGGGGGAAGACGGCGTGGAAGGGCTGGGCCGCATCCGCGCCCGCGGCGGCTATACGGTGGTGGAAGACCGCAGCACGGCGGTCATCCATGGCATGCCCGGTGCGGCGGAACGCGCGGGTGCGGCCTGCATCAGCCTGCCGGTGCATGAGATCAGCCCCCATATCATGAGGATTATGGCCGGTGGCCAGACCCTTGCCGACAGCCCCCTGAAAGGATGACCGCACGCTGATGCCCCTGACGAACGGAGAGGATCACCCCGACACGCTGCTGCTGGTCGAGGATTCGGACACGCAGGCCCTGCGCATCCGCCGCATGCTGGAAGGTCACGGCTTTCACGTCCATCGCGTGGCCAGCGGGGAGGCGGCGCTGGATACCCTTGATGAGGGTCTGCCCGGTCTGGTGATCGCGGACTATCACCTCCCCGGCATGAATGGCGGCCAGCTTGCCCGCCAGCTTCGCATGAATGCCGTAACGCGCACGATCCCTGTCCTGATCCTGACCGAAGGGATCGAGCCGGGGCTTGAGCGCGAGGGACTGGAAAGCGGGGCGGATGCGTATATCCCCAAATCATCCGATCCGGCGCTGATCGTCTTTCGTATCCGCGCGCTGCTGCGCGAACACGCAGCCCATACCCCCACACTGCGGCCGGAGCGGGTCTTCCGCCGCGCGCGTATCATGGTGATCGCACCCGAACCCGCGCGGCAGCAGGCGGTGCCCGAACTGATCGGGCAGTTGCGGCGTGACGGGCATATCGTGACCCTGTGTCATGATCCCGCCCTGCTGGACCCGTCCGTGCTGCATGACCCGGAACATGTGCCCGACTGTGTGGTGATCGACCTTGCATGCCGGGAATTCGACGGGCTTGAAGTCTGTCGCAGGCTGGATGAATGGCGGCAGGAGGATCTGCTGTCGGGCAATGTGCCGCTGCGCATACTGGGTGTGGATGGCGCGGCGCGCCCCGATGCACGGGAATTCGCGGCCCGTGTGTTCGAGGCGGGGATAGATGATCTCGTCTCACGCGATGTGGGGCCTGCCGCGCTGGCGTTGCGTATCCGCGTTCTGGTGCGGCGCAAGCTGCTGCAGGATGACGTGCGCCGGATCGAGACGGAACGTCAGGCGCGTGAAATCGCGGTCAAGAGCGCGCGCGCGGAAGCCGCCGCCATCGCATCCAAGGCATCGCTGGCCGAAGCGCTGGAACAGGCCAACCGTGAACTGGCCGATGCCAACCACAAGCTGATCGAGACACAGGCCAAGCTGGTGCAGACCGCCAAGATGGCCTCGCTGGGTGAACTGGTGGCGGGTATTGCACATGAAATCAACAACCCGCTGGCCTTCATCCTTGCCCACAAGGATACCGTGGCCAGGGGGCTGGATCGCGTGCTGGGGATGGAAGCCGCATGCACTGACCCCGCGCATGAGGCGCGCGAGACCGTCCTGACCAAATGCCGCGACCGGGTGGGGTCCATGAACATGGGGTTGCGGCGTATCCAGAACCTCGTGCTGAACCTGCGCAAATTTTCCCGGCTGGATGAAGGGCTGTTCCAGTTGATCGACGTGCCGGAAGCACTGGAAACGGTGATGGCGCTGCTGACCCAGAAACTGGGCAGCGGGATCGTGGTCAGGCGGCGGTATGAAGCGCCGGAACGACTGTACTGTCAGGCGGCGCTGCTCAATCAGGTCATCATGAATATTATCAGCAATGCGGCGGATGCAATTCTTGCGGCCCAGCCTGATGATATGTCGACAAGAAGCGGCATCGCGGAAGGGGAAATCGATATCCATACATTCCTGACGCATAACGGGGAGGGACAGGACAGCTACGTCTTTGTCATCACCGATAGCGGCCCCGGTATTCCGCCCGATGTGCAGGAACGTATTTTCGAGCCGTTTTTTACAACCAAGCCGGTGGGGGCCGGAACCGGGCTGGGGCTGGCCATAGCCTACAGCGTGGTGCAGGCCCATCATGGCAGCCTGTCGGTCGGCACGGCCCCGCAGGGTGGCGCGCGCTTTACCATTTCCGTGCCGTGGAACGCGGGGCCGGGTGGTGAAAGCCTGCCACCGGCCCAGTCCCCCGCAGGGGCCGGATACCTGGCGCGCAATGAACCCCCGCAGCACGGAGGTGCAGATCAATGAATACCGATTCCACGGTACAGGCGCGTCCTGTCGTCCTGCTGGTGGATGACGAGGCGGAAATCCTTGTCGCCCTGACCGACCTGCTGGAAGACGCCTTTACCGTCGTGTCCACCACATCCCCCGCCAGGGCGCTGGAGATCCTGTCCACCCGCAATGATGTGGACGTGATCGTATCCGACCAGCGCATGCCCGAAATGGGCGGGGACGTGATGCTGGCCCGCGCGCGTGAAAAATGTGATGCGCAGGCGATCCTGCTGACGGGCTATGCCGATATCGGCGCCGTGGCGGCGGCCCTGAATCAGGGGCGTATCTCGTTCTATTCGCACAAGCCATGGGACCCCGACGCCCTGCGCGCCATGATCGTGCAGGCGGCGGACTACCACCGGCTGGAACGTGAACTGCGCACCGAACGCAGGCTGCTGCACGGGCTGCTGGACAACCTGCGTTCCGGTCTGGGCTTCAAGGACGCGCAGGGACGCTTCATCCGCATCAACCAGCAGGCCGCCGATTTCTATGGCCGCGACATCGCATCCTGTCTGGGCCGGACGGAAGCGGAACTGTGTGACGCGGAACTGCTGCCGGTTATCCAGGCGGCGGAAGAACGCCTGCATACCGAAGGACGGGATGAGGAAACCCTCGAACTGCCTGCCCATATCCGTGGTGGCGCGCAGGGCCGGTGGCGGGAAATCACCCGCGTCGTGCTGGGGGCGCTGGGTGATGGCACGGCGTGTTCCGTCGTCATCAATCGTGACGTGACCCGCCAGCAGGAAATGGCCGCCCGGCTGCGGCAGGCGGAAAAGATGCAGGCGCTGGGAACACTGGCCGGTGGCATCGCGCATGATTTCAACAACCTGCTGACCGCCGTGCTGGGTTCGCTTGAACTGGTGCGCGACATGGGGCCGGAAACGGGGCCGATGGCGCGGCTGCTGGACAATGCCTCCGCCGCGGCACAGCGCGGTGCGTCCCTTACGCGACGGCTGCTCAATTTCAGCCGCCCGCGTGACCTGAGTCTGGAACCGGTGGACGTCAATGCCCTGCTGCATGGCATGAACGACCTGCTGGCCCAGACCGTCATATCCCGGCAGGGCAAGGGTGGTGGGGTGCCCTGTACCATCGTGGTCGATACGGGCGCGTCCGAAGGCGGGTTGCCGCCGGTCAATACCGATGCCGGCCAGCTTGAACTGGCGGTGCTCAACCTGTGCATCAACGCTGTGGACGCCATGCCCGAAGGCGGCATGATCCGGGTATCCACGGCGTTGAAGCGGGTGAAGGAAATCGTGGCGGGCACCAATCTGGTGCCGGGCGATTATGTCATGGTCTCGGTTACGGATCAGGGTATTGGCATGTCGCCCGAAACGCTGGCCCGCGTGTTCGAGCCTTTTTTCACCACCAAGGATGTGGGGCGCGGCACCGGGCTGGGCCTGTCGATGATCTATGGTTTCATCCGGCATGTGGGTGGCGAGGTGCAGGTCCGCAGCAGGCCGGGCGAGGGGACGCGCGTTGACCTGTGCCTGCCGGTGCCTGCGGGCGCGGTGGAAGCCTTGCCTGCGGGTGCGGGCACGCCCACCGCAACGGGTGGAGCCACGACCGGGCGGCCGCTGCATGTCATGGTGGTGGATGATGAACCGGGCGTGCGGGCGGTGACGGCGGGTTTCCTGCGCGCGCGCGGGCATGACGTGGTGGAATACGGCAGTGGTGCCGCCGCCGTGCAGGCCATGGAACAGGGGCTGGAACCGGTTGATCTGGTCATCATGGATGTGATGATGCCGGGCATGGGCGGACTGGAAACGGCGCATCGCCTTCAGGCGCTACGACCGGGCCTGCGGGTTCTGTACCTGACCGGCTATGCCAATGCGGGTGCGCTGCCCGCCGGTAGCGCCGATGTCATGCACAAGCCCTTCACCCGCGCGGACCTGGCCACCCATATCGACCGTATCATGAACCGTGCCCCGCAGGGGGCATAGCAGGGCAGGGGGTGATGTCCGTGCTGCCCCCTTGTGCTGGCGGAAGAAGGTTTTATCTCTATTACCATGCAAGATCATCATTCATCTCCCCATGACCCGGTCGGGTGGCATGGTACGACCATTCTGTGTGTCCGGCGTGAAGGCCAGGTGGCCATGGCCGGCGATGGACAGGTGACGCTGGGCGCCACCGTCATCAAGGGTAACGCCCGTAAGGTCCGCCGCATCGGTCCCACCGGGCAGATACTGGCAGGTTTCGCAGGCGCGACCGCTGATGCCTTTACCCTGCTCGAACGGTTGGAAAACAAGCTTGAACGCTATCCCAACCAGCTTGAACGCGCCTGCGTGGAACTGGCCAAGGACTGGCGGACGGACCGCTACCTGCGCCGGCTTGAGGCGATGATGGCGGTGGCTGATGCCGAACATTCCTATACCCTGACCGGTAATGGCGACGTGCTGGAGCCGGAAGACGGGATCATCGCCATCGGTTCGGGCGGCAATTACGCCCTGTCCGCCGCGCGTGCCCTGCTGGGGGTTGATGGGCTGTCAGCGGTTGATATCGCACGGCGGTCCATGAAGATCGCAGGTGATATCTGTGTCTACACCAACCATTCCGTCATTGTGGAAACACTGGGTGCGGACGCGCAGGATGGAGCGGCGTAATGGACATTCCCAATCATTCCCCGCGTGAGATCGTATCCGAACTCGACCGCTACATTATCGGGCAGGGCGATGCGAAGCGCGCCGTGGCCATCGCGTTGCGTAACCGGTGGCGCCGTGCGCAGCTTACCGATGCGATGCGTGACGAGGTCGTGCCCAAAAATATCCTCATGATCGGTCCGACGGGCTGCGGCAAGACCGAGATCGCACGCCGTCTGGCCAAGCTGGCGCAGGCCCCGTTCCTGAAGGTCGAGGCCACCAAGTTTACCGAAGTCGGCTATGTCGGGCGCGACGTGGAAAGCATCGTGCGTGATCTGGTCGAGGTTTCGATCAACATGCTGCGCGACCTGCGGCGCAAGGATGTGGAAGCGAAAGCCGAACTGGCTGCTGAAAATATCCTGCTTGATGCCTTGGTGGGCGAAGGCGCCTCGGCCGATACAAAGAACAAGTTCCGGCGTATGCTGCGTAATGGGGAGCTTGAAAACAAGGAAGTCGAGATCTCGATCGCCGAGGGCGGAAACCCCGCGCAGGCGGACATGCCGAACATGACGCCGGGCACCGTCATCAACTTTTCCGACATGATGAAGGGCTTCATGAACCGCATGCCGCAGCAGCGGCGCATGACGGTGGCAGCCGCGCGCATCGCCCTGATCCGGCAGGAAGCGGACAAGATGCTCGACACCGACGCCCTGACGCGTGAGGCGGTGGTCCACGCGCAGGATCATGGCATCGTGTTCCTTGATGAAATCGACAAGGTCTGCGCCCGTTCTGCGGAAGGGGGCGCGCGTGGTGGCGATGTCTCGCGTGAAGGGGTGCAGCGCGATCTGCTGCCGCTGATCGAAGGGACAACCGTTTCCACCAAATATGGGCCGGTGCGCACGGATCATATCCTGTTCATTGCATCAGGGGCGTTCCATATCGCCAAGCCGTCCGACCTGCTGCCCGAACTGCAGGGGCGGTTGCCGATCCGCGTGGAACTTGCGTCGCTTACGCGCGATGACCTGCGCCGTATCCTGACGGAGCCCGAACACTCCCTGCTGCAGCAGTATATCGCCCTGCTGGGGACGGAACAGCTTACCCTGACCTTTACCGATGATGCGATCGGGGCACTGGCGGAACTGGCGGCTGATATCAATGAACGGGTGGAGAATATTGGCGCACGGCGTCTCGCTACCGTTCTGGAACGCCTGCTGGAAGATGTATCCTTCACCGCCGCCGACCGCGCCGGACAGAATGTGGAGATTACCGCCGCCGATGTGCAGGAAAAGGTGGCTCCGCTGGCCCGCAAGGGTGATCTGAGCCGCTTTATCCTGTAACAGGCCGAGACTGGAGCCTGCGCAGGGGCCGTGCCTGAAGGCGCGGCCTTTTGCACGTTGACCGATATCCGCCCAACCGGGCCGCGCGTAACAGGAAAGATGATGACCGACCCCTTCGTGAAGCCAGAGGACGATACCGCCGCAGATGCCATTGCCGAGATCGGTGATGAACTGGCCCTGTTCGATGACTGGATGCAGCGTTACCAGTATATTATCGAACTGGGCCGCAAGCTGCCGCCTTTTCCCGCCGAATGGCAGGATGACGCCCATCGCGTGCCGGGATGTCAGAGCCAGGTCTGGATGGAAGTCCAGCCAAAGGATGGCGTCCTGTATCTGGCCGGGACATCGGATGCGGCCATCGTATCCGGTCTGGTGGCGCTGCTGCTGCGGGTTTATTCCGGTCGCAGCCGCGATGAAATCCTGAATACGGACCCGAAATTCCTGCGCGATCTTGGGCTGGTGCAGGCATTGTCCACCAACCGGGGCAATGGCGTGGAAGCCATGGCGAAGGCCATTCGCAAGGCCGCCGCCGCACTGCCGGTGGAATAATCAGGTCAAGGGTGGGGCAGGCACCGATGGCCTGCCCACCACGTCTGCCTTATGGGGAGACGTCAAATCCCGCATCTTCAACCGCCGAGATCAGGTCGGCAGGATTGGTGCTGCGGCCATCGAAGGTGACACGGGCGGTGCCCTGTTCCAGCGAGACATCAGCCATCGCCACGCCCTCCACGCCTTCCAGCGCGCGCACCACGTTGGCGACGCAGCCATCGCAGGTCATGCCGCTTATGTGCAGTGTTAACGTTTCCATTATCTGGCTACCTTTTTTTCTGTGTTGCCAATCATAATGTGCGCATGTGACCGGGCAACGCAAAAACGGTTTACGCGCAAGGAAGCCCCGCAAATATCCCGTATCGCGGGGCTGGGGACGATGGGTAACGGGTGTTCCCTGTAGACGTGACCGACAGAGGAAACTCCTCAGGCCGAGGCTGCGGCGTGTATCCCCGTTCGTCCATATGGTGGTGGTCAGTCAGTGGCTTGCTGTCCCGCTCCCTGTCTGCGCCGAAAACGTGTGTAAGAAGGAGAAGGTGCGTAGAGTCTCGTTCACGGATGTATTTTATTATCGCTCCTGATGTTAATAAAAACAGCCCGTTAGGCAGGAGAAGGCCCTGATTCCACTTTCTGCCACCAGCATTGTGGACGGCCATTTGCGTTGGCGCTGTTTCGTTATGGGTGTCCTGTCTGGTCCTGATGGTAAGATGGAAGCTGCAAATCGCAGCAGATCAGGTCCATGGCGGGGTTGGTATAGGCTGTTCCCGCCTGATCGAAGTGTTTCGTGGCATGTGAATATGAATATGAATACGACAGACCGGCAATCGTTTTGGCGCTCTCGTAATTCCCGGCAGGGAGGAGAGGATGTGGCCTAGTGCGAGTGGCGGGATATAGGATGAAAAAAGCCTGCCACACCTTCAGTCCAGTGTTTCCGTTGCCCATAGGGCACGAAATCATACCACGGCATTTCAGGCTGCTCGTTCCAACATAATCACGGGTTGCATTCCTTTCAGGGGGAGGCGATCAACCATTTTACATAATGGGGCGTCGGTCCGTGCGGGTGACGCCTTGAACCTTTCTCGCAGCACTGCGTCATGGCCGGGTCACCGCACCCTGCGGTTTTCGACGGGGGCCGCAATCAATGGGCGTAGCTTCCAGGCCCGTATCGAGCAGTTTCTGCTTCCAACGTTCAGGGTTGGAGGTGTCGTCATGCTGGAAACAGTTTCGGCAGTCACAAGGGCGATGCTGCTCGCAAGGTAACCCGTACCGTCAGCGCGAGGATGATCTTTCTGCCGCCCTTACAGTTCGACCTCAGTCCGATCGAACAGGTATTCGCCAAACCTGCTGCGCAAGGCGGCAGGGCGATCCGTTGAGGCGGCATGGAAATGTATGGGTTCACTCCTCAAAAACTCAGGATATGTCTCCACCTGACAACACAATGGTCTAGGGAGAAGCGCATGCAACTGTCGCGCTATGACATGATATAACGCGGGGCAGGGCGGGGAAGGTGGTAAAGGTTCGTCGTCGGTTGTAGGCGACTCCCTCCGAAAAACCGTCTCCTGAGGTATTGTCCGCAATGACGGTGAACCCGGCATACTCAATTTCTTCGGGGTATTGGCCATACATGCCCGGTCCTGCCGATTCCCGTTATGTGGCTCCTGCAAAGGAAAAGGGCCGGTGCGCATGGCGCCGGCCCTTTTCGTGGTCGTCAATATGGTTTTGCAGGCAGTCCGTCAGTCAACCGTACTCATGCGGGTTTCATCGACAAACTTTTCAGTGTCATCGTCCAGCTTGCGCGATTTGCGACCGGCAGGCCCATGCACATACAGTGTCTTGCGATCAATCTTCTGGTCGCTGCCTTGGGGCTTGAGTGGCATTTCGTATTCCGGCTTCTGCGCGTGGTCCGCCATCTGCAGGTCGGGATTGAAGACCGAATTGAACTTCCAGATCATGGTCAGGAAGTTGGTCTGTCCACGCAGCGCCAGACGCAGGGCGATACCCAGCGTGTCCTTGATCGCGCTCCACCCCAGATGCTTGTTGTTCAGGATCTGCTGGGTCTTGACCAGTTCCTCGTAGAATTCACGAAGCGGCAGGGTGGTGGGCATAACGGCATGCTGGATGTCGAACAGGCGGTAGTCGCGTGTCGTCAGCTTGCGGGACTCGCTTTCCCAGATTTCGGTGCCGGGGTAGGGAGTCGTGACGGAAATGTTCACGATATCGGGAATTTCCAAGCACCACTGGCGAATGACCTCGAAGCGTTCGCGGTCCCACGACGGATCGGCAATCAGGTTGATCGCAACGATCAGGTCCAGTGACCGGGCGTAGTCCAGCGCCTCGAAATTGCGGTCCATCGACACGCGCTTGCGGAAACGCTTCAGCCCTTCGGCATCCACCGCTTCCAGCCCGATGAAGATGTAGCTCAGCCCGATTTCTTTCCAGACCGCGAATACTTCCTTGTTGCGCAGCAGAACGTCCGCGCGGGTTTCAAGGTAATATTCCTTCTTGATGTTGCGGCGCTTCACCTCCTCGGCGATGGCAAGGCCGTGTTCGGCATGCACAAAGGCCACGTCATCCACGATGAAGATGCCGGGTTCCTTGATTTCCTGCAGTTCCTCCCCGATCACCTTGGCGCTCGCGGTGCGGTAGGAGCGGCCGTAGAAGGTCCATGCACTACAGAACGTGCAGTCCCACGGGCAGCCGCGGGCGAATTCGATGGAAGCGGCGGGATCGAGCGTGCCGATGAAGTATTTGCGGCGGTGACGCAGCAGGTCACGTGCGGGACGGACCTCATCAAGGGATTCGACAAAGATCGGCGGCGGGCCTTCGCCGTCCATCGTCACCACGCCGGGCACCGTTGTCAGGTCCTTGCCCTGTTCCCATGCCTCGAGCAGCAGGCCGACCGTCGCATCCCCTTCGCCCTTGAGGACGCAGTTGACCGCGCCATCCGACAGCGCCAGCACGTCGCGTGCGATGAACGAGATGGAGTGACCGCCAAGGAACAGCAGCACGTTGGGCAGGCGTCGGCGCGTTTCCTTGCACAGGTCGATGATTTCAGGAACGTTTGCCAGATAATTGCCGGAAAAGCAGACGGCATGGGGGCGGAATTTTTCGATCCGTTCCCAGTAATCGGCATGTTTTTCGACCTGCAGGTCGATGATGTCTACCTCATGTCCCTTGTTGCGCGCGGCACCGGCAACCAGTTCAAGCCCCAGCGGTTCAAGACGCAGGAAGACCTTCGTGTACATGAGTGAGCTTGGATGGACGGCCAGTAATCTCATTCTTTTACCTCAGGCATCGATGGGGACAGGGGCGACAGGCATACGCAATCATGGAACAAATTTACAGCCATGCGAGCATGTATTTGTAATTCTTATATATCGCACTCGATTTAAAAAAAATCAGAATAACGAGTGAGGGTGACAATATAACCGCCATCTGTCATCCAGTTCACGGTAATATCACCTATGCAGTCAGATAATACCTATGCATCCTGCATGGTATTTCCTGTCTGGCATGCTTCTTTTTCATGCCCGGCACTCAGGGTAGGGCACCTATGCATTCAGGGCGATGCAGCGACGGCAGTGTCGTCTTGTCCCCTATCGCGGACCGCACTTTCGTGGCAGTGTCGGCACCGCTTAAGCGACGGGGTCGAAATGAAGCTGAACATTGTGGAAAAACTGTCCGCTCGGCTCGGGCTGGTGGCATGCGGTCTGGTTGTGCTGGGCGGATGCACCGCCGAAATCGGGCGTATGCCTTATGACAGCGATGTAAAGTGTCTGCGCCAGCAGATGGGTTCCGCCGTGCAGCTCAGTTTTCCCATTGCCGCCAATACCTGCCAGCGTATGAGCGACCACAACTTCATCTTCGGGTCGAAGAAGCATCCGGCCCACCCGCTGCCGCTTAACCTGCGCGGCGCGCCGGACCTTCAGAAGCTGGCGGATGAATACGATTACAGCTACACAAAATAGCGTGTGCGCCGCGAACGGGCGGCGTCAGTTTTCCAGTTCGGTATCCCAGTAAAGATAGTCGCGCCAGCTTTCATGCAGATAGTTCGGCGGGAAAGCCCGTCCGTTTTCCTGCAATCTGCGGCTGGAAGGGCGTGCAGGGGTGCGGCTGGGATACATGCGGATCTGGTGTGGCATGTACGATCCCTTGATCAGGTTGCACGGGCTGCATGCGGTCACGACGTTTTCCCAGCTTGTACGTCCGCCCTTGCTGCGTGGAATGACGTGGTCGAATGTCAGTTCCTGTGTGGGGAAGCGGGTATTGCAGTACTGGCAGGAAAAGTTGTCGCGCAGGAAGACATTGAAGCGGGTGAAGGCAGGCTTGCGTGCGGCGGGAATATAGTCCTTTAGCGCAATCACGCTGGGCAGGCGCAGGCTCCGGGTAGGGGAGCGGACGACGGTGTCGTATTCACTCAGTACCGATACGCGGTCCAGCCAGACGGCGCGGATGGCATCCTGCCATGACCACAGGGAAAGCGGGAAATAGGACAGTGGCCTGAAATCGGCATTCAGGACCAGGGCAGGCAAGTATTGACTGTCACAGGGCACGGACGCATTCCTTTCCGAATGCCGCCGCACGATACGCAGGCGTACTCTGCTATGTTCCGAAGCGAACGCCTGTGATGTGCGTCGTCGTCAGGTAACTGTTGAATCTATTGCAGACCCCGCATGGTGTGGCAAGACATGGCGGAACGGCCGTATGGTTCCCGTCATCGTGCTTCTGGAACGCGCAACAGGAACAATTTTTCCCTACACGCCTGTTATTGATTGAATAATGACAGAAATTACCCGTTTTGCCCCCAGTCCCACGGGCCATCTGCACCTTGGCCATGTCGCATCCGCTCTGGCGGGTTGGCGTGCGGCTACGGAGTCGGGTGGTCGCTTCGTGCTGCGGGTGGAAGATATCGACACGGTACGGTGTCGGCCCGAGTTCATTGCGGACCTGTATGCGGATCTGGATTGGCTTGGCCTGTCATGGCCGCAGCCCGTGCGGCGTCAGTCCCTGCATATGGATGACTATCGCCGCGTGCTGGATGCGCTGGACGCGAACGGGCTGCTTTATCCCTGTTTCTGTACGCGGCGCGATATTGCGGAAGCCGCCAGCGCGCCGCACCGTGCGCCCGATGGCACCATGGTCTATCCCGGCACCTGCCGCCACATGGACCCGGGCCGCCGTGCCGAACTGCTGGCGGCAGGCATGCCTTATGCCCTGCGGCTGGATATGACGCGCGCCCTGCAATGGCCCGGTGCGACCGCCCTGACATGGCATGAAATGGGCCGTGGCCCACAGCCCTGCCAGCCGCAGCACTTTGGGGATGTGGTGCTGGCGCGCAAGGACGTGCCTGCTTCCTATCATCTGTGTGTCACCCATGATGATGCGCTGCAGGGGATAACACTTGTCACGCGCGGGGCGGACCTGATGGCGGCCACGGCGCTGCACCGCCTGCTGCAGCACATCATGGGGTGGCCCGCGCCGCGTTACCGCCATCACCCGCTGTTGTGCGATGCCAGTGGCAGGCGGCTGGCCAAGCGTGACGGGGCGGTATCCGTCCGCGCCATGCGCGCGGCGGGCTGGACACCGGCGCAGGTATGCGCCGCAGCCGGGACGCCGGATCACATATCTGCTGTTTCCTCCGCACCGGGTTCGCACTAGGCTACGCGTCCGTTGCCCGGCATCGTGCCGGATGTCTTTCACTGTTTATGGATCTCGATATCATGGATCTCACCGCCGCCCGGCTGGACCGGATCAGCCCCAGCCAGACGATCGCCATTTCAACCAAGGCGCGTGCGCTCAAGGCGGCAGGGAAGGATATTATCAGCCTTTCCGCCGGTGAGCCGGATTTCGACACGCCGGATACGATCAAGCAGGCGGCCATACGCGCCATTGCGGCGGGTGAGACCAAATATACCGATGTGGCCGGGACACCCGCGCTGCGCCGGGCCATTGCCGAACGTTTCCGTGCCGATAGCGGGCTGGATTACACATGGGACGAGGTGATCGTTTCCAACGGCGGCAAGCAGATCATCTATAACGCCATGGTGGCGACCATCAATCCGGGTGATGAAGCCATCATTCCGGCACCATGCTGGGTGTCGTATCCCGATATCGTATCGCTGGCCGAAGGCACGCCGGTCATCGTGCCGTGCAGCGCGGAAAACGGCTTCAAGCTCCAGCCTGCCGAACTGGAAGCCGCCATCACGCCGCGCACGAAATGGCTCCTGCTCAACTCCCCCAACAACCCGACAGGCGCCGCTTATTCCGCCGAGGAAATGCGCGGCCTGTGCGATGTGCTGCTGCGCCATCCGCAGGTGTGGATCCTGACGGACGATATCTACAACAAGCTGGTTTATGACGGCTTCCGCGCCCCCACGGTGGTGGAGGTCGAACCGCGACTGCGCGACCGGACCGTGACCATGAACGGCGTGTCCAAGGCCTATGCCATGACGGGCTGGCGTATCGGCTATTCCGCAGCCCCGGTGCAACTGACCCGTGCAATGAACAAATTGCAGAGCCAGTCCACATCCGGTCCCGGTTCGATCAGCCAGGCTGCCGCTGTCGAGGCGCTGACGGGGCCGCAGGACTTCATCGCCACCATGGTTGCGACCTATCAGGCGCGGCGGGATCTTGTCGTCGGCATGCTGAACGGGGCGAAGGGCCTGCACTGTGCCGTGCCGGAAGGGGCGTTTTATGTATTCCCCTCAATGGTTGGCTGTATGGGCAAGACCAGTGCTGGCGGCACGCTGATCGATACGGACGAGGCCTTCGTGACCGCCCTTCTGGATGAGGAAGGCGTGGCCGCCGTGCATGGCAGCGCGTTCATGTTCGCGGGGCATTTCCGTATTTCATACGCCACCGATACCGAAAGCCTGAAGGAAGCCTGCCTGCGTATCCAGCGCTTCTGCGCGGCGCTGCGCTAGAATGGGCGTGATGGACAAGGGCGGGGACACCGCCCATCCGCTGTTCGCGCAGCGTATGGACCGTCTGGGCGTGCCGGCAACCATCGCCATGGCGCAGCGCGCGCGCACCCTACGCGCACAGGGGGAGAAAGTGCTCTCCCTCGCCTTGGGAGAACCGGATTTCGCGACCCCTGCCGCCGTGATCGAGGCTGCCCACCGTGCGGCGCTCGACGGGCAGACAAAATATCCGCCCGTGGATGGCACGCCCGCGCTCAAGGCAGCGATTGCCCGCAAATTCGCGCGCGAAAACGCGCTGGAATACGCGCCTGCCGAAATTATGGTGTCCAATGGCGGCAAGCAGGTCATTTTCAATGCCTTCATGGCGACCGTGCAGCCGGGGGATGAAGTGGTCATTCCCCGGCCATACTGGGTCAGCTATCCGCTGATCGTGCAGATATTCGGGGGTACGCCGGTCTATGCCGACTGCCACGAAGCCGATGGTTTCCGGCTGACGGCGGCGGTCCTTGAGGCCGCGATCACTCCGCGCACAAAATGGCTTGTTCTCAACTTCCCCAACAATCCAACCGGTGGCACGATGGGGCGGGCGGATCTTGAAGCCATAGCCGAGGTGCTGCGGCGGCATCCGCATGTCCATGTGCTGTCGGACGAAATATATGAACACCTGATCTATGACGGTCAGCGCCACGTCTCGCTTGCCGCCGTTGCCCCCGACCTGAAGGGCCGTATCCTGACACTTAACGGCGTGTCGAAGGCCTATGCCATGACAGGCTGGCGCGTGGGTTACGTGGGTGGTCCCGTACCCCTTATCCGCGCCATGACGGCCATTCAGGGCAGTGCGACATCAGGGATCTGTTCCATAAGCCAGGCCGCCGCCGCCGCCGCCCTTGACGGACCGCCGGATATTATCGCGCAGATGTGCGCGGTATATGACCGTCGGCGCAAGCTGGTTGTGTCCACCCTGCGGAACATACCGGGGCTGACCTGTGCCATGCCGCACGGGGCGTTTTATGCCTATCCGGGTCTTGCGGCCTGCATGGGGCGCACGACTGCTGGGGGACAGTTGCTGAAAACGGATGAGGATTTTGCCATCGCCCTGCTGGACGAGCAGCATGTGGCCCTGGTGCATGGCAGCGCCTTCGGGCAGGGGCCTTATCTGCGCCTGTCCTATGCCACCAGTGATGATATCCTCACGGAAGCCTGCGCACGGATTGCGCGGCTGGTTGACGGGCTGACCGGATAAGCGGGCAAGCCTAGTCCGGGTCGGGCGTGGGGGGGCAGAGCAGGAAGACCCCCTCCGTCACGATGGCGGGCAGGAGCGGTGTGCCCAGCGGCAGGCCGGACAGGATGATGGCCCCGACAGAGGCAAGGCAGGCCCCCATGTAGCCGGCGCGGCCGCCCAGCCGTTCAGCAATGACAAACAGGAAAACTGCCACCAGTTCCAGCACGGCGGCCGCGATCAGCCGCCACGGATGCATCTGTGTCTGCATGCCCATGTCGGACAGCAGGCGCAGCAATGCGGGGGACTGTCCCACCGGGTTGCCCAGTCCGAACATGAAGGAAAAGGGCAGGATCAGTACGCCCAGTATGTCACGCAGCAGGTTTACCAGCCCGCTGACCAGCGGTAGCAGTATTTCTATTGCCAGACTGGCGCTGGTGCAGGCCGCGACAATGACGAGGCCGACCTGCCGCTGGCGTGCCGCCGCGTTCTGTCGCGGTTGATTACTGTCCATATGCGCTGGGTACCGGCTGTGTCGAAAGGCAGGGTGTTAGCGCAGCCACCATTTGACGGGTTCCGGCTCGTCCTGTTCGGTTTCCTGCGTCATGGCGGGGGCTGGAGCCGGGGTGGGTGCCGGGCGTGCCTCTGCGGTGCGCTGCCGGCTTTTCTGGCGGCTCAGTTCTTCACGCAACTGGGCGATTTCTTCGCGTGCCGTGTACAGTTCGGCGCGCAGGGCCAGCATTTCCGCATCACGGGTCGCCAGCTTTTCCTTGTGTTCGGCGGCGATGACATCGGCATGGCCGATGCGGGTGGTCAGGGAACGGATCTGGGCCTGCGCTTCCGACAGGCGCAGTTCCGCCTGTTCGCGCAGCTTAAGCTCAAACTGGACCTTGTGGCGCAGATGGTCGGTTTCGCTCCGGTCTTCCTGCTGGGCATGCATGACACGCGGCGTGGCGCGGCCCGTTACCAGCGACTGGTGTTCGACCCGGACTTCGCCATCCTGCACGAACTTGCGGCGGCGCTGCGTGGGGTCGGCCTGGCGCGGGGGACGCTGCTTGGCCTGGGCGGGTTTGTTGCCGCCGCCCGCATTGCGGGGCGCGGGCTTGCCTTTGCCCAGTCGCTCAAGCGCCTGCCGGAATGCGGATTCGTTTACTTCTTCTCGGTGGGAATTCTGGTCTTCTTCCTTCGGGAAGGAAAGAAAATCGTTATAAGATGACACAGCGGAACTCTCGATAACTCAATGCACCATGAAGAATGTGACTGAAATCGCATTTTAGGAAACTATTCCTAATGCCGATATTCCAATGGTGCCCGTTTTTTGGTAATTCTGTTTGTATAATTCATTTTCATAAGGGAACGCAAGGGTATAAATAAGATTACAATAATCGGATGCTCCAGTTGTTGTTACATAATATTTTTTTAAATAAACTATCTGTGCGTATCCTGTCGCATCCGGGAACGATAAATAGATTTGCCCGTTGTGGTTGAAAATATTTTCACTCCCTTTGTAATGACGGAAGTGGCACGCTCTGTATTGGCAGGCATGGTCATGACCGGCACTTGCATTAGACCTGTCCCGTGGTCCAGATAAGGGCCGATGATTTTCCCCGATAATATCCGGCAGATACGGAATGTGTGACGTTAGTCAGAATATGGATACGGTTTCCCTCTCACGCAGGCTCAGGCAGGCAGGGCGTCCCTGTGTACTGATCGTCATGGGGGTGTCCGGCTGTGGCAAGAGCACGGTCGCCCACCTTATTGCCGAGCGTCTGGGCTGGCCGGTCATCGAAGGCGACGACCTGCACACGGAAAACAACATAGATCTCATGAGCCGTGGCATCCCGTTGACGGATGCGGACCGCGCGCCCTGGCTTGACCGGATCGCGGATCAGGTCAAGGCATGGGGCGCCCAGCGGCAGTGCGGCATCGTGACGTGTTCATCCCTGAAGCGGGAATACCGTGAGCGTATCGCCAACGGCAGTCAGGATGTGTGTTTTGTCTACCTCAAGGGTAGCAAGGAAGACATCGCGCCGCGCCTGCAGCAGCGTACCGGCCACTTCATGCCCGCAACCATGCTCGACAGCCAGTTCGAGACGCTGGAAGAGCCGGACATGCATGAGGAAGTGGTGATGGCGCTCGACGTTACCGCCCCGCAGGAACATCTGGCTGAACAGGCCTGCGCCCATCTGGCCCAACTGCCTGCGTAAAACGGATGTAGCCCGTCAGTCCGTTCCGGGTGGCGGGGAGGCAGGTGTCCATGTCAGGTCATCCATCCCGTTATTGTTCAGGTGACGGCCCAGCACGAACAGGTAGTCGGACAGCCTGTTCATGCATGCTGGAATATCCGTCCCGATATCTTCCTGTCGTGCAAGGGTGGTCAGCCGCCGTTCCGCACGGCGGATGACCGTGCGTGCAAGATGGGCGTGGGCCGCCGCCGTGGTGCCACCGGGCAGGATGAAACTGCGTAAGGGAGGCACCTGCGCGCGCAGGACTGCGACTTCGTCTTCCATCGCCTGCAGGGCTGCGGCAGCGTGGGGCAGGGCGCGTGGCGGGTTGGCGGGAATGCATATCGCGCCGCCCACATCAAACAGCAGTCCCTGCACCCAGGCGATGAACCGCGCATTGCGTCCCGCGGGCAGGGTGGCGCGCAGCAGGCCGATTACGGCATTGGCTTCATCAAGTGCGCCAAGGGCTTCGATCCGGATCGAGTCCTTTGCAACCCGCTCCCCATTGCCTAGCGAGGTCTGGCCCGTATCGCCGCCGCGTGTCACGATCTGGTCAATGCGGATGCTCATGTCTTTAGCCTGTATGAAGTGGCGAGTGAGGCGGGAGGATGCTCAGCGGCTCGGCTTGCTGGCGCCCAGTTTCATGGTATCGGCCAGATGGGTCTGGAGGGTGTCCGCCGTGCTGGATGCGTAGGCTTTCAGGTCAGGGTCGGAAGCGGATTCCGCTTCGTTCTGGAACATGGCCAGCGCGTCGCTTGTGGCCTGTGCCTCGATATCCAGGAAGTCCCGTTCGAATTTGGCGCCGCTTTCGGTTTTGAGGGTATCGGCAATCTGCTGCTCGTCCGGACTCATTTCCTCATGCAGCGTAAGCCCGTGCTTGCGGGTCAGGGCGAGGAGGGCTTTCTGGTTGGCTGTATGCATTTTCAGGGCATCTTCAGCCATTTCCTGAATTTTGCGCCGTTTGGCCTGCTTTGCGCCCAGCTTTGAAATGGTGATTTCAAAACCGTTCAGTGCGGAAACATTCTCGGAAAAGGTCGTATCGGATTCAGTCAGGGGTTCAGGCGTGGCTGCCGGTTCTGGCGCGGGGGCAGCCATGCCGGTAGCGGGAAGAAGGGTAACAGACGCACAGAGGAACCATACGGCGGATTTTTTCATATTGTCGGCTTCCTGACGTGTAACATTCAGTCTGTTTTACTGATCGCATCGGCAGTTTATCAGTTTCCTGAAGCCTTACAAAGGCGATCCCGATCTTGAATGAAGGGCGTGCGCGCGTTGGAATCGCTCATGATTTTGAGAACAAGTGCAGGGATTACAATAATTATGGATTAAAATTCTCCATATAAAGTAAAAATATTATACATCAATGGTTTTGCGTGTTTATTTATATTTATTGTTTTTATTTTCCGTGTGTATAATTAATAATAAACATAAAATTATACATATTTTCATAAATTGGTAAGTATTTAGAAATTCTGTAGTTGTATCAGAACCTGACGGACCCGCCCATGCCTGCCGTATGGATGAAACGTCATGCGCGCGCATGCATGGGCGGGTTCCGTCTGGCTGACCTATACGATGGGGCGGTGCTGGGGCTAGTGTGTGGCCGCCCGCGTTCCGTGCGGCTTGTCATCATGTTTTGCGGATGCCCCGAATGCCTACTGTTGTCCGGTTTCTTTTGTGTTTTGCGGCGCTGGCTGCATTTTCTGGTGTTATGGGGGGCGCGCTGACCACTCATCTGCCCGATCATTTCTTTGCCGAGGGCGGACGTGACATGGCGCGTCAGGCAATCCAGATGCAGATGTGGCACGCCCTTGCCATTATCGGTATTTCCGTTCTCATGATCCAGCAGGGCTGCCGGGTGCTGATTTCGCTATCGGGCAGCCTTATGGCGGCGGGTACGCTGCTGTTCAGTGTGGGGGTGTCGCTTACGGCTTTCTGGGGCATCCATCCCGGTCCGATCGCGCCTACGGGCGGGACAATGCTGATGCTGGCGTGGCTGCTGCTGGCTGTGGGAGTGCTGCGGTCGTGACGCAGGTGGAAGCGACATTGCCGCCATGGCCGGTTCGTAGCGCCTATCTGGCGCCGCCGGATTTTGAATCGGTGCTGGAGCAGGAGCTCCAGCGCAAGGGGGCTGGCGATCTGTGCTGGCATGGGCGTCTGGCGTTGTCCGCCGTGCCGCCGGTAAACAGCCTGTGGGCACTGGAGACGTGGCGTGAGCCGGAAATGCACGATGTCCCCTCCATCAAGGGGGCGGCGCGCATCATGCGGGCGATCCAGCGCAACTGGGCGGGATACGTGCCCATGCTGCATCGTCGCAGCGCCCTGATAACGGATGCCCTGCCGCCGCTACGCCCCAAACCCTTTACGTTTCCCGCTGCCGCGCCGACAGCCCATCTGGGGGCATGGACGCTGCTTTGCGCTGATCGGCTGCTGCTGTCGCGGACAAAAACCTCGCCTTTCGTGAATGGTGAGGTTCCGTTCGTTGAAAACCGCACCGATCCGCCGTCGCGGGCCTATCTCAAGCTATGGGAAGCCCTGCTGCGGCTTGGTCGCTGGCCGGTGGCGGGGGAGACCTGTCTTGATCTCGGGGCCTGTCCGGGCGGATGGACATGGGTTGCCGCAGGTTCCGGGGCGCAGGTTACGGCCATCGACCGCTCACCGCTGGCGGATAATGTCGCCAGCCTGCCCAATGTAACCTGCCGGTATGAAAGTGCGTTCGGCCTTGACCCGGAAAGCTGCGCGCCGGTGGACTGGCTGTTTTCGGATATCATTGCCTATCCCGCGCGGCTGCTGGCGCTGGCGCGGCGGTGGATCGCATCGGGACGCGCCGGCCGGATCGTCATGACCATCAAATTTCAGGGCGAGACTGATCATGAAACGGCGGAAGCCTTCGCCGCCATTCCGGGTGGTCATGTGCTGCATCTGTGGCACAACAAACATGAGCTGACCTTTTTCTGGCAGCGCGACCCATCATGATTGCGGGCGCAGGCGGCTGAACAGCCGGTCGGCCACCTCCACCACCGCAATGGCCAGCAGGCAGCAGACCAGCGCCGCCGCCATCACGATCATCTGTTCCTGTGTGGTGGCGTCATTGGCGCCCGCCAGCCGGTAGACGGCCAGCCACATGCCCGTCCCGGCGATGTGGTCGACCAGGCCCGCCACGGTTGCGCTGAACCGCAGGCTGAGCAGGAACAGGGCGGTCAGCGCAAGAACGGCCAGTGTCTTGTATAGCGTGCGGGCGACGGAGGGTGTGGGACCTGCGTGTGTGGACATGGTCTCCCCTTGCGGTAATGGACAGGGCGGAATGTCAGGTGTTCAGGATGCCGCGTGCGGTACGGACCACATCGGCCAGCGTGCCCGGCTGGAACGGCGACTGAAGCCCGGCAGAACGCACCAGCCGGGTAAAAGGTTGCGCGCCACCCTGCGCGCACAGGTCGACATAGGCCGCCATCGCGCCCTGTGGGTCGGTGCGGCTGCGTATCCAGAACTGCATCGCGCAGCACAGCGCCAGCGCGTAGTCGATATAATAGAAGGGTGAGCGGTAGATATGGCCCTGCGCCTGCCACCGGCCACCCGCTGTGGGGTGGGGCAGGCCGCCATAATTGCGCCATGGCAGGTAGCGCCGTTCAAGTGTGCGCCAGACTTCATGCCGCTCGGCCGGGGTCATGGTGGGGCGGGCGTAGACCTCATGCTGGAAGTGATCGACACAGACGCCATAAGGCAGGAATGACAGCGAGGAGATCAGGTGCATCTGCCTGTAACGCTCGCCCTGACCCGGTTCCACCATCAGGTCGATATGCGGCCATGTCAGGAATTCCAGCGCCATGGAATTGATCTCGGCGGCGTCCATGGTCGGCCACAGCAGGTCCACGGCGGGCAGGCTGCGACTTTTCCAGTTCTGGTAGGCATGCCCCATTTCGTGGGTGAACACGTTTATGTCGTGCTGCGTGCCGTTGAAGTTGGCGAAGATGAACGGCATCCCCACGGTGGGGAAGGATGTGCAGAACCCGCCACCCGCCTTGCCCGGCCGGTTGACCAGATCAAGATAGCCGCCCTCGCGCATCTGCCGGAAAAAGGGACCAAGATCGCCATCCATGCACTCGAACAGGGTCTGGGCACGGTTCAGCAGCAGGTCATGCCCACCCGCCGGGCGCGGATTGCCGTGCGGGTCGATCAGGGGCTCATCCCATGAATACAGGACTTCCCACCCCATCGTCTCGCACCGCCTGCGCAGGATGTCATGCACCAGCGGCACCACATGGGTCAGCACGTCATTGCGAAAACGCGCGACATCCGTCGGGCCGTAATCCACCCGGCGCATGCGGCGGTAGGCCAGTGGGATATAGGAATCATAGCCCAGCGTTTCGGCCATGCCATGGCGCAGCCGGACCATCTGGTCGAACAGGTCGTCCAGTTGTGGGGCGTTGCGTTCAAAGAATGTCCAGCGTACCTGCTCCGCTTCGCGCCGGACGGCCCGGTCGGTGCTTTCGGCATAGGGGGCAAGGCCGGACAGGTTGACCTGTTCGTCGCCAATCTCCAGCTTCGCACCCGCCAGCAGCGCGGTATAGGTGCCGCTCAGGCGGGCTTCTTCTTCCAGTGCGCCGGTAATGCGGGGATCGAAGGTGGTGATGTCCGTGCGCCACAGTTCCAGCGTGTGCGGCGTAATCTCCTGCGCTACCGCAACGGGATCGGGATATTCCAGCAGCCTGCGTTTGAGTGCCACCTCATGCGCCGTTACGTAGGGGGTCAGGGCATCGGCATGGTCACGTTCGGCTTTGGCTGTCGGGCTGGTCGTATCCTGCGCGAAGCGCAGATCCACAAGTGCTGACCAGCTTTCGTAATCGCGGCGGATCGTATCGAACAGATGCGCCGCATCCGCTACGGCCCCCTGATCCAGCAGGGTGGAGACCTGACCAAACCGCAGGGCAAGGGCGTCGCGCGTGGGACGGGGGAAATCCAGACTGTCAAAATGGCGGAGCATGCGGGCAGGGTGCCATGGAAGGCGGCTGCTCGTCCATGCCCTGTCCGCTATCTGTTATCTGTGGGAAGACCGGAGCTGTGTCGCGCAGAACCATACGCACAGCGCGCCGAATGCAGCCAGACCGGCAAGGTTGACCAGCAGCGCGGATGTGCCCGGCGGCAGTAGCGACAGCGGACTGTCCCGCCCGCTCAGCGCAGAAAGGCACGCCAGCGCCACTCCCATCAGGCTTTCCCCCACGATCAGCCCCGATGCGATCATGGTGCCCCGGTGGCTGGATGCGCCCGCGTTCAGGCGTGTGACGATGTGTCCCAGGATCGCCCCGACGGCCAGCGTCATGGAAATGTTCATGGGCAGATAAATGCCGATGCCCACCGCCAGCGGCGGCAGCGCACCACGGCCCGCGCGGCGCAGGGCTGCGTCAATGCCGATCAGCACGCCACCGGCTCCCGCCCCGATCAGCAGCATGGTCCAGTCAAGCTGATGAAGGAAAATGCCGGATGTAATCATCAGGATCAGTGCGGGTTGCGGGGCGGCCAGCGCCTGTGATGCGTCCATTCCCGCATGCGGCATCGCGCCAACGAAACCGTATGTCTGGTACAGCACATTCAGCACGGGCGGAATGACAATGGCCCCGCTTATGCAGCCGATCAGCAGGGCGGCTTCCTGCTTCCATGGCGTCGCGCCGACCAGCCTTCCGGTCTTGAGATCCTGAAGGTTGTCATTGGCGATGGCGGCGGATGCGGTAACGGCAGTCAGGGCATAAAGGCAGAAGGCGATGGCGAAATGCTGCCCGTCCACCCCGGCGAACAGTCCCGTGGCGCGCAGCAGCACGAACAGGCTGGACATTCCGATCGCAGCCAGAATGACCACCCCGGAAATGGGGGAAGATGATGACCCCACCAGCCCGGCCATGTATCCACAGGCGGCCGCCACGAACAGCCCCAGCCCGGCGCACCATGCAACACCCGCCACCGTGGCGGCCAGTGCGGGCAGCGGGCCGACACGCCCGGTGGAGAAGGCGAGGAACATGCCGCCGATCAGGACCAGCACGATCCCGGCCACGGCACGTATGGCGCGTGGGGACAGGTCGGTTTCGGTGCGCGGCACGTGGGTACCTGTGGCACGACGCACCAGCAGGGCGCGCGCGCTCAGCATAAGCGGGCGGCCCATGCGCAGCACGGTCCATATGGCTGCAACGCCGATCAGCCCCGCCCCGATGAAGCGGGCCTTGTCCTTCCATATCTGGGCAGCGAAACTGCCCGCATCCATCCCGGCGGGATGGGGCAGGAGATGGGACATGACCGGAATGGATACTTCCCACGTCAGCAATGCGCCCAGCAGCATCGCCATCCCGCCTTCCAGCCCGACCAGATAGCCCGCCCCCAGCAGGGCGGGCGAAAATCCGACCGACAGCCGGAATGCGGTCATCCCCCATGTGGCCGTAGCCGTGATCCCGTCGCCCAGCAGGCGCAGGCCGGTGGATGTGAACGTCAGCACCGCCGCCAGAATCCCACCCTGTACCAGGGCACGTACGCTGCCACGGTTTTCATGGCTGGCGCCCGCACGCAGGATTTCGGCTGCGGCAACGCCTTCAGGGAAGGGCAGGGCCGGGTCGTCCAGCATGACCCGGCGCAACGGTATGGTGAACAGCACGCCGGTCATACCCCCCGCCGCCGTCAGTACCGCCGTCTGGATGAAGGGAAAATGCTGCCATACGCCCGCCATGACCAGCGCGGGCAGGCTTGCGAACACGCATGCCAGCGTGCCTGCGGCAGAGGCCTGTGTCTGGACCAGATTGTTTTCAAGGATCGTGCCGCCGCCCAGTATCCGCAGCACCGCCATGGAAATGACGGCGGCGGGGATGGACGTGGCGACCGTCAGGCCGATGCGCAGGCCAAGATAGATGTTCGATGCGGTGAAAACGACCGTAATGAGCGCACCGATCACGATGCCGCGCCATGTCAGTTCCCGCACGGGTGATGGGTAATCGGCCAAGGGGCAGCCTTACATCTTGCGGAAGGTGGGCATGACCAGATGGGCGCGGTTGAAGTCAAGCTGCGCCTTGGTCAACTGGAAGCCGATCTCGATATGATACTGGTCGCTGTGGATATGCCGCGATACGGGCAGGGTGATGGGAATGTTCCGGGTATGGGTCAGGTCCTGCATGCGCCCGTCTTCAAAGGAGACGTAGGCCACGAATTCCTTCTTGCTCTTGATCTCCCCATTGAACACGACCGCGACGAAATACGGGATGTTGACGAATTCCGCCTTCGATGCCGGGCCGCGTTCCACATGCAGGCCGATCTTCATGTTCGTCATCACGTTGCGCTGGGCGCCTGCCTCGCACGATCCCACCACGCGCGTCAGGCTGGCCCGCGCCACAAGGTGCGTCACGTCATGGTCGTTGCCCGCATACTGATAATAGTCGGCGGCCTCGCTGGGGACTTCCACAACGGGGCAGGCCGGCGCGAAATCAATCGAATCGCTGGCGTTCGAGCACGCGCCAACCAGCGCAAGCATGGGCACCGTACAGAATGTCAGGGCCATGCGGCGCAGGCGTGATAGCGGATGGGCAGGAATCATGCGGCTATTCCGGGTTGGTCAGGTGTGAACAGAATCCCGCCCCGTCGGGTGTGATACAGGCACGACATGCACGCGACAGGGTAACGGGGGGAGGACAGGCACGGCAGAATACGTTAGGGTCAACGGGAAAATGGCTTGCGTCATTGCCACGGTTTGCGTAGGGCCGGACCATCGCACGGGATACCGGCGCCGGAACTCTAGCAGATCGCGGTCCGTATCCTATACCGCTCGCCGGACGTTTGGGGAACACCATGCCCGACCAGATGATTCATACACCCGATACAACAGCCCCCGCCGAGACACTGCCCCGTGTCCTGAAAGTACTGCTCGCAGGCCCGCGCGGCTTCTGTGCGGGTGTCGATCGCGCCATCCGCGTGGTGGAAGAGGCGATCCGCCGCTATGGCGCGCCCGTTTATGTCCGCCATGAGATCGTGCATAACCGCACCGTGGTCGAGGCGCTTGAGGCGCAGGGCGCGATCTTCGTCGAGGAACTCGATGAAGTGCCCGCCGATGGTCAGGTTGTCTTTTCCGCCCATGGCGTGCCCAAGACCGTGCCCGCCGAGGCCGAACGCCGCAACCTGCTGTATCTGGATGCAACCTGCCCGCTGGTATCCAAGGTCCACCGGGAGGCCGAACGCCACTTCGCCGATGGTGGTCCCGAAAGCCGCCATATCCTGATGATCGGCCATGCCGGCCATCCGGAGGTCGTCGGCACGATGGGCCAGCTTCCCGCGGGTGCCGTTACGCTGATCAATGATGCGGAAGAAGCGCGCACGGTCCAGCCCGCCGATCCCTCGCGGCTGGCTTTCATTACCCAGACCACGCTGTCGGTCGATGACACGGCGGAAATCGTTGACATCCTGCGCGACCGCTTCCCCCTGATCGAAGGCCCGCGGCGTGAGGACATCTGCTACGCCACGACCAACCGGCAGGAAGCCGTCAAGGCGATCGCGCCGGGCTGTGATCTGGTGATCGTGATCGGCTCGCCCAACTCGTCCAATTCGCAGCGCCTGCGTGAAGTGGCCGAACGCAGCGGTGCGCCGCGTGCCCTGCTGGTGCCGCGCCTGAATGCGCTGGACTGGTCGGCGCTGGATGGTGTTGGCACGCTGGGGATTACGGCTGGTGCCTCCGCGCCGGAATCGCTGGTGCAGGAAATGGTCGCGGCCCTTGCCAAGCGTTTCACGCTTGAGATCGAGGAAATCACCGTGAAGGAAGAAAACGTGGCCTTCCGCCTGCCGGCGCCGCTGGGCTGATCCGTATCACCGCATGGCTGTCTATACCGAAGTGCCCGAAGAAGCGCTTGCCGCGTTTCTGGAGGGCTATGACATCGGCAGGCCCGTTTCCTGCCACGGCATTGCCGAAGGGGTGGAAAACAGCAATTTCCTGCTGAAGACCACACAGGCGACCTTTATCCTGACGCTGTACGAGCGTCGGGTGAACCCTGATGAACTGCCGTGGTTTCTGGGGCTTATGCAGTATCTGGCCCAGCATGGCCTGTCCTGCCCGCTTCCCGTGGCGGACCGGCAGGGCCGGACCCTGCGCACCCTGTCGGGCAAGCCCGCCGCCATTACCACCTTCCTGCCCGGTGGGTGGTCGCGGCAGGTCGATACGGACATGTGCGCCCAGGTAGGGGCCGCCATGGCGCGGCTGCACCTGCTGGGGGAGGGGTTCGTGGCCGAACGCCCCAATTCCATGGGGCCGCAGTCATGGACCGGCCTACTGGAAGCGTGCCGGGCGCGGGGCGATGAAGTGCGCCCCGGACTGGTGGCGGAAATCGAAACGGTGCTGGCGCGCGTGCTGCCCGCGTGGCCGGGCGTGGGGAATAACCCCAGCCTGCCGCGTGGACAGATCCATGCTGACCTGTTTCCCGATAACGTTTTTTTTCGTGACGGAAAGCTGTCGGGCCTGATCGATTTCTATTTCGCCTGCACCGACTGGTATGCCTACGATCTGGCCATTGCCATCAATGCGTGGTGTTTCGATGCAGACCGGCGGTTCATGACGGACCATGCGAAAGCAATGGTGGAAGGCTACCGCCATGTCCGCCCGCTGGAAGCAGCGGAGGAGGCGGCATTGAGTACGCTGGCCACGGGGGCTGCCATCCGCTTCACCCTGACGCGGCTGTATGACTGGATCAACACGCCATCCGATGCGCTGGTTACGCGCAAGGACCCGCTGGATTATCTGGTGCGCATGGAATTCTGTGCCGCCCGCATGGGTGAAAGGTTCCTGCCATGAGTGACGACATCGTAACCGGGGGCGCGGTTGAGGTGGAAAATCCGTCTACCGGGACCGACCTGGTCGAGATATGGACCGATGGCGGCTGCAAGCCCAATCCCGGCCCCGGCGGCTGGGGCGCGCTGCTGTGTTTTCGCGGGCAGGAGCGCGAGCTTTCGGGCGGTGAGGCAGAAACCACCAATAACCGCATGGAACTGACCGCCGCGGCTGAAGCGCTGGAAGCACTCAGGCGTCCCTGCCGCGTCGTGCTGCATACCGACAGCGAATATGTCCGCAACGGCATCATGCGCTGGAGCACGGGCTGGGTCCGCCGCAACTGGCGCAATGCTTCGGGCGATCCGGTGGCCAACATGGATCTGTGGCGCAGGCTGCTGGATATCAGCGCGAAGCATCAGGTCGAATGGAAATGGGTGCGCGGCCATTCCGGCGATGAAAATAACGAGCGTGTGGACCGTCTGGCCACCGCCGCGCGTGACGCGCTGGGCATTCCCTATCCCAAACGCGGGAAGTGATGTCTGCGCCGCCCGCCATCCGCCTTGAAGGCGTGGGGCTGGATTTTGGCAGCGCGCCCCTTTTCCGCAATCTGGACCTGCGTATCGGTGCGGGTGGCATTACCGTGCTGCTCGGGGCCAGCGGGGTAGGCAAAACTTCGCTGCTGCGCATGCTGGGCGGTCTGGAAAAGCCGGGTTATGGCCACGTCGTGGCAGATGATGGCCTGCCGCTGGCTGGCCGCGTTGCATGGATGGGCCAGCAGGACCTGCTGCTGCCATGGGCCAGTATTGCCGATAATGTCATGCTCGGCGCACGACTGCGCGGGGATGCGCCTGATCGCGCCCGTATGGCCCATCTGCTCGAAAGCGTGGGGCTTTCGGCACATGCGGGCGCACTGCCTGCCACCCTGTCCGGTGGCATGCGGCAACGTGCTGCGCTGGCGCGTGTCCTATATGAAGATCGTCCCGTGGTGCTGATGGACGAGCCGTTTTCGGCACTCGACAGCATCACGCGGGCGCGGATGCAGGATCTGGCCGCCCATATGCTGGCCCGGCGCACGGTCGTGCTGATTACCCACGATCCGCTGGAAGCGTGCAGGCTTGCCGATACCATGCTGCTGATGAGCGGTTATCCCGCCACGATAGAAGAAATGACAGTGCCCCCCGGGACGGTGCCACGCGCCGTGGACGATCCCGCCGTTCTGTCCGCGCAGTCGCGGCTGTTGCGGCGGATGCTGCAATGACGGCCATCATGCTGTCGCATGCCGGGCGGGTCATCCGTCCGCTTGTTACGCTGGCGGGGCTTGCCGCCGTGTGGTGGGGACTGGCGCGCTGGGGGCATATCCCGCCCTATATGCTGCCTGGCCCCGATGCGGTGGTCCATGCGCTGTGGACCCAGAGCGGGCAGCTTGGCCCCGCCGCACTGACCACGCTGGAGGAAACCCTGCTGGGTCTGCTGCTGGGGATAGGGGCAGGTAGCGCACTGGCGATCGGCATGGCGCTGTGGGCGCCGCTGCGGCGATGGGTCATGCCGATGGTTCTGCTCAGTCAGGCGGTGCCTGTTTTTGCGCTCGCACCGCTGCTGGTGCTGTGGTTCGGATTCGGCATGGCGTCGAAAGTGGTGATGGCGGTTCTGGTCATCTTCTTTCCCGTAACCTCCACACTGGGCGATGGCCTGCGCCAGACCGAACCGGGGTGGATGGACCTTGCGCGCACCATGGGGGGCACGCGCCTGCGGGTGCTGCTGCATATACGCCTGCCTGCGGCCCTGCCGTCCTTTGCATCCGGTGTGCGCATGGCGACGGCCATTGCGCCGATCGGGGCGGTCGTGGGGGAATGGGTGGGGGCGTCCTCCGGGCTGGGGTTCCTCATGCAGACGGCCAATACCCGTTTCCAGACAGACCTCATGTTCGCGGCCCTTGGCGTGCTGGCGGTCATGACGGTGCTGCTGTGGTGGCTGGTGGACAGGGTGCTGGCCCATGCGCTGTACTGGCAGCGCCCGCATGTCGATGTTGACTGAAATGTTGTAACACGTCACCACCAACGAACCGTGCAACCCATGCAGGACAGGATGCCCATGACCCGCCCCATCATTCTTGATCTGACACCCGGCGCGCAGGCTATGGCGGCCCTGCTGGCTGCCGTGCAGGTTCCCGATCATGTGCGGGTGGTGCAGGTGCTGTTCAGCGGGGAAGCCGCAGGAGTGGAAGCCGCGATGACGCAGGCACGCGACCTGCTGGACCGGCACGGTCTTGCGGATGTGGGTATTCATGCTGGCTGTCCGGGACCGCTGGTGCATGCGGGCGGGGCGGTAAAGTCGGTGCCGCAGGGTGAGCCGGGTCTGGCCGCGCAGTATCTGGTGCAGGCCATCCGTGCCTGTCCGCCAGATGGCGTGACGGTATGCTGCACCGGCCCGTTGACCACGCTGGCGCTGGCGATGGTGCAGGCACCTGATATCTGCGCGCATCTGCATGGGGTGATCGCAAGCGGCGGGGCCTTGTATTCGCCAGGGGATGCGACACCAGTTGCCGAACGCAACATCGCCGCCGATCCGGAAGCCGCGGCCACCGTCATGACGGCAGGTGTGCCCCTGACCCTGATCCCGCTGGACTGCACCAGCCGACTGAACGCGGATGCGGTATGGATGGAACAGCTTGCCCCAATGGGGGCTGCGCCCGCTTCGGTCGCGGGTCATGTGCATGCGCTGCTGGCCGCCGCCCGCATGGGCCGTGGCGGCGGCAACGGGGTCGATCTTTCACTACGTGCGGCAGCACCCCTGCTTGCGCTGCTGGCGCCGGGCCTGTTTGGCGGCCATCTGGCGCATGTGGATGTGGAATGTCGGGGCACGTTCACGCGCGGCATGACGGTGGCGCGTCGTATCGGGCCGCCGGGCGTGCAGCCCAACGCCCTTGTCCTTGAGCGCATGTCCATTGATGCCGGGCGTGGCCTGCTGCGCGACCTGCTGCTCGCCGCGCGGAAATGACCGGATGTGATGGCGGCAGGTTTGCGTAAAAATACAACGATCTGATGCAAACTTGGCCAACAGGTGCTCATGACGGTTGCAGAACCGGCATGCGGTCCAGTATTGGTCCGGGCATTCCGGTGTGCCTGCGGGCGCGAATGTTGTGAACTGTGATGCGTGTGCGCCACGGAGGTCTTCTGTATGGATCGGTCTGCAACGTCCCCTTCAGCCCTGACGGGGGCGGTCAAGGGTAATGGGGATGCCGTATTCGCCACCATTGTCCGTTGCGCCGCGGTCCTGATCCTGCTGGGTCTGGGTGGTATGGTGGCGGTCATGGCGTGGGGCGCGCGGGGCGCGTTTGCCCGGTTTGGCCTGGGTTTCGTGCTGGACAAGGCATGGAATCCCGTAACCCAGCATTTCGGCGCGGCCGCCCCGATGTTCGGAACGCTGGTGACATCGCTGCTGGCCATAGCACTGGCCGTGCCGCTGGCTTTTGGCATTGCGGTATGGCTGACGGAAATCGCCTCTCCGCGTATTTCCGGGGTGATCGGTACGCTGATCCAGCTTCTGGCGGCGGTGCCATCCATTATTTTCGGCATGTGGGGCTTCGCGGTGCTGGTGCCGTTCATGGCCCATTATGTCGAACCGTTTGCCAATCATACGCTGGGGCATGTGCCGGGAATTGGCCAGCTTTTTCACGGTGCGCCTTACGGGACCGGTTTTCTTACCGGCGGCATGATCCTTGCGGTCATGATTACCCCGTTCATTTCCGCCGTGATGCGGGATGTCTTCCTGTCCATGCCCGCCGTGCTGAAGGAAAGCGCATACGGGCTGGGCATGACCCGATGGGAAGTCGTGCGGCGCATCATCCTGCCGTGGTCGCGCACATCCGTGGTGGGGGGCATCATGCTGGGTCTGGGGCGTGCGCTGGGGGAGACGATGGCCATCACCTTCGTCATCGGCAACGCCAATCATATCGGCTGGTCGCTGTTTTCCCCCGGCAATACGATCGCATCCCTGATCGCGCTTGAATTTCCCGAAAGCGCGGTGGGCAGTCTTAAATTTTCATCCCTGATGGCTGTGGGCTTCCTTCTCATGCTGATTTCCCTTGCGACGCTGGTCTGTTCGCGGCTGCTGCTGCGCACGCGGGCGGCAGGCTGAACCATGGCGGGTCAGGAGAGCGTGGCGGCGACCACCGTGCTTATGGATACGGATTGCTGTTCATCGGGGCGCTGGCAGGGCAATACCCTGTCGGACATGCGCAGGCGCATGGTGGACCGGATTGCGACGGGCCTGTGCTGGGCGGCGACCGCGCTGGTGCTGCTCATGCTGTTTTCCATCCTGTTCGTGCTGATACGCAACGGGATCGGTGGCCTGCGCTGGGTGACTTTCGTGCATGTGACCCTGCCGCCGGGGCAGGCGGGTGGTCTTGCCAACGCCATCGTCGGCAGCCTGATCCAGACGGGGCTTGCGGTGCTGATCGGTGCCCCGGTGGGGCTGCTGGTCGGGATATACCTTGCCGAGTTCACATCCACGGATGGGCGGCTGATCAACCTTGTCCGTTTCGTATCCGACCTGCTGCTTTCCGCCCCGTCCATTCTGGTGGGACTGTTCATTTACATGGTCGTGGTGGTGCCGACTGGCCACTTCTCGGGTCTGGCCGGGGCGCTGGCCCTGTCCATTCTGGTGGTGCCGGTCGTGGTGCGCACGACCGAGGACATGCTGCGCCTTGTGCCCCTTTCGATGCGGGAGGCTGCGATCGCACTGGGCGCGCCCCGCTGGCGGGTCATCCTTTTCGTATGCCTGCGCGCCGCGCGCGACGGCGTGGCCACCGGCATCCTGCTGGCGCTGGCCCGCGTATCGGGTGAGACGGCGCCGCTTCTGTTCACCTCGCTGGGGAACATGAACTGGTCGGTATCACCCGCGGCCCCCATGGCCAGCCTGCCCGTGACCATTTACCAGTATGCCGGCGCGGCCTATGCAGACTGGACCGCCCTTGCATGGACGGGTGCGCTGCTGATCACGGCGGGTATTCTCATGATCAACATAACCGTGCGGCTGGGGCTGGGACGTAACAGGAAGTGAATATGACAGTCGTGGAAAAGAACCCGGCGCCAGCAGCGATTTCCGTGCGCAATCTGGATTTCTATTACGGCGCGAATCATGCGCTGAAGAATATTTCCATCGATTTCCCGCAGGGGCAGGTGACGGGCATGATCGGGCCTTCGGGATGTGGCAAGTCCACCCTGCTGCGCGTGCTGAACCGGATGTACGATCTCTACCCCGGCCAGCGGGCGACGGGGGAAGTCATTTTCGATGGCTGCAACATCCTTGGCCCCAGGGTAAACCTGAACGTGCTGCGTTCACGCGTTGGCATGGTGTTCCAGAAGCCCACGCCGTTTCCCATGTCGATTTACGACAACATCGCCTTTGGTGTCCGCCTGCATGAACGCCTTGACCGCGCCGCTATGGATGGCCGGGTGGAAGACGTGCTGCGTCGTGTCGCCCTGTGGCCGGAGGTGCGCGACAGGCTGCATGATTCGGCTGCCGCGCTGTCCGGTGGCCAGCAGCAGCGCCTGTGTATCGCGCGCACCATCGCTACCCGACCCGAAGTGGTGCTGCTGGATGAACCCACCAGTGCGCTTGATCCGGTCTCGACCGCGCGGATCGAGGAACTGCTCGATGAACTGAAGGCCGATTTCACCATCGCCATCGTCACCCACAATTTGCAGCAGGCCGCGCGCTGTGCCGATCAGGTGGCCTTTTTCTATATGGGCGAAGTGGTGGAAGTGGATGGTGCCGACCGCATGTTCACCGCGCCGCGCGAAAAGCGGACGCAGGACTATATTACCGGGCGATTCGGATAACGGGCGGGCATGGCTGCTCCTTACATTTTGTAGCAAGTTTGCCCACATTGAACGCATCGGCTGTTGTAGCGTTGTGATTGTAGACCTTGCATGGCCACTCCGTGGCAGGCAGGGTAGAGAACAAGTTATAACAGGAGTAGACTTGGTTCCCATGATGAAGAAAATGATTCTGACCGCCACCCTGATCGGTGGTCTGGCGGGCCTGTCCGGGCAGGCTCTTGCCGCACACCACGCCCCCCCGCACGGGGGCTGCATGCCCGGTGGTCCGGGTGGGTTTGGCGGCATGGGCATGCCGTTCCTCGCAAATGTGCAGCTGACTTCCGCGCAGCATAAGAAGCTTCAGGCGATCCTGAAGGACGAGCATCCTGACTTCCATGCGGACATGGAACAGGAACACCAGCTCCACAAGCAGATCCAGGAACTGCTGGCGACGCCGGGCAAGGTCGATCAGGCCCGTATCGAAAGCCTGCAGCAGCAGATCGCGACCCTGCACCAGCAGCATGAAGCCGCACATCTGCAGACCGCGATCCGTATCCACGATATCCTGACGGCGGACCAGCTTAACCAGATCCGTGAGACCGAGGAGAAGGTTGACAGCCTGCACGAGCAGTTGCGCGCCCTGACCGCGCCGCCGCCGCCGGAAGATGACAAGAAGTAAGTAACCACCCTTCCGCCGCCCCGCGCGGTCAGGGTCGATACGGCTGTCCGGTACGTCCGGGCAGCCGTTTTTCATGGGAAAAGCGCACAATGCTTGACAGGGCAGGGTGCGCGGGATAAATCCGCCCGACAATCAGGCACGTCACTTCGCGAGGGTTCGCGCAGTGACGCGTCCTCTTTTGGGGAAAAACGTTGTTCGAGACGCTCTCAGGCAAGCTTTCCGGTGTGTTCGATGGTCTCGCCAAGCGCGGGGCGCTGTCGGAAGCAGATGTTACGGAAGCCATGCGCGAAGTGCGTCTGGCCATGCTGGACGCCGACGTGGCGCTGCCTGTCGTCAAGGATTTCGTCAACAAGGTCCGTGAACGCGCCGTAGGGCACGAGGTGCTGGACAGCATCTCTCCCGGTCAGGCTGTCGCCAAGATCGTCAATGACGCGCTGATCGACGCGCTGGGTGGCGCGGGCGCGGTTCCGCTCAACCTGAACGCCGTCCCGCCGGTGCCGATCCTGATGGTCGGTTTGCAGGGATCGGGCAAGACCACCACATCGGGCAAGATCGCCCGCCGTCTGGCGCAGCGTGAGCGCAAGAAGGTCCTGCTGGCCAGCCTTGACACGCAGCGCCCCGCCGCCCAGTTGCAGCTCGCCCAGCTTGCCGAGCGCGCGGGTGTCGCCTCGCTGCCCATCATCGCGGGCCAGACCCCGGTCGAGATCGCGCAGCGCGCGATGGAAGTCGGGCGGCGCGAGGGATATGACATCGTCATCCTCGATACCGCCGGTCGTCTGTCCATCGACGAAGCCCTGATGGACGAGGTCCGCGCCATCCGCGCCGAAACCAGCCCGGCGGAAACGCTGCTGGTGGTCGATGCGATGACCGGGCAGGACGCGGTCAATACCGCCAAGGCGTTTAACGAGGCCGTTGGCGTTACCGGTGTCGTCATGACCCGTATGGATGGCGATGCCCGTGGTGGCGCGGCCCTGTCCATGCGTGCGATTACCGGCGCACCGATCAAGCTGACCGGGTCGGGCGAAAAGCTTGACGCGCTGGAAGAATTCCACCCCGAGCGTGTTGCAGGCCGTATCCTTGGTCTGGGCGATATCGCCGGGCTGGTGGAAAAAGCTGCCGATACCCTGGATCATGAGGAGAGCGAAAAGCTTGCCCTCAAGATGATGCAGGGCAAGTTCGATCTGGACGATTACGCGGCCCAGATCCGCCAGATCAACAAGATGGGGTCCATTTCCGGTATCCTCGGCATGCTGCCGGGCATGGGCAAGCTGAAGGATGCGCTGGGGGACAAGGAGCTTGATACCTCCGTCCTGACCCGTCATCAGGCCATCATTTCATCCATGACCCGGGCGGAGCGGCGTCAGCCCTCCATCATCAAGGCGTCGCGCAAGAAGCGCATCGCCGCCGGGTCCGGTACGACCGTGCAGGAGATCAACCGTCTGCTCAAACAGTATGACGCGATGGCCTCCATGATGAAGCGGTTCAGCAAGTTGGGAGTGAAGGGACTGATGCGTCAGGGTCTGTCCGCACTCATGCCAAAGGGGGGGCGTCCCCCCGGCGGCGGCGGGCGTCCGCCTTTCGGCTGACCCTGAACGTCGTTCCCGTTTTTCTTTTGTCTTTTTACTGTCTGGAGAAGTCTTAATGAGCCTCAAGATCCGTCTCGCCCGCGCCGGTGCGAAGAAGCGTCCGTACTACCACATCGTCGTGGCTGACAGCCGTTCCCCGCGTGATGGCCGCTTCATCGAGCGCGTTGGTTCCTACAACCCGATGCTGCCGTCTGACCATGCCGAGCGCGTGCGTCTGGTTGCCGAGCGCATCACCCACTGGCTGTCCAACGGCGCGCAGCCGACCGACCGTGTCGCCCGCTTCCTGGGCAATGCCGGTCTGGCGCCGAAGCCGACCTGGAACGAGCAGCCCAAGAAGTCCGCGCCCAAGAAGCGTGCGCAGGAACGTGCCGCCGCTGCTGCCGCTGCGGCAGCCTAAGTCGCGGTAACGGTAGACAGGCAGGAAAGGCAGGGCAGTCATCCCATGAACCGCGATCATGTCCTGATGGGTGTGGTGGGTCGTCCGCATGGCGTGCGGGGGCTTGTGCACGTGCACAGCTATACCGCCGTGGCGGAAGACCTGTCCGGCTATGACGGGCTGGTTGATGATCTGGGTCGCCCGTGGCGGCTGTCGTGGCATGGCAACGGCATCGCCCGGCTGCATGACGCGGCAGGCAACGCCATTGATAGCCGCGAAGCCGCGCAGCAGATGGTCAACCGCAAGCTGTACGTGCCGCGCACCAGCCTGCCCGAACCCGATGAGGACGAATTCTATTTCGCCGATCTGGTCGGGCTGGACGTGCGCGAGCAGGGAACGGAGCGGGTGATCGGCCGCGTGGCCGCCGTGCATGATTACGGTGCGGGCACCAGTCTCGAAATCGATGGGGCGGGAGGCAATCTCCTGCTGCCGTTCACCCGGGCCTGCGTGCCGGTGGTGAATGTGCGGGCGGGACATATCGTCGTCTGCCTGCCTGATGAGATCGAGGTTCCGGTCGAATGTTTTCCGGGCACCGATACGCACGGAGACGCGACATGACATGGCAGGCGACGGCGCTGACGCTGTTTCCCGACATGTTTCCCGGTACGCTGGGGCAGTCGCTGGCCGGGCGCGCGCTGGAACGTGGCATCTGGTCGCTGGATGCGCGCGACATGCGTGAATACGGGCTGGGACGGCATCGGGTAGTGGACGATACGCCATTCGGCGGCGGGGCTGGCATGGTCATGCGTCCCGATGTCGTGGCGGCGGCCATTGCCGGTATCGATCTGGCCGGGCGGCCGCTGGTGTATCCTACGCCACGCGGACGACCGCTGAAACAGGCGGATATCCGTCGTTATGCGGCGGGTCCGGGTGTTGTGGTGCTGTGCGGTCGCTATGAAGGGGTGGATGAGCGCGTGCTCGAAGCCTCCGGCGCGGAACAGGTCTCGATCGGGGATTATATCCTGTCGGGCGGGGAAGTGGCGGCGACGGTGCTGCTGGATGCCTGCGTGCGGCTGCTGCCGGGCGTGATGGGATCGGGCGAAAGTGCGGTCGAGGAAAGCTTTGCCGACGGTCTGCTTGAATATCCGCTTTATACCAAGCCGGCACAATGGGACGGGCGCGACGTGCCCGAGGTCCTGCTGTCCGGTCATCATGCCGCGATCGCCCGGTGGCGCCGCGCGGCATCCGAGACGGTGACGCAGGCGCGTCGGCCGGATCTGTGGGCCGCCTATCAGGCGGGCGCAGGTCAAGACATTCCCCGGGTCGCAGGCATCCGTGCCGATGCGGACCGGCTGAACTGAACATGAAATCCTATCGAACGAGGACCGGATCATGAACATTATCCAGAAGTATGAGGCGGAAGAGATCGCCCGCCTGACAGCTATCCGCGCGGTGCCGGAATTCGCGCCGGGTGACACCGTGCGCGTTGGCGTCGAGGTTGTCGAAGGCACCCGCAAGCGCGTTCAGGCCTATGAGGGCGTTGTGATCGCACGCTCCAACAAGGGCCTGAACAGCAACTTCACCGTGCGCAAGATTTCCAACGGTGAAGGCGTGGAGCGTGTGTTCCCGCTGTATTCCCCCACCATCGCGGAAATCCACGTCGTGCGTCGTGGCGTTGTCCGTCGCGCGAAGCTGTATTACCTGCGCGGCCGTCGCGGCAAGTCCGCCCGTATCGCCGAGCGCAAGCGTGAGGTTGCAGCACCCGCCGCGACCGCCGCTGCCGAGTAATATGCCGACCCTTCGCCCGTTTCATGCCTTATGGCGGAAGCGGGCGAAGCTTTTTGCCTGAGAATTTGCGGCTGCCTGTTGCGTGCGTATCGCGTGCGTGATGGCGGCCTGTTTCCGTCCGGGAGAGGAAAATAGAATGGCCCCGCGTACATTGTTCGACAAGATATGGGACAGCCATGTGGTCGAAACGCTCCCGGACAGGACGGCCATTCTTTATATCGACCGTCATCTCCTGCACGAGGTCACAAGTCCGCAGGCATTCGAGGGATTGCGCCTGAGCGGCCGCAGGCTGCGTCACCCCGAGGCGACGATTGCGGTTGTGGATCATAATGTTCCCACATCCGACCGGACCCTGCCGATTGCCGAAGCCGACAGCCGCAACCAGATCGAAACGCTGGAGCGCAACGTGAAGGAATTCGGCGTACCGTATTTCCCGCTGCTGTCCGCGCGGCAGGGGATCGTGCATGTGGTCGGACCGGAGCAGGGCATTTCCCTGCCGGGCATGACCATCGTGTGCGGTGACAGCCATACATCCACCCATGGCGCGCTGGGGGCGCTGGCATTCGGTATCGGCACGTCCGAAGTCGAACATGTGATGGCGACCCAGACCATCCTGCAGAAGCCTGCGAAGAACATGAAGGTGGTGGTCGAGGGGCAGGTTGGCCCCGGCGTGACCGCCAAGGACATCATGCTCGCCATCATCGGGCACATCGGCACTGCGGGCGGTACGGGGCATGTGATCGAATTCGCGGGTTCCGCCATCCGCGACCTCGACATGGCGGGCCGCATGACGGTGTGCAACATGTCCATTGAGGCCGGTGCGCGCGCGGGTCTGGTGGCGCCCGACGAAACCACGTTTGAATATGTGCGTGGCCGTCCCTTCGCACCGAAGGGTGAAGCGTTTGATGAGGCGGTCGCCTACTGGAAGACGCTGGCTGCCGACGAAGGCGCGCATTACGACCGCGTGGTCGAACTGCGGGCCGAGGACATCACGCCGGTCCTGACCTGGGGCACCAGCCCTGAAACGGTCATTTCAGTCACCGGGAACGTGCCCGATCCGGCGGCGGAAGCCGATCCGTCACGTCGCGCGCAGATGCAGCGCATGCTGGACTATATGGGGCTTGAGGCCGGCCAGAAGATCGCGGGCACGCCTGTCGATGTCGTGTTCATCGGGTCATGCACCAACAGCCGGATCGAGGACCTGCGTGCCGCGGCGGTAATCGCGTCGGGTCGCAAGGTGGCCGAGGGCGTGCGTGCGATGATCGTGCCCGGTTCGGGCATCGTGAAGGCGCAGGCGGAAGAAGAAGGGCTGGATAAGATCTTCCTCGATGCCGGATTTGAATGGCGTGAGGCGGGATGTTCGATGTGCCTTGGCATGAATCCCGACCGGCTGACGCCGGGGCAGCGTTGCGCGGCCACATCCAATCGTAATTTTGAGGGCAGGCAGGGCCCCGGTGGACGGACGCATCTGCTCTCGCCCGCCATGGCCGCGGCGGCAGCCGTGACCGGGTGCCTGACCGATGTGCGGGAGCTGATCTGACATGGATAAATTCACGGTTCTGACCGGTATCGCGGCGCCTCTGCCCGAAGAGAATATCGATACCGACAAGATCATTCCGGCGCGCTTTCTCAAGACGACCAAGCGTTCGGGACTGGGCGAGCATGCGTTCGACAGCATGCGCTATCTGCCCGATGGATCGGAAAACCCGGATTTCGTGCTGAATCAGGAGCCGTATCGCAAGTCGGAAATCCTGATTACCCTTGATAATCTGGGCTGTGGTTCGTCGCGTGAACACGCGCCATGGGCGCTGCTGGATTTTGGCATCCGCTGCGTGATCGCGCCGTCCTTTGCCGATATTTTCCATAACAACTGTTTCAAGAACGGCATCCTTCCCATCGTGCTGCCGCGCGCGGTGTGCGAGGAACTGATGGAAGACGCCCGCATGGGCGGCAATGCCCGGATCACGATTGACCTGCCGCGTCAGGTGGTTGTCCGTCCTGATGGCAGCGAAGTGCCGTTTGATGTTGATCCGCTGCGCAAGCACCTGCTGCTGGAAGGGCTGGATGATATCGGCCAGACCCTGCAGCATGAACAGTCTATCGAGACCTTTGAAAAACGCCGTGCGCAGGCACAGCCATGGATTCCCGGTATCGTCCTTGATTAAGGGACCGGGTGGCCGTGGCCGCCCGTATACGGGACTGATCAATTAACAGACAGATTATTCGGATGGGAAACGTCATGTCCGCACCCAAGAAGCTCCTGATCCTGCCCGGAGATGGCATCGGCCCTGAAATCATGCACGAAGTCCGGCGCATCATGGACTGGATGGCGCAGGCGCGTGGCATCCGTTTCGATGTGAGTGAGGATGTCGTGGGCGGCGCGTCGCTTGCGGTGCATGGCCAGCCCATCACGCAGGAAGTCATCGACGCGGCGCGTGCGGCGGATGCGGTGCTGTTCGGTTCGGTGGGGGACCCGAAATGGGCATCCGCCGGGTTTGACCGCAGGCCGGAGATCGCGATTCTCAAGCTGCGGCAGGAACTGGGCCTGTTCGCCAACCTGCGCCCCGCCAAGGTGTTCGATTCGCTGGTTGATGCTAGCACGCTCAAGCCCGATGTCGTGCGTGGACTGGACATCATGATCGTGCGCGAAACGGTGGGCGGCATCTATTTCGGTACGCCGCGCGGGATCGAGACCCTGCCGGATGGTTCGCGTCGCGGGATCAACACTGAAGTCTACACCACGGCGGAAATCGAGCGTGTGGCCCGCGTCGCCTTCGATCTGGCCCGCAAGCGCGACAACCGCGTGTGTTCGGTCGAGAAGTGCAACGTGATGGAAAGCGGCCTGCTGTGGAAGGAAGTCGTGACCGACCTGCATGCCCGTGAATACGCGGATGTGGAACTGACCCATATGCTGGCCGATAACTGCGCCATGCAGATGGTGCGTAACCCGCGCCAGTTCGACGTGATCGTGACGGGCAACCTGTTTGGCGACCTGCTGTCCGACCTTGCGTCCATGCTGACGGGCAGCCTTGGCATGCTGCCGTCGGCAACGCTGGGCGCGCGGGGCGAAGACGGGCGCATGCCTGCGCTGTATGAACCGATCCACGGCAGCGCGCCGGATATCGCGGGGCAGGGCAAGGCCAACCCGCTGGCGCAGATCCTGTCGTTTGCGATGCTGCTGCGTTATTCCTTCGACATGCAGGAAGATGCGGCCATGATCGAGACGGCCGTCTCCAGCGTGCTGGACAAGGGGCTGCGCACGCCCGACATCATGAGTGCCGGTCGGACGGAAGTGAATACGGCAGGCATGGGTACGGCGGTAGTCGCGGAACTTGAACGCCTGAACGCGGCCTGACACGGCTTCCTGCCACAAGGTGGAAATGAAACGGGCTGGCACGGAATACCGTGCCAGCCCATTGTGTTTTTACAGGCCGGGCTTCAGGACGTAGCCCTTGCCCCGGACTGTCTGCAGGAAGCGGGGTTCGCGCGGGTCGGGTTCGATCCGGCGACGCAGCCGCGTCACCTGCACGTCCACAGCGCGTTCGCCAATTTCTTCCATATCCAGCGTTGTGGCGATGTCCGTGCGGGACAGGATCTCGTTCGGATGCCGTGCCAGAACGGACAGTAATGCCGATTCGCCGCCCGTCAGATGGACGACATTGCCCGCACTGGATAACAGGCCACGCACCGGATCGAATTCCAGATCTCCCAGCCGCACGATACGCAGGTTGCTGCTGGGTGCGGGCGGCACGAAACGGCGCAGATGCGCCTTCAGCCGCAGCAGCAGTTCACGCGGCTCGAACGGTTTGGCCAGATAATCATCAGCGCCTGCTTCCAGCCCGATGATCCTGTCTTCCGGTTCACCACGCGCGGTCAGCAGCAGGATGGGGAAATCCAGATTCTCGCGCCGCAGTTCGCGCGTCAGTTCCAGCCCGTTTTCCCCCGGCATAGTGATGTCGAGCACAAGCGCGTCAGGCTGCATGAAGCCCAGAACCTGCCGTGCTTCCTGCGCGGAGGAGGCGGCGCTGACACGAAACCCCTGTTCGCTCAGATACCGTTGCAGCAGGCGACGCAGGCGTGGATCATCATCAACCACCACCACATGCGCATCCACGATCATGCTGTCATGGGGCAGGGATGTGTCGCACGCTGTCTGGATCATCGGGAACTCCGGTCGGGAGAAGAAAAGGAATCGGTGGATACGCCGGGCATATCCGATTCGTCTATCAGGCCACGCATGACGCGGCGAAAGCCATCAACCGCCTTGCCACCCGCCTTGCGGTATACGCGTAACAGCACTTCACGCTGCAGGGAAAACAGGTGGCTTTCAATCTCCGCCCCATGCGGGCTGAGGTAAAGCCTGCGTTTGCGCCTGTCCTCCGGCGCGGTTTCCTGCCGCAGCGCGCCCATGGCCAGAAGTTCGCCCAGCGCGCGGCTCATGCTCTGTTTGGTAATGCCCAGAACGTCCAGCAACGCGCCCACGGCTATGCCCGGTTGGAGCGCCACGGCCTGCATGATGCGGTGATGCGCATGTCCCAGCCCGTATTCCTGCAGGGCCGAATCGATCACCCCTGTAAAGGCGCGGCAGGCCACCATCAGCAGATCCTGTGCCTGCCGCATGTCCTCATCACGCAGGAACAGGAGTTCCACCCCCGCACCCGCCTGCGTGGGACGGGTAGGGGATGGCGGGCGGGAAGGCGCCGTCACGTCAGGAACCGGTTCAGGCGATGCGACCGGTCAGGCGGTTGCGCAGGCGTGTGATACGTCCGACCTCGGCCAGGCGACGGTCGAGGAATGCCTCAACCGAAGCCGGATTGCCTCCGCGCGTAAGCCAGAACAGGAGCGTGGAGATATAGACACCGCTGAGCGTGATGCGTTTGGTCACATATGTGAAGCCGGTGGATGTATCGCCCGCTGCCTGCCATATCGCGTTCACGATTCGCCCCAGTGTCCGCGCAAGGATACGGCCATGTGTGGGGACCAGCAGTGTGGCCAGAGCCTGCCGTATGGCGGCGCGGTGTGGGGCTGCGTGTTCCAGCCGGAACATGATGGCCGCACGCACCCGCCGGCTGATCTTGCGGCTGCGGAAGCTGTTGGTGGCCGCCAGCATTTCCCGGTCCATCATGTCGAAACAGGCTTCGGCCACCTGCGCCATGCCATCGGGGAAAAGGATATCCGCGTTTTCATCCACGCACTGTTTCAGCAGGGTGATGGTCCATGGCTGGCTGCCCGCGCGCGGGTCCGCCAGAAACCGGCGCAGCAGCGAATCACTTTGCGGTGAGTGGGGGAGGTCGGGCGGCACCAGCGACGACGTTGCGGCGGCGAGCAGGACTGAAAGATTCATGCGGGTTCTCCGTAACGCGTCATTTCCGTATCGAATCCCATCCGGCCCAGGTCGGTCATGCGCATGGGGTACAGGATACCATTCAGATGATCATATTCATGCTGGAATACATTGGCCAAAAAGCCCGATGCAATGCCATGAATTTCCTGCCCGTCGGCATCCAGCCCGCGATAGGCGATGCGCTGGTAGCGCGGCACCCACCCCCGCAGGTCCGGAATGGACAGGCAGCCCTCCATCCGGTCCACCATTTCATCGTCCACCGGCTCCAGCACCGGGTTGATCAGGGCGGAAGGCGGCAGCGGCGTTTCATCCGGCCCGGTCGCGCGGCTGGCGGGCAGGTGATACACGAACAGGCGCAGGCTGTGATGGACCTGCGGGGCGGCCAGTCCCACGCCGCCCGCATCCAGCATGGTGTCGATCATGTCCGCCACCAGCGTGCGGATGGCGGGGGAGGACGGGACAGGCACGGGCTGTGCGTGCTGGAGCAGAACGGGATGGCCCATACGGGCGATCTTGAGCAGCGTCATGACGGGGTAACGCCTTTGATGTTTATGACCGGATGTGTATGACAGCCTTCCCGCCCAAAACGGAGCGTGAAATTCATTGCCGCCGCGTGCGGGAATGATTTGTGTTGCGGGAAGTGAGTGTGATATAGGTGCGGCCCGTTTGGGAATCGCACGAAGGGAATAGCCTCGGGCGGATGTTCCCCAAGTTTCAGTTTCATGCGCCGCCCATACCGGATGGCCGATCAGGAGTTGATGACCCAGTGCAGGTTCTCGTTCGTGACAACAATGTTGATCAGGCCCTCAAGGCCCTCAAGAAAAAAATGCAGCGTGAAGGCATCTTCCGCGAAATGAAGCTGCGCCGTCATTACGAAAAGCCGTCCGAGCGCAAGGCGCGTGAGGCTGCCGAAGCCGTGCGTCGCGCCCGCAAGATGGAGCGCAAGCGTCTGGAGCGTGAAGGCTTCTAAGCCTGACCGTTATCGGGATTCGGGTCTGACCCGCGAAAAAGCCGGCTTCCGCAAAGGAGCCGGTTTTTTTGTGTCCGGAGAGTACAGCCTTGGCCATGGAGTTCCCCCACAGCACCGAGAATACACCCCCGCCCGGCCGGTGGCGCAGGCTGCATGAACGTCTGGTCCGGCGTATCCTGCCGCGTTCCCTGCTGGGGCGCATGCTGCTGATCGGCTTCATCCCGCTGCTGGTGACGCAGGGTATCTCGCTGGAACTGTTTTACGGCAATTATCTCCAGATCGTCTCGCGCCGGCTGTCAGGGGACATGGCAACCACCATTTCACTGACACTGGACATGCTCGAACGCTATCCGTCGCCTGCCGACCGGCGGTGGATTCTTGATGACGTGGGCAGGCGCGCGGGCCTGATCATGACGTTGCGTGAAGGCGAAAGCCTGCAACGAAGCGGCACCAACCACGTCCTGGGGCCGATTGACGACGATCTGGTGCGTGACCTGCGCGGCACAGTGCGCTGGCCGACTTTTGTGGATTGGAAGCAGCCCCATCGGCGTCTGGTAATTCTTGTACAACTGCCCGAAGGCGTGCTGCAGGTCGTGGCTCCGCGTAAAAGGCTGGACGTGGCTCCGGTATGGCTGTTCGTGGCGTGGGCATCAGGCAGTGCGCTGCTGCTGTTCCTGATCGCGGCGGTATTCATGCGTAATCAGGTCCGCGCCATAAGGCGGCTGGCCCGGGCGGCTGAACTGTTCGGGCTGGGGCGGGATACGGTGCCCATCGTGCCCGATGGCGCGCAGGAAATCCGCAAGGCCGCCATTTCCTTCAATCGTATGCGTGACCGGATCAACCGCTTTGTGGAACAGCGCACGACCGTTCTGGCGGGCGTGTCGCATGACCTGCGCACGCCGCTTACACGCCTGCGGCTCTCACTGGCCATGTTCCCACGTACGGGCATGGTCCGGGCGGAGAGCCTTCAGCCCGATATTGCCGACATGATTGGCGATATCGTGGAAATGGAACACATGATCGAAGGCTACCTGTCCTTCGCGCGGGGGGAGGGGGCGGAAATCCCCACCGTCATCCGTGTTGAGGACATGTTCGAGGAGATCGTGACCGCCATGCGCCGTGTGGGCGCGCATGTCGCCATCCGTGCGGTCAGGCCATCGGAACTGACCATCACGGGGCGCAGTAACGCCCTGCGGCGTGTATTGAGCAATGTGATCGAAAACGCGCGCAGGCACGCAGACCGCATCGAACTGTCGGCCGAACGCGGGCGCAGGCAGGTTGTCCTGTATGTCGATGATGATGGCTGCGGGGTGGAGGAATCCCGGCGCGAAAGCGTATTCCGTCCCTTTGAAAGCGGGGAGGAGGGCGGAACGGGCCTCGGTCTTGCCATCGCGCGTGACATCATTCACGCCCATGGTGGGCATATCGGGCTGGAAGCAGGCCCGCTGGGCGGGGCGCGGGTCAGGATCGTGCTGCCGGAATAGGCCGCCAGCGCGTCGCTACGTCAGGGCAGGCTGTTGCCCGCACCACCATGGCCCGGACCGCCATTCATGCTGTTCATCGGGCCTGTGCTGCCGCCATAGGTGCTGCTCATCTGGCTTAGCGGGTTGTAGCGGCCCACGTTGCCCAGGATCTGCTGCATGATGTTGATCTTGGTGCCCGGCGTTGGCGTGCGCCCCGATGCCATGCTGACGTAACGGGCGTCATTTTTGTGCAGCACGCGCAGATTGCGCAGGATGCCGTCCTGATCGAAGGTCAGGACCACGGCGTCCTGCCTGCGCACGCGCGGAAAGCTGATGGGGGCGAGCACCTGCGTCATGGACGCATAGACCCAGGTATTGTCATCAAACGTGGCATGGGCGGTGGGGGAGCCAAGGGCATCCATCACGTCCGATCGCGTGGTGACGCCGGTCTTGAGCTTGTTGTAGTCATCCGCTTCAACCAGCGAACCACGCTGCACGACCCCCGGCTTGAAGAGCGCACAGCCCGACAGTCCGATCCCAGCCCCGATGACAGCGCATGAAAACAGGCGTAATGAACGGGAGCGGGGCTGGTTGTCCTTGGGTGACCTCATGGTCGGGAAAATATCCTGCAATAAGGGCATGGCGCATGATGCGGTTCGTCTTCCGGTGCCCGATTGGGAAAATGAAGTCAATCGCAGATCGCCCTGCCGGTGGAAAAACACGGATGCAGGACAATATTTCCCCCACAACCGCATGCGGGCATGGCCCGTGAACACACGCGCAGGAGCAAGACACATGGATGCTGAATTTTCCCGCCCGGTTGCCGTGGGGCGCATCCCCGTCCGCGGCATGGAAACCGTGATCGAGGCTTCGGATGATGAATGCCGCAGGCTGGCGAAACGGCTGGGAATTCCGGCCCTGCGCAACCTGTCGTGCCGCTACCGGCTGGCGCCGGGGCGCGATGGGGAGGTACTGGCAGAAGGCTGGCTGACCGCGCATGTGACCCAGGAATGCGTCGTAAGCCTGGAACCGTTCGAGGATGTGCTGGCGGAATCGTTCACCGTGCGCTGCATTCCGTCGGAACGCTTCCGTGAGGATGACGAGATCGACCCCTTTTCCGTCGATGAAGTTCCTTATGAGCGCGACAGCATCGATCTGGGTGAACTGGCGACGGAAGAACTTTCTCTCGCCCTTGATCCCTATCCCCACAAGCCGGGGAGTGCGATTCCGGAGGAATTTATGGCCGTTGAAGAAGGCGAGCCGGAAGAAACCGTGCGCAGGCAGCCTTTTTCGGCTCTGGCCGAGTTGAAAAAAAAGCAGAACTGACGCAAAGGAAGGGGCAGAAGCGGGGGCGCCCGGCAGACTGTCTGCGCATCATGTCTTGCGTAAGGCTTAAGGGTCTGCTAGAGCGCCCCCCTCAATTATTGATAACTGACCGGTGTAACGCCACGAGGGTGTGCCTGCCGGTTGTGATCCAGATCGGAGGGGCCCGGGCCCATGGCTGTACCCAAGAGAAAAACCTCGCCGTCCCGTCGTGGCATGCGTCGCAGCCATGCTGCGCTGACTGTTCCGGCGCACGCGGAATGCTCGAACTGCGGCGAACTGAAGCGTCCGCACCACGTCTGCAGCCACTGCGGACATTATGACGGCCGCGAAGTCGCGTCCGCAGGCAAGGCGCTGAAGACGGCGGTCCGCGCCTGATACGAACGCGCCACTGGCGTCATTACCCGGTAACGGCGCGATCCATGCGGATCACGCCGGCGGGCGGTCATGATGCCGCCCAGCCGGGTTGCGCGCGGGTTACGGTCATTCCAATGTGTCTGTCCCGTATCTTGCGCGTTTCTTTCTTACCCGGCACAAGACGAGCATGAGCGAGACAGGTTCCTCCTTTTCCGAGACTGGGTCCTACACCCTTGCCGTGGACGGTATGGGCGGGGATGGCGGATCGGAAGTTGTAGTGGCCGGACTGGCGATTGCGGCAGACCGACATCCTTCAGCCAGAATCCTTCTGGTCGGGGATGAGGCAAAGTTGACCGACCTTCTGAGCCGCTACCCACGTGCGGCCGCCATCTGTACAATCCGTCCGGCCGGTTCGGCCATTTCCATGGACATGAAACCCACGGCGGCATTGCGCGTGCGCGATTCGTCCATGCGCCTTGCCATGGACGCCGTAGCCCAGGGCGAGGCGCAGGGTGTCGTATCCGCTGGCAATAGCGGGGCGATGCTGGCGCTGGCCAAGATCGTGGTCAAAACCCTTCCCGGTATCACCCGCCCTGCGATGGCGGCCATAAGCCCCACCACGCGCGGCGATGTGGTGATGCTCGATCTCGGGGCCAATGTCGCCTGCGACTGGCGCAACCTTGTCGAATTCGCCGTGATGGGTGAAGCCTTCGCCAAGGCCGTGCTTGGCCTTCCTGCCCCTACGATCGGCCTGCTCAATGTCGGCTCGGAGGAGCTGAAGGGCGACGAACGGCTGCGTCAGGCCGCCGAAGTGCTGCGTGGCAGTTCGCTGGCCAAACAGTTTCACGGTTTTGTGGAAGGGCACGACATTACCGCAGGCACGACCGATGTGGTGGTGACGGACGGCTTTACCGGCAATGTGGCCCTGAAAACCGGGGAAGGGGCGCTGAAAATGGCGTTTACCCTTTTGCGGCAGGTCTTTACGTCCAGCCTCCTTGGCCGGATCGGTTATCTTCTGGTGCGTCCCGGTCTGGAACGTATGAAGGAATGGCTTGATCCGCGGCGCTATAATGGCGCGGTTTTCGTGGGTCTGAACGGTGTCGTGGTCAAGTCGCATGGCGGCACGGACGCGGAAGGTTTCGCCGCAGCCGTTGACGTGGCGATCGACATGGTCACACACCGCTTTAACGATGGCATCCGTGACCGGCTGGCCCGTATGGGAAGCCTGACCACGGTAAAGGCCAGTCCCGATCAGCCGCAGGCGGTTCCTGCATCCTGACGCTGTAGCATCCGGTGTGGCGGGCAGGTCGCAATGTCTGTTCCCACCTGTGCATGTGAGTTGATATTGGTGGAAAAACAGGCATGACGGCGAAACGCTCGCTTCTGTCCGGGTTCGGCGGTTATCTGCCTGAGCGGATCGTTACCAACGATGAACTGGCCTCCCGGCTCGATACATCCGATGACTGGATTCGCGGTCGCACCGGTATCGGTCAGCGTCATGTTGCAGGCGAAGGGGACACGGCGGTGTCTATGGCGGTGCAGGCCGCACGGCAGGCGCTGGATTACGCGGGCGCCACGCCGGACGATGTTGACGCCATAATCGTCGCCACCAGCACGCCGGATCAGGCTTTCCCCTCCACGGCAGTACGTGTGCAGGCGGAACTGGGTGCTACCTCCGGCTTCGGATTCGATCTGGCCGCCGCGTGCTCGGGTTTCATCTACGCGCTGTCGATGGCCGATTCGCTGATCCGCAGTGGACAGGCCCGTTCCGCGCTGGTGATCGGTAGCGAAGTTTATTCACGCATTCTTGACTGGTCCGACCGGGGCACCTGCGTGCTGTTCGGTGACGGGGCCGGTGCGGTGTTCCTGACCGCGACGCAAGACGCAGGTGAGGGCACGGGCATCCTGTCCACACATCTGCATTCCGACGGGCAGTATGGTGATCTGCTGTATGTAGACGGAGCGACCGGCAGGCACGACATGCCCGCCCACCTGCGCATGCAGGGGCGCGAGGTGTTCCGGCATGCCGTGGGCAAGCTGTCCGCTTCGGTTGATGAGGCGCTGGCCGCCAACAATCTGACCCATGCGGATGTCAAATGGCTGGTGCCGCATCAGGCCAACCTGCGCATTATCGATGGTGTGGCCCGCAAGCTGGCCCTGCCCGCGGAACGGGTGGTGGTTACGGTGGACCGGCATGCGAACACTTCCGCTGCATCCATCCCGCTTGCCCTGAACGAGGCCGTGCGGGACGGGCGTATCCAGAAAGGCGACCTTGTGCTGATGGAAGCGCTGGGCGGTGGTCTGACATGGGGTTCGGCGCTGGCGCGGCTGTAATGTCATTTCGATGCAAAATTGCAACGAATAGTCGATAAAAGCCTCTATCCCCCCACGACATTCAATTGACGATAGTGGCGCGCATGCATAACGTTTGCGTATGAGCACCGTGACGCGCGCCACTCTGGCAGAACAGATATATGATCAGGTCGGCCTGTCCCGCCATGAATCCGCCGATATTCTGGAAGATATTCTGGAGCGGATGGCACGGACACTTGAAGCCGGCGACAGCTTGAAAATAAGCGGATTTGGCACGTTCTCTGTCCGGCAGAAGGGACAGCGTACGGGTCGTAATCCGAAAACGGGCGTGGAGGTGCCGATTCTCCCCCGCTCCGTTCTCGTCTTTCGCCCCAGCCAGCTACTTCGTGCCCATGTTAACGGGCAGGCCGCTGAAGCGGGTGAAGCAGAAGGAGACGAGGCATGAATGCGGATGACGACCCGCAGGTGCCGGACGCGGCACATCAGGACGTAGCCGGTATCATGGACGGACTGCCGATCTATGATGTCGCCCGGGAACTCGGGCTGGCCCAGCATGTCATGCGCATGTGGGAATCCCGGTTTCCACAGCTCAACCCACTGCGTGGTCAGGGCGGTCGGCGGTATTATCGCCCGCAGGATATTGCGGTGCTGCGCGAAATTGCCGATCTGCTGTACGTCCGCAAGCTGTCGATTGCCGAGGCGCAGGACGTGCTGGCAGGTGCCGCGCCGGGCGTTGAAGAAGCCGCGCTGGACGCGCCGCAGGCTGCTGCCGCATCGGATGAAGGTTTCTCTGAACAGGCGGTATCGCCTGCCCCGGAAAACGTCGATACGCCTGCACCATCTGTGGAACCGGCATATATCGAATCCGTGGTCGTGGCCGATCAGGAAACAGGCGTCGAGGAAGTGGTCGTCGAGGAAACGGTTACGTATGTATCCGCGCAGCCGGACGCCGATGCCGCCGACGAGACTGTAGCCGCGGGAAAGGACGCTGCACCGGCGGCGCAGGGGCAGGAATCTGCCGAGGCCGAAATCCCGCTGGAACAGATCGTCATGATCGAGCTTGAGCGCATGCAGGCGGAAAATACCATGCTGCGTGAAAGCCTGCGTGGCGTGCTGGTGGAACTGCAGGCCCTGCGCGCAATGGTGCCTGCCTGATTTAATCAGGTTTTTTTCAGTTTTGGGGCAGAACATGCCTTGCGGTCCCCCCGATGGACTGCTACACCCTGCCCATCGCAGACAGGCGGGCAGTAGCGCAGCCTGGTAGCGCATCAGTCTGGGGGACTGGGGGTCGTGGGTTCGAATCCCGCCTGCCCGATATCCCTGTCTGCGATAAAGATTCCAAGCAAAAGCTTACCGAAGCATCCTTGAAAAAGGATGCTTTTTTTGTGCCTGCAATGCTTCCGGTCGTCTATTCGCGGGCACGGCTCCAGTTCAGCCACAGCATGTGCAGCACGGCCATGATGGCAGGCCCGACGAACAGCCCCAGAATGCTCCAGCTTTCCGCGCCGCCCAGAATGCCGGTCAGCACCCAGAGGAAGGGAAGCTGCGTGGACCCGCCGATCAGGGCGGGACGGACCAGATGGTCGGCCAGAAAGATCACGGCAATACCAAACAGCACGATCGCCACGGCGGGCAGCATTGCGCCGGTATTGATAAGCAGCAGAAGGGCAACCGCGCCGATGGCGATGATGGCGCAGAAAGGTACCATGGCGGCCACGGCGGTCACGACCCCGAACAGGAAGGGATGGGGCGCACCCGCAACCAGGTAGGCCAGCCCCATCAGCATCCCTTCACCGATTCCCACCAGAACGAGCCCTGATACCGAACCGTGGACGGAGGCGATGATCTGCAGCGCGATCCGTTCCCCCCGTTTGCCAAAGGCGCGGCGGGAGACATTAAGCGACTGACGGATGACGGAATCGCCATCCTTGAGCAGGAAAAACAGGGTCAGGATGGCGAAGGCGAACAGCAGCACCCGATGCAGCACCTGCGATCCGACCTGCTGTGTCATCTTGACGCCATGCCCGATATTGAGCGAGCCAAGCAGGACCGAAACATCGGCAGGCTCCTTCAGGTGGTCATTCCACCATGCTTCCACGGCCTGCCGTCCATAGGGCAGGTGGGCAAGCCATTGTGGCGCGGGAATGCCGGAACGGCGCGCGTCATTAAGCAGCCTGAACACCCCTTCCGCTTCCCGTCCGGCCTCAAGCGCGAACAGGGCCAGTGGGCCGATGAAGATCAGCGCGATGACCAGCGTGAACACGATCGGCAGCATGATCTGATGGGCGCGTGATGGCCACCGCCGTCGCGCGCGGGCGTAAAGCGGCCATGAAGCGATGGCGAAGATGCAGCCCCAGATCAGCGATGGCAGGAAGCCCCGCACCGTGTACAGCGCCAGCAGGACAAAAAACAGCGCCAGTATGGCCCGCGCGATCCGTTGGGTGCGCTGGGTTTCATGGAATGAACGGAAGATGCGCATCGTGGATGCGGGATCGGTCCTGTTGTCCCCCACGGGGGGCTTGAGACGATCCTGATCCGCGTTGTGGGGATCCGTCATGGTCATTCCTCTGGAAAGCTGGCCGGGGCCTGTACGGGCGCGGGGTGGAACGGGAACAGACCCGCGAAGGCATTAATCCTATGTCGGGGCGGCCGTTTCAACGGCCCATAGGGAAAAAGCATGAATCAGGGCCGCTTCCTTAAGGGAATCGAAACGTCCTGTCGCGCCACGATGCCCGGCTTCCATGTTCGTGCGCAACATGACAGGGCGGTCCGAACGGTTATGGTCGCGCAGGCGCGCCACCCATTTTGCCGGTTCCCAGTAGGTCACGCGCGGATCGGTCAGCCCACCCATCGCCAGTATGGCAGGGTAGGCACGTGGGGCGACCTGTTCATAGGCTGCATAGCTGGCGATCAGGTCATAGGCCTGCGCATCCTCCAGCGGATTGCCCCATTCGGGCCATTCCGGCGGTGTCAGCGGCAGGGAGGCATCGGACATGGTGTTCAGTTCGTCCACAAACGGCACGACAGCCACGATCCCGGCAAACAGGTCGGGACGCATGTTGGCGATCGCGCCCATCACCATGCCGCCCGCCGAACGTCCATCCGCCACGATACGGCCCGCCCTGCCGAAACCCGCGTCGATCAGGGAGAGCGCACAGGCGATGAAATCGCTGAACGTATTGGGTTTGTTGCGGCCACGGCCACCAAGGAACCAGTTCCATCCCTTTTCCGATCCGCCGCGTATATGGGCGATGGCGTAGAACCATCCCCGGTCAACCAGACTGAGGACGCGGGTGGAAAAGACCGGGTCGATGGCATGCCCGTAAGCGCCGTAGCCATACAGGAGAAGCGGGGCCGATCCATCAATGGGCGTATCATGTCGTCCCAGCACGGTAACGGGCACCTGCTCACCATCCGGGGCGGTCGCCATCAGACGCCAGCAGCGGTATTGCGCGGGGTCATGACCCGAAGGCACGGCCTGCTGCTTGAGCAGCCGGTCATTGCCCGTAACCATGTCGCGTGCATGCCATGCGCGTGGGGTGGTGGGGGACTGGTAGACGTAGCGCAGTTCGGTGGTGTCGTATTCGTAGCCCCCTGCGAAGGTCAGGTCGTAGGCGGCCTCATCGGGTTCCAGCGCGCAGGTGGCGCCATGCAGGTCGCGGGTTACGATGCGCGTATTGGCATCGCGGCGTTCCCGCCATGCAATATGTCCCGACCACACCATGCAATCCGTAATGTAACGACCCGGTTCATGGTCGATCAGGTTACGCCAGTTATCGCGACCGGGTGCCGTATCCGGTGTGGTCATGAGCTTGAAATCATACGCACCATCGGCATTGGTCAGGATGATGAACCGCTCACCCTGATGGTACAGGCTGTACATCAGCCCGGTCTGGCGCGGGGCTGCGCAGATGGGGGAAGCAAGCGGGTCATGCCCCGGCACCAGCCAGGATTCGGACGTGTCGTGATTGCCGCTGGAAATGATGATCCACCCGCCGCTGCGCGTGGCGTCGACGCCGACGAAAAAGCCGGGATCGGCTTCCTCGTAAACAAGGGTGTCTTCCTGTGTGCCGATCCTGCGGCGGTAGACACGGGCAGGGCGGCCATGTTCATCACGCCATACCCAGAATATGAACTGGCTGTCGGGTGAAAAGATGAATGCGCCGCTACAGTTTTCCACCGGAGGCAGAGTTTCGGCTCCCTCCCCGATGCGGCGGATGCGGATGCGGTAGATTTCGGACCCCTGCGTATCTTCCGCATGGGCGAACAGGGCGTGGTCCGGGCTGTGACCGGCGGTGGCGATGGCATAATATTCATGCCCCTGCGCCGCCGCGTTGACATCCAGCAGAACCTGTTCCGCCTGCGGCTGGGCTGCGGGATGGCGTTTATAGACCGGATACTGCGCACCGGCCGTATAGGCGGTCTGGTAGAAAAACGGGCCATGCGGCATGGCGGGATAGGTATCATCCTGCTGGATGCGCCCCTTCATTTCTTCCACAAGCTGCGCCTGCAACACCTGCGTGCCCGACAGGATGGAATCCGTATAGGCATTTTCCGCATGCAGGTGTTCAGCAATATCCGCCCGCAGCAGGGTGGGATCGCGCAGGACGTTCTGCCAGTTGTCATCCTTCATCCACGCATATTCATCCTGCCGGGTGCGGCCAAGCTGCGTGATGGTGCGGGGTATCTTGCGGGGTGTCGGGGGGATGGTCATCGCATGGTCCTTCCGCGATTGGGCCAGGTTGGAGCGGGCTGCGTGTGTGGCCAGAAAATCAGGCCATTTCCGGCGTGGACCAGCCTGTCAGGCCACGGCGCAGGCGCTGGCCTTCCGGACTGGTGGCGTCAATCATGCCCGTGCGCAGGAACAGATCGATCAGCACAAGGTTGACATTGAACTTGAACGCATCGGTATCGCGCACCAGCATGAAGGCTTCCTGTATCGGGATCAGGCGGAATTCCTCCACCTCCCCATCCGCGGGGGTGGGTACGAAATCAGGGGGCAGTTCCAGCTCGAAACAGTGCAGCACATCGCGGCGCAACCCTTCGGGTCTGTCCAGCGCGTAGCGTATTTCGGTTGTGGGGCGGGCGCGGCTTACCAGTTCCTCTGGCAGGCTGGCTTCCTCCGCCGCTTCCTTAATCAGTGCCTGCCATACCGTATGTCCCGCCGGAATGCCGCCTGCCACCAGATGATCGAGCTTGCCCGGATCAAGCCGCTTGGTCATCGAGCGTCGCGCGATCCATAGGTGCAGTCCATCCGCAAGGCGAACGACACCATTAAGGTGCACGCCCGCAGCCATAAGGCCGAACAGCGGCAGCGCCCCACGATCGATACGCGCCACGGGTGGCCGGGCCATATCGGTCCAGACATCGAACAGTTCGTGATGGGAGCGATAGACCCCTTCACGCGCCATGGCCTCGCCCACCTGTTCCAGGCGGGAGGGATCATCCAGCGTGACGGTATCACCCGCAGCGGTCATGCCATGGCGCAGCAGCGCGGGCAGCAGGGCGGGACTGACCCATCCCGCAGGCGTGTCGCCAAGGCGGAATTCCAGCCGTCCACCGGGCAGGACCGCCGTGTTGCAGGCGGCGATATGACGAAAAAAACCATCAAGGCTGCGTGACATGATCCATCCCTGTCCTCTGGGCCATGGCTGGCATACCGGCTGCCCGGTAGGCTGACAATCCTGCCCCCGTACTTATGGGCGCAGGGAATATGGGTTGCAAAATGCCGGGCACATGCCCCATGCCGTGCATATGGCTGCTACCGACATGACCCGGCCCAACACGCCGGAGCGTTCCGCCGCCGCGACCCTGCGCGGCCTGTTCCCCTATCTCTGGCCCCGAAACGATCCGCGCACGCGCCTGCGGGTGGTGTGCGTCTGCGTCCTGCTCGTGCTGGCCAAGATCGCGACGATCGGCGTGCCCTACGCCTACAGCCGCGTGATTGATGCGCTCCAGCCCGTAGTGGGGAAGGCGGCGATGATGCCGCTTGTGCTGATCGTCGGATACGGGCTTCTGCGCATGGCAGCGGCGGCGCTGGGTGAGCTGCGTGATGCCCTGTTCGCCCCGCTACGCTACCGGATCAGCCGGATCGCGGCCATGCGCAGCTTTACCCACATGCACCAGCTCTCGCTGCGGTTTCATCTCAATCGCCAGTCGGGCGGTGTCACGCAGGCGATCGCGCGGGGAACGGAAGCGATCGAGACGGTGCTGCGCGTGGGCGTGTTCAACGTGGTGCCCACCATGATCGAGGCGCTCATGGTCATCGTCGTGATCTGGCGGCTGTTCGACTGGCGGTATGCCGTTGTGATGCTGGCGGCGGTGGCGGCGTATGTGGTGTTTACCATCCAGTTCACATCATGGCGGATCGGGCTGCGCCGCCGGATGAACGCCATCAGCAGCGAAGCAGGCTGGAAGGCGCTGGACAGCCTGCTGAACTATGAGACGGTAAAGTATTTCGGTAACGAGGAGCACGAACGCAAACGGTATGAGGACGCCCAGCGCCGTTACGAACGCGCGGCCGTCCGGACCCAGATTTCACTCAATGGGCTGAATTTCGGTCAGGCCGCGATCATCGCCATCGCCCTGATTACCGTCATGCTCATGGCCGGACATGATGTGGAAACCGGACGTATGACGGTGGGGCGCTTCGTGCTGGTCAATACCTACCTCACGCAGCTTTACCTGCCGCTGAACTTTCTGGGCAGCGTCTATTCCTCGCTACGCAATTCGCTGGTCGATCTGGAACATATGTTCGCCCTGATGGATGAGCAGGCGGACATTACCGATTCCGAAGGGGCCATCTCCCTGCCTGCCAGACTGGACGAGGCTCCCGCCGCCGATATCCGTTTCGAGGACGTGCATTTCAGTTACCACCCGGACCGCGAGATCCTGCGTGGCGTAAGCTTTCATGTGCCAGCGGGGCACCGTGTCGCCATTGTCGGTCCCACGGGGGCTGGCAAATCCACCATAAGTCGCCTGCTGTTCCGGTTTTATGACGTGACGGCAGGCCGCATCCTGATTGACGGGCATGACATACGCCAGTGCAGCCAGGCGGCCCTGCGCGGTGCCGTGGGCGTGGTGCCGCAGGATACCGTCCTGTTCAACGACACCATCGGCTACAACATCGCCTATGGCCGGCTGGGCGCCACGCAGGCGGAAATCGAACAGGCGGCGAAGCTGGCCTGTATCCATGATTTCATCGTCACGCTGCCCGAAGGCTACGCCACCCGCGTGGGTGAGCGCGGGCTGAAACTGTCGGGTGGGGAGAAGCAGCGTGTGGCGATCGCGCGCACCATCCTGAAAAATCCCCGTGTGCTGCTGCTGGACGAGGCCACAAGCGCGCTTGATACCCGCACGGAACAGGAAATCCAGACCGCCCTGCACACGGTGGCGGCCAACCGGACCACCATCATCATTGCCCACCGGCTGTCCACGATCATCGATGTTGATGAAATCCTCGTGATGGGGCAGGGGCGGATACTGGAGCGCGGCACGCATCGCGCGCTGCTTGAACGCGGTGGCCAGTATGCCCAGATGTGGGCCGCACAGGCGGAAGAGGATGCTGCCGAGCCATGAGCCGTTCCCGCGCGCTTGTTACCGCACCCATGCCGGTCCCGTACTGGTCAGGCGCGGCAAGGCAGTCCATATCAGACCGAACGCTAGAAGGAGCCGCGACATGACGGACACGAACAACCAGCCCCCCGAAGGGGACGCCATCCCCCCCGAACTGAGCCATTGCGGCGCGGTGGTGGACAAGGCCATCGAATACATGCTGGGCGAGAACCTGCCGCCGGTCGCCATCGCCTCCGCGCTGCTGGGCGGCTCGCTTGGTCTGCTGTCGCGCACCATGGGGCGCGAGACGATGCAGGCCATGCTGGAAAACGCGCTGCACAGCGTGCAGGCGGGCGAACTGCACCCCGATCACGACCGCAAGGCGGGCTGACGGATCGGCCCGGAAAGGGGTGAAACGGATCGTCCCGCCCCCTTTCCGGGACAAAAAATGCCGAATCATGCTTATGCACCTTGACTGTTGGCGACGGTTTGGCGATAAGCCGCGCCTAATCAAGATGATCCTTGCCGGGCATTTATGCCTCGGCCCAAGTTATATCCGAGGATGAAAAAATGTCTCGCCGCTGCCAGATCACAGGCAAGGGTGTGCTGACCGGAAACAACGTCAGCCACGCCAACAACAAGTCCCGCCGCCGCTTCCTGCCCAACCTGCAGGAAACATCGCTGCTGTCCGATATCCTGGGCACGGCGGTTCCCCTGCGCATGACCACGAACGGCATCCGCACGGTCGAGCACAATGGCGGTCTGGACGCGTTCCTGCTGTCCACCCCGAACCGCAAGCTGCCGCCGGAAGCCCTGACGGTGAAGCGCCGCATCCTGCGCGTTCAGGAAAAGAAGGCCGCTGTGGCCTGAAGCACTGCAGGCCGCCATGCCGCACCCCACGGGGGCGGCAGGTGGCCCGGTGCCCTGTAAGCCTGACTAAAGTCTGGCGCATTGTTCCGCTGTGCCGGTCTGCATCGTCCAGGTTGAAAAAGACTGGGGGCGGAAGCAGCTAACGGTTCCGGCAGGCGCGAAAGGGACAATTCCCGTTCGCGCCCGTGTTGTCTTGTGGAGGTAATCCCGTGTCCGCCCAGTCCGACCTTTCCCTGATTCGCAATATCGGTATTACCGCGCACATCGATGCCGGCAAGACCACCACGACCGAGCGCATCCTGTACTACACCGGCGTATCCCATAAGATCGGTGAAGTGCATGAAGGCAACACCACCACCGATTACATGGCGCAGGAGCGTGAGCGCGGCATCACCATCACCTCCGCCGCCGTGACGTGTGAGTGGGAAGGCCGCCGCATCAACATCATCGACACCCCGGGCCACATTGACTTCAACATCGAAGTCAACCGCTCGCTGCGCGTGCTCGATGGCGCGATCTTCATCATTGAAGGCGTTGCTGGTGTGCAGCCACAGTCCGAGACCAACTGGCGTCTGGCTGACCGTTACAACGTGCCCCGCATCATCTTCATCAACAAGCTGGATCGCACCGGCGCCAACTTCTACAACGCGTTCGACACGCTGAAGGAGAAGCTGGACATCATCGCGATTCCGCTGCAGCTCCCCATCGGCGCCGAAGAAAACTTCGTTGGCGTGGTGGACCTGATCGAGATGCGCGCCATCGTCTGGGAAGGCGGTGAGCTGGGTGCGAAGTTCCATTACGAGGAAATTCCCGCCGATCTGAAGGAAAAGGCCGCCGAAGCCCGCCAGAACCTGCTCGACACCGCCCTGTCGGTTGATGATGCGGCGATGGAAGAATACTTCGACAAGGGTGACGTGGACGTTGCGACGCTGAAGCGCTGCATCAAGAAGGGCACCATTGCCGGTGACTTCCGCCCCGTCCTGTGTGGCACGGCGTTCAAGAACAAGGGTGTCCAGCCGCTGCTCGACGCCGTGATCGACTTCCTGCCCGCGCCGAACGACGTGGAAGGCATCCGCATCGCCCCGCCGGAAGACGAGGAAGTGGATGAGAACAAGCTGCCGATCATCCCGGTCGATCCGAACGGCAAGTTTGCTGGCCTGGCCTTCAAGATCATCAACGACAAGTATGGCACGCTGACCTTCGTGCGCGTCTACCGTGGCGTGCTGAAGACCGGTGACACCGTGCTGAACACGACCAAGGGCCACAAGGAGCGTATCGGCCGCATCTATCAGATGCACGCCGACAAGCGCGAGGAACTGTCCGAAGTCCATGCAGGTGACATCGCGGCATTCGTCGGCCTGAAGGACAGCCAGACGGGTGACACGCTGGCCGATCCCGCCGATCCGGTGGTTCTGGAACGCATGACCTTCCCGATCCCCGTCATCGATATCTCGGTCGAGCCGAAGACGAAGGACGGCGTCGAGAAGATGACGCTGGCGCTGCAGAAGCTGTCGGGTGAAGATCCCTCCCTGCGTCTGAAGACCGATCAGGAAACCGGCCAGACCATCCTGTCGGGCATGGGTGAACTGCACCTCGACATCATCATCGACCGTCTGCGTCGTGAATATGGCGTGGATGCGAACATCGGCGCGCCGCAGGTTGCGTATCGTGAAACGATCACACAGACGCATGTCGAGACCTACACCCACAAGAAGCAGTCGGGTGGTTCGGGCCAGTTCGCTGAAGTGAAGATCGAGTTCGCGCCGGTCGAGCGTAACGAAGGCATCTCCTTCGAGAACAAGGTCGTCGGCGGCACCGTGCCGAAGGAATACATCCCGGCCGTGGACAAGGGTATTCAGGCGCAGGCTACGACCGGCGTGCTGGCTGGCTTCCCCACCGTGGACTTCAAGTTCACGCTGCTGGACGGCAAGTACCATGATGTCGACTCCTCGGCGCTGGCGTTCGAAATCGCGGCGAAGGCCTGCTTCCGTGAAGGCATGAAGAAGGCCGGCCCGGTCATTCTCGAGCCGATCATGGACGTGGAAGTGACCACCCCGAACGATCACGTTGGTGACGTGGTGGGTGACCTCAACCGCCGCCGTGGCATGATCCAGAGCCAGGAAACTGCCGGTTCCACCGTCATGGTCCGTGCAGCGGTGCCGCTGAAGGAAATGTTCGGCTACATCTCGCACCTGCGTTCGATGACCAAGGGCCGTGCATCCTTCACGATGCAGTTCCACCACTACGATCCGGTGCCCCGCAACGTTGCGGAAGAGATCATGGCGCAGTCCGCCTGATCTTTCCGAAAGGAAGCATCAAATGGAAACCGGCTCCCGAAAGGGGGCCGGTTTTTTTTGTGGCATCAGGCAGCGGGTGCTGGATGAATACGCATCAACGATACCTGATGTATTGGCCCGTCACTGCCGCTGGCACGCTCGGATAGTGGGTCTTTTCTCTGTGAAGCTTTGTACCTGCATCATCCTACCACCGGATGGCAGGGATGACGGGTATGGCATCCTGTCATTAAAGAATTTCTGGAACGTCCCCTGACGGCGGACTCATTCTGATCGAGGTGTAATTCTGGCCCACTGGTTTTCCAGTAACGTGATCTTCCCGTCTTCCAGCAGCTTTTCCAGATGGGCATGCAGGTTAAGCCGGGCCGCGCGGCGCAGGCCGGGCCGCAGGTTATGGTACATGCTGTCCACGATTTCATCGAGTGTGCGCGGACTGTCCGGCAGAAGGGCCAGAATGCTTTCCTCGCGCGCGATCCTGTGGGCAACCAGCCCTTCAATGCATGTTTTTACATGCGGTATGGCGGGGCCATGGGCAGGCAGAAGCAGGTGGCTCTCGCGCCGCAGCAGATAGGCCATGCTGTCCAGAAACTGCCGGACCGAGCCATAGGGGGCAGGGGGCACCATGGTGGTGGACCACCCCATGACGTGATCGCCGGTGAAGATGATGCCGTCCACCGTTTCCAGACAGATATGGTCGGTGGCGTGCCCCGGTGTGTGCAGCACGCGCAGGCCGGCGATCCGGTCGCCATCATGCAGGCCGATGTCGGGTGTGAATTCCGGTTCGGCGCTCATATGAAAACCACATACGGGCACGCCCAACCGTGCGCCTAGCGGGCGGGCGCCATCAAGGTGGTCGTGATGGGTGTGGGTCAGGATAATGTGGGTTACGCGGCGATCGCCTGCAGCCCGGACCAGAGCATCCAGATGGGCGGGGGCACTGCTGCCCGGATCAATGATCGCGCAGCCTGCGTCATGATCCACCAGCCAGCTATTGGTGCCATTTCCCGTCATCGGGCCGGGGTTATGCGCGACAACCCGCCTTATGGTGGCTGACTGCGGCAGCGCCACGCCATAAGGGGGCGGCGGTTCACTGATCCGCCACCCGTTGCGTGATGCGACGCGGTCCTCAGCCAAAGGCGCCGACATGGTGCATGACGCCGGTGCTGATTTCCCGTGTCATCTGGAACAGTCGCTGCATGGGTTCAAAAACCTCGGTGTATTCACGACTATAGGTACCTTCCTGCCGGGGGCCGTGCGGTTCGTGGAAATCGAGATCAAAACTGCCATCGGACCGGTAGGGGAATATCTGTTCCAGTTCGGTCAGCACGTTCGGCACTTCAAGGCAAAGTACCTTCATGGTCAGCACATCACGGGTAAAGGCATGCCGGGGCGAGAAATAGGGTATCCGTGTTGAAAGCAGCCAGATCTGTTCGATGATGGCGATACGGATGGCATGCAGCAGCAGTTCATTGGGCTGCATGCGCGGTGCTTCGGGCCATGCACGGCGCAGCGCCAGATGGTCGGACTGGATGCGGCGGAACATGGCCTGCGTGCTGGCCCAGAAATCAAGGTTTTCCAGACCGTGCATAAGCGACAGGCATGATTCCTGACGTGCCGGGTCTTTTTGCGCGGTGGCGCGTTCCAGCCACAGATCGGGGTCCAGCAGGCGGATGACACCGCGCAGCACGCCATGGTCGGAATGGGCCAGCGCATGGGCGGCAAAATCCATGGCGCGGCGGAAGCGCGGGCTTTCGGCCAGGTATTTTTCAAATGTTTCAGGATGACGGGCCGCCGCCGTGCCCAGCCCCTGCAGCGTGTTCGCGCACCACGCAAGCTGTTGCAGGATGGCGTTATTGGGGATGGCCCGCAACTGGCTGGGATGCTTGATGCGGGTGATGGTGGAGGCGGCATCGCTCTGCCGCGCGGAAGGACGCGAACCGGTCTTGTCGATCAGCGATGGCCCGAACGCCCCCAGCAGCGCGGCATAGCCGGGGTCTTCCACCAGCGCGGTCATGCCATTGGCGATGGTGGAGAAGAAATCGGCCGAGAAGTCAGGTTCGTCATAAACCGGGTCGCGGTCGAGCGACGTGGTGGCAAAGGCGTGTTCGGCAATGATGCTGACCGTCGCATCCGCAAGCGCCTGCGTGCCGAACAGCAGGTAGCCGTCCCCCCCCTGAAAGGCTGTTTCCTCGCGCATCTGGATGCCTGCGCGGATATAGCGGGCGCGGGCGTGCGGCGGGGAAAGATAGTCGAAACGGTCCGCCAGCCGGTAGGGATGCGCGCCGCGACCGATGCTTTCGCCATGCGTGTCGAACAGGATCACCTCTACAAAGGCGAGATCCCATTTGCGCAGCAGGTCGCACACCTTGATGCGCAGCCGTTCGATCAGATAGGTGGCCGCGAGCTGGCCGACATAACGCCCCGAATCGGAAAAGCCGAACTGAAGGCTGAGCTTGCGCGTACGGTGCAGGTAGGCGCGCCAGTGGGGGGAGCGCAGGGCTTCCTCAATGATCTGTTCGCCATTTTCCAATGCTTCCTGCGTTTCAAACAGGGGCGAAATCTCGATCATGTCGTCCACGCCATACAGGCGGGCAAGCCACAGCGCGGTCAGCAGCGTGTAGCCGGTTTCGGTTTCGGCGATCAGGAAACGGATGGGGCTGGTGCGGTCGATATGGCGCAGGATCTGGCGCACCGTCATCATGAGCCGCCCGGCGCTGGCCTGTTCCATGAGCAGGGAGCCGAAATCGATCTCGATGGGGGTGACGCCATCCAGCGCTTCGTTCATGCGGCTTATCAGGGCGCGCCGCTGGGCGGGAATATCAGGGTTGTCGGTAATGTTCAGCCGCTGTCGGGCGATATTGTGCAGTTGTGTCGCGTTCAGGCGGGTATGGGTGTGCGCCGCAGCCAGCCCATGCGCCATGAAGCCCGCGCGCGCGACGGCAAGGGTCATCTTGTCTTCAGGTGTTGCGGCGTCGATGGCTTCACCAAAGGCGGCGCTCAGGTCGTTGCTGCTGGTAAGTGCTTCCGCGCTGCGGTTGATCAGCACATCGGCAAAGCGCGATACGGCTTCTGGATCCGCATCGGTGGGGCAGGCGGCGATCTGGTCGGCAACGGCGTCGAGTGCCGTGCGCACGCGCTGCTGCAGGTCATTGGCGCAGGATGTAACGGGTTCGATCTGGTCATGCAGGCGCGAAAGCTGAAGCTGCTTCATGCGCAGGCGCAGGCGCAGCGTGTCCCACCAGCCGATATCGGTCCGGCCATCGGTGTCGTAACCAACCCAGCTTGTCATGATGATGGGACGAGGGGCCAGGGTGAACCAAAGTTGCGGCCAATGGCTGCGCGCTTCGGACAGCAGGATCGTGTTCAGCCGGTCCAGTGCGTTGCGTCCACGCAGGATGGCCTGCGTGGCAAGGCTGAATTCCTCATCCAGCGTGGGTGGCCCGGCGCGGCGATGGGTCAGGAAGGCCGGGACATGCGCGGGCGGCGCGTCAGGATTGGCGGAGGCGAGTTCGGCCAGTGCCTCATAGACCGGATTGGCCAGCGCGAAGGTAGGGTGGGCGGTAAAGACGGCGGCGAAGCGGCTGCGTTCGATCGCGGCGCGGAAGCGGGCGATGGGCACCGGGCTGTCATCGGGGTCGGGCTGCACGATGTGCTGCGCGACCGTGTGCATGCGGGTGTTGACCGTCTGGTCGTCCGGGCTGTCCAGATAGGTGGCGATATGGTGCGCGCGCCCGGCAAAGGCGCGGTCACGCAGCAGGCGCACGATTTCTTCCACCTGTCCTACCGGCAGGTCGCCACTGGCCATCTGCCGGCTGATCTGGCGCGCAAGCGCCATGACCGGGCTGCCCGATGCGGTTTCGTCATGGCTGGCGATCAGTCGATCGGCCTGCGCGAGCAGATCGGACACATTCCGGGCAGCGGCTTCGGTCATGGTGTTGTCCTGTCATGGAAGTTCGTCATGGTTTTCACCAAATCCCATGTTCGGATGCGCGCTGCAATGTCTGGCGTATCATATTCACGTCTATTTGGCGTGTTGTGACGAGTGTTGCTTGGGCTGGAGGGAAGACAATGGTATCAGTAACTTCATGAACGGTATTCCACAGTCGGACCAGGATGCGCGGCGGATACTGCAGCGCTACAAACGGTCCGCCACCGGCCTGCTGGCTGGCATGGCCGCGTTGACGGTGGCGGGTTACGCCCTGCCGCAGATGGGCTGGCTGGCTGAACGGCCATGGCTTGAAATCCTGCGCTCCGGCACGAAGGCGGGGGTGGTGGGTGGTCTGGCCGACTGGTTTGCCGTGACGGCCCTGTTCCGCAGGCCCATGGGGCTGCCGATTCCGCATACCGCCATCCTGCCCGCGCAGAAGGAACGGCTGGCGCAGGCGCTGGGGCGGTTCGTATCCACCAATGTCTTTACGGAAAAGGAAGTTGCCGCCGCCTTCGCGCGGATCGACCTGCCATCCCTGATCGGGACCATCCTGCAGGAGCCGGAAACGGCGGAGATGGTCAACCGCGCCGTGCTGGGTTCCGTGCCGCATATGCTGGACCGGCTGGAAGACGGGCGCGCAAGCCTTGCCATCGCCCGGATGCTGCCGGTGCTGCTGGGGGGGGAGGAAATCGCCCCCATCATTACCCGCAGCCTGCGCGCCATGGTGGAAGGCGACTGCCATCAGGAAGTGCTGTCCTTCCTGCTTTTGCGGCTGAAGGAAGGGCTAAAGGCCAAGGAACCCGCCCTGCGCGCCATGATCGAGGATCGTGTGCGTGAGCAGGGGGGCAGGGTGCTGGGCTGGGCGATTGGCGGTTCGATCGCCACCAAGGTCCTGCTGGCCGCCAGTCAGGAACTGGACCGCGTCGACCCGCAGAATTCGGAACTGCGTGAGGGATTCACCACATGGGTCCGCACGGAAATCGACCGGATCGAGCAGGATGCGGAACGGCGGCGCGAAATCACGGACGCCGTGCTGGGCGTGCTGACGCATGACAGCGTGCGCGGCTGGAGCGGCGATGTCTGGCGCCGCCTGCGCCGCATGATCGAGGAGGATATGCGCAAGGGGGAAACAAGCTGGGTTGCCTCCCTCGTGCGCGATGCACTGCACCGGCTGTCGGAGCAGATGTATCATGACCCCGGCATGCGCAAGCGCATCAATGATGGCGCGCGGGGCATGATCATGGGCAGCCTGCCCTTCCTGCGGGACAGGATGTCGCGTTTTATTTACTCGGTGGTTAACGGCTGGGATGCCGACAGCCTGAGCGAGCGGCTGGAGCTCAGGGTAGGCAAGGATCTCCAGTATATCCGGCTGAATGGCACGCTGGTGGGTTTTCTGGCCGGGTGTGGCCTGTCCGTGCTATTGGAACTGATATTCGGAACCGGGATCGGGTAAGGCATGGCCGTAGTGTACGATAGGACTTGACGACGCACGGCTGGTGGCCCATCTGAGACTTCATGAAACAGTACTGTTTCGGTCCAAATAGAAACCCGGGCCAGACGTACGGGAGAATGGAATGCTGAAACTGTCGAAACTGACCGATTATGCCGTGGTGGCGCTGGTCCGGCTGGGGCAGAAGGACGAAGTCACGACTTCGCCTGTCCTGTCGCGTTCGACGGGCATTCCCGAACCGACGGTGGCCAAGGTACTCAAGATTCTGGCAACGCAGGGCATCGTGATCTCGCAGCGCGGCGCACGCGGCGGCTACAGGCTGGCCTATCCGCTGGAGGAAATCTCCATCGCGGCGGTGATCCAGGCCATTGACGGCCCCATTTCCCTGACTACCTGCGTGGACGGGGGGGAATGTGATGCGCGCTCCACCTGCGGGCTGGGCGGGCAGTGGGACATGGTCAACGCCGCCATCCGCAACGCGCTATCAGCCATCACGCTGGCCGATATGAAGAACCATACAGTCCTCGACAGGCTGGGCGGACTGGGCAATCCCGCGCCATCCATGCTTGTCGGACCCGAGGCCACGGCCTGAAACAAGGGGGAGAGGAAAGAGACATGCCGGCAGTAGCCGAAACCCGCAAGGCGGTCGAAACCCTGGGACAGAGCACCTATAAATGGGGGTTCGAAACCGATATCGAAATGGATATCGCGCCCAAGGGCCTGAACGAAGATACGATTCGCCTGATTTCCAGCCGCAAGCAGGAACCGCAGTGGCTGCTGGAATGGCGGCTGAAGGCGTACCGGTCATGGCTGGAAATGCGCGAGCCGACATGGGCGAAGGTCCATCATCCCCCCATCGACTATCAGGACGTGCATTACTACGCCGCACCGCGCAAGAAACCCGGTCCCAAATCGCTGGAGGAGGTCGATCCGGAACTGCTGCGCACATATGAAAAGCTTGGCATCCCGCTGCATGAACAGGCGATGCTGGCTGGTGTGGAAGTGCCCGAAGGTCAGGAAGCCCGCGCGCCCGTGGCGGTCGATGCTGTGTTTGACAGTGTTTCGGTCGCCACCACCTTCCGCAAGACGCTGCAGGAAGCCGGCGTGATCTTCTGCCCGATTTCAGAAGCGGTGCGCGAGCATCCCGAACTGGTGCGCCAGTATCTGGGAAGCGTGGTGCCGGTGACGGACAATTTCTACGCGGCATTGAATGCGGCAGTATTTACGGACGGTTCATTCGTCTACGTGCCCAAGGGCGTGCGCTGCCCGATGGAACTGTCCACCTATTTCCGTATCAATGCGCGTAATACCGGGCAGTTCGAACGCACCCTGATCGTGGTGGAGGACGGCGCGTCCGTCTCCTACCTTGAAGGATGCACCGCGCCGATGCGCGATGAAAACCAGCTTCATGCCGCCGTGGTCGAACTGGTGGCGATGGATGATGCCTCCATCAAGTATTCCACCGTGCAGAACTGGTATCCCGGTGATGAAAACGGGAAGGGCGGCATCTACAATTTCGTGACCAAGCGCGGCGCATGCCGTGGCGCACGGTCCAAGATTTCATGGACGCAGGTGGAAACCGGCTCGGCCATCACGTGGAAATATCCGTCTTGCATCCTGCAGGGCGAGGGATCGGTGGGCGAGTTCTATTCCGTCGCCGTGACCAACAACCACCAGCAGGCCGATACCGGGACCAAGATGATCCATATCGGGCGCAACACGCGTTCGACCATCATCGCCAAGACCATCAGCGCGGGCCAGTCCGACAGTACCTATCGCGGGCTGGTGCGGATGATGCCCAAGGCATCGGGCAGCCGCAACTTCACCCAGTGCGACAGCCTGCTGATCGGTGATCGCTGCGGGGCGCATACCGTGCCCTATATCGAAAGCCGCAACATGTCCGCGCGCGTGGAGCATGAGGCGACCACTTCCAAGATATCGGAAGACCAGTTGTTCTATTGCCGCCAGCGCGGCCTGTCGGAAGAAGACGCGGTCGGGTTGATCGTGAACGGGTTCTGCAAGGACGTTCTGAAGGAACTGCCCATGGAATTCGCGGTGGAAGCCCAGAAGCTTCTGCAGATCAGCCTTGAAGGCAGCGTGGGCTAACAGGGATTGAAAGACGTGAGCAAGCAATTCGTAAGCATTGATGGCCTGTGCGCCCGCATTTCGGACGGTGGGATCCATAAGGAAATCCTGCGCGGTGTCGACCTGCAGATTCCGGCGGGTGAGGTCCATGCCATCATGGGCCCCAACGGGTCGGGCAAGTCGACCCTGTCCTATGTACTGGCGGGCCGTGAGGACTACGAAGTCACGGGCGGCGGCGCCACGTTCAAGGGGCAGGACCTGCTGGCCCTTGAGCCAGAGGAGCGCGCAGCCCTTGGCCTGTTCCTCGCCTTTCAGTCCCCTGTGGAACTGCCGGGTGTGAACAACGCCAATTTCCTGCGTACTGCCGTCAATGCGGTCCGCCGCGCGCGCGGGCAGGAAGAGCTGGATGCGGTGGCTTTCCTCAAGGCCGTGCGCAAGGAAACCAAGCATCTGTCCATGTCGGACGAGATGCTCAAGCGCAATGTGAATGTCGGCTTTTCGGGCGGTGAGAAGAAGCGCAACGAAGTGCTGCAGATGCGCATGCTCCAGCCTTCCTTCGCCATTCTGGACGAAACGGATAGCGGACTGGACATCGACGCGCTGCGGATCGTGGCCGAAGGCGTGAATTCCCTGCGCGCACCGGATTTTTCCGCCCTTGTCATCACCCATCACCAGCGCCTGCTGGACTATATCGTCCCGGACCGCATCCATGTGATGGCCAGGGGCCGCATCATTCATAGCGGTGGCCCGGAACTGGCCAAGCAGCTTGAGGCGCAGGGCTACGCGCGCTTCCTGGCGGAGGCAGCGTGAACGCCATCACACCGGTCGGGGTCAATGCCTCAGCCTTCCTTGACCGGGGTGCGGTGGATGCCGGGGTAAAGCAGCGCACGGCGGCGGATTTCCTGCGCCATGCGGGGCTACCCCGCGCGGGTGTGGAGGCATGGAAATACACCAGCCTGCGCGCGCTGGCGGATGTGCCTTTCGCAACCGCTCAGCGGGATGTGGATGGCGCCACGGTTGATACCCTGCTGGCGGAGGTGGAGACGATCTCCGGCCTCGGTGCCGGTGCTGACCGGGTTGTGTTCGTAAACGGCTATTTCGATGCCGCCCGCTCACGTCTGCCCAAGGGTGTGAAGGTATCAACGCTTGCTCAGTCGGGCGCGGTTCAGGACGATATCGACCCGGCAGGCGATGTTACGACGGCGCTGAATACCGTCATGGCGCGCGACGGTCTGGTGCTGGTCGTGCCCGATGGGGTTGATGCAGGCTGCCTGCTTCTGGCCAGTATCGGGCTGACGGCGGAAGATGCGCCGGTATCCTTCCACCCGCGCCATCATATCCGTGTGGAAAAGGGCGGCAGGCTGGCGGTGCTGGATGCGGCGGTGGGGCAGGGATATTACCTGCACAATCCGCTTTATGACATCGTGGTTGCGGATGACGCCTATCTGTCCCATGCGCGGATTCAGGCTGAAGACCGGCAGGCGCTGCATCTGGCCGTCAGTCATGCGCGCATTGCGGCGGCGGGCGTATATGACAGTTTTACCCTCACGCTGGGGGGCAGCCTGTCGCGGCATGAAGTGCATGCGGCGCTGACGCAGGCCGGGGGAAGCGTGCATGTCAATGGCGCACAGTTGCTGATGGGCCACCAGCATGGCGACCTGAGCAGTGTGATTACCCATGCGGCCCCTGAGTGCATATCCCGGCAGACGGTCAAGAATGTCCTGTCGGATCAGGCGCGCGGTGTGTTTCAGGGCAAGATCCTGGTGGACCGGATCGCCCAGAAAACCGATGGCTACCAGATGAATCAGGCGCTTCTTCTGTCGGACGGTGCTGAAATCGACGCCAAGCCCGAGCTTGAAATCTATGCCGACGATGTAAAATGCAGTCATGGCGCTACCGTGGGGGCGCTGGATGATGACCAGCTTTTCTACCTGCGCAGCCGTGGCATTTCAGGCGAGGCTGCGCGGTCCATCCTGATCCGCGCCTTCCTGCACGATGTGGTGGACCAGATTGATGACCAGCGGCTGAAAGACAGTCTCAACCTTGCTGTAGAAGCTTGGTGGAAGCGGGAAGCAGCATGATGGACCAGATGGTGACCGGTAAGACCGATGCGGGTAACAGCCTGCGGCATGTCCGGGCGGATTTTCCCATCCTGTCACAGAAAGTGCATGGCAAGGACCTTGTATTTCTGGACAGCGCCGCGTCCGCGCAGAAACCCCGGCAGGTCATCGACAGCATGGCCGACACCATGCGCACCCAGTATGCCAATATCCATCGTGGCCTGTACTGGATGAGCGAACGGACCACCGAAGCGTATGAAGCCGTGCGCGATCAGGTTGCGGCGTTTCTGGGTGCTGGCGCGCGGGAAGAAATCGTTTTCACCCGCAACAGCACCGAGGCCATCAATCTGGTGGCCCATTCCTATGGTTCGCTGCTCCGGCCGGGGCAGGTGGTGCTGGTGTCCGAGATGGAGCATCACGCCAACCTCGTGCCATGGCAGATGCTGCGTGAGCGCATGGGTATCGAACTGCGCGTTACCCCGGTAACGGATGATGGTGCGCTGGATATGGATGCGCTTGGCCGCAACCTGTCCGATGGGCGGGTGGCGCTGGTTGCGATCACCCATATGTCCAACGTGCTGGGCACGATTACCGATGCCCGCGCCATTTCGGACATGGCGCATGCCGCAGGCGCGAAGGTGCTGTTCGATGGCAGCCAGCTTGCGGTCCATCGCCGGGTGAACGTGCGCGAACTGGATGCCGATTTCTATGTCGTGACCGGGCACAAGCTGTATGGTCCGACAGGGATTGGCGTGCTGTGGGCACGGCGCGAGATACTGGAGGAAATGCCCCCCTTCCTTGGTGGTGGCGACATGATTGCCAGCGTCTCGTTCGAGCGTTCGACATGGGCACACGTGCCGCACAAGTTCGAGGCCGGGACACCCGCCATTATCGAGACCATTGGACTGGGCGCCGCCCTTTCCTATATCGAATCCATCGGGTTCGACCGGATCGGTGCGCATGAAGATGCGCTGACGGCCCATGCGCTGAAGGTGCTGGGGCAGGTCAGCGGCCTGAAGGTGGTCGGGACCGCGCCGCAGCGCGGGGGTGTGATTTCATTTACCATGGCGGACGTTCATCCACATGATATCGCCACCCTGCTGGACCGGAACGGGATCGCCGTGCGGGCGGGTCATCACTGTGCCGAACCGCTCATGCGCAGGCTGGGCCTGTCGGCTACGGCGCGGGCCAGTTTTGGCATTTACACCACGCCCGAGGAAATCGACATGCTGGCCGCGACGCTGGAACAGATACGCGGCTTTTTTGTCTGACGTGTGATGGCGCAGGACGATCTGTATCGCACCGTTGTGCTGGAACGGGCCAAAACGCCCCGCCATGCCGGTAAACTGGATATCGCCAGCCTGCATGCGCAGGGGGTGAACCCGCTTTGTGGGGATCGCGTGAACCTGCATGCGCAGGTCGATACCCATGGCCGTATCGGGCAGGTGCGGCATGAAACACGGGGATGCGCCATCTGTGCCGCATCTGCTGACCTTATGGCCGAACGGGTCATGGGGCAGGACACGGCACAGGTGAAACGGATTCACGCCGCGCTGGCCACGGCGGTCGAAACGGGCGAGGCCCCGGATGGACTGGGTGAGCTTTCGGTTTTTGCACCGCTGCACCGGCATCGTTCGCGCATCCGTTGTGCGATGCTGCCGTGGTCGGCCCTGATTGATATGCTCAATGACGATAAAGACAGGTGAAGGTCTCATGGACGAGAAAAATCAGGTAGAGCCCGCCGCCATCGGCATGGCTGAGGGAGCCGGGCATTTCTCCCTTGAGGCCAATGATGACGCATCGCTGGAAAAGACCGACCCCGTCTCGGCCTGGACGCCCGATGGGGAACAGCCGGTCACCCCCGCTACTGGCGGTTCGCCCGATGAAGATAGCGTCATTGCGGCGATTGCTACGGTGTATGACCCGGAAATCCCGGTCAACATATATGAACTGGGCCTGATCTACGCCATCGACCTTCATGATGATGGTTCGGTCAAGGTTGAAATGACCCTTACGGCCCCGAACTGCCCCAGCGCGCAGGAACTGCCCCTGCAGGTGAAGGAAGCCGTGGAGAAGATCGATACGGTCACCAGCGCAACAGTTGAAATCGTATGGGAACCGCCGTGGGACATGTCGCGTATGAGCGAAGATGCCCGCCTTGCCCTGAACATGTTCTGAACCCAGCAAGGGGAACGTGCCATGACTGAACAAAGCACCACCACGACCACTGCCCCCCGCCGCCGTGCGCTACCGCCGCTTATGTCCCTGACCGAGCGGGCGGCACAGCGGCTGGAAAAACTGTACCAGACCAACCATGCCGGACATCTGCTGCGCATCGCGGTTTCCACCAAGGGCTGTTCCGGCCATGCCTACGACATGACCTTTGTGGAGCAGGCCGGTCCCGGTGATGAGGTGGTTGTGGACAAGGGCGTTACCCTGCTGGTCGACCGCAAGGCGACGCTGTTCCTGATCGGCTCGGTGATGGATTATGAAGTCAGGCAGCTCGAATCCGGTTTCACCTTCAGCAACCCCAACGAAAAGGGCCGCTGTGGCTGCGGCGAGAGCTTCCACGTCTGAGGCGCGCTCTTATAGGGGCAGCCACAGGCAATCCGCACGCGCATGTGGATGATGGACTGAATGCCGGTTCAGAAACATTGTGGGGATCGGTCGGGGAGAAACATTTCCCCGGCCTTGCCCAGCCTGATCTAACGACGGTTCGGTCTCGTCGTGCCAGGCAGGGTCATTACGCATACGGATTCGACTTCCGCTGACCACAGGAACTGGTCGATGACCGTCAGGCTTTCCAGCCGGTAGCCCATCTGCTGCAACGGCGTCAGGTCGCGTTGCAGGGCAGCGGGATTGCAACTGACATAGATGATGTGGCGCGGTTTCCCTGCCACGATCTGCGCCATCTGTGCACCGGCCCCCGCATGCGGGGGGTCCAGTACCACAGCTCCCGCACGGCCCAGTTCGGTGGCCATGACAGGCTGACGGTTGAGATCACGCAGGGCAGGCAGCACCCGCGTGCCGCCACTGGCCTGTTTCAGGCAGGCAAATGCCGCCCGATCGCCTTCATAGGCCAGAACCTTGGCATGCTGCGCCAGGGCAAAGGACAGCGTGCCGCAGCCAGCGTAAAGCTCGATAATCCCGGCTTTCAGGCCCTTGCGGGGCAGCCCGGCTAGAACGGCAGCCTTGATGGCGTCCTCTCCCTCGCGGGAGGGTTGCAGGAACGCACCCGGCGGCGGCAGGACACGCGCCGTATCAAAATGATGAAAGACCGGGCCGGTAAGGGCGAGCGTTTCCGGCGGCTGGGTGCGCAGGGAAATACGCGGCATGCCATGTGCCTTGCTGAACTGCGCCAGAATACGGCGGTCATTGGCGTCCGGCGTGCCATCCATGGCAATCAGCAGGTCAGGGCCGCTATCCAGCAGGTTGATCTGGATATCCCCACCCGCATGCACCGCAGGCAGGGAATGGAGCATCTGACGCAGCGGGTCGAGCAGCGCGAAAATCGCCGGGTCCAGCAGGGCGCATTCCGTCATGTCCACCACATCGCCCCGGCGGCGGTGCAGGCCCAGCACGATCCGTCTGTCCACCCGGCGGAACGCCAGATCGACGCGCCGCCTGCCATGGGGGCTGACCTGTCGGGTGGCGGGGGCGGGAAGGGTGGTGAAACCGGCACGTTTCAGTGCTTCGGTTACACGTGCCGCTTTCCATGCCATCATGGCAGGTAGCGCCATGTGCTGAAGGCGGCAGCCACCACAGGTCCCGAATAGTGAACATACCGGCGTTACGCGGTCGGGCCCCGGCGTCACGACCTGTTCCAGCACACCCTGCGTACCGGTCTGGCTGGCCAGCACGATTTCGTCGCCCGGCATGGTGCCGGGCACGAATACCCGCCCCTGTGGGGTCTGGGCTATGCCATCCCCATCATTGCCAAGCGCCACCACCCGGATGGCCTCGGCTCCTGAATTTTCCATTACTCTTGTTGCCTGAACGCGCTGGCTGATTATTCGTCAGCCGGAATCACGGGCTTCTCACGGCGCGGAAGCTGCATGAAGGCCGGGATGTCATCACCGAATCCGGTAACCGCCATGTCCGGTGCGGCAGGCAGCAGGCCGGAATCGCGCCGGTTGGGCGCGGACGAAGCCGCATTGGCTGCGGCATCAGGCTTGCGGCCCCTGCCACGCGGCGCAACCGGCGCTTCGGTTGCCGGTGGTGCAACCGGTGCGGCTGCCGGGGCCTGCTGCTGGGCGGCAGGTGCTGCAGCCTTGCGACGGCCCGTGCCCTCGTTACGGGGCTTGCGCCGTCCATTGGCGGGACGCGGTTCGTCAGACCATTCGAGATTATCCACGCCTTTGACCTCGATTCGGGGGATGGGCTTACCCGTCAGCTTCTCGATGGCCTGTACCAGACCTTCTTCATCCGGGGTGGCCAGACTGTAGGCGTGTCCGGTGCGGCCCGCACGTCCGGTGCGGCCGATCCGGTGCACATAATCTTCGGCATGGAAGGGCACGTCGAAATTGAATACGTGCGACAGACCGCCAATGTCGATTCCGCGCGCCGCGATATCCGAACAGACCAGTATCTTCAGCTCGCCGTTCTTGAAGGATTCAAGGGTGGAAAAGCGGACCGACTGCGGCAGGTCGCCATGCAGGGCGCCTGCCGAAAAGCCGTGCTTGATCAGCGATTTGCACAGGATATCCACGTCGCGCTTGCGGTTGCAGAACACGATGGCGTTCTGCATGTCCGCTTCCCGCAGCAGCTTGCGCAGGGCGCGGCGCTTGTCCTGGGTATCGACAATGGCAAGGCCGGTTTCGATGGTGGTGGCGACGGAAGAGGGACGGCTGACTGTGATTTCCTTCGGGTTGCTCAGGAACATGTCAGCCAGACGGCGGATTTCCGGCGCCATCGTGGCGGAGAAGAACAGCGTCTGCCGCATGGGCGAGAGCATGCTTACGATCTTCTCGATATCGGGAATGAACCCCATGTCCAGCATGCGGTCCGCTTCGTCGATCACCAGCAGCTTCGTCTGGGTCAGCAGCAGCCCGCCGCGTTCGAACAGGTCGATCAGGCGACCGGGCGTCGCGATCAGCACATCCACGCCACGGTTGAGCACTTCTTTCTGCTCGGCCATGCTTTCGCCACCGATCAGCAGCGCGTGGGTCAGCTTGAGGTGCTTGCCGTAATTGACAAAATTCTCCGCGACCTGAAGGGCGAGTTCACGCGTCGGTTCCAGAATCAGCGAACGCGGCATCCGTGCCCGGGCACGGGAGCCGGACAGGATTTCAAGCATCGGCAGCGTGAACGATGCGGTCTTGCCCGTGCCGGTCTGGGCTACGCCCAGCACGTCACGCCCCATCAGTACATAGGGGATGGCCTGTGCCTGAATGGGGGTGGGATGACGGTATCCCATCTCATCAATGGCGCGCTGGATGGGTTCGGACAGGCCGAGTTCGGAAAACAGGGACTGGGCCTGCTCCGCGGCGGCTGTTTCTGCTGGCGTATCAATGGGGTCAGCCCCGTCGGTGCTGGCGGCGGGGGCCGGGGCTGCCGCCGTCTTTGCGGAACGTGTCGGGGCGGGGGAAGTTTTTTTGGCGCTCAAATTACTCTCGAACGTATCAGCAGATGAATATGGCCCCGTCCGATTGCCACCGTGTCGCGCTGTATCAGGCTGCCGTCCCTGATGTACCTGCAGCAATGCAGGGAAGGGGAGTGTAACACGGAGGGGACAGGCCCCTCACGCGCCACATTCCCCGTGCCTATCTACCTTTGCAACGGAAATCAAGGGGGCGTGATGGTGGTGCCCCCGTAATTTCAGAAAGGATGGGCAAGGCAGGCGGCTACGATGGTCAGCACGCCCAGTCCGGTATTGAGGATGACAAGGGAGCGGATCGAATCGAACATGCCCTGCTGCGGGCGAATGGCGCGACGGGCCTTCTGGAAGGGGCCGAAATAGATGCGCGCGAACACGCCCGCCATGATCAGGCCCAGAAGCTGCATGAGGTTGATCTGCCATGGGACGACTGCAAACCCGCCATCATGAAAAATCAGGAGCCACCCCGTAATCAGTACCGTAGGCATGGTATGCCAGACGATGCGGAAGAAGCGGTTCAGCGTCTGCAGATGGATGGAGGCGCGCTGGGTTGCGTCAAGCAGGCCAAGGCTGGGTTTGAGCACAAAGGCCGCATAGATCATGCCACCGATCCATGCCGCCATGCCGGTGATGTGGAGTGCGAGCACAAGGCTCCAGACTATGGAGTGGGACACGGGGCCTCCTTGCCGGGGTCGGGGAATAACGAAAACGGCGCATCATGCGCGGGCACGATGCGCAGCGCTTGTTTCCCCATTCCTGTAACATGTGCAAGGGCGGTTTCGCAGTCAAAGTTGTTGGGAAGGGGGATGCAATGCCCACAGACGAACGTAAGCAGGCCGCGGTTCGCGCCCGCCTGCTCCTGCCTGATCCGACGGAAATGGGCCATGTCGATGCCGCCGCCGCGCGCAGCGTGCCTGTGGCGGTGCTGATGGAAAATGCGGGCCGCGCCGTCGCACGCGCCATTCGCCAGCATGTGCGGCCATGCCGGGTACTGGTGCTGTGTGGACCGGGCAATAATGGCGGGGATGGATACGTTGCCGCGCGCAGGCTGGCGGAACAGGGCTGGCCGGTGGCCGTAGCATGCCTTGTCCCGCCGCATGCAGGCGGGGACGCCGCCCACGCCGCCGCGCAATGGGGCGGGCCGGTCGTGGCCTTCACGCCCGAAAACGCCGCGCGCTTTGATCTGGTGGTTGATGCCATATTCGGTGCCGGGCTGAGCCGCGATGTGGAGCCGGATGTGGCCCGTGTGCTGGCTGCGGCACCGCGTATCGTCGCCATTGACACCCCGACCGGGGTGGATGGGGCCACCGGGGCCGTTCGTGGCTATGCGCCACAGGCGGAAATGACGGTTACGTTCTGTCGCCTCAAGCCGGGGCATCTGCTGCTGCCGGGGCGCACGCTGTGCGGTCGCACCGTGCTGGCCGATATCGCCATCCCGGAGACGGCGCTGGACTCCGTGCCGATTCGGACATGGCGCAACGAACCCGGCCTGTGGCGCACGCCCGTCTGTACGGTGGACAGCTATAAATACAGCCGTGGCGTTGTGAGCATCTGCGGCGGGCGCGACATGCCGGGGGCTGCCCGCCTGTCGGCGGCTGGTGCGCGGGCAGCCGGCGCGGGGCTGGTGCGGCTGGCCGTGGGGGACAGCGCCCCCGTCTACCGCATGACCGCGCCGCCGGGGCTGATTGTCGATTCCGGCCCGCTGGCGGAGTTGCTGGAGGATTCGCGCCGTCATGTATGGGTATGTGGTCCCGGCCTGTCCGTGGATGAGGTGGCTACGACCTTTTCCGTGCTGACGGATGCCGGGCGGGAAGTGATCGCCGATGCCGGAGCCTTCGCCATGGCGGCGGGGCAGCCTGATCGCCTGCGCGGTGCCGCGATCATAACCCCGCATATCGGTGAGTTCACCCGCGTGTTCGGCAGGCCGGGGGCAGACCGTATCGCGGCCGCCCGGCAGGCGGCGGACCTGACCGGGGCGGTTACGGTGCTCAAGGGGCCTGACACCATTATCGCGGCACCCGATGGTCGCGTTGCGATCAACGCTCATGCCACCCCCATGCTGGGCACGGCCGGGTCGGGCGATACGCTGACGGGAATCATCGCGGCCCTGCTTGCGGCGGGCATGCCACGATGGGAAGCGGCATGCGCGGGCGTATGGATACATGGCGACGCCGCCCTGCATGCGGGTGAATGGCCCGTGGCCGAGGCGTTCGATGCCCATGTAGGGGCTGCGCGGGCGCGGGCGGAGGCGCAGGCGGAAAAACTTTTCGGCTGAAAACACCATTCCTTTTTCCTTGGGATCTTGCCCGATGTCCGATGGTGCGCTAAAGCCGCGCGCTTACAGCCTGGGCACAGTGCGGGCGTGGTGGAATTGGCAGACACGCCAGATTTAGGTTCTGGTGACGCAAGTCGTGGGGGTTCAAGTCCCTCCGCCCGTACCAAGATCCCGGCAAGTCGCGTTATGCGAACAGACGTGGTGGCCCGAGCGGCCTCTTGCGTTCTTTGACACGTTCTGACCGAGAGGATGGCCTGGCAGATGCAGGTTACTGAAACGCTTTCCGAAGGCCTGAAGCGCGGGTTCACCGTTACGGTGCCGGCAGCGGGAATCGAGAGCAAGCGCACCGCGCGCCTGAAAGAAGTTGGACAGTCCATGAAGCTGCCGGGCTTCCGCCCCGGAAAGGTGCCGATGAGCATCCTTCAGCAGCGTTTTGGCGAATCTGTTCAGGGCGAGGTTCTGGAGCAGGTCGTAAGCGAAGCGACCCGCACCCTGCTGGACGAGCGCGGCCTGCGTCCCGCCATGCAGCCGAAGGTTGACGTGGTGTCCGGCGATGCGCCCGGCAGCACGGACGACCTGAAGTTCACGGTCGAATTCGAGGTTCTGCCCGAAATCACCATTCCCGACCTGTCCACCCTGTCGCTGGAACGCCTCAAGTCCGAGGTGAATGCCGAGACCGTGGACAAGGCCCTGAAGGAAATCGCCGGTCGCCAGCGCGAGTTCGAGAAGGTCGAGGAAGACCGTCCCGCCGCCAGCGGTGATGTGGTGTCGGTTGACTTCGTCGGCAAGATCGACGGCGTGGCGTTCGATGGCGGTTCCGCCGACGACGTGAATGTCGAGATCGGCGGCGCGGGTTTTATCCCCGGTTTCGCCGAGCAGATCGAAGGCATGAAGGCCGGTGACGAAAAGGTGATCACCGTGACGTTCCCCGCCGATTACGGCGCGGAGCACCTTGCAGGCAAGGAAGCGACCTTCGACATCAAGGTGCGTGAACTCAAGCGCCCGATCGAAGCGAAGATCGACGATGATCTGGCCAAGAAGCTCGGCTTCGAAGGTCTGGAACAGGTCCGTGACCTGATCAGCAAGCAGGTCGGTCAGGAATACGAACAGCTTTCCCGCCTGCGCCTGAAGCGCGAGCTGCTGGACAAGCTGGCTGAAAAGACCGATTTTCAGGCACCCCCCGCCATGGTCGATGCCGAGTTCGACCAGATCTGGTCCCGTATCGAGGAAGACCGCAAGGCGGGCCGCCTCGATGAGGAAGACAAGGACAAGGACGAGGACACGCTGCGCGCCGACTATCGCAAGATTGCCGAACGTCGCGTGAAGCTGGGCCTGCTGCTGGCTGAAATCGGGCGTGTGAACAACATCACCGTCACGCCGGACGAGATGATGCAGGCCGTCCGTGCGGAAGCTTCGCGCTACCCCGGTCAGGAGCAGGCCGTGTTCGAGTTCTTCAGCAAGAACCCGCAGGCGGCTGATGGGCTGCGCGGCCCGATCTTCGAGAACAAGGTCATCGACTACATCGTCGAGCTGGCCAAGGTCGAAGACAAGGTCGTGACGCCGGAAGAACTGGCCGAAATGCCGGAAGCTGACGTCTGATCCGCTTCCGCGTCATAGATGGCCCATACGGCGCACGGAAGGTCACTTCCGTGCGCCGTATGTGTTTGCAGGCAGGTGATCGCGCGCAGATTGTGGAACCCGTTTCCGGCAAAAAGACAGGAATGGGGTGGTATCTGGCGTGTTTGTCTCTATTTTGTCATAAGCAACCGGGAAGGAGCCGACTGCATCCATAATGTCCGTGCGCCCATGCGGCGGGCAGGAAACGCGGATCGACTCCTTGCTTTTCAGGATCGGGAATATGGCTATGAGGGATCGGGATCCCGTAGATATCTTCAATAATGCTCTGGTGCCGATGGTGGTGGAGCAGACCTCCCGCGGGGAACGGGCATTCGACATCTATTCCCGCCTTCTGCAGGAACGGATCATCTTTCTGACCGGACCGGTCTACGATCAGGTGTCGGCGCTGGTGTCCGCCCAGCTGCTTTATCTGGAAAGCGTGAACCCCGGCAAGGAAATCTCGTTCTATATCAACAGCCCCGGCGGCGTTGTGTCGGCCGGGCTCGCGATTTACGACACCATGCAGTACATCCGCTGCCCCGTCAGCACGGTGTGTATCGGACAGGCTGCGTCCATGGGGTCGCTGCTGCTGGCAGGTGGTGAGAAGGGGCGGCGATTCGCCCTGCCCAACGCCCGCGTCATGGTGCACCAGCCTTCGGGCGGGGCGCAGGGACAGGCCAGCGACATCGAGATCCAGGCCCAGGAAATCCTGACCATCCGCAAGCGCCTGAACGAGATTTACAACGAGCATACCGGCCGTACGCTTGAGGAAATCGAGCAGAAGCTGGAACGCGACAGCTACATGTCGGCGGAAGAAGCGCAGACATTCGGTATCGTGGATGAAGTCGTCCGCCGTAACACGGCCCCAAAAACGGCGGAATAACCGGCAATCATGGGAAGCGTGCACGCAGGCGCGCTTCCCGCCCGCAAGGGTTCGGGTCACCTGCGGCGTGCCGGGATGTTGCAGTCCGGCTGCAAGGTATGGAGAAGTTCCCCTCTGTGGGAATAGGAGCGGTTATGAATAACAAATCCGGCGATTCCAAAAATACGCTTTACTGCTCGTTCTGCGGCAAGTCGCAGCACGAGGTCCGCAAACTGATCGCCGGTCCCACCGTGTTCATTTGCGATGAATGCGTCGAGCTGTGCATGGACATCATCCGTGAGGAGCACAAGACGCATCTGGTCAAATCGCGCGATGGCGTGCCCACTCCGCGGGAAATCTGCAAGATCCTCGATGATTACGTCATCGGGCAGGGTCATGCGAAAAAGGTTCTCTCGGTCGCGGTGCATAACCACTACAAGCGGCTGGCCCATGCCCAGAAGAACAATGATGTCGAGATTGCAAAATCCAACATCATGCTGATCGGGCCGACCGGTTCGGGCAAGACGCTTCTGGCCCAGACCCTTGCGCGTATCCTTGACGTGCCGTTCACCATGGCTGACGCCACCACCCTGACCGAAGCCGGTTACGTTGGTGAGGATGTGGAGAACATCATCCTCAAGCTGCTGCAGGCCGCGGATTACAATGTGGAGAAAGCCCAGCGCGGCATCGTCTACATTGACGAGATCGACAAGATTTCCCGCAAGTCGGACAATCCCTCCATCACGCGTGACGTGAGCGGTGAAGGTGTGCAGCAGGCGCTCCTCAAGATCATGGAAGGCACCGTCGCCTCCGTGCCGCCGCAGGGCGGGCGCAAGCATCCGCAGCAGGAATTCCTGCAGGTCGATACCACCAACATGCTGTTCATCTGCGGTGGCGCGTTTGCTGGTCTGGACAAGATCATCAGCGCGCGCGGCAAGGGATCGGGCATCGGGTTCGGGGCGGATGTGCAGTCCCCCGATGAACGCCGGATGGGTGCCGTGCTGCGCGATGTCGAGCCGGAGGATCTGCTGAAATTCGGTCTGATTCCCGAATTCATCGGTCGTCTGCCGGTCGTGGCGACGCTGGAGGATCTGGACGAAGCCGCCCTGATCGAGATCCTGACCAAGCCCAAGAACGCGCTGGTCAAGCAGTATGCCCGCCTGTTCCAGATGGAAGACGTGCAGCTTACCTTCACCGAGGACGCGCTGCGTCAGGTGGCCCAGCGCGCCATTGCCCGGCGCACCGGCGCCCGTGGCCTGCGCGCCATTCTGGAAAGCATCCTGCTGTCGACCATGTTCGATCTGCCCGGCCTTAAGAATGTCGAGGAAGTTGTCGTCAACAGGGAAGTGGCGGAAGGCAAGGCGCAGCCGGTCTACGTGTATGGCAAGAACCAGCCGACCGAACAGTCGGCCTGAGGCCCCCGACGCGGCCTGGTCTCTCCGCTGAAATGGCACCACCGGGGTTGTGGTGGTGCGGCGTCGTGACAACATGAAGCTTTAAGGTTGTCGCATATGCGGCGCAACGGATGGGCAGGCCGCCAGGGCGGGTGTCCATCCGGGATCGTCCATCAGGAGGTCGAACATAATATGTCTGAAACTGACAGACTGAATCCCGTCCCCGAAGGGACGGACCCCATCGAAAACAAGGCAGCAGCACAGGTACCCGCAACGCGCGAGCCCGAGGAAGTCGAAAACGGGCACGACACGATGGCCGTGCTGCCGCTGCGTGATATTGTCGTTTTCCCGCACATGATCGTGCCGCTGTTCGTCGGGCGTGAGAAATCCGTCCGCGCGCTGGAAGCCGTAACGCGCAGCGACAAGCAGATCCTGCTGGTCGCGCAGAAGAACGCCGCGCAGGATGACCCTACGCCTGATGACATCTATCGTTATGGTACGGTCTCCACCATCCTGCAGTTGCTCAAGCTGCCTGACGGCACGGTGAAGGTGCTGGTCGAAGGTGGCCGCCGCGCCCACATTACGGCGCTGCATGAAATCGATGGTCATTTCGAGGCCGAGATCGAGGACGTGCCGGAGCAGGAAAGCGACGGCAAGGAAGCCGAGGCGATCGGCCGCACGCTGATTGGTCAGTTCGAGCAGTATATCAAGCTGAACAAGAAGATCGCGCCCGAGGTGCTGGTCTCCCTTAACCAGATTGATGATCTGTCCAAGCTGGCGGATACCATTGCCAGCCATCTGAACCTGAAGATTCCCGAAAAGCAGGAAATCCTTGAAATTCAGGACGTGAACGCACGTCTGGAACGGGTTTTTGCGCATATCGAAGCCGAAATCGGCGTGCTGCAGGTGGAAAAGCGCATCCGTAACCGCGTGAAGCGGCAGATGGAAAAGACGCAGCGCGAGTACTACCTGAACGAGCAGCTCAAGGCGATCCAGAAGGAACTGGGGGAAGGTGAGGACGGCAAGGACGAGACCGCCGAGCTTGAGGAAAAGATCGCCAAGACCAAGCTGAGCAAGGAAGCGCGCGAAAAGGCGGTGGCCGAGCTGAAGAAGCTGCGGAGCATGAGCCCGATGTCCGCCGAATCGACGGTGGTGCGCAACTATCTCGACTGGATTCTGGGCATCCCGTGGAAGAAGCGTTCCAAGGTCCGTCATGACCTGTCGGAAGCCCAGCAGGTCCTTGATACGGATCACTATGGTCTGGAAAAGGTCAAGGAACGCATCATCGAGTATCTGGCCGTGCAGAGTCGCGCGCAGAAGCTCAAGGGGCCGATCCTGTGCCTCGTGGGGCCGCCGGGTGTTGGCAAGACCTCGCTGGCAAAGTCCATCGCCAAGGCGACGGGACGGCAGTATGTCCGCATGTCGCTGGGCGGCATGCGTGACGAAGCCGAAATCCGGGGGCACCGTCGTACCTATATCGGCTCCATGCCCGGCAAGATCATTCAGGGCATGAAGAAGGCCAAGACCTCAAACCCGCTGTTCCTGCTGGACGAGATCGACAAGCTGGGTGCCGACTGGCGCGGTGATCCGTCCTCCGCATTGCTCGAAGTGCTGGACCCCGAACAGAACGCCACTTTTGGCGATCACTATCTGGAGGTCGATTACGACCTGTCGGATGTGATGTTCATTACAACGGCCAACAGCCTGAACATGCCCCAGCCCCTGCTGGACCGCATGGAGATCATCCGCCTGTCCGGTTACACGGAAGACGAAAAGGTCGAGATCGCGAAGCGTCACCTGCTGTCCAAGCAGACGGCGGCGAACAATCTCAAGCCGGGCGAATGGTCTGTTTCCGATGATGCGCTGCGGGAACTGATCCGCAGCTACACGCGTGAAGCGGGCGTGCGTAACCTTGAGCGCGAAATTGCGACACTGGCCCGCAAGGCAGTGACCGAAATCGTGACCGGCAAGGCGAAGACCGTGGCGATCACGGCTGAAAACCTTGAGAAATACGCAGGGGTAAAGCGGTTCCTGCACGGGGAGACCGAGTCGGAAGACATGGTCGGAGTCGTGACCGGACTGGCCTGGACCGAGGTGGGGGGAGAAATCCTGACCATCGAAAGTGTGATGGTGCCGGGCAAGGGCAACATCAAGCTGACCGGCAAGCTGGGCGATGTGATGAAGGAAAGCGTAGCCGCAGCCCTTTCCTACGTCCGCAGCCGCGCTGTTACGTTCGGGATCAGCCCGGACCTGTTTGAAAAGCGTGACCTGCATGTGCACGTGCCCGAAGGGGCTACGCCGAAGGATGGCCCGTCGGCGGGTATCGCCATGGCGACATCGCTGGTCAGCGTGATGACGGGCATTCCCGTGCGCCGGGAAGTGGGCATGACGGGTGAAATCACCCTGCGTGGCCGCGTGCTGGCCATTGGCGGGCTTAAGGAAAAGCTGCTGGCGGCCCATCGTGCGGGGCTGACGACCATCTTCATCCCCAAGGATAACGAAAAGGACCTGATCGACATTCCCGACGTCGTGAAGACCGCGCTGACCATCCTGCCGGTTTCCCATGTGGATGAGGTGATTGGTCAGGCGCTGGTGCACAAGCCCGAGCCGATCGAGTGGACGGAACCGGTAACACCGGCTGATACCGCAAGCACGGCAGCGCCCGCGTTGACGCATTAGTCAATATCGGGCAGAGGCTACGGCGCAGAATTGTCGTGCAGAAGGAGAATGACGGATTTCTCTGTCATTCCTCCAATTCTGTTGGTTGACGTGAGACAAAACAGCGGCATAGTGCGTGCAGAAATGCGGCGCGACTTTTGAATGATTGCGTAGGCGCACAGTACAAAGAAAGGCGTAAAATGGAGAAGCCACTTAACAAGCAGGAACTCGTTGCTGCGGTAGCCGAGGAAGCCGATCTGGCGAAGGCAAAAGCCAGCGAAGTGGTTGATGCGGTTTTCGGTGCGATCGAAAAGGCGCTGGCAAACAAGCAGGAAGTCCGTCTGGTCGGTTTCGGCACGTTCGTGACGGCTACCCGCAAGGCAGCCAAGGGGCGTAACCCCCGCACGGGTGAGCCGCTGGACATTCCGGCTTCCACTTCCGTCCGTTTCAAGCCGGGCAAGAACCTGAAGGAAGCTGTCAGCAAGTAAGGCTGACTGATTTTTCAGGAAAAAAAGAAGGGGCAATCCATTTTTTGGGTTGCCCCTTTTTTTGCAATCGCTTAGTAGGGTCGCGGGCGATTAGCTTAGCGGTAGAGCATCTCGTTTACACCGAGAGGGTCGGCGGTTCGATCCCGTCATCGCCCACCATATTCCCTCGTTCCGCATTGCGGGGCAGGGGCACACACCATGCGGGTGTAGCTCAGTTGGTTAGAGCGCCGGCCTGTCACGCCGGAGGTCGCGGGTTCGAGCCCCGTCACTCGCGCCACATGGTTATCCGGTTTTTCCGGCAGACACGCCAGACGCTTCAGCGCTGGCGTTTTTTTTGTGCCTTCAATCAGGCGGTACACGGGAAAATGAGAACAATAAACCGTGCGTAAACAAATATTCACGCAATATTGACGTATCCGGTCCTGTATCTATCCTCACAGTAATGTTCCTGAAAGAACACGGTTAAGTAACTGTTCCCTGCACCACGTTGGGTCTAGCATCCCCGAAGCCACACATAAGTCGATAAAGACACGCAGATGGCTTCTTAACAGGTTGGGAACACGGAACATGCATCCCGTTATCACTGATTATTTGCCCGTGCTGATATTCGGGTGCATTGCGGTGGTCATCGCTGGCGCGATGCTGGGCAGTTCGCTGCTGTTTGGCCACCAGAAACCCTATGCCGAAAAAACGTCGGCTTACGAATGCGGTTTCGAGGCTTTTGATGATGCGCGCCACCGCTTCGATGTGCGGTTCTATCTGGTCGCGATCCTGTTCATCATTTTCGACCTTGAGGTCGCATTCCTCTTCCCATGGGCAATGAGTCTATCGCGGATCGGGTGGTTTGGTTTCCTGTCCATGATGGGTTTTCTGGGCGTTCTGGTGGTTGGCTTCATCTATGAATGGAGCAAGGGCGCGCTGGACTGGGATTGAGCATGACAAGCGGAGGCGCACCAATGGGCAACGATACATCCGGGCCTGGTCGGCCTGCGGACAGCATCGCCTGGAACCGTGAAATGCTGCCGCCGGGGGCGGAGCAAGACGCCGTAATCAAGGGCATCACGGGCGAGATTACCGAAAAGGGCTTCGTGGTCGCGAATCTCGACAAACTGGTGAACTGGGGCCGGACGGGCAGCCTGTGGCCGATGTCCTTCGGGCTGGCCTGCTGCGCGGTGGAAATGATCCACGCCTACATGCCGCGCTACGATCTGGATCGCATGGGCATCATCCCGCGCGGTTCGCCCCGCCAGTCGGACGTGATGATCGTAGCGGGTACTCTGACCAACAAGATGGCCCCCGCGCTGCGCCGGGTTTACGACCAGATGGCCGAACCGCGCTGGGTCATCTCCATGGGGTCATGCGCCAACGGGGGCGGGTATTACCACTATTCCTACTCCGTCGTGCGGGGCTGTGACCGGATCGTGCCGGTTGATGTGTATGTGCCCGGCTGCCCGCCCACGGCGGAAGCGCTGATCTACGGCATCATGCAGCTTCAGAAGAAAATTCGTAGGACAGGGACAATACGCCGTGGCTGAACCAGCAAACACGTCCCCATCGGCGGTGGTGCCGTACGCAGTGTCGGGTGGGCTGGGGGGCATCACCTTCCACCTGTCCACACGGGTTCCGGGCATTATTTCCGCCGGTCTGGAAAAAGGCGAACTGGTGGTACGCACCACACGCGACCGGCTGCTGGCGCTCATGCTCATGCTGCGTGACGATCCGCAATTTGCCTGCCAGCAGGTGATGGACATTTGCGGCGTGGACTTTCCCGACCGGCCCGAACGGTTCGATGTAGTCTACAACCTGCTGTCCGTTACCCATAACCACCGTATCCGCGTGATCGTGACCACTGACGAGACGGCTCCCGTCCCGTCAGTGCACCAGATATGGCCCGCCGCGACATGGTGGGAGCGCGAGGCCTACGACCTGTTCGGTATCCTGTTTACCGATCAGCCCGACCTGCGGCGTATCCTGACCGATTACGGCTTCGAAGGGCATCCGTTGCGCAAGGACTTCCCGCTGACCGGGTATGTGGAGATGCGGTACGACAGCGAACGGCGTCAGGTCGTCTATGAACCCGTCGATCTGGTGCAGGACTTCCGCAATTTCGATTTTGAATCGCCATGGGAGGGAATCCTGACCCTGCCGGGCGATGAAAAGGCGCATGCCAGCCGCCAGAACATGAAACGACAGGGGTAGGCGACAGATGAGCGACGTAACCCTTCGTAGCGATGCCGCTGTTCCTGACTCACTCCTGCCGGAGGACGATACCGGCGAAGTGCGGCGGCATGTGGTGGAAATTGATTCCCACGCGCTTAATTTCGGTCCCCAGCATCCATCCGCGCATGGCGTGCTGCGGCTTGTGCTGGAAATGGAGGGCGAGGTTGTCGCCCGTGCCATTCCGCATGTCGGCCTGCTGCATCGCGGCACGGAAAAGCTGATCGAATACAAGACCTATCCCAAGGCGCTGCCGTATTTCGACCGGCTCGACTACGTCTCCCCCATGTGTGAGGAGCAGGCCTTCGCGCTGGCGGTTGAAAAGCTGCTGGGGATCGAGGCCCCGGACCGCGCGCGCTGGATACGCGTCATGTTTGCCGAGATCACGCGCATCCTGAACCATATCCTCAACCTGACCTCCTTCGGGCTGGACTGTGGCGCACTGACGCCTGCGCTGTGGGGGTATGAGGAACGTGAAAAACTTCTGGAGTTCTATGAAGCAGCGTCCGGCGCGCGTTTCCACGCCAACTATGTCCGTCCCGGCGGTGTCTCGCGTGACCTGCCCGCCGGGCTGGAAGAGCGTATCGCGGACTGGGCCACGACCTTCCCGCGCTGGATCGACGATCTGGAATCGCTTCTGACCAACAACCGCATCTGGAAACAGCGCACGGTTGGCATTGGCGTGTTCACGACCGAACAGGCGTTGGCCTGGGGGTTCAGTGGCCCATGCCTGCGGGCTTCGGGCGTGCCGTGGGATCTGCGGCGCAGCCAGCCCTATGACAATTACGCCAAGGTGGAATTCAACGTGCCGGTGGGCAGGCAGGGTGACTGCTACGACCGCTACCTGATCCGCGTGGCGGAAATGCGCGAAAGCGTCAGCATCATCAGGCAGTGTCTGGAACAGATCCGCCCCGGCCCGGTCAAGGTGCAGGACCACAAGATCACGCCCCCGCCACGGCGCGAGATGAAGCGGTCCATGGAAGCGCTGATCCATCATTTCAAGCTGTTTACCGAAGGCTATCACGTGCCGCCGGGCGCTACTTACACCGTAACCGAAACCCCAAAGGGGGAATTCGGCGTGTATCTGGTGGCCGATGGCAGCAACCGGCCGTATCGCTGCAAGATCCGGCCCACGGGTTTTTCCCATCTCCAGGCAATCGACGAGATGTCGCGCCGGCACATGCTGGCTGATGCCGTGGCCATTATCGGATCGCTGGATCTGGTTTTTGGCGAGATTGACAGGTGACCGACATGTCCGTCCAATCCGACGCGCCACAGGGCGCGGAACCGACCCATTTCGCATTTGATGAGGACAGTGAGCGCCAGATCGCCACGGTCCTTGCCAAATATCCGCCCGAGCGCAAGGCAAGCGGGGTGCTGCCGCTACTGTATATCGTGCAGAAACAGATGGGCCGCGCGACCGGCAGCGCGTGGATACCCCGCGTGGCCATGGATGTGGTGGCCGAACGGCTGGAAATGGCGCCGATCCGGGTTTACGAGGTCGCGACCTTTTACCTCATGTTCAACACCACCCCGATCGGTCGGTATCACCTGCAGGTCTGCACCACCACGTCATGCTGGCTGCGTGGTTCGGATGATGTAACGGCGGCGTGCAAGGCGGCTACCGGCATCACCAGTTTTGGCGAAACCAGCAAGGACGGCCTGTTCACCCTGACCGAGGTCGAATGTCTGGGGGCATGCTCCAATGCCCCGATCCTGCAGGTTGACGATGATTATTACGAGGATCTGGACGGCCCGCGCACGCTTGAACTGATCGAGGCCCTGCGCCGGGGCGAACGGCCCACGCCCGGCCCGACCATCGCGCGCATGGCCTGCGCCCCGGCGGGTGGACGCAAGGTCCTGCGCGAAGATGCGGTGCAGAAGCCGCAGGGGCAGGAGTAAGGTCATGCTTCAGGACAAGGACCGCATCTTTACCAACCTGTATGGCCAGAATGACTGGAAGCTGGCAGGTGCCCGTGCCCGCGGCGACTGGGACAATACGGGCGCGATACTGGCGCGCGGGCGCGATGCCATCATTAACGAGATGAAGGCGTCCGGCCTGCGCGGCCGGGGCGGGGCGGGTTTCCCCACCGGCGTCAAATGGTCGTTCATGCCCAAAAAGAATGACGGGCGACCGCATTATCTGGTCATCAATGGCGATGAGTCGGAACCCGGCACCTGCAAGGACCGCGAAATCCTGCGCCATGATCCGCACAAGCTGGTGGAAAGCGCGCTGATCGCCTCTTTCGCCATGGGTGCGCATACGGCTTACATCTATATCCGTGGCGAATTCTATAACGAGGCCCGTCATCTCCAGCACGCCATTGACGAGGCATATGAAGCCGGACTGATCGGGAAGAACGCCTGCGGGTCCGGCTGGGATTTCGACTTTTATATCCATCGCGGCGCGGGTGCCTATATCTGCGGGGAAGAAACCGCCCTGCTGGAAAGTCTTGAGGGCAAGAAAGGCCAGCCGCGCATGAAGCCGCCTTTCCCGGCGGCGATGGGGCTGTATGGTTGCCCCACTACGGTCAACAATGTCGAAAGCATCGCGGTTTCAGCCACCATCCTGCGCCGTGGCGCGGCATGGTTCGCCGGGCTGGGGCGGCCCAACAACGCGGGTACCAAGCTCATGGCCATATCGGGTCACGTCAACACGCCCTGCGTGTTTGAGGAGGAGCTGGGTGTCCCGATGAAGGACATCATCGAAAAGCATGGTGGTGGCGTGCGCGGCGGGTGGGATAACCTGCTGGCGGTCATACCCGGCGGCTGTTCGGTGCCCATGCTGCCGCGTGACGTGTGTGAAAACGTGCTTATGGATTACGACAGCCTGCGCGCCGAGGGGTCCGGCCTTGGTACCGGCTGCATGATCGTGATGGACAAATCCACCGATATCATCGCGGCCATCGCGCGGTTCTCCAAATTCTTCAAGCATGAAAGCTGTGGCCAGTGCACGCCGTGCCGCGAGGGCACGGGCTGGATGATGCGCATCATGGACCGCATGGTGCAGGGTCGCGCGGAAATCGAGGAAATCGACATGCTGGAGCAGGTCACCCGGCAGGTGGAAGGACACACCATCTGCGCGCTGGGCGATGCGGCGGCATGGCCGATCCAGGGGCTGATCCGCCGTTTCCGCCCGGTGATGGAAGAACGTATCCACGCCTACAAGGCGGCGCATGGCGGTAGCCGGACCGTACAGGTTCCGGCTGGCATGAATGAAGCGGCGGAGTAGGAACAATGGTGAAAGTAACCGTTGACGGTATCCCCGTCGAGGTCGCGGCAGGTTCCAGCGCCCTTCAGGCGTGTGAGGCGGCGGGCAAGGAAATCCCGCGTTTCTGTTATCACGAACGCCTGTCGGTGGCGGGCAACTGCCGTATGTGCATGGTCGAGGTCTCGGGCGGGCGCAAGCCGGTCGCCTCATGCGGGTTTCCCATAAACGAAGGCATGCAGATCTTCACCGATACGGAGGTGGTGCGTCGCGCCCGCCGCGCGGTGATGGAGTTCCTGCTGATCAATCACCCGCTTGACTGTCCGATCTGCGATCAGGGTGGCGAATGCGACCTGCAGGATCAGGCATTCGGTTATGGCGCGGACCATACCCGTTACCATGAAAACAAGCGCGCGGTGACCGACAAGTATCTTGGCCCGCTGGTCAAGACGGTCATGACACGGTGCATCCAGTGTACGCGCTGCATCCGTTTTTCCACCGAAATCGCGGGCGTTCCGGAACTGGGCGGTATTTCGCGCGGGGAAAATCTGGAAATCACCAATTATGTTGAAAAGGCCCTGACATCCGAACTGTCGGGCAACCTGATCGATATCTGCCCCGTCGGTGCGCTGACTTCGCAGCCTTACGCATTTACCGCGCGGTCGTGGGAACTCAAGCGCACGGATTCAATCGATGTGTGCGACGCGGTAGGCACCAATATCGTCATGCAGGCCCGTGGGGCCGCCGTGCTACGCATCGTGCCGCGCATCAATGACGAAGTGAACGAGGAATGGCTGGCGGACAAGGGGCGCTTTGTTGTGGACGGGTTCCGCCGCCGCCGTCTGGACCGGCCTTGGGTGCGGGTAGATGGCAGGCTCCAGCCCGCAAGCTGGCAGGATGCGTTCGCCACCATCGCCACACGGCTGAAGGATGTGCCGGGCCAGCGTATCGGCGCGATCGCGGGCGACATGTGCGATGCGGAAAGCATGATGGCGCTGAAGGATCTGATGGAAACATTGGGTTCGCCCAATATTGACTGCCGTCAGGACGGGGCGAAATACGATACTTCACGCCGGGACTTCTATACTTTCAACACAGGTATCGTCGGGATCGAGGATGCGGATGCCCTGCTGATCGTAGGCTCCATTCCCCGGCAGGAAGCGCCCGTGCTGAATGCGCGTATCCGTAAACGCTACCTTGCGGCAGGCCGGGGTGGTTTTCCCATCGGCATGATCGGCGCGCCCAATGCCGACCCGACATACGCAGTGGATGTGCTGGGGCAGGGGCCGGACGCGCTGGCGGCCCTTGCCGACGGCACGCATCCGTTTGCCGATGTGCTGGCGGGCGCACAAAAACCGATGATCATTGTCGGCCATGGTGCGCTGACCCGCCCGGACGGGCAGGCGATTGCGCGTGCATGCTGGGATCTGGCGGCGAAGGTCGGGGCGATCAGCCCGGACTGGCACGGGTTCAATGTCCTGCATACGGCGGCAAGCCGGGTGGCGGGGCTGGATCTTGGGTTCCTGCCCGGCCCGCAGGGGCGCGATGTGGCGGGCATGCTGGATGGCGGCGTTGACGTGCTGTGGCTGCTGGGCGCGGACGAGTTCCCGACCGATCGTATCGGGCCGGAAACCTTCGTCGTCTATCAGGGGCATCATGGCGATGCGGGTGCCGCGCGGGCGGATGTGATCCTGCCGGGCACGCTTTATGCGGAAAAGCCGGGCACCTACACCAATACCGAAGGGCGCGTGCAGGAAGCATTCCGCGCGGTCATGCCGCCGGGTGATGCGCGTGAAGACTGGCGCATCCTGCGGGCCTTTTCCGAAGTGGCGGGCCGCAAACTGCCCTACGATACGCTGGAAGCCCTGCGCGAGCGCATGGTGCAGGCCAGCCCGGTATTCGGACATGCGGCATGGAGCCGCCATGGCACATCGGACACCACGGCACCCGATGCGGGGACGGTTCCGGTGTCGGATGCGCCGCTTCGGCCGGTCATATCCGATTATTACCTGACCCACGCCGTGTGCCGCGCCAGCCCGACCATGGAAACCTGTTCGGGGATTTACGTGCACCCCGCCATCGAGGCTGCGGAGTAGGGACATGGCTGATTTCTTCTTTCATACCGTCATCGGCCAGATCCTGCTGATCGTGCTGGAATCCCTGGCGGTGCTGGTGCCGCTGCTGCTGGGCGTGGCGTATCTGACCCTGGCCGAACGTAAGGTCATGGCCGCGATGCAGTTGCGCAAGGGGCCGAATGTAAACGGCCCGTTCGGCGTGCTGCAGGCTTTCGCCGATGCGATCAAGATGCTGACGAAGGAGACGGTCATCCCGTCTGGTGCAAACAGGATGCTGTTCCTGTTCGCGCCGTTCCTGACCTTCTCGCTGGCCATGGTGGCGTGGGCGGTGATCCCCACGGGGAACGGGCTGGCCATCGCCAACATCAATGTGGGTGTCCTGTACCTGCTGGCGATTTCCTCGCTGGGTGTTTACGGCATCCTGATCGCGGGCTGGGCGTCCAATTCCAAATACGCGTTTCTTGGCGGGCTGCGTTCGGCGGCGCAGATGGTGTCGTATGAAGTGTCCATCGGGCTGGTGATCGTATCGGTCCTGCTGGCGGTGGGCAGCCTCAACCTCAATGACATCGTGCTGGCGCAGCGCCATGTCTGGTTCTGCCTGCCGATGTTCCCGATGTTCATCGTGTTTTTCATCTCGGCGCTGGCCGAGACCAACCGTGCGCCCTTTGACCTGCCGGAAGGCGAGAGCGAACTGGTGGCGGGCTTCTTCGTCGAATATTCAGCCCTGGCATTCGGCCTGTTCTTTCTGGGCGAATACGCGAACATGTTCCTCATGTCCGGCATGGTCAGCATCCTGTTCCTTGGTGGCTGGCTGCCGCCGCTGGGCATCGCGCCCTTTACATGGATACCGGGGCCGCTGTGGCTGATCGCCAAGATCCTGTTCTGCCTGTTCGTGTTCATCTGGGTGCGCGCGACATTCCCCCGCTATCGCTACGACCAGCTCATGCGGCTGGGGTGGAAGGTGTTCCTGCCATTCTCGCTGGCGTGGATGGTGCTGAGCGCGGGATTCCTGATGGTAACGGGCCTTCTGCCCGGAGGAGCAGGCTAATGGGTACATTAAGCAAGGCCGCCCGCTCCATGCTGCTGTCCGAACTGGTGGCGGGCATGAGCGTGACGCTGAAGGCGTTTTTCAAGCCGAAGGCCACGATCAACTACCCTTATGAAAAGGGCGTGCTTTCGCCACGCTTTCGTGGCGAACACGCATTGCGCCGCTACCCCAACGGGGAAGAACGCTGCATTGCGTGCAAGCTGTGCGAGGCGACATGCCCCGCGGAAGCCATCACCATCGAGGCCGAACCGCGCGATGACGGCTCCCGCCGCACCACGCGCTACGACATTGATATGACCAAGTGCATCTATTGCGGCCTGTGCGAGGAAGCCTGCCCGGTCGATGCGATTGTCGAAGGGCCGAATTATGAGTTCGCGACCGAAACCCGCGAAGAACTTATGTACAACAAGGACAAGCTTCTGGCCAATGGCGACCGCTGGGAAAGCGTTCTCGCCCGCAGGCTCGAGCTTGATGCCCCGTACCGCTGATACCGCACGGCGGACCGCGCGCAGGCCGTGGCCGCCATGCCAGCAGGAGGAAACATCCATGCGGCAGGAAGCTCACCCATGATGACCCAAATCGTCTTTTACGTTTTCGCGGCGGTTCTGGTCCTGTCCGCCACCATGGTGGTGTGCGCCCGTAACCCCGTGCATTCGGTGCTGTTCCTGATTCTGGCGTTCTTCAACGCAGCGGGGCTGTTCCTGATCGCGGGGGCCGAATTCTTGGCGATGACGCTGGTTATTGTCTATGTCGGCGCGGTCGCGGTGCTGTTCCTGTTCGTGGTCATGATGCTTGATGTCCGCTTTGCGCAGATGCGTGAAGGCGTGCAGCGTTACGCCCCGATCGGGGCTGCGGTTGGTGGCGTGCTGCTGGTGGAACTCATCATGGCGTTCACCCACTGGCGCGTGGCGGGCAATATCGGGCAGATCACGCATCTGGTTCCGTCCTCGCCCACCCGGACCAACACGGCGGCGCTGGGGGATGTGCTCTACACCCACTATATTTTCCTGTTCCAGACCTGCGCGCTGGTGCTGCTGGTGGCCATGATCGGCGCGATCGTGCTGACCCTGCGCGACCGCCCGACGGGCCGCAGGCAGAACATCGACCGCCAGCACGACCGCGTGCCCCAGGAATCGCTTGAAATGCTTCAGGTGCCGCTGGGGGCCGGGGTCGCGGCACAGGGCGGCTTCCTGCGCCCGCATGACAGCTACGATGTCGCCGCCGTGCCCGGCACCTACGGGACGGAAGCATGGCGTGCGCGCGAGGCCGCGGAACAGACACAAACCGCGCTGGTGGTCATTACCCCGGCGCAAGGCGCGAAAGGACAGGACGATGAATAGCGCGATTGAGGGGATCGGCCTTGCGCCCTACCTGAGTGTTGGCGCGATCCTGCTGGTTCTGGGCGTGTTCGGCATTTTCCTGAACCGCAAGAACGTCATCATCATCCTGATGTCGATCGAGCTGATCCTGCTTTCGGCCAATATCAATTTCGTGGCGTTTTCAGCGGCTACCGGCGATCTGTCGGGGCAGGTGATGACCCTGTTCGTGCTGACCATCGCCGCGTCGGAATCCGCCATCGGTCTGGCCATTGTCACGGTGTATTTCCGTAATCGCGGCTCGATCGAAGTCGACGATATCACGATGATGAAGGGGTAAGGAAAATGCAGACAGCATCCTTCCTTTTTGAAGTGGCGGTGTTCGCGCCCCTGATCGGGTTTCTTGTCGCCGGGTGCTTCGGTCACCTTATGGGGGACGGGGCCGCGCGTTTCACGACCATCGCCTTCATGACGTGTGCGGCACTTGCCGCGATCGGCGTGCTGGGGTTCGAGATGGGCGGCGGCATGAACACGGTTATCGTACCCGTGGCCGACTGGGTCCATGCAGCGGGTTTCCGGGCGGACTGGCAACTGCGCATGGATGCGCTGTCGGTCAGCGTGGTGGCCATGGTCACGGTGGTCTCCCTGCTGGTGCATGTGTACAGCGTGGGTTACATGGCGCATGAGAGCAGGCCGGTTTTTCGCTTCTTCTCCTATCTGTCGCTGTTTACGTTTGCCATGCTCATGCTGGTTACGTCCGACAATCTGCTCCAGCTCTTCTTCGGCTGGGAAGGGGTGGGGCTGGCGAGTTACCTGCTGATTGGCTACTGGTACGACCGGCCGTCCGCCTGTGCCGCCGCCATCAAGGCATTCGTGGTCAACCGCGTGGCGGACCTGTTCTTTCTTGTCGGCATCTCGCTCATCTTCATCCGTCTGGGCAGCGTGTCCTATGATGACATCTTTGCCGCGCTGCCTGCGCATGTGAACGACACGTTCCAGCTTTTCGGCACGCATCCGCTGCTGGAAGTCATCGCGACGCTGCTGTTCATCGGCGCGATGGGCAAGTCGGCGCAGTTGTTCCTGCACACATGGCTGCCTGACGCGATGGAGGGACCGACCCCGGTTTCCGCCCTGATCCATGCAGCGACCATGGTGACGGCGGGCATCTTCCTCATGGTGCGGATGTCGCCGCTGGTGGAACTTGCCCCCGTCACGCGCGATCTGATCGTGCTGATCGGTGGAACAACCAGCTTCTTTGCCGCCACGGTGGGGCTGGTGCAGCCTGACATCAAGCGCACGATCGCCTATTCCACCTGTTCGCAGCTTGGCTACATGTTCGTGGCGGTGGGTGTAGGGGCCTATCAGGCCTCCATGTTCCACCTGACCACACATGCGTTCTTCAAGGCGCTGCTGTTCCTTGGCGCGGGCTGCGTGATCCATGCCGTTCACGATGAACAGGACATGTTCCGCATGGGCGGGCTGTGGCGCAAGATCCCGCTGACCTACATCGCCATGTGGATCGGCAGCCTTGCGCTGGCGGGTATCTTCCCCTTTGCCGGGTACTGGTCCAAGGATGCGATCCTTGAGGCCGCATGGATGTCGGGTAATGGCATGGGCCATTATGGCTGGCTTATGGGCTGCATCACCGCGTTCCTGACCGCGCTGTATAGCTGGCGCCTGATCTTTCTGGTGTTTCATGGCCGGCCGCGTGACGGGCATCTGTATGAAGGCGCGCATGAAAGCCCGCCATCCATGATGCTGCCGGTCGTGCTGCTGTCCTTCGGTGCCGTGGTGGCCGGTCTGGCGCTGGAACCGCTGTATATCGGCGCGCGTCATGTGGCATTCTGGAATGGGGCGATTGCCGGTGTGCCCGGTCAGTCCGTGATCGACCGTCTGGAGCAGACGCCGGGCTTCATCGCGCTGGTGCCGACATTCGCAGCCGTGCTGGGTATTGCGGTCGCCTATGTCTGCTACGTGGCAAGCCCCGGTATTCCGGCGGCACTCGCCCGCAGCCTGCGGCCGCTTTACCTGTTCCTGCTGAACAAATGGTATTTCGACGAACTGTATGATGTGGCGATCATCCGCCCGTACCGCGCCCTTGCACGCCTGTTGTGGAAGGGCGCGGATGAAGGTGTGATCGAGGCCATTCCCGAAGGACTGGCCCGCCTGACATCCGGCAGTGCGGGACAGGCGGTGCGGGTCCAGACCGGCTCCATCGCGGTTTACGCCTTTTCCATGCTGATCGGCTTGGTGGTGCTGCTGTCCACCATGCTGTTTTACCGCTAACCCCAAGGATGTCAGGGCCAATACCGATGAACTGGACACTTGCTCTGCCTGAAATCGTGCTGGCCCTGTCGGGGCTGGCCATCCTCCTGGCCGGGGTGATGCAGAAGCGTGGGCAGGCTTTCTTTTCCTGCGCGATGATGACGTTGCTGGCCTTTGTCGTGACGGGGGTGCTTGTCGTAATTTCGCCCGATGGCACGGGCTACAGCCATGTTTTTATCAATGACGGCTTTGCCCGCTTCATGAAGGTGCTGAGCCTGACGGGCGCGGCACTGTCACTGGTGCTGAGCGTGGGTTATGCGCGCGAAATGGAAATCGACAAGTTCGAATTCCCGGTGCTGATCCTGTTTTCCACGCTGGGGGCCATGATCATGGCGTCCTCTGGCAATCTCATGACGCTGTTTGTGGGGTTGGAGCTTTCGTCCCTGTCCATCTACATCCTGTGCGCCTTCGCGCGTGACCGGGTGGGGGCGGCTGAAGCGGGGCTGAAGTATTTTGTGCTTGGCTCGCTCGCGTCGGGCATCCTGCTCTATGGCATTTCACTGGCTTACGGCTTTGCCGGGACGCTGGAATATGCGGGTCTGCAACAGGCCGTGCGTGGCAGCGCCGTGCTGCCTGCGGGCCTTATGGTGGGCATCGTGTTCGTGCTGGTGGGGCTGTGCTTCAAGCTGTCGATGGTGCCGTTCCATATGTGGACGCCGGATGTATATCAGGGTGCCCCCACATCGGTGACCGCCTATATGGCCGGCGCGCCCAAGATCGCGGCCTTCGCCGTGCTGCTGCGTGTCATGGCCGGTCCCTTCGGCAGCATGACGCCACAATGGCAGTTGCTGATCGAAGTGGTATCCGCCCTTTCCATGGTATTCGGTTCGCTGGCGGCGATCCCGCAGGGGAACATCAAGCGGCTGATGGCCTATTCCTCCATCGGGCATATGGGTTACGCCATGATCGGCATGGCCGCCGGTACGGCGGAAGGCACGCGTGGCACGCTGGTCTATCTGGTGACATACCTGTTCATGAATGTCGGCGCATTTGCGGGCATTGTCGCCATGCGCCGCAATGGCCGCGCCGTAACCCGTATCAGCGATCTGGCCGGTCTGGGCCGTACGGACCCCGGCATGGCGCTGGCGATGGCGATATTCATGTTCTCCATGGCCGGGGCGCCGCCGCTGGCCGGGTTCTTTGGCAAGCTCATGGTGTTCTATGCCGCGATCAACGCGCATCTTTACGCGCTGGCTGCAATCGGTATCGTAAGCAGCGTGATCGGGGCGTACTACTACATCCGCATCGTCAAGGTCATGTTCTTTGATACCGCCGTCCCGGCGCTGGACCGGTCTCCTGTTTCCGTCTCGTTCGTGTCAGTGGGAATGGGGCTGGTGACGGTGTTCTTCGTGGTGGGGCTTGGTCCCGTCGCCACGGCGGCACAGGCGGCGGCTTCCGCATTGTTCAGGTAAAGCATGACCCATATCCCGGCCCGTCCTTCCATCCGTTCCATTCCCCGCATGGGTGGTGGGGCGTGGCTGCTGGAGGTGCATGACCGGCTGGGATCGACATCGGATCTGTGCCGGGAGCGGCTGGATGCGGGGCAGGGCGCCAACGGTGTCGCGATCCTGGCCCTGAAGCAGACTGCGGGGCGTGGCAGCCGGGGGCGGGAATGGTCCGATCCCGGTGGCAATCTGGCCCTGTCCGTCATGCTGATGGGGCAGGGGGCGGATGATGTGCCTGTGGGGTTGTGGCCATTCATCGCGGGGCTTGCGCTGTATGACGCGGTTGCGGATTTTCTGCCTGCCGGGCACCGGCTGGAACTGAAATGGCCCAATGATCTGCTGCTGGATGGCCGCAAGATGGCGGGTATCCTGATCGAGACCGGCAGCGCCGGAGGTATCGCCTGGCAGGTTATCGGAATGGGGGCGAACCTGCGCTGTGCGCCTGTTATCGCCGGTCGGGATGTGGCCTGTCTGGCTGAATGCGGGGGGGATGTGCCGACTGCCCCCGACATGGCGCAGGTTCTGCTGCGCAGGCTGGATGGCTGGCTTGCCTGTCATGCGGCGCAGGGGTTTGGAGCAATCCGTACGGCATGGCTTGAACGCGGGCATCCGGTAGGCACAAAGGTTGATGTAAAGGCGGGAAACCGGCAGTTCAGCGGCACTTTTGCAGGTCTGGCCGATGATGGAATCCTGCTTTTGCACACGGCGTCCGGCCCGGTCCGGGTCGTAACGGGCGAGGTGCTTCTGGCGCCCCGCGGATGATAATAATCCAGCCCGACCACCGAAAGAGATTTGAGTCAGCGGCATTACATGATAATCCCATACAGGATTTGTTAGCGTAGGTCCGCAAACCTGCGTCGGTGTCGAGCACCATTTTCAGCCATCCGGTTCCCTTGGGGCGAGGAATGGGAAAATGGACAGGTTCCACCACGCAGCGCGGCGCGCATACCGGCCTGAGGCTGGTGACTGACGGCATTCTTGGCCCTGAACGGGCTGACAACAGGACAACCAATCCGGCACGGAACAGACGTTCCAGGCCCGTTTTCTCGAACCCATCGCAAACCGTATTAACAGAAACAGGATTTCTTGATGAATGAAGTAACAGGCGTTTCATTCCTGCCCTTGGGCGGGACAGGTGAAATTGGCATGAACCTCAACCTGTACCGTCAGGGCGAGGCATGGCTTGCAGTCGATTGTGGTATCGGCTTCAGCGGCAACGATACGCCGGAAGCCGAGATCCTGCTGCCCGATCCGGTTTTCATCGCCGAACGCAAGAAGGCGCTGACCGGCCTTGTGGTCACCCACGCGCATGAAGACCATCTGGGTGCGATCGCCCATCTGTGGCCGCAGCTTGGCTGTCCGGTCTATGTCACCCCGTTTGCCGCCGCCGTGCTGCGCCGCAAGCTGGGTGAGGCCGGACTGCTCCAGCAGGTGCCGATCCATGTCGTGGCGCCGGGCAGCGCGTTTACGGTCGGGCCGTTTGACCTGCGTTTCGTCTCGGTCACCCATTCGGTGCCGGAATCGCAGTCGCTCGTGCTGCGTACGCCGCAGGGCATCATCGTCCATACCGGCGACTGGAAGATTGATCCCGACCCGCAGGTCGGCCCCCCGACCGACCTTGAGACCTTTGCCGCCCTGGGGCGTGAAGGCGTGCTGGCGATGGTGTGTGACAGCACCAATGTCCGCACCGAAGGTCCCTCCGCCTCCGAAGCGGATGTGCGGCGCGAGATGACGCGGCTGATCGCCTCGCTTGAAGGGCGGATTGCCGTTACCTGCTTCGCCAGTAATGTGGCGCGCGTGGAAACGCTGGCCAAGGCCGCGCAGGCGGCGGGCCGCCGTGTGGCGGTGGTGGGCCGCAGCCTGCGTAACCTTGAGGTCGCGGCGCGTGAATGTGGCTATCTGTCCGACGTGCCGGCCTTCCTTTCGGAACAGGACGCCAACTCGGTTCCCGATGGCGAAATCCTGCTTATCGTAACGGGCAGCCAGGGCGAGCCGCGTTCGGCCCTGTCGCGTATTGCAGGTGATACGCACCCCAATATCGCGCTGGGCGAGAATGACACCGTCATCTACAGCAGCCGCATGATCCCCGGTAACGAGCAGGCGGTGATTCAGGTGCAGGACAGCCTGACCCGCCGTGGCGTGCATGTGATTACGGACAAGGATCACCTTGTTCACGTATCGGGCCATGCAACGGGTGGCGACGTACGCATGCTGTATGATCTCGTGCGGCCGCGCTTCCTTATTCCCGTACATGGCGAATGGCGGCACCTGACCGCCAACGCGGCCATTGCGCAGGAACTCGATATCGAGCCGGTCCTGCTGGAAGATGGTGATATCCTCGATATTCGCGCTGATGGCGTTGAAGTCGGGGATACGGCGCCTACCGGGCGTCTGGTGCTTGATGGCGGGCGGATTCTGCCCATGAACGGTGGCGTCCTGTCGGCACGCCGTCGCATGCTGTTCAATGGCATGGTTCTGGGTAGCTTCGCGGTGGATGATGAAGGCTACCTGATCGGTGACCCGAAGGTGAGCGCGCCGGGCCTGCTGGATGCGGAAGACCCGGAAACCCAGCGGATCACGGAAGAGTTCAGCAATGCGCTGGATGAGATTCCCGATGAACTGCGTGCAAGCGACGCCACCTTCCGCGAGGCGGCGAAAACCGCCCTGCGCCGCGCACTGGGCCGCAAGCTGCAGAAGCGCCCGCTGGTGGATGTGCATCTGCTGCGCGTCTGACCGGAGCGGCCAAGGCCGGAAATGATTATGGCAGGAAGCGGTTGATCCGTTTCCTGCCATTTTTTTTTGGTACGTTTTCCCTAAACCCGGCGTCGTTTCTGCAACCAGATTTGCCCGCGCACCTTAGCCCCGCACGGGGGCAGCGGCTACACCCCCTCACGCGGATGTTTACGTCCGGGGGATGGCGGGGCATCACGCTTCGGTGTGGTATCGGGCGGGCGGCTGCACATGCCCCATTCCACGGGCGTTGCTATTGGTTTAGGGTCCGTCGCGTTATTGGCTCCCATACTTCAAGGTTCATACGGATATGCGTCTGTCCCGCAGTTTTCTGCCGACCCTCAAGGAAAATCCGACCGAGGCCCAGATCACCTCGCACCGGCTCATGCTGCGTGCGGGCCTGATTCGCCAGACGGCGGCAGGCATCTACGCCTGGCTGCCAGCCGGATTGCGGGTACTGCGCAATATCGCGAACATCGTGCGTCATGAACAGGATGCCATCGGCGCGCAGGAAATGCTGATGCCCACCATCCAGTCCGCCGACCTGTGGAAGCGTTCGGGCCGGTATGACGCCTATGGGCCGGAAATGCTGCGCATCCGTGACCGCCATGAACGTGACATGCTGTTTGGGCCGACCAATGAGGAAATGATCACCGACCTGTTCGGTCAGGTGGTCAAGTCCTACAAGGAACTGCCGCAGGTGCTTTACCACATCCAGTGGAAGTTCCGTGACGAGGTGCGTCCCCGCTTTGGCGTGATGCGCGGGCGTGAGTTCTACATGAAGGACGCCTACAGCTTCGATATGGACTACGCTTCGGCTGTCGATACCTATCGCCGCATGATGCTGGCTTACCTGCGCACGTTCCAGCGTCTGGGCGTACGGGCGATCCCGATGCTGGCCGATACGGGGCCGATCGGGGGCGAACTGAGCCATGAATTCCTGATCCTTGCTCCCACCGGCGAAAGCGGCGTGTTCTTCGACAGCGCACTGGAGGAGCAGGACTGGCTGGCGGAAGATGTCGATATCACCGATCGTCAGTCGCTGGAGAAATTCTTCACGCGCATGACCTCCTTCTACGCCGCGACCGACGAGAAGCATGACGAAGCCGCATGGGCGCAGGTACCTGCCGGGCGCCGCCGCGAGGGTCGTGGCATCGAGGTCGGGCACATCTTCCACTTCGGGCGCAAATACACCGAATCCATGGATATCGCGATCAGCGGGCCGGATGGCGCGCCGCTGTATCCGGAAATGGGATCGTATGGCATTGGCGTCTCGCGTCTGGTTGCCGCGATTATTGAAGCCAGCCACGATGAAAACGGCATCATCTGGCCGGAATCCGTGGCCCCCTTCAAGGCCGCGATCATCAACCTCAAGTCGGGTGACGCCGTGTGTGACGGCATCTGCGAAAAACTGTACGCGGCCGCGCCGGACCTGCTGCTGTATGATGACCGCAGCGAACGCGCGGGCGCGAAGTTTGCCGATGCTGACCTGATGGGGCATCCGTGGCAGCTTATCGTCGGCCCGCGTGGGGCGAAGGAGGGCAAGGTCGAGATCAAGAACCGCCGCACGGGTGAACGCACCGAGGATACGGTTGAAGGTGCGCTGGCCCTTGTCCTGAAAAACCACGGCTGATGTTCGGTCCCTTCGAGCGGATGGTCGCCGGGCGCTACCTGCATGCCCGGCGCGGGGAACGGTTCGTTTCCGTCATTGCGATCTTCTCGCTTGTGGGGATCGCCCTTGGCGTTGCGACGCTCATCATCGTCATGTCGGTCATGAACGGGTTCAAGGCCGACCTGCTGGGCCGCATCCTCGGCCTGAACGGGGATCTGAGCGTATACGGCGTTACGCGCACGATCAGCGATTATGATGATGTCGCAGGTCGCGTGCGTCAGGTGCCGGGTGTGGTTTCGGCAGCGCCGCTGGTGGAATCGCAGGTACTGCTCAATTCGGGCAACTACAATGCGGGCGGTCTGGTGCGTGGCATGACCCGCAATGACCTGATCGCCCTGCACGAAGTCAGTGACAATCTGGTCGCCGGAACGCTGGATGACTTTGGAGATGATGACACCATCATCGTCGGCACCACGCTGGCTGAACGCGCCGGGCTGACCGTAGGCGGCAGGCTTACCCTTGTTTCACCACAGGGTGCGGCAACGGCGTTTGGCACCATGCCACGCGTGCGGGCCTATCGCGTGGTGGCGATTTTCGATGCAGGGGTGAATGATTACAACGCCAGCTACGTATTTCTGCCCCTGCATGCCGCACAGGTCTATTTCCAGCTACCCGGTCAGGTGACGCAGGTGCAGGTCATGACACGCGATGCGGAAAACGTGGCCCCGGTGCGTCAGGGCATTGAAAAGGCCATGGATGGCACCGTGCGCGTCATGGACTGGACGCAGAGCAACAACGCCTTTTTCGGTGCCGTGCAGGTGGAGCAGAATGTCATGTTCCTGATCCTGACGCTGATCATCCTTGTCGCCGCGTTCAACGTGATTTCATCGCTGATCATGATGGTCAAGGACAAGAGCGCCGATATCGCCGTGCTGCGTACGCTGGGGGCGACACGGGGTGCGATCATGCGCATCTTCCTCATGTGCGGGGCGTCGGTCGGGGTGACCGGCACGATAGCGGGCACGGTGCTGGGTATCGTGTTCTGTCTCAACATCGAACATATCCGCCAGCTTCTGCAGCGTATCACCGGCACCGACCTGTTCAATGCGGAGGTCTATTATCTCGAACATCTGCCCGCCAGACTGATCTGGTCGCAGGTGATCGAGGTTATCGTCATGGCGCTGGTCCTGTCGCTTCTGGCGACGCTGTATCCCTCATGGCGGGCGGCGCGGACCGATCCGGTGGAGGCCCTGCGCCATGAATGAGAACCCCAATCCGTCCACACCCGCGCTGCGCATGGACGCGGTTGCCCGCCGTTATATCAGTGGGGAAGAAGTGCTGGACGTGCTGCGTGGCGCGGACCTGACCCTCTATCCCGGTGAGATCGTGGCCCTTGTGGCCCCGTCGGGCACGGGCAAATCGACCCTGCTGCACCTTGCGGGCCTGCTGGAAAAACCCGATGCGGGCTGTATCCTGCTGGCGGGACAGGATGCGGGTGCGCTGCCGGACCGGGACCGTACGGAACTGCGGCGGGACCGGATCGGTTTCGTGTATCAGTTCCATCACCTTCTGGCGGAATTCAGCGCGCGGGAAAACGTCATGCTGCCGCAGATGATCGCAGGCGTTCCGCGCAGGCAGGCACGCGAACGGGCCGAAGAACTGCTGGCGGCCTTCGGGCTGGGGCATCGCCTGGAACACCTGCCCGGCAAGCTTTCGGGCGGGGAGAAGCAGCGCGTGGCCATCGCCCGTGCCCTTGCCAACCGCCCGCAGGTGCTGCTGGCGGATGAACCGACCGGCAATCTGGATGTCCATACATCTGATGCGGTATTCGACGCGCTGCTTGAAACCGTGCGGGCGCATGGCGTGGCCGCCCTGATCGCCACCCATAACATGGATCTTGCACGGCGCATGGACCGCGTTGTTACCCTGCGTGACGGGAAGATCATCCCGCTGGAGGACACGTCGGGCGAGACGGACGCCTAGATTTTTCGGGGATGGCGTAATTTCCGTTCCTGCGTGAACGCCGCCCCGTCTGATCCGACCAGTCTGCATTATCCCATGCCGGGACCTTCGGGTTCCGGCATTTCTTTTTTCAGGCCCCCGCTCACAACCGATGCCGTACTCTGGCCGGGCATGTGCGCGGGGCCGCGTCCTGTCTGCCGTTGCCCCTACAGCACCCGTGCGGGCAGGTCGGACAGGTCTCGGAGGTAGTGCAAATCGGGTGGCCAGTAGGGTAGAGTGTCGCCATGTCCCATGCCGATTTCATCCACCTGCGTGTCCATTCCGCCTATTCCCTCAGTCAGGGGGCCATCCGTGTGCCCGAACTGGTGGCGCTGGCGCATGACATGAACATGCCCGCCGTCGCCATTACCGATACGGGCAACATGTTCGGCGCGCTGGAGTTTTCGCAGTACTGCGGCAAGAAGGGCGTGCAGCCCATCATCGGCTGCCAGCTTGCCCTGCCCTCACGTAGCGACAAGCCCGGCATGCCGGCCGAACCGCTGGCGCTGCTGGCGCGCAATGCGGAGGGGCTGGCCAATCTCCAGTTCCTGTCCTCGGCGGGGTTCCTCCAGAATGAAACGGATGAGGCGACCGTAACCCTCGACCTGCTGTGTGAACGGGCAGGGGGGCTGTTCCTTATGACTGGCGGTAGCCGTGGCCCGCTGTTTCACATGCTGGCGGAAGGGCAGGAACGCGAAGCCGCAACCTTCATGGCCCGCCTGCATGAAGCCTATGGCGCCAACATGGCCGTGGAACTGCACCGGCATGGACAGGCGGCGGAACGCGCGGTGGAGCCGGGCATGATCGCCATGGCCGACCGCATGGGCATACCGCTGGTCGCCACCAATGAATGTTTCTTCCCCCGCCCTGATATGTATGAAGCCCATGACGCGCTGCTGTGTATCGCGCAGGGGCGCACGATGGCGGAGCGTGACCGCTGGCGGGTCACGCCCGAACACTGGTTCAAGCCGCCGGAGGTAATGCGCGAATTGTTCGCCGACCTGCCCGAAGCCTGTGACAATACGCTGGAAATCGCGCGTTGCTGTGCCATTCAGGTGGAAACGCGCAAGCCCCTGCTGCCGGTCTGCCCCAAGGTGGAAGAAGGCCAGACCGAGGAACAGACCCTGCGCCACATGGCCATTAGCGGCCTTGCGAACCGTCTGTCGCGCATGAAAATCGATGACGAGACGCGCCAGAAATATGAAGAACGGCTGGCGTTTGAACTCGACATCATCGCCCAGATGGGTTTCCCCGGCTATTTCATGATCGTTGCCGACTTCATCCAGTGGGCAAAGGCGCATGACATCCCCGTGGGGCCAGGGCGTGGGTCGGGGGCGGGTTCGCTGGCGGCGTGGGCGCTGACCATTACCGATATCGATCCCATCCCGTTCAACCTGCTGTTCGAACGTTTCCTCAATCCCGAACGCGTGTCGATGCCGGATTTCGATATCGATTTCTGTCAGGACCGGCGTGATGAAGTCATCCGCTACGTCCGGCATGAATACGGGCCGGATCGCGTAGCCCAGATCATCACCTTCGGTAAGCTGCAGGCCCGCGCCGCCGTGCGTGACGTGGGGCGTGTGCTGGGCCTGCCGTTTGGCATGGTCAACCGGGTGGCGGAACTGATTCCCAACAATCCTGCCCAGCCAGTCACCCTGAAACAGGCGATAGAAGGCGAGCCGCGCCTGCAGGAAATGCGCGACGAGGATGAAGCCATCCGCCGCCTGCTGGAAATCGGCCAGCAGCTTGAGGGGCTGTTCCGCCATGCCAGTACCCACGCCGCCGGTGTGGTGATCGGGGACCGCGAACTGGTGGAACTGGTGCCGCTGTACCGCGACCCCAAGAGCGATATGCTGGTCACGCAGTACAACATGAAGTTTGTCGAGCAGGCGGGGCTGGTCAAATTCGACTTCCTTGGTCTCACCACGCTGACGATCCTGCAACGCGCGGTGAAATTCCTGCATGGCATGGGGGTTGAGGTCGACCTGTCGGCCCTGCCGCTGGATGACGGGCTGACATATGACATGCTGGCGCGCGGTGACACCGGCGGCGTGTTCCAGTTCGAAGGCGCGGGCATGCGTGACGTGCTCAAGCAGATGCGCCCGACCCGTCTGGAAGACCTGATCGCCGCCGTGGCGCTGTACCGTCCCGGCCCGATGGCGAATATTCCCGATTACTGTCGCCGCAAGCACGGGGAGGCATGGGAACCCCCGCACGAGGAAATACGCGACATCCTGGAAGAGACCTACGGCATCATGGTCTATCAGGAACAGGTCATGCAGATCGCGCAGAAGATGGCGGGCTACAGTTTGGGTGGCGCTGACCTGTTGCGGCGTGCGATGGGCAAGAAGATCCGCGCTGAAATGGACCGTCAGCGTGAAATCTTTACCGAAGGGGCGATGAAGCGCGGCATCGAACGCGAAAAGGCGGCGGAGGTGTTCGACCTCATGGCCAAATTCGCTGATTACGGGTTCAACAAATCCCATGCCGCAGCCTATGCGCTGGTTTCGTACCAGACCGCATGGATGAAAGCGAACCACCCCGTCGCCTTCATCGCTGCGTGTATGTCCCTTGCGCGTGAAAAAACCGACAAGCTGGCGGGACTGCGGCAGGAAGCCGACCGGCTGGGCATTCCGCTGCTACCGCCCGACATCAATGCGTCCGGCGCGGATTTCACGGTGGAAAAAATGCCCGACGGCCAGACCTACGGCATCCGCTATGCGCTGGCGGCGGTGAAGAAAGTCGGACTGAGCGCCATGCAGTCGCTGGTGGCGGTACGTGGCGACAGACCTTTCAAAGATCTTGAGGATCTGGCCGCGCGTCTGGACCCCAGGCAGGTCAATAAGATGCAGCTTGAAAACCTGGCCCGGGCCGGGGCGTTCGACACCATCCTGCCCAACCGTGCGCAGGCCTGTGGTGCGGCGGAAACCGTGATGCGCCGTGCGCAGGCCAACGCGCATGAAGCGGCCAGTGGGCAGATTGGCCTGTTTGGTGGGGGTGGCAGCGGTCCCGCCCAGCGTGAACCGCTGCGCCTGCCGCGTTGTACCGACTGGCCTGAATTCGAACGCCTGAACATGGAAGCCGACGCCATTGGCTTCCACCTGACCGGGCACCCGCTTGATTCCTACGGTCCCCTCATGCGCAGGCTGGGTGCCATCAGGGCCACCGGGCTGGAAGCGGCGGCACAGGCGGGCATTGGCCGGGTCAAGATCGCGGGCTGCGTGGTGGACCGTAAGGAACGCCCCACGCGCACCGGTAACAAGATGGCATGGGTGCGCATGTCAGACGCCAGCGGCGGGTGCGAAGTGACCTTCTTCTCCGAAGTGCTGTCGCGGTCGCGTGAGATCCTGACGGCAGGTAATGCCGTGGTCGTAACCGCCGACCTGAAGCTGGAAGGCGAGGCACTGCGCATTACCGCGTCGGACGTGATGGAACTGGAACAGGCTGCGGCGGAGGCCGCGGCTGAACTGCGCATATGGTTTGACCGCGCCGATGCGCTGGAACCGATCCGCGACGTGCTGCATGGCAATGGCGGTGGCCGGGGGCGGGTGATCCTGCTGCCATCGGTTGCGGAAACGCGAGACGTTGAACTGACCCTGGCCGAGCGGTATCGCGTAACGCCGCGTGTGGCGCAGATGATCAAGGCGATAGAAGGGGTTGGCAGGGTGGAGCAGTTCTGAACCCGTAAAACCCGTGATATGGTCATGAACCTTGCAACCGCCGGGTTGTAATGTCATACGCTGTGAAGCATGTATCCCCCGCATGCGCGGGCGAGCGCGTGCCTGCCGCCTTTTATCGTCCCTGTCGACGCAATGCCGGATACAGAATGGACCAGACCGTCCCAGCCCCCAGCCTATCGCACCAGCATGTCACCTTTCCGGACGGATTACGTCTGGATTGCGGTTTCCACCTTGCACCGGTGGACGTGGCCTATCGCACCTATGGCACGCTGTCGCCCGCGCGTGACAACGCCATCCTTGTCTGCCACGCGCTGACGGGTGACCAGTATGTAGCCGATCCGCACCCGCTGACCGGCAAGCCCGGCTGGTGGAGCCGCATGGTCGGACCCGGCCTGCCGATTGATACGGACCGTTTTTTTGTCATCTGCATCAATGTGCTGGGCGGCTGCATGGGCACGACCGGCCCGCGTAGCCTGCGTAGGGGCGAAGATGGCAGGCAGGAGCCGTGGGGCACCGAATTTCCTGCCATTACCATCCGCGACATGGTGCGCGCGCAGAAACTGCTGATCGACCATATGGGCATAAGCCGCCTGCTGGCCGTAGTGGGGGGGTCCATGGGCGGGATGCAGGTGCTGGAATGGGCCGCAACCTACCCCGACCATGTGTTCGCCGCGATGCCGATTGCGACATCGCCGTTTCATTCCGCGCAGAACATCGCGTTTAACGAAGTCAGCCGACAGGCCATTTTCGCTGATCCGCAATGGCATGGCGGACGGTACTGGGAATGTAACGAGATCCCGGCGCGGGGGCTGGCGGTTGCGCGGATGATGGCGCACATCACCTACCTGTCGGAAGCCGCGCTGACCCGCAAATTCGGTCGCCGCGTGCGCCATGAACCGGGACGGGGCGGGGTGCCCGGTTCCCTGTTCGGGGAGATGTTCGAGGTGGAAAGCTATCTGCGCCATCAGGGGTCATCCTTCGTGCGGCGCTTTGATGCCAATTCCTATCTGACCATTACGCGGGCCATGGACTATTTCGATCTGGGCGCCGAGCATGATGGCGATATGTCGCACCCGTTCGCGGGCACGCGTACGCGCTTCTGCATCATTTCCTTTTCCTCGGACTGGCTGTTCCCCACATCGCAGGCGCGACTGCTGGCGCGGGCGCTCAACCGGGTTGCCGCCAACGTATCCTTTGTCGAAATCGATAGTGACAAGGGTCATGATGCCTTCCTGCTGGATGAACCGGATTTTGACCGGACCATACGCGGCTTTCTGGCCGGTACCGCCGAACATGCCGGGATTGCCTGACCATGCGCCTTGACCAGCGGCTGATCGCCGGAATGATCCGGCCCGGAACACGGGTGCTTGATGTGGGTAGTGGCGATGGCGCGCTGCTGGACCATCTGTTCCGCAATAGCGGGTGCGATGCGCGTGGCATCGAGATCGACATGAAGGAAGTGACCCGTTCGGTCGCGCACGGACTGCCGGTCATGCATGGCGACGCTGACCATGATCTTGCGCATTATCCCGACAACGCCTTCGATTACGTTGTGCTGCAACGCACATTGCAGGCCGTGGAACGCCCGCGTGAAGTGTTGCGGCAGATGCTGCGTATCGGTCGCCACGCCATCGTATCCTTTCCCAATTTCGGGCACTGGCGGCTGCGCGTGCAGATGCTGACCCGTGGGCGCATGCCCATGACCAGCGTGTGGAGCACGCCATGGTATGATACCCCCAATATCCACCCATGCACGATCCTCGACTTTTTGACGCTGTGCGAAGATGAAGGTTATGTTGTCCAGCAATGGATGGCGGTTGATGAGGATGGCGAACGCGCCCCATGGCGGCGTTCGATCCGGCTGGCCAACCTGTTTGGTGAACAGGCGCTGTTTCTGCTGCGGCGCAAGGACACCCCACGCACATAAAAGCGGCACAAGGGGAAGACGCGATAATGGATACACTTGAGGCAATCCGCACCCGCCGGGCCATACGGACCTACGATCCCGATCACACGATCAGCGATGCCGAACTGCGGACCATGCTTTCGGCGGCACGGATGGCGCCTTCGGCCTTCAACATCCAGCATTGCCGCTTCGTGGTGGTCCGGGACCCCGCCCTGCGCCGTGAACTGCGCGCGGTCGCGTGGGATCAGGCGCATGTAACCGACGCATCGGTGCTGATTGTCGTGTGTGCCGACCGTGATGCATGGAAGAAAAATCCGGCTCGCTACTTCAATGGCGCGCCGCAAGACGTGCAGCAGATGATGGCGGAGAAAATCCAGGCCTATTACGAAGGCCGCGAATGGGTCCAGCAGGACGAGACCATGCGCAGCAGCGGTCTGGCCGCGCAGACCCTGATGCTGGCGGCGGCCGACATGGGTTATCAGTCCTGTCCCATGGATGGTTTTGATTACGAAGCGGTGGGCAGGCTGATCAACCTGCCGCCCAACCATGTGGTGGCGATGTTCGTGGTGATTGGCAAGGGCCTGGCCCCGGCCCTGCCGCGGGTTGGTAAACTGCCCGATAGCGAAGTCATCCTGACCGACCGTTTCCCTTCCGCCTGAATATCCTGTAAACATATGGCAGGGCATGCGGGCGTGAAAAAGCTTGCGCCCGCATCCACAACGCGATACAGCATCGCGCTTGGGAACGGACCGCGCCTGTTCCTCGTGCTGGTTTGATTGCGCGTGTCCTTGACGCGGGGGACACGCAGAAACGCAGACTGGACCGGCCTTTATTCCTCACATGATATCCCTGCGACGCCAGAATACGCGCCCCTGTGCCACCAAGGGACAGGGACGGGCATATCTGTCGGTTCGCCATCCGGGTCCGCCGCCAGCCTTACGGCCTGCGGCCCCGATTTTTTGCGCCAGGAGGCGCCATTCATGACAACGTTTGCCGATCTTCATCTTGCAGAGCCGCTGTTGCGGGCACTGGACGAGGAAGGCTACGCCACCCCGACCCCCATTCAGGCCGGCGCCATCCCCTACCTGCTGGAAGGGCGCGACCTGCTTGGTCTGGCGCAGACCGGCACGGGCAAGACCGCGGCTTTCGCGCTGCCCATCCTTGACCGCCTGTTCCGTGAAAAGGGCCGTGCACACCCCAAGGGCGCCCGTGCGCTGGTGCTGGCGCCCACGCGTGAACTGGCTTCCCAGATCGGGGAAAGCTTTGCATCCTATGCCCGCCACATGCGCTTCAGCTACGCTGTCGTGTTCGGTGGCGTGGGGCAGGGGCGTCAGATCGAAGCCCTGCGCCGTGGCGTGGACGTGCTGGTTGCAGCCCCCGGTCGCCTGCTGGACCTGATGGGTCAGGGGCATGTGGACCTGTCCGGCCTTGAAGTGCTGGTGCTGGATGAAGCCGACCGCATGCTCGACATGGGTTTCGTCCGCGACATCCGCAAGATCGTCGCGGCCCTGCCGACCGACCGCCAGACGCTGCTGTTCTCGGCCACGATGCCCAAGAGCATTTCCGACCTGGCCCATGGTCTGCTGCGCGACCCGGCCACCGTGCAGGTGACGCCGCCGTCCAGCACGGTTGACCGTATCCGTCAGGCCGTGATGTTCGTCGATACGGGCAATAAGCGCGAGGCGCTGAAGTTGCTGGTGGACTCGCCCAAGGTCGAGCGCGCCGTGGTGTTCACGCTCATGAAGCATGAAGCCAACAAGGTCGCAGCCTTCCTGAGTGATCATGGCATCACCGCCGAAGCCATCCATGGCAACAAGTCGCAGGGTGCGCGTGAACGCGCCATGTCGGGCTTCCGTTCCGGTAACGTCAAGGTGCTGGTGGCGACCGACATAGCGGCCCGTGGCATCGACGTGGATGACGTGACCCACGTGTTCAACTATGACCTGCCGAATGTGCCGGAAAGCTACGTGCACCGCATCGGTCGTACGGCGCGCGCCGGGCGTGAAGGCTGGGCCGTGTCACTGTGCGATGCGGAACAGCGTGCATGGCTGCGGGATATTGAAAAGAATATCGGCAAGGCCATCCCGGTTGTGTCCGAACATCCCTACCATTCGGAAGCGGCCGAGAACTCGACCATGCGTCCGCCCGTTCTGGGTGGCGGCGGCGGTCGTGGCCGTGGCGGCGGACGTCCTGCTGGTGGCGGTGGCCGTCCTCCCGCAGGTGGCCGTGGGGGCCGCCCCGGTGGCGGTCAGCGTTCAGGTGGTGCAGGCCGCCGCGCGGTCTGACCCTGCCGCTTTCGGCCCGTCTCGGCGGGCGTAAGCGCGCAAAGCCTTTCATAAGGAAAGCACCCGACCATGCCGGTCGGGTGCTTTTTTTATTTATGAACGGGCATATTACCTTATGCCTCATTTCTTGTGTTTCTGAATGATTGTAGCTGTCGTTTAAGGAGTGATTACTTTCAAAAAGTATAAATTAAAAAATATTATTTATATAAGATATTGTTCAAAAGTAATGTGTTATAAAAACAGGTGCGCTTTTTAAGTGTCGCCTTTTTGCGAAAAGGCAACGTCTTCCGAAGCGTTTTGAAAAAAAGCTACGTCAAAAACTTCTTTATGATTTCTGGATGTTTGCCGGACAGACTGTTTCAAATAGTCTTGAAGAAAATCAAACTGCACGCCGTAAGATGCAGTTGGACCATAACGGACCAACGCCTAACGGGTAAGTTGAAATGAGATGGCGGAGAGGGTGGGATTCGAACCCACGGTACGCTCACACGCACGGCGGTTTTCAAGACCGCTGCCTTCAACCGCTCGGCCACCTCTCCATAGGAACTGTTTAGCTACGTCTGTCGCGCTCGTCCAGATACTACCCTGACAAAACTGTCGCGTTCATGCGCATGGATAATGATCTTTTCTGGCCTGCGCCCGGAAGGATGCGAAATGCATCCCTCCGGGCTGTCACGGCCTGGCTGGTCGGTGGCCTTCTTCAGTGCTCGAGGGTGGGGAAGTGCCGTCATGGTCGATAAAACTATGACAGTAATGATTATATCCCCTCATTCACGGGACAGGCACGGGCCGTCATCCCTTGACACTCCGCGTAAGTTCTCATCCCGCACGATCCCGTCGCCTGAAGGCTATGTAATCGTATCAGGCAGGCACTGTTGGTGTTACGCGACCTGCCATGATCTGGATGGTGCGAATGTCGGTCAGATTTGGTCAGACAGGCGCTGGATGCGGCGGGCTTCGCGTGTATGGGCGCGCAGGATGTCGTTGAGATTGGACATGAGTGGCACGCCGTCCTCAACCAGTATCCGACCGTTGACAATGGTGGTGCCAGCCACGGCGGGCGCACAGCGCAACCATGCTTCGACAGGGTCCGTCAGGGCACCGGCAAGGGCGATGTCCGACATTTTCCAGATCACCAGATCAGCGCAGGCACCGGGGTGGAGGTGGCCGAGTTCGTCTTCCCGACCAAGGCAGGCAGCCCCGCCCCGTGTCGCCATGTCGAGCGCATCGCGCGCGGACATGGAGTGCGGACCATGACGAAAACGCCCAAGCAGAAGCGCCATGCGGGTTTCAAGCCACATGGACGCATGGTCGGTCGATGCCGAGCCGTCACAGCCAAGGCCCACCCGCATGCCGCGTCGGCGCAGGTCCATCGCATCGGCGGAGCCGCCGCCGATCATCATGTTTGAACACGGACACTGGGCCGTACAGACACCCGCATGGGCCAGCCGGTCTATTTCCGCGCTGGAGGGATAGATGTAATGCGCGACCCATGACCGGGGAGAGGCCCAGCCGACGCGCTCGAAATATTCCGTGGGGGTGCAGCCATATATTTCCGCGCAATACGCATCTTCGTCGGGGTCTTCGGCAAGATGGGTATGCAGGCGCAGGTCGTGCTTGTCCGCAAGCATGGCGGACTCCCGCATGATCCGTTCGGAAACGCTGAACAGCGAACATGGCGCCAGAGCGACGCGATCCATGGCACCCGGCGACGCATCATGGAATTTGGCCACAAGACGTTCGCTATCCGCCAGAATGGTATCTTCGTCCTGCACTACCGATGCGGGGGGAAGGCCGCCATCGTCGACAGAGCGGGTCATGGAACCCCGCGTTGCATGGAAACGGAAGCCGATCTCGCGCGCCGCCCGGAACTGCGCGTCGATCAGGAATGGCTTGGGGTGGACATACATATGGTCCATCGAGGTCGTGCAGCCACCCATCAGCAGTTCGACCATGGCAATGAAAGTGGAAAGATAGACGGATTCTTCATCCAGTCCTGCCCACAGGGGATAGAGACCCTGCAACCATTCAAACAGGGTTCCGTTCGTAACGGGCGCATAGGACCGGGTCAGGTTCTGGTACATGTGGTGATGGGCGTTTATCAGGCCGGGTGTCACAAGCTGGCCATGGGCCGATATGGTCCTGTGTGCCTGTGGCGCGGCTTGCGCATCCTGTCCATGGGAATGGATGCGTCCGTCCTTTATGGCGATCCAGCCGCCTGCAATTTCATGGCCATGGTCAACATAGATATAGGCGTCAGTTATCAGGAGATCGACAGTCATGTCGGGCCCTTCGATATACCGGTTGCGGGACAGAAACTGTCCCGTCGCGATGAAGCCCTGTACCGGAGGTGCGAGGTCCGGATCGTCATCGTAAAAGGTATCGAACGGGCGCTACTGGACAGAAATCTAGCATGGCCGGTGCCACAAGGGCAACGGACGGGATGGGAAGGTCATGAACTGTCCCATTGGTAATGCTCTATTCAGCATCTGGTATTCCACAGAACACGGTGGACCATCGCAGCGTAATGGAAAGACGGTGGATGCTATCAGGTGATGTTGGGAGAAAAATTTCCGTTTTTCCGAAAGTTGATCCAGAAAATAAGGACAATAAGTATCAATAAATACCAGAAATCCTGATTATTTTCCTCTGTTGCTGGTGTGATATGCTGTCAGCGCAGGTGTACATGCCGAAATGCAGGCATGTTCATGCGCTATCTCACGAAATAATATGGCCTGATCCTGCCTGTGTTCTGAGAAAGTAAAAATGTCGACAAGGAAATCGATCTATCATTTAACCAAAGGCATCCGGGACCGGCTTGATGCTTTCATCATGCGGTTTTCCCTGCTTCCCGATCTGGCGGTCTTTGACCCGCATGTCATGTTCTGGGTCAAGGAACTGGAACAGAACTGGGAAAGGATACGCGATGAGGCCATCCGGCTTGGGGGGGAGGACATCCCCTCCCTTGGGGACATATCACCCGACCATGGCCGCATCGCAGCCGACCGACGCTGGCGGTCCTTCTTTCTGGAGGGGTATGGCTACCAGCGACAGGAAAACCGCGCGCGCGTTCCTGTCACCAGCGCCCTGATCGACCGGATTCCCAATCTGTGCACGGCGACGTTTTCCGTGCTGGAACCGGGCTGTCATATCCCCCGGCACAGGGGCATGACGAAGGCCATGCTAACCTACCATCTGGCCCTGCATGTTCCGCGTGACCGGGAAAAATGCTGGATACAGATTGAAGATCACGGACAGATGCACGTCCATCCATGGAGCGCGGGCAAGTCTATCCTGTTTGACGATACCTATAACCATGAAGTCTGGAACAATACGGACGATACCCGCTATGTCCTGCTGATTCAGGTCAGGCGTCCATGCAGATGGCCTGCCCGTGTCCTGATGGATATCTTCTTCACGGCAGTCAGATATTCGCGTTTCGTGCAGGATGTGCGTCGTAATCTCGATGATCGCGCGGTGCAATCGCCCCTGACTGCCTGACCCCTGCGTTTTCTCCAGCCTGAATCTGCGCGGCGTCAGTGATCCGTATGCGGCCCCCGGCTCCAGTGCTGGTCGGGGTTTCTGTACGGGTCCTGATTTTCATGCCAGTAGACAGGGCGGTTATGCGATGGGTGGTGGCAGCCTGTGGCACAAAGGCTTAGGGCAAGGATGGTGAGGAACTGTAAGGTATGGCGCATGGCAGGCCTCCTGCGGGTGAAGGCTCAACGTGGATCATGCGTAACGGTTTACGGGTGCTGCTCCCGGTTTCTGTCCTGCTGCCCTTTTTCGATACAGGCCCGCCATAACGTCCCGCAACGGGCGACGGTATCACGCGGGTCTTTTCATATGTTTCAGGGTATCCGAAGCCCTTCAGGGACGGATAATGGGGTGGTTCAGCGTTGAGATGACGGGAGACAGGAAACGCCCGTAAGATGTATGTGCTATCGACGGCAAGGGTGTGACGCAGGAAGAAAAGTACGGGCAATCACCCTGTTGCCGCGATTATATGGCTCCCGTTCATCCAGACTTTTTACACATTCCATCCCGGTTCGTTCCGCCCACAAGGCCTCATGACGGCCTGAGTTATGGGAGGGCCCCGCTGATGAATGAACGGGACGACAAACATACACGAGGCCGCGTAGGGGCAGTGACAGCTATCGGGCCTCTTCCTGGACATTACACTTTTCATGGGGACGGGCTGCGTATCATATGCGGTGCATGATGGCATGTGGGACACAGGATTGATGCAGCGGGTGGAGCACTGGATGCGGCGGGGTGTAACCGGCCTTGTCATTCCCATGCCGCTGTTGCTTCTGTACGCGCTGGCTCCGGCGGAAGCCGTCATGACGGTGGTGGCCGTGCTGTTTGTCGTGCATTGCCTGCTATGCCGGGACTGGGGCTGGTTACGGCAGGCATGGGTGGTGGTGGCGGCACTGCTGTGCGGTGACATTGTTGTTGCATCCGGCGTAATGGGAGGCATTCATGCGGGTGTGCAGGCCCTGTGTTTCGTGCGCTATTTCCTGTTCGTTGCGGCCCTGCAGGTATGGATATTGCCCGATGCCCGCACGCGGCGGATGTTGGGGCAGGCTTATGCTGCGGTGGCCGTGTGGCTGGTGGCCGGGTGCTGGCAGCAGTATCTGTGTGGGCGTAACTTCATGGGGTATGGGCGGTGGGCTGATGGCGCGCTGCTTGGTCCATTATGGGCACCACGCGCGGGGCATGCGCTGGTCATGACAGCACTTCCCACCCTGTTCCCGCTGGCCATGACGTTATCCATGCGAGAAGGCAGGCGGGGGCGCACCATGGCGGCAGCCATATTGATGGGCCTGATGCTGACCATGGTGCTGGTGGCCCAGCGCATGCCGCTGCTGCACTTTTTGATGGCGATGGGGATAGTGGGCGTTCTGATCCCGCGTCTGCGGGGCGGGATGCTGGTGGCTGCCGGATTGGGGGCGGTGGGCGTTGTGCTGTCACCCCTGCTGGCGCCGCAGGCGTATCAGAAGCTGGTCGTGAATTTCATCGCACATCTGCACGGTTTTGCCGACAGTCCTTACGGAATGCTGTTTATCCGCGCGGGTGTCATGGTCTGGCATCATCCATGGCTGGGGCTGGGATTTGACGGATTTCGCCATGCCTGTCCCGATCCGGCCTATTTCCACGGCTTGCCATGGCTTGGCGTGGCGGAAGGTGCCCATGGCGGGGCGGCGGGCTGTAATCTGCACCCCCATAACTACTATCTGCTGATCGGGACCATGGGCGGGCTGCCTGCCATCGGTCTGTATGTGGTGTTGGTGCTATGCTGGTTGCGGGTGGCCTGCACGGACCTGTCTCCCGCACGCGATCCGGGCCGGATGATGATGGCCATTACCTGTTTTCTGGTTTTCTGGCCTGTTCAGTCATCCAGCTCGTTCCTGACCCAGCCCACGGCGGGGTGGCTGTTCATGGCGGTTGGCTGGGCGCTGGCGGCATCGCCGGTTACGAATCGTTTGCAACGCGTGGGGGCAGGGGGCTAGCGGCAACCGGCCCGGCGCATTAAAGTATGAAGCCATGGGCATTGATGCCAGATATCGCGGACGACAGCCTGTTGGCCATAACCCGCGCCTGAGTTCAGCCAGGGGGGCTTGCGCTATCGTTTTCGCCGGTGGTCTAGAGGGAACGTGTCCGGGTTTTTGCCGTGCGCGGGCTTTGGTACGTGTGAGCGCCCATGTCCAGTGAGGAACGGGATGCGCTCAGGCGTATTTTTGGCAATACCGGTTTCCTGATCGCCGGGCGGGCGACGAATGCGGTGTGCAGCTTTGTCTACGTCGCGTGGGCCGTGCGCGCACTCGGATTGCAGCAGTTCGGTGTGCTGATGCTGGTGACGACATTCGGCGCCGCCGTATCCGCCGCAACGCATCTGCAGTCATGGCAGCCATTGCTGCATTTCGGGACTGATCCCTTTACCCGTGGCAGGCGGGCGCAGTTCGCCCGCGTGCTGGCGTTCTGTATGCGGGCCGATTATATCAGCGGGAGTGTGGGCTGGCTTGTCGGCTCGCTGGGGGTGGTGCTTTTCGGCACTTATATGGGCTGGCCTGCCGCCGATCAGACGGCGGCGCTGATCTATATGGTGACGATTTCCTATACCAATACAAGCTGGTCGGCGGGTGTGTTCCGGCTGTGCAATTCCTTCTGGCTGACAACGCTGACCGATCTGTCGGGCGTGCTGGTTCGCACGGTGGGGTCAGGTCTTGGCTTCATGTGGCATATGGGTCTGGATTACTACCTGCTGGTGTGGAGCGGGACGCAGCTTGTCATGTTCATGAGCAGCACCACGCTGGGCTGGCTGCAGATAAGGCGGGCAGGGGGGCTGGCAGGTTTCAGCCTGTTTAGTCGCCTCAAGTCCGGCGATGCGCCGGGTATCTGGCGCTTCACGCTTTCCACCAGTTGCAATCATGTGCTGGGATCGGTTTTCAACCAGTTCGGCACGCTGCTGGTGGGGGGGCTGCTGGGGCCGGCCGATGCCGCCGTCTATCGCGTGTCCCGCCAGATTGGTGAAGGGATCGCCAAGCCCGCGCAGCTTATGATGCCGGCACTCTACCCCGAATTCATCCGCCTGCGCGAAAAGCAGGACTGGTACGGCATCAAACGTGTCACGACCAAGCTGTTCCTTATGATCGGCGGATTTTCCATCCTGCTCATGGGCGTGGCGATGGCGATTGGCAATATCCTGCTGACATGGATGCTGCATGTTCACTGGCAGGGGGGGCGGCACCTGATCATGCTGATGCTGGGCAGCGCGATACTGGGTCTTGGCGTCGTGCCGCTTGAGCCGCTGCTGACCGTTATCGGGCAGGTCTCGCAGGTGCTGAAGGGGCGCATCATCGTAACGCTGACCTACCTACCGCTGGTCTATGGCATGACAACGCTGTGGCATCTGGAGGGGGCTGCTGCGGCCGCCGATGTCGCGGCATTGATCATGCTGTGCATCTGCCTGCGCCCTGTTGTGATGTGGTTCCGCCGCGTCGCCCCCGGTCGCAGGCCGGTTGAAGATATATCCCCGGTCGTGGCCACGGTTCCGTCGGGTGCGAAGGAAAGAACGGGTTAGGGCGTGTCGTCAGTTAAGCGGGAGGATTATGCCGCTTGTACTCCTGCCTGATCTGTGATGTTTTCTCCCTGTTTTTCGGGGAGAGTGTGAATGCGACGGTATGGTCTGAGCGACGGTCAGTGGGAGCAGATAAAGGACCTTCTCCCGGGTCGCAAAGGTCATGTCGGCGGGACGGCTGCGGATAACCGTCTGCTTATCGAAGCCGTGCTGTATCGTTATCGCGCAGGCATTCCCTGGCGTGACCTGCCTGTCCGCTTTGGGGACTGGAAGAACGTGCACCGGCGGCTGCGTCGCTGGTGTGAAAGCGGTGTGATCGAACGGATTTTCCGGCATCTGGCTGCTGACCATGACAACGAATACATGATGATCGACAGCACGATTGTCCGCGCTCACCAGCATAGTGCGGGCGTCTATAAAAAAGGGGGTGGATCAGGCCGCCGGCCGATCCCGTGGCGGACTGACTACCAAAATCCATGCCATTGTCGATGCCGCGGGAAAGGCTGTGGCTCTTTCCCTGACACCCGGGCAAAGGACGGACATCACTGAAGCAGAGCCTCTCCTGGATGAAGTCGATCCCGAGGTCTTCATCGCCGACACGGCTTATGACGCCGGTCCCCTCATCGAAAAACGCGAAGAGCGGGGGATCACACCGGTTATCCCCTCAAGGAAAAACCGTATCTTTCTACGAAAAACCCGTTTTTCAATTTATAAAAAACGAAACATCATTGAACGGTTCTTCGCCAGACTGAAGCAGTTCAGAGGCATAGCGACACGCTACGACAAGCTGAAGTCAACTTTCCTCATAGCCGTGCAATTCGTCTTCGCCATCATTGGAATTAACTGACGACACGCCCGTTGCCTGTCTGTTCAGTGAACATCCAGCAGACAGGCGGTAGTCGCCTCATTTTAGGCACTCAACGGATTATCCTGCCAACCCGAAACCGGATATTCCCGTTTCAAATTTCAAACGAACTGCAACGCATCAGCCGCTATTCCGGCCACGTCACGGCTTGCGTGCCCTTACAACCAACGTATCGAGTTCCGAGAGGAAGCGAGATCGATCAGCTTTCCCAAACGCAGTCCCGGTCGAGGTCATAACGCCCACCGAGCGCAGATCTGTCATCAGATTGCGCATCGCCAACGCCATGCCAATCGCATCACGGTCCAGACGGCGCCCCTTCGGTTCGAGAACGTACGAGCCTTTTTCAATGCAGCGCGCCGCCAGTGGAATATCCGCCGTAATGACGATGTCCCTGTCCAAGGTGCGCTCGGCAATCCAGTCATCTGCGACGTCAGGTCCTGAATTTACCACTACGCGCTCGATTAACGGCGATTCCGGCACCGCAATCATCCGGTTGGAGACAACGAAAACATGCAAGCCATAGCGCCCGGCCACACGATACACTTCGTCTTTCACGGGGCAGGCATCAGAATCGATGAAAATACGGACCATGCCCCAATCTGCCGCAGCATCGCATGAACCGCAAACCTCGGGTCACTCGACCACGGACACAGATGACTGGTTTCGCCTCATCTCAGTCATCCGGTCAGCAAGACCTTATGCTGCAAAGCAGACAATAGATATCTGGTGCTCGCAGCTACATTGAGTGTTGGCCTTATTAAACTAATTTTAAGGATAACACTTCAAAGCCTCAGCTTCGATGCGTTTGATCAGTGCGCTCTTGCAGTCGGAATAGGTATGGCTGTCTGTGGGATGGCGGCCAGCGCATCGGAGTTTCTCGCGCTCGTAATGTTGCGCCATTTCAGGTGAACTGCGCAGATAGTCTCGGAAGGCGAGGTGGCGGCGGAGATTTTGGTCACCATTAGCGAAGCAATGCAGTTGAATTAATCGTTGGCCGGTTTCTGGATCATCCAAGGTGCAGTAACGCCGCCCCTCTATGCCGTACGCACCATGCCACTGATAACCAAGTGCTTCAATCGCTGCACGTTGTAAGTCCAGAGCATCCAATGATGAAACCACTGGCATCAGGTCGAGTATGGGCTTTGCGACAATCCCTGGGATTGATGTCGATCCGATGTGGTGGACAGCGTGGGTTGCTGAGACGTTCTCCTGAAGGCGCCGCGCTTCGCGTGAGGCGCTTTCTGCCCACCTTGGATCGTGAGGTACAAGTCTTACTGTGATCGGCGGCGGCATATTAACTCCATGAGGAGGTCCGTTATGATAGCAGTTTATACCTTATCTCTGGGAAGGGCCGGTGGGTAAAAATCTCGCCAAGATTGCGAATCGGTTCAGCGTTCCAGGAGGAGACAGGCGACTGCCGCCTCATGTCGGTCATTCGCTCTTATCTGTTACTTTTCGTAAAGCAGACATTGGTTCAGACAATCCCGCACACAGGATGCATCGTTGACACTGCGCGCAGAATTCGGAACAAATAAAGAACGATATGGTTTTATACCTTCAAAGGCATAAGGCCTCGGAAGGTAAGGTGGTCGTATTTTTGCGCCGCTTCCAGACAACTTGTTATTTTTGTACATTTTTACAAAAATACACATTTTTTTGTTCATTGAAGCGGCATAATTGCTTACCTAGAGAGAATATCTCCATGCCTCGTTCAAAATATTCACTCAAGCAGGTCGCTATGAAAACGTATTAATGCAACCGTCTTTGCGGTATAAATGCAGAGATTTTGTTTGTTTGTATTTTAATCGATGCTTACAAATAACAATTATGTATTGATTATATTGTGGAGGCTATCGCGATTATAAGTGAGCAGCCAGTAATCTCGACACGGGGGAAGTCCTCGGGCGCTACCAAAGGGACGTCAGTCGCATATTTGGCTTCTCGGCAAGCTATTGACGTTCAGCTACCTTTTCGTCTTCCGATGTTTACCGGAAAATCGTTATTCACTCTTCGTATTGCTATGACAAGACATTTAGGAGCATGGGTAGGGCGAACCATCCCATTTGTTGGTTATGTCGTCATGACGAAGGACGTTACTGAAATCATCTTGAAATCAGTTCGACGCTATAACGCTTTAGTCAAGCCGGAGGACAAAATGGCATGGTAAAATCTTACGAAGACGCGTTATCTGAAATCTTGTCATTTATTTCTGAACAAGTTCCGGGCCCGAAACCACGCGAATTGACAGAAAATACGACACTGCGAGGCGATCTTCGTATGTACAACGACGACGCTAAGAACCTAATGCACCGTTACTTTGAGTACTTTGATGTCAGTGCTCAAAATTTTGATTTCGAAAAATATTTCCCAGAAGAAGGTGAAGGAATCATAGGTGCACTGTTGTTCGGCTTTGTGAATAGAAAGCGTCCTCGGCTAGGTCCTAAGCCCCTGACTATAGCCATGTTAGCGCACGCTGCCTCTGTTGGTGCTTGGGTCTAGGTTCTGTTGACAAAAGACAGTAGCCACAATTTCACGGCTGCGAGGTTAAGAAAGGCGAGGAACGATTTTCTTGTCTTGTCATATCGTGTGGCGATACGTCGGAACTGCTTCAGTTTGTTGAACATCCGCTCGATACGGTTTCGATCCCGATAACGACGAAAGTCGCAGGGAATATCCTCTGTGCGATTTGAACGCGGTGGGATTACGGGAAGAATGCCTCGAAAAAGCAGGTTCTCTCGTATCCTGTCACTATCATACCCCTTGTCGGCCAGAAGTCGGCGTGGTGTCACGACCGGCAGGTCCATCAGGGCATCAGCGCCGGAATAATCAGAAACTTCACCCCCCGTCAGGTCGAAGCCAAGAGGGCGTCCCTGACCGTCAGCACGGGCGTGGTTCTTGCTCGTAAAGCCGCCGCGGCTTCGACCAAAGCCTTCCTTATGCGTCCCCCTTTTGCGCCAGCCGCCTGGCTGTGAGCCCGAACGACCGTGCTGTCGATCATGTGCTGCCAGTCATCGGTCAGACCGAGTTCAACCAGCGTTTCCAGCAGAGCGTCCCAGACGCCCTGTTCTGCCCATCGACGGAACCACACATAGACCGAGTTCCATTTTCCGTAGCGCTCATGCATGTCCCGCCATGGGCAACCAACACGCAGCACATAAAGCATTCCATTGAGAAACAGACGGTTATCCTGTGCCGGTCGTGACCAACGGCCACGTTCAGGCGGCAGCAGGCCGCCAATGATCGCCCATTCCTCGTCCGTCAGGTCGCCACGCATTCACAGGTCTCCGCAAAGACCAACGTTGAATCACGTCCAGGCCAGTCTGAGAAAACTTTTTGTCAATAGAACCTAGGCAGCTTTTTCGGGAAGGTTTCTCGAAAGAAGAAGTCCGGGAGCGATTTGTCGAGAGTCATCGATAGCGCCGCGACCTTCGTCGGACGGGTATCGTAAGGTTGGCCGAGGCCGGTGCCACAACGCCGCAAATCGCATCTATCAGCGGGCACGGTATCGATTATTATCAACGGATCATCGACACCTATCTGGCCCGCCGCACGGAAGTCGCCGTGGCTGGTGTGCAATTGTGGGAAAAACATCAGGATCGAGAGACCAGCAAGGTCGTCTCGATCGCTGCCACGCGCGGCCGTCTGGGCTGATTCACTTCTGCGGTGACCCATGGTGCACTGCAAACCATCTGCAAACCATGCAAACTTTGAATCTGCTAACCCATTGAAAAATGGCGCGCCCTGCTGGATTCGAACCAGCGACCCACAGCTTAGAAGGCTGTTGCTCTATCCAACTGAGCTAAGGGCGCGGGGCATGTCGTTGTGCCAGATCGAACCTAGTGCGTCCAGTTCTGGATACGGTCATGACGGAAATTATCGGCATATGCCTTTGGGCGACGCATGCGCGGCGCCGGAATTTCGATATCGAAGGCGATGCCCTGTTCCGTGGCGTAGGCCACGACGCTGTCCTGATCGGGGAATTGCAGGCGTATCTGCGATGGGGTATCCGCGCTGCCGGTCCAGCCCATAAGGGTATCGACATGGCGGGGGCGGTTCTGCCCGTAATCCAGTATCCATGTATGGGTAGTGGCCTGACCTGACTGGCCGGCGGGTTTTGACTGCCTGTAAATCCGGGCTCGCATTACTATCCGTCTCCCTGGATATGGTCGGGGCGCCCGGACTCGAACCGGGGGCCTCGTGTACCCAAAACACGCGCGCTACCAGGCTGCGCCACGCCCCGCGACCACGAGCGGGAAACTATGTGGCAACTGCTGTTCTGGCAAGCACATTCTTGCAAAAAAAATACCGCGCCCACCGGTCCTGCGGCAAGCAGGTCTGGCGGGCGCGGCGAACAACACGTCGTGTAATGGGAAGCGGCTGGTGGATCAGACCTCTTCAGCGGACTTGCTGGCCAGCGGCGGAATGAACAGCGGCGCCGTGTCCCACGGGAACAGCACCCATGTATCCTGCGGGACTTCCACCACGAAGATATCGGTAATCGGGCGGCCTGCGGGTTTTGCGTACAGGCAGGCGAACAGGGCCTTGGGCAGCATCTTGCGCACGATCTGGGCGGTAACGCCCGAATCAACCAGATCATCAATGATCAGGAAGCCTTCGCCGTCGCCCGCAGCCTCGGGCTTCTTGACCACGCTGGACTGGCCCATCTTCTGTTCGTCATACGTCACGACGGAAACCGTCTCGATCAGACGGCAGTCCAGTTCACGGGCGATGATCGCGGCGGGGATCATGCCGCCGCGCGTGATGGCCACAATTCCCTTGAACGGGCCCCGGGTCATCAGCGTGCTGGCCAGTTGGCGGGCATCGCGGTGAAGCTGGTCCCAGGTTACGGTTGCGTAGCTTGTAGCCATCAGAAAAGTTTTCCTCCATCGGGAACGCGGCCGTCCGGGCGTATCAGGACGACCTCTCCATTACTGTCGGGCATCCCCAGCGTCAGTACTTCACTGCGGAAGGATCCGACCTGTCGGGGGGGCATATTGATCACCGCGCAGATCTGGCGGCCAACCAGCCGGGCAGGGATATAGCGGTGATTGACCTGCACCACCGACGACCGCATCCCGATATGGGGGCCGAAATCGATGGTCAGCCGCATGGCGTGCTGCCGTGCTTCATGCACGGGGTGGGCGTCCACGACCGTACCGGCGCGGATATCAAGCCAGTCACGCGTGTCCCCTTGGGTGCTGGGCACGACGGCATGCTTTGCAGGGTCTGTCATGGAACAGCTTTTGCCCGTGTTGGTACGGATTTGCAAACAGGTGAACGCAAATTTCAGGGGCCACCATAGGATATTTTTCGTGACTGCTGTTAGGATGGCCGACCATGCCTTCCGCACCCCCATCCCCCACTACGGAAAATACGCAACTTACGCCGCAGCCGGTGTCGCTATGGCGTCATCCGGGCCTGCTTGCCTTCCTGTGGGCGCGCACGGCGTCCTCCTTTTCCGCCTGCGTGCAGGCGGTGGCGGTGGGCTGGCAGATTTACGCCCTGACCCACAGCACCACGGCGCTGGCGCTGGTGGGGCTTGCGCAGTTCCTGCCCATGGTGGGACTGCTTCTGCCTGCGGGTCATGCGGCAGATCATTTCAACCGTCGGCTGATCGTGGTGATATGCCAGTGTGTCGAGGCCGTTTCCGCCCTGCTCATGGCCATTGGCGCGTTGGGTGGGTGGACGACGCCATGGATGATCTATGCCATGGTCATCATATTCGGTGCCGCCCGCGCGTTCGAGATGCCCAGCCAGCAGACCTTCCTGCCCGCCCTCGTGCCCGCGCATATGTTTCCCCGGGCGGCAGCGGTATCCTCATCACTGTTCCAGGCGGCGGCGGTGACCGGGCCATCCGTCGGGGGTCTGCTGTACGGTGCCGGGGCAGGGGTGTGCTATCTGGTCTGCGCGGTCGGGTTCGCGGCGGCGTGCATAAGCACATTGTGCATTCCGCTGGTCTTTACGCCCCGTCCGCGCGTGCCTCTTTCCCGCGCCGCAATTATCGAGGTTGCGCAGTTCATGCGCGGGCGTCCCGACATGCTGGGGGCGATCTCGCTTGATCTGTTTGCCGTGCTGCTGGGCGGGGCGACGGCCATGCTGCCGGTTTATGCCAGCGATATCCTGCGTGCCGGGCCAATGGGGCTTGGCCTGCTGCGGGCGGCACCGGCCATCGGGGCGGTGATCTGTTCCATCATACTGGTATGGCGACCTCTTAACCGCCGCTCCGGGCCGCGCATGTTCATGGCCGTGGCCATATTTGGCGTGGCGACCATCATATTTGCCGTGTCGCGTTCCATGGCGGTTTCCATTCTCGCGCTGGCGGTGCTGGGGGCGGCGGACGTGGTCAGTGTCGTCATTCGTGGCGCGCTGGTGCAGTTGCGCACGCCCGACAGCATGCGTGGGCGCGTCTCGGCCGTGAACATGCTGTTCCTTGGTTCGTCCAACCAGTTGGGCGAGTTCGAAAGCGGGATGCTGGCCAGCCTGATCGGACCCGTGGGTTCCGTCGCGCTGGGCGGTGTTGGCACGCTGCTCGTCACCGCCGCGTGGATACGGATGTTTCCGGCCCTGTGGCATCTGGACCGGCTGGATGACCTCACGGCTGATTAGGGTTGTGAACCCGCTCTTTACCGTACTGTGTCGCTTGCGCCCGTGCGGGGTGCGAACAGGCGGAAAAGCGGCCCGGTCAACGCCGTGGAAATAACGGCCAGCACCATAAGGGAGGCGAAGGCAAAGTCCGACAGCATGCCCTGTGCATGCAGGATCGTGGCCGCGACGATTTCCATAAGCCCCTTGCATTGCAGCAGCGAACCAAGGCCAAGGGCCTGCCGCCGCGTCAGGCCCGGTGCGGGTGGAAAGATGTAGACCGATCCCATCTTGGCCAGAACGGAAATGACCACCAGCATGAACGACGCCACGATTGACGGCCATGTCAGCGCATCGCCATTGATGTGCAGGCCGCTATGGCCAAAGAACAGGGGGGCAAGCCAGATGAGCGAGAACGTCCCCACCTTTTCCACCGGCAGTCGTGCTACCCAACGCGGCGGCATCAGTGCCCCGGCGAAATAGGCCCCGATCAGTTCATGCAGGCCGAGTTGCATGCTCGCCCATGATCCGGCGGCCAGATATACCGGCACCGACATCCATATGACCCATGCAGGCGGATTGCGCATGTTATGGGTCGCCCAGTTGCTGGCAATCGCCAGCGCAATCAGCAGGGCCACCGCCACCAGTTCCAGTCCCGTCCAGCCATGCAGGGCGGCGGGACCGCGTGCGGCGAACTGCAACATGACCAGCCCGATCCACAGGGCCGCGTCATCCACCACAGCCAGCTTGAGCGCAAGCTGCCCTATGGAACGCTGGACCGGCGGCAGTTCACGCACGATTCCGATCAGCACGGGCAGCGCACTGACGGCAATACACAGCCCGATGGCCATGGCGCCGATAACCGGTCCGACATGGGGCGGCTGCCATCCATGCAGGGGCAGGAAGAAATAATATACGAAGAATGACCCGATCAGGAACGGTCCGCCAAGCGCCATCAACGCGCCGCCAAGCAGTCGCCCAAGGGCGGGGGCGGGAATGGTATGGGCCGAAACATGCGCATCGGGTGACTGCCACATTTCTAGCCCGGCGGTGAAGGCAAGAACCAGCACGGCCAGCCAGCCGATATTGTTGCCGCAGGTCGAGGGGATGCCCAGTTCCTGCACCGGCGCATGCATTACGGCCAGCCCGATACCCAGAAGGATGGGCAGGACAACAATCGGTATTGTCCGGTTCAGCAGCCGCCACAGCCCCCATGGAAAAATAACAAAGAGGACGACATCAGGAATAAGCGCCGTAATGTCTGACAATGGTGATCCTTCCGTATTTATAGTCTGCGCATATTATATATAAAAAATCCGTATGGAAGGTTTATTTTTGTTTAGTTGCATGAAGTATATGTTATGTAAGAATATTCCTGCTCTTTGTGCCTTTTTGTTTCTGCTTCCGGCGACAAATGGCCTGCGGAGTTCTTGCGTTGGGATAGAACGCCACGCAGCAGCACTGGTTCAGATCGTGCGTTACATATTCCGCGTGATGGATAGCTGCCGGATATTCTTGTGATATTTATTTTTTACTTCTTGTTGTGCTGGTAAAAACAAAACAGATCAGTGCGTATGTGAAAAATTCATCATCATAAATGAATGGATAATTCTGATAATTCGATAACATGCCTTGTATTCATTCATAAATTGATTCGCATATTATTATATAAATGGCGCAAATGTATCCTATAAATATTTAATATGATTTTGTTTTTAAATATATTTGATGGGATAATCTTATATGTTTATATTTTATATTCAAATGTATCTAATATTATTTGATGTCGATCATGGTTGTTCACGGCTCCGTGCGTGAGGGTCCTGTGCATCAGGGCGTCCCGTGTGGCTGCCTGTGATAAAAGAGGACTCTGTTGATTATGCCCAAAAATGTCGTAAATCCCGAATTTCTGCCAATTCTGGAAAAGATGCCTTCTTTCGATGGCCTGTCGGGGCGATCGCTGCCGGAAGTGCGCGAAATCTTCATGACATCCGTGCGGCTGATCGAAGGCAAGCCCCTGCCGGATGTGGAAGTGCAGGAAGAATACGTGCCCGGCCTGAAGGGCGCGCCGGATGTGCGTGTGCTTGTCTATCGCCCGCGCAAGCGTCAGCCGAATGCACCCGCCATGGTCTATATCCATGGTGGTGGTCTGGTTTCCGGCCATCCGGAGGTCGATGACCCCAAATGCCAGGTTCTGGCCAGCCGTATGGGTTTTGTGATCGTGTCCGTCGATTATCGTCTGGCGCCGGAGGTCAAATATCCCGGTGCGATCGAGGATTGCTATGCAGCCCTGAAATGGATGAACGATAATGCCGCCCAGCTTGGCATCAACCCAGACAAGGTAGCCGTTGCGGGTGAAAGTGCAGGCGGCGGCCTGAGTGCCGCACTCGCCCTCATGGCGCGTGACCGCAAGGAATACAGGCTGGCCTATCAGTTGCTGATCTATCCCATGCTGGATGACCGCACGGCCACGAAAGTCGATCCTGCGCCGGATTTTGGGGAATTTGTCTGGACCCGTTCGGCCAATAAATACGCATGGGAAGCCTATCTGGGGAGTGCGGCGGGGGGTGACGATACGTCCGCCTATGCCGCCGCCGCGCGGGCAAAGGATCTGTCCGGTCTGCCGCCCACCTTTATCGGGGTAGGGTCGATGGACCTGTTCCTGTGCGAGGATCTGGAATATGCCCGCCGTCTCATGGCGTCCGGCGTCCCGACGGAGGTAATGGTCGTGCCCGGAGCCTACCATGTGTTCGACATGTTCGTGCCGGAGGCTGAACTGTCACGCCGGTTCATGGATGCCTACTGTGCGGGATTACGGCGCACGCTGGGTCTGTAAGGGTCTGAACCCGCCCCGGCTCCATCGTGCCGGGGTGGGCACTATTATGTGTACGGGCGCTTTTGCTGTTGCGGTTTTTTCTTACGGTTCTGCATCATGCTCCCTTCAGGGCAGGGAATGGGCGCATGGTGCAATCCGGTTGGCAGCTATGGTGTGCGGCGACTTTCATGGGGCTGGGCATGTCGGCATCCGCCCATGCACAGGGCCATATCGTCATTACGCCCAAGCTTGACTGGAGCACGGCTGAAAAACTGGCGGCGGAAGCTGTGCGGAGTTGCGCAGGGCAGGGGTATTCCGTCACCGCGACGGTGGTGGACACAACAGGCCATCAGCAGGCCGTCATCAAGGGGGATAGCGTGCCGTTGCAGTCGCTATCCGTTTCCTATCGCAAGGCCTATACGGCTTATTCCTATGGTCTGGCCTTCAACCTGAACACCACCAGCGAACTGATCGCCGCCAAGGCAGGTGGGCCGCCCAATGGGGCGCTCAATACAATTCCGGAAGTCCTGTTTGTGCCCGGTGGGGTCACGCTGCGCCGGGTGTCGGATAATGCCGTGCTCGGTGGGATCGGGGTTTCGGGTGCGCCGGGTGGTGACAAGGATGAAGCCTGCGCACAGGCTGCGGTAACAAAATTCAGGGCTGATTTCCGCTAGGACAGGCTGGCGACCGGCGTGGTCAGCCGCGCTGGTGCCCTGCAATGAATCTGCATTCCGATTATGCCATGTCGGTGCGTCAGTTCGCTTGAAGTCAGGCACAGGGACCCTTGCTCTGGAGCAGGCCGACAAGCGCCCTCGGTTATTATCGATAAGTCATCATGTCCGTCGCACGGCGTTGTGGCGCGTCCTGAACAAACTGCAACAGTCCAACAGTATCGCCACGCATTGCGATAGCATGCAGTCGGTGCATGGGCTTCGCGGCTGGCGATGTCCTTGCCGGTCCGTTGTCAGCATGCGTACACGACAAAACGCACCGGCCAGATAGGGGAAATCCCTAACCGACATGCGTAAACTGATTTTGAGGAAAGGTGGCTCCCGAAGTAGGACTCGAACCTACGACCCAGCGATTAACAGTCGCTTGCTCTACCAACTGAGCTATTCGGGATCAGCGTTGAGCAGCTTATAGCCACAGTGATGGGGGGGCGTAAACCCCCCTTTTGAACTTTTTTTCAAAAAGGGAAATAAGGGAGACCATGCCGGGAAAAAGAACGGTAAGACCTTCGCAGATCAGGAGAAACCGCAGCCAATGGTAGATGGGAACACGGACGCGAAGCCGCCACGCCTGCTACGCCGCGCGGTCATGCCGTTGCTGGTCGGGGCAGGCTGCGCCGTTGTCGGGGCGCAATGGGTGCAAAGCCGCCAGCAGGCCCGTCTTGTCCGGCGCGATGACGCCCTGCTGGATGGCGAACCGCATGACCTGACCCTGTCATGGCCCAATGCCGCGGCTTCAACGCTTTATAATGTCGGGCTGAGGCAGGACTTCTTTTCGCAGTATCGGCTGAATGTCATCCTGCGCACCGGCGCGCAGACGGGGCGTGACGCCATAGCCGATCTGCAGGCGGGGCGCTGCATGGCCGCCGTCGCCCCGGTGCTGACATGGCTGCAGGCCTATCAGGCCAATGCGGACCTGCCGGCCCGGCTGGTCATGGGATTGCAGGCAGGCACGTTCCGCCTGCTGACACGGCGGCGGCTCAGGCTTGCCAAGATCGAGGATCTTGCCGGGCGCAGGATTGCGGTCCTGAACGCCGACATGGCGGACCGGCTGTTCTTTTCCGTCATCCTGCGGCGCAAGGGGCTTAATCCCGATACTGCGCCGAACTGGATCATCATGCCGCCCGACCAGATTGATGATGCATTGATGGCGGGCAGTGTTGATGCCGTGGCGGTGCATGATCCGCTGGCATGGCAGTTGCTGGGCAATCGGGCGCTGGATCTGGTCGAACTGGTCAATAGCGTCAGCGGCCTGTATGCGCGGCGCACCAATCTTGCGCTGGGTGTCGCGACGGATCTGCTGCAACAGACCCCATCTGCTGCCGTAGCCCTCGTGCTGGCGTTGTATAATGCCGCGCACTGGCTGCCCACCCATATGGCCGAGGCCGCGACCCTGCTGGATGGCAGGGTGGAAGGCATGCGCCAGGACGAAATCTTGCAGATGATGCGTCACGAAGTGCTGGGGATCAGCCCTGTCGGCAACGACCTTAAAACCCAGCTTGCGCGTTACATAGATGAACTCAAGCTACTGGCCATTTTTCCAGACAGCCTTGATTCGGCAGGTTACGCGCGCCGGATTTCAGCCGATGTCCTGCACCACGGTCAGGGTACTGGCCCGTGATGCAGGCTTTATAACCGATCATGCTGTCTCCATGTGCGACCAGTGGGGTCTGACGGGGCTTTTCGCCCCGCCATGCCCTGTCGCGGATCAGGAAATCCTTCTCCGCGTGTGCTGCATGGGAACTGAAACAGCCCCTCAGCGCACGTCGCGGTAATAGGGCTGGGCCAGCGCGGCCGGGGCCGCCATGACCCGGCGCATGCGGTGCCACACCACGACAGGCACGATGATGAACGCCATCGTCCCCAGATAGGGCAGCATGTTCAGGAAGGCCGGATCAATGGGCCAGTTATGGGCCTGCCCGACAAAGGACAGGGCCGTGACCAGCCCGAACAGAAGGGCCGACAGCGTAACAATGATCGGGCGGTACCCTGCAAAGATCACCAGTGCCAGCGCGATCCATCCCCGTCCCGCCACCATGCCTTCCGACCAGACCGGCACATAGGTCAGGGTCAGGTAACCGCCTGCCATGCCTGCCATCGCACCACCCAGTGTTACGTACCAGAACCGCATGGCCATGACCGGTATGCCCGCCGCATCCGCCGCAGCCGGGTTTTCACCCACCGCGCGCATGTTCAGGCCGTGGCGCGTGCGGAACATCACAAAATGCACAAGGGCAGGCAGCAGCACATAGATGGGCACGATCAGGATATTCTGCGCAAAAAACGCAGGCCCGATCACCGGTATGGCGGATAGCAGCGGAATGGTCACATGGCCGAATGTCGCATCAACCGGCTGTCCGGCATAATTGTGCCCCAGCGCGGTGGACAGACCCAGCCCCATGAAGGTCGTGGCCAGACCACACAGTACCTGATTGGCCCGCATGACCACGGCGCCAAAGGCAAAAACCATGCCCCCCACGGCCCCCACCATTATGGCGACCAGCAGGCCCACCCATGGGGAGTGGAAGGAAAACACGGTAATGACCGCGCTGACGGCGCCAAGGGCCATCAGCCCTTCCACACCAAGGTTGGTCACGCCCACCCGTTCGGCCAGCACTTCGCCAAGGGCGGCCAGCGCCAGAACGCCACCGGCCAGAACGGCGGTGGCCAGCATCCCTGTCAGCAGCGTGATCATGATACTTTACTCCCTGCCGCAGTACCCCGTGGCGTTGTCCGGGCCAGCGGCCGGTAATGGGCCAGTTCGTCGCCAATGGCGATCATGAACAGAATCAGCCCGGTAATGGCCAGAATGACCGAAGCCGAAAGCTGCTGGGTCTGCATGACAATGCCCGAATCAAGGATAAGGGCCATGAGCAGCGCGGCAGGGATCACGTTCAGGCACGACCCGCGCGCCAGCACCGCCACGACAATGCCCAGATAACCGAAATTATTGGCCATCCCGCCCTGAAGCCGGTGCACGGTACCTGCAACTTCAAACATGCCAGCCAGCCCCGCCAGACCGCCGGAAAGCAGCATGACCGAAATGATGCGCAGCCTGACCGGGATCCCGGCATAGCGCGCGGCTTCCGGGTTCGCGCCGCCAATACGGATTTCATACCCCCACCGCGTGCGCGACAGCACCAGCGCCAGTCCGATCACGATCACGATCGCCACCGGAAAGCCCCAATGCACGATTCCCCACATTTCGGGGATGGAGACCGAAATCCGCTGTGTCGAAACCTGCGCCCCGCTGATCCGGTCCCGCCATGGCCCGGTCGTAAGATAATAGGTCAGGAGGGAGGCGATAAAATTGAGCAGAAGGGTGGTGATGATTTCATTCACCCCCGCATAGGCCCGCGCCAGCGTGGGTACCGTAATCCACGCCATGCCCCCCACGATACCGGCAATGGTCATGAGTGGCAGAACCGCAAGGGCGGAGCCATGCACGCCAAGGGCCACCCCCGTCGCGGCAATGGCGCCGGCGTAGAACTGTCCTTCCGCGCCGATATTCCACAACCCGATCGTGCCGCACACGGTAACAGCCGCGCCGGTCAGCAGCAGCGGGCACATGAACAGGGCCAGATCCTCCAGCCCGAAGCGCGACCCGAGGGTGGAATGTATGATCAGTTCCGCCAGCATCAGCGGGCTATGCCCCGATAGCGCCAGCACGCAGGCGATGATGAACAGCGACAGGATAATGGCCACCAGCCGCAGCATAAGGATGCGCCCGGCCGGGGCGGTGGGCAGGCGCTGGAATGCACGTGTTGCCATTACTGTGCTGCTCCCGCCTGTATGTCAGCCGGTTCGCGGCCACCCATCAGCATTCCTATTGTAGCGATATCCGCGCCCGCGGCAGGGATCACCGACATGAGACGACCATGAAACATGACCCCGATCCGGTCCGATACATTCAGCAGGTCTTCCAGATCTTCCGATATGAAAACGACCGCCACCCCCTGATCGCGCAGGTCCGTAAGATAACCCAGCATGGTGGCGATGGCCCCGATATCCAGCCCGCGCGCGGGATAGGCCGCGACCAGAACCCGGCTGGCGATACGGATTTCGCGCCGCGCGACCAGACGCTGCTGGTTACCACCCGACAGATTGCGGATCGGCATGGCGAAGTCAGGAATGTTCACCTGCGCCAGTCCGGCGATATCGTGCGCCAGCGCACCCGCCGCCGTGGCGTCATACAGCCCGTGCCGCCCAATCGGTGGCTGGGCATATTCACGCAGCGCCATGTTGGCCGTAATGGACAGCGATGGGGCCAGCGCGCTGCGCAGCCGGTCTTCGGGTATGTGGCCTACGCCTGCTGCGGCAAACAGGGCGGGGTCCGCCCGGTCCACCAGCGCGCCATCAAGCAGGATCTCGCCCGAGGTGCGGGCCATGAGGCCGGTCAGCACATGGGTCAGTTCGCGCTGCCCATTACCCGCAACCCCCGCGATACCAAGGATCTCACCGCCATGAAGGTCAAGGCTGACATCGCGCAGGGTTTCCACCCCGCGGTCGTCGCGCACGCTCACATGGCGTAGCTGCATGATCGGTTCCGGTGCGATGGGGGCCGCCCCTTCGGGTCGGGTCCGCATGTCGCGGCGCACGATGTCGCGCCCCACCATGGTCGCCGCCAGCATGGACGGGTTGCAGTCCGCCGTGTTGAACGTGCCGATCTTGCGGCCACCGCGCAGTATGCTCACGCGGTCCGAAATCTCCATCACCTCGTCCAGTTTGTGACTGATGATGATGACGGCATTGCCCTGCGCCCGGAACGCGCGCAGCGCGCGGAACAGCTCGCGCGTCTCCTCCGGTGTCAGGACGGCTGTGGGTTCATCCATGATCAGCAGCCGGGCCTTGCGCGCCAGCACGCGCAGGATTTCAACGCGCTGCTGTTCCCCCGCCGACAGGTCGCATACGCGGGCATCGGGGCGGACGGGAAAGCCGAAACGCTCCGAAATTTCCTGCGTGCGCGCTTCCATCACGGCGGGGGAGGCGATACGCGGGGCCTCGTCCCAGCCAAGATGGATGTTTTCCGCAACGGTGAAGGCTTCCACCAGCTTGAAGTGCTGGTGGACCATGCCGATCCCGGCCCTGATCGCTTCCTGTGGAGAGGCAAAGGTCTGGCCATACCCGTCAAGGATGATTTCACCTTCCTCGGGCTGGTAGATGCCGGTCACGACGTTCATCAGCGTCGATTTGCCGGCCCCGTTCTCACCCAGCAGGGCATGGATTTCACCCGGCCAGACATCAAGGTCCACGTCCTTGTTGGCGATTACGCCGGGAAAGAATTTTCCGATGCCACGCAGTTGCAGGACAGGCGGTGTGCCCGGCGCCCTGCCGTTCGGGTTGGACGGTTTATTCAAGACCGGATACTCCCGCCACAGCCCAATCGCTGTGATAGATGTCAAGATCGCTTGGCGTGACGCCAGCAGGCACGCGCAGCCGCCCGTGATTGTCATGTATCGGGCCGGTGAAGGGGACATACCCCGCCAGAATGCGCGTACGCATGTCATCGGCCTGGCGCGCTACGGATTCGGGCACGCTTGGCCCCCAGGCATCGCGGTCCACGCCGTGGCCCAGTGTCAGAAACCGCCCCTGCGGCTGCCATGTGCCCGCCAGAAGGTCGCGCACCTGCGATACATAGAAATCGTTGAAATCCAGCGATACGGAACTGACATAGGCTTCCGGCCCGTAGTTCAGCATGCCGGTATTCCACATCGCGGCCTTCAGGCCGCGTTGCACGGCCACACGCAGATAGGCGGGTTCATCCATGATCCCGCACAGGAAGTCGCATCCGTTATCGGCCAGCGCCGTCGCCGCCTGCGTGGCCGCCTGCGGGTCGAACCATGCGTTGATGGTGATGGCCTGCATCGTGATGGATGGATTGACCGACTGCGCGCCCAGCAGCGTCGCATTGGCGCTGGCATAGACGGAAGGAATGGGAAACGACCCCAGAAAGCCCAGCTTGCCGGTTCGCGTCATAAGCCCCGCCGCAATGCCGATGATGTAGCTGGCATACCAGTGCGCCACGTAATACCAGCCCAGATTGCCGGTTACGTTGTTGCCGTCACATTCCATGAAGGCGACATCGGGCGCGCGGTCGGACACGTCCTTGATGAAATCGCCATATTCCGAAGTGGCGAACACCATCTGCGCGCCTTCGGCCACGAACTGGCGGAAAATGCGCGTGGCGTCGGCGGAATAGGGCACGCTTTCGACATAGATCGTACGCAGTCGCGGGAAGGCCCTGCGCACCGCCTGCACACCCCGGTCATGCACCATGGACCAGCCACCATCGGTAATCGGCCCCGTATGGCCAAAGGCAATGACCGCATCCGATTCCGCCAGCGGCCTGCGCCACGCGGGCTGGTCCGCCGCCGTGGCGTGACGTGGCAGCAGCAGGCCGGACCCGGCTGCCCCGGCCATGCCCAGCAGGCCCCGGCGCGTTGTCAGTAACCGCCCCCGCGGTCCTGAAACTGTCATAAAATATTATCCCCCTGATAATCCATGCCGCATCCCATCGCGGCATCATGACGTGTCGGTCCCGTGCGGCTGCTCCTGCTACTTCATGACTGGTTCGATATGACAGTAAACGTTACGCGACACAGACATGCAAGGCCGCATCCACAGCCATGCGGCCCCGACCCGCGTGCGTCATTCCTGCGCCGTCACGGGCGGCATGCCAGCCAGTGTGCGCCAGTCGGCTTCATCCATGGTGGCGACGCCCAGTTCGGCGGCCTTGCGGGCCTTGGAGCCCGCTTTTTCACCCAGCACCACAAGATCCGTCTTTTTCGATACGCTGTCCGAGACCCTGGCGCCCAGACGCTCGGCCACGGCGCGGGCTTCGGGGCGGGTCATGGTCGTCAGCGTGCCGGTAAAGACGATGGTCTTGCCCGACAGTGCGCCTTCGGCCACCATTTCCTCGTCCACAACCTGCGTAAGCTGTGCGGTCAGGTCATCCAGCGTAGTACGGTTGTGTTCCTCGGCAAAGAAGGCGACCAGTTCATCGGCGATGGCCGTGCCGATTCCGGTGATGGAACCCAGTTCCAGCCGTTCATCCGATCCGATTATGGCTGCCTTTTCCATCTGCTCGCGCCAGTTCGCCAGCGAATGGTAATGCCGCGCCAGCAACCGGGCATTGTTGATGCCTATGCGCCGGATACCCAGCGCATAGATCAGCCGTGACAGTTCAATGGTGCGCCTTGCCGCGATGGCGGTGACAAGGTTGCGGGCCGAAACCTTGCCCCAGCCGTCACGACTGGCGATTTCGGTTTCATGGGCTTCAAGGCGGAAAATATCGGCCGGGGTGCGCAGCCAGCCGAGTTCATGGAATTCCGTAATCGTGCGGTCGCCAAGGCCATCGATATCGAACGCATCGCGCGATACGAAATGGCTCAGACGTTCCACCACCTGCGCCGGACAGGTCAGCCCGCCGGAACAGCGCCATACGACCTCGCCTTCGGGGCGTTCGGCATGGGCACCGCAGACGGGACAGATATGGGGAAAAGCGTAGGGCTCCCGCTCGCCATCGCGCGGCAGGACAACACCCGTCACCTGCGGGATCACGTCGCCTGCGCGCTGGATATGCACCAGATCGCCGATACGGATGTCCTTGCGCGTGATTTCATCTTCATTATGCAGGCTGGCGCGGGTCACGATCACGCCGCCCACATTGACGGGTTGCAGGAATGCCACCGGTGTCAGCGCGCCGGTGCGTCCGACCTGTATGTCGATGGCTTCCAGCCGTGTTATCGCCTGTTCAGCGGGGAATTTCCACGCTACCGCCCAGCGCGGCGCACGTCCCGCGAAGCCGAGGCGGTCCTGTAGCGCCCGGTCGTCGATCTTGTAGACAATGCCGTCAATGTCATAGTCCAGCGCCGAACGTTCGCGTGTCAGCCGTTCCATGAAGGATTCGGCATCCGCCGCATTGCAGACCTGCGTGTTGAGCGGATTGATCCGGAAACCCCAGTCCTCAAGCTGCCGGAGGTAGGCATAATGGGTCGCGGGTAGCGGCGCGCTGCAAAAACCGGCGGCATAGGCAAACAGGGATAGCGGGCGTCTGGCCGTAATATTGGGATCAAGCTGGCGTAACGACCCTGCGGCGGCATTGCGCGGGTTGGCGAACGGTTTGTCGCCCGCGCGTTCCTGTGCCGCGTTCAGGTCCAGAAATGCCTGTTTGGACAGGAAAACCTCGCCCCGGATTTCGATGATATCGGGGAAAGGGGCAGGTAGCTGTTCAGGCACATCGCCCATCGTGCGCAGGTTGGCCGTTACATCCTCGCCTTCCGTCCCGTCACCCCGCGTGGTCCCGCGCACGAAACGCCCGTGTTCGTAGGTCAGGCTGATGGACAGGCCGTCAATCTTGGGTTCCGCCACAAAGGCAAGCTGGTGGGCATGTTCATCCGTCAGGCCAAGAAAGCGGGCGATACGGCTGACGAAGCTGTCAAATTCCTCGCGTGAAAAAACGTTATCGAGCGAGAGCATCGGCACCATGTGCCGGTGGCGGTGGAAGGGGCCGCTAGCAGGTGCGCCGACCCGTGCGGTCGGGCTGTCGGCGCGGTGCAGGCCGGGGAAGCGGGATTCCAGTTCGGTATTCAGCCTGCGCAGCGCATCGTAGGTGGCATCATCGACAGCGGGCGCATCATTCTGGTGATAGGCGGCGTCCAGTGCAGGCAGCACCTGTGCCAGACGTTCCAGCAGGCGTGCTGCATGGTGTGCGTCCTGTTCGGTGGCGGCGGCATCAGCCAGCAGGATTCTGGCCTGTTCCGTAAGCGATTGCAGGGGGGCGAGGGGGGGCATGTCAGTCCCCTTTCAGCAGGCTGTCCGCCGCGGCCCGCGCGGCGGGGGTAATGGTGTCGCCGGACAGCATGCGGGCGATTTCCTCGCGCCGGGCCTGCGCGTCCAGCGGGGCGGCGTGGGTTTCCGTCCGGCCTTTGCTCACACTCTTGCTTATGCGCAGATGGGCGTCACCACGCGCGGCAACCTGCGGGCTGTGTGTCACTACCAGCACCTGCACGCTGCGGCCCACGGTATAAAGCCGTTCCCCGATGGCGGAGGCCGTGGCCCCGCCCACACCGGAATCCACTTCGTCAAATACCAGCGTGGGAATGGCCGACCGACCGGCCAGCACCACCTTGAGCGCCAGCATGAGGCGCGAGAGTTCACCACCGGACGCCACCTTGGCCAATGGTCCCGGCGGCTGGCCCGGATTGGCCGCGATCAGGAAAGACGCCTGTTCCTTGCCCCGTGCATTCCATGCCTCAGCTTCCAGCGGCACAAGGGAGACGATAAAGCGGGCGCGTTCCAGCTTGAGCGGCTTCAGTTCGGCCATGACGGCCTGTTCCAGCCTGCGGGCCGCCTTTTCACGGGCCCCCGTCAGTTCAAGGGCGACGGCTTCGAACGCGGCGCGGGTTTCGGCCACGGTTTTTTCCAGAGTCTCGATCCGGATATTGCCCGAATCCAGCGCGGCCAGCCGATCGGTGAAGGCGGCAAGCAGGCCCGGCAATTCCGGCACCGATACGCCATGCTTGCGGGCTTCGGCGCGCAGGGCGAAAAGGCGTTCTTCCGTCTGTTCCAGCAGGCGTGGTTCGGCCTGTGCATCGGATGCAAGGCGGGACAGCAGGCTTTCGGCTTCGGCCAGCGCTTCTTCCGCCCGTTCCAGCGCGTTCAGGGCTTCCTGTGCGGCTGCCTGTTCATCCGCCCCTATGGCGTCCGGGTTCAGGTCGGTAGGTGCTGGCAGCAGTCGTTGCAGCGCACGGCTGGCGTTACGCAGCGCCGATGCGGGGCCGGGGGCGCGGCGGTCACGCGGCGAGAGGTCGGCAAGGGCTGCGGATATGGCTTCCGCCCGGCGTTCCCCCTGTTGCAGCGCCTGACGCAGGCCAGCCAGATGGGCTTCCTCGTCTTCCTGCGGGGCGAGTGTGCCCAGATCCTCCACCGCCTGACGCAGCCAGTCTTCCTCCCGCGCGGCATTTTCCATTTCGGCTCGGGCCGCAGCCAGTTCCGCCGTGGCTTCGATCCATTTGCGATATGCTCCACCCGTCTGGCCGCGCAGGGCGGGGGCCACGCCAAAGGCATCCAGCAGGTCCAGATGCGTGGCCTGATCGGCCAGCCCCATCTGTTCATGCTGTCCCTGTATTTCCACCAGCAGGGTCGCGGCGCGACGCAGCAGGCTTACGGCGACAGGCTGGTCGTTGATATAGGCGCGCGAACGTCCGTCAGTCGTAACGACACGGCGCAGCAGGACAGGCTCGCGCACGTCATCCAGCACGATGCCCTGTTCATTCAGCAGGGTATGCAGCGGGTGGGTGGGGGTAATTTCAAAACAGGCGCTGACACTGGCCTGTTCGCAACCCGCGCGCACCAGCGATGCGCTGGCGCGTTCCCCCAGTGCAAGGCCGAGACTGTCCAGCAGGATGGATTTTCCGGCCCCGGTTTCCCCCGTCAGCACGGTCAGTCCGGGCGGGAACGCCAGATCCAGTTTTTCGATCAGGACCACATCCCGTATCGAGAGCTGTGTCAGCATGCAGGATTCCTGTTCAGCAAACGTCGTTGGCGGAAATCAGAAAACCGAATGCCATGCCCGCGAGATTACGTTGCGCCCCTGCTTGTGGTCCTTGCCATCCACGCCCTTGATCAGGTTATGCGCGCGCAGATGGTCATACGCATCATGATACCATTTGCTGCTGGGATAGTTATAGGCCAGCACCGATCCGGTCTTGCGCGCCTGTTCCAGCAGTCCCATGTCCAGATAGACTTCAACCAGCCGTTCCAGTGCCTCGGGCACGTGGTTGGTTGTCTGGAAATCCTGCACCACGCGCTGATAGCGTCCTGCGGCGGCGAGATAGTCATTCTGCTGCTGGTAATAGCGGCCCACCAGCATTTCCTTACCCGCCAGATGATCACGGCACAGGTCGATTTTCAGCTGCGCATCACGCGCGTACGGACTTTGCGGGAAGCGGGTGATGACTTCCTCCAGCGCGTCCATGGCTTCGACCGTGCCCTGCTGGTCACGCTGCACGTCGGCGACCTGTTCATAATAGCATAACGCACGCAGGTAGAAGGCGTAGGCAGCATCCGCGCTGGTGGGGTGGAGCTCCAGAAAGCGGTCAAGCTGCTGCACGGCTTCGGGATATTTGTTCAGCAGGTAGTTGGCGTAGCCTTCCATAAGCTGCGCATTGGCCGTGTAGGGCGAGTAAGGATAGTTGCGCTGCAACGTATCGAACTGATTGACCGACAGCAGGAAACGGTCCGAACGCAGGGCATCCACGCCGTTATTGTACAGCGTTTCGGCCGAACCGACGCGGGGCGCACGTTCGTTGATGCTGCTGGCGTTGTTGCCGCACGCCGCCAGCATGCACGCTGCGGGCAGGAACGCCATCCAGCGCGCCATGTGGCGGGTACTACGCGATAGCTGTGGGGTATATCGTGATCTGCGTACGAACATGCCGGCTCTTCCAGTTACGGAAGCTTTATATCATGCGCCGGGTGCGGGTGAAGTCTCCGCGTGCGGATTTCGCCCCTTCCCATCATGCGGCCTTGATCTGGGGCAGGCGCGTGCGGGTGCCCGGTCGTGTCGTGCGCCAGTTTTCCTGATTTGCAAACAGTTTGCGCAGCAGGCGGTTATTGAGGGTATGTCCCGATTTATGACCCCGGAAATGGCCATGGATCATCCCACCGGCCAGATACAGGTCACCGATCGCATCCAGGACCTTGTGCCGGACAAATTCATCCGCATGGCGCAGGCCAGCCGGATTCAGTACATTATCCCCGTTAACGACAATGGCGTTGTCAAGCGAGCCACCCCGGGCCAGTCCCACGGAATGCAGGTGGTCGATTTCGGATTGCAGAACGAAGGTGCGCGCCGTGCACAGATGCCTGCGGAACAGGGCGGCATCTACCTGCGCCCCATAACGCTGCTGGCCGATGGCCGCGGCGGGAAAATCTATCGATATGTCAATCGACAGGCCAGGCTGGGTGGTGGGTGAAAGTTCAGCAAAGGCGTCGCCGTCTTCCACGCGCACGGTCTGGCGGATGTAGATGTTCCGGCGCGCGGCGGCCTGCTGCGTGATGCCCGCGCATTCCAGCAGGAAGACGAATTCGGCGGCAGAACCGTCAAAAACCGGGATTTCCGGGCCGTTTACATCAATGAACACGTTATCGATGCCGCAGCCGGACAGGGCGGCCATCAGATGTTCTACCGTGGCGATGCGTTCAGCCTGCGGCGGGTTCGTGCCGTGCCCGAGCACCGTGCTGAGCCGCGTATCAACCACCGCGTCATAGCGTGCCGTAATGGGCGGCAGGGCCATATCCGTGCGTCGGAATACGATGCCGGTATTTTCCGGTGCAGGGGAAAGGCGCAGTTCAATACATGCGCCGGTATGAAGGCCCGTGCCAACACTACGGATCGGCTGGCGGAGGGTATGCTGCATCTGCCCGTCATGTTGGGGGGAAGGCATGAGGGTAGCGCCTGTCTGCGGCAATGCGGCGTTCATCGCCTGTATCCTTGAGGGCAGGGTGGGAAAACTCGCAGTAGATGGCATGACGTAATGCTACTGCCTTGTCGCCCGTTCGGACAGTCAAGGATTATTGCCTATTGTTACCTATCGGCAAGGACACGCGGCCTGTCATGAAACAGGCCGCGTGGAACAGGAATTATGAAGAACGGCGGCGCAGGAAGGCGGGAATGTCCAGCCCCCCGTCATCCGGCGTCGGGTTGCCGCTGGCGGCCTGTTCAGGCTGCTGTGGCTGCGGCTGTACCTGCTGTGGCGCGGCCTGCTGCGGGGCTGCGGTGGGTTCGTTCCGCACGGGCGCTTCGTGCTGCGGCGGCGGGGAGGAATGGCGGCGGAGCGCGCCGGTCACGATTCCAAACAGGCTGCGCGGTGCGGGCTGCGGTTCGGCAGCGGGGGCCTTCGCACTTTCCGTAAACAGGGGCGAGCGCGGGGAAGCGCTACGCTGTGCCTGTGCAACCTGCGGCGGGACCGCGTTGGGGGAAGGGGCCTGCGGGGCCGCAGGCTGCTGCGCGGTGGCGGCGGCCGGCTGGGCGGCAGCGGGTGACGCCGGTGCGGGCGTGGTCGGCTGGGCCGGTGCTGCGGCAGTCGGTGCGCCCGCCTGCTGCTGCCCGGCGGCGGGGGCCGCCTGCGGGGCCGCTGCGGCTTCAGGCTGCTGCGGCGGCTGGGTCGTGGCGCGGGAAGGCGGGTTGTCGATACCGGTCGCCACCACGGATACGCGGATGCGCCCGTTCAGCGATGTATCAATGGCGGAACCGAAGATGATGTTGGCGTCTTCGGCCACTTCCTCACGGATGCGGTTGGCGGCCTGATCCACTTCAAACAGGGTCAGGTCCTCGCCACCGGTGATGTTGATGAGAAGGCCCTGCGCGCCCGCCATGGATGTATCTTCCAGCAGCGGGTTGGAAATGGCGTCCTCGGCGGCGGCGATGGCGCGGTTTTCCCCTTCGGCTTCGCCGGTGCCCATCATCGCCTTGCCCATTTCGGCCATGATGGTGCGGATATCGGCAAAGTCGAGATTGACCAGACCCGGCGCCATCATGAGGTCGGTCACGCCGCGTACGCCCATGTACAGCACGTTATCCGCCATCTTGAAGGCGTCTTTCCAGCTTGTGCGCTCATTGGCCAGCCGGAACAGGTTCTGGTTCGGGATGACGATCAGCGTATCGACAAACTGCTGCAGTTCGGCAATGCCCGCATCCGCCGATTTCGCGCGGCGTCCGCCTTCGAACGTGAAGGGCTTGGTCACCACGCCCACGGTCAGGATGCCACGCTCGCGCGCCATGCGGGCGATGACGGGGGCCGCGCCCGTGCCGGTGCCGCCACCCATGCCTGCGGTGATGAACACCATATGCGCGCCATCAAGGTGGCGGGAAAGCTCATCGCATGCCTCTTCCGCCGCCGCACGACCGATCTCGGGCTTCGCGCCCGCGCCGAGGCCCTGCGTCAGATGCGGGCCAAGCTGGATGCGGCGGTCGGCGCTGCTGTGCGAAAGTTGCTGGGCATCAGTGTTGGCGACAACGAATTCCACCCCCTGCAACTGCGAATGGATCATGTTGTCCACCGCATTGGTACCACCGCCGCCAACCCCGATCACCGTGATGCGTGGGGTAAAATCGGAATGATTCTGCTGCGGGATGGTCAGGTTGAGGGTCATGCTTGGCTCCCGATGGCTTGGGGTATGCGGGCTGGCATATTAACGGCTAAAGTACAATAAAGGGTTTTGACACAATGTCATACCCTTTCGCGTATGAAATCCATAAAACGTCGCACAAGCCCGGCGGGGCGTACGTCGCGTATGTCGGGTTCGCCCATCTCATCAGCGGCACCCGCCGCCCATGCCAGCAACCCCGCCGAGGTGGAGAACATGGGCCAGGTCGCCGCGTTTTCCGGCAGCCCCACGATCCGGCGCGGACGGCCCAGGCGGACCTGACGGTTCAGGATGCGCGCGGCCATCGGCCCGATCCCTTCCAGCAGCGATCCGCCCCCCGTCAGGATGACGCGCCCGTCCGATGCGGGGCCGACGCCCGCCATTTCCAGCCTGTCCCGAACCATTTCCAGTGTTTCCTCCACACGCGGATGGATGATCGAGACAATTCTTGCACGTGGAATTCTGACGTAATGATGGTCGTTGTCACCAATAAGCTGCACAAGGATCGGATCGTGATCGTCGCCTGCCAGCAGTTCGGCCGACCCGTGCATGGTTTTCAGCCGCTCGGCATTGTCGATGGATGTGGACAGTCCATGGGCGATATCGCGGGTGATGTGCAGCCCGCCCACGGGAATCGTGGAGGTATGCAGCAGCCGCCCTTCGCCAAACACGCCGATGGAGGTGGTGCCCCCACCCATATCCACAACCGTCGCGCCAAGATTGCGCTCATCCTCGTTCATGACCGCAAGGCCGGAGGCGAGGGGGGATGAGACCATGCCTTCGATATTCAGTTCCACGCGCGACAGCACGGCTTCAAGGTTGCGCAGGGCGGTCGTATTGGCATCAATGACATGCAGGCGTGCGGAAAGCAGGTCGCACAGGTGCCCGCGCGGGTCGAGCACTTCCTGCGTGTCATCAACCGCGTAATCCAGCGGCAGGGTATGGATGGCGGACCGCCCTTCCGATACTGCCCGCAGCCGGCCTTCAGCGATGATGCGGCTGACATCGCCCTTTGTGATTTCGCGCCCGCCGATGGGCCAGCGCGCATTGATATGCCGGCTTTCGGGATGGCCACAGGACAGGTTGACGAAAATCGAGTCGCGGCGTTCCGTCGCCATGTCCTCCGCCTGGGCCACGGCGGCGCGGATGGCGCTTTCTGCTTCGCGCAGGTCCACGATCCCGCCCGACCGCACGCCATGCGACCGGCGCCAGCCGTGGCCCAGAATCCGGATGGTGTTGTCAGGCTCGCCGCGTCCGATCAGGCACACGATCTTGGTGGAACCGATATCCAGCACGCTGAACGGTCCCGTACGCAGCCTGCGCGCGGGGGCGCGTTCTTCCGCCGGCACCAGTGCGGTGGCCTGACGGGAACGTGATGTCCGCGCGGGCCTGCCCTCCGCGCGAAGGGCCGGGACCGGCGCGCCCGGTGTGGATGTGCGTGGGGTGGGAAGAACCGTCTTCACCGGCCCCGGCACTGGATATGTCATGCCCGCCTCCGTCTTGAACCGGCATCAGGTAAAAGCCATGGCGCGGAAGGTGCCTGATCCCCCGTAGGGGCCGCCTGCGGTTGCGTGTCGCCTTTGTCCCGGTCCGTGTCGCCGGATGGGGCAGCGGGGTTTTCACGTATGATCAGGCGGTCAGGCAGGCGCATGTCTATGGCGATGACCGGCCGGTCCAGTATTTTTATGTTTTCCTGCATTTGTGCAAGTCGCTTCAGCGCCGCGACCTCCTGTCCTTCGGGCAGGAGGATGGTCGTGCCGTTGCGCAGGGTCAGGTTCCACCGGCGCTGGCCCACGCGGGCGGCGGCCACCACATGGCTGCGTACTTCGGGCTGGGCGGACAGTTCATCGATCAGCGCCGCGGCGGCTGTGTTCGCGTCCGGCCCCACGACCAGCGGCAGTTGCATGAAGGCTTCAGCATCCTTGCCGGTCATGCCTTGGTCACGCACCGGATTGCCGTCGCGGTCGATCAGGGAGAAATGGCCGTGATTCTGCCACACGGCGAACGGACGGCGTTCAAACAGATGGATGATGATGGTGTGGGGCAGATGCCGTTCCACCACGGAATGATCGACAAACGGCAGGTCGTCGATCCGCTTGCGCGCGGCGGTGACGGAAAATCCAAGGATGAAATCACCCGTCCGCACGCCCAGCGCTTCCTGCAGGGCGGTTTCACTGGTCAGCACGCAGCCCGTCACGTCGATTTCGGTAATACGCAGCGGCAGCATGTTGATGACGCGCGCGCGCAGGGGCGCGAAACGGGTGTCCGACCCGAAATGCCGGAATGCCGTGACGCAGCCTGCTACGATCCCGGCCAGCACGAGCAGGACCAGCAATGGACGCAGCAGCCGTTTCTGCTTGCGCAGGAAAAGCGAAAGCCGGGAAGGGCGATGGCTGCTGTCAGTCGGTCGTTTCATGTACGACAGGTCGCGTGGTCGATCATCCACTGGCACAGTGCGGCATAATCTATGCCACATGCCGCCGCCTGTTCAGGCAGGAGCGAGGTCGGCGTCATGCCCGGCTGGGTATTGGTTTCCAGAATCACGAGACGACCGGGGCCGGTCGGGTCCGTCGTGTCGTCATAGCGGAAATCCGTGCGGCTCGCCCCCCGGCAGCCCAGTGCGCGGTGCGCGGCCAGCGCGAGTTCACGCGCCTGCGCGAAGGCCGTGGGATGAATGCGCGCCGGAAGTTCATGGCATGATCCGCCTGCGGCGTATTTGGCCTGATAATCGTAAAAACCGGTTCCATTGCCCGCTGGTGTTATGTCCGTAACCGTCAGCGCGCGGTCTTCCAGCACGCCTACGGTCAGTTCCCGACCCGGCACGAATTCTTCTACAAGGATATGCGTGCCAAATGACCATGACTGCGCGACCATGGCGCGACGGTTGCTGCCGGGATGGATGATCTCGACCCCGACGGACGAGCCCTCATTCAACGGCTTGATCACATACGGGACGGGCAGCGGGTCCGCCGGTTCCAGTTCGGCGGGCGTCATGACCCGACCTGTCGCCACCGGCAGGCCGGCGGCGGCGAAAACCGTCCGCGCGGCGTCCTTGTCCATGGCCGTGGCGGATGCCCGTACGCCGGAATGGGTATAGGGAATGCCGATCCAGTCCAGCACGCCCTGAATGGAGCCGTCCTCGCCAAAGCGGCCATGCAGGGCGTTGAAGACAACATCGGGCCTGTGGTCATGCAGGTCACGCACGATTGTCAGCAGGTCTGTGCCGGTATCGATGCAGCGCACCGTATGACCAAGACCCCGCAGGGCGTCTGCCACGTTGCGACCACTGTTCAGGCTGACTTCGCGCTCGGCGGACAGGCCGCCCATCAGGACGGAAATCTTCCGATGGGTCATGCGCATTCTCCATTGGTGACAGGGCGACCGATTCGTTTGATTTCCCAGCGCAGGGTAACGCCCGTATGGTCATGCACGCGCCTGCGTACGGTTTCGCCCAGCCGCTCCAGATCGCCCGCGCAGGCATCCCCCGTATTGAGCATGAAGTTGCAGTGCTTCTCGCTGATCTGCGCGCCGCCTTCCCGCAGGCCCCGACAGCCCGCCGCATCGATCAGTTCCCATGCCTTGCGGTCGGATTCGTCCGGAGCGGGGTTGCGGAAGGTGGACCCGCCGGTGCGGGCGCGTACGGGCTGGGCCGCTTCACGCGCCGCGCGGATTTCCTCAATACGCTGGCGGATGACGGCAGGCGGAGCTTCAATCCCGTTCAGCCGCGCGCGCACGACAACCGCATGTGCGGGCAGGGTGGCATGGCGGTACCCGAAATCCAGCGATGCGGCAGGCAGGCGCAGCAGCCTTCCGTCGCGGGTGACAACCTCCACCCAGTCCAGGACGGTTGCCATGTCCGAACCATAGGCCCCCGCGTTCATCGCCACCGCACCGCCGATGGAACCGGGAATGCCCGCAAGGAATTCCAGCCCGGCCAGTCCCGCTTCCGCCGCATGTTCGGCAACGGTCATGTCAAGGCAGGCGGCCCCCGCGATCAGGCCATCCCCATCGCGCGTGATGGTGGAAAAGCCGCGTGCGAGACGGATCACCAGCCCGTCCACACCGCCGTCGCGCACGATTACGTTGGAACACGCGCCCAGCGCCAGCACCGGCACCTCCAGCGGCAGGCGACGCAGGACCTGCGCCAGATCCTCCGCACTTGCGGGCTGGAACAGCAGCTCCGCCGGTCCCCCCACGCGGAACCATGTGCGCGGGCCAAGGGCTGCCTGCGCGGTCAGGCGGCCACGGGGATGGAATTCATCCGTATCCAGAACCCGCGCCCACGGGGGCAGGGCGGACATGGCAGGGGGCGTCTCGCTCATTGATGGGCTTCCGCCTTCTGGGCGGGGGCTGCATGCGTGCCGGACTGGAGTTCCGCCAGTTGACCCGGCAGCGCCTGTGCCCAATTGGTGATGCTGCCTGCGCCAAGGCAGACCACGAAATCACCGGGGCGGGCGATGGCGTTGATCATTTCCGCCAGATGTTCCGGGCCGGGCAGGGGCACGACCGAACGGTGCCCGCGTTCACGCAGTCCTTCCACCAGCGCGTCACGGTCAATGCCATCAATCGGCTGTTCGCCCGCCGCATAGACATCGGCGATGATGACGGTGCCCGCATCGTTCATGCAGGTGCAGAATTCGTTGAACAGGGTCTGCAGCCGGGAATAACGGTGCGGCTGCACCACCGCGATCACGTTGCCCGCGCCCGCCTGCCGGGCCGCCTTCAGCACGGCGGCGATTTCCACGGGGTGATGGCCGTAATCGTCGATCACGGTAATGCCGCCGGTTTCCCCCGTGCGGGTGAAGCGGCGCTTGACGCCACGGAACGCGGCGAAGGCGGAGCGGATGGTCGCGTCGTCGATTTCCATCTCCGTGCCGACAGCAATCGCCGCCAGCGCGTTCTGCACATTATGGTGGCCAAGCATGGGCAGGCGGAACGGCCCCGCCCGGCGGGAACGGTTGCGGTTGCGGTTGGTGATCACGACCTCGAACGTCGCGCCCAGCTTGTCGGTAATGACCTTTTCCGCGCGCACGTCCGCCTGCGGGGAAAAACCATAGGTGATGATCCGGTGGTCCGACAGGCGCGGGATCATCTGCTGCACGGCGGGATGGTCGATGCACAGGACCGCAAAGCCGTAGAAGGGGATGTTGGACACGAACTGGTCATAGGCCGCCTGCATGGCCTCTTCCGTGCCCCAGTGGTCCAGATGCTCGGGGTCCATGTTGGTCACGACCGTAATGACGGAGGGCAGGCGCAGGAAGGAGCCATCGCTCTCATCCGCCTCCACCACCATCCAGTCGCCCGAGCCCATGCGGGTATTGGTGCCGTAGGCTTCGATGATGCCCCCATTGATGACGGTGGGATCAAGTTTCGCCGCTTCCAGTACTGCGGCGACAAGGCTGGTTGTCGTGGTCTTGCCATGCGTGCCGCCAACCGCGACCGACCAGCGCAGGCGCATGAGTTCCGCCAGCATTTCCGCCCGGCGCACTACCGGGATCAGCCGTGCGCGCGCGGCCACGACTTCGGGGTTGTCGCGCTGCACGGCGGTGGATGTGACCACCACCTGCGCATTGCCAAGATTGGCCGCGTCATGGCCGATGGTCACGGGAATGCCCGCGGCCCGCAGCCGCTGGACATTGGCGTTTTCCGCAATGTCGGAACCCTGCACCACGTAGCCGAGCATGTGCAGCACTTCGGCAATGCCGGACATGCCAATCCCGCCAATGCCGACGAAATGAATGGTGCCAATGGAAAGGGGCAGGGCTCTCATGTAACCGGGTCTCCGTAATCGCGCAGCGGGAATTAAGCGGTGCGGGGCTGCTCAGGCAAGCGTGCTTCTATCATGTCCGCCAGACGGGTGGCGGCATCGGGACGGCCAAGGCTGGCCGCGGCCTGTGCCGTGCGGGCCAGCAGGTCACGGTCGCCCAGCAGGGCGGTAAGGCGGTCGGTCAGGGCGGGGGCGGTAAAATCAGGCTGGCGGATCATCCATGCAGCCCCCGCGTCGCTCAGCGCCTGCGCGTTGGCGCCCTGTTCATCACGGGCCGCGATGGGCAGCGGCACCAGCAGGGACGGACGCCCCGCCACGGTCAGTTCCGCAACCGACGACCCGCCCGCACGGCCAATGACCAGATGGGCGGTGCGCAGGCGATCGGGCACATCATCAAGGAATGGCGCGACGTGGGCGGGAATTCCCGCCGTGGCGTATGCCGCGCTGACACGCGCCACATCTTCCGCACGTGCCTGCTGTGTCACCTGAATCCGCGCGCGCAGGGCAGGGGGCAGGGCAGCAAGGGCCGTGGGCACGACATCACTGAACACCCGCGCGCCAAGCGATCCGCCCCAGACCAGCAGGTTTATGACCCCATTGGACGGGCTGTACCCTTCTCCCGCCAGTGCCGCGATGTCAGGCCGTACCGGCATGCCCGTAAGGGTGGTGGGAATGGCGGCGGGCACCCCCGCGACAAGGCGGAAGGAGGTCGCGATCGCATCCATGCGCGACGCCAGGAAGCCATTGGCCTTGCCCAGAACAGCGTTGCCTTCATGCACGAACAGCATCGGCCGTATGGCCCGTGGCAGCAGGCTGCCCCCCAGCAGTGGCGGAACGGAAGGATACCCGCCAAAGCCAATGACGGCGGATGGCCGCAGCCGCGCCAGTATGCGCCGCGCCTGCATCGTGCCCCGTGCCAGCGCGAATGCCGCGCGCGCGGCCCGGACTGCACCGCGTCCCGCAATGCCGCCGCCGGGCAGGACAAACTGCTGGCGGCTTGCGAATATGCCGCTTTCGCGCACGCCCGCGCGGCGGTCGGTCATGAGGATGATGTCATATCCCCGTCGCACCAGTTCGCAGGACAGGGCTTCGGCAGGGAAGAAATGGCCACCGGTCCCTCCGGCCGCGACAGCAATGCAGTGACGGGTCATGACGGTACTTTCCGGTTTGAAGAGGGGGCCTGCCCGAACTGTCCGAACCGGCCTTCGCCCAGTCGGCTGCGGGTCAGTGCCAGAACCATGCCGATGGTCAGGGCGACCGACATGGCGGACGATCCGCCATAGGAAATGAACGGCAGGGTCATACCCTTGGTCGGGATCAGGTGCAGGGTCGAACCCATGTTTACGAAAGCCTGCAACCCGAACCCCGTCATCAGTCCCGCCGTGGCCACCGCGATGAACGGATCGTTCTCGCGCAGCAGCTTGAGCAGCGTGCGGATGACCATTACGGCAAACACCCCGATGATGAACAGACATATCAGCATGCCGAATTCCTCACCCGCCACGGCGAATACGAAGTCGGCATGCGCATCGGGCAGCAGGTCCTTCACCCGGCCTTCACCCGGCCCGCGCCCCAGCAGCCCGCCATTGCCAAAGGCGCGCAGGGCGGTATCGATCTGGTAATGGTCGCCCACGGCGGGATGCAGGAAACGTTCCACGCGCGAACGCACATGCGGGAACACCATATAGGCCCCGATGAACGCCGCGACCATGCTGGCGGCCCCTGCACCGACCAGAAACAGGCTGAGCCCGTCGATGAAAAGCTGGGTCAGGAAAACGGTGGTGATGACGCTGAGCATCCCGATATCAGGCTGCGACTTGAGCAGCAGCAGCACGACCCCGAACAGCCCGAACGCCACCAGCAGGCCGGGGAAATACCGCCGCTCCTTACGCACCGTCAGCAGCCAGGCCGTGACAACGGCAAAACAGGGCTTGAGGAATTCCGATGGCTGGACCGACATCATCGGCAGCGCGATCCACCGGCGCGCGCCCTTGATCTCGATCCCATGCACAAGGGTCAGGAACGTAGCCCCCAGCGCCAGCACGAAGCCCACCCAGGCGGCTATCCGCACCCCGCGCAGGGACAGTAACGACGTGGCGATGACAATGCCCGCCGCCAGCAGCAGGAAGCAGACCTGCTTGAAAATGAACATGTCGCGCGACGCACCGATACGCACCGCCACCGCCGGACTTGCCGCCAGCATCAGGATGTAGCCAAAGCCGATCAGGATGCCGACGCATATCAGCGTGACCCGGTCGATGCTTCGCCACCATCGCGCCGCCTGCGAGGTGTTTATGCGCGACAGGCCACTCATGGGCGAAGACTTCCGCCTGCATGCGCTGTCAGATCGCGCACGAGGGCCGCGAAGTGCGCTCCACGTTCCTCAAACCCGCTGAACTGGTCGAAACTGGCGCAGGCAGGTGAAAGCATTACCGCATCCGCGTGCAGTGTGCGTGCCGCCTCCAGCGCATCCGGCACGGCGCGTTCAAGCGTATCGACAATACGGCAGGGAATATCGTGGCGTTCCAGCGTCCGCGCCAGTTCAGGGGCATCGCGCCCGATCAGCAGGGCAAGGGCAATGCGGTCGAACAGGGGGGCAAGATCCTCGATGCCGCCTGCCTTGGCGATGCCGCCCGCAATCCAGATCATCCGGTCATGGCAGGCCAGCGCACGGGCGGTCGCATCGGCGTTGGTGGCCTTGCTGTCATTGATGAACCGGATGCCATCAATGGTTCCCACCACTTTCTGCCGGTGATCCAGTGCGCGGAACGATACCAGCGCGGGTTCTATCGCCGTCCGTGGCACGCCCAGATGCAGCGCCATGGCACTCGCCGCTGCCGCGTTTTCACGGTTATGGGTGCCGGGCAGGTCATGGACAGGACGTAGATCCGCGATGACGCCCTGCTGGTCACATAATGCCGTGGTGGTGCAGTACAGGTCACATTGCGCGACATCGGTGCCGCTGATGTATGCGATACGGGCGTGGCATGCGGCAAGCCTGCGGTGCAGGTCGGCAAGATTGGGCAGCGTGGCCCCCAGCACGGCCAGGTCGCCCTGATGCTGGTGATCGAATACATGCAGTTTCGCCGCGACATACCCGGTCATGTCCCCATGACGGTCCAGATGGTCGGGCGTCAGGTTCAGCAGGCAGGCGGCATCGAAATGCAGCCGTTCCAGCCGTTCGAGCATGTAGGACGACATTTCGAGCACATAGACACCGTTATCGGGCAATAATGGCAGCGAGAGGGCGGCTGGCCCCAGATTGCCCCCCACAGCCACGGGCACGCCAGCACTTTCCAGCATATGGGCCAGCAGCACGGTAGTAGTTGATTTGCCGTTGGTGCCGGTGATGCCTGCAAAACGTGCGCGGCTGCCTGCCGCCCGGACGGCACGGAACAGGATTTCCGCATCCGACACGATGGGCACGCCCGCTTCCATCGCCATGGTCGCAAGCGGGTGCGGCGCGGGCAGGCGGTGCGGGATGCCGGGGGACAGGATAAGGGCGGCAAGCCCCAGCATGCCGGTAAAGGGGGCGATCTTCAGCCGTTCATGGGTGGGTAGCGCGGCGCGCGCGCTGGCATTGTCATCCCACGCCTGCACGCTGGCCCCCATGGCCAGCAGTGCGGCAACGGCTGCGTTGCCATTACGGCCCAGTCCCGCCACCCCGTAATGGTAGCCCGCGAACAGGGTAGAAGGAAAAGAGCCGTTCAACGCAGTTTCAGCGTGGCCAGACCACACAGCCCCAGCACGATGGATACGATCCAGAAGCGGATTACGATCTTGGATTCAGCCCAGCCCTTTTTTTCGAAATGGTGGTGCAGCGGGGCCATCAGGAACACGCGCCGTCCGGTGCGCTTGTACCAGAACACCTGAATGATGACGGAAAATGTTTCCACCACGAACAGGCCGCCCACAATGCACAGCACCAGTTCATGCTTGACGGCGACGGCGACGGCACCCAGCGCCCCACCAAGCGCCAACGATCCCGTATCCCCCATGAACACGGCCGCGGGTGGTGCGTTGAACCACAGGAAACCAAGTCCGGCACCCACCAATGCCGAACAGAATACCCCCAGTTCCCCCGTGCCGGGTACGGCATGAAGCTGCAGGTAGTCAGCGAAGATATGGTTGCCGACAAGGTAGGAAATCAGTGCGAAGACCAGGGACGCGACGATAACCGGCACGATGGCCAGTCCATCCAGCCCGTCGGTAAAGTTCACCGCGTTGCCAAAACCCGTAATCGTGATCATGGCGAACAGGGGAAAGGCATAGCCAAGTGGCAGCAGCAGGTCCTTGACGAAGGGGAAGGCCAGATGATTGGCAAGGTCGGGCGGCATGAGGCTTTCCAGCCAGATCCCCCCGATCAGCGAGGCCGAGAACTCACACCCCAGCCGCATGCGTTTGGAAACGCCATCGGTATTGCGGCGGGACAGCTTGAGGTAGTCATCCGCGAACCCCACCGCGCCAAAAGCCAGCGTGGTCAGCATCACCGCCCATACAAATCCGTTGGTAAGGTCAGCCCATAACAGCGTCGATCCGAACAGTGAAAGCAGGATCAGCACGCCGCCCATGGTGGGGGTGCCCACTTTCTCGATCAGGTGGCGTTCCGGACCCAGCTTGCGGATGGGCTGTCCCTCGCGCTGGATGCGACGCAACTGCGCAATCAGCGGATTGCCCAGACACAGGCTGATGAGCAGTGCGGTCATGCACGCCGCGCCGGAACGGAAGGTGATGTAGCGGAACAGGTTGAGCACGGAAGTATGGGACGTGGCATGCTGCTGGAACAGGTCATAAAGCATCAGGCCAGCCCCGCCTGCACGGTATCCGCCCGCAGGGCCGCAACGATCCGGTCCATCCGGCTGCCATGACTGCCCTTGACCATTACGGTGTCACCGGCGCGCAGGCTGGCACGCACGATGGGGGCCAGCAGTTCGGAATCGGGCGTCCACCCCCCCTGTAGGGAAGAAGGCAGGGTGTCGAAGAGTATTTTCATATTCGGGCCGCAACAGAAGACAGTATCCGCGTTTTCACGGACAGCAGGAAGGAGGGAGGCATGCTCATGCCCCGCGAACGTGCCCAGTTCAAGCATGTCGCCCAGCACGACGACCCGCCGACCGGCTGCGACAAGCCCGAGCAGGTCAAGTGCCGCGCGGACGGATGCAGGCGAGGCATTATAGCTTTCGTCGAGCAGTGCAACACTATCGTGCATCACATGGGTGATGGCGCCACGCCCGGTGCCGGGACGGAAGGTGGCCAGACCATCTGCCGCGCGCGTCATGTCCGCGCCGCAGGCATCGGCCGCGGCAAGGGCCAGCATGGCATTGGCCGCCATGTGGCGTCCCGGCGCATTGATGCGGGCCTGCCCGTGCCAGCCGGGCAACCGGATGTCCAGATCGCTGCCCTGCGTGTCATGCCGCGTCACTTCGACCGTTACGGTGCAGGTGGCGTCGTATCCAGCACGCCACAGGCGGGCACCTGATCCGGCGGCATTCAGCACGAAATAGTCCTCGCCCGTTATGCCAGCGGGAATGATGCCGGTGCCACCGGGGGGCAGGGTGCGCATGATCTCCGCCTTTTCACGCGCGATGGCATCCACGCTGCCCATAAGCCCCAGATGAGAGGAAGCAACCGTGCTCACGACCGCTACATCCGGGCGCACCATACGTGCCAGCGGCAGGATCTCGCCTGCATGGTTCATCCCGATTTCGCACACGCAGTAGGCGGCACCGGCGGGCAGACGCGCCAGCGTAAGCGGCACGCCCCAGTGATTGTTGTAGGACGCCACGGCGTAATGCGTCGGCCCGCAGGCTTCCAGCGCGTGACGCAGCATGTCCTTGACCGATGTCTTTCCCACGCTGCCGGTCACCGCCACCATGCGCCCGGCAAAACGCGCGCGGGCAAAGCGTGCCATGTCCTGCAGGGCGACCAGCGTATCGGCAACGGACAGGATGCGCGGATCGGCAATGTCGCAGCGTTCATGGACAATGACAGCCGCCGCACCCGCGTCCAGCGCCGCGCGGACATGGGCATGGCCATTGCTGCGTTCCCCCTGCAGCGCAATGAACACATCACCGGGCCGCAAGGTACGCGTGTCGATCGAAACGCCCGTGCCTGCGATATCGGATGGGACGGTGGATGGAAAATGTCCCGATGTCGCGGCCAGCAGGTCCGCGCGGCTCCATAGCAAAGTCATATAGTCCCCGTCAGGCCACGGATTACCGTGGCGTCGTCAAAAGGCAGGATTTCCCGGCCTATGATCTGCCCCTGCTCATGCCCCTTGCCCGCGACCACAAGCACGTCGCCCGCTTCCAGCATGTCCAGCCCGGTGGCGATGGCCTGACGACGGTCGCCGATTTCAAGCGCGCCGGGGGCGGCGGCCATGATGTCGGCGCGGATCGCGGCGGGAGTTTCCGAACGGGGATTGTCATCCGTCACGATCACCCGGTCGGCAAGGCGGGTCGCGGTCGCCCCCATGACCGGACGCTTGCCCCGGTCACGGTCGCCGCCGGCACCCATCACAATAATGATCCTGCCCTGCGTATGCGGGCGCAGGGATTGCAGCAGGCGTTCAATGGCGTCGGGCGTATGGGCGAAATCGACATAGGCGGCAGCCCCGCTGGGCAGGACGGCCACGCGCTCCATGCGGCCCCGGACGCCATGCAGGCGCGGCAGCAGGTCGATGGCATGGTCTACCGATGCTTCCGTCTCCCCCGCCATGGCGGCGGCAAGAAGCAGGTTATCGACCTGAAAACGCCCGACCAGAGGCACCGTAACCTCACGCCGTCCGGCGGGGGTGGCGACATGCAGCACCTGTCCCGTGGGGGTCGGACGTGCTTCCAGCAGCTTTACCGTCTCACCCTGCGTGCCGGTCGTGCGCAGGATCAGATTACGCCGCAGCGCCACATCGCGCAGGGCGGCGGAGGTGGTCGGGTCCATATCCGCGTTGATGGCCGCTATGCCGCCTTCGGGCAGGACGGTGTCGAACAGGCGCAGCTTGGCCCCGCGATAGGCTTCGCTACTGCCATGATAGTCCAGATGGTCGCGCGTCAGGTTGCTGAAACCGGCCACATAGGGCGCGAGCCCGTCCAGCCGCCGCTGCTCCAGCCCGTGGGAGGACGCCTCTGCCGCCACATGGGTTACGCCCCCTTCGGCCATCGCATCCAGCAGGTGCATAAGCCCCACGCTGTCGGGCGTGGTCAGCACGGGGCCGCAATCGGGCAGCGGGCAGGGCGCAATGGCGCCCAGCGTGCCGATCGTGCCTGCCTTGAAGCCCTGCAGGGTCCATATCTGGCGCAGGAATTCAACCGTGCTGGTCTTGCCATTGGTGCCGGTTACCGCGGCGATATGTGAAGGCAGGCAGGGTGTCAGCGCACGGGCGATCAGCGCCAGCGCCCGGCGTGCGTCATCCGCGCGCAGCACGGTTATGCCGGGGGGGGGGGTGAAAGCCGGGTCCGTATCCAGCAGCAGCGCCGCAGCCCCTGCCGCCATGGCCTGCGCGATATAGGCCCGGCCATCCAGATGGGTGCCGCGCAGCGCGGCGAAGATCATGCCGGGGCCAATGTGGCGGCTGTCAGCGGAAATACCGGTAATGTTCAGGTGTTCTGCCCCGGCGAGGCATGACAGGTCCATCCCCGCATGGCGCAGGACTTCAGGCAGGTGCATCATTCATCCCCTGTCGCGCGGGTGCTGGGCGGGTGTGCGGCGTACGTCGTTGCGGGCGTGCAGGGCGCGGTCCGTTATCTGCGCGGTATCGGTGGCATCACGGGGCGTGCGGGCGTGGCGTGCGGCACGGGCCGGGGCATCGTGTTCATGGTCATGTTCGTGCAGATGCGCGGTGCCCGGATCGTAATCCGGTCCCAGCGCGCGATAGCCGCGCGGCACAGCCGGTTCCATCGGGATCGCCAGTTCGGCCTCGATCGCTGCCGTGTGCTGCGTATCGGGGAACAGGCCAAGCATGGGCGCTATGCGCGTGATCATGTGCGATGCGGTGGGGGCCGCGTTCCAGCCCGCCGTTGTCCAGCCATGGGTCTGCGCCGTGGGCTTGGGGCTGTCGAGCATGACATAAATGGCGTAACGCGGCGCATTCATCGGGAAAATGCCGGTAAAGGCCGATACGTTGACGTGCTTGAGATAGCCGCCATGCGGACCGATTTTTTCCGCCGTGCCGGTCTTGCCGCCCACATAGTAACCCGGCGATTCCGCCTTCTGCCCCGTCCCCTTGACGACATCGAGGCGTAGGATTTTACGCAGGATATCCGCATTGGCGGCCGAGATCACACGTTCCGCATCGGGCGGGATGTCCGCGTCGGATGCAGCCGGTTCGGCTCCCGGCACCGCAGGTGCGCTGTCATGGGCCAGCAGGGTGGGCTTGAGCAGGAAGCCGCCATTGGCGGTCGCTGCCGTGCCGCGCACGATGGATAGCGGGGGTTCGGCCACACCATGGCCGAACGCCACGGTCATGGTGGTTGAAACGCCCCAGTTATGGAGGGATGGGATGATCGGATGGCCTGCTTCCGGCAGTTCGACCGGCACGCGGGAGAAAAAGCCCATATGCCGCAGCCAGTCCTGCTGCCGCGCGGCCCCCGCATCCAGCGCGATATGCGCCGCCGCCGGGTTGGAGGAATAGGCCATGACTTCAGGCAGGTACAGCCACGGCGCGAAATGGTCGGACTTCATGTCCGATATGGTGAAGCGGCCGATCTTGATGGGAATGCTGGAAAAGCGGTCCCAGATATGGGCCACCCCTTCCTGCAGCGCCATGGCGGTGGTCTGCAGCTTGAAGGTCGAGCCGGGTTCATACATGCCCGTCACCGCCCGGTTGAAGCGTGAGTCCGGGGGGGCCTTGCCAAAATCATTGGCGTCATAATCGGGCAGGCTGACCATGCTGATGATCTCGCCCGTATGCACGTCCATCACGATGGCGCAGGCGCCGATGGCCTGGAACATGTCCATGGCCCCTTGCAGTTCATCATGCACCACGTTCTGCACGCGCACATCCATCGACAGGCGCAGCGGCGTGCGGTCAGTGTCCAGCCGCCTGTCGAAATAACGCTCGATCCCGGCCACGCCGTGGTCGTCGATATCAACCCCGCCCAGAATCTGTGCCGCCACGCGGCCCATAGGGTAGCGACGACGCTCTCCGGGTTCGAAATACACACCGGGAATGCCCAGATTATTGATGGCGAGTTCCTGCGCGGGGGTAATGTCGCGCGCCAGATAGACGAACTGCTTGTTCAGCGACAGGCGGCGCTTCGTTTCCGCCTCGTTCAGGGTTGGCAGCACGCTCTTGAGCTTATGGGCCGCATCCGTCGGGTCGATCATCTCCAGCGGGTTGGCATAGACCTGTGCCACCGGCAGCGACATGGCCAGCACCTGTCCGGTGCGGTCAATGACCGATGCCCGGTGAACCTGCGGCAGGACGGTGTCGCCCGCGATAATGCCCTTGGGGTCGCTTTTGGGAATGGGGGGAACCTGCGGCGCGATCTGCTGCTGCTGTGGCGGCATGGGCCGGATGATCGTGGCCAGTGTCAGCTTGAAACTGATGGCCGAAAAAAGAACGAAGAACCCGCCCGCCAGAAACAGCAGGCGCGCATGCATCCGGTCCTGCGCCATAAGCGTGCGCAGGCTTCCCCCCGGGGGGAGGGAAGCCTGCTCGCTTCTGCCATTTCGGTCATGGATCGGGTTGCTCATGCGCGTTCCGGGCGTGAAAGCCGGTAGAAAGGAAAATCAGTTGCTGACGGGAACCGGCGGCGGCAGGGCGCTGACATGCGGGCTGCCAAGGGATGTGCTTCCCATATGCGCCACCGCCGTCGGGTGCCATGCCACATCGGCAATGTTCTGGCTGCGGACGCGATAGGCGGGCATGCGGGTGGCAGGCACCACAGTGTCATGCTGGACGCTGCTGGCCACAGGGGCCGGTTCGACCGCCGCAACCCGTTCCGGCGCGCGGACATGTTCAGGGGCCGCCACATGCGGCGGCGTGCGTACGTCATTCTGCGCCATCGCCCTGACCGGGGTGTCACGCGGTGTTTCCACATGGCGCGGCGTAGCGGTGGCAACCGCATGATCCACATGCGCTGCCATGGCAGTGCTGACAGCAGGGACGATACGGGGGGATGACGTCACCGGGGCGTCGGCCTGTGCCGGCGTCATGCCATGGTCGGCTGCCAGGGTCGCAACCATGACGGCGCGCGGGGCGGGCGCGGGATGATGCGGCGCACTGCCGACGGCGGGCAGGTGGCTGCTCAGGGCGGACAACTGCACGAACTGGCCGGGGGCTACGGTCTGCAGGCTCCGGTCATAGCGGCTGGCGAGGTTTGCCAGCCGGTCGGGCTGGTTCAGCATGGCCCATTCGGCCCGCAACATGGCGGTTTGTGAACGCGTGCGCTCCGTCTGCCCCACGATCTGGGCGATCTGGTGGTCCAGCGCGGTTGTCTGCTGCTTCTTGTTATACAGGAACAGGCCAGACACCGCCGCCATGACGGCGCAGAATAACGTAACAAACCGACTCATCGGGCAGGTTCCGATACTGGGGTTGGGGGAGCCGTGCATTCCATCGCGCGCAGCCGTGCACTGCGGGCGCGCGGATTGCGGCGGGTTTCATCTTCACCGGGGCGAACAGGGCGTCCGGTCAGGAGCGTAAAGCGCGTCCGCTCGGGGCGGAGCATCATGGCGCGCGGGTCATGGCGCGACGGGGCGGGCATGCGCCCGGCTGCAAGGGACATGGCCTGCTTGACCAGCCTGTCTTCCAGCGAGTGGAAGGAGACGACCACCAGCCGCCCGCCAGGCGCCAGCAGGGCAGGCGCCTGTTCCAGCACGCGCCTGATCTGTCCCAGCTCGTCATTGACGTGGATGCGCAGCCCCTGGAACGTGCGGGTTGCGGGATCAATGCCGGAACGGTCGGGCCGCACGACCGAACGCACCACATCAGCCAGCTGGGTCGTGCGCAGCAGCGGGGCTTCGGCGCGGGCGGCCACGATGGCGCGCGCCACCCGGCGCGACATGCGCTCTTCGCCATAATGATAAATGATGTCGGCCAGTTCTTCTTCCGGCGCGTTGTTGACCACATCGGCGGCTGTGGGCCCCGTATCGGCCATGCGCATGTCCAGCGGCCCGTCCATGCGGAAGGAGAATCCGCGATCGGCTTCGTCAATCTGGTAGGACGACACGCCGAGGTCGAGCACGATTCCATCAACCGCCGTAATGGCGTTTTCCGCCAGTAATTCGGCCATGTCCCCGAAGCCACCATGGAGCATATGCAGCCGTGATCCACCGCTACCATCAGGATAGGCAGGGGCGAGTGCCGCGCCGCGCTCCATGGCCGCGGGATCGCGGTCGATGCCCCACAGGGTGCAGTTGCCGGAAGCCAGAATGGCGCGGGCATAGCCGCCACCGCCAAAGGTACCATCCACGTAGCGCCCGCCATCACGCGGGGCCAGATATTCCATGACCTCGGCCAGCATTACGGGCACATGGCCCGGATCGTGCGGGGGAAAAGCTGCGTTCATGATGACGCGCTCCCACTGCCCGTGCCACGACCGGCCGTAAGACGGCGGGCACTGTCGCGTGCCGCCTGACGGCGTTCCATCGCGGCCTGCGGGTCCCAGATCTGGAAGGTGCGGCCCAGCCCCATGAACGCCACCTGATCGGTAAGCCCGGCATGGCTACGCAGGGTTTCAGGCAGCAGGATGCGGCCTTCCCGGTCGGCTTCGAACGGGTACGCATCGGCATATAGCGCTGTGGCGAGGTCGTCGTGGTCTTGGGAAAAAATATCCATCTCATCCAGCGGGCGGGTCAGTGCGGCAAAAGCATCGGCGGGCCATGCCTCAAGGCAGGGATGCAGATGGGACGGTCGCAGGATGGCAAGCGGTTCGCCCGATTTGGCCCTGGCACGCAGCGCCGTGCGGAATGCGGAAGGGATGGAAACCCGTCCTTTTGCATCCAGCCGGTTCTGGTGTGTGCCCAGGAATACACTCACGCTGCGCGATGCCCTCCCTTGCTTGGCACGTATTTCAGAAACCGACCGTATTCAGCCCAGACCGTCACGCCTGAATTCTGGTGACTGCCCTTTGCCCGGTGTAGGAATGGGATAACATGGGATTTTATGGGCGGTCAATTAAAGATGCGCGAAAGATGGCCGAAAACCGCAGTTATTCAGCACAGACACAGGTGCGGGCAGGTAAAGCGCACAATCTGCATATAAAATGGCGATGCTGTGGCAGGTTTATGTTTTGTTCTTTTGGGTAATACTTGTTAACAACACGGCGTGCGACGCTGTCGTTACGCGCGTTGTGGTGCGGATTGGGTAAATACCAGACGGTCTGTAAGCCGGGTTCTGTCCGCCCCGGAAGGGGCGGGACGGTCATTCCTCTGCGATGAGTCTTGCGACACACCTTGCGCGACCAACCCGAACGACAGGGCGGAAAACCCCCGATGGCGCCTTGCGGCCCATCCGCCGTTCCTATTCGGTCTTGCTCCCGGTGGGGTTTACCCTGCCATCCATGTTACCATGGATGCGGTGCGCTCTTACCGCACCGTTTCACCCTTGCCCCCAACACTGCCCGTATTGCTACGGACACCGCCGTGAGGGCGGTCTGTTTTCTGTGGCACTGTCCCTGGGGTCGCCCCCGCCGGCCGTTAGCCGGCACCGTTTTTCCGTGGAGCCCGGACTTTCCTCCATCACATGGCAGAACCACGCGACAGCGACCGTCCGACCGTCTGGCATGCGGAAACTGGAGGTGCAGGGGGGCTGCGTCAAGCTATAAATGAAATCATGCCATCCGCTATCGCCCTTTATGTCCGTTTTGTCCCGTACGACGTGCATCATGCCTGATCTGGCCACCCCATCCCGCCCCGGCCTGCTGACCCGTGTGCTGCTGGGGGGAATGAAGTGGCTGTCTTCCCGCAGGCCGGAAGCGCCCCATACGCTGGAAGACCTGCGCCGCAAGCTGGATCGCCCATGTTTTCCCATGGCGCTGTCCTCGCTACAGGTACGGCGTGTGATGGATTGCCACGCGCCGGGGCGTGATCGCCTGCTGCCCGCCCGCTTATACGTGCCTTATGGCCGGGTGCATGGCGTGGTGCTGTTCATGCATGGTGGGGGGTATGTGCATTGCGGGCTCAATTCCCACCATGGGATCTGCTGCAGGCTGGCGCGGCAGTCAGGTGCCGCGGTTCTGTCGCTATCCTACAGCCTGGCGCCGGAAAACCGTTTTCCCCATGCGGTGGATGACTGCTGGGCTGCGCTGCGGTGGCTGGCGGGGGAAGCCCATCGCTGGGGCGGTCCCATTGCGGTGGCGGGCGACAGCGCCGGGGGCACGCTGGCGGCGGTGCTGAGCCAGATGGCGCGGGATGCGGGTGGTCCCGAACTGGCCATGCAACTGCTGTATTATCCGTCCCTGTTCGGGGAACGTGATGTCCCTTCGCGGCAGGCCTATGCGCATGGCTACGTCCTGTCGACGCGGCTTATGGAATGGTACGCGGAGCAGTATATCCGCACGCCCGATGACCTGCGTGATCCGAAACTGGCGCCGATTTTTGCTCCGTCGCTCGCGGGATTGCCGCCTGCGACCATCGCGCTGGCGCAGTGCGATCCGCTGCATGATGAAGGAACGGGATACGCAGCGGAAATGCGGCGGGCCGGAAGCCATGCCGAAACCCGGACATGGCGGGGAACGGTGCATGGCTTCCTGAACTTCTATTCATTCCTGCCCGCCGGACGCGAGGCCATCCGCTATGGGGCTCGTGCGCTGCGGCGTACCCTGCGTGATAAAGATGTGCCTAACGGGGCAGGGGATGGAACATTCCCGGCGACTGCCAGTCCGTCTGGGCGGTCTGGTTAAGGCGGTCGATCTGGATGGTGAACAGGTGCGGCAGGGTATTCCGGTCTCCGGGGCACTTGCCTGAATGTTTTTCCAGAACCTCCAGACGTGTGGCGTCTGGCGGGTCGTTGCCATTGATGACGAACAGCAGGCAGTCCTTGGCGTCCGATGTCATGCCGTTATGGGTGACGATGGTGCGGAAATGCTCGACTACGGCGGTATTGTCGAACCAGCTTGTGCGTGAAAACGTCAGCTTGTCCGCAGCCTGATCCAGCCAGCCCATCCGGCCGACCAGAAAAACCAGCGCGGCCATGGGCACGATCATCATGACCCGGCGCAGGATGCGCTGTTTCAGGCTGAGGGGCGCGCGCCTGCGGGTCAGGCGCGGTGGGGTGGCCTGTGTTGTATCATTCATGTGGGATTATTTTTTCATGTCCTCGTGCCACAGATGCCCTGACTGCGACAGCAGGTTGCGGGCACCTTCCGGTCCCCATGTACCTGCGGCATAGGGTTCGAGCGGGGCCTTGCGTTCCTTCCATCCCTGCAGGATGGGATCGATCCAGCGCCATGCGGCGGCCACTTCATCGCGGCGGATGAACAGGATCGGGTCGCCACGCACCACGTCCAGCAGCAGGCGTTCATACGCGTCGGGATAGCGGATGTTGAAGGCTTTCTCGAACTCTACATTGATGTCCGCGTCACGCAGGGTCAGGCTGTCGGTCGGTGTCGGGTCCTTGGTGGATACGCACAGCATCACGCCTTCATCGGGCTGGATGCGGATGATCAGGCGGTTGGGTTCGGGCCGGTTGGAGAAAATGGACCACGGGGCCGACTTGAACTGGATCACGATCTCGCTGCACTTTTCCGCCATGCGCTTGCCCGAGCGCAGGTAGAACGGCACGTTGCCCCACCGCCATGTCAGGATTTCCGCCTTGAGGGCAACGAAGGTTTCGGTCTCGCTGGTCACGCCTTCGCCAAGGTCTTCCAGATAACTGCCAACGGTCTTGTCCCCGATGGTGCCGCGCGCGTACTGCCCGCGTGAGGTGTAGATGGCCACGTCATCGGCGGAAATGGGCTTGAGTGCGCGCAGCACCTTGAGCTTCTCGTTACGCACCGCATCGGCTTCCAGCGATACGGGCGGGTCCATCGCCACAAGGCACAGCACCTGTAGCAGGTGGTTCTGGATCATGTCGCGCAGCGCGCCGGAGCGGTCGTAATACGCGCCACGCCCTTCCACGCCCACGGTCTCGGCGGCGGTGATCTGCACATAGTCGATTGCATCGCACGACCACAGGCGTTCAAACACCGGATTGGCGAAGCGCAGCGCAATCAGGTTCTGGACCGTTTCCTTGCCCAGATAATGGTCGATACGGAAAATATGATTTTCGGGGAAATGACGGCCAACGCTGTCATTGATCGCTTCCGCACTGGCGAGGTCGGTGCCGATGGGTTTTTCCAGTACCACACGCGACTGCGCGGTAATCAGGTCTTCGCGGCTGAGGTTTTCACATATCTGGCCATACAGCGCGGGCGAGGTCGCCAGATAATACACCCGGATACGGGATGTCGAGGCATCACCGAACAGCGTCTTCAGCGCGGGCCAGTCACTGTCGGCTTCCGCCCCGTTGAGGCTGACATAATACACCATGTTCAGGAAACGCTGCACCGTTGCATCATCCAGCGCATCGGGCTTGACGTGTTCACCCAGCGCCGCCTGGGCGCGCTGCTGGTATTCCGCCCGCGAAAGGGGGGAACGCGCAGTGCCGATAATGCGGGAATCTTCCGGGATCTGCCCATCGCGGTAACGGTGGTAAAGCGCAGGCAGCAGCTTGCGCATGGTCAGATCTCCGGTCCCGCCGAAAACGATGTAGTCAAAGGTATCAACGGGGGGAAGATGTGCCATGGAAGTCGGCCTCCTGCCTGATCTCTGGTATCGTGCATGCCGTGCGGACGCATGCGGCATGAATGGGGTATGACGCGAAAGCGGCCTGTTGCTGCCGTCCGATTACGGCCCGCTTCTTCGCGCTGTCAAGTTGGCATTGACCATCGGACAGCGGCGCGATAATCCCGCCGTTCCACCCCGTCGCCTAGTGACATTAATTTCATATGTGCCGGCGGGCGCGGAACGGCACAATCACGATATCTGGAGACACCTGCCATGAATGCTGACAATTTCGAGGCGGACGACAAGCCTGCCGCGGTCGGCGGTATCGCAGCCGACCGCCTGCGCAGCATTATCGAACGCGTTGAGCGCCTTGAAGAAGAGCGCAAGGCGCTTGCAGGCGACATCAAGGATATTTTTACCGAGGCGAAGTCCGCCGGGTTTGATGTAAAGGTGATCCGCCAGATCATCCGCCTGCGCAAGCAGGAACCCGCGGAAGTGGAGGAGCAGGAAACCCTGCTTGACATCTACCGCCGCGCGCTTGGCATGTAATGGTCTGGCGGCGCGGGCAACGGGCCTGTGCCGCCGGGTAACTTCAGTTCAGGGCGCATGATACATGCTGTCGTCCCTTTTCCCGCAATGGATGCCGCCATGGGCGCAGGCCGCGCTGCTGGTGGGCGGCATGCTGTTCGCTCTGGTATGGCTGCTGGTGCCCTTCGCGGTATTTGGCGTGAAGGGACGGCTGGATAATCTGGCCGTGCAGCTTGACGACCTTCAGGCCCAGTTGCGTGTCATGGCGATGGGACTGAACAGCGCGCCGCCTGCCGCGGGCGAGACGTTGCCCGACATGCTCGATCCACGTCCGTCCATGCAGGCATCTCCTACGCCGTCCGTGCCCGTATGGGAGCCCGAAACGCCACGGGGCGGACCCGTTCCCGTCACGCCTGACCGTGACGGTGCGGAAGAAGAGCGTGACATACCTGCCTATGAACGCCGCGCGGCCCGTGTTCAGCCACAGCCCCCGGCTGCCACGCCACAGCGTCAGGTTCAGCCCGACCCCGTGCGCACCCGCCAGTATGGTGAGGTGGAAAGGGATGACTGGTCACCGCAGCCCCCCCGTCCCGCGCGGCCCTACGTTCCCCGTCCACCTGAAGCCGAACTTCCGGCAGGGGGGCAGGACAACAGGCGCGGGGATCATGGCCCCAGCCTGTCGGAATGGAGCCGTAACGGACGGGCTGAATCCGGGCCTGTAGCTACGAATCGGCCCGTGCGTGCTTCCGTCTGGCCACCAGAACGCAGGCTGCGCACGGAACCAACCCTGCGCTGGCCGCCCCGGGCCGACTAGTCCGGGTGGAACCTAGCAGTTGGGTGTGTTTTCGGTTTTTGCAAACAGCACCAGATCGTCCCGGTGGATCAGTTCATCCGTGCCCTGCCAGCCCAGCAGGGCCTCAATCCGTTCAGACTGATGTCCCGCGATCCTGCGGGCTTCATCCGCCGCGTAAGCCGCAAGGCCACAGGCAATCTTCTGGCCCTGCCGGTCCAGCACCGCAATCAGGTCGCCCCGGTCGAAATCGCCCGTTACTTCGGTCACGCCTGCGGGCAGGAGTGACGATCCCATTATCAGGGCCTGCACGGCGCCATCATCAATCACGGCATGACCCGCCGGGGTCAGGCTGCCTGCAATCCAGTTCTTGCGGGCGGAACGGGCATCGGGGGCGGGCAGAAACCATGTGCAGCGCGCGCCATCACGCAGGCGCGCAAGCGGATGCAGGCCCTGACCGCGGGCGATTGCCATGGCGCAGCCCGCCTGTGTGGCGATGCGCGCCGCCATGAGCTTTGTGCGCATGCCGCCCGATGAATAGCCCGGCGGTGGTGCGCCCCCCATGGCTTCGATACTGTCGGTCAGGGCGGCCACGACCGGCAGGTGACGGGCATCGGGATTATTGCGCGGATCGGCGGTATAAAGCCCGTCAATGTCGGATAGCAGGACAAGCTGGTCCGCATTGATCATTTCCGCCACGCGCGCGCCAAGGCGGTCATTGTCGCCAAAGCGGATTTCCGTCGTGGCGATGGCGTCATTTTCGTTGATGATCGGCACGCAGCCCAGCGCCAGAAGCGTGTTGAGCGAGGCCCGGGCATTGAGATACCGGTTGCGGTGTTCGGTATCATCGGGGGTAAGCAGAAGCTGCGCCGCCGTCAGTTCATGGCGCGACAGGGCATTGGTCCATGCCTGCGCCAGCCGGATCTGGCCGACCGAAGCCGCGGCCTGCTTTTCTTCCAGCCGCAGCACCGGGCGTGTCAGCCCCAGTTGATGGCGCGCCAGTGCGATTGCGCCGGAAGACACGACCACGACTTCAGTACCCTGTGCGCGCAGGCTGGCGATGTCGTGGGCAACGCTGTCCAGCCATGCCTGCCGGGGGGCGGCTTCGGCCGGGTCGACAATCAGCGCGCTGCCAATCTTGACGACAACGCGCCGTGCGGTGCGCAGGGCGGGCAGGGGGGTATCCGTCATGTGGCGGGGATCTCCCCCTTTTCCTGTTCGGCCTTTTCAGCGCGGTTGCGGGTTACGTAATCCTGCAACTGGCGCAGCACCGTATCCACATTCATATGCGCGACGGATGACATGCACATCACCGTCTGTCCGCTTGCCTGTTCAAGGGCCGTGCGGCGCTCGTCGATTTCCTCAGGCAGGAGGGCGTCGATCTTGTTCAGGACAATGATTTCCGGCTTTTCCGCCAGACCGCCACCATATTCGGACAGTTCGTGGCGGATGGTGCACCAGGATTCGACGACGTCTTCCGCCGTGCCGTCGATCAGGTGCAGCAGCACCGCGCAGCGTTCGACATGGCCAAGAAAACGGTCACCCAGCCCGCTGCCTTCATGCGCGCCTTCGATCAGGCCGGGAATATCCGCAATGACGAATTCTTCCGTAACCGACAGCCGCACCACACCAAGCTGCGGATGCAGGGTGGTGAAGGGGTAATCAGCGATCTTTGGCCGTGCTGCCGATACGGTGGACAGGAAGGTGGATTTACCTGCATTGGGCAGGCCAACCAGCCCGACATCGGCGATCAGTTTCAGGCGCAGCCAGACCCAGCGTTCCTCACCCGGCCAGCCCTTGTCCGCCCGGCGCGGGGCGCGGTTGGTGCTGGTCTTGTAATGGGCATTGCCGCGTCCGCCATCCCCGCCACGGCACAGCAGCAGGCGCATGCCCGCCGTGTCGAGATCGCCCAGCATGGTTTCGCGGTCTTCATCGAAAATCTGGGTGCCGATCGGCACCTTGATGACAACCGTTTCCGCCGCGGCCCCCGTCCGGTCGGAGCCCGCGCCATTGCCGCCCTTACGGGCACGGAAATGCTGGGTGTAGCGAAAATCGATCAGGGTGTTCAGGTTATCAACCGCTTCGAAGATGATATCCCCGCCGCGCCCGCCATTGCCCCCGTCCGGACCGCCAAATTCGATATATTTCTCACGGCGGAAGGCGACGACACCGTCACCGCCATCGCCGGATTTTACATAGATTTTGGCCTGGTCAAGAAACTTCATTGCCTGCGATCCGGTAGGGGCCTGAATGCGCGCCCCGTATGCATGCATGATACCAGAGAATGCTGCCCGGCATCATACGAAAAAGGGGGGCGGCCAGAATGACCGCCCCCCTCAATTCGGGAAAACCCGTAGTGATAAGGCGCGTGCCTTATTCGGCTGCCAGCGGCAGGGCCTGCACGGAAACATGCACGCGGCCTTCTGCACGGCGCTCGAACTTCACCTGTCCGTCAACCAGCGAAAACAGGGTGTGGTCGCGGCCAACGCCAACGTTCACGCCCGGCTTCATCTTCGTGCCGCGCTGGCGGACGATGATGTTGCCAGCGATGACGCTTTCGCCACCAAACTTCTTGACGCCAAGACGACGTCCGGCGCTATCGCGTCCGTTACGGGACGAACCGCCTGCCTTTTTTTGTGCCATTGCCTGAACTCCTTAAAACTGAAATCTCTGATCAAACCTGCCCGGCCTGTATGACCGGGCGGGGATCAGGCGGCGTTGATCGCGGAAATGCGCACCACGGTCACCGGCTGGCGGTGGCCATTCTTGCGGCGGCTGTTCTGCCGGCGGCGCTTCTTGAAGATGATGATCTTCGCCAGACGGTCCTGCGCGATCACGGTTGCGGTGACGGTGGCGCCTGCCACGGTCGGTGCGCCGATGGTCGTGCCACCTTCGCCGCCAACGGCCAGGACCTGGTCGAACGTGATGGTGGCGCCGGCTTCGGCTTCCAGCTTTTCAACCTTCAGGACGGCATCCTTGGAAACACGGTACTGCTTCCCGCCGGTACGGATAACTGCAAACATTCTCTATCTATCTTTCCGATCTCTTGGCGTGTGCGGCACCGGTTCAGGGGTGCAGGCGACACGGCCCAGTCGCTTTTTTATATTGGCCGCAATTGCAGCGGCTCCCCGTCCGCGCGGGGTGAATGCGGGCTTTTACTGGGTGGCGGGGCGCAGGTCAATATTTTTTATGGTGCGTGGAACAGGGCAAAAAAGACCCCTTGCGCCCGTTACATCTGCCCCCTATAAGCCGCTGCATCACCGCGTGCAGTTGGAGAGGTGCCGGAGCGGTCGAACGGGGCGGTCTCGAAAACCGTTGTGCGTGCAAGCGTACCGTGGGTTCGAATCCCACCCTCTCCGCCACTGCATCGCGTGTGATGTTTCCCTAAATCGCTGTTTCGCTGTTGCGGTCATGAACCAGTCTTCCGTCTGCATAGGTTGCGCGGATGCTGCGGTCATCGCCCAGCATCATAAGTGTGAACAGCAGGTCCGCCGTGCTTTCGCACATTTCCGCGCGCAGCGTCTGTATGGGTGTCGCACGCGGGTCAAGAATGCACAGATCCGCATCCATGCCCGCCGCTACCATGCCAATGCGGTCATCCAGATGCAGCGCGTGCGCACCGCCTGCCGTCGCCAGCCAGAATGCCTGTACCGGGTGCAGCCGGTTTCCGCCCAGGCGTGCGACCTTGTAGGCCTCGTTCATGGTCTGCAGGTGCGACAGGCTGGTGCCAGCTCCTACATCGCTGCCCAGTCCCGTGCGTACCGGGCGGCGGGGATCGGTTACATCATGCAGCCGGAAAAGGCCGCTGCCCAGAAACAGGTTGGATGTGGGGCAGTGCGCCAGCGCGCAGCCTCTTTCATGGCAGCGGCATAAATCGTGTTCATCCACATAGATACCGTGGCCCATCACGCTGCGCGGACGGACCAGACCGGCGCGGTCATACACATCCAGATAGGAACGGCTGTCAGGGAACAGTTCTGATACCCACGCCACCTCCGCCCTGTTTTCGGCAAGGTGGGTCTGCATGAACAGGGTATCGTCGCGCTGAAGAAGGGCGCCCGCCAGATCAAGCTGTTCTGGCGTGCTGGTGGGGGCAAAGCGGGGGGTTACGGCATAATGCTGCCGGTTGCGTCCGTGCCAGCGTTCGATCAGGCGCAGGGATTCATCATATCCCTGCTGGGCCGTGTCGCGCAGGTAGTCAGGGGCGTTGCGGTCCATCAGCACCTTGCCCGCGATCATCAGCGTGCCGAGACGGGTCGATTCCGTAAAGAACGCATCAACCGATTGCGGATGAACCGTGCAGTAGACGGCAGCCGTCGTCGTGCCGCAGGTCAGCAGGCCGCGCAGGAATTCGCGTGCGATCGTAGCGGCATACGCACCATCGGAGAAGTGACGTTCGGTGGGGAAGGTGTAGCGTTCAAGCCATTCCAGCAACTGTTCGCCATAGGCCGCGATCATGGGCAGTTGCGGATAGTGGACATGGGTATCCACGAAACCGGCGGAAATCAGGCAGCCCCGGTAATCCGTAACCTGCATGCCCGGCGGCAGGTGGGCAATCGTTTCATCATGGGCGCCAGCATGCGTGATGCGTCCGTCCTGTACCAGAACCAGCCCGTCGGGTTCGTCCAGCAGGGCGTCTTCGGGCGGCATGAGGAAGGGATTGCCGCGAAACGTGACAATATGACCGCGCAGGGCGGCATTGGCGGGGGCAGGGGTCATGATTGGCTCCGTCTCCCGCCATATGTGTCATGACAGGGCGTTATGATGCGTCATTGGCACGATAGGGCTGGGAGGCATCCAGAAAGGCTGCGTTTGCGCCCAGTTCATAGGAAATGACCAGCAGATAGGCAATGGCGCGTGTAATCTCGATACGCGATGTAATATTGCCTTCCCCGGCTTCCAGTCGGCGCAGGCTACGTGTGGCCCCGCGCGCCACGCGCGCCGTGCGGCCAAAGCGTCCGTAGCGCCCGCTGAACTGGGACATGCGGGTCAGGAACAGTTCGATGGCCCGGTCGGCGGCAGGGGGAAGCTGCCCGCGTTCCTGCACGGTGCGCAGGCGGATGATGTTCAGCCCGATGGTCATGGCCGACAGCGTGCCCTGCAGATAGGCTTCGATGGTGGGGGTCGGCGCCGGTCCCGCATGGCGGATCAGGCGCGAGAAACGGTCCGTGTTGCGCCCGATCCACGACTGGGTGCGCGGCATGGGATGGGCCGATGCAAGATGGCGCAGGTCATGCAGCGTGCGGTTGCGCATGCGCCAGCGTTCTTCATCATTATTGAAGGGCAGTACCGCACGGAAGATCAGCACGGCAAAGCCGATGCTGCACAGCAGCGCGAAGGATGCGTTGAAATAGGCGATTTCGTTCAGTCGGGTCTGATTGCCCGGCCCCACCAGATTGGGCAGGAACAGGCAGTAGGATGCGGCAGCGCCCGCCGTGGCCGGATTGCGTGCGGCCAGGCCGCCGGCAATCATGGGCAGGGCGAGGACCGCGGCCAGCATTTCGAATTCCGCCGGGCGGGGCAGGAACAGCAGCACCAGAAAGCCCGAAACCAGCACGGCCCAGCATGCGCCGCGCAGGAAGTTCATGGTGCCGACCACCGGGTTTTCACGTGTGGCGAACAGTCCGCATGTCACCGCTACCATTGTGATGAACCCGACGCCATTGGGCCATGCCGTGACTTCCCATATCAGGGCGGCGACACCGATCGCCACGGCGGCGCGGACACCGTTATAGGCGGCTTCCTTGAAGTCACGATGCGCTTCGATGCGGAAATGGAAATGATCGCCGCGGATTTCGTGCTGGCTGGCATCGAACTCCCGTATCGCCTGTTCCAGTTCGCCCAGCAGTTCGTCCAGTGCGTTATGCAGGATGCGGCAGTTCAGCAGGTCATCCACATCGGTCGTCTCGATGCTTTGGGCTGCGCTGATCTCGTGTGTCAGTGCATCAATGATGCGCTGGCGGCACACGCCGCGCAGATCCTGCAGGTCGTGCAGTATGTGGGGAATTTCGCTGTCGTTTTCCAGCCGCGCCGGAACCCCCAGCAGGAAGGTGCGCGTGAGCAGCGAGCTTTCGGTAAACTGTTCATTGGTGGTGCCCAGCGCCCGGATGCGCGCCATCATGCCCAGCCCGCGCGACAGCAGGACCGACACGGATGCGAGAGCCGCGCGGGCATGGTCCCCTTCGTGCCCGTGCGGTCCCATTTCGACTTCGCTGAACTCGATCTGGTCATTGATGGCCAGAATGGTGCCGAACAGCGCGCGCGAGCGGATGAACGCCGCGTCATCCCCCGCCAGCAGGTTGGCGACGGCATCGGTCGCGCTGCTCAGCGCCATCTGGATTTTCTGGCGCATGTTCTTGCGCGCGGCCCCGGCAAGGTTATGGGCGAACAGGACCGCAACCAGTGTCTCGCACGCGATTCCCAGCACGATATAGGTCGTGCGCGACATGGTTATCATGAAGATGTTGTCAGGCTGGCGCGTGGCGGCCAGCGCAATGATGGCGCAGGTATACCCCGACAGCACCAGTGCGTAGGACCGGAAATTGCGCACCAGTGTCGCGCACATGCAGCACAGGCCGATCCAGATGCTGATGGCGGGAAAGAACAGCCATGGCGCCTGTGGAAACGAGCAGACCAGTACAACCGCGCTTATGGCCCCGATGGCGGTCCCGACCAGACGCCACCGCGCCTTGGACAGGCTTTCCCCGCGCGACCCCTGTGCCACGATCCATACGGTCATGGCCGCCCATGGCGGGTCGTCCAGTTCCATCCACATGGCAATGGTCAGGGCCATCAGCGCCGCTACCGTGGTGCGGATGGCAAAGGCAAGGGCTTCAGGTGTGGGGGCGTAAAGCCATTTCAGGCCACTCATCCGTGCGTAGCCGGGGGCGCGGAGGGTGGGGAAATATTTTCCGCTGAAAACACGGGTCAGGAACGGGGGCAGAAAATTGAGGTCTGCAGGCACGATATACGGCTTCCGGCGACATGGGGGCGTGTCAATCCATAACGCATCTTGGCATCACGTAATGGTGTCGCGAGCGCATATCTGGCATCGGCTTTCCTCGTGGCGGCATTATGACGCTGCGGGCTGGAGATGGGTGGCCGCCAGACGCAGGTCATCAACAAAGCGCGCATATTCCCGCGCACGGCTGGCTTCATCGGGAATGCGGAGCAGATAGGAAGGGTGCACGGTTACGATGCCGGTCGTTCCGTCCTCCAGCGAAATGGGGCGGGAGCGTTCGCGACCAATTGTAACGGCGCGCGCCAGCAGGGCGGATGCCGCCGTGGCTCCAAGCATGACCAGAACGTGCGGGCGGATGATCCGCCGCTCCGCCGCCAGCCATGGCGCGCAGGCCACCATTTCTTCCCGCCCTGCCTTTTCATGGATGCGACGGGTGCCACGGGGGCGGAATTTGAAGTGCTTGACCGTATTGGTCACGTAGGCGTCATCACGCGCGATTGCGGCTTCGTGCAGGGCGCGGTCAAACAGTTGCCCGGCCGGACCGACGAAGGGACGGCCTGCAATATCCTCCCTGTCGCCCGGCTGCTCGCCCACGAACATCATGCGGGCATCCGTCCGGCCTTCCCCGAACACCGTCTGGGTGGCGTGGCGGGCCATGGGGCATATCAGGCAGGTTTTTGCCGCCAGCGCCACGGCGCGTAGCGAAGTTATCCGGCCAATATCCAGATCCGTTACCAGCGGCAGGGCCGGGGGCGGCAGGCTTGCAAAGGTTATGGGGACGGTGTTGTCCACTGGTCCCGCCATAAGGTTTTTGCCCGTCCAGCGCAGTTCGCGCCCCGGCAGGGCAAGCCGCCACGGCGCAAGCGATAGCTGATAGGTGATGAAACGGGCATTGCTTTCGGGAACATGGGTTTGTGTATCCAGCGTGCCATGCCATTGCGGGCTGTCGCCTTCATGGCGCATGGTGCTGAACAGGTTCTGGCGTAAAAGCCGGGTTTCCGCCCGGACGGTTTCCGCTGCTTCCTCCATCCGGGCCAGCGCGTCGGTGCTGAGTGTCGTGTCTGTGGCATGGGCGTGGATCAGGGCGTAGGCCAGGGCGAAGCGGTCTGGCAGCATGGACTGGATGACATCGGCGGCCAGTCGCAGCGTGTCGCGGGAAATTTTGAAGGTCCGGGTGTTTTGTGCGTCCGCGGTGTGCGGGGCTGAATCGGGTGGACCGTCCGCATCGTCCGATGCGATGCGCCACGTTATCGCATCGGGCTGGACATTGTGGCTGACCAGCATGCGGGTGGCGGTGCGCCACTGCGCGAAATCAGCCGGATGCGCCAGGGTGACAACGGATTGTGGCATGGGGCAGGAGGTCCGGCAGTGAAGAACGCGTGGCGTGCGTGCCTGTATCAGACAAGGCCCATCGCCTGTGCGCTGCGCCACATCATATAGAATGCCACAATGAAAATCAGATAGGCAAAAATCATGCGCAGCCGCTGCGGCCGGTCGCCCAGATGTCGCGCCAGCATGGTTCCGCCCATGCTGCCGACAATGCCGCCTGCCACCAGAATGCCGACCATGGGCATATCAACCATGCCCGCGGCGGCATATGTAATTGCCGTGGTCATGCCAAAGGCGCATACCGCCACCAGAGAGGTGCCGATGGCATTGATCATCGGCATGGCGGTAGCGGCCAGCAGGGCAGGTACGATCAGGAAACCGCCACCAATGCCAAAAAAGCCTGAACAGAATCCGGTCAGCCCCCCGTAGACGATGACCGGAAGCACGGATGTCCGTTCCGGTCTGCATGGTGTCGGGCCGGTGTCGTGGTTTCCCCGCAGCATCAGGGCGCCTACCACCAGCATGATAAGCGCGAACAGGAAAAGCAGGTGCTGCCCGTTGATGATCCTGCCGCAGCTTGCTCCGACGAGTGCGCCCACGATGCCGCAACAGGTGAACAGGGTGGCGCATTTCCACCGTACGCAGCCTGATCGTGCGTGGCTGGCCAGGCTGCACAGCGCATTGATGGTCACGGCAAGGGCGCTGGTGCCAATGGCCCGGTGCGGATCGGAAATTCCCACCACGTAAAGCAGTAACGGCACGGCAAGGATCGAGCCGCCGCCCCCGACCAGCCCCAGCGTAAAGCCGATCGTGCCGCCGCTGCACAGGCCTGGCAGGATTTGCCACAGGTCAGGCATGGGGCGAGACGGCTTTGAAGGTGGGGTGTGTCATGCGTGGCTCTGTCCCGGCGGGTGAGGGGAATGATGATTGTTTATCTATTTAATATATTATGTATCTATTTTGGCAAGGCGTGTTCCGGGCGCTGAATGGTCGGGGATGGTGTTGTGAGGGCGGTGGATATGGTACCATCGCGGCGGAAAGTGGCTGAGGGGAAAGCATATGATCAATCTGCCCAGAACGCGTGACGTGGCGGAGAATCTGGCGCAGCGCCTGCGCCTGTTGGGGCAGCCGCAGCGGCTGATGGTGCTGGCCTGCCTGCTGGATGGTGAGAAAAGTGTCGGTCAGATCGAAATTGAAACCGGTATCGGTCAGCCCACCCTCAGTCAGCAGCTTGCGGAACTCCGTCGGGCTGAAATCGTTGTAACACGCAAGGAAGCGCGACAGGTTATCTACAGCATTAAGGATAGTATGGAGGAAATGCGCATTCGCCTGATCTGCTCTGCCTGCGATCCGGATTTTGGCATGGATCAGCTCAGCGCCCTGCTGGGTGAACAGGCAGGGGCCATGCCTGCTTCTCATGCAGGGCAGGATGTGGCGGCGGCCTGTTTTGCGCGAATATGCGTGGACGCCTGACATCTGTACCAGACTACAGGGCGGTCGCAGGCATGTTTATGTGAACCCCGATGAAGGCCCGGCGGTTTTGTGATGAGTAATGGGAGGAATTACCATCCCAGATTGCAGCATCAGGCAAATACTCCCTTATATCCGGCTATTGGCAACCGGAGGTAGAAAAGAATTTGTAAGAAAATGAGCGGTTTTTTTACAAAAGAAAACATTTTAAAATGGCATTGCCATCAATATTGAGGGTTTCAGGGCAATGAAATCGTCCCATTTTCGCGCATGGATATACAGTGAATATGTGTCCGCGTTGTGCCTGTTTGAGTAATGGTGTATCGTTTTAGACGAATGGTTCGCCAATATGGTGCGACTGTTATTTACTGAGAGAAACGCGGAATAACGTATGTCTGATACCGAGCAGGATTTTTCATGTCTGGAACTGACGGCACAGGTCGTGTCGGCACATGTTTCAAATAACAGTGTCGCGGCGACTGATCTTCCGGACCTGATCCGTAACGTCTATCAGGCGCTGGCGACTGTCGGCCAGCCTGTGGAGGAGCCGGAAAAGCTCCAGCCCGCCGTGCCCATCAGGCGGTCGGTGTTCCCGGATTACATCATCTGTCTGGAAGACGGCAAAAAGCTCAAGATGCTCAAGCGTCATCTGCACAGCGCCTATGGCATGACGCCCGAACAGTATCGGGAACGATGGGGCCTGCCGCCGGAATACCCGATGGTTGCACCCAGTTATGCGGAACGCCGATCCAGCCTTGCGCGTGAAATCGGGCTTGGCCGCAAGATAACGGCAGCGTCCGCAGCGGTCGATGCCGCGGCTGCCAAACCTGCCCGCCGCGGCCGGAAATAAGGGTAGCTGTCGCATCGGTGTCCTGCGCACCTTCGTCGCGCGCAGTATCCATGATAGGTCAGTGTCATGGATACTGACCCCGACATGATCATGCATGCCACATCGCTTCGCCGCCGGTTACTGTTCTGGCGGGGCGGCGCTGTGGCTTTTTTCGTTCTGGCCTGCCTTATCGGATTTTCGCGTTCCTCTGGCGGTAGCTGGACCGGTCACGCGCCGCATCTGGTTCATCTGAAACTCGAAGGCATTATCACCGCCGACGAGCATGAGAATATCGAAGCGCTTCAGAAAGCTGCCGATGATACGACGGTCAAGGGACTGGTTCTGGAAGTAAACAGCCCTGGTGGCGCGGTAACCGGTGGGGAACTGCTGCATGATGCCGTGGCGGCTTTTGCGCGTCGCAAGCCGGTGGTCGTGTCCATGGGTGGTGTCGCGGCGTCCGCAGGCTACATGGTGTCGGTGCCTGCCAATCGTATTTTTGCGAACCGCTCGACCCTGACCGGATCAATCGGTGTCATTTTGCAATCGCCTGATGTCTCGCGCCTGCTGGATCGGGTGGGGGTGCATGTCGATCAGCTTGTTTCCGGTCCGATGAAGGGGCAGCCTTCCGTCGTGCAGCCACTCTCACCCGAAGGGCGGGAGATGTTGCAGGGTGTTATTACGGATCTTTATGGATTTTTTGTCGATGTTGTGGCGCAGGGGCGACATATGCCAGTCGATCGCGTGCGGCAACTGGCTGATGGCCGACCCTATACCGGGCAGCAGGCGCTTGCGCTGGGACTGGTGGATCAGCTTGGTTCGATGGCGGATGCCCGCGGATGGCTGCTGAAAACCACGCATCTGCCCGATACCGCGCCGGTTACGGATATTGGTCCTGCGGCCACGCGGGTAAAATGGCGGCGCTGGTTCGCGGGGGCGCTGTCGGCGCTGCCGGGGGCAGAATTTTTAATTAAGGAAAGCAGTACGCTTGACGGGGCTGTTGCGATCTGGAAACTTTAATTTCTTGTATAACAAGGGGGAACAGGATGACCAGATCGGAATTGATTGCCGAACTTGCTGCTGCCCGGCCACATCTTCCCATGCGGGAAGTGGAGCGTATTGTTCAGGTCATCTTTGCTGAAATCAGCAATGCCCTGATGCGCGGGGATCGGGTTGAACTGCGCGGTTTTGGCGCCTTCACCATCAAGAAGCGCGATGCACGCACGGGTCGTAACCCGCGCACGGGGGAAACCGTGTCGGTGGATGAAAAGGTGGTGCCGTTTTTCAAGGCAGGCAAGGAACTGCGCGAGCGCGTCAATCACGCCAACGGAAGTGCTGACTGACTAATCTGTTCCGTGCATTGATCGGGAAGGGGCAGGCAGGCACCACGCTGGGTATTTCGCCAGCGTGGTGGAAGGGCCTGTATCAGTGATGGCGGGCGTTGATTTCCGCCAGCAGGAAATCGCGGAATACGGCCACGCGCTTGGACGTGCGCAGTTCTTCCGGGTAGACGAAGTAGGCATCAACGGTCGGTAGCGGCACTTCCGGCAGGATCTTGACCAGATTGGGGTACTGCGATGCCGCGTAAAGCGGGATTGACCCGATGCCGATACCAGCCGCGATTGCGCCCGCCATGGCGGCCAGACTGTTGACTTCCAGCCGTGCCTGACGGCGCTCATCGGAAGGAACGCCCGTTTCCGCCAGCCAGTTGATGTGCGGCACCGGCGGATGATAGCCCCCGAACAGGACCAGCTTGTGGGCATTAAGCTCCTCAAGCGTGCGGGGCGTGCCGTGGTCGTTCAGGTATGACTGCGATGCGTATATGGGCAGCGGGAAGTCGGCCAGATGCCGCTGGATCAGGTCCGGCTGGCGGGGCGGATGCATGCGCACCGCCACATCCGCCTCACGCATGCCCAGATCCAGATCGTTATCTTCCAGTATCAGGGTAATCGAAATGTCCGGGTTGGTTTCCATGAACCGGTGCAGGCGTGGCGTCAGCCAGCAGGTGCCGAAACCGGTTGTCGTGGTGACCCGTAACCGTCCGGCCGCCTTTTCCTTGCTTTCGGTAAGCAGGGACTGGGTCATGGCCAGTTTGGAAAAGACTTCCCGCACCGTCTGGTTCAGTGTCTCATCCTGTTCGGTCAGGATAAGGCCCCGGGCATGCCGGTGGAAGAGGGGAACCTGCAATGCCTCTTCCAGGGCGGAAATCTGCCGCGATACCGCAGACTGGCTCAGGTTAAGCACGTCGCCCGCATGGGTGAAGGAACCTGCCTCGGCTACAGCATGAAATATCCGGAGTTTATCCCAGTCCACGCGTTGACTCCGCTTTGCTATCTAATAAGGGCGCGTCAAATGTTATGACACTACTGTGGCTGTGGTGAAGGAAATGTTGATGCAGGTCAAGGACTCTTCCGGAGTCATTACACAATGGCGCCAAGGAAGCGTTCGGCCTCAAGGGCGGCCATGCAGCCCGTGCCCGCGGCGGTCACCGCCTGCCGGAATATCTTGTCCTGCACGTCACCTGCGGCAAATACACCCGGCACTGAGGTGCGTGTGCTACCGGGTGCCGTAACGATGTAACCGTCCGTATCAATCTCCACCACATCACGGAAAATTGTGGTGTTGGGGGCATGGCCAATGGCAACGAACACGCCATCCACGTCGATATGGCGCTCGGCACCGGTCACGATGTCACGCAGTTCGGCCCCCGTGACTACGGGTGGCGTGCCGCTGCCGGTTATGCGTTCGACCACACTGTTCCAGATGACCGATACCTTGGGGTTGGCATGCAGCCGGTCCTGCAGGATGCGTTCCGCACGCAGGCTGTCGCGACGATGGATCAGGGTTACATGATCGGCGTGGTGGGTCAGGTACAGGGCTTCTTCAACTGCTGTATTGCCGCCACCGATCACTGCCACGCGCTTGCCACGATAGAAGAAGCCGTCACAGGTGGCGCAGGCGGATACGCCCGAACCCTGGAATTCCTTCTCACCGGGGATGCCTAGCCATTTTGCCTGTGCGCCGGTTGCGATGACGACGCTGCGTGCCTCGTACAATGTACCGGAATCGCCGGTGGCGTAGAAGCGGCCGGTCCCGTCGGTACGGCTGAAGTCACACGATACGATGATGTCATCGATAAGCCGCGTGCCGACATTGCGGGCCTGCTCGGCCATCTGCTCCATCAGTTCCGGCCCCTGTATCCCTTTGCCGAAGCCGGGATAGTTCTCGACGTCGGTGGTGATCATGAGCTGGCCGCCGGGCTGCAGCCCGGCGACGAGAACGGGGGAGAGATTCGCGCGTGCCGCGTAGATGGCGGCGGTATAACCGGCGGGGCCTGCGCCAATGACAAGCATATCGGTAGAACAGGTCTGGGGCATGAGATCAGAATAACCCTATTGTCACAATTTCCTTTGGTATGGTCGTCCACTGGCGTCCGTGCAAGGGTTGGAGTAGGAAGTGTGCCATTATTGCGGCACAGGGGCGCGGCAGGCGCCCGTTTTCGGGAAATGGAACTTTCATGGCGGAGCGGATGGCTGATCTGGATGCGATTGATCGTCGTATTGTGGCCGAACTTCAGCTGGACGGACGTATGACGAATGTGGAGCTTGCCCGGCGCGTGGGCATATCCGCTCCCCCCTGCCTGCGGCGCATGCGCAGGCTTGAGGAAGACCATGTGATCCGTGGCTATCATGCCGATACGGATGCCGCCCGGCTGGGCTGGTCGATCACGCTGTTCGCCCTGATCGGGCTGGACAGCCAGAAGGAGGCTGTCCTGTCTGCCTTTGAAAATCAGGTCTCGGCGTGGCCGGAAGTGCGCGAATGTCACATGATCCGTGGCGGTGGTGACTTTCTCGTCCGCCTCATGGCGCGGGACGCCACGCATGAAAACCTGCTGACCCGGCAACTGACGGAAGCGCCGCATGTGGTGCGCGTGCAGACCCTGCAGACCATCCGTACCAGCCTCAACCGGCCGGGCGTGCCTGTGTGACCACCGGGTACAGCCCGCGCCGGTGGCTGTATACGCTTGTCGTGCTGGCGGCCTTACGGCTGGTTGTGGCTGCTGTCCTGCCACTTTCACCTGACGAAGCCTATTACCGGGTATGGGCGCTTGCGCCCGCCGCGGGGTATCTGGATCATCCCCCCATGGTGGCGGCGTGGATACGCCTGGGCATGCTGTCGGGCGGGGATAATGCCTTTGGCATCAGGCTGATCGGGGTTCTGGCCGGTGCGGGCAGTTCCTTTTTTATATGGCGCGCGGTGCGTGATCTCCTGCCTGATGTAACGCAGTCTGGAGCGTGGCGGGCGTGTATTGCGTTGCAGGCTACCCTTGCCATGGCGATCCAGTCGGTTGTGATCACGCCGGATGGACCACTTGTGTTCTTCATGTCCGTTTTGCTCTGGGCCATGGGGCGCGTTGTGGCGGGGTGCGGACAGCGGTGGTGGCTGGTCGCGGGTGTGGCGGCGGGGCTGGCCTGCGACAGCAAATATACTGCCATCCTGCCCCTTGCGGGCATCATTATGTGGCTGGTGGTGCGTCTGGCCAGACAACCGGAATGGGCGCGCAGGCAGGGGATGGGCCTTGCGGGCGGTATCGCACTGGCCGCGCTGTGCGTGCTGCCTGTGGTATGGTGGAACGCGGCACATGGATGGGCGAGTTTTGTGCGGCAGGGTGGTCGGACGGTGGACTGGCACCCCGGTCGGGCCGTTCAGTTTGTCAGCGAACTGCTGTTGGGGCAGGTGGGGTTGATGACCCCGGGCATCGCCGCGTTTTTCATCTGGGGGCAGGTCGGACTGGTCCGGCGTGCGCGACAGATGCCCGGCGCTGCCCTGCTGGCCTGTATGGCGTTGCTGCCCGCCTGTGTCTTTATGCAGCATGCCCTTGGTGACCGGGTGCAGGCGAACTGGCCGGTTGTGATCTATCCCGTTCTGGCGGTGGGGTCGGCAGTCGTGGCGTGGCGCTGGTGGCGCTGGGCTGCGGGCGGTGGCCTGCTGATGGGGGCACTTGTCTATATACAGGCGCTTTTTGCCCCGCTGCCGCTATCTCCGCATACGGATGTCGCCCTGCGGCAGATGGCCGGATGGCGGGAACTGGCTTCACGTATTGCAGCACAGGTTCCTGCGGGAGAGTTCATCGCGGCCTGCGATTACGGCACGGCTGCGGAACTGGCTGCGGTCATGCCCGGACGGATCGTGGTGGGAATGGAGCCGCGCTGGGCGCTGTTCAACCTGTCCCATGACATATCGGGCAGTGGCGTTATGGTTTGCAACCCACGACGTTCTTTCAGCCGTGATGATTTTATAGAAGTGGAACCGATGACAAGGCTGGCGCGCGAAAGGCGTGGACATGTGGCAGAGATGGTCGATCTGTATCGCGTCCGTCTGCGTGATGACCTGTCTGCTACGGAACGGCAGACGATTGCACGCCTGCCAACGCCCGCCGGATAACAGGTCGTAAAGCCTGCCCTGTCAGGGCAGGGCCAGCCTGACCTGATCCAGCAGCGCCTTCATGCGGAAGGGCTTTTCCAGCAGCGGCAACGGCGCATAACCCGCCAGACGGTCCGGATCGCCGCTCATGACGATAATGGGGCAATCCCGCGCGCGTGCGGCGGCGATCAGGGCGTCGGGCTCCCCATCGGGTAGCGTCAGATCCACCAGCGCAAGGCCGAAGGTGCCGGTTTCCATCTGCCGCATGGCATCGGCCACGCTGGGGCTTATGGTGGCGTTGATGCCATGCGTGCCCAGCATCGTGGCGACCAGTTCCGCTATGGTGGCTTCGTCCTCGACAATCAGGGCAGAGGCGGTCTGGGTCATGACAGCAGGCTTTCGGTCTTGTGTTCAGGGATTTTGCCGGGCGTACGGATCTGTGGGGCTACCGGCCATGGGGCGATCCCCCGATCGGACAGGGCCAGCGTGCCCAGTTCCAGCAGGCCGGGACTGAAGGCTGCCGGGTTGGCCCGAACCTGCGCCAGATCAAACCAGCCGACATCACAGGCATCATCCCCTGCCTGAATGGCGCTCCATCCGTTATCGTGGCATTTCACGGCCACGATCAGATAATGAAAACGGATGAGCCCGCTCCCCTCCCGATCGATCAGGTCGAAAGCGGTCAGCGTGCCTTCGGCATGGGTCTGAAAGCCGGTTTCCTCACGTAGTTCCCGCGCCGCCGCCTGCAGATATGTTTCGCCATATTCAATGCGCCCGCCCGGAAAGCCCCACAGACCCTGATCGGGCGGATTGCGCCTGCATACAAGCAGCATGCGCCCGTCACGCACGACGATCGACAGGACAGCACCAGCAAGTGTCATGTTATCAGACATATAGGGAATATATAGGATCGCCCGCCCGCATCCATGCCTGTATCGGACCAGTGTGTTCCCGATTGCGTGATCGGTGGCCCGCGCAGGCGGCGCGGATTAGCGTTTCAGCACGATATGTGCGCGGCACCGTGGGGTGCCGTAGGTGCCGACAATGGTCTTTCCTTCCGGGTGGGCCTCGAACACCATGGGGAAGGGCGCGCCAGAAGGCTGCTGGACCAGTGCTTCCGCATGGTAATGGGCATTGCCCTTTTCCGGCACGCCACGCAGCACGATTGATCCGTCAGACGGGGTAAAAGTGATGCGCTTCGTGCCCACCTGAAAGGTGGAGGTATCGCGTGTCTCGTCACATGTCCCCTGATCCGTGACCAGCCTGCCCGTCCACAGCCCGGTCGGGTCATGCAGCGCATCGGCTGTGGCGGCGGAGGAAAGAAAGCCTGCGAAGCAGATAATCGCCAGCAGGAAAACGGGACGTGCGGTCATGGGACAACCATATGATTCGGTTCGGGAACCGGCAGGGACAGCAGGACTGAAAGACTGCCTGCCTGAGCGCCCATAGTGTGCTATCTGGATCGGAAAGGCCATCCCAGCCTTGCAATATGTCACCCGCTCATGCTGGAAGCCTAGTTTATCGATAATGCCGCGACCGAAAGACACATGATGAACGACACCGTGAATACAGCCACCCCTCCGGCAGGGCTTGATGAGGCCCTGCACGAAGACCGTATTCTGATCCTGGATTTTGGCAGTCAGGTTACACAGCTTATTGCCCGGCGCGTGCGTGAAAGCGGCGTGTATTGCGAGATCTGGCCGTATTCCAGCACGGCGGAGCGGATTCGCGCTTTCGCACCCAAGGGGATCATCCTGTCCGGCAGCCCGGCCAGCGTTCTGGACGAGGGCGCGCCCACCATTCCTGACGTGGTGTTTGCCCTGAACGTACCGGTGCTGGGTATCTGTTATGGCCAGCAGGCGCTGTGCCGCCAGCTTGGTGGCACGGTGGAGACATCCGAACACCGCGAATTCGGTCGCGCGCATATCGATATCATCAAGGACTGTGCCCTGTTCCGCGGAACCTGGGCGCGCGGTGGTCGTGAGCAGGTGTGGATGAGCCATGGCGACCGCGTAACCAAGCTGCCGCCGGGTTTCCAGGCCGTTGCGGTCAGCGAAGGCGCGCCGTTCGCCATCATCGCCGATGAGGGCCGCCGTATGTATGGCGTGCAGTTCCATCCGGAGGTCGTGCACACGCCCCATGGCGCGGCCCTGCTGCGCAATTTCACGCATGATGTGGCGGGCTGCCGTGGCACATGGACCATGGCGGGTTTCCGGGACATGGAAATTGCCCGTATCCGCCAGCAGGTGGGCAAGGGGCGTGTGATCTGCGGTCTTTCGGGCGGGGTTGATTCCTCCGTCGCGGCCGTGCTGATCCATCAGGCCATCGGCGACCAGTTGACGTGTATCTTCGTTGACCCCGGCATCCTGCGCGCAGGAGAGGCAGATGAAGTCATCCGCACATTCCGCGACCGCTTCAACATCCATCTGATCCACCGTGATGCGTCCGACCTGTTCCTGAATGCGCTGGAAGGGGTGAGCGACCCCGAAATCAAGCGCAAGACGATTGGTCGCCTGTTTATCGAAGTGTTCGAGGAAGAAGCCGCGAAACTTGGCGGTGCCGATTTCCTGGCGCAGGGCACGCTGTATCCGGATGTGATCGAGAGTGTCAGCTTTACCGGCGGCCCGTCCGTTACCATCAAGTCGCACCACAATGTGGGTGGCCTGCCGGACCGGATGAAAATGCAGCTTGTCGAACCGTTGCGTGAACTGTTCAAGGACGAAGTGCGCGAACTCGGCCGTGAGATGGACATTCCCGAAGCCATTGTAGGGCGGCATCCGTTCCCTGGTCCGGGGCTGGCCATTCGTATCCCCGGTGCGATCACGCGTGAAAAGCTGGCCCTGCTGCGTCGTGTTGACTCGATCTTCCTTGAGGAAATCCGCACGGCCGGACTGTACGACGCCATCTGGCAGGCATTCGCGGTCCTGCTGCCCGTGCGCACGGTGGGCGTTATGGGCGACGGACGCACCTATGATTACGCCTGCGCCCTGCGCGCGGTTACCAGCACCGATGGCATGACGGCGGATATCTATCCCTTCGACATGTCCTTCCTGAACCGCGTGGCCGGGCGTATTGTCAACGAAGTCCGCGGCGTGAACCGCGTAACCTATGACATCACATCCAAACCGCCGGGAACGATTGAGTGGGAATGATCCCGCGTCTGGCATAGGGTAGCATCACCCGGCATGAAAGTGCCTTAAAGCCCGCAGAAATGCGGGCTTTTTTGTTTTTTTGGTCCGGCATCGTCTGGCACTGAAAGGTATCGCCAAGCAGTTATTTTCTATGGCATAGTGCGTGGCACTGACTGAAGCTGATGCCATGATTTTTGGTGATACCATGTTGGGCATTCTACGAGTGTCATGGTATCGAAATTTAACAACTACATGAATAATAATGATTTTATCCTGTTATTTCGGTGGTTTTTGATCATGGTATCGCTGTTTGGAGTGCCATGAACCGATGCTTACCGATACCAAACTGCGCAACCTCAAGCCGACGGATAAGCTTTACAAGGTGAATGACCGCGATGGGTTGTACGTCGCGGTGACGCCTGCTGGCAGCATCTCGTTCCGATATAACTATGCGATCCACGGTAGGCAGGAGACTTTGACTTTTGGGCGGTACGGCGTTGGAGGCATCACTCTGGCCGAAGCCCGTGAGCAATTAGGAGAGGCTAAAAAGCTGATTGCAGCAGGTAAGTCACCTGCGAAAGAAAAAGCTCGCGAAAAGGCGCGTATCAAGGGCGTGGAGACGTTCGGAGCGTGGGCCGAGAAGTGGCTGCGCGGATATCAGATGGCGGACTCAACTCGTGACATGCGTAAATCCGTCTACGAGCGTGAGCTGAAGCCTAAATTCGCCAGTCAGAAGCTTGTGGAGATTACCCATGAAGACCTGCGGGCGCTGACTGACGCCATCGTCGAACGTGGCGCTCCGGCGACTGCGGTCCACGCAAGAGAGGTGATGTTCCAGGTCTACCGGTGGGCTATCGAACGAGGGCAGAAGGTCGAAAATCCGGCTGAACTGGTTCGTCCGACCAGCATAGCAAAATTTGAGCCAAGGGATCGCGCTCTGACGCCTGAAGAGATCGGCCTGATGTATCAGTTCATCGAGCGCATTGGTACGACCCCCTCGATCCGGGCCGCAGCCAAGCTGCTTTTGCTGACGATGGTCCGAAAGAGCGAACTGACCAACGCAACGTGGAGCGAGGTCAATTTTAGTCAGGCGATTTGGACGATCCCCAAAGAGCGGATGAAGCGGCGCAACCCCCATTTGGTGTTTCTGTCTCGACAGGCGCTCGATATTTTCATTGCCCTGAAGACGTTTTCCGGGGGCTCAGATTATATATTGCCGTCCCGCTACGACACCGATCAGCCGATGAGTAGTGCCACGCTCAATCAGGTACTCACGCTGACCTACAGGCTCGCTCAGAAAGAAGGAAAGCCGCTCGCAAAATTTGGTCCTCATGATTTGCGCAGGACGGCAAGCACTCTGCTGCACGAGGCAGGTTATAATACTGACTGGATCGAAAAGTGCCTTGCCCATGAACAGAAAGGGGTAAGAGCAGTTTATAACAAAGCGGAATACCGCGAGCAGCGAACAGCAATGTTACAGGATTGGGCTAACATGATTGATGAATGGACACTCAGGCAGCGGTGACATTGGCGCTATTCGACTGATTTCTTGGCGCGTCGTCTGATAGCTGCTGAAACTGCTTGGCGAGATACGCCAAGGTGACGCGCTATTTCAGCCTGATTCATAGTCCCTGGAGTTAGAAAATCGCCGATCATGCTGGTGGGCGATTTAAGGGCCTGAAGTTGGCGGCGAGCTTCTCTCCTGACGTGAGCATGGCTTTCAATATCCCATGTTGGGTGAGAACCGGCGTTAATGACTTGGCTCCAGATTTTCTTAATGAAATCATGATACTCTAATATGAAGCGTCTATCTCGCTGGTAAGCGCGACGGGCATCATCGCTGCGTCTTGGATTATGTGTTTCGCAATAGAGCTTGCTGGGTTTTGCATCTCCGTCCGTCTGCCCCGGTAGTCTAGTGGCCCAAACGGGTTCACCATGCCGAGCCCATTCTGCAAATAGCATTTTTCTTTCAATTTGTTCTCGAAAGCCATCTACAGATCGATCTCCCTGCATTTCAGGAATATCGCAGTAGTGCATCAACATGCGGGCAGCCTCATAGGGGCCAAATTTGCCTTCGCATGCCTGCTCATAACGTAAGACTAATGCATCAGCTCTTTCCTGAGCTGCGGCATATATAGTCTCTCTCCGCGATACAACTTTGGCATTTCTTCTTTGGAGGCGTTTAACGACCTTTGGTGCCTCTAAAATTGCTGAATATTCAGTAGGTTTTTCGCAGAGTTCGCAGAAGCACCATGCATAACTGTCACTGAGCTTTGCTTTGATGCGACCTGAGGAAGTTTCAGACTGTGAGACCATACGTTCAAGATACGGATCAAAAGCGTCCTGCATCTTCATGCTCTTTTTCATCGTCCCACTATATCCTGAATGACAACTAGATTCTAACTATTTTTCAGGTTCCTGCGGGTACTGGCCGGTATCGTCAAGCATCTGCACGATATCAAAGGAAAGTGACCATGGAGGGAAAAGTAAAAAGCAAAACGCTTATCGACCGGAAAAAGCTTCATGCAATGATACCGTTGGCCGAGCGCACTATTTTCAACATGGAGCAGAGAGGAGATTTTCCTCGCCGTATTGCTCTTACCAGTCGAAACGTCGCTTGGGACCTGGCTGAAATTGAGGAGTGGATCGAGGCACGCAAGGTATCTGGCATCGTAGCCTCTCGTCCTGGGCCGGCATGACAATCCAAACTGTAGCGATTGATGCAGGTGAGCGCTGAGTCCCCTGATCTCGTGGATAAAAAACCGACAGCCAATTGCGTCACCCATGAAGATCAGTCTCAACGACGAGGGGCATATCGACATACTGGACAACCGTGCCAGGGCAACCGTTCTCGCGAAACGGCATCATTGCTTTCCACTGATGGTAGGCGGTCTTCAGAAGGGGCTGATGCGCAATTCGATTTTTTGGTGCCATCCTTGGTCGATGTTGGCACCAGAGATAGCCGCAGCCTGATGGACGTGGCTTTGTTTCGCGTATCTAAAGGCAAGAAGCGGGCAGGCGGGATGATCCATTATAATTTGCCGAATGGCTACGTGGAGGTCAAAGCTGGCCCTGACGGAATGGCGTCGGTTTGGGATTATGATATTGTTTTAATGCTTGTTTCTTACCTGACGGAAGCAATGAATCGCTATCGAGACGGCAAGGGAAAGAAGCCGGGGCGTGTGTTTCGGCCTCGGATCGGCGACATTCTTAGGTTTTGTCGCAAGAGCAATGGTTCGCGACAGTTTGCTGAGGTTGAGGCGGCGCTCGACCGTCTTCAGGGAACGATCATAAAGAGTGTGCGAGAAACGTCGCGTTTCGATGGGCGTGTGTTGCGCACAGTTGAATCTGAGGGGCTAATCAGTTCGTATGCCGTTATATCGCGTACTGACACTGGGAGAGTAGCCTGTGTCGAGATTGAAGTTCCGAAATGGATTTACAAGGAAGTTACTGATGGTAAGCGGCCGGACGTCCTGACAGTCGATCCTGCCTATTTTCTGATTTCCACGGGTATTGGACGTTTTGTCTACCGATTGGCACGTCAAGCTGCCGGTAAGGGGCAGGCAAGATGGAGCTTCCAGACGATTTACGAACGCAGCGGTAGCGTCAGTTCATTAAAAGAGTTCAGCCGTATCCTCCGGAAGATTATCGCGGTCAATGACCTGCCTGATTACGTCTTGCGAGAAGAGGTGGGACAGAGGGGGCCTCAACTGATGATGATTCATCGAAAAGCAGCTTTCGATGAACTTTTGACTGGTGCCAATGGAGTAGTCGATAGGACGGTTTTTGGGGGGGGCGATAAGTGATCAGACCTGTGGATAGGCCGTCTATTACACACTGATCACCGTCTATCGCACACCGTTTACCGTCTATTACACACCAGATGCCGTCTATCACACACCGGACAAACTTATAATAATTTGATATAATTGAATAAAAATGAGTTTTTCGCGTCTAAAACTTTAAAACTATATAAAACTCTTAAAACCCTCTTGGGTGTGGATAACACGTCGAGCAGTAACTGCCTGAAGCTTCCAAAATGGGATGAGGGTTTCTGTGCGGATGCGACATTGGCCTCCCGAATGTCCATGAGGCTTCTCGTACGTGCACCGAAGCAGAAAAACGCTCAATCTTTCGGCGCAGGGCTGAGCCAGTGTTTGATTTTATCGGGATCTGGATCCGGATCAAAGTGGACGGGACGAGCTGTGAAGGAATGACGTTTGGGAGAGGGTTGTTCTTCAACTGTCGAGCGAGGAGTTGCGACAAGGTTAGGTATCGGCTGAACATTGGTTGAACGCGCCACAGAGGGCTGCACGATGAACTTCTGGATATGTCGAGTGAACTGGCTGTAGCTCATTAGCAGAGCATCATGATGCTTTTGGAAGATATCCGTTCTGTTGTAGCCTTGTTCCAACTCTTTGGTGATGACGTCCTTCAGGGCGATAAATCTGACCCGCGCCATACCTTTTTTGCTTGGCGTCATTGAAACGTCTTTTCCTTTCCAAAAGGAGGCCTCTCTTCCGGCGATGTGTTTAAACGCATCGGCCTGAGGCTATCATGAAGCGAAAATAAGCTAATATAGGCAATTAAATGCAATTATACGCGAAAATAAGCAATTCCCTATTATCTGGTTATTTTTGCATATAATTGCACAAAATTGCATAATCTCTGAAAGCAAGATAGGTCGCCCCATAGGGGGCGACGTGCTTATTCGCCTTCGGCTCAACGCGGAATCAAGAGGGCAGGGGAATATGTCAGGAGAAAATGACGCCAAGAAAAGGCGGCAGAAGCACATCGGTCCGCGCTCAAAGAAACCTATTTGGGTAAGCGTTACAGAGGACGAGAGGAAGGCCATTCAGAATACTGCACGGAAGGTGCGGCTTCCTGTTTCTGCCCTGCTTCGGAAGTTGGCTCTTGGATACGAACCGCCAAGCAAGATTGACCTTGAAGTCCTCTATGCGGTTGGACGGTTGCGGGGTGACTTCGGGCGGCTGGGCGGTCTCTTGAAATTGTGGCTTGTGGACGCGCCCGCCCAAGCCGTTCCAGAGAGCGAAGTGAGAGCCGCGCTCGATACGATTTTGGCTAAGCAAGGCGAGCTTTCCAACCTTATTGTAGCCATTGAGAAAGCGACTGGTAACTGATGGCTCGTTTGGAATGGAGTCATGAGAACAATGCAAGAGTGTCCAGAAAACGGTCATTTCTTGGACATGTGGAAAAGAGATGCCGCAGGCTAGCCCCAAAGGGCTCAGCGGGTTAATATACCCGTTAAGTTTTCAATGTCTCGGTTCTGTTAATGAATCAGCGTATCGGATATGCTCGGGTCTCCACGGAAGACCAACACCTTGATCTGCAGCGCGACGCGCTTCAGCTCGCTGGTTGCCGCGTCATCTACGAAGAAGCCGCGAGCGGCAAGAGCGCTATAAGGCCCGAGCTTGAGCAGTGTCGCAAGGCGCTGCGGGCTGGGGATACGCTCGTGGTATGGCGCCTAGATCGGCTGGGTCGCAGCCTCCACGACCTGGTGCAAATCGTAGCCGATCTCGAACGTGGCGGCATCAGCTTCGAAAGCGTGACTGAGAAAATCGAAACGGGCAGTGCGGCAGGCAAACTTGTCTTCCATGTTTTTGCGGCCCTTGCGGAGTTCGAACGCAACTTAATCCGCGAGCGGACTCATGCCGGCTTGGCGGCAGCGCGCGCTAGAGGGCGCGCGGGTGGTCGCAAACCGAAGCTGGGAGAGAAGCAGGTGCGAGAGATTAAGGCACTCCTTCGTGATCCAGCCATCCAGGTTGCCGACGTAGCCCGACGCTATGGTGTGTCCCGCACTACGCTTTACAAGCACGTTGGAGTTATTGCCCCTCGGAGCAGTTCCGCGATCGACACGGATAAAGCGCAATGAAACTTGTCGATAACACCTCGCTACTCCTCGGTGACGATTTGAAGGCGACAGTAGGGCGCCGCTCGCGGTTGAAGATTGCGGCGTCGTGCTTCTCGATCTACGCCTTCGAGGCTCTCAAATCGGAGCTGTCGAGGGTCGAAAGCTTCCAGTTCATCTTCACCGCGCCGACATTTGTGCCAATGGAAATGACCGATCGTCTGCGCAAGGAGCGGCGAGAGTTCTTCATCCCCAAGACAGTGCGCGAGCGGGGGCTTTACGGAACCGATTTCGAGATTCAGTTGCGCAACAAGCTAACGCAGCGCGCGGTTGCCCGCGAATGCGCCGAGTGGATTCGAAAGAAGGCGCGCTTCAAGTCGAACACGACCAAGGCGCCCATGCAGCAGTTCATCCATGCGGGATCGGAAGCCGGTGACGTCGCCTACATGCCGATCAGCGGCTTCACAGCCGTCGACCTGGGCTACCAAAAGGGTGACGCCGTCTCGAACCTCGTGACCCGTATCGGCGATACGGCCCATACCCAAGTCTACCTTCAGCTCTTCAATCAGATATGGAACGACGAGGAGAAGGTTAGCGATGTAACGGCCGCTATCTGCGATCACATCGAGTCCGTCTATCAGGAGAATTCACCGGAGCGGATATACTTCCACATCCTTTACAACATCTTTCAGGACTTTCTCGAAGAGGTCGATCAGGACGCGCTGCCAAACGATCTGACCGGCTATAAAGACAGTCTCGTCTGGAACAAGCTGTTCAACTACCAGCGCGACGCGGCGACCGGCATCATTAACAAGCTGGAGATGCACAACGGCTGTATTCTGGCAGACAGCGTCGGCCTTGGAAAAACCTTCACCGCGCTCGCTGTGATCAAATACTATGAGTTGCGCAATCGCTCGGTTCTGGTGCTTTGCCCAAAGAAGCTCGCGGACAACTGGCAGAACTACAACACCAATCTGACAACCAACATTTTCTCCAAGGACCGCTTCAACTACGACGTCCTGTGCCACACCGATCTTTCCCGCACCTCGGGGGAGTCGTTCGGTATCCCCCTCAACAGGGTGAATTGGGGCAACTACGATCTCGTCGTCATCGACGAGTCACATAATTTCCGGAATAACGATGTCTTCAAAGATCGGGAGACGCGCTACCAGAAGCTGATGAACAAAGTCATCCGCTCAGGCGTGAAGACCAAGGTGCTGATGCTCTCGGCGACGCCAGTGAATAATCGGTTCAATGACCTGCGCAATCAGCTTGCCCTTGCCTACGAAGGCGAGTCTGAAAATCTGAGCCGGCACCTCAAGACCAAGACTGGGGTCGAGGAGATATTTCGGCGCGCTCAGAAGGCGTTCAATGCTTGGTCCGAGCTTCCGCCGCAGGATAGAACGGCTGCTGCCATCCTCAAGGCGCTCGACTTTGATTTCTTCGAATTGCTCGACGCGGTGACGATCGCCCGGTCACGCAAGCATATCGAAACGTTCTACGACACGAAGGACATCGGCAAGTTCCCGCAACGCCGAAAGCCGCTGTCCTATCAATGCCCGATCACCTATCGGCCCGACGTTCTCGGGCTCAATGACATCTTCAGTCACCTGTCGGTGCTCAAGCTCGCTGTCTACGCCCCGATCAGCTACATCCTGCCGAGCCGGCTGCGCAAATACGAAGAGATCTACGACACCCAAGTCGAGGGCGGACGCGGCAAGCTGCGTCAGGCTGATCGCGAGCGGAGCCTTCAGGCTCTTATGACCACCAACCTGCTCAAGCGGCTGGAAAGCTCCGTTGAAGCGTTCCGGCTCACCTTGCGCGCGCTTAGCCGGAATATTTCCCAGACGCTCGATGCGATCTCGACCTTCGAACGGACCGGCGGTTCGGCGACTGTCACCGACCATCTCGGTGATCCCGGCTTCGATACGGATGACGATGAGCTGAACGGGCTCGATGATTTCACGGTTGGCAGGAAGATCAAAATCAACCTTGCGGACATGGATCTGCCGTCGTGGAAGCATGATCTGGAGGCCGACCTCACCCTGATCGGCGATCTGATTGCGTCGATGGACAAGGTCGGTCCCGACGACGACGCCAAGCTTCAGCACCTCAAGGACATCATCACCCGCAAGGTGGATGAGCCGCTAAACTCCGGCAATCGCAAGGTACTTATCTTCACTGCCTTCGCTGACACGGCGAAATACCTTTATGCCAACCTGAAGCTGTCCTTCTTGAAATCTCACGGGCTTAATTCCGGTCTGGTGACAGGTTCCGACGCGTCGAAGACCACGCTGAAGAAAAGCTACGATTTCCAGTCGGTCCTGACGCTGTTCTCCCCGCGCTCGAAGGAGAAGCATCTGGTACTTCCGCACGAGACCAGCGAGATCGACATTCTGATCGGCACGGACTGCATCTCGGAAGGCCAGAACCTTCAGGACTGTGACTATCTGATCAACTACGACATCCATTGGAACCCGGTGCGGATTATTCAGCGCTTCGGACGTATCGACCGTATCGGATCGCCGAACTCGCAAATTCAGCTCGTCAACTACTGGCCTGACATCTCGCTCGACGAGTACATCAACCTCAAGGAGCGTGTCGAAAACCGTATGATGATTGCCGATGTCACGGCGACCGGCGACGACAATGTGCTGACCGCCAAGAGTAGCGACATCGCCTACCGCAAGGAGCAACTCAAGCGGCTCCAGGAAGAGGTGATTGAGCTGGAGGACGTGCGGACCGGGATCTCCATCACGGACCTCGGCCTCAACGATTTCCGTATGGACCTTCTGAACTACATCAAGGAGCACGGCGACCTCGAGCATCTGCCCAACGGCATGCATGCGGTGGTGCCGGCGCAGCCGGTGCTCGGGCTGAAGCCCGGTGTGATCTTCGCGCTGAAGAACATTCACGACAGCGTGAACATCAACCAGCAGAACCGGCTGCATCCCTATTACCTGGTCTATGTCGGTCACGACGGTGGGGTCATCATCGACCACACCGAGGTGAAACGCTTGCTCGACCTGATCCGCACGAGTTGCAAGGGTCAGGCGGAACCGATCCGGGTGGTCTGCCAGCTGTTCAACGAGCGGACAGAGGACGGTCGCAAGATGGAGCATTGCTCCGCGCTGCTGAGTGCGGCGATCCGCTCGATGATCGAGGTGAAGGAAGAGAAAGACATCGACAGCCTGTTCAGCGGCGGGCGGACCACGGCGCTGGTCCACGCCATCGTAGGGCTCGATGATTTCGAACTGATCGCTTTCCTTGTGATCGAGGAGGAGGCCGCATGACGGCAGCCTTCTTCGACTATCCCAAGGCCGCCGCCTTCGGCCGCGTTGTCCCCAAAACCCGCATCTATGAGCATGCCGGCGTCGGCACGGCGCTCCGGGACCTGTTCGTCACCCAGGTCGATCAGATCGTCTGGAAGTACAAGCTGGCGCCGGAGACCACAAACCTCGCGGCGTCGAAGGCCGTCAGCGAGATCCAGGTTTTCGGCATCAGCCTGCGCACCGGCAAGCTCGACGAAGAGGTGCTGCGGGCGATCGACCGGGCGATCCCGTTCCCGCTGATGTTCGAGCTCAGCTGGTCGGGCAAGCGGCAGGCCGTGGCCGCCTTCAAGCGGCCAAGCGATGCCGATTCCGCCAAGTGGGTTGTCAGCGGTTATTTCTCGACCGATTGGGCGCCTGACGACGCGGCGCGCCGGCCGCTGCCGGTCGCGCTCAACCTTGGTAGCCTCTACGACGACCTCCTCACGGCGCTGATGCCAAAGGCCGTCGCCGAGGCAGAGCATATCGTAGAGGATATCCAGACGCGCGTGACGCGGATGGAGGCGATCCGGGCCAAAACGCGAGAGGTGGACCGGATCAAGGCCCGCCTGGCCCGCGAGAAGCAGTTCAACAAGCGCGTGGCGATCAATGCCGAGCTGCGCGCCGCACGGCAGGAACTGGAGCGCCTATCCGGTGCAGCTCCCGTCATCGCCGCGAGGAATGAGTAAGGAAAGACGATGAACAAGCTGAAGATGCACAGCCCTGACCTGAGCCAGGAGAACATCGCGAAGATCCGCGACCTGTTCCCCGGCTGCGTGACCGAGGCGCGCGACGAGGCTACGGGTCACCTGCGTCTAGCCGTAGACTTCGATCAGCTCCGCCAAGAGCTGAGCGACCGCATCGTCGAAGGGCCACAAGAGCGGTACCGGTTGGATTGGCCCGGAAAACGTCAGGCTTTGATCACTGCGAACTCTCCCATCTCAAAAACCTTGCGACCTGCACAGGACGAAAGCGTTGACTTCGACACGACGAAGAACCTCTTCATCGAGGGCGACAACCTTGAGACCCTGAAACTGCTACAGGAAACCTATCTCGGTCAGGTGAAGCTGATCTACATCGACCCTCCCTATAATACTGGGAAGGACTTCATCTACCGGGACAACTTCACCGCAGGCAAAGAGCAGTTCGAAATCGACGCGGGGGAGAAAACTGCCGAAGGCGGGCGTCTGGTGGCGAACCCGGATACGCGCGGTCGATATCACTCGGACTGGATGTCGATGATCTATGCGCGTCTGACGGTCGCGAAGAGGCTCTTGAAGGATGATGGGATTATCCTCGTCAGCATCGACGATTACGAACAGGCCGCGCTCCGTAAGTTGATGGATCAGGTCTTCGGCGAGACAAATTTCGTGGCTCAACTGGTCTGGGAGAAAGGCCGAAAGAACGATGCAAAGTTCTTTTCCGTTGGTCACGAATACATGATGGTTTTCGCTAAGAATGTGACGCAGCTACGCGAGAAGCAAGAAATTTGGCGGGAAGAGAAGCCCGGTGCGCGCGATATCTGGGCCGAATTTGTCAGGTTGCGCGAAGTTCATGGTGATAACTTCAAGGCGATCGAGGCTGACCTTTCCCAATGGTACTCCGACCTGCCGAAGGGCCATCCTGCAAAGAGGTGGGCGCGGTACAAGCGGGTCGATGAAAACGGTCCGTGGCGAGACCGCGATATCTCTTGGCCCGGTGGAGATGGGCCGCGATATGATGTGATCCACCCAGTGACAGGGCTTCCCTGCGAAGTCCCCGAAGCGGGCTGGAGATATTCGACCTCCCAGGAGATGCAGAGGCAAATTAAGGTCGGGCTCGTCGAATTCCGCGAAGACCATACCCAGCCGCCGTTAAGGAAGGCGCACATTCGACCTATCCCCGAAGAGGCGGATGGAAACCAAGTCGACTCGAATGATACTGATGACGATAGCGAAGAGGAAACAGATTTCGCCACCCAGGTTCGCGGGTCGTATTTCTACAAGCAATCTCAAGTCTCTGTAAAATACCTGCGTAAGCTCATGGGGGCCAAGGTCTTCACCAACCCGAAGGATCACGATGAGTTGGCAAAGCTGATCGAATACGTGACTCCAAATGATCGTTCCGCCCTCGTGATGGACTTCTTTGCTGGATCGGCTAGTACCGCCGAAGCTGTCTTCCGGGCCAATGCCACCTATGGAACTAATCATCGTTTCATCATGGTGCAGCTCCCCGAAGACTTGCAGGAGGCAGAGGCCTCGACTACAGGAACTGCAAAGAAGACGGTGCAGGCCGCGATCAAGCTCATCAAGAGAAATGGTCGACCGCTGGTCTTGTCTGAAGTGTCGAAAGAACGCGTGAGACAGGCCGGGGCAGCAGTGTTATCGGAGACTTTCGATCCAGGTTGGAATCGCGATGTCGGCTTCCGAGTCCTGAAGGTCGATACGTCCAACATGCAGGACGTCTATTATCGCCCGGACGAGATCGATCAGAAGGATCTGCTCACCGCCGTCGATAACATCAAGCCCGACCGTACCCCCGAGGACCTGCTGTTCCAGGTGCTCGTCGATTGGGGAGTAGACCTGACGCTGCCGATCCGACGCGAGACGATACAGGGCAAGACCGTGTTTTTCGTGGACGAAAATGCGCTGGTTGCCTGCTTTGAGACGGGTGTGACGGAGGAAATCGTGAAGGAGCTTGCTGCCCGCGAGCCGCTGCGTGTCGTGTTCCGAGACAATGGCTTCGTTTCCGACGCGGTGAAGATCAACGTCGAGCAAGTCTTCCGCCAGGTCTCACCGGGCACCGACGTCAAGTCGATCTGAGGGGGCGGCCATGAAGCTGAAATTCAAAGTCCAGCCCTATCAGACACAGGCTGTGAATGCGGTCGTGGACTGCTTTGCCGGGCAGCCGATGTCGAATGAGATCACCTACCGCATCGATCCGGGCCGGAAGGCGCAGACGAGGGCCTTCGAGGAAGGGTTCAAGAACGCCGATCTGACGCTGACGGAGCTTCAGGTGCTGGCCAACGTCAAGGACGTCCAGCGCGGGCAAAATCTGCCAATCTCGGACAAGCTGGTTGCCAGCGCCGGGTGCAGGATCAACCTCGACATCGAGATGGAGACGGGGACCGGCAAGACCTATTGCTACATCAAGACGATCTTCGAGATGAACAAGCGCTACGGCTGGTCGAAGTTCATCATCATGGTGCCGTCGATTGCCATCCGGGAAGGCGTCCATAAATCGCTGCAGATCACCGCCGACCATTTTACCGAGAGTTATGGCAAGAAGGCGCGCTTCTTCATTTACAACTCCAGGCGGCTACACGAGTTGGAGAGCTTTTCGTCGGACGCTGGCATCAACGTCATGGTGATCAACATCCAGGCGTTCAACGCCCGAGGCGCCGATAATCGGCGCATCTACGACGAGCTGGACGATTTCCAGTCGCGCAAGCCTATTGATGTGATCGCCAGCAACCGGCCGATCTTGATCCTCGATGAGCCGCAGAAGATGGAAGGCGCCGCCACGATGGAGGCGCTTCCCAAATTCAAGCCGCTGATGATCCTCCGCTACTCGGCGACGCACCGGACCGAGCACAATCGCGTTCATCGGCTCGATGCGCTCGACGCTTATAACCAGAAGCTGGTGAAGAAGATCGCCGTGCGGGGTATCCAGACACGCGGTCTCGCCGGCACGAATCCCTATCTCTATCTCGAAGGCATCGACATCTCGAAGAAGGCACCGATCGCGCGTATCGAGATCGAGGTCAAGCTGAAGTCCGGCGAGATCAAGCGGCAGCTCAGGCGGCTAGAGTTTCGGGACGACCTTTTTACCGAGTCCGGTGAGCTGGACCAGTATCGGGATGGCTTCGTCATCTCGCAGATTGACGCCCGCAACGACACGGTAGAGTTCACAAATGGCCAGGTGCTCCACGGCGGCGAGGCGACCGGAGACGTGTCCGAGCGCGACATAAGGCGCATCCAGATCCGCGAGACAATCAGGGCGCACCTCGATAAGGAGCATCAGCTCTTCGCCCAAGGCATCAAAGTGCTGTCACTTTTCTTCATCGACGAGGTGGTGAAGTATCGTGACTACAAGAGATCCGATGAGAAGGGCGAGTATGCCCGCGTGTTTGAGGAAGAATATGAGCTTCTCAAGGCGGAATATTTAGGGGAGCTGGAGATCGATAACCGGCATTATAGGAAGTACTTGGCGGGTATCGATGTGGCCAAGACGCATAAAGGCTATTTCTCGATAGACAAGAAAACCAAGCATCTGAAAGATCCCGCAATCACCAAGACTGGCGCTAGCAAAGGACAATCCGACGATGTGGATGCCTATGATCTGATTCTGAAGGATAAGGAACGGCTGTTATCCTTCAGTGAGCCGACCCGCTTTATTTTCTCGCACTCGGCTCTTCGAGAAGGGTGGGACAATCCCAACGTGTTCGTTATGTGTATGCTCAAACACAGCGACAACACGATCTCGCGTCGCCAGGAAGTTGGCCGTGGACTGCGCCTGTCAGTGGATAAGCACGGCGACCGTATGGATAACCCCGCTGTAGTCCACGACATCAATGTGCTGACAGTCGTGGCCAGCGAGAGCTACACGGCTTTTGTCGGTGGTCTCCAGAAAGAGATTGCCGACACACTAACATCCCGCCCCCGGAAGGCGACCGAGGCTTATTTCACCGGGAAAATCATTGCAACCGATGCGGGCCCAATCGAGATCACGCCAGCGATGGCGAAGCAGATCTATCGTTATTTGTTGAAAAACGACTATTCGGACGAAGCAGATCAAATAACTCCAGCCTACCACGAGGCCAAAGAGGCTGGAACGCTGCCAGCGTTACCGGACGACCTGAAGCCTTACGCCGATCAGATTTTCCAGATTATCGACAGCGTATTCAGCGATGCCGAGTTGCCGAAGGTGGATGATGGTCGGAAATCCAAGATCAATCCGCTGAACGACAATTTCGATAAGAAAGAGTTCCAGGAACTCTGGCGGCGAATCAACCAGAAGGCTGTCTATCGCGTCGAATTCGATTCCAACGAACTGGTTGGCAAATGCGTGAACGCGCTCGACAGCCAGCTTCGGGTCACACCGCTTCAATACACTGTGCAGATCGGCATCCAAGGTGACGAACTGACCGATGAACAATTAAAGGCTGGTGACGGCTTCGCTCTTACGGACTCAACAACTGAACGCGGTGGCTCCATTCATTCCCTCGTGAAATACGACCTTCTTGGTAAGGTCGCTGAAAACACAGAGCTAACGCGTAAGACTGTGGCCGACATTCTCACTCGGATTCAGGTCAGTGTGTTTGGCCAGTTCAAGGAGAATCCCGAGCACTTCATTGCGGAGGCTTCTCGGATCATTGCCGAACAAAAGGCTACAATGATCATCGAACGGCTCGCCTACGACGGTCTGTCCGAGCGGTATAACGTGGATATCTTTACCGCAAACCAGACAGGCCAAGATTTCTCCAAGGCTTCAGCCAAACTTAAACATCATATCTATGACTACGTCGTTACTGACTCCGGAATCGAACGCGATTTCGTTGAAAAACTTGATACTGCTAGCGAGGTAGTAGTCTACGCCAAGTTGCCGCGTGGTTTCCTGATCCCGACACCTGTCGGCGACTATAACCCTGATTGGGCAATTGCTTTCAAGGAAGGCCATGTCAAGCACATTTACTTCGTCGCGGAAACCAAAGGCACAATGTCCTCAATGAAGCTCCGAGAGATCGAGAAGACCAAAATAGCTTGTGCGCGGAAGTTTTTTGATGAGATTGAGCGTCATGTTAGTCATGATCGAGTCAAGTATGATGTTGTCACTAGCTATGAGCAACTTATGGATATCGTCGGGCATGAAAAGGTTTGAGGTCAGCCCAGAAAACTAAGGGAGAAACCCTATGAGACCGGATGCTCAAGATTGAGTTTTAAGAGGGGCTATCGCAAATAAAATGGTATTTTTCATGGTGTTTATGTGTGAATAATTTTTAAGTTACTGATTTGTATGAGGAAATTTTATCTATTAATAATCGAGTGGGAGTGAGGAAAAGCTGTTTTCAATAAATAACGCGTCTATATTATAAATATATTTCATTTTTATTATCCTTCAGGATTCGTGGCCGTTTAGGTATGTGTCCTGGAGGATTTTTTTATGGTCAGGTCCGATAAAGAGTTCTGGTTCCCCGTTCTGGTAATACAGTTTCTATTTTATATTACTGTTCGGGCTGGCATGGGGAAGGAGATTAAGTGAGGTCTCCAAAAACGGGATGTTGGCCCATTGCGCGAGGGTTTGCTGGCGTTTCCTGAGCGAACGGTTGTTGAAGCACCACTCACATTCGGCAAGAAAGAGATGAAAGTCTTTCGTGGTATTCCATTGTATTGACGTAAGTGATGCTTCGCCTGTTTCCAGAAGCCCACGATGCCGTTGATATGGTTTCGCCCTTGCTGAAGCGCCTGGCGTGGCTGATCTTTTCATGAAGGAACCCAGAGATATCAATCGTCCGGTAGGCGTGCCATACGTCTGAATAAACGATTGGATCTGGACGTATTTTCTTTCGAATGAGCGACATGGGCTTCCCGCTTCCCGCTTCCCGCTTCGGGGATCATCACGGCATGGACGTGACCACCGCGCTTGAGAAGCCCGAAGACGGCGACTTTTCCGGCGGCGCCCCGGGCTCTTTTGTCTTTACGGTATCCGCCGAAATGGCTCTCGTCGACTTCGATCTTTTCTTCAGGAGCATTATGTCCGACAATGATTTCCCAAAGCTTCGGTAGAACAGGATCGTTGTATTGCGATTGACGCCGATGATTTCCGCAGACTGCGCGCGGACGTGCCTGCAACGAAATACTCCAGAAAGCATTTTTGGGCGGCAAGTACCAACCGGATGCGGCGACGTGCTGTCATACGACATATCAAGCCTTTATTGGCTTGCTTATGCCAACCCTATTTATTGAATTCTATAATATAAGATCATAATTCTGTTCAGAAATCAGAAGTTAAATTTATAATATAAGTAGATGGAAGAAAATAAAGTATGGAGGCAGCGTTCATATATATTACGGTACGACCTCAGTTTTGAAGCGTCTTAAACGGGCTTTTGATCCTATGTCGCTGCCCATGACAGCAACGAAGTTTGGAGTGGGCGTGCAATTCCGGATGGACTGTATGAACAGATAAAATGTAGGTCTCATTTCATTTCGGGACAGTCTCTGTGGTTTTGATGTTGGCATTCTGTAGTGGCTGTGGGGTGGGGTTAGAAGAAGTGACGACCGACTTTGTTGTTCCCCCTAACGTCTGCTGCATTTCCTGCCGGATATGGTTGCATTTTTTGGTAAAAGTACTGGCCTGTGCCGCAGTCATGAAATTGATTATGAAAGCGCCAACCAGAGAGCAGAAGGATAGGGCAATAATAACCTGTCCGGTTACTGTGATTGTTGCATCATAATATTCTGCTGAATACCATAATAGAAAAAGGCTGATCGCTGCTCCGATGAATCCCAGTATTCCGGTATAATGAATAAGGGTATCTTCTTCATTGCTGAATGAGGAAGATTCCTGCCATAATAAATACAGTTTCTCATTCATTTCCTCAACCTGACAGTCATGTTCAAGCTGCTGGGCATTGATTAGCTTTGCTGGGGCCGTGCGGTACATGGCAAGTTCCTGCTGCGCCTTGCTAAAGATGCGCCTACGCTCCTTGATGGCAGGCAGACTGATATCCACAAAGCTGAGAATGGCTACGTTCAGGCCCGCCGATAACTGCACGACGGCCTGAAAATCTCCCCATGTCTGGCTCACCCGATTTCCCCAATGCTCTCACATAGACGTGAATATATTACATTACGGAAAGGCAAAGCAGCAGAGCGCAAAATCGTTAGGCAGGATTGCATCCTTCATCTGGGCTGCTTTAGGGCTCTCTTACCATCAGGGGAAGATAAGCGGTGCAGCGACGCTTCGTTATCCAGTACGTTGTTCTGGTTATAAATAATTGTAATTTATAGTTGATTTCCGAATGGAAAGAATAACGATGGATGCCGAAACTGTGGCAGTTCCCCATATGAAGGAGAATAAAAATAGGTTTTCATGGAAACCGGTCGCTGGAAGGGAGGGGTAGTAATATTATGATCTTCAGAAGATTACGTCTTCCTAATTTCAAAAAAACATTGCGACTGAATGTCGCTTTATGGCCTGTTCTTACAGCAGGACATGAATGATGTGGTTCCGAACCGATCAGACCGGGATTCTATTATCATAAAAGCCGTTCAGTTCAGCAGATATATGAAAATAAAAAGAAAAGCGCATTCCATATTCTATAAAATATAGTACGCGCGGCGTGTCATAAATCCTTCATAAAACTGTATTGGAAACATAACACACAGAATTGTGCGCCCATTCTAAATGAACCCATCCTTCATTACGGAATGGTTAATATGATTCGCCGGTCTGCTGTATCGCTTCTGCTGGGTTCTTCTGCCATCTGGGGTCTCTCCTCGATCAACCAGGCGTATGCGGCATCCGCGTCGGATGCGCAGATCCTCGCCCTGCAGCACGAGATGCAGGAAATGCGCCGTGAAATGTCGGGCCAGATCAGCGTGCTGCGCCAGCGCCTTGTCCGTGCGGAAGCGCACAATACCCCGGCAGCCAATGCAGCCCAGGCCCGCCGCGTGGCGGCCAGCAAGGGCCAGCCGCTGCCCGACAGCTATGCGCAGGACATCCATATCGGCGGCGACAGCGGCATGGGCGGAAACCTGGGCAGCGTGATGCAGAAGGCCGATCTGGGCACCCCGCCGTCGGATCGTGGCGTCTCGTCCTCCTGGGCGTCTTTCCGGGCGGCGAACGAGAAGGAAGAGGCCGTGCATATGGGGGGCATGATGATCGGCTTCCCCGGTGGCCGTCCCACCATCTCGTCCGAGGACGGGATGTATGCCATGTCCATCGGCCTAGCCTTCCATGAGGATATCGGCGGCTTCATGGGCATGTCGCCGCGCCGGGGCGAAACCCGCGGCGATTTCTCCAGCCTGACCGAAAACGCCCGTCGCCTGCGTATTCCCATCTCGTTCCGTTACAAGGACTGGATCGCCAACATCACGCCGGATTTCGGCAACGGTTCGGCGGACGGGTCGACCACGCTGTATGAAGCCAACGTCAACTATGCCGGTTTCCACAACACGATCCTGACGGCGGGTTACTTCCAGCCGCGCGTGACGGAAGAAGATTCCGAAAGCTCGAACGAGTTCGAGATGATGGAACGTCCCGCCATCACCGATATCGTGCGTAACATCGCGGCAGGCGATGCGCGCATGAGCATCGGTGGCCTGCATTATGACAAGCGCTGGTGGATCGCCGGTTACCTGACCGGGCAGAGCTATGGCACGCGTAACGGTACCGGGGTGACGGACAGCCAGACGGGGGCGACCTTCCGTGTCGCGGGTCGCCCGTACATGTCCAAGGACATTGACGTGCATGTCGGCCTGTCGGCCATCAGCGCCTTCAAGGTTGCGGAAAAGAGCAATGGCCGCAGCTACGCCTTTGCCGAAGGGCCGGAAGTCAACCTGACGACGACGAAGTTCCTGAACCAGACCGTGGGCAATGTGGGCAGCATCTGGTCGGCGGGTCCCGAACTGGGCTTCCGCTGGAAGCGGCTGGTGCTGAAGGGTGAATACTACCATATCGGCGTCACCCGTGGCGACAATACCGGCGGCAATGTCGGCAACCAGCAGAGCGTGAACTTCTCCGGTTATTACGGCGCTGCCAACTATACCCTGTTCGGCAAGGGCCGAAGCTACAACATCAAGGAAGGCGCCTTCGCGGCGCCGGGTGTGGACCATGTGTTCGACCCGCTGCACGGGTACTGGGGCGCGCTGGAACTGTCCGCGCGGTACAGCGTGGCGGACCTGAACAGTGGCCTGAACACGGCAGGCGCCGTGCGTGGTGGGCAGCAGACGGTCTGGTCGGCGGGGCTGAACTGGTATCCCAACCGTCACTTCCGCTTCATGCTTGACTTCAACCACATCATCGTCAGCCGCAACAGCCAGCTTTACGATCTGGTCGGGCGGGACGGAAACTCCGTCGCCGGACGTATTCAGGCCGCTTTCTAAAACGGGGCATATTTCATAATTCAGTCATAACGACCTTCCAGTTCACAAGATGTTTTACCTGTATCCCCGCATGGATGTACCGAAATGCGGGGATACTTTATTTTTCAGATACGTAAATATGTTTAGAGGGCAGATAGAATAATAAAAAAATGTAGAAATAATATATCTGTGCTGCATATATGTGGAAAATGAATAATGAGCGTGGGCTTCGTAGAGAAAACCCGTAATAGTTTTCTTTCAATGGGGGATATTGCCAAGAAGGGGCCGATTGTACGGCCAGATGACCCCGGTGAGTGCCTGTTTACCCTGTTCCGTAATGATGAAGCCCTTCTGCTTGTGACCGTCATAAATACGGAAGACGAACCTGTGGGCCTTGTGGAAAGGCAGGCTTTTTTTCTCAAGGTTTCGGGGAAATTTGGACATGCGCTTTTCAGTCGGCGGCCTGTTGCCCTTCTGATGGATGCAAGTCCCGTTATTATTGATGCGCAGGTTTCATCATCCGATTTTACGGCTCTTGCATTACGTGGGCAGGCATCTGACCTTCTGCGTGGTTATATAGTTACTGAAAACGGGCGCTATCTTGGTACGGGGTCGGCGCTGGATCTGATCAGTGCTTCCCATTCCAATGCAATTGCATCAGCCGCGAGCCTGAAGCATTCAGCCGAAGAATTACGCAAGGCCAACCGGAAGATTTTACGCGACAAGCTTTTTATTGATACGATCATAGAAAATATTCCCTCTGCCCTGATCGTACGTTCCATCCGGCATGAACGTCCGGTTCTGGTCAATCGGGCGGCTGAACACATGATCGGATGTGGGCGGGAGTTATTACTTAGAAAGAACGTAGACAACATATTCTGTGAAGATGAAGTCGGGCATTTTCTGGTTAACCGTCCGGATGTGGACCAGCAGGGAGAGGCCGAAAAGACACTGCGCAACAATCAGGGCCGCAGACGGGTGGTTTCCACCCGGCGGGTCATGATTACGGATGAAAGCGATGCGCCGCGATGGGAATTATGCGTTGCGGATGATGTGACGGAACAGCGTAATGCCCAGCATCAGGTGGAACAGTTCGCGCATTACGACCCGCTGACCGGTCTGGCCAATCGTGCCCTGTTCAGTTCACGTCTGAATGCGGGTTGCCGCAAAGGGCTGAATGCAACATTGCTATGTATCGATCTTGATTACTTCAAGACGGTCAATGACGTGTATGGGCATGCGACGGGTGATGCGTTGTTGCGACTTGTCGCGGCTCGCCTGCGGGCATGCAGTCGGGAAGAAGATCTTGTCGCCCGTCTGGGCGGGGACGAATTCGCCATTATCTGGCCCGCTGTCCCCACGCAGGCTGAACTGAAGGGTCGGGCGCGCGAAATCGTCGAAACCGTGGGGCGGCCTTATATTATTGACGGCCATCATATCGTTATTGGCGCAAGTATTGGAGCGGCGCTGTATCCGTTTGACGCGGATTCATCAGAAACATTGCTGCAATATGCAGATATAGCACTTTATCGCGCCAAATCGTTGGGGCGCAATGGTTTCCAGTTATTCGATGCGGAACTGCGCGATGAGATCCAGACCCGTGCCCGTCTGGGTAACGAACTGCGTGCCGCCATTGCGAATGACGAACTGACCCTTCATTTCCAGCCGCTGTACACAATGCCGGGGAACCGGATCTGTGCATGTGAGGCCCTGACGCGGTGGCAGCATCCCGTGCAGGGGATGATACCCCCGGACCAGTTTATCGGTCTGGCTGAGGAAAACGGCCTGATACACGATCTGGGGGAATGGGTCCTGCGGGCTGCGTGCAGGGAGGCCGCGACATGGCCGGAACACCTGAAGGTGGCGGTCAATGTTTCGCCAATACAGCTTCGTAATCCGCGATTTGTGGATATAGTTGAAAGCGCGTTGCAGCAGGCTGGCCTTGAGCCGGCACGTCTTGAGATCGAGATTACGGAAAACATCTTCGTCCAGAATAGCGCGACCAATCGTGATATCCTGCAAAAGCTGGGTGAGATGGGGTGTGGCATCGTACTGGATGATTTTGGCACGGGGTATTCCTCGCTGGGTTATCTGCGTTCCTTCCGGTTCCAGAAAATCAAGATTGACCGCTCCTTTGTGCGTGAACTGCCGGAAAAGGGGGCATCCAGTATTATACAGGCCATTATCAACCTGGCGCATGGCATGGATATTCCGATCACGGCGGAAGGCGTGGAAACGCAGGACCAGTGGGCGCAGCTTAATGCGCTTGGCTGCAATCAGGTGCAGGGCTTCCTGCTTGGCAGGCCGCAGCCTGCTGACAGCATCCGCCAGCATATCCAGTGCGCAGCCGAAATGGTGTGATGTAAGGGGGGAGGCCAGACTTCGTGCCCTTGTCATGTAACGTCCTGCGGGTAAGGGCAGGGGACATATAGGCACCGCCGTTTTTTTACGGGAGGAGGGGAGCAGTTCTCCGTCCCGCCATAAAGGCTTGCCGTCGGGGCGGAAAATGCCTAGCATCGCACCTGCATCAAGAGTTGGGGCGACGCCCAACGCCAACCTGCCGTTCCGGGCAAGGTGGCGCTCCTGAAAGGGAGGATGTGGCCGAACCGGCAACCAAACGGAGCAAGCCACCATGTCGTCCCTGCCTGAATGGAGGAACGACGTCGCAATGCCTATCAGAATTCCGGATGATCTTCCCGCCCGCAGCACGCTAGAGGCTGAGGGCGTTATGGTACTGGGTGAGACCGACGCCACGCGTCAGGATATCCGCCCGCTGCGTATCGGCCTGCTGAACCTCATGCCCAACAAGATCTGTACCGAGACGCAGATTGCCCGTCTGGTCGGGGCGACGCCGTTACAGGTGGAACTGACGCTGGTACGCATCAACAGCCATGTGCCGCGCAATACGCCAGCCGATCACATGACATCGTTTTATCGGGCATGGGAAGATGTGCGTGATGAACGGTTTGACGGCTTCATCATAACAGGTGCGCCGGTTGAGCGGCTGCCTTTTCATCAGGTGAAATACTGGGACGAACTGCGGCGGATATTTGACTGGACCCAGACCCATGTGCACCGATGTTTCAATATCTGCTGGGCTGCGCAGGCGGCGGTGCATCATTTCCATGGCATGCCCAAGCATGCGCTGGCGGAAAAGGCGTTCGGTGTCTATGACCACCGCATTCTTGTTCCATCCTCACCCTATCTGGTCGGGTTTGCCGATGACCTGTCCATTCCCGTCTCCCGCTGGACCGAGGTAAGGCGGGCCGATATTCCGGCCCACAGTGGCATGACCATACTGGCAGAAAGTGCGGATACGGGTCTTTGCCTGCTTGATGACCCGGATCATCATGCGCTGCATATGTTCAATCATCTTGAATATGATTCCACCTCACTGGCGGATGAATATTTCCGGGATCGGGCGGCGGGTCTCGACGTTTCCGTGCCGTATAATTACTTCCCCGGCAACGATCCCGAACTGCGCCCCATAAACCGCTGGCGTGGTCATGCCCATCTGCTGGCGGGTAACTGGATCAACCAGATTTACCAGACCACGCCCTTTGACATATCAGCGATCGGTCGGGATGCAGTCGTGCGCGATAAGGTGCCTGCATAAAAGGGGGGCAGTAAAAACGCCGTGGGGGCAGGGATGGCTGCTCCCTTCATGCCATGCGGCGGATGGTATTTTCCGAAAGAAAAGGGAGCGTGACGGGCACGGGACAGGTGATTCATACCTGTTCTTTTTTGTAAAATTACGTCACAAGTCCGGGCATGACGTTACGTAATCTCAGGATCGGGTTCCTGTTCAATCATGACTGCACCCATCAGGTTTCCCATACCGCCCCGATAGTTTCCGAGCTTGTCCGCCTGGGGCAGGATGTAACGGTCATTACCTCCTCAATCGAGCAGGAAGCTCACGCACGCCGGACAATAGGGGCGTGTTCGGACCGCATCAAGTATGTCCGCATTGACATAAGCCGGTTGTCCAAGGCGATCAATGTGGTCGCCCGTGCTGTCGTGCCCTTCCGCCGGATTGCCAATCTGCGGGAGAATGTGGACCTGTTTGCAGGCTTTGACGCACTGGTGGTGCCGGAGACGACATCGGCCCTGCTGAAAAGCCATTTCCGGCTGGATACCAGACTGATCTATTTTCCCCATGGGGCTGGCGACCGTTCGATCGGCTTTCGGGACGTGACGCGGTTTTTCGATCTGGTCCTGTTGCCCGGTACCAAGACACGTGACCGGATGCTGGAAAAACGGCTGATCCGCCATGGTCATCATGCGGTGGTGGGGTATCCCAAATTCGATACCGTGGATATGGCGACGCGCAGGCGCTTTTTTGATAACGACCGGCCCACCGTTTTATACAATCCGCATTTCGATCCCGTCCTGTCCTCGTGGTGGGATATGGGGATGGAGGTGCTGGAATGGTTTGCGGGACAGGATAAATACAACCTGATCTTCGCTCCGCATGTCATGCTGTTTCGCAGGAAGATGCATATTTCGGTCGAACACCGCCGCATGCGCCTGCGCAGGCTGATCCCCCCGCATTTACGCAACCTGCCCCATATCCGTATCGATACCGGCAGTCCGTATTCAGTGGACATGTCCTACACGCTTGCGGCGGACATCTATCTGGGCGATGCCAGCAGCCAGATCTACGAATGGATCTGTCAGCCGCGCCCGTGCATCCTGCTCAACAGCCATGGCGCACGGTGGCAGGGCAATCCCAACTATGCCCACTGGAACATGGGGCAGGTGATCGACCGGGTGGCTGACCTGCCGCATGCGCTGGCGGTGGCCCAGGAACAGCAGCGCGTATATGCGCAGCGGCAGGAAGCAGCCTTTCAGGCCACATTCCATACTCAGCCCCCCGAAACTGCTGCCCAGCGCGCGGCCCGTGAAATCGTTTACTTTTTGTCACAGGATAAATCCCCCGCCGCCTGATGGGCGGGCGGGTAATGCGGTATGTTCTTCTCCAGCCTGAAAGGGGCAGTCGAGAGAAATATGCGCATTGCTTACATAATCAATACGTTTGAAGGGGGTGGCGCGGCCTTGCCCATTCCGGCCATTGTGGATGTGTGCCGGGGGCGGGGGCATGACGTGCATGTTGCCGCCCTGATACGGCGCAATGGCCGTGCCGTGCCCGCAATGAACAGCGCTGGCATAATAGGCGACGTGCTGGCGGCGGATACGGCTTCTGCCCCCCGGATCCTGCATGCACTTGACCGCTGGGTCCGGCGCGTAAGGCCGACCCATATCTGGACATCCCTGACGCGGGCGACCGTACTGGGGCAGATGGTGGGCGCGCGACAGGGCATCCCCGTTGTAAGCTGGCAGCATAATGCGTTTCTGAAACCCGCGAACCTCGCGCTGTTACGGCTGATGAAAAAGCGTAGCCGGCTCTGGATCGGGGATTCCGATTTCGTAACCGAACTGACCCGTAAAAGGCTGGGACTGGCGGATAGCGAACTGGCGTGCTGGCCGATTTTTCGTACACGCCCTGACATTCAGCCTGCGTCCCCATGGGCAACTGGGGAGGAGATACGGATTGGCACGCTGGGGCGCCTGCATACGGCCAAGGGGTATGACATACTCTGTCGCGCCCTTGTCCTGTTGCGGGCTGCTGGCGATCTGCCACCATTCCGCGTCATGATCGGTGGGGAAGGGGCCGATTATCCGGCCCTGCGCGACTTCTGCGTCCGACATGATCTGAAAAACGTACAGTTCATGGGCTATGTCGAGGATACTGCCGCGTTCCTGCGGTCATGCCATCTGTATGTGCAGCCATCGCGCCGGGAAGGGTTCTGCATTGCCGCGCATGAAGCCATGAATACGGGACTGCCCGTACTGGCCAGCAATGTGGGTGAGATGAGCCACTCCGTACAGGATGGCGTGACGGGATGGAAAATACGCCCGCAGCGCCCGCAGGAACTGGCGGATGCGCTGGCGGTAGCCTTGCGTCACCCTGAACAGCTTGCCGCGATGGGGCAGGCTGGCCGCGATCTGGTCATGCAGCGTTTCAGTCCGGCGGCCTTTGCGCAGGCGGGGGAAGCCATTCTCCAGCGTATGGAGACGCTTTGAACGCCGCCAGCCGCCCCGCATTGTTACGGAGCGGCCGTTTGGTGACGGATCGATTTAGATAATTTCGTCCGGCTGGATCAGCTTGGTCAACTGGTCATAGCGCTGCAGGCAGGTCAGCAGGTCTTCCATGCACGAAAGCGGCAGCATGGTCGCGCCGTCGCTGGGTGCGTGGTCGGGGTCGGGATGGGTTTCGATAAATACCCCACCAACCCCGATGGCCAGCGCGGCACGTGCAAGGATGGGCGCGAATATCCGCTGTCCGCCCGAAGACGACCCCAGCCCCCCCGGCTGCTGCACCGAATGGGTGGCGTCGTAAATGACCGGATAACCCGTCCCCGCCATGATCGGCAGGGCGCGCATGTCATTGACCAGCGTGTTGTAGCCGAAAGACGAGCCACGTTCGCACAGCATGATGCGTTCATTGCCGGTGGAGGCGACCTTGGCGGCTACGTTCGCCATGTCCCACGGGGCAAGGAACTGGCCTTTCTTGATGTTGATCGCAGCCCCGGTTTCCCCCGCCGCCAGCAGAAGGTCTGTCTGGCGGCACAGGAAGGCCGGGATCTGGAGCACATCCACCGTTTCGGCAACGATGGCGCACTGGTCAGGCTGGTGAACATCGGTCAGGACCGGCACGTCATAACGCTGACGCACCTGCCCCAGAATATCCAGCCCGCGCGCCATGCCGACGCCGCGCGCACCGTTGATGCTGGTACGGTTGGCCTTGTCGAACGAACTTTTGTAGATCAGCCCGATACCAAGGCGCGTGGTGATCCCGTGCAGCGCATCAGCCACTTCCAGCGCATGGCTTGCCGATTCGATCTGGCAGGGGCCAGCGATCAGCACGAAGGGGGATTCGTTACCAACCTTCAGCGAACCGATGGATATGGTATGACTGGTCGCCATCATTTCGCCGCCGCTTTGGCCACGGCCGCCCCGATAAAGCCGGAGAAAAGCGGATGCGGGTCAAACGGCTTCGACAGCAGTTCGGGATGGTACTGCACCGCGATGAACCACGGGTGGTCGGGATATTCCACGACCTCGGGCAGGATATCGTCGGGCGACATGCCCGAAAAGCGCAGGCCCGTCTTTTCCAGCTTGTCGCGGTAATGGACGTTGACCTCATACCGGTGACGGTGGCGTTCACGGATGTCCGTGCGGCCATATGTATCGGCCGCACGTGAACCCGGCGCCAGTTTGGCGGGATAGGCCCCCAGACGCATGGTGCCGCCCATCTCGCCGCCTTCGCGGCGGCGCAGCAGTTCATTGCCACGCGCCCATTCGGTCATGAGCCCGACCAGCGGCTGATCCGTCGGCCCGAATTCGGTGGAGGACGCATCGGCAATGCCCGCAAGGTTGCGCGCGCATTCGATCACCGCCATCTGCATGCCGAAGCAGATACCCAGGAAGGGTATGTTGTTTTCGCGCGCATAACGTACGGCGCGGATCTTGCCTTCGGACCCGCGTTCGCCAAATCCGCCGGGTACCAGTATCGCGTCGCTGCGGGCCAGCATCTGCACGGCGTCGTCCGACTTCTCGAAGCTTTCCGCCTCGACCCAGTTCAGCCGCACGCGGGCACGGTTGGCGATCCCGCCATGCTGCAGGGCTTCGATCAGGGATTTGTAGCTGTCCAGCAGGGCGGTGTACTTGCCAACCACCGTCACGATCACTTCGCGGTCCGGGTGGCGGACGGCGTCGACAATCTTTTCCCACCGCGACAGGTCGGGATCAGGCGTGGTGGGCAGGCCGAAATGGCGCAGCACCTCGGTATCCATCCCTTCCGCATGGTAGGAGATGGGGCAGGCATAGATCGTGTCCACATCGCGCGCGGCGATTACGGCCTGCGGGCGGACGTTGCAGAAGCTTGCGATCTTGCGGCGTTCGTTTTCGGGAATTTCCCGGTCCGAGCGGCAGACCAGCATCTGCGGCTGGATGCCGACATTCTGCAGTTCCTTGACGGAGTGCTGCGTCGGCTTGGTTTTCAGTTCGCCTGCCGCCGCGATCCACGGCAGCAGGGTCAGGTGAATGAACATCGTCTGGTCAGTCGCAAGGTCGTTGCGCAACTGCCGGATGGATTCAAGGAAGGGCAGGCTTTCGATATCGCCGACCGTGCCCCCGATCTCGACGAGGACAAAATCCAGGTCCTCGGTATCCGCCACGATCGTTTCCTTGATCGAGTCGGTAATGTGGGGGATGACCTGCACGGTCGCACCCAGATAATCGCCACGCCGTTCGCGCGCGATCACGCCGGAATAGATCTGCCCCGTGGTGGCATTATCCGCCCGGGTGGCATGCACACCGGTAAAGCGTTCATAATGACCAAGGTCGAGATCCGTTTCCGCGCCGTCGTCGGTCACGAAGACCTCGCCGTGCTGGTAGGGACTCATCGTCCCCGGATCGACATTCAGATAGGGGTCAAGCTTGCGCAACCGGACCCGATAACCACGGGCCTGAAGCAGGGCAGCAAGGGCAGCCGAAGCGATGCCTTTGCCGAGGGAGGACACCACGCCGCCGGTGATGAATACAAACCGCGTCATGGATGGCCTTCCTACACTGCCTGCGCGCCTGCTGCAAAGGCTACGATGGGGAATGGGGGAAAAAAATAAAAAAAGCCCCCGCGCCGTGCACGGGGGCCATTCGTCCTGCCCGGACTGACCGGACCGGTCAGTTGGTGCTGGCGGGGCTGGAGGATGCCGGGGGCTGGGACAGGATGTCATGCCCGGTGCCGGTGGACGCCCCGCGGTTCATGACCGCAAGCGCCAGCGACAGCACCATGAAGGCCGTGCCCAGCACCGCGGTGGAGCGGGTAAGCAGGGTGGCCGTGCCCCGGCCGGACATGAAGGAGCCCATGCCCTGTGACCCGCCGATTCCAAGCCCGCCGCCTTCGCTGCGCTGGATCAGGATGGTGCCGATCAGCGCGATGGTGACAAACAGGTGCAGTAAAAGAAGAACTGTGATCATGCGTCTTTCCAGTTGATCCCCGCTGGCCGCGCGGCAATCACGATGCGCGGGCGGCGCGGACAAGCGGCACGAAGGCATCGGCCTTCAGGCTGGCATTGCCCACCAGCGCCCCGTCCACGTGTTCGACAGGCAGGATATCGGTGACATTGCGTTCGTTGACGGACCCACCATAAAGGATTCGGATCGTTTTGCCAGCTTCCCCGAACTGGCGCACCAGTTCCGCGCGGATAAAGGCGGACATGTCGGCAATATCCTGCTGCGACGCCGCCGTGCCGGACCCGATGGCCCAGATCGGCTCATACGCCACGATGCCCCTGAAACCCTGCGGCAGGGACCCCTGGATCTGCCAGCCCACTGTCTCCTGCGAATCCCCGGCGGATCGCTGGTCGTCATTTTCGCCAACACACACGATGGGGGTCAGGCCCGCCTCCATGGCGGCGACGGCCTTCTCGCGCACCGTCTCGTCAAGTTCGTGGTGTTCGCCCCGGCGTTCGGAATGGCCCAGGATGACATATTCCACCCCAAGGTCCACCAGCATCGGGGCTGAAATGTCCCCCGTATGCGCGCCCGCCCTGTCCTGATGGCAGTCCTGCGCGCCCAGGGCGATTCCGGCCCGTTTCAGGGTGGGGGCCAGACGGGCAAGCTGCGTGAAGGGGGGGCATACGACAACATCGGCCCGCGTGGGGAGTTCACCCAGCCCCTTCACCAGACCGTCCACCAGCGCATCGGCATCAGCGCTCAGCCCGTTCATCTTCCAGTTGCCGACAATGATCTGCTTCATGCTTCCACTCCTCGGCCCGCGCCCGCGCCGCGTTATCCGCATTGTCTGCCGGGCATGGCCATCATGGGCGGCAGCCTACACCATGGCGGCCCCGGCGTTGCAACCCGCACACATGCACAACGGATGCGCGGGCATGGTAGTGCTGGTCAAACCGGCGGCGTGACCGTATGGTGCGCGACCGGAAAACAGGGTGCCCGGCAGGGGGCGCATCATGCGCATGCCATTTTCCGTCCGCCTTATGTCTTGGTCCTGGTGCAGGGTTTTTCATGCTTTCTTTTCTGTGTCGCGTGTTTATCGATTCATGGGTGGGACGCATCATCGCGGGGCTGTTTTTCCTTGCCTTCATCGGCTGGGGGGTGGGCGACGTGCTGATGGGTATCGGCACGGAACGCGCCGATGTCGCCGCCCGCGTGGGGGGCAGGCCCATTCTGGTGCAGGCTTACCAGAACGCGCTCCAGTCCGAGATGCCGCAGGTGGCGCAGTCCATGCACCTGTCCGATCCATCGCAGATCCCCCCCGGCACGCGTGAGGAAATTGCCCGGCAGGTGCTCCAGCGCCTCGTGCTGCAGGCTGAAATCGCGGAAGCGGCGGACCGTCACGACCTGATCGTTCCCGATTCCGTTGTGCGTGACGAGATATTCTCCATTCCCGCGTTCAAGGGGCGTGACGGGCATTTCGATCGTGCGCTGCTCAATGCCCGCCTGCGCAGCACGGGCATGTCGGAAGGCAGGCTGGTTGATCTGGTGCGGCAGGAACAGGCGTCGCGCGTGCTGCTGCAGCCGATTCGCGATGGCGTGGGCGTGCCGGATGTCATGGTCCGCCGCCTGTTCGATTTCGAGGCCCAGACCCGCACCATCGACCTCGTGCGCGTGCCCTTCGCCAGCCAGCAGGTCACGGCCATCCCGACCGATGCCCAGCTTGCCCGCTATCATGCCAATCACCCGTGGGAATTCCATGCGCCGGAATACCGGCATGCGCGCATCGTCGTCCTTTCGGCGGATACGATCGGCCACCAGATCGATATATCGGATGCCGACCTGCACAAGGCGTATGAAGCACAGGCCCAGACCTTCAACGCGCCCGAACGCCGTAACGTGCAGATCGTGACCGTGCCGACACAGGAACGCGCCGCAGCCCTGCGCGCGCAGTGGGCGGATGCAGGTAGCTGGGCGCTGGTGCAGAAAAACGCGGGCAAGGACGCAGCCGCCGTGGAACTGCCCGGCATGCGCCAGAGCGATGTTCCTTCCACTGATCTTGCGAAGCAGATTTTCTCCGCCCCCGCCGATGCGACGCAGGGACCGGTCAAAAGCGAAGGCGGCTGGGTTGTCTTCCGTGTAACCGGTGTCACCCCCGCGCATGTGACACCGTTTGATGAGGTGAAGCAGGCCCTGCATGACCAGATCGCGCATGGCCGCGCGCAGGCGCTGCTGGGTGATCGCGTGCAGAAGGTGCAGGACGCGATCGCAGGTGGTGGTCTGGACGCCATTCCTGCCGATCTGGGTGCCGCCGCCGTGTCGGGCGAGCTTGACCAGAATGGCATGACCCATGAAGGCGCGGCGGCCCCGATACCCGGTGGTGATGCTGCGCGGCAGGCAATCGTGGCACGCATCTTTTCACAGGCGAAAGGCGCCAGTCCGGAACTGGTGCAGGGGCCTGATGGCGTATGGTACGCGGTATCGGTCGATAGTGTGACGCCGGGCCATGACCTGAGCCTGACCGAGGCCGGTCCGCGCGTTGCCGCCGCATGGCAGGCTGAAGCGCGCCGTCACATGGCGGACCAGCAGGCGACCACGTTCTATACGCAGGCAGCCGGGCAGGGCGGTCTGGCCCATGTCAGCCCGGCCATTGCGGGGGTTGAACACAGCCAGCCGATTTCGCCCATGCAGCCTTCGCCGGAAATCCCGCGTGAGGTTGCGGCCCTGATCTTCCGCCTTGACCATCCGGGACAGAGCGTGATGACGCAGGCTGGTGATTCCTACGTGATCGCAACGCTGACGGCGATCAACCATCCCGACCCCGCCACGCAGAAGCCGCTCTATGATCGCGTGCGCGCCGGGCTGGCGCAATCGATGGGCGATGATATTGAAATGACCTACGGCACGGCGCTTGAGGGCATCGTAAAGCCCAAGCCGAACAATTCCGCCATCCGCGCGGTCATGACCGAGGTTACGGGTAGCCAGAACACGGGAACAGGACAGTGACAGCAGACGCATCGCGCATACGCCCTTCCTTCCGGCAGCCGGATGCTGCCATGCGTGCGGCGGCACTCGCCGCGCTGCGCAAGGGTGATGCCACGGTTACATGGCGCGTCGAGCCTGCCGACCTGCTGACACCTGTGGCGGCGTTCCTGCGGCTGTCGCATCTTGCGCGCAGCCATGGCGGGGCCAATGGCGGCCATAATGCGTTCCTGCTGGAAAGTGTGGAAGGCGGCACGTCACGCGGGCGCTATTCCGTAATCGGCCTGCTGCCTGACCTGATCTGGCGCTGTCACGATGGTCAGGCCAGTATCTGCCATGATCCGGCGGCAGGCGTGCATGAATTCGTGCCGGAGGCGGACGCCCCGCTGGTGTCCCTGCGCCGGATGCTGCACGAAAGCCGGATGACCCTGCCCGAAGAACTGCCCCCCATGACGGGTGGCGTCTTCGGTTATCTCGGTTACGACATGATCCGGCAGGTCGAATACCTGCCCGATATGCCTGTCGATGATCTGAACCTGCCTGAAGGGATACTGATCCGTCCCGGCCTGTTCGCGATATTCGATACGGTGCGCGACGAACTGCTGCTGGCCGCCCCGCTGCGGCCGCAGGCGGGTGTCGCGTCCGAAGCGATATGGGATGATGCGCAGGCCCGGCTGCAGCAGGCCCGCGCCGCGCTGTCCACCCCCGTCGAACTGCCGGAAGGGAACGAGGGCGAGATCGCGCCCCCCGTGCCGGAATCAAACATGACGCGGCAGGCATTCTGCGACATCGTGCGCCGCTTGCAGGATTACATCGCGGCGGGCGATGCGTTCCAGATCGTGCCGAGCCAGCGTTTCAGCGCGGCGTTCAGCCTGCCGCCGTTCGCGCTGTACCGCGCGCTGCGCCGGATCAATCCAGCACCCTTCCTGTTCTATCTCGACCTTGACGGGTTCAGCCTTGTCGGTTCATCGCCGGAGATACTGGTCCGCCTGCGTGAAGGCACCATGACCGTCCGCCCGCTGGCCGGAACCCGGCCGCGTGGGCGCACGACGGAAGAGGATCTGGCGCTGGAAGCCGAACTGCTGGCCGACCCGAAGGAGCGCGCCGAACACCTGATGCTGATCGATCTCGGTCGCAACGATGTCGGGCAGGTGTGCGAACTGGGTTCGGTCAAGGTGACGGAACAGTTCGTGATCGAACGCTTCAGCCATGTCATGCATATCTCGTCCAACGTGGAAGGGCGGCTGCGTCCCGATCTGGAGGCGCTGGACGCCCTCATGTCGGGCTTTCCCGCAGGCACGCTGACTGGCGCGCCCAAGATCCGCGCCATGGAAATCATTGATGAGGTTGAACCGACCCGGCGCGCGACCTATGCGGGGTGCATCGGTTATTTCGGCCCTGATGGTGACATGGATACCTGCATCGGCCTGCGCATGGCGGTGGTGAAGGATGGCCGGATGTATGTGCAGGCCGGCTGCGGCGTGGTGGCGGACAGTGTTCCCGATGCGGAATACGAGGAAACCCGCCAGAAAGCCCGCGCCCTGTTCCGCGCGGCCGAGGAAGCGGTCCGCTTCGCTACGGGTGACGCCGGATAAGGCGATTTTATAACATCCGCGAACGTGATATGATGTCTTGAGACATGCCGGGTCAGGCCCGAAGGTTTGACCCGGCCCAGCGGAAAAGCCATGATACGACCATGCTCCTTCTGATCGATAATTATGACAGCTTTACCTTCAACCTCGTCCACTATCTGGGGGATCTGGGGGAAAAGTGCGCCGTCTACCGCAATGATGCGATCAGCGTGGCGGACGCGCTTGCGCTCCGCCCGGAAGCCATTGTCATCTCCCCCGGTCCGTGTTCCCCGAACGAGGCCGGGATATGCTGCGACCTGATCGCCCAGGCCGCGGGGAAGGTGCCCATATTTGGCGTCTGTCTGGGGCATCAGGCCATAGGGCAGGTTTTCGGCGGCAAGGTCGTGCGTGCGCCAGTGCCCATGCACGGCAAGGTCTCGCCCGTCTATCATGACGGGACGGATATCTTCGCCGGTGTGCCCGACCCGTTCAACGCGACCCGCTATCACAGCCTGACCATCGATCCCGACAGCCTGCCCGATACGCTGGTGGCCACTGCCCGGTCATCCGACGGGGTCATCATGGGACTGCGGCACGCCACCCTGCCGATATTTGGCGTGCAGTTCCATCCCGAAAGCATCGCTTCCGAACATGGCCACGACATCATGGCCAATTTCCTGTCGCTTGCGCGGGGCAGGAACACACCGCGCAAGGCTGCCTGACCGTATGTCCGGCATTACGGACGCGGCACAGGGCCAGCAGGCGGAGTTCAGGGATATTCTGGCGGTCCTGCTTGCGCAGCGGGACCTTTCCCCTGCCATGGCGGGGGCAGCGTTTGAACAGATCATGGATGGCGCGGTGGGCGAAATACCGCTGGCCGCCTTCCTGACCGCGCTGCATATCCGTGGGGAAACCGTAACCGAACTGCATGCCGCTGTCCGCGCGGCGCGCGCGCGCATGCTCGCGGTGCCGGGCATGCCTGCTGGTGCGCTGGATGTGTGTGGTACGGGCGGGGATGGTCTGGGCACGCTCAATGTGTCAACGGCCGTGGCGTTCGTGCTGGCGGCCCTTGGGGTGCCGGTGGCCAAGCATGGCAACCGGGCGCTGTCGTCGCGGTCCGGGGCAACGGATGTGCTGCTGGAACTCGGCGTGCCGCTGCCCGTCGGCAATGCACCGATAGGTCGGATGATGGATGCCTGTGGTGTCACGTTTCTCGCGGCCACCAATCACCATCCCGCCATGCGCCACTTCGCGGCAGTAAGGCGCGGGCTGGGCTTTCGCACCATTTTCAATCTGATCGGTCCGCTGTGTAATCCCGCGGGTGTTACGCGCCAGCTTGTGGGTGTGTTTTCCCCCCAGTGGCTGGACGTGATGGTCAAAACGCTGCACGAGGCCGGGTCCGATCGTGTATGGGCCGTAAGCGGCGCCTGTGGCGATAGCCGGTTTGTGGACGAACTGACGCTTGCCGGTCCCACGCGGGCCTGCGTGCTGGAAGATGGCCAGATCCACAACCTGACCGTCTGGCCGGAGCAGACGGGACTTGAGCCCGCGCCCATCGACGCCATAGCCGGTGGCACGCCTGCGCATAATGCGCGTGTAATGCGGGAACTGGCGCAGGGCGCGCGCGGTGCCTACCGCGATACCGTGCTGCTCAATGCCGCAGTGGCATTGCATGTGGCGCAGCGGGGCGACAATATCATTCATGGCGGCGCGATTGACTATGCCGCCTTGCGTGGGAACATCGCCATGGCTGCTGATGTTCTCGATCGTGGCGCGGTTCTGGCCGTGCTGGACGCTGTCCGGAGTTTCCGGGTGGATGAGCCTAACAGAGTAACAGGGTAGAAAATGAACGACACGCCAATGACCTCCCCCCAGACAGGTAGTGTCCAGCCAGCGGATGTGGACAGCATCCCCGATGTTCTGGAGCGTATCTGTGCACGGACACGGGTGGACGTGGCGCAGCGGTCAAAGGTCATGACGCTGAAGGAAATTACGTCCCGTGCGCGTGAAGTGACAACGCCACCACGCGGTTTCGGGCAGGCGCTGAAGCAGAAGACCGCCGATCACCAGATCGGGCTGATCGCGGAAATAAAGAAGGCGTCGCCTTCCGCCGGTATCCTGCGTCCCGACTACGAACCGACGCTGATCGCGCAGGAATATGAAAAGGCGGGGGCCGCCTGTATCTCGGTGCTGACCGAAGGGTCATGCTTCCATGGCAGCGCGGAGGATCTGAGCCGGGTGCGCGAAGCATGCAAGCTGCCGCTGCTGCGCAAGGACTTCATCGTCGATCCGTGGCAGGTTCATGAAAGCCGCCTGATCGGGGCGGACTGCATCCTGCTCATCATGGCGATCCTGACCGATGCGGAAGCGGCCGAACTGCTGGACATCGCGCGCGGACTGGACATGGATGTGCTGGTTGAGGTGCATGACGAACAGGAACTCAATCGCGCACTGGCGCTTGATACGTCCCTGATCGGCATCAACAACCGCAATCTCAAGACCCTGCAGACCGATATCGAAACCACCCTCCAGCTTGCGCCGCTGGTGCCGCCTGACCGGATCATCGTATCCGAAAGCGGCATCCGCACGCATGCGGATGTCATGAAGCTGAACGCGGTTGGGGCATCGGGTTTTCTGGTGGGGGAAAGCCTGCTGCGGCATGAAGATGTGGGGGCCGCCGTCCACGCCCTGCTTGGCACGCAGCCGGACGGGGCCGGGGCATGACATCGGGTGGCCTGTCGCATCTGGATGCGGCGGGGCATGCGGTCATGGTCGATGTATCGGCCAAGCCCGATACCCGGCGCGAGGCCGTGGCCCATGGTCTGATAAAGATGCGCCCGGAAACGCTGGCCATGATCCTGTCGGGACAGATGCCCAAGGGGGACGTGCTGGCGACCGCGCGTATCGCGGGTATCATGGCGGCGAAGAAAACATCGGATCTGATCCCGTTATGCCATCCGCTGGCCATTTCCTCCGTCACGGTGGATCTGGGCCCGGATTCGGCGGGGCAGGGGGTCGAGATCACGGCGCGCGTCCGTACCACCGGGCCGACCGGCGTGGAAATGGAAGCCCTGACTGCGGCCTCCGTTGCCGCCCTTACACTGTATGACATGTGCAAGGCCGTGGAGCGGGACATGGAAATCTGTCAGATACACGTGATCCATAAATCCGGCGGGGCTTCCGGAACTTATAACCGTGCGACAGGTGCATGACGAAAGGCGGTTACGCCCGGCAGTCGTGACGGTCGTGCTGCGGCATGGCTAGGCAACAGCGCTGGCAACATGAACCAAGGACATTCGATGAGTAACGAGACAGATCCCGGCCTGTCGGGTGGGCACAACAGCCGGACCATGACGGAAGCCGACCTGAAGCACGCCTATTACCAGATGGTGCTGATCCGAAGGTTTGAGGAACGTACCGGCCAGTTGTACGGCATGGGGCTGATCGGTGGTTTCTGCCACCTGTATATCGGTCAGGAAGCGGTCGTGGTCGGGATCCAGATGGAGCTGAAGCAGGGGGACAAGATCATCACCTCCTACCGCGATCATGGACAGATGCTGGCAGCCGGCATGGACCCGCGCGGCGTGATGGCGGAACTGACCGGTCGTGAGGGGGGCTATTCCCACGGCAAGGGCGGTTCGATGCACATGTTCTCCAGCGAAAAGCATTTCTATGGCGGCCATGGCATCGTGGGCGCACAGGTCTCGCTGGGTATCGGGCTGGCGTTCGCCAACAGGTATCGTGGCACGGATGAAGTCTCCGTCACCTATTATGGCGAAGGCGCATCCAATCAGGGGCAGGTGTACGAAAGCTTCAACCTTGCCGCGCTCCACAAGCTGCCCTGCCTGTTCGTGCTGGAAAACAACCACTATGGCATGGGCACCAGCGTCGAACGGGCTTCCGCATCGAAGGAGCTGTGGCGCAATGGTGAGCCGTGGGGCATTCCGGGCATGCATGTGGATGGCATGGATGTGGGTGCGGTGCGTGCCGCGGCACAGGAAGCTGTAGCCCATTGCCGTGCGGGCAAGGGGCCGGTGCTGCTGGAAGTCGATACCTACCGTTATCGCGGCCATTCCATGTCGGACCCGGCGAAATACCGCCAGCGTACCGAAGTGGACGAAATGCGCAGGAACCACGATCCCATTGATCGCGCCCGTCGTGAACTGCTGGATATGGGCGTGGCCGAAAGCGAACTGAAATCCATGGATGACCAGATCAAGTCGATCGTGGCTGACGCAGCATCCTTTGCCCAGACCAGCCCTGAACCCGATCCTTCGGAACTGTGGACAGACGTGCTGGTGGAAAGCTGATTAGAAATGGCAACAGAAATACTCATGCCCGCCCTCTCTCCCACCATGACGGAGGGGAAGATGGCCCGCTGGCTGCGCAAACCGGGGGAAGCCGTCGCCGCAGGTGACGTGATTGCCGAAATCGAGACCGACAAGGCCACGATGGAAGTGGAAGCGGTGGATGAAGGCATAATGGGCGACATCCTGATCCCCGAAGGGACGGAAAACGTCGCTGTCAACACGCCCATCGCCATCCTGCTGGCGGAAGGGGAAGATGCGAAGGCCCGGCCCGGCGCCGCCCCCGCGCAGCAGCCTGCCGCAGCTACGTCCTCGGCCCCGGCCCCGGCTTCGTGTGGGCCGACGCCCGCTGCCCCCAGCACGCCGCCCGCCAGCGCCCAGCCTGAAAAGGACTGGGGCGAATGTAGCGAAATCACCGTGCGCGAAGCCCTGCGCGATGCGATGGCCGCCGAGTTGCGCCGTGATGGGGATGTGTTCCTGATCGGTGAGGAAGTGGCCCAGTATCAGGGGGCTTACAAGGTTTCCCAGGGGCTGCTGGACGAATTCGGTGAAAAGCGGGTGATTGACACCCCCATTACCGAACAGGGCTTTGCCGGCATGGCCATCGGTGCCGCGCTGACCGGGCTGAAGCCGATTGTGGAGTTCATGACCATGAACTTCGCCATGCAGGCCATTGACCAGATCATCAATTCCGCCGCCAAGACGCGCTACATGTCCGGTGGCCAGATGTCGTGCCCCATCGTATTCCGTGGCCCTAACGGTGCCGCCGCCCGCGTGGGCGCGCAGCATTCGCAGTGTTATGCAAGCTGGTATGGCCATGTGCCGGGCCTCAAGGTCGTGGCGCCGTGGTCGGCAGCCGATGCGAAGGGCCTGCTGCGCGCCGCCATCCGCGATCCGAACCCGGTCATCTTCCTTGAAAACGAAATCCTGTACGGACAGCGTTTTTCCTGCCCGGTGGATGAGGATTTCATCCTGCCCATTGGCAAGGCGAAGGTCGAGCGCGAGGGACGCGACGTAACCATCGTCGCTTTCTCCATCATGGTTGGCGTGGCGCTGGAAGCCGCGGCCAAGCTGGCGGAGCAGGGGATCGAGGCCGAGGTCATCAACCTGCGCACCATCCGCCCGCTGGATACCCGGACGGTGGTGGACAGCGTGAAGAAGACCAGCCGGCTGGTCACGGTGGAAGAAGGCTGGCCGTTCGCCGGTATCGGTGCCGAAATATCCATGCAGGTGATCGAACATGCGTTCGACTACCTCGATGCGCCGCCGGTGCGCGTGGCGGGGGCCGATGTGCCCATGCCGTTCGCCGCCAACCTTGAAAAGCTTGCCCTGCCCAATCCGGACTGGATCATCAATGCCGTCCGGCAGGTTGTGTGAAGGGGAAACGCACGATGTCCATCAACATCCTGATGCCCGCGCTTTCGCCCACCATGAAGGAAGGCAAGCTGGCCCGCTGGCTCAAGACGGAAGGCGACACCATCGCATCCGGTGACGTGATTGCCGAAATCGAGACGGACAAGGCCACGATGGAAGTCGAGGCCGTGGATGAAGGCGTGCTGGGCCGTATCCTGACCCCGGAAGGGACGGAAGGCATCGCGGTCAATACGCCCATCGCCATTCTGGTGGCCGAGGGTGAAAGCGTGCCGGACATCTCGGCGGCTTCTGCCACGCCCCCGGCAGCGCAGGCACCTGTGGTCGCCCCGGCCGCGGCTGCGGCTCCGGCCCCTGCGGTGGTTCCGTCTGCCGCCCCTGCCGCGTCCAGTGGAAAGCGTGTTTTCGCCTCCCCGCTGGCCCGCCGTATCGCGGCGCAGAAAGGGGTTGATCTGTCCACCCTGAAGGGAAGCGGCCCCAACGGTCGCATCGTGCGCCGTGATGTGGAGCAGGCCGGGCAGACCCCGGCCGCGACACCGAAAACCGCATCCCCTGCCGCAGTGGCGGAAGCCGCGGGCACGGGTTACGCGAAGGTGCCCCATTCTACCATGCGCAAGGTGATCGCCCGCCGTCTGACGGAAGCGAAATCCACCATTCCGCATTTCTATGTGGAAATGGATGTGCAGCTTGATGCGCTCATGGCGCTGCGCAGCCAGATGAACGCGGCATCCCCTGCGGAGGGACCGGGTGCGTACAAGATTTCCGTCAATGATATGCTCATCAAGGCAGTCGCCGTTACGCTGCGGCGGGTGCCGAAGGTCAATGTATCGTACACGGACGATGCGGTTCTGGTTTATGACGACGTGGATATTTCCGTGGCCGTCTCCATTCCCGATGGGCTGATTACCCCTATCGTGCGTAAGGCCGATACCAAGAGCCTGCGGCAGATCAGCACCGAAACGCGCGATCTTGTCGCCCGCGCGCGGGCGGGCAAGCTGAAGCCGGAGGAATTTCAGGGGGGCACCTTCTCCATCTCCAATATGGGGATGTACGGGGTCAAGGCGTTCTCGGCCATCATCAACCCGCCGCAGGCCGCCATACTGGCCATTGCCGCAGCCGAACGCAGGGCGGTGGTGAAGGGCGACCAGATTACGATCGCTACGGTCATGACGGTTACCCTGTCGGTCGATCACCGGGTGGTGGATGGCGCGCTGGCGGCAGAATGGGTTTCGGCCTTCCGCGCCGTGGTGGAAAACCCCATGAGCCTTGTGGTCTGAGGAAGCGGTCCAATGAGCACCACGCAATTTGATGTCATTGTTATTGGCGGTGGTCCCGGCGGTTATGTCGCGGCCATCCGCGCCGCCCAGCTTGGGCTGAAGGCTGCTGTGGTCGAAACCGCGCAGCTTGGCGGCATCTGTCTGAACTGGGGCTGCATTCCGACCAAGGCGCTGCTGCGCGCGTCGGAAATCAATCACCTGCTGCATAATCTGGATGAATTCGGCTTTGCCGCCGATAACGTGCGCTTTGACTTTACCAAGGTGGTCAAGCGTTCGCGCAAGGTTTCGGCGCAGCTTTCCGCCGGTGTCAGCCATCTGCTGAAGAAGAATGGCGTGACCGTCGTCAACGGCTTCGGCCGGCTTGCAGGCACGCAGGGCACATTGCGCAAGGTTTCCGTAACCAGTGATGGTGAGGAAACCATTCTGACCGCCCCGAACGTGATTCTGGCTACGGGCGCGCGGGCGCGTGTGCTGCCCGGACTGGAACCTGATGGCAGGCTTGTCTGGTCCTACCGCGAGGCCATGGTGCCCACCGAACTGCCGCGCAGCCTGCTGGTGATCGGGTCAGGGGCAATCGGGGTGGAATTCGCGTCCTTTTACCGGAACATGGGGGCGGAGGTCACGATTGTGGAAGTGGCCGACCGCATCCTGCCGGTGGAAGATGCCGAAATCAGCACCTTCGCCCGCAAGGCCCTTGAAAAGCAGGGCATGAAAATCCTGACCGGTGCGAAACTGGGCCGGATTGGCAAGGATGGGGACAGCGTGACGGTGGAGGTCACCGCCGGGGGAAAAACGCAGTCCGTTGTGGTGGAGCGCGTGATCTCGGCTGTGGGCATTGTCGGCAATGTCGAGAATATCGGGCTTGAGGGCACGGCGATCGAAGTCGACCGGACCCACATCAAGGTCGATCCCTACTGCCGCACGGGTGAAAAGGGTGTTTACGCCATCGGTGATATCGCATCCCCGCCATGGCTTGCCCACAAGGCCAGCCATGAAGGCGTGATGGTGGCCGAACAGATCGCGGGCCGTACGGTCCACCCGATCAGCCCGCTGAACATTCCCGGCTGCACCTACTGCCGTCCGCAGGTGGCGTCGGTCGGGATGACGGAAGAACGCGCAAAGGCGGCTGGTCACAAGATCCGTGTCGGGCGCTTCCCCTTCATTGGTAACGGCAAGGCCATTGCGATGGGCGAGCCGGAAGGGCTGGTGAAGACCATTTTCGATGAGGCAACTGGCGAACTGCTGGGTGCCCATATGGTCGGGCCGGAAGTGACCGAGATGATTCAGGGATACGTGATCGCCCGCACGGGTGAACTGACGGATGCCGAACTCAAGGAAACCGTTTTCCCGCATCCCACCATATCGGAAACCATGCACGAAGCCGTGCTGGCGGCGTATGACGGGGCGCTGCATATCTAACGCTGCCTGCGGCGGGGCAGGATCACGCGGTACCTGATCGTGCGGTTGTGATCCCGTCACGCGGGGAAGCGGGCAAGAACGCTTGACGCGGTGGGGCTGGCGTTACACTTGTGCTTATCTGCCTGTTTGCGGGGACCTGGTACATGTCTGTGCGTGTGATGATCGACCACCGGAAGAAGGGGGACACGCCCCTTCGCCATCCAGAAAAGGCGCACAAGCCCGACAATCCCATCGCGCGCAAGCCCGACTGGATACGGGTGCGCGCGCCCAATCACCCCACCTATCATGAAACGCGCAAGCTCATGCGTGACAACAAGCTTGTCACGGTATGCGAGGAAGCGGCATGCCCCAATATCGGGGAATGCTGGTCCCAGCGTCATGCGACCATGATGATCATGGGGGAAATCTGCACGCGGGCCTGCGCATTCTGCAATGTCACGACCGGCATGCCCAATGCGCTTGATTCGGATGAACCCGAGCGCGTGGCGGATGCGGTGGCCCGTCTGGGGCTGCGGCATGTCGTTATCACTTCCGTTGACCGCGATGATCTGGCCGATGGTGGCGCGCATCATTTCGCACGGGTGATTGGTGCCCTGCGTGCCAGCGCGCCGGATACGACGGTCGAGATCCTGACGCCTGATTTCCTGCGCAAGCCCGGCGCGCTGGAGGTTGTGGTCCGTGCGCGACCCGATGTGTTCAACCATAATCTGGAAACCGTGCCCCGGCTGTATCCCACGATCCGCCCTGGTGCGCGCTATTACCAGTCGCTGCGCCTTCTGGACGATGTGAAGCGGATGGACCCGTCCATCTTCACGAAGTCAGGACTGATGCTCGGCTTGGGCGAAGAACGGACCGAAATCACGCAGGTCATGGATGATCTGCGTATTGCGGACGTTGATTTCATCACTCTGGGGCAATATCTCCAGCCTACGGTCAAGCATGCCGCGGTGGCCCGGTTCGTTACGCCGGATGAATTCGCCGATTACGCGACGATCGCGCGCGTAAAGGGCTTTCTTCAGGTCAGTGCCTCGCCATTGACCCGGTCATCGTATCATGCGGATTCTGATTTTGCGGAACTGCGCGCCGCACGTGAACACCGCCTGCGGACAGAGCGTGGCGCGATGGAGAGTAACTGATGCCCACCCATGCCGAACGTCGGCTTATTGCCTATTCCCCCGATCAGCTTTTTGATCTGGTGGCCGACGTCGGGAAATACCCCCAGTTTCTGCCGTGGTGTACCAACGCGCGGGTTCGTACGCGCACCAGCACCGAACTGGTTGCGGACCTGACCATAGGGTTTGGTCCGTTTCGGGAGACATTTACCAGCCGCGTCCTGCTTGAAGCACCCAGCACGATACGGGTCAGCTACGAAAAAGGGCCTTTCCGCTATCTGAACAACGTATGGACGTTCACGCCCGATGCGCGTGGATGTCTGGTTGATTTCTTTGTGGATTTCGAATTCCGTTCCCGCCTGTTGCAGGCGGCGATCGGCGTTGTCTTCAATGAAGCCGTGCGTCTCATGGTTTCGGCCTTTATCCGCCGTGCGCGGGATATTTACGGCCAGCCCGCAACGCCGGCTCCGCCGCCGATCGGCACGGCAAAAGCCGGTAATGCCTGATCCCCTCAAACCGTCAGTCCGGATTGGGAAACCTCATCATGAAAAAATTCATTTCCGCCATGGCAGGCTGCATGCTGCTGGGCATGACATCGCTTGCCAGTGCTGCACCGGCAGCCCATCATCCCGCCCCCGGCAGTGATGCCGAAACGGCGGACCTGAATGCACAGAGCCTGCAGAAAGCCCGCGCCTCACTTCCCCCGCAGGCCGCGTCTGCTGCCCCGCCGGTAGCCGCCCCCGGCCATCCGGTACAGGCGGCGGGAACAGGCGAAACCGCCAGCCCCATCCGCGTGCCGGAAACAGGTAGCACGGTTTCCGGATACTGATTGTCCCATCCGTGGCAGGGAGGCGGCTCTTCCTGCCAGTATTGCGGCAGCGCGCCTAAAGCTTTCCTGCAATGCAGTGCTGCCGTTTATTCCGCATTCAGCCGATCCGCATGGTCAAGCAGTAGCGAAAGGGCGATGCGGACGGCCTGCGCGCGGATTTCGGTGCGGGTGCCTGCAAATACATGGGAAACCGTGTCAACCTGTCCCCCGCACGCCGTACCAAACCAGACCAGTCCCACCGGTTTGTCCGGCACGGCGCCACCCGGTCCGGCAATGCCGGTGATGGACACAGCCATATTGGCATCGGGCGCATGCGCAAGGGCGCCCTGTGCCATGGCTGCGGCGACCTCCCGGCTTACGGCGCCGTGGCGTTCCAGCAGGTTGAGGGATACGCCCAGCGTATGGTGTTTCATGCTGTTGGAATAGGTGACGAAACCGCCCGCCACCACATCGGACGATCCGGCGGCATGGGTCAGCGATGCGGCCAGCAGTCCGCCCGTGCAGCTTTCCGCCGTGACAATGCGGCGGCCCGCAGTGCGTAGCCGCATCAGGGCATCGGGCATGCGGGCAAGAAATGTATCAGGTAACATCCGTCACATTCTCCTTTGCTGTGGCGGTAACGCGTCAGGCCAGATAACGGATGCCTGTCAGGATGATGGCGGCCATGATCCCGGCCACAACATCATCCCCCATGATGCCGAGCGCATCATGCCGCCGGTCGAACCAGCCTACGGGACCGGGCTTGGTGATATCGAACAGGCGGAACAGGGCGAAGGCCAGCAGCAGCCACAGCACATCCACCCAGCGCAGGGCGGAAACGGGCAGGGGCGCTAGCGGGAACATCGCCAGCCACATGCCCGCGACCTCATCAATCACGATCCAGCCGTGATCTTCCCCGTTGGATACCAGTGCCGTGGCCCGGTAGCCGATCAGGGTGCAGGCAATGATGGCCAGCGCCATCCATGTCCATTGTCCCAGCAGGGGGACACCCACAACCATGGCCGCGAATGATCCCACCGTGCCCGGCGCACGGTGGGCAAAGCCGCAGCCCCCGAAGCTGGCAATCAGGCGGGCAGGGGACACCGCCATCAGTCCTGCGCCAGTGCGGGGTCGGTTGCCTGATAAATGGCCATGTTCTCCTCCACCCTTTCAACGTAATTGCGTGTTTCCCCGAAAGGAATGCTTTCGATCCAGTCCAGCAGGGCATCAGGCACAGGCGTATCGCGCGCCGGGTTGCCCAGTGTCAGCAGCCAGTTATCCGTGCGGTGCGGCCCGGCATTATAGGCCGCCGCAACGTAAGGAACGGCTCCCCCCACGCGCTGGGCTATATCCACCAGATAGGCGGCACCCAGCCGCATGTTCAGTTGCGGATCGGTCAGGGTGGCTGCACTGACCGGCACATCCGTCATGCCGACCTTGCGCGCAACGTCGCGCGCCGTGGACACCAGAAGCTGCATGAGACCTACTGCATGGGCCGGGCTGACCACCGCAGGGTCAAACCCGCTTTCCTGCCGCGCCACGGCCAGTTCCACATCCGCAGGCAGGATGCTTGTGGGCGGGGTGTAGGGGCGGGGCCAGCCTTCGCGTATCAGCGTCAGCCCGTCGCGTCCGGCCAGACGGGCGATCATGACCGCGGCATCCGGCACGTTCAGCCGTGTCGCCATGCGTGCGGCCAGCACATGTGTCATCGCATCCGTGCCCTGCGCATCAAGGGCTAGGATGAAATCACGCGCATGATGCCCGTCACCCCATGCCGCCAGAATTTCCGCCGCGCGCGCCAGTTCCGTCGTATCGAACCGCACGGCATCGGCTACCGTGGGGCTGGGTTCCTTTTCGCGCAGCAGGTGCGCGCGGATCTGGCGGCCCGCCTGATCGGGAACCAGCAACTGGTTCATCCGGTTGCCCGCCAGCCATTCAATCGCCATCTGCCCGTAGAAGGTATTGGCCAGTTCCGCCGCGTGCGTCCATTGGGTCCGCGCGGGTTCATGTCGGCCACAGGCCCATAACGCGCGTCCCAGCCAGAACTGCCCCCGGCTGCGGGTAATGACGGGAACCGCCTGCGCCAGCGGGGTGAAGTCAGCCTGTGCGTGTTCGGCGTCATGCAGGTATTCGAGCCTGATCCAGCCGGTCAGGAACAGGGCGTCAAAATGGTTGGCCGCGCCGATATCCGCCGTGTCGTTGGCGATGAGCAGGGCGTCCTGTGGCCTGCGGGCCTGAAGCAGGTCGCGGGCCAGCCCGTCACGTTCGCGCCAGAATGCGGCTGCGGCGCCGCCGGTTGCATGCTGTTCCGTCTCGATGCCCCGTGCGCGCCACAGGGCCAGCGCATCATCCAGCCGCTGTGCATGGTGGAGCCAGCGCAGGCGGTCCAGCAATAATGCCGCATCAGCCTGCTGTTCAGGCGGTAGCAGGGCCAGTGTCGTTTCCGCCTGCGGATCATTGCGGCGGAAGGCGATGCGCGCGCGGGCAATGGGTTGCTGCGCCGGGGTCAGCAGGGGTACCTGCCGGGTCGCGGCTTCGACCTGTCCCGCGCGTTCCTGCCGGTCGAAGCGCTGCCAGTGGTCCTCCGGCGTGAAAGCACTGCCGAAGGCCGCCAGCATCGCCTGCGCGTCGGTCGGGCTGTCGGCGCGGTGTATCCATGTATCACGCGCCCAGTCATCCAGCTTCGCCGGGCGGGGGGATGCACTGTTGCAGCGCAGCAGCGCATGCACATCCTTCAGCGGCAGGACGCCGCACAGCCGCCCCGCCGTGACGTCATCCGGTTCGGCTGCAAGGGTCTGCTGAAACCGCGCCAGCAGGGTGGGGCGCTGTGGCCAGGCGGCATTTTCGCGCAGGAAGGTCGCGTATTCATCGGAACTTCCCCCCACCGGGGAAAGCAGGCGCAGGTACACCACCAGCTTCGCGGCAATCGGGTCATCATCTGCATTGCCGGTCGCGGCCTGCGCAGGGGTGGGCCAGTTTTCTGCCTTCACCGCAGGCGACGGGGATGATGCGGCAGGGGAAGGCAGCGCCAGCAGGCCGGACAGCGCCAGCCCCGTCGCAATGCCCAGACGATGGCTGGCGCGTGTACTCGTCATGCGGCGCCCCCGATATGGGTCCAGACCTCGCCACCGCCCTTGATGATGAGTTCGATCGCCACAACCAGCACAACCAGCAGCCCGATCCACGAAATCCAGCGATACCGTTCCAGCAGGCGCGCGATCAGGGATGCCGCAACTGCCATCAGCACGACCGATATGACCAGCCCCGTGACCAGCACGCCCATATGCTCGCCCGCGGCCCCTGCTACCGCCAGAACGTTATCAAGGCTCATGGACAGGTCGGCCACCATGATGCGGATGATGGCATTGCGCAGCGATCCGGGGGCGGGGGCTGAATCGTTCTCCACGGCATCACCGCGCATTTCCCGATACATGCGCCAGCACACCCACAGCAGCAGCAGGCCGCCCGCCAGCGTCAGCCCGATAATGGCCAGCAGCCTGACGGCGACCAGCGCCAGCCCGATCCGTATGACTGCAGCACCCAGTATCCCGCACAGGATGGCGATTCGCCGCGAACGGTGCGGCAGGTTACGCACCGCCAGCCCCACCACGATCGCGTTATCGCCCGCGAGTGTCACGTCAATCAGGATAACCTGGGCCAGCGCATAAAGCGAAGACGGCGAAAAAATAGCGGACATGGAGCAGATACGATCCTGTAGGGGCATGCCCGTGGGCAGCGCGCGGTGCGTTATAACCGCTTTATGCCGTTGTGTGCGCCCATGATGCAATCACACCTGTCATGACAGATGATGTCGCCCCCTGATCGCCTTCATGATGGATCGGACGTGAATTAAGGGAGACGCACGCAACAGAATTGGGTAGGAAAGCGGCCTGATCCCGATTGTGTCGCTACGTGAGGAAGCCTGAGAACATGGTACCGCGCTATACCCGCCCCGTCATGGCCGCCATCTGGTCCCCTGAGAACCGCTACCGCATCTGGTTCGAAATCGAGGCCCTGGCCTGCGAGGCGATGGCGGAATATGGCGCGATTCCCGCCGAATCCGCCCGGACCATCCGCACGAAGGGCGATGCCGCCATGGCCGCCTTTTCGCAGGCCGATCTGGACCGTATTGACGAGATCGAGGCCGAAACCCGTCACGATGTCATCGCGTTCCTGACATGGCTTGCTGAAAAGATCGGACCGGACAGCCGTTTCGTGCATCTGGGCATGACATCGTCCGACGTACTCGACACCTGCCTGTCGGTGCAGATGGTGCAGGCGACCGACCTGCTTCTGGAAGATGTCGATGCCGTGCTGGCGGCGCTGAAGCGGCGTGCGTTTGAACACAAGCATACCCTGACCATCGGCCGCAGCCACGCCATCCATGCCGAACCGACATCGTTCGGTCTGAAGCTTGCGGGCCATTATGCTGAATTCGCCCGCAACCGCGAACGGCTGGTCCGCGCGCGTGCCGAAATCGCGGTCTGCGCCATTTCGGGCGCGGTGGGCACATATGCCCATATCGACCCGCGCGTTGAGGAATATGTGGCGGAAAAACTCGGGCTGAAGCCCGAGGATGTGTCCACGCAGGTCATCCCGCGCGACCGGCATGCCGCCTATTTCTGCGCACTGGCCGTGATCGCCAGCGGGATCGAGCGTCTGGCGACCGAAGTGCGTCACCTTCAGCGTTCCGAAGTGCGCGAAGCGGAAGAATTCTTCCACAAGGGGCAGAAGGGCTCGTCGGCCATGCCGCACAAGCGCAACCCCGTGCTGTCGGAAAACCTGACGGGGCTGGCACGCCTTGTGCGTTCGCACGTCATTCCTGCGCTGGAGAACGTGGCGCTGTGGCATGAACGCGACATCAGCCATTCCTCCGTCGAGCGTAACATCTGCCCCGATGGCACGATCGGCCTTGATTTCGCCCTCATGCGCCTTGCGGGCATGATGGAAAAGCTGGTGATCTATCCCGAGCAGATGCAGGCCAATATCGACAGCCTTGGCGGGGTGGTGCATTCGGGCGAAGTGCTGCTGGCGCTTGCGCGTGCGGGAATCCTGCGCGAGGATGCCTACCGTATCGTCCAGCGTAACGCGATGGCGACATGGACCCGGCTGGGCCACAAGGATGGCCGGACCTTCCGTGAGAACCTTGCCGCGGACCCGGAAGTGGCCGGACGCGTCGCGCCGGAGGTTCTGGACGCCGCCATGGACAGCGCATCCCACCTGCGCATGATCGACCACACCTATACCCGCGTCTTTGGCGAGACAGGCCCCGCGCGGACCTGATCCCGCCTGCGGATAGGGAACAACAGCACAGGATACCGAGGCGTGTGCACAGTCGTCATCTCCCACGATCCACAGCAGGAATGGCCGCTACTGCTGGCGGCCAATCGTGATGAACGTCTCGACCGGCCATGGCTGCCGCCCGCACGGCACTGGGCCGACCAGCCCGATGTCATCGGCGGGCAGGACGAGGTCGCCGGTGGGTCCTGGCTGACCCTTAATGATGCAGGTGTGGTCGCGGGGATCATGAACCGCGTGGGCAGTCTTGGCCCCGCGCCGGGCAAGAACTCGCGCGGGGCGCTTCCCCTCATGGCGGGGCGCTTTTCCACCGCGCGGGAAGCCGTGGCCCATATCGGCCAGATCGACGCCGGGGCATGGCGATCGTTCAACATGATCGTGGCGGACCGGACGGACGCCTTTTTCATCCGGGGGCCGGGCTACGGCCAGCCGCAGGTGGAAGGGCTTGAACCGGGCGTGCATATGGTCGCCACGACCGATCCCGATGACATGGCCATGCCGCGCATCCACCGCCACCTGCCGCGTTTCCGCGCCGCCGCGCGCCCGGTGCCGCCGGAATGGACGCAGTGGACCACCCTGCTGGCCGACCGTTCGCTACCGGCAGGCAGCGAGATCAACATTCCCCCGCGTTCGGGTTTTGGCACATGCAGTTCATCGGCCATTGGTGTGGCGGTGGACAGCCGCAGGTCATGGTTTTTTGCCGCGGGCGCACCTGACCGGGTGGGCTACAGCCCGGTCGATCTTGACGCATCGGGCGCGCAGGCAAGGTAAATGGTATCTTCCCGACCGGATCGCTGCTATGGCATGCGCATCATTCGGGATCATGCCGACAGCAGATCCTACAGATCAGGGGAGGGGCCGCTCCCGGCCCGTCCCCGCAGCGTTATGTGAAGGACGAGTATGGGCCGCCGCCGTCAGCTTTACGAAGGAAAAGCCAAAATCCTTTTCGAGGGGCCCGAACCCGGGACCCTCGTGCAGTATTTCAAGGATGACGCCAGCGCCGGCAACGGCGCGAAAAAGGGCATCATCACCGGCAAGGGTGTGCTGAACAACCGTATCAGCGAACACCTGATGCTGCGGCTGCATGATATCGGGATTCCCACCCACTTCATCCGCCGCCTGAACATGCGCGAGCAACTGATCCGTGAAGTCGAGATCATCCCGCTGGAAGTCGTGGTGCGCAACGTGGCCGCAGGCAGCCTGACACAGCGGCTGGGCATTCAGGAAGGCACGCGCCTGCCGCGTCCGATCATCGAATACTATTACAAGAACGACGCCCTGAACGACCCGATGGTGAGTGAGGAACACATCACCGCCTTCGGCTGGGCCTGCCCGCATGACATGGAAGACATCGTGGCGCTGAGCATGCGCGTGAACGACTTCCTGTGCGGCCTGTTCATGGGCATCGGCATCATCCTTGTCGATTTCAAGCTGGAATTCGGCCGCCTGTTCGAGGGCGACAACATGCGTATCGTTCTGGCTGACGAAATCTCGCCCGATAACTGCCGCCTGTGGGATGCCAAGACCAGCGAAAAGCTGGACAAGGACCGTTTCCGCAAGGACATGGGCAAGGTTGAAGAAGCATATCAGGAAGTTGCGATGCGCCTGGGTATCCTGCCCGAGGCCACGAATTCCGACATGAAGGGACCGGAGGTAATGCAATGAAGGTACGCGTGACCGTCATGCTGAAGGAAGGCGTGCTCGACCCGCAGGGCAAGGCCGTGGAACATGCGCTGCATGTGCTGGATTTCGGCAATGTGGGGGAAGTCCGTATCGGCCGCGTGATCGAGCTGGAAGTGGATGAGACCGATCGTGAACGCGCCCGCGCGCAGGCCGACGCCATGGCGCGCGGGCTGCTGGCCAACCTTGTGATCGAGGACTTCGTGACGGAGGTCATTGGATGAAAACCGCCCGCCTTCTTGCCCTGGCCTGCGCCATGGCAGCGAGCATGCCGGTGGCGCAGGCGTACGCCCAGCGGGTGTCGCGGCTGGATGGCACGCAGCTTGGATCGCTGTGCACCAAGGCCGCGAGCGCTGGTGTATGTGATGCCTACATTTCCGGCATCGCGGATTCCGCGGCCCTGGCGCACCTGTTCGAGCGGAATGCCGAAAAGGACACCAAGGATGTCGCGGCCTTCTGCATCGCGCCCGCAACACCGATCGCGGACATGCGCGGCAAGGTCGTAAGCTGGATGAAGGACCATCGCGACGGGCTGAGCCGCCCGGCGGGCGAGGTCGTGTTCACCGCACTGCACGAATCCTATCCCTGCGGCGGCAGCAAATGAAGGCGGCGATTGTAGTTTTCCCCGGCACCAACCGCGAACGCGACATGGCGATCGCGCTGCGTGGTGTGACCGGGCAGGCCCCCGTTATGGTGTGGCACCGTGATACCGCGCTGCCCGCCGGGGTGGACCTTGTGGTCCTGCCCGGTGGCTTCAGCTATGGCGACTACCTGCGCTGTGGCGCGATGGCGGCCCACGCCCCGATCATGACGGCCATCCGCGAATACGCGAACAGGGGCGGGCATATCCTTGGCGTGTGCAACGGTTTCCAGATCCTGACGGAAGCGCAGCTTCTGCCCGGTGCGCTGCTGCGTAACGCGGCGCTGCGTTTTCTGTCGCAGGACTGCTTCCTGCGCGTCGAGCGTGACAATACGCCGTTTACCCGCCATTGGGCCAAAGGCGACGTGTTCCGTACCCCCATGGCGCATGGCGATGGCAATTACATTGCCGAGGCCGAAACCATTCGCGCGCTGGAAGACAGCGGTCGCGTGGCCTTCCGCTACGTGGCGGAAAACGGACGGATGGACGCGGGGGATCCGCAGCTCAATCCCAATGGCTCGATGAACGCCATTGCGGGTGTGTTCAGCGAAAACCTGCGTATCTGCGGCATGATGCCCCATCCGGAGGATCTGGTTGATCCGCTGATGGGCGGCGAGGATGGTAAACCCCTGTTTACGGGGCTTGTGGAGGCACTGGTCGGATGAGCGCAAAGGCACAACGGCCCGTTGACGAGGCGCTGGCCCGCGAATTCGGCCTGACGGCGGAAGAATACGGCAACGTCCTGTCGATCATGGGCCGCACGCCCACGTTTACGGAACTGGGCATTTTCTCGGTCATGTGGTCCGAGCACTGTTCGTACAAATCGTCGCGTGCGTTCCTCAAAACCCTGCCGACAAAGGCCCCGTGGGTCATCCACGGCCCCGGTGAAAATGCGGGCGTGGTCGATATCGGGCAGGGACTGGCCGCCATCTTCAAGATGGAAAGCCATAACCACCCCTCCTTCATCGAACCCTATCAGGGGGCGGCGACCGGCGTGGGCGGCATCCTGCGTGACGTGTTCACCATGGGCGCGCGGCCTGTCGCCAACCTGAACGCCCTGCGTTTTGGCGATCCCAATAACCCGCAGACCCGCCGCATCGTTGATGGCGTGGTGCGTGGCGTGGGTGGTTATGGCAACTGCGTCGGCGTGCCGACCGTGGGCGGGGAAATCAATTTCCACCCGGCCTATGACGGCAATCCGCTGGTTAACGCCATGACGGTCGGTGTTGCACGGCAGGACCGCATCTTCCTGTCGGCGGCGGCGGGAATCGGCAATCCTGTCATCTATGTCGGTTCGAAAACCGGGCGTGACGGGATTCATGGTGCGACCATGTCCTCGTCGGAATTTGATGAAGACGCGCTGGCCAAGCGTCCCACCGTGCAGGTGGGGGACCCCTTTGTCGAAAAGCTGCTGATCGAAGCCTGCCTTGAACTGATGGCGACCGATGCGATCGTGGCCATTCAGGACATGGGTGCTGCGGGCCTGACCTCATCCTCCGTCGAAATGGCGGGCAAGGGTGGTGTCGGCATCGACCTTGACCTTGATAACGTGCCCCAGCGCGAGCGCGGGATGACGGCATATGAAATGATGCTGTCCGAAAGTCAGGAACGCATGCTGATCGTGCTGCGTCCCGACCGCACGGAACAGGCGCGCGCCATTTTCGATAAATGGGAACTGGATTTCGCGGTCATCGGCCATCTGACCGATACCGGCAACATCGTGATCCGGCACAAGGGCGAGATCGAGGCGGAGATTCCGCTGGCGCCGCTGGCCGATCAGGCCCCGGTCTATCACCGTCCGACGGCACCGGCGCAGAAGCCTCAGCCGATGGAGCCGATCATCGACCCGGTAGGTATCGAACAGGCGCTGATCCGGCTGATCGGCTGTCCGGATCTGGCGTCGCGTGCCTGGGTGTACAACCAGTATGACAGCACGGTTGGCGGCCAGACGGTGCGCAGGCCGGGTGCCGCCGATGCCGCCATCGTCAAGGTGGAAGATACCGATCTGGGTCTTGCGCTGACCACGGACTGCACCCCGCGTTACTGCCGCGCCGACGCACGCCTTGGTGGTGCGCAGGCCGTGGCGGAGGCATGGCGCAACATTACCGCGACGGGTGCGCGCCCGCTGGCGGTAACGGACAACCTGAACTTCGGCTCACCTGAAAAGCCGGAAGTGATGGGCCAGTTTGTCGATGCCATCGCCGGTATGGGTGATGCGTGCCGCGCGCTGGATTTCCCGGTCGTCAGTGGCAATGTCTCGCTTTATAACGAGACGCGTGCGCCGGACGGCACGTCCCAGTCCATTCTGCCGACCCCGGCCATTGGTGGCCTTGGCGTGCTGGAGGACGTGCGCACGGCGGTCGGTCTGGAAATGCCCGATGGCTGCGACATCATGATGCTGGGCGAGACGAAGGGCCAGCTTGGCCAGTCGATCTGGCTGCGTGAGATACTGGGCAGCCAGGATGGCGAACCGCCCACGCTTGACCTTGCAGCGGAACGGCGCAATGGCGATTTCGTGCGCGGCCTGATCCAGAACGGCACTGTTATCGCCTGTCATGACGTGGCTGATGGCGGTATTCTGGTTGCCGTGGCGGAAATGGTCATGGCCGGGCAGGCGGGTTGCGTGCTGGAAAGCCCGCAATCGGGCATGCGGCCTGAAGCGTTCTGGTTTGGTGAGGACCAGTCTCGTTACATCGTGGCGGTGCGCGACGGGCAGGCACTGGCCGATCTGGCGGCTGCAGCGGATGTTCCATGCCGCAGGCTGGGCCGTTCAGGGGGCGAGGGTTTGACATTGCCCAATGGTTCCACAATATCCAAGGCACGTCTGGTTGCGGTTCATACCGAATTCTTTCCGCGACTGATGGACCGATAGGGCAGGAGTTTAAAGCCAGATGGCAATGACGGCGCAGGAAATCGAGACCTATATCCGTGAAGCCCTGCCGGATGCGAAGATTACGATTGACGATCTGGCGGGCGATGGGGACCATTATGCCTGCCGCGTTGTCAGTGCCGCGTTCCGCGGCCTGACGCGCGTGCGGCAGCATCAGCTTGTCTATGATGCATTGCAGGGGCACATGGGCGGCAAGCTTCATGCGCTGGCATTGCAGACACAGACCCCGGACTGAGCCTGAACGGATCATTATCCATTCCCAAACCAGGAAACCAAATCATGGCCGAAACAATCGCACAGCGCATTCAGGCGCAGATCGACGCGAATCCCGTCATGCTCTACATGAAGGGTGACGCCACCTTCCCGCAGTGCGGTTTTTCCGCGCGCGTGGTGCAGGTGCTCAAGCACATGGGTGTGCCCTTCAAGACCGCGAACGTTCTGGAAGATCCGGAACTGCGTCAGGGCATCAAGGAATTCTCCAACTGGCCGACCGTGCCGCAGCTTTACATCAAGGGCGAGTTCATTGGTGGGTGCGACATCGTGACCGAGATGTACCAGACCGGCGAGCTTGAAAAGCTGCTGACCGAGAAGGGCATCGCGACCGCGACTGCCTGATATCGGGGCAGCACGGCACGATACCGGACGGGCGGGACAGAAATGTTCCGCCCGTTTTGTATTTTGGTCATAACATCGCTTGCGTAGACGGCATTCTTTCGCCTAGCTTCCTCTTGGTTTGAAAATCTGGAGATGGGCCGAATGCGATACGGCGACTTGCGTTTTGCTACTATGCTGCTGCTTGGCGCAGGTCTGATCGGAAGCATCACTACCCCGGCCCACGCACGGACCCACGCCGTGACGGAAAGCGAGGCCGACCGCCTTACACTCGGCGCGCTGATCGCGCCGCCGCCGCCGGTACGTCATGTGGTCTATCACACCACTACCCGCTCGGGTGGACATGCGCCGGTCGTGCTGGCAGCACACCATGGCTCTGCCGCCACAACGCGACATACGATGGTGCATAGCATCGTCTACCATCCGCATGCGGCAGCATCTTCCCGTCATACCCACACGGCACCGGCCCGGCATCGTACCTGATCCGGGCAGTTCATCAGAACTGCCGGAAGGCGTCCGGTATCCATTCAATGACATTGCCCGGCAGTACCGCACACACATCGAAGCGGACGCTGTCATAAACCCAGTGCGGATTGGCCGCGCACAGGAACTGCGCCGCATTCATGATGCGCGTGACCTGTGACGGGCGGATGGCTTCCCCTGCGGCCAGCAGGGATGGGCGGGCCTTGACTTCGATAAACACAAGACATCCCCCACGCAGCGCCACAAGATCGATTTCACCCCAGCGGGTGCGCGCGCGATGCAGCAGGATTTCCCATCCCTCCATGCGCAGGGCTGCTATTGCGGCCTGTTCCGCCGCCATGCCATCGGCAAAGGCCCGTCTGCCCCGCCGTTGACGGGGTGTGGGAAGGCCGCCATCGCCATTGCGGCTCACGCCATCCATTCCGTGCGGTGGCGCGGGTGGGGAATATCCGGCAGATAAGGTATGGAAAGCCGGATAGCAGGTTTCAGGGCCGGGTATCGATGCGCGGCCATGGCAGGATATGTGACATGATCTTTCATTCCCTCACCATATGGGATTTTTCCCTGCTTGTGGTTCGCGTGTGCATTATCGCCGTGGTGATGGTCCATGTCCTGCTGACCAAGCGCGATGTCGGGGCTTCGATCGGGTGGATTGGCGTAACGGTGCTCATGCCGCTGACCGGTGGCGCACTGTATTCCATGTTCGGCATCAACCGCGTGCATCGTCGCGCCCGCCGTCTGGTGGGGCAGCACCCATGGCACAGCCGCACCACGTCATCGCAATGGCGCAGGGAGGAGGAGGGCGTATTCGCGCCTCTGGCCTCCATGGTGGGCAAACTGACTGGCCGTCCGCTGCTCAGCGGCAATGCGGTTATCCCGATGCATGATGGCGATACGGTCTATCCCCGCATGCTTGCCACCATCAATGGCGCGCAACGCAGCGTGCTGCTGTGTTCCTACATCTTTCGTGCCGACCGGATCGGTCGGCAGTTCTGTGATGCGCTGATTGCAGCCCACAGGCGCGGCGTGCAGGTGCGGGTGCTGGTGGATGGGGTGGGATCTGGTTACTTCCATTGCGGCGTGGAACGCATATTGCGGCGTGCCGGGGTGCCGGTCGGGCGGTTCATGCATTCCATGCTGCCGTGGCGCATGCCGTTCATCAACATGCGCGACCACAAGAAAATACTGGTGGTGGATGGTAGCACGGGTTTCATGGGCGGGTTGAACATAGGGGAGGAAAACATCGCCTCCTCCCATCCCCGGCATCTGGTGTCGGATACGCATTTTGAACTGGCGGGGCCGGTGGTTCACCAGTTGAGCGAAGCCTTCGCGCGGGACTGGTCCTTTACGCGCGGCGAAGAACTGCGGGCCGATATCTTCTTCCCGCCCCAGGCCAGCCACGGACCGACATTAAGCCGCATCGTTACCGCGGGGCCGGATCTGGATCTGGAAAAAATCGAATATACGATGTTGCAAGCCATTGCGCTGGCACGGCACAACGTCCGGCTCATGACACCCTATTTCCTGCCTGATGACCGGTTCCTGACCGAACTGGCGCTGGCGTCCCTGCGTGGGATCGAGGTGGATATTGTGGTGCCGTGGCACAGCAATCATACGCTGCTGGACTGGGCGCGTTCAGCCAACCTGCCGCGTTTTCTGGATTCGGGATGCCGCATATGGCTGGCGCGGCCGCCCTTCAATCATTCCAAGCTTATGGTGGTTGACCGGCACTGGTCGTTCGTGGGCAGTTCCAACCTTGATGTGCGCAGCCTGCGCCTCAATTTCGAGATCAACCTCGAATCCTATGATGATGCGCTGGCCGGTTCGATTGATGATTTCATCAGCATCCACCGGCATGTGCGCCTGACACATCATGATCTGGACCGGCGTTCCTTCCCGCGTAAGCTGCGGGATGCGGCGGCCCGGCTTTTCCTGCCGTATCTCTAGCGCCGGTCGCCCGACGGGCGCAGCATGACCGATATGGGCCGGTGATCGGAGGCATAGTTTTCGATCACATGCCGCTCGGTGCAGGTCAGGCCGCGTACAAGGCAGCGGTCCAGCCTGATGGGCAGCATATCGGCCATGCGGTGCGTGGGCGCGCGTGGTCCGACATCCTGAAAATGACGGATCAGGGCCGGGCCTACCTGATTGAAATCCCCCAGTATGGCGGCCTGATGCGGCAGAAGCTGTACCACGCGGCGCAACTGCCGCCGGTTCAGAAGCTGCCCGTGGGACAGGTGGACATTGGCCACCACCAGCGAACGACATTCCACCACCTGCGCTACACGGCGGAACACGGTGCCAGCGGGCAGGGTGCAGGCCAGCGGCTGGCGTGCGAAGGGCCATGGACTCCAGCACGCCAGACCATGGATGCGTCCGGGCAGCGGCGCGCGGGCGTAGTGGCCGCCAATCAGCGTGGGCAGCGCATCGATTTCCACCGTAGCTTCCTGCATCAGCAGCAGGTCGGGCCGTTCGGCGCGGATCAGGTCGATCACGTCGCGCGCGGTGGCCCCGATGCGGCGCAGCAGGTTCCAGCTTACGATCTTGAGCGCACCGTCCTCACGTCTGGGCGGGGTCAGTTCAGGTCGTGGCACCGCACCGTGTAGCGGCGGGGTGGACGAAAGGCGGAGATAGGGACGGGCTAGGATCATGGTTCGGTAAACGGCTCGCGTATTTCGTCTGGGATGGGGTCTTTCAACCGGGGATCACCCGCCGCGAATTCGGCAGTCAGGGTATAGCCCACGCCGATCAGGACGGGGCCAAGAAAAATGCCAAGCCCGCCGAATGTCAGCACCCCGCCCAGCACACCCAGCACGGTCAGCAGATAGGGCATCTGCGCCCCGCGCGCGATGAACATGGGACGGATGACATGGTCCGCGCCGGAAACGATGATCGTGCCATACAGCAGCAGGAAGATGCCCCAGCCCGGATGATGGCTGAGCAGCAGGAACACGGCCGCGGGAATCCAGATCAGTGGCGCGCCAATGGGCAGCACCGCGATGAAGGCGGTGATCGCACCCAGCAGGACCGGGCTGGAAATCCCGGCGATGGCGAAGCCGATTCCGGTCAGGATTCCCTGTATGATGGCCGTGCCAAGGATACCGTAGACCGTGCCGCGGATGGTTCGCCCCACGATTCCCAGTATCCGGTCGGCATAGCTGCCCGCAATGCGGCGCACCACGGCGACGAAGGTATTGCCCAGCGCATCCCCGCCCAGCCAGAAGAAGAAGGAGATGAACAGCGCCATGGCCAGATGGGCCAGCCCGCTTGCCATCTGCATCATGGCCCGCAGCGCGGACTGCCCGATCCGCCCGGCATAGGGGCGGACCACTTCGTCTATGCTGCCGACGTCAACCGACCATTTCTGCCATTTCTGTGCAATTTCAGGGCCGAAATGCGGAATATGCGTAACCCGCGCGGGCAGCGGCGGCAGGTGCAGCGCGCCCACCGCATCGACCAGATACTGCAGGGTGGCCGGTACATCGGCAATGCTGCTCGACACCACGATAACCAGTGGCACCACCAGAACCAGCGCGCATAGCAGCGTCATGACCAGTGCCGCAGGCAGCAGGGACATGTCGCGCCGCAGCCGCATGAAGACCGGCCATGTGGCAAAGGTCAGGATCGCCGCCCACAGAAGGGCGGTCATAAACGGATACAGGATCAGGACGCAGCCAAATGCGATCCCGCCCAGCATCAAGCCCATCATGATACGTTCGACCATATGGCTGACGTACCCCCTCGCGTGTGGAAACAAAAGACAAATGTTCAGGACTTTCGTTCATGCGCGCTATGCTGCACCCTGTTGGCGAAATGACAATTCCTAAGGACCGGGAGAAGGTATGCATCCGCTGATCTCAGCCACCGATCTGGCGCAGGCCATGCAACACGACAATGTCCTTGTGCTCGATGCCAGCATGGCGCTGCCGGGGCAGGCGTTCGACCCGCAGCAGCGTTTTGCCAACGGTCATATCGCCGGGGCGGTGCGTTTTGATATCGACCAGTTTTCCGACCCGGATTCCCCCCTGCCGCATACCATTCCGGGGCAGGCCCGCTTTGCGGCGCTGGCGACCGAACGCGGCATGGCCAATGACAGGCGCATCGTCTTCTACGATCAGGACGGCATGGCGTGCGCCGCACGCGCATGGTGGCTGACCACCCTGTTCGGGCATGACAGGGTGCAGGTTCTCGAAGGGGGACTGCCCGCATGGAAAAGTGCTGGCCTGCCGCTGGAAACCGGGCCGGATCTGACTGCTCCCGCCCGTTTTGTCAGCCGCCCGCGCTACGGCCGCCTGCGGGGGACGGGCGATGTGCTGGATATAGTGGAAGGGCGGGTGTCGGGACTGATCCTGGATGCACGCAGCCGCAACCGCTTTGAAGGGCGCGACCCGGAACCCCGGGCGGGGATACAGTCGGGTCATATGCCCGGTGCGCGCAGCCTGCCCTATCCCGAACTGCTGGATGACAAGGGCCGTTTCCTGCCTGCTGACACACTCAGGGATATTTTCGCGCGGCTTGGAGTTGAAAGCAGCACGTCCGTCACCTGCTCGTGCGGCAGTGGCATGACGGCGTGCATGATTGCGCTCGCGCTGGCCAATGTGGGCATGGATGCGCAAAAAGTTGCCGTTTATGACGGGTCATGGGCCGAATGGGCATCCACCCCGGATTCCCCCATTGTCGTGGGCGCATAGGACGGATGCCTGAAATGACCGATCACGCCGTTACGGTGCCTGCCGCCCTGCTTGAAAGCGTGGTGCGCGGCTGGCGCGACCTGTCCACGCGCCTTGTCCAGCTTGGGCGCGACAGGCCGGAAGGGGACGGGGGCGTTTTCGTCAATCCCCCGATCACCCGTGGGTCCACAGTGCTGTTCGCAAGCCTTGAGGCGATGGATGCAGCCGGACACCGACGCTATGATGATGAGCAACTGATTTACGGCGCGATGGGTACCCCGGTACAGCACCGGCTGGAACAGGTCATCGCTGCAATAGAGGGCGGGGCGCATGCGCAGATCGTACCCTCTGGCCTGGCCGCCTGCGCGCTGCCGCTGCTGGCCTGTCTGGCGGCGGGGGATCACTGCCTGCTGTCCGATACCGTCTATGGTCCCACCCGCCGTTTTGCCGAAAAGGTGCTGCGTCGCTTCGGGGTGGAGATTACCTATTTTCCCCCGCTGGCGTCCGAATCCGAACTGCTGGCCCTTGCCCGGCCCACGACCCGCGTCATTTATGCCGAAAGCCCCGGCAGCCATTCGTTCGAGGTGCAGGACCTGCGGATGCTGGGTCGCGTTGCCCGCCAGCTTGATGCCCGCCTGATCGTGGATAATACATGGGGCATTGGCCTGATCGACCCGTTCGCCCTTGGGGCGCATATATCGGTGCAGGCCCTGACCAAATATCCCGCTGGTCATTCGGACACCATCATCGGCGCGGTTACCGTGGCGTCTGATGCGGACTGGCGGCTGCTGCGCGATACCGCCATCCAGTCGGGCCAGACGGCGGGACCGGATGACTGCTGGCTGACCCTGCGCGGGCTGCGCACCATGGGCGTGCGGCAGGAACGGCAGGCGGCTACTGCCATTGCCGTAGCGCTGTGGCTGCAATCCCGACCGGAGGTGGCGCGCGTTCTCCACCCGGCGCTGCCGTCATGTCCGGGGCATGAGAACTGGAAACGGGATTTCACCGGCGCGTCGTCGCTGTTTGGTGTGGTGTTCGACCCCGCCTTTACCGGGGCGGACCTTATGGCGATGATCGACAGCCTTACGCTGTTTGGCATCGGTGCCTCATGGGGCGGGTATGAAAGCCTTGTGCTGCCGACCACGGGTGGCATTTCGCGCACGTGCCAGTCGGTCACGCAGGACGGGCCCGCATGCCGTTTCCATATCGGTCTGGAAGCAGGCGAACTGCTGATCGTCGATCTGGCGCGTGGGCTGGATGGCATGTCCGCTACCCGCCGGGCGCGGGCAGGGGCCTGACGTAGATCAAGGTGACGCGCAGGCAGGAATGGGACACTTGGCGGGCAGGAAACGAGCCGCCGCTGTGGCTGTCATGGCTGTTCCGGCGACGTGGATTAGTAATGTGGCCCTGTATCCGGGGCATGATATCGGAACTGAAGGTGCAAGATGCTTGGAAAGATGAAGGCGGCGGTCGTTCGGGAATTCGGCAAGCCGCTGACGATCGAGGAACTGGACATTCCGCAGATCAGGCCGCACCAGATACTGGTCAAGGTCGATGCCTGTGGCGTGTGCCATACCGACCTGCATGCCGCGCGCGGTGACTGGCCGACCAAGCCCAACCCGCCCTTTATTCCGGGACATGAAGGGGTCGGCCATGTGGTTGAGGTCGGGTCCGACGTGGACTGGATCAAGACCGGCGATGTGGTGGGCGTTCCCTGGCTGTACTCGGCCTGCGGACATTGCGAACACTGCCTGGGCGGATGGGAAACGCTGTGTGAAAAGCAGGAAGATACCGGCTATTCCGTCAATGGCTGCTTTGCCGAATATGTAGTGGCTGACCCGAATTACGTTGCCCATCTGCCCAGAGATATCGACCCCATCCGCACGGCCCCCGTGCTGTGCGCCGGGCTTACGGTATACAAGGGCCTGAAAATGACCGACACGAAGGCGGGGGAATGGGTTGCCATTTCCGGTGCGGGTGGTCTGGGGCAGATGGCGATCCAGTATGCCGTTGCCATGGGGCTGAATGTTGCAGCGGTCGATATCAGCGATGAAAAGCTGGACGAAGCCCGCAAGCTGGGCGCGCGCGTGACCGTAAACGCGCTGAAGGAAGACCCCGTCGCCTGTATCCAGAAGCATACCGGCGGCACGCATGGCGTGCTGGTGACGGCAGTATCGGACAAGGCGTTCACGCAGGCCATCGGTTACGCCCGCCGTGGTGGAACGATCGTGCTCAACGGCCTGCCGCCGGGTGATTTCCCGCTGTCCATTTTTGATATGGTGATGAATGGCACCACCGTGCGCGGTTCGATTGTGGGCACGCGGCTCGACATGATCGAAGCACTTTCCTTCTTTGCGGATGGCAAGGTCTCGACTGTGGTCAGCACGGACAGGCTGGAAAACATCAACACCATTTTCGACAATCTCGAGCATGGTCGTGTGCAGGGTCGTATCGTGCTGGACTTCCGTAACGGGGCCTGAGGCAACCCCGCCTGCCTTTATGCGTTCCTGTTACAGACACGGTGCCGTGGGGTGGTTCAGTCCGCCCTGCGCCCCGGTAGACAGAAAAAAGGACGGTAAGGCATGATGAAAAAAACGGTGATTCTGGCGGGGCTGTTCGGCGCAGGCCTGAACGTGGCGATGCTGACACCGGTTCTGGCCGATACGTGCGACGGCGTGACCGACCATGCGGAATGCGAGGTCAGGCTTAAGGCGCGTGAAACCGGCCATGCCACTACCGACACGGCCCACAGGGCCGATCATAAAGCGGCGGAAGCCGGGGATAGCGTGAAGAACTGGGGTCAGAATACCGGCAAGACGCTGGATAAATGGGGCCACAATACCAAGGGCGACATGAGCCAGTTCTTTACCGGCCACCGATAAGGCTGATGGTATGAAAAAAGGGCGGCACCCGGATCGGGTACCGCCCTTTTTCGTGCCTGAAACGGATCAGGAATGATGATGGTCTGCTGATTCGTGCTCGCGCCAGCCACTTTCGATGGCATGGAGGAAGGTCTTGAAGTGCTTCTTGATCTCATCGGGGGATGCCTTTTCCATGACATCCTTCTTCGCGGCGGTCAGCGTTGCGGCGGCATGGATCAGGGCAGCGTGGATGGCGTCTGTCGGTTCTTTGCTCATGGTTTCTTTCCCGGTTGCGTAAGGCCGGTACGATGTAAGAAACCGCCTGTTATGACAACCGTTTCCCCCGCATGACTGCCGTTCTTCCATACACCCTTGATTCCCCGTGGGCGCGGAACGGGGGAACCCGGGCACTGTCCTGCCGTTAACATCGGCAGACACTAACTTTATGGAATATAAAATGATTTCTTGCCGCACAGTATCTGCCTTCGCCGCTGTCACCCTTATGGCCCTGCCGCTTGCCGCACAGGCCGAGCCGGGCGGCTGCGTAAAGGGAGCCGTTGCGGGTGGCGTGGCCGGTCATTTTATTGGCAGCGGTCACGGCAAGGGGGGCGCTGCCGCAGGGTGCGCGGCCGGGATGGCGCGCCGCCATCATGCCCGCAAGGAAGCAAGGGAAAACCAGCAGCAGGACAGCGCGCCCACACAGGGCGGTTCCCAGACGCAGCCTTCCGCGCCCGGCGGCAATGGTAACGGCGAATAAACGCCTGTATTCCTTCCGTCAGGGAACAGCCCTGACGGAAGATGCCCCCATGGCCTGCGCGAAGCATGCGGTCAGGAAATTATGGGGATCGGGATTGATCCCGACGAAAATGATATCCTTGCGAACATAAAGCAGCTTGTGCCGTGGCCCCATGGTGATCTGGCGCAGCACGACCGGGCGGTCCTGCGCCACCTGTGCGCGCGTGCTGGCCACCCAGTCATGGCTGATATGGGCCAGCAGGGTCAGGTCCGGTATGACAATGGCCAGATGCATGGCGATCAGGCCCATGCAGGATAATTCCGTAATCCGGCGAAAGACCGGTAACGTCGGGCACTGCAACAGCAGACATGTCAGGTAGCATGCCAGAAACACGCTGGCCGGGAAGGACAGCCGTGCCGCCAGTGCTGCGCGCGGAAACATGAGCAGCAATGCCATATAGGCCATTGCCATGACCCCGAACATCCAGCCCTTTCCCCCGCGCAGACAGTCAGGAAAGCGCAGGTGCTTGCGGCCCATGAACAGGCCAAGTCCCACAAGCAGCACAAAGGGAAACCAGAACGGGTCAAACAGGCTGCCCAGATTACCCAGCAGACCATCCAGCCGGTCGGTCAGGGGGCTTGGCGGCATGGTGCGCATACGTACGTAATTGCCCGGCGCCATGCCCAGTACCAGCGTGCCCGCGGCATGACTGCACAGCAGGGCCCATGGCGCTGCACGCCCCTGCCGGAAGGCCCGGATGCAGGTACCTGTCAAAAACAGCGTCAGCAGCAGCGAAAGCGGTTCCAGAAAAGTCGCAATCAGGAATACGACCCCATACTGCACCGCATTCATATGCGTGCGGCGGGAGAGGATACGCGCCAGTACCCAGATTTCCCCCGCGACGGGCCACAGATACCCTATTGCGCCGGTCTTCCATAATGCGACCTCGCCAATCGTGCGGGGCAGCCACCACAGCATGAGAAACACCAGAACGGTCTGCGCCAGTCCCAAAATGGCGGAGGGGACGGGCGGGTTGCCCGCGGCACTGCGGCACATACCCACCGTGACATGGACCAGAAAAACGAAGATTCCCGCATTCAGCACGGCGAAGACGGCAAGGGAGCCATACTGGTGCAGGTCAAGGAACAGAAATGTCACCAGCGTAGTGAACCAGCGCCCGGTCCAGAAATTGTAATTGCCCCATACGGTGCGCAGGATCGTGGCCAGATGGGGCGGCATGGTCCGGCAGTAATCATCAGCCCATAGCGGCGTGACCCAGTTGGCCCATAATAGAAAGGCAGAACATAACGCCAGCCCGGCCCGTTCACCGGGCAGCAGGCGTGGCGTGGTATCCGCAGGTGATCCCATTGCTGCAAAGCCTCTTTGTGGTCCTGTTCTTGGCATGCGCCGCGCGTATTCACCCGAAAAAATGATCTATCACAACATGCGTACGCCTACACAATCTGCCTGAATCCGGGGTTGTGTCATGGATCATCCCCGTTAGCATCGGTTATGGACCCGGCCTGACCGGTGCCGATCCGTCCAGCGCCGCACTTCAGGGGATAGAGTAACGTGTTACAGCCAGCTACGTCGTCCGTCTCTGCCACGGGTGCGCCGTCCACGGATACCGTGCCAGCAGGGCAGGGGCGAAAGGTGCTTCGCGCGGCCCTGACCACCGCATCCGCCGGCCTGCTGGTGGGGCTGGATACAGGCCTGATTGCCGAGGCACTGGGCTTTATCGGTCGTGATTTTCATGCCACGCCCCGCATGCAGGAATGGATCGTGTCGGTGCTGATGGTCGGCGCGCTTCTGGGGTCGCTTGGGGCAGGGGTCTTTTCACAGCGATTCGGACGCAGGCTGGCGCTGGGTTCGGCCACATTGCTGATTGGGGTGGGGGCGCTGTTATGCGCTACGGCCGGGATCATCGGGCAGATCCTGCTGGGGCGGTTCCTGATCGGGATGGCCATCGGCATCTGCACCTTCACCGCGCCACTGTATATTTCGGAACTGACCAGCGGGTCGATGCGCGGAACCATGGTGTCCACCTTCTCCATGCTTCAGTCCACGGGCATTCTGCTGGGTTATCTGGCGGGGGGGATTTTCTCCGGTGGCGGACACTGGCGGCTTATGGTCGGCCTGCCTGTCATTCCGGCTGCCCTGCTGTGTGCGGGGTGTGCGCTCCTGCCTTCCAGCCCGTCATGGCTTGCGGCCCGTGGCCGGTTTGAGGAGGCGCGTAGCGTGCTGCGCAGCCTGCGTGGCGATGTGGCGGTGGCTGACCGGGAACTGGACAACATCCGCCATGAACTGGGGGCGGGTAAGCCGGTGGGTGGGTTTGCCCTGTTGCGCAGCCAGCCGTTCTTTCGCCGGTCGGTCGCGCTGGGTATCGGCCTGCAGGTCATGCAGCAGCTTACGGGCATCAATGTGGTCATGTATTACGCGCCCAAGATTCTGGAAGGGGCGCATTTCGGTACATCCGCCGCCGCATGGGCCACGGTTCTGGTGGGTCTCATCAACGCCGTGGTGGGTATCGTGGCCATTTTTCTGGTTTCGCGCTGGGGACGCAGGCCGCTGCTGGCGGCAAGCTGCATTACCATGGCAGCCGCCCTTGGCTGCGCGGGCCTGATTGAAGGGCTGCACCTGCAGGGGATGGGCGCCACGCTTTCCCTTATGGCCGCACTTCTGGTGTTTGTCGGCGGGTTTGGCATTGGGGCGGGGCCGCTGGTCTGGACGCTATGTTCGGAAATACAGCCGATCGAGGGGCGTGATTTTGGCGTGGCCTGCTCCACCCTGGCCAACTGGGGCATGGACTGGGCGGTCAGCAACACGTTCCTCAGCATCGTGGCGGTACTGGGCGCGGGGTGGACATTTGCGGGCTTCAGCGCGCTGAATGTGGTGTTCCTGTTCTTCACCCTTCTGCTGGTGCCTGAAACCCGCAATGTGCCGCTGGAAGTCATCGAACAGCATCTGGAAGCGGGCCTGCCCCTGCGCCGGATCGGGCGTTAGGCCACACCACCCGCTGTCAGGGGGCGGAGCGGTTATCGCGGTGGGGTGTAATGAAGCAGCATGCTTCCCACCGCCGCCATATGCGTGCCCGCGCCCAGCACCACCATCACATGCCATAGCGCGTTGGAAAACGGCATGCCCGCGCGCATGTAGAACACGACGCCAATGCAGTAGAAAAACAGGCCGAGGACAATCAGGAAAAACGCAGGCGAAGGCAGCATCCATACCTGCGGATCGGGGCAGAGGAAGAAGATCCACGCCACGCACAGATAGGGGATCACATGAAACCGCCGGGACCATGTGAAAAAGCACATCTTGGCTATAATCCCGGCCAGCGCCATGGCCCATAACACGCCACAGAACCACTGGCTGGCCCAGCCCTTTCCATCCAGCAGGATGAAGGGCGTATAGGTCGCGGCGATCGCTACGAAGATGATCGACTGGTCAAGGCGCTGTAATCCACCCTTGAGCCTGCATGGTGGACAGAAGTTGTAAGCTGCCGAGGACAGGCAGGTGCCAAGGATACCGCCGCAGTAAAGAAGCGTCACATCCTTCTCAAGCATGGAATGCGACAGCATGGCGGTATGAATCAGCCAGATCACCCCATATCCAAGCCCGACCACGCCCACGATATGGACAAGCAGGTCAGTCGCCCGTTCGGGCGCGGAATAGATGGGGAAACGTGTGCGGATGTTCATGCGGACCGAAATACCCGTTATTTTTCCGTGGGTCCGGTCCTGTATGATGAATAAGTCTGTTTCCGGATATGCAAAAAACAGCTTCAGCACGGGAATCTGCTTCCGGCTGGCCGGGGTGCTGCGAAGGAAAGGCAATCATGGCGTATCCGGCGCTGAAGGCACGTCGGGTGCATGACGGCACACAGGCGCGGAGAGGGTAACCGCCGCCCCGTTTGGGACCGGGGGGCGGCGCGGTGTCAGCGTTCAGCCATTGCGGAATGTATAGCTGTAGCCGTTAAGGGCGGGGGCACCGCCCAGATGGGCGTAAAGCACTTTCGCCCCCTTGGGGAAAAAGCCTTTTTTGACCAGATCCATCAGGCCCTGCATGGATTTGCCCTCATAGACCGGATCGGTGATCATGCCTTCCAGTCGGCCGGAAAGGCGAATGGCCTCTACCGTCTCCCTGGAGGGAACACCGTAGGCAGGGTAGGCGTAGTCTTCCATCAGGACGATGTCGTCACCGCAGATTTCCGGCCCTTTCACCAGCGTCGAAGTTTTCTGCGCGATGTCGAGAACCTGCGCCTTTGTCTGTGCGGGGGTGAAGGATGCATCGATGCCGATCACGTTGCGCGCGCGGCCATCGGCGGCAAAACCGACCACCATGCCGGCATGGGTGGACCCGGTTACGGTACATACGACGATGAAGTCGAACTTGATACCCATCTGCGCTTCCTGCGCGCGGACTTCCTCCGCAAAGCCGACATATCCCAGGCCGCCATATTTATGGACCGAAGCACCCGCAGGAATGGCGTAGGGTTTGCCGCCCTCGGCCCGGACCTGTTCCAGCGCCCGTAACCAGCTATCGCGTATGCCGATGTCAAAGCCTTCATCCACAAGCTGCGCCTGCGCCCCCATGATCCGGGTCAGCAGGATATTGCCCACACGGTCATAAACCGCATCATCATGTGGAACCCAGCTTTCCTGTATCACATGGCACTTCATGCCGATTTTCGCCGCCACGGCCGCGACCAGACGGGTATGGTTGGACTGCACGCCCCCGATGGAAACCAGTGTATCGGCGCCCGACGCGATGGCATCGGGAATGATGTATTCCAGCTTGCGCAGTTTGTTGCCGCCAAAGGCAAGACCGGAATTGCAGTCTTCCCGCTTGGCATAGATCTGCACATCGCCCCCGAGATGGTCGGACAGGCGTTTGAGGTGTTCGATATGCGTGGGGCCGAAGGTCAGCGGATAACGCTCAAAAGCGGACAGCATGAAAAACCTCGCATCATGATTGTGGCCTGAGCGTATCAGACAAGGCATGAGGGGTGTTTTCATATTCAATGGAATTATGGCGATATAATTCTGAAATGATGATTACTATGCGGTATATGTTCCTTAAAGACGGTTTATAATGGAAGAAAACACCACAAGGGTCGAGCTGGACCGAACGGATATGCGGCTTTTACGCTTGTTGCAGGCGGACGGACGCATGGCCAATGCGGACCTCGCCACACGGGTCAATATCAGTCCGGCCACCTGTCACCGCCGCGTGCAGCGCCTGCTGGCGCTGGGATGTATTACTGGCGTGCGCGCGACCCTGAACCCGCAGAAGATGAACCTTGGCACGCTGGTCATGGTGGGCGTGGTGCTGGATCGGTCCACACCGGAAAGTTTCGCAGCGTTCGAGGAAGCCGCGCGTAACCTGTCTATTGTGATCGACTGTCATCTGGTTGCGGGGGATTTCGACTATTTCCTGAAAATTCGGGTGCGCGACATGGCGGATTTCAATCGCCTGCACGGGCATAAACTGATCAGCCTGCCGGGCGTGCGACAGACACGGACGTTTTTCGTGATGAAGGAAGTGGTCGATAATCGCAGCCTTGATATCTGACGTGCCAGCCAGCGGGGTATTTTTGCGCAAACATCTGTTTCCTGACGCGCCCATGCGTACCCATCAATCCATCGCGGACTGAAGAACAATCAGGTCCCAGTGCACTGTCCGACTGTTTCATGGCTGTGCATGTTGAGGGGAGGAAGGGAAGATGACCGCCCGTTCCTTTAACGCAAAGAAAGCATGAGTACAGGCCGCACCCTCGGGAAGCGTTCATGACAGTTCCTTCATCTGCCATGGTGACATGGCGAACAGAGCGGAAGGGAGCAGTTCCATGTCTGCATTCTGTTATGACAAAGTGCCTGTTTTCCCTGCAGGCTCGGGGAAAAGGGCATGAAGTCAGCCCATCATGATCCTGACCATGTGCGATTGAGGAGGCAGACGCAGGCGTTCTGTCCGTGTGGTTCCGGGGATGTGCGGATCGTCCCGAATGCCTGATAGTAGCGCAGTATGCATTAAATGTCTGACAGGTATGCATTGATCGTTGCGTTTTCGCATGCGTCATGTTGTTATCAGCCATGCGCAGGAAGCGGCGTTTCTTACTACCCTTGCCGGAGACATGACATGGATCGTTTGAAGACAATGCTCCAGGGCCGTGCCAACATGCTGCTGGGTCAACTGAAGCAGGAAATCGGCTACGCAACTGGCCTGCGTCGGCTGGAGCGACAGGGCATCGTGCAGGAAATGCGCGGCTTTTCCCAAACCGCCCGCCTGCACCGCATGGCCGCGATGGAACAGGCCGAGCAGGGCTGAACCGTTCCCGATCGGGATCTGATGACAAACGCATAACCGCATCGCGTGCAGGGTGGTTGCCCGTGTGCAGCCAACCCGTACGATGGCCGCATTACATAATTCATGCAGGAATGTGGCCATGAGCGAAGACCAGATTATCGACATGCCTTTCACCACCGACGCCATGAAGGCGGCTGTGGAACGGCGCATCATCCAGTCCCCAGAACTGTCGGATCAGGAAAAACACGATCTCAGCGTGACTCTGGCCGGACTGGACGCACGCCGTCTGGCGGAACTGGTCGAAACCGTACTGGGGCATGCGATTGAATCCGGCCCGGAAATCCTGCCTTACCTGAAGCGGATCGGTCAGCGCGGCTGATTTTTACGGGGCGGCAGGCTGCACCGTGCGGGCAGCCTGCCGTGTTTTCCACAATGCCGCCAGCCGGGCATGCAGCCGGGGTTCGCTGGCATAGATATAAAGTCCCCTGACACCCCGCGTCATAAGGACATTGATGGAATTGAGGATGATCCGTTCCATCACTGCTGGCGGATTGGTTATGCCGTCACGCCCGGTAAAGGCGGCCCTGTCCTCATAGCGGGCGGGATCGATCACGATCCGGTCTGCCGTCGGGTCATATGTGACGGATGGGCCAAGTATGATGCCCGCATAATTCAGGTCGAAACCCTGAATGGTGTAGACTGATCCCACCTCGTCAATCGTATCGGGCCGTTCAGCCCACGGCAGGCGGGCCTGTGGCATGGCGCGGTCCCAGCGCAGGTGAAAGCGGCCTTCGGTAATGAAATGGTCCCGCCCGTTCAGGGTATAGGGATAGTCATAGGTCGCCAGCATGCGGCACAGGCCGAATTCCGCATTACGCTGCCTTATGGCTTCGTACATGGATTGGGCATCGTCAAAAATGCGGAAATCGAAATGTTGCGGGGCGGGCAGGGAGGCAAGACGGCCATCACGCAGGGCGCGTATCCAGTCCATGACATCGGGGTTCGCGTGCATGCGGAACTGATGGTCCAGCCTGCGGGTTACGACCGGATAGCCCGCGACCAGACGGGCCAGTGTGGCATCGTCCCACAGGCTCTTGAACTTCAGCACCTGCCTTGCATCAAATACGATCACGACAACATGGGCATGACGTATGATCTCCTCCAACTGGTTATCCTGCCGGAAGCGGTTATAGGGATCGCTGCGGGTCAGGAGCAGATGGGCTTCATCCACCAGTACGATATCGGCGCGTCTGTCCGTGCCAACCATCTGGTTGATGAATGTTGTCGGGCGCTCGAAATCCTTCTTGCGCAGGGCGGGCTGGGTTTCGGCAATATTGCGGTAAAGCTTGATCATTTCCGGGTGGTTCACCAGCCCCCGGTTATCGCTGCCATGCAGCGGGTCATGCCGATCAGTCCCGCGTGCGGCCTGCTGGATGGCCGTAAACAGCGTATTGAGCAGCAGGCTTTTGCCGGTTCCCGCATCGCCTTCAATAATGAATAGCGCGTGCCGGTCCGTGCGGTGGGCACGGCAGAAAGCCAGTACTTCGTTCTTCAGTTGCAGTTGCTGCGCCGTCAGCGCCACGGTAGGGGCCAGTCGTGTCAGGGCGCTGTCAGGACCGGAATGGATGGGCGTGTGCATGTCTCTCCCCATAAGCCCGACGGGACGGCGGTTCCACTACTATCCGGCAGGGCAGGGCAGATATGTGAAATATGCCCCAAGCTCAGGTATCCTATCGGTTTTCGCGGGCTTTCTTAAGTTATAACATGAATGGACGCGCATATCGCGCATCACCGGACAGGATGACAAGCCATGACTGACAAACCCACCGCCGCCGCACGCGAACATCTGCACAAACTGGCCAGCAAGGGGCTGAAGGAACCCAAGCTGCTGCAGAAGGAAGAAGTAATTGCCCTGGCCCAGCATGTGGCCAAGGAACATGGCCGCGCCAGCGGCGCCGAGCACGAAATCGCCAAGAAGGCAGAGCATAATCCCGAAGGCGTTACAGCAGCCGAAATCCAGGCCCTGTGCGCCCATGTAACAGGCGAACGTACGGCCCGTTAAGTCGTATTTCGGGGAGCAGGGGAAAACTCCTGCTCCCGGTCTGTGCCGGGTTAGGCACGCGACATATTCAAAGAAGCCAGACAGTACAGTTGCGTTGAACGGTAAACAGGTCTGTGGACAGGTATTAAGAGCAGTTGGTTCGATAAAAAAAGTATAACGAATAGAAAACATGTGCGTCTTTATATACTTATGATCGCTTTCTTTCGGATATCAGCATTACGTTGCTATTGCTCAGTAAGGCAGTGAATCCTTAAGGTCTGGTTTGATCCGGGTCATGTATCGATAAGAAGCCGTTTGAAAGTCTGCCCGGGAAACATATAGAAATCATAAGGAAGTTTTTGGTGAAGATTTTTTCAAAAAGATTCGGAAGACATCGCCTTTTTGAAAAAAAAGGCGATACCCAAAAAACTTTTCCTGTTTTTTTGTCAAAGATTTATTTTCAAACAATTTTTAAAACGATTTTCCCGGCAAAGTTGCGATCTTCAAGCAGTCGATGCGCATCCTGACCTGCATTCAGGGGAAAGGTCCTGATATGGGGCAGCGTGATCCGGCCTGCATGCAGCGCGGCGAAAAGGCGGTCCACACGGCCCTGTCGGCCCTCGCGATCATTGAGATAGGTCCATAAATCTCCACCAATGATGCCTTTGGACCCTTCCATAAGTTCAAGCGGATCGATGAAGGGGGGCGTCCCACCCGCCTTGCCGAAGATGACGGCACGGCCGCCGGGACGCAGTGCGGCGACACTTTGCATCAGGGTCGTTCCGATCGAATCATAAGCGATATCGACACCCTTTCCCGTTGCCTGCTGAACCCGCGCTACCCAATCTTCCTGATAATCATATGCCGCCACGGCCCCATTCTCGCGCGCCAGTTCGCGTTTTGCGGGTGTCGATGCGAGTGCATGCACCTGCGCACCAAGTGCCGTCGCCATCTGCGTCACCAGTCGACCGACGCCTCCCGCAGCCGCTTGGATCAGGACCGTGTTACCAGAACGTACAGTCACGCTATCCTCCACCAGATATTGCGCTGTCAGCCCTTGCAGCAACAGGGCGGCGACGCTTTGGTCCGCAATATCATCCGGTAACGTTACCAATTGATCAGGGCGGGCCAGTACCAGTTCGGCATGGGCACGCGGCACGTCAACAAACCCCACGCGCTGGCCGATTTTCCAGCCGCACACGTCGGCACCGATCGCCACAACATGACCGATGCCTTCATAGCCGCCAATCCACGGTGCTTCGCCTTGCAATACATAATTGCCCTGACGGCGATAAATGTCCGCGAAGTTAAGCCCGACAAAAGTCGGTGCCACCAATACTGATTGTGCATCCAGAGCGGGAGCAGGCAAGTCGCCATAGGACAGGACATCCGCATCCCCAAACCGGTCAAAAAACAGGGCTTTCATCGCTGTGTGTCCTTAAACAAAAAAGATTCTGATTTGGTTCATTTGGTTCGGAATGAAAGATATGACACAACAGCAGGGTTGGATTAATCGCCCGTAAGTGCGTTGTATTAAAACCTGTGGTTTGAAATGAAGGCCGGTTATGGATCGATTGACAAGTATGGCTATTTTCCTGTCGGTCGTTGATCTGGGCAGTTTTACTGCTGCTGCGGAACACCATGCGATTTCCGGAACCATGGTGGCCAAGCACATCAACGCGCTTGAGGCACAGTTTCAGACGCGCCTGCTGCATCGGACAACGCGTCGGATGGCGCTGACAGAAGTCGGGGCGCTGCTTGCTGAACGGTACCGCAGGATACTGGCGGATGTGGCGGAGGCGCAGGCCGTCGCCCACACATCGGCAGTCAGTCCCTCCGGTCGCCTGCGTATCAGTGCGCCAGTGACGTATGGGAGCCTTAAGGTTGCGCCATTACTGGCTGCCTATCTCGAACTTTATCCGGATGTGCAGGCTGAACTTGTTCTGGATAATCGCAAGGTCGATCTGATCGAAGATAGTTTCGATGTCGCCTTTCGTATCGGGGATCTAGAAGATGAATGGCTTGTTGCACGACCTCTCGGCCTTTACCGGACGATCCTTGCCGCATCTCCTGCATATCTTGCCAGATATGGCTGTCCTCACGGGATAGAAGACCTATGCTCCCATCGTCTGATTGGTTACCCGCAATGGCAGTCAGATGATGTGTGGACGCTACATGGCCCCGGGGGTGACTATAAGATCCCGCTGCCTCCGCCCCGGATACGGATCAATCATGCTGCTGGCCTGCGCGAAGCCTGTGTTGCGGGGTTTGGCATTATTCTTCAGTCGTCGCTGGCCCTGAAAGCCGATCTTGCAGCTGGACGCCTCGTTCCCGTCTTGCCTGACTATGCGCCGGTCCCACGCGCCATTACCCTTGTTCATCTGCCTGATCGCCGTATGACGGCAAGCCTCCGCGCTTTCATCGCCTTCGTAAGCCAGGCCCATCTTTCGCGAAGCAGTGAGGATGAACGTAGTAATTCCTGAAGGGTTTAAACGGATTCCTGAGAGAAAAATGTCTGTTCCCGGCAGCAGGCGACAGTAAGGATGCCGACATTACCTGTCCACTTTCTGAATAATCGGACAGCCAGAAGGGAACTTATTATAGAGATTCTACCTCTGCTCTGCCTTCCAGAAGCCGGGCTTGGGAATCATGACAGGATATGGGGTGCCATGAAGGGCGGCATCACGCCTGGGTCGTGTCCGGTTGCCGCCTGATGGATGGCAGGGGCAGGCTGTCCAGTGCAGGGACCATGGCGATTGCATGACTGGCCAATTCGGCCTGTTGGCGGCTGATCCATACGTGAGGCAGGTTCGAAATGTAGGACGCAAGGCGCGGCAACGAAGGCCTTCTGCTGCCGTTTAGAACAGGCAGGTGCCAGACCCGATGGGCGGGGAGTGCCAAAAATCCCGACAACCTCAATAGGAAGGAGATTCGGAAAATCACAAAAATGTAAGGAAAATCAATCCTAACGCAGATGGTAGCGGTGGACGGATTTGAACCGCCGACCAAGGGATTATGATTTTCCTGTTTCTTCAATAAAATCAAATGGGTTTGTCGGAAAATGCCCATGTGCAGCACACGGGAAAATCACGAGTCGTTCAAAGAGTGACTAACGGTTTTTTCGATTCGGATCATCATGCCTCCCAACGAACGGAACAACCGGCAGCGGCTGGATGCATTCAGTTGCGCTCCAGCTGTCAATCATCGCCTGTATGCGGCCTCGCAACTCCTCGCGGTTGGCGATCAGTCGGGTCGCCTCGGTGTGTCGGGCATCGTCGTTCTGGGCTAGCATTTCAGTTTCATAGCTAATCTGCCGTGACATCTCCACGTCTGGCAGGGACGACAGCGGTGCATAGGCGACAGGTAGGTTGACTGTTTGGGCACGCGTTCGGCTGGCCGAACCTTCTACTCCGACGGTCGGGACTGTGGTCATAGCTCCCATTGTAAACTGTCCCGCCTGTGTAAACTGCCCCGATAGCCCCAGCGTCACATTACCAGCGATCGCGCCCACTACTGGATCAGAGGTGTGCTGGCTACACTGTGCTGCTCGGACAGCTTGTACGAATCGTCCATCCTGTTTTGCCGTCCAGCTACCAGTATGCGATACCGGTACCACTCCTGCCTGAGCCAGACTGGACTGTATGCCGGCCATAGCCTGCGGAATGGTGGTGGAAATCTTCGCAGGATGGATTGCGCAGGCAGACAGCATCATACAACAAAATATTACGAGAACAAACTTGATACTGCTTGGATTGTTCATGTTATGTTCATCTCATATTTGAGAGGGGCTGATCGATTTGAGCGAGGCCCTCGATATTGCACCGGCCAAACCGCTATCCCGCCTGAGTGGTGGGAGGCGCGTTGGCGGCACGCGGGATCCTGATTGTAGACATTGCAGCTCAGCCGCAGTCTGGCTGCGTGTCAGGTTATACCGAAGCTTATTTTCCGTAACCCGTTGAAGTCATTTCGGTTTCTTGATGAACCCGATCGGTGAATGGGTGCTATGGTCGGCGCGCGGTTAAGGCTCCTTATCCACCAGACAGGAGGACTGGACGGATATGGTGCGCTAGACAGAGTCTGCTCTCACCGGTCCACACGATGCGTCTCGAAGGGATCATGGAGGTCAGGCATGGTTAAACAATGGGATGATTTCGTTGCCGGATTTTGATGCAATCAAGCGGTTGTCAAGGTGGGAAGTGATGCAAACCTGACATATTGACTTTTTTGTAAAATCATGAACTAAGAAAAATAAAAAGATATATCAATAGGTTGTTGTATATATTGGAATTCGTATATCTAATATTACATTTAAGAAGATAGATGCATTCTTCGGTTTTTGGTTAAAAACGCCCTTATCGGGGCTGGCGTTTTGGAACTAGACAACCTATGTATCCGTTGTAGACGTTAGATGTCTCCATCATAGCTGGGCAGCTAGAAAGTGGCGTGAGGCCGCGGTAGTTACCCAAGCTTTTTGAGGTAAGGATTGGCTCATGAAGAGTGAGTGCCGCGCGCTCTCCGAGCGCTTTGCTGAGCTGCCAGTGGGAAAACTGCTGGACGTGAAGTTCTTTATCAAGAACACAGGTGAAGCGACTCCAGACATGGTTTTGGAAGAAATTCATCTTCTTCTCGATGCTCGTGAAAAAGGTTGTAGCGCCCCGCTTAGTTTCGGTGATGCTACTATCGTTAGCAACTAACTCTAACCTATTTTGACAACAGGAAGCCCTCGGAAGGGGGCTTTTTTTGTGCGGTGAATATGCTTGTTTCTATTGACGATATAAAGCGGCTTTTTGCTGAAATTGAAATATTTCGACAGGACATTGAAGCGGTTGGCGGAAACCCCAACCAGACGCCCGTATCAGTCGAAGATATGCGGATAGTTGCCTCTCGGCGATTGGGCATTTCGATTAAATCTGAAGATGTGGATTATCTCGGTGATTATCTACACAGTACTGTTGCTCGCGGCACGGTTTCCGCAATTATATTAATTCGATCTGGGCTGCCTGATCGTTTGAAGCGGGCGGCTTTTGTAAAGGAACTGTGTCACCTTTTGTTTGATCCGGAAGATACTCGGACTACAGATGTTGATAATACAGTGACATGTTTGCTTGAACATAGGCAGCTTGAAGTGGCTGATGGAACGGGTGCAGTTCCACCAAAGAATAAGATCGTTTTTGTCGAAGAAATAGCATCGCTTAGTATGCTTGAATTGCTTTATCCGAGACATTGCCGAGTGGCAGATCGTTTATTGTTGGATCAAGGAAAAACTAGTTACAGAAAAGTAGCTATGCAGCTCGAAATTCCAGAATGGATGGCATGGGAGCCGCATACCAAGCGATATAAAGCGCTTGATGAGTATCGAGATCTAGCTGAAACAGATATGGCCAAGTGAGCGAGACTTTTAATCTGACTGTTACGTTGTAAAATGTTTGCAAATTAAAGGAATGATGCAATTTTGACCATCAGGGCTCATACTTGCTGCCCGTAAAAGGTCTATGGGCAGTACACATAGTTGTTATTTGCCGTAGTCACAGGTTGTGCCCCCCTAGATAAGCATCATTCGCCGCGACCAGCGCGGCCCAGTCGTCACCAGCCGGATACAGGCCGCCGGGTGCGTGCAGTTGCCCCCACGCCAGCCCGTGCGCCTCCATGATGCGGGATCTGACCCAGCGCCATGTGGCCTTCTGCCTGCTGCCCCATGTCAACAGCGTGACCAGATCGGTGTCGGCCGTGCCCGCATAATCCCAAAGCAGCAGGCAGTGACCGCCCGCGCTGCCCGGCGTCGGGTCGCCATGGTCGGCCGGGCTGTCCGTGTCCCACACGGGCGGCAGGTTGCCGTCCTGATCTTCCCACATGTCTGCCGTAGCAAGCTGAACGCCCAGATAGGCGGCAGATAGGCCCGCGGTGATGTTGCGGATCCCGTTCAGGTCTTCCGGATCAGCGCTGCCCCAGACCGGGAACAGCGTCTGGTCTGCCAGCGCATAGCCGTCGCGTAGGGCGGTTGTCAGTACGTCCACCTCCACGCCGCCATTATCCGTTGCCGGATTGCCGGGCACGTAGCCGGTGGAGCGGGAATAGAACTGCACGGCGGCAGACGTGGTGACGGCAATCTGGAAGCCAGCCAGCGCCGCCGTGGCGCGCAGGTGATTGCCGATGCCCACGCTGGTGCAGTCCCCCAGCACGTCATTGCCCAGCATCAGCGGCGCAGGGTTGATACCGTTGCGGTCCAGCCGGGCAGGGGCCTGACGCGCGCAGAATCCGCGCATGGCGGATAAATGGGGCTGATTGGGACGGCGTTCTGCCGGACGGCAACCCAGCTTGCGGATCTGCGCAAGTTTGCAATTTGTCATGCTGGTTCCAACAAAAAAAGGCGGCTCCGAAGAGCCGCCTTGTGGTTGTGCAATATGATTGATTGTTCTAATCATAAATACGCTGTTAGCGTATTATTTTCCTTGCGAACGATACGCTTTCAGCGTATAAAATGCCCATGACGACAACACACCACGCCTTTGACTGGCACGATGAAAAAAGCGCAGCGTGCCTCTCCACCCGTGGTTTCGATTTCGTTTACGCTGCCCGCATTTTTCTTGGGGAAGTGATCGAACGCGAAGACACCCGCAAGGATTATGGTGAGACACGGATTCAGGCAGTCGGGATGATCGAAGGGTCCCGTTACATGGTCGTTTACACACGGCGCGGTGATGTTACGTGGATCATTTCCGCGCGCCGCATGCACGACAAGGAGTGGAAGAAATGGCAAGGATGACATTGAGCCAGATCGCCCAGCACGGCGGAACCATCGACTGGGACAAGGTGAACGCTACCACGGAAGCTGATATCGACCGTCAGGCCCGTGAGGATGGCACGGATGACACAAGCCATCTGTCTGCCCCATACCCGACACCTGCAACGGTGCGGAAAGCCCTGCATATGACCCAGAAACAGATCGCGGATCTGACCGGCATACCTGTGGCGACATGGCGCAATTGGGAACAGGGGCGTGTAGGGTTGGATCCGGCCGTGCAGGCGCTGCTGCGTATTCTCGGTCGGGAACCGGATGCAGCGCGTCGGGCGCTGGATGTGGCGGCAGAATAGCGCGGACGCTACATTCCTTTCATTCATCCGCGGACTCTGGCAGTGAATTCGTATATGGCAGGCAAAACTGGGAAGCTATTGCCCGTTCTGAAGCCATCCCACCGGATTATCGCGTGACCTATATGGCCGATGAGACCCGACGTATGGTGCTGGATGGGGTCTCACCCATCACCATCAGGCGCATGCGACGGAAGCTGACCCAGGGCGATTTGGTGATCGGAGCAGGAAACAGCAAAAGTTATCTGTTGGAGATTGAGAGCGGTAAAAATATAGGAAGCACCGTTTCGTTGTTAAATGTTGCAAGTGCGCTTAATTTGCAAGTCGTAAGATATATATTTTTTAAACAATAATATAAAACTATTTTATAGGATTTATTTTTATGCATCTATTTTTGTTGATATGCGAAATTTTAGGAGCAACGATAATAGTCGTTGCGGGCGCATTCTATGAAGCAAAAGCTATTGATCGATGGGCCAGAAAAGATGTTGCTGAAGAAATAAAATTATATAAGGAGTTAATAAAGAAATACGAAGATGGAACCGTCTCTCCGATAGAAACTCGGCTCTCAAGAGAGTACTACAAAACTGCATTGCGGACTGCAAATGTATCTTTTGTAGCAAGTTTATTATTTTCTACGATAGGATTTGCATTTATTTTGTCATCTATATACGGTTTTTCTACAGGCGGTTATAATAATATATCAAAAATGATAGCTGGTATTGTAACGAATTCGGTATCGGCTATGTTTTTTGTTCAATCAAACCGTGCTCAACAACGCATGTCAGATTTTTTTGATAAACTCAGATCTGACAGAAAAGGAATAGATGCGGCAACGCTTCTAAAAACAATAGGAGATGAAAATTTAAGAGATAAGGTAAAATCTCAAGTTATACTTAGTTACTGCGGAGTAAGCGAGACAGAGAATAAGAATTAATTTATTTTATACGTTGACCTTGTGATCTCCAAATCTATGTTCTTATCTCGTAATTTTTGACATATTATAGAACTATGTAATTTTATTGGAATAATCACCAAGAGGCCGATGAGGACGACAACGCCGCCCGCACCGACCATGATACCCTGCTCGAAGGGCGTCATGCTCTCACACCCAGTACCCTGAGCGCCTGCTGTACCTGTGTCGGGGCCGGGGCCGGACTGGAGGCAGACAGGCGCGTCCCGGCATTGCGCGGCACGTCCACGCTATCCAGGAGGGCCTTGAAGGCCGACACGATGGTCGACAGCGCGTTAAGGGCCGTGTTGGCGTCGGACAGGTCGCTGCTGGACACCTTGGCTGAAACCCCCGTGATTGCGGCGCTCAGGTCGCTTTCAACCGTGGTCAGGGCGGACAGGACACTGTCCACCCGGCTTTTCCAGTCCGTATCATCATAGGAGATGGTCAGCGTAGACCCGGCGGCGGCAGAAAAGCTGTTCAGGGCAGTGGACAGGGCGGTGTCGGCCAGAGTGATGATGCCCACGGTGGACGCACCGATGCCGCTGGCTACCGCGCCGATGCTCAGGACAGTCGTGACGGCATTGAGGCCCGCCTGACCGTAATCCTTGATCTCGGCCACGTTGATGGTGACGGTGGTGACGTTGCCGATCCTGCTGACCGTGCAGGCGGGCAGGGTGGCCACTGTGGCGATAGCGGCTGCCGACATCAGCCCGATGCCGAGGAAACGGCGGCGGCCGCCATCAACGGCCATGAGGTTTACACGCTGGGTCATGGGCTATTTTTCCAGTCTGGATACGAAAATAGTCCACCAGCCCCATAATGCCGCAGGAAACCGGCATTTTCGCATGGTGACTGGTGGACCAGCTTTCAGTTTTCGGGAGATGGGACATCCGGTGGCCGGTTTACAGATCGGCGCGTTCCGGTTGACGGATCAGACACAATGGGACTGTTGGGCAGTAGGCGTGATTTTAAAAATAGTTCTAATTGCGCAAAGGTCAGCTACGGACTTATCACGCCTGCACGATGGTCCTGTTCGTGTCCCGATTACTCTGGCTGCCGTCGGGGGGTATGGGGCAATCCGTGCGGCAGGATCATCGGGCGCAGACAGGTGCCGTTCTGATCATCAGCACCTGTCTGCGCCGATCAGCGAACGGGCTGACCAGGCACGGCCGGATGCGGCGCTTCGACCTTGGCGGCCGCAGCCACGACGGCGGGTGCCGCCGCTGCGGGTTTCGTGGCAATCGCGGTTTTCAGGTCCGTGACACCGGTCAGGATCCTGGTCAGCGCCGCATCGATGCCGGACAGGTCGAGATTCGGCGCGGCCTTCTCGACAATGACCGGGATCAGGGTCTGCAGCAGGTTGCCCGCAAGCGCAATGTCGGCCTGCGCGGTGGCGGTGTCCTTCCTGCCCAGTGCGGTCTCGACCAGCGTTTCAAGGGCGGGAATGGCTGTGGTGCTGTCGGTGGCCATGTCTGGCGTCTCCAAATGAAAAAACCGCCTCGGGGGCGGTTCGGGAAGCGGGATGGTGGGAAGGGTTTCGTTCAGTCAGCCACGCGGGGAAGCGCGCGCCGGGGGCTTGTTTTCCAGTCTGGATATGAAAATAGTCCACCAGCCCCATAATGCCGCAGGAAACCGGCATTTTTACATGGTGGCTGGTGGACCAGCTTTCAGTTTTCGGAAGGCGGGGCGTCCGGTTCACGGATCGGCGCGATATGAACCGTAAGGATAACCGAATGGTGAACTATAAAATTTGTTCTAGTTGCAAGCGGGTGTCGTCATCGTTACGCATTCAGGCTGATGGTGCTGCAGGCAGTACGAACATTGCAGCCGTTTTCCCAGGGGCAGGGGAAACCGTGTGCAGTTCCATCAATCAGGCGTAGGCTGCTGTCGTTCTGATCATCAGCAGCAGCCTACGTCATTGCTTCATGACATGTTCAGCGAACGGGCTGACCAGGCACGGTCGGGTGCGGCGCTTCGACCTTGACGGCCGCAGCCACGACGGCGGGTGCCGCCGCTGCGGGTTTCGTGGCAATCGCGGTTTTCAGGTCCGTGACGCCGGTCAGGATCTTGGTCAGCGCCGCATCGATGCCGGACAGGTCGAGATTCGGCGCGGCCTTCTCGACAATGACCGGGATCAGGGTCTGCAGCAGGTTGCCAGCAAGCGCGATGTCGGCCTGCGCGGTGGCGGTGTCCTTCCTGCCCAGCGCGGTCTCGACCAGCGTTTCAAGGGCAGGAATGGCGGTGGTGCTGTCGGTGGCCATGTCTGGAGTCTCCAAATGAAAAAACCGCCTTGGGGGCGGTTCGGGAATCGGGATGGTGGAAAGGGTTTCGTTCAGTCAGCCGCGCGGGGAAGCGCGCGCCGGGGGCTTGCCGGGACGGGTCGATCCGGGCGCGACATCCAGTTTCTGTTCGACTTCCTGCCGGGGCACCTTCGCCGGTACCATCGCGGCTTTCCGGCCGGGCTGGTAGGCGGGCAGGTTCCAGCCGCGCGCCTGCGCGATGGCCGTGACCGCGGTCCAGACCAGCACCCAGCGCGATGAGGGGTCAGGCGGCCGCCAGAAACGCGCGATCAGGGCGCAGGTGGAAATCAGGAAAGACACGATGACGACGATGTCCCCGGCATACTGCGCCGGAAGCATCGACAGGACATCCTGCACGATTGATGTGGGGTCCATGTCAGGCCTCGATGGCTTGCCGGAACAGGGCGACATGCTGCGGATCCGCAGCGCCCGCGCCCAGCGATGTGTTGTAGATCCGTTTCCACAGGCCACACATGCCCGCCGCATCACTGGCGGCGGGTAGGGGATCGGGGGCACGGTAGTATTTCAGCCGCGCCATCGCGCAGGCGTAGAAGGCGTTGCCTGTCATCTGCCCGGATGCCGGGGGCCAGTTGCCGCGCATGGAAAGCAGGGCGGTCACGACCCCGTTCATCCGGCCGCCGGGCAGGAAGGTGTTCCAGATGTCATCATGGGTGAAGGGTTCCATCTGCCACAGCCCCAGCGCGGGGCCGCCACCGTCCTGCACCAGCCTGCGGCAGCCGCTTTCCACCAGCGCGGTGCCCGCCAGCAGGTTGACTGCGGCAGCGCCGTCCATGCCGATCCGGGCGAGGGCAGGGGCGATCACGCGGACCTTGAGATCGGACAGGTCCAGCCCGGTCCCGGTCGCATTCATGGATGGCCACCGTGCAGGAAATGGCCGAACCAGTCGCAGAAGGGCGGATAGGCGAACAGGGCGGCCGTCACGGTGCCGATGACGGTGATCAGACCCACGATGGCCGCACCGATCGCCTTGACGGCCTTCATGCCCCCGATCAGCTGACCCATGCACGCGCGCATTTCGGTCGACAGGGTCCGGACCTCCCCACGCAGTGCCCGCAGGTCGGTCTCTGTTGATTCGACCTTGGTCTCGACACGGACCAGCCGATCGCGCAACTGGGGGTCTTCACCGAACCCCAGCACTCTCCACAAAATGAACATCAGGTTTCCAGGCATAAAAAAACCGCCTCACAGGCGGTCGGGCAGGCACAGGCTGTCGGGCAGGTCAGGACGCTGTGGTCGTGCCCGTCGTAGTGGTGGTTGTCGTCGAGGCGGTAGCGGCAGGGGGTGTGTAGATGCTGCCCACAGGATAGGCCTGGTCCGCATCCAGCGCGTAGGCGAAGCCATCGGGAACCGCAATGCCGGTCAGCCCGGTCAGGAGTTGCGTGCCCACGACGTAGCCCGCCGCCTGCGCCGTGACGGGGTCTGGCGTCACGGTCTTGCCGTCCGGTCCAGTATAAGACGCGGGTTGGACGGTTTTGGCGACGGTGCGGTACAGAATGTAGTTCTGGTATGCGGAAGCCGTGGAAGTGGTGGTCATTTTTCTTTCCCTTATGCGGGGCCAATGGCGATGACGGAAATGGTTACCGGCTGGGTTGAGGGAATGGCGGTGCCTGTATTGCCACCGGAACTGGACAGATGAGGAGTGAATCCGGTTTTGGTGATGGTCCCCTTGAAAACGTTTGCGGACACGGATTCACCCAGCCCATTCTGTGCCTCGCTGGACGTAATCACGACCGAACTGGGCACGTCGCTAAATGCGATGGGAAAATCGACAACATCTTCGTCATACGAAGTCGTGGTAAATGACAGCGTGCGGACCCCGTCGATGACATAGGTGTCGTAACTACCTGCGGCATGCTGTGCAGAACTTGGTGCATATCTGTAGCTGCCCGTGCTGTCCTGGACGTTCAGGTAATGGTCTTCGCCGGTAACCAGATTGACTATCTGGTTGTAGTTGTCTGCTGGTGACGTTTTAACGATGGAGGTGGAAAAGCCAGGGCCACTGACCCACAGGACACCGGTACTTATATACCAGTTCATGAGGGTTACTGGTGAGTTCGTTCCATCGCTGGACGCATTGGTGCCGACCTTTGCCGCCAGGGCAGTAGAAAATCCGCTGTTGATATCGGCCTGACTGGCGATCGTCGCCGTCAGGTTGGTCTGGAGCGTCGCCACATCGGTGAAGTTGGCAATGCCGTTATACACGGTGTCGCCATTGGCGTCGTTGTACACGACGATCGCGTGTCCGCTGGCCTGAAAGTAAAAGCCCAGTATCTGATAATCGCTGGCACTTTTGCCATAGGTGCCGGAAACGCAGTCACTGACATCTGCGGTCAGTGTCGCCACCTGATCGGCGCGCGTCGCACTTTCGCCTGCCAGACTGGACTGGAGGGCGACCACTTCCGGTTCGGTCGCGATATCTATGATGGTTATGGCACCCGTCGGGTTCTGGTAGGTGAAAGCAGGTCGCTGCGTTGACCGCTGGTACCACAGCCCGAAACCCGGAAGGTCGTTCGCAAGACCATCAATACTGGCCCCATAATCACCGGACAGAAGCGTTCCCTGATCCGCACCGCCGATGGCGACACGCACAAGCCCCCCATAGGTCGTATCCTGACCCAGAGCGATCTTGTCCGTGGTCTGGTTCGGTCCGCCGCCCTGCTGGACCGGAGTGAAGACGGTGCCTCCGTAGGGACTGGCAATCATTTTCTGGATGGCGGCCGAGAGCTGGCCCCAGTTGGTGCGGTCTAGCGTGAGGCCGGCATCAATGATGACCTGCACCATCTCGGCTACGGTCATATTGTAATGCGATGCCGGGAAATCGGTGGCAGGAACGCTGGATGCCGGATCCCCGTCAGTTGCCCAGCCCGGCGTACCGGTGGCCGGCATCGTGTCGCGTGAGGCCTGGACAACGGTGCCCGTGCCGATGATCAGTTCCATCGGTTGTCCTTAGCTGTAGTTGAAAATGAGGATGGTATGCGCAGGCTTGCGGGCGTTCAGCTCGCATTCCAGCACCGCATTGCTCCAGGTCGCCCACGGGTTCCCAAAGGACTGGCCGAATTTCAGGCGGTTTATGGTCAGCTGCGGGCAGTTGATCTGCCAGGTGTAGGCCCAGGCATCGCCGCCGAAGGGCGTGCCGAATTTGCGGCGGAACCGCGAGGGCGCGAACTGGGTGATGGTAATGTCGTACCCAAGCGTCCTGGCGAACGCGATAAAGTAATCGACCGATGCGCCGCCGTTATCCGTCAGTCGCGCCACCACCTGTGCACGACGCAGTTCCACGGTCGGGCTTTCGCCCGCGCAGGGATCCGGCAGCCCCAGCGTGGCCTCCCATTCCGGCAGCAGGTTGACCGTGGTGGAGGGGAAGGCATCATCAATCAGGTCACCGGCGGACTGCGCGCTGCGCTGGAACGATGGTGCCCACACGCCTGCCATCTGGTAGGGCATGCCGTCCGGGTCGCGTGACCAGATACGCCCGCGCGGCAGCAGGTTAAGGAGCGCGGTGCGGAAATCCGCCACCGAGTATTCTGGTGCTGCCATGGGTCACGCCGCGAAGCTGATGGTGCCGAGGGTCGGCATGGTGCCGGCATTGGCGCCCGTTACCGGCCCGGTAGGGGACTGGACCTCGAAGCTGGCCAGGCCGATCGTGCCGATCGCCTCCTCCCAGTCGTTCGGGTTGATGGTGCCGCCGGGGGAAGAAAGACGGACGAACATGTCCGTCAGGGCATCCGTGATCAGTTTCTGGTTGGCCGTTGTATTGCCGGTGCCCAGATCCGTGATCACGAAATCTGTGGGCTGTGCGATGGGGGCGCAGACGATGACCAGCGCCGTGACCGGCTGACTGGGCTGGATGGTGTTGGCCACCGTCAGCTGGTCGCCGGTCGCAGTGGTGTAGCGATCGTCCCCCGTGGCCGCGCCATTCGTGCCGTTGGGGAAACCTCCACTGGTCGCATTGGCTTCATCCAGCATGACGTAGACAACCACGGTGCCGGCACCCGCGCCATTGCCGACCACCCACGCCCGGGTAACGCCCGGAACGGATTCGGCCCAGCCGACATAATCGTCGGCTTTCCCGTCCTGCCCCTGCGCCTGGTAGGCGTCCATGACCCGGGTGCGGAAATCGGTATCGTCTTCAATGTCCGCGCCGCTGACGGTGATGTCGGTGACCGTGCCGGTGGTCTGGATGCCCGGCACCGGGCTGGACAGGGTGACGATCGTGCCCAGCGTGACGTTGCCCGCCGTGCCCGTGCTGCTGGCCGTCCAGTTGACGGTGGTGACGTCATTATCCGTGACGCTGTCAGCCGATGCCGTAGCCAGCAGGCCACCCTGCAGGGCAAGCTGCGTGCCCGCCGGGATGATATCCGTTCCGGTCGCGGTGAAGGTGGCCGTGCCGCTGGCGGCTGTGGCTCCCTTGCGGTAGACGCCCTTGAGCGCGCCCCATGCGGCCAGATAGGCCCCCGTGGCGGTCCAGGGCACGGACTGCTTCGCCACCCAGTCGATATAGCCGTAATGCAGCCATGACATCCCCGCCAGAACCATGGACAGCACGTAGATGACCGAGAAGCGCAGCACCGCGGTCACACCGGGGATGCCGCCGCTTATGACATCCTGCAGGGCCTGCTGGCGCAGTTGCGACAGGGTTGGACGTGGATAGGCCATTTCAGGTCAGACCCTCCCAGGCCCATGAGAACTTGAACACCTGGGGCGTGCTGTTGCCCGGTTCGGTGATGGTGATGGAGAATTCGGCCATGGTCCGCACGGTGGGGTTCCACCATGCCGAGATGTCGACCGAGGCCGCGACACCGTCATCGACCAGCCATTGCAGCGCCTCGGTGCAGATGTCCTCGATCTCGCGCGGGATGGCCCGCGTGCCGACCTTGACCGCGCGCCGCAACTGCCACAGGCGGGAGCCAATCGGCAGATCCGCAAACGCATCCCCCCACCAGCCGCGCCGGTCGGCCGTGGCCGCTCCCGTAGGGCCGCTGGGGGACTGGATGCCAACCGCCGTGTCATCGGATGATGGCTGGGTTGGTGCCACGCGATCGGTAAACAGGGAGACGAGGACGGCCGAGCGCAGGGAATTGTCCAGTGCCAGGTCACCGGACACGATGGGCCAGTCGCCACGCGCCGCGCGGACGTTCCAGACAATTTTGATATCCATGAGGTCTGCCTGTTTCTAGCTGGCCACGGGCGGCCCGGAATTACCGCTACCCGGTTCCACACCGTTGTGGGGATGACTGGACAGCTTGATACCCTGCGCCTCGACTTCATTGCCGGTTATGGTGCCGCTGGCGGTCAGATCACCCGTGACCGCAGTCTTGCCGTTGGCCGGTGCGATCGAGATTGACCCATCCGCCCTGAGCCAGATCCGGCTGCCGGTGGACGGATGGAACAGGCAGACCTCACCGGGTTGCAGGTCTTTCGGCCTACCGCGCTGGTCACCCGTGGCGATGACCACGCCCCGGCTGCGGTCGCCGCCGATGAAGACGACGATTACGTCAGACCCCGGAACCGGCCTGCTGGCCAGCCCGTATTCCTGCACGATCGGCAGATCCGACTTTATCTCGCCTGCAGCGAGGGCGGCCTGCACGGTGGGGGTGTTGGGGGCTTCGTTCGTATCGGCCAGTTGCCGACCGATACCCAGTGCCATCATCACGCGGCGCGCGCTGCGCAGTACGGTCATGGTGTGCTGTTCTCCAGCGGGGGCAGTGCTTCTGTCTGGACGGATCCGTCCACACTTCTCTGGGCACTGCTCATGATCTGCAGGAACCTGTCTGCCAGCACCGGGTTAAGCAGGGGTTCGGGCGAGAAGGCAGCGGGCGGCATGAGAACGACATCGGCATGCGTGCCATCCTCGACCGTCTGGCGCAGGGTCAGTTCCCCGATCAGCAGGTCCGACACCGTGCCGTCCCGCGCGGTGACAGGTGCGAGCGTGTTGGGCAGCCAGAGCTGTCCGGCCGCATCACGCCAGCTGTCGGTCGTCAACGTGACGGGATAGGCGCGACCGATGCGGCGGTTGACTTCCCACTGCACGCGCTGGCGGGTGACTATGTAGTCCCGGTCCCCGTTTTCAACCGGGATGAACATGTTGCGCGTTCGTGGCACGCCAGGGTCGGTAGCCTCCACGCCTACGGTCAGCACGCCCATCTGGCTGGCCAGCGCATTGACGTTCGGGTCGGTGTATAACGACACTGTATCCTGACAGATGGCCGTGACCCTGGAATACCGGCCGCCAAGGCTGCGCACGGTCTGGATGCGTTCGACGTTCCTGCCCACGGCAAACCCGCTGGCAGAGCGGGCCGTGCCCACGGCCGACATGCAGATATTGCCGTCGGGCCGGTCGTAGAACAGCACGGCAGCGAGGCGGGATATGCGCTCGATCACCTCATAGGCGGTTTCTGTCAGGATGACGGAAAAGGCGAGGATGTCGGTATCGCCCGCGCCATTGACGGAAATCACGTCAATATTAACGCGACTGGCGACAGCCTTGGCGATCGCCAGCACGTTGGTACTGTTCATCTGGAACGTGCTGAACTCGGCGGCGCATTCCACCAGATCGACGGATTTCGAGGCGATCTGTACCTCGATCATGTGGTCTTCCGGTCCAAGGTCATCCACCACGGTTATGACGTAGCCGGTGAACACGAGGTCGGTCCCGATATAGACTTGGCAGGTATCGCCCGGATTGATGGTGTTGACCCCAACAGCGGCCGCGCGCGCGGCCGTCATGCCCAGCGCCGCCGTCCATGGCATGATTTCGATGCCCAGCCGCAGTACGGCGGATGTCCAGTTGGTGATCTGGCGTGATGTGCCGCCTGTGGTGACCACGATCGAGACCTGATCCGACGGGGTGCTGTTCCACCCCAGAAAGTCGGATATGGCGGTAAGCGCACCACTCATGATGACAGGGCCTCGAACTCGGTTGGCATGAAAGCGGGATGAATGGGGTCCGCGCGCCGGATCAGGTCGGGTGCGCGGGATCCGTCGGCATAGAGCTGCTGCGCCAGTACCAGCGCGGGCAGGGCGGCGTTACGGGTGACGGTGATCATATCCGGCAGCCGTGCGCCCCGGTCCGCCAGATCCTGCAGCACCTGGGCACGCAGCGAGCGCAGGGCCTGAAAGCTGGCGTCATTGCCGTTGTCCGCCGCCGTGATGGCTTCATCATCGAGCAGCGCGCCGACCTTGAGCCGCATGGCCTGCGCATCTTCGGACGATGAGGGCTGCCAGTCCCCGCAGGCGCGGGCCAGCGACAGCAGGGCTGCCTGCCGGCACAGCGTTGCGGTGGCGGTCTGAGCCGTTGCAATGGCACCGCCGATCGGGGCGCTGGATGCGATGACCGTTGCATCGCAGGACACAAGTGGGGTCAGGACCGCGATCTGCCCCGCCGGATCGGCAATGGCGCTGCGGACTGATTCGGGCACGGCAAGGATGGCCGTGGCGAGTGTGGTCGCATCCGCCGCACCCGCAAGGGTGGCGACATTGGCGCTGACCACCTGTTCGCTGGTGGTCAGGCCATCCAGCACGCTGGTTTCGGTTGCGGCGGGGTCAACGGTAGCTCCGTTACCCCCTACATACCGGCCCAGGTTGCCCGGCAGCACGCCAAGGGCGGCGGAGAAGGCGGTGGGGGAACGGATGGCCGCGACTGCACCTGCGCCCCAGCTGCTGGCCATGTTCCGCCCTGCATTGAGGACAGATCGGCCGTAGGCATAGGGGGTAAGGGTGCCGGTGGTGTAATCGGATGAAGCGGCCGTGCCGAAAGCGGCGGCAGCCACACCGATGGCGGCATCGAGCGCAAGGGTAATGAGGGAACCGAGCCAGTCCCGGCTTTCCACCAGTTCCATCTCGATATCGACAACGCCCATGACCCCGTCGCGCTCATACCAGTCAAAGCGCATGAGGGCGCACTGCCTGGCCCCGATGCTGGGGTGAACCAGAGTGCCAACGCCTTCCGCTTCCGCAGCCATGGCCAGCAGGTCACGCTGCGCCAGGCATTCGGGGCCGATCAGGAAGGCGCGGATGCGGTAGGTGCGCGGTGCCCGTCCCAGATCCTCGGCCCAGGGCTGGTTACGGAAAGGGTAACGGTGGATCTGGAAGTTGCGCCCGTTACCGCCGCCGCTGCCCATTACCGAGAACGGGATGCCACGAAACGACCCCTGCAGATATTCTTCTGCAAGGGTTGTAAGCGTGCCGGACATGTCAGTTTCCTATGGAGGTGAGGGCGGACGGCATGGCCTGCTGGACAGGCGTGCGGTTGACGACACGGGTGCCTGGAGAGGCGCTGGTGACACGCGCACGTGTTCCACGCTCGGCTTCCAGCTTGACCGTCATGGTATGGTCTGTGCCACCGTTCCTGTCTGGCGTTGCCGAGCCTCCTGCAGCCGTGCCGGGCGGCACGGTCATGGGCGGTGCTGCCATATCGCGGCGCATGCCTGCGATGGAAACGACATAATCCCGCGTTTCTTTCGGCAGGTCAGACAGGTCGTGCGACCGGGCGAACTGTCGCACGGCCGCGCTGTTGGGGCCGGCGTTATAGGAGGCGTCTGCCACGGCGTAATCGCCATGTGCCTGATCCAGCATCTGCCGGTAATAGCGTGCGCCGGCATCAAGGTTCCTGCGCCAGTCGTAACCGGGGGCATTCACCGAATCTGCCACGCCCAGCGATCGCGCCGTTGCAGGCATGAGCTGGGCCGGGCCGAAAGCCCCTGCGCCCGACACGTTGCTGTATCCACCGTGTTCCGCCCGAAGCAGGGCGAGGTAATGCGCCTGATCCAGACCGTAACGGCGGGCTGCATCGGCGCCAGCCGCCTGCACGGGGGCGGCCAGCTGGGGACGCCTGTAGCCGGTCATGCGATCAGCATAATCGGCGTACCAGTCCAGTCCCTGCCGGGCATATCTGCCAAGGGTGCTGACACCGGAGGATACGCCACTTTCAGCGGCACTGGCCATGGAGGCCAGTTTCCTGCCGACCCAGCTATTGGCGACGAAGTCGATAGCGGACGTCATCTTGTCCACGATCGGGGAAATAAACCCCCACGCCGAAGAAAACGCCGTCTTGATTCCGTCCCACAGGGATGAGAAGAATTTCCCCAGCCCATCCCAGTGATTGATGATCGCTGCAGGTATGGGAAACAGTGTTTCCGTAATGGTGCGCAGATAGCCGGTATTGTTCTGGAACGCCCCCTTGAGACCGCCCCACATGTCGGAAAACCGCTTGCTGATGCCGCTCCAGTGAGACCACAGCCCGTACCCGGCGGCCCCGAGCGCGCCGACAGCAGCGATCGCGGCTGCCACCGGCAGGCTGATGGCCGCAAGCGACGTGCCGATGGTAACGGCCGCCGTGGCGATGGATGCAAGGCCGGACAGGACCGGCAGGGCATACAACGCGGCGATGGCAACCAGAGCATCACGTCCGGCAGATTTCCAACCACCCAGACGGTCAACCACGTTTGTAATGGCTTGATGGACGCCCGTGATGTCACCCTTAATGCGGTTCCATCCACCAGCGCGGAGCCATGTCACGAACTGCCGGACATATTCTCCTATGTCCTGCGCAATCCATTTGCGGTTCGCGTCGATCAGCCCGGTGATGAACTCGGTAAGCTGCTGGACGCCGGGGGCGGCGGCTTCTGAAATGCTGTTCCCGAAATCCTCAACCGATTCACCAAGTGCGACCTGTGACCGGCGCAGGCTGTAAGCCGCTTCCACCATGGCTGGCGTCATATGGCTGTAACGCCTCGCCTGATTGAGTGTCTGTTCCCATTCCTTATCGGTCTGCTGGAAGATCGGGATCAGGCCCTGCGCGGCTCCCCCAAAGCGTTCCGTGGCGGCGATGGCCTGCGCTGTAGGATTGCGTATCCCGCGTATGCGGGAGGCGACAGTTTCAAACAGCTTATCAATGGGCTGGGTGCGTACATCCTCGGGCGAAATCTGCAGCGCCCGGAAGCGGGCAGCAGCGGCTGGATCCTGATTGTTAACGGCCGCCCATCGTTCCCGTGATAGCTGCTGGAGGGCAGCCCCCATGGATTCGGCGGACCCTCCCGCCAGTTTGGCGGCGTTCTGCATGGCCTGCAGTTTCTGCGGGGCCATGCCCATGGTGCGCGATGTGGTGCGCAGGTCCGTGCCGACCTGTGCCCAGGCGCTGGCAAGGCGGTACACGCCCGCCACGCTGGCGGCCCCGGTCAGCGTGCCCAGCACAGGGATGATCTGGCCCAGCGACCGAAATGCCCCTACCGCAGACCGGCCTACGGCAACAATGCCGTTATTCAGTCGGGACAGGCCCGACAGGCTGGCAAAGCGACCGAAAGCAGCCTGTACGCGGCGGACTGGGGCCTGCATGCGCGCGATGCGGGTATTGATCCGCTCAATGGTCTGACTGGCACGGTCGGCCGCGCTGATGACAACCTTAACGCCTGCGTTGGGCACGTTCGGCCTCCCGTTTCTGTTCTGCCGCGATCTGGTTGGCTGTCTCGATCGCGTCGGCCATTTCCGTGCCGGTCAGCGTTTCCACGTCATGGCGCGACCAGCCGGTGAAGAACCGACACAGATCCGCGCCTAGCCGTTGCCAGTTGCCGGGCCAGAAAGAAAAAAACCGGTCAGATAATCCGCAGCCCGGGCGAATTTGCTGATCGGCATCTTGAGAACGGCAGCCCTGGGCCATCCGCTGACTGCCTCCACCAGGGCGATTTCTGCCTGCAGGAAGGCTTCCGGGGTGCCCCTGGATTCCGCCGCCTTCATGATCCGACGTTCGCGCACCGTCGGCTCACGCAGCGTCATGTCGCTGAATGTGCGGCCGGTAGCCTCGATCGGATCGGGGAAAGTTAAAGAGAAGGACGGGGATGTATCCGGTTCTTCATCGGGCTTGCGCCGCGCATTCTCCTCGAACCCCGTGACGAACACGACGGCGCGGTCGAGGATCGTGGTGGCCAGTTCGATGATGGCCCGTTCCGGCACGCCGGAGATGCGCGCCACCAGACCGATCTGGGAATTGTAGACAGATTCCGGCGTGATCTGCCGCCCCATCGCCTGCGCCGCGCACAGGACATGGTACACGTTGGGTTCGTGCAGGCGCAGTTCCTCGAACGTCCCTGTCTTTTTCACCTCAAGCGGCGGGTTCAGGTCGATGACGAGGGTGTCGTCCCCATCATCTTCCTGTTCATCTTCTGACCCGGCCGGGATTACGATGGCGAGGACTTCCTCGTCGGTGGGCTGGGTATGGCGGCGATGGCTCACGAGACGGTATCCTCGGTCACGGTGCCACTTTCGACATGCAGTTCGAAAGTGCCTTCCTGTGTGTTGATGTTGATGTTTTCAGTCTGCCAGCCATCAACGGCCGTAATGACCTTGCCATTGGCCTGCACCAGCACGACGGTCAGGCCAGAGGCCCCCTGCAGGCTGCTGACGGCGAAGTCGCGCCGGTCACGGCAGGTGGCCTGAATGAAGCCCTGACCGGGCATCTGGGTGAAGCCCTCGACGGCGGACTGGCCCTTGGAGGTCTCATTGACCGGGCCAGAGGCCTGCCACTGGCCTTCGCCCACGACATTGAACACGATGCCATTGACGGTGAGGGTCGCGGTGCCGCCAAGCGGCCCGCGATAGACGGTTCCGGACATGGCGGCTCCTTATGATTTCACGAACTGGCAGTTGCCAGCGATGACCCACAGCTGGTTGGCGAAATCATAGGGCATGAGCAGGAAGACCTGCCCGCCACCCTGATTCTGCGACTGCAGGCTGGCGGCGAATGTAGCGGCGTTCTGCGCCCACAGTTGCGAACACTGCCAGTTGTAGCGGGCGGCGCAGGCTTTGCCGATCAGCTGCGCCGTGGTGGCCTTCGCACCCGCCGGGATCTTCGTCCCATCGGCCACGAGGATGAAGCCTGCGAACATGGAAGCCAGATAGATCCGCATGTCCTGCAGGCAGATCATGGCGGTCATCAGCGTCTCGATGTCGAGATAGCTGTCATCAGGCACGCCTTCGGCGTTTTCCTGATAGGTGGTGACCAGGCGCTCGATGTTGACCGTGCCGCTGTCGTCCACCGTGAAAGTGCTGATGCCGTCGTGCAGCAGGCTGTTGCGCTGATCCAGCGTGAAGCGTCCGGCATCCGTGGGCGGCATGACCGTCAGGGCGACGCCCGTGATCGGCAGGGCCGGGTTGGTGCGAATGCTGGCTGCGACCAGTGCCCCGACCTGCGCCGCCCAGACCATCGGGCTGGACGGACTGTCGGACACGGGCATGACCGTGGTGTGCGGATCGTTCTGGGTCAGGCCGAACGTGGTGGCCTCCCCATACGTGCCCCGGTAGGCGGTGATGCCGTGGCCATACAGCTGGTTCATCGGTGCCCAGCGGCCATCGGTGTTGTTGAACAGCGTCTTGAACGCCGTCAGGCTGGCCGTGTCGGTGTAGGGATGGATGAACAGGTCATAGACACGGTCACCCAGCGTGGCCAGCGCGGTGGCCAGGGTGGTCGGGTTCTGCGTGCCGCCCGACATCTGGGTCAGCGTGACCGACACGCCCGTCGGCAGGGACTGCCCGCCAGCGGTGCCCAGCAGGTCCACGCCCAGCGCGATGTCATTGCCGCACAGGCCCTTGTTCAGCGCCGTGACATTGATCTGCCCTGCCGTGGTGGCGTCCACTGCCAGCGAGACGGGCAGGCCGGTGACGGCGGCAGCGGCGGTGATGACATTCTCGGCAATGGTTGCGGCCGTGTCGCCCGCCGTGACCAGCGTGGGGATCAGCTGGTCGCCCACATACAGGCACAGCGTGCCCGATGCGGATGCCGGGCCTGCGATGGCGAACGAGCCTCTGGCCGCGACGGCCGCAGCATCATCGGCCAGCGGGAGCACCCAGACCTCGCCCAGCGGGTCGAGGGCGAAATACTTTGCCACCATGATCGCGGCCTGCGATCCAACGCCATACAGCCCCTGCGCATCGCTGATCCCGGCGGACAGACGTGCCGTGCCCGCAAGGGCCGCGCCGGTTGTGGTCTGGGCGATGATCAGGACACGGCGGCCATAGGACGCGGTATTCGCCCTGGAATTGTCCAGGGCAAAATAAAAGCCGGGCACCCGGTTGTTGGTCGGGTAACCCGGCACCGTGATGGAGCCGCTCATGCGTGGGCCTCGGCAGGTTCATGGATGGCCGCCGCGTCACCGGACAGGTGCGTGGGCGAAGGAGAGGGCGAAACAGGCGCGGCCGATGCTGCGGGCGGCGTGGCCTGCACCACATCACCGTTATGCAGGCACAGCAGCCAGAAGCCCGTTTCGGGCACGGTTTCACCCTGCGCCTTGAGCAGGCGCATCGTGCCGGGCCACCGCACTGAGCGACCCGGGGCGGGTTTTACAAACATGATGGAGGGCCTCGGTTTTAGGAGGTGGGGGTCTGCATACCGGCGAAATCAGCATTGCCGTTCGCGGTCATGGTGCCGGTGATTTCGGTGAGCGGGGTGCCGGGGGGCGGATAGGTCTCGATGTATTCGAGGCCGAAATGCATGTTGACCTCACCCGTATGTTCGGCAGTCTTGCTGTTGATTTCGACTTCCGTCTCGATTTCCGTGACCTGCGTAAGCATAGCTTGCAGTCCGGCATCGAGCATGATTGCCAGTTCGATCTGTTCCGCGAAGGCCTCGACTTCCACCTCGGCATTTTCGGGTGACGTGTGGCAGAGACGTGCATGCACGTACAGATGCGAGACACGGGTGAACTGCGGCTGGGCGCGACCGGCACTGACCCCATTGTCACGCGGGCAGGATATGATGATGGCGGGCAGCATGGCTGGCGTCATGGGCAGGCTGCGGTCGATAAAGACGTTTTTCACGCCACTGATGCCCGCCAGCGCTGTTGCGGCGGCCTGTTTCAGTTCCACGCGGTAGAGGGTCATGGGCTGCTGTTCACCAGGTTCAGGTCGAGCCGTGCGCCGCCGTGGCTGTCCGGCTGGACCTCACGGATGGCGTATGTCAGGCCGTTGATGACGAAGGTGTCACCCTGGACGGGCGGCACGGGAAAATCCGACAGCCGGACCCCAAGACGGGGCAGGCTGGTCGTTATGTCCGTGGGCGCCATGCCCGGGATGGTGCCCATGGGGTCCAGCGCCTCGTAACCATCATCGAATATGGCGGTGATGGTTACGGGATTGGCCAGAGACTGGGACTTCCAGGCATAGGGCGCGCCAAACGTGTCGAGACACGGCCCCAGGACAAGCTGGCCGAAGTCTATGCTCACGTGGGCGGCGCTTCTTTCACGAGTGCTGGGGCGACCGGCATGGATGCAGCCACCTGTTCGGGAGGTGGTTCGCCCGGGCCGTTGGGCGAGATGGTTGCGACGTGCGCCGCTGCCGCCGTGCCGGGATAGGCCGCGAAACCACGGGCGACAAGCATGGCGGCTTCCTCTGCCGACACGGCGATGGTCGCACCGGCAGGCGAGGGACGCTTCCCCGGCTGGGTGTAGACGGGGCGGCGCAGGATGATTTCCCGCGTGGTTACGGGTGTTGCCTTGTCAGTCATTGTCTACCTTCAGATTGCGGGGCCGGACACGTCGGCACCGGCAGCCATGACGGTTGCGCTCAGCACGGCGTTTGCCCGCGACGGGATGACCAGCGGGGCCGACTGCATGAGCAGGTTGACCTGCGCCGGGTTCTTCTCGATCCACATCTTGGGCGCGTAGGGCATGGGCATGTAGCTGAACTCGGGATCAGCGATCAGGCCGAAGACCTGCGTGCCGTCCAGCTGGGGCGATGTCATGAGGACGGTGCCGTCCGGGATCATAGGCTGTTCGATGCCGGTGGCGGGATCGACAAACCAGTCATTGAACAGCCAGAGGCGGTACTGCCCCCAATGTCCCTTGAACACGCCGCCGCTCTCGATCTGGGAGCCAAGCTGGATTTCGGCTCCGCCTGCGCGGGGATCCCACAGCACGGAATTCAGCACGCCCACATCTGCCTTGAACGCATTCCATGGGCTGGTCGTGAAAATGAGGTCACGCGGGGTGGCCCCGCTTTTCTGCATGAAGGCGGATGCCCATCCATCAATCGAGGCGGACGGAGATACGCCGGTCTGGCCCCATTGTGCGGCACCCGACAGGGCGAAGGTCAGCGCGCTGTCGCGTCCGAAATCAATCTCGACGGCAGGAAAGCCTTCACCCGAGACCGTGTAGGAACCGCTGACCAATGCCTGGGCCGCCATCCATTCCATGCGCCGCTTGATCATGTCGACCTGGTCCGCGATCTCATAGGCGAGATTGAACTCCAGGCGTTCGGCGGGGGTCATGCCGCCCATGAGACGTTCGCCATACTGACGACGCACGGGGCGCAGCAGGTCAGGGTTACGCAGGTCCTTGATGTAGGCCGGGGTGAACATGTTCGTGGTGATGCGCCGTCCCTCGACCGGCTTGGCCTCGGCCGTGGGGGCGGTAAAGGGGGACATGCGGCGCACACCGATATCGATGTCCAGCGCGACCTTTTCGGTTTCGCTGACAACGATGTTCGGGAAGAAATTGTCGAGCAGGAAGGTGTCGGCCACCATCAGGTTCTCGACCGCGCCGATCAGCTGCGCCGTGTCGTATGCCGACAGCATGGCGGCAAGCGATGCCTGCGCCCCGGCCTCGGCGGAAATAGTTCCGGACATGAAGTGTTATCCCGTTTTACGCGGTGGGAGGGGCGCCGGAGACCGACGTCTTGAGGTAGATGCCGAACGGGCGCATGGCCTCGGTCAGCATGGCGACCGTCCAGCTGGCGTCATAGGTCATGTAGTTCGTGTTGAACTCGCCCATGACGTAGGCATCGCCTGTGACTGTCGCGCCAGCCGCCGTGGTGACATCATCGACCAGGATGGCGCAGGGGGTTTCGGACCCGTCCGTTGCGGTGGCGACAGACAGGATGTACTCGCCCGTCGCCGTCACCTTGCCCAGCACGGCACCCCGGATCAGGGCCTGGTTGGCGCCGATCGTGATCGGCTGGGTGACGACCTTGAGATTGCCGGCAATCAGCTGGTCGGGGACGAACGTCACCGACTGCATGCCCGGCATGAAACCGTAGGACATGGAATGGCTTCCTGTGTTCAGCGCTTGCGGTTCTTGCGCGCGTTGGCGATGGCGGCGAGGCGTGCGCCAGGCTGCTGTGCGGCATCATTGCCGCCGGCGGGCAGCGGCGGCGCGCCGGGTTCGCGCCCCATGCGTTCGCGCAGGCCTTCACGCGCGTGTGGCTGGCTTGCGGTTTTGGCGGCAGGCGGGGCTACCGCGCCCATGGTGGAGAGCAGGCGGACGGCAGCACTGCGGGGCAGGCTGGTACCGAAGGCGATTTCCGCAGCGGCGGCGGGATTGCTGGCCGCGAATGTGCTGCTGAAAATGGCGGCGCAACGTCCACGCTCGCGGGCGCGGGCGGATGCTTTTTCGCCGTCGCTTTCGTCCTCGGCATCGGTGGTGTCGTCGCCATCGGTATCCGGGTCGCCGCCGTCGTCGTCGGCCTTCTTGCCCTTTTTCTTGCCGTTTTCGTCGGTGTCGCTATCGCCGCCGCCGTTATCGGGCGTGGTGTTTGTGTCATCATCCTCGGCAGCGCTGCCGTTGAGGAATGCGAAACGGCTGACGCCTGCGCGTAGCGTGTTGCTCATGCTCGTATTGTCCCTGTCAGGAATGGTGTGGGCCATCAGCCCAGCGAGGCGATCACGTCCATCATCGCGCTGTCTGCGGACATGACGGCGTCGGCCAGACCGGCGGTAACGCCGTGCTGGCCAAGGAAGGTGGCGGCCTGTGTCGCGCGTACGGCATCGGGCGACAGGCCACGATTACGCGCCACGGTGGCGACAAACAGTTCGCCCATTTCATCAATGTCCGCCTGGAAGCGGCTGGCAGCGCCATCCGTCATGGCCGTGGTAGGGTAACTGTCCGTCTTCTGGTCACCGAACTGGAAGGTGGTGACCTTGATGCCCGCCTGGTCGAGCATGCCGGTGATATCGACATGCATGCCGACCACGCCGATCGAGCCAACGCCGCCCGTGCGGGGGACGATGATGCGATCGGCAGCCGAGGCGATGGCGTAGGCGGCGGAGTAGGCGGCTTCATCCACGATGGCCACGATCGGCTTGGTGCCGCGCGCGGCGTAAATGCGGTCCGCCGTATCGAAGCATCCCGCCACCGTGCCGCCGGGACTGTCGATGTGAAGGGCGATTGCCTTTATATCCTCATTGCCCGTGGCCTCACGCAGTGCGGCATCGATGTCGCCATACAGCGTGACCCAGTCCCACCAGGGCGAACCGCCGCAGCCGGGCATCAGGACGCCGGATATACGCATGATTCCCACGCCCGCCACGATGTCCGACAGCTGGGAGATGGGGCGGCTGTCGGTATCGTCCTGCCAGAACCCGGCGTTCAGGGTGCGGCCAAACAGGCCGATGTCGTCTGCGCCCTGCGCCAGCAGTTGACGTATGACGGCCACACGCTCGCCCGACAGGGCCAGTGGCCGACCCAGCAGGTTCTGGGTGAGTGTGAGGTGCCTCATTCAGCCTCCGGCTTGCGTTCGGTGTTTTCCGTGGCTTCCGTGCCGGTCCATTCCGGCAGCGGGATGCCCAGTTCCCTGAATGTCTCGATCTCAAGGGCGCGCTGGTGAACGTTTTCCTCCCAGTCCGCGCCTTCGTTTTCGGCGCATTCTTTTTCCAGCGTGGACAGGCCGCCATCCATGGCGAGAATGGAGCCCTGTTTTTCCGACACGGGATCGATCCAGCCGCGACCGGGCCCCATCCACTGGCAGCGGGCGTAGGCGGCGCGGGCATCAATGTAGTCGGGCGCGCCACGAGGCAGGGGCAGGTCATCGACCTCCATGGATTCCTCCATCCACGCGATGCGGATGGGAGCGGCCCAGCCGATGGAAAATTCTTCCCGCCGACGCTTGAGCGTTTTCCATGCCTCCAGCAGGGCGCCACGGGCAGAACTGTAATTCACCTTTGACCAGTCATTGCTGACCTGCATGGGGGCGAGGCCCATACCGCTGGCCACGTTGTTCAGCACGGCAGCCTGAAAATCGGCATAGTTGCTGTTGGGCCGCGCCGCCGTGACGGCGTTGATCTTTTCACCCGGGTAGAGCATCGGGATCCGCGCGCCCTGGAGCGACAGGTCCCGACCCGAATTCCATGCCAGCTGCCCGGCCCAGCGGCCGCCATCGAAGCCACCGCCGGTTGGGGAATCCAGCGCTTCCGCCGTCATCTGGTGGTCGTATGGACTTTCAATATAGGCGGCGAAAATCGCATTGACGATGGCGCTGTCCAGTTCGGTGCTGTCGTATTTGGTCAGCATCTTGAGACGCTGGACGACAGGGGCGAGCATGCCAGCACCGCCCCGGTGCTGGTCGGCACGGTGGTGTTCGAACATGTGGACCACCTGCGGGCGACCCCATGAGCTTTCGCGCTCGATGCGTTCCCATTCCACTGATTTCGCCGCGTTGTACCAGTCGCCCTGGTGGGCGCGGCGGATGTGGTAGGCAATCGGGGCTTCGGCATAGTCCAGTTCCACGCCGCCGCGCATGCGGCTCATGTCCATGAACATCTGCGGGTTGGACAGGCGGTCCGGATCAATGACCTGCACGGTCGTGGCATACTGGGCACGACCACGTGATACGCGCTCGGGCATCCACGGCAGGGTGGTCAGTGCATCGCCATCCACCAGCAGGTGCCGGAAAGACAGGTTGGCCTGCTGGCCGAATGTCAGCATGCGCTGGCTGTCATTATAGCGGCCAGGATCATTGGCCCAGGTGCGCCAGCGCGCATCGACCGCGCGCCCGAATTCCCGCGCCCATTTGGCGTCGAATGCCGGGTTGCCGGTTATGTGCGCCAGTGCGCGGTAATCGGGCTTGGATATGGGGTGGAAATTGACCCCGATGGCGTTGTCCAACGTGCGGGTGACGGCACCTGCCGCCCATCCGTCATTGCGGACCAGGTCGCGCACGCGGCTGACGATCCGGTCACGCCACGGGTTCAGTTCCGTATCGGCCGACCACAGCGGGGGCGCCCATTGCCGGGTGTGCTGCCCCCACATATCCGCCGCATCGTAGGGCACGCCATAGGGGGCATTGAGCGCGGCAGGTCTGTTCGGACCGACGGGATGTGCCTTCTGATCCGGCGTCACGCGCGGCGTTGCGGGTGCTGCAGGGCGTGCGATCTGACGCGGTCTGGCAGGGACAGACGGTGCGCGCTGACCGGACAGGGCAGCGAATGCGTCTGTCAGTTTCGTCATCAGAATATGGGCCTTAATGCACGGCGCCGGACGCCGGGGACGCCCAGCTGCTGCTGGATCTGCATGATGAACTGGGTCAGGTTGGGCAGGCTGGCCTGCGTGTAGGATACCGAGCGTGAACCATCGCCCTGCGCGTAACTGACCGAGACCACCTTGCCGCCGGTCTGGAGCTGGACTAGGGCGGCCTGTGCGGATGCAAGAGCCGCCTGCAGCTGCGCGGTGGTCATCCCCGCCAGCGTCGAGGTGTTGGGGTTATACTGGATGGGGGGAACGCCCCATGGGTTGAAGCGGTTCATCATGGCGTGGCTTCCTGCAGGCGGAAGGCAGGATCAGGACATTTCCCGTTTGACTTCCGCATTGATGGCGTTCGTCACGGTGCGCTCCATGCGGGCAGATACCGTGTTTTCGACGATTTCGTTGACGGGCAGGCGCACGCGGTAGGTCGGACGCGTCGGCACAAACCACAGGATCGGCACGACCTTGCCGGGGCCGACGAGCTTAAAGATGCCTGTCGGGCGTCCGTTTCCGCCGCGCCCTTTCGCATGTCCTACGAAATATTCCGACCTTTGACCGCGTGCGTTTTTATTCTGACGCTGAAGCCGCCGGGCCGTGCGGTCGCTCATATTTTTCTGGCTTTGCTGCATTACGCCCAGGCGCGACAGTATCCGTACGATTTCTGACCGCTGGATATTGCCGGATGCATCAAGCGGAGCGCCAGGGCCCGGCACCCAGAACTGACCGCCTGATATATCAGACAGCAATTCTTCTGACCGCTTCATATCTCGCGGGCCGCCCCATATCTGGGGACCAAGATAACGGATGGCGGGTGTTCCCCTGGGCGTGAAATCGATCGTGCCTACCCATGCAGAAAGATCAGACGGCGTCGCCTTCTTGACGGTAAAACCGCCAAGAGTGAACCGGCTGGGACTGTCAAACACCTCTTTCATGCGATCGATAATCTGCCAGCGCGCGCCATTGGCCAGCTTGTTCATGGCGTTGGCCGTAGCTGACCGGATGCCAGTTTCCGACAGTTTTGCCAGATTTTTCTGCACGTCCGCTGCCTCGACAGATATGCCCAGCTTGAGAAATTCAGGTGGCATTTCGATCTCCTCGGTTCAGAAATTGCCTGATCCGAACTGCTGGGCGAGACGCTTCATACGTTCGGCCATAGTCTCGGTCGGGTGCGGTGATGGCATCGGAGATGGCGCGACGGCTTCGGTAATGACCTTGAGACTTTCCACCATCTGGTGGACGGGGCCGGGCACATCCACGACCAGGACGTTGCTATCGTGAGGCATTGCCCACGATGGTGGCGCGGTCCAGTCGATCCGGCGCAATCCGTGCAGGTTGGCCATCACGTTGGTCATGACCATAAGGTCAAGCGCTTCATTTCGCGCCCCCGATGTCGCTTTTTCCCATCTGCCATTCGCCATCCGCTGTTCGGCCACCAGCTGGTCAAAAAATGGATGTGGCGAAGCGGCGCTTTTCAGCGCAGCAGGGAAATGAACGTATAATGGCCCGGCTTCACCCCGCTGGAGCTGAAGCGCCACGACATCCTTGGCAGTGTTCGGATTGAAAATGCCCAGCGGCACGTCGCCCCGATTGGCTGCAAACCTGTCCTTGCGCTGGGTCTCCGGATAGTTGACGACCAGCGAGGCGGCATTGATACCGCTCGCCCCCTTGAGTGGAAGAATGGTCCAGGCATCGCGTCCGTCCTTTTTGCCAAGGAACAGCGCGTCCTTGCGCTTTCGGGCACGGCGCCATGCTTCATACGCCTGGAGCGTGACGCCTTCCTGGCCGCCGCTGTCGTAACCGATAGCAAGGATCTTCATCCCTTTATGCGGGGCATCCACAAGCGGATATACATGTGTGCGCAGGCGGTGAAGCAACGCATCCCAATCCGCAGGACTGGTCGCCGGATCCGCTGACATCCTGAAATAATCGATGACCCAGCTTTCGCCGCCGATGCCCCACCCGCGAACCATTGCCTCGAAATGACGGCCCTGAATATCAACTGCTGCGGTAAGGAACCGGACACCCTCGGGAACGGTTCCCAGTATCATGCCGGGTTCGGCACGTTCAGCTACAACGCAGGCATCTATGCTGCCAACCGATTTAGGCGGCTGGAACGGAAGCCCCCAGCGCTTGACTGTAACATCCTTGAGCTTCTGGAGCGCGTCTTCCTCACCATTCTCCAGCGCACGACGCGCTTTCTCCATTTCATAGGCGAGCGATCCGATGCCGCCGATCACGAAAGGCGACATGGCCCCCGTGATCCAGAAACCTGCGATCTCTTTTGCTGCCAGTTCGCCAGATATGTCGCCCGCCTCGCTGATGGCCTGACCAGTGCCAACCCATACGCCATCACGGTTCATGGCGCGTCGCCATTTATCTTCGATCAGGGAGCCGCAGCATGGACAGACAAGGCGTGCGGCTTCCTTGATCTCATCAAGGGGGGCATCCGCAGGCCAGTCCAGCGTCATGACCCGTTCCCCCATGGGGTTGGGGGCGGAGTAGGCATTGCAGTTCGGGCATGGCCAGTACCAGATATGGCGGTCACTGTCCCGATAGAGAGACATGACCCCGGCAGTCCATTTATCCGGGTTGGCGCCGGCAGCCATGTCTGGATGACTTTCGGCCAGCACCATGGATTCATACATGAACGACTGGCGGCGCACGCTGGCAAGCTCATAAGTATTGCCGTCGCAGGCATCCAGTTCGGTAATAATGATGCGGGGTGCGGATTTCTGAATGAGGTTTCTGTAGCTGGCGGCCAGAAACTGCACCCACATGCTAGAGAATTTCTTGAAATGCATGGAGTTGTCGCGTGGCAACTTCCCCAATTTATCTTTCAGACGCTTATGACTGTCGATCAGCGGATTGATTTCCGCCTTCACGTACTCCTCGATCATGGCGTCGGTCGCACTGTAAACCAGCATGTCCGCTGGATCCGCGTCGATGGACTGGCACATCCAGTTCTGGCCAATCGCGGTCTTGCCACTTCGGGCAGGCCCAACCACCGCGACGGTCAGATGGTCGCGACTGGTCAGCATACGCATCGGCCCGACGAGGTAGGGCGCTTCGTCATGGTTCCACCGGCCAACGTATCCACCGCCGCGGTTGTCCAGATAACGATGCTGTGCCGCGTAATCGGCGACATCTATCTGCGCCGGCGGCAGGAAGGCCCGGATAGAGTTGGAGATAATAGTACGTGGATCGACAAACCGGACCTTATCCAAGGAGGTCGGGCTGAGGTCCGTCATCTTCTGTTTCGCCTATTTTCATGTCGTCCAGCACCTTCTGGACCGCCGTGCGCTGCATATCGGCCACTTTACTTTCGGCCTGTCGAATCATGGCATCAGGCCATGATTGTTCACGGCCCAACTGACGGATGAAAACATTGATATCACGTCCGAGGCGCCCGAACACGGACGTGAACAGGTCCTGCAGATCTTCCGCGTGAACCAGTTTTCCAGCCAGTTTGGCCTGTTTTATCTGCAAGTCCTGCAGGCGGGCCAGGTCATATCTCTCCTTGATGGAAAGACGACTGTCGGACGAGGGCGCAGGAACAGGTTCGGGCCATAGTGAAAGCTGGAGCTTCATCAGCTCCGCATCACGATTGGCCTCTTTTTCCGCTTCCTCTTCGCGTCGCGCGGTCAGAAAGGCAAAGACCTCATCCAGATGAAAGGTCCAGCTGACACCATTGCGTCCACGTTCGACCACGGGAAAATCCGGCCAACGATCCAGCCAGCTGGTCAATGTCGGAAGCGAAATCCGCAGCCGACTGGCCAGTTCCCGCTTGTTCACAGTCGGACGTGGCGTGGCAACCTGATCTTCCCGCGCTGTTTCATTGTCTGACAACAACACCAATGGAAACACCAAGCCTTTGAAAAATTTATAAAAGCCAGAGAGCAACCGGGCGCGAACAACTCGCGGAGCCTGACCCTCCCAGGAAGGACCCAAGAGATTTCCCGCCATGGTCGGGGGAGGGGAGGAAGGCCCGCGCAGGGGATCGGGGCGGATTACATGACTGCCTCCATCACCGCAATTGCATGGAGAGTGCCCATAACGAAAAACGGCGTGAACCCCGAAGGGTGCACGCCGCCTTAACATAACAACCCCTATGCGGCAAAATGGGAAGTTTGGGAAGTGAAAAATGTAGGTTGTGCGATTTTTCTTGCGATGTCGGCTATTGCCATCTGGTGCCACGACTTGGCTGTATGGTGATTGGTATGCAGACGATCCGCTATTTTCCGCCATGTCCAGCGGTATCGGTGCGAGATCGGATGCACGATCAGACGCAGGCAGACCACCTTACGCCAGTTCATTCGGTCAGCACCGATCAGCCCGATCCACGACAGCGCCTCATCCATGCGCGTAATCGCGGACGAACTGGGGCGAGGTGGTCGCATGTCATCATCCGGACAGGCATTGATCCAGTCGAGATCCGCTTCCTCCAGCATTTCCGGCCATGCCACACGTACGCCGCCGGGTTTCAGGCCATGGGCAGGCAATGCCGCCAGCGTGCAACCGGCCTCAAACAGGCGTTCTCCGACCACGTCCGCGATGGCCAGACCTTCGGGAATGGTGAGGGGGCGCTTCATGCCGCCACCCGTGCGCGGGTAATGAAGTCTTCCCGACGCGGCTGGGGCGCATCGCTGCCGTTTGCAGCATCCAGAACCCACTGGCGATGGGCTTCCTGATAGGCAGCATCCGCCGCGAACTCGGCTTCCGTGGTGCAGACCAGGGCAGGGATGTCGCGTTCGGCAATGGCCCTGGCAATCGCCTTGTTGAAATAGCCCATGTGCGCAATTGGAGTTTTCTTTTCTGCCTCCCGGTCAGCCAGCGTGCCGACTACATGCATCACCAGCCGTTCAGTCTCAGCTGCACTCAGGCCCTCGGCCAGCGCATCGGCCACCCACTGGCGAACCTGTCCCCAGTTGCCACGGTCACGGGCCGGATCGAAACCAGCGCGTTCCCATGCCTTGCGCCCCAAAACCTTGAACACCGCATCCACGTCCTGTGCCGCAGGCTTAGCTTTAAGGTTATTATTAACCTCTAAGCTAAGCTTAGGGTCGTGGGTTTCGTGTTGGGTTTCGGTGGCCATGTCTTTTCCTCCTGCAATGCCCATGATGGCGGTGCGCTGGCGCGGATCGTCCTGTGGTTTCGGATTGTGATGTTTTGGCGGTCTGCCGCCCTTTTTCCCGTTTTCGCGCGCCGCCAGCGCCTTGCGTGACGGCATGAGCGCACCCGGCAGCCCGATAGTACCGACCGTGCGGTCGTGGGTTATCAGTTGGGTTTCGGTGTAGGTTTCCAGATGGGTTACCAGTTCGGTTACATCCATGCGCAACCCGACGGTGGCGATTTCCTCCAGTGTGGGCGCCCCGCCGTTCCCGGGCACCAGCACGCCGTCGGTTCCGTATTCGATGATGTAGGAAATGAGCTGCACCCAGATCCCGATGGCAGCATGGCCCAGCGCGCGCAGGCGGATGTTGTGCGTCGCCATCTGGAGCATTTTCTGTTCGGTTGTTACGCGGGCCATGTCAGTACGCTTTCAGACGGTAGCCATTCCGGAAAGGCTCCAGAATGTCGAGCCGCACCAGTTGCTCGATTGCGGTGCCGACTTCGGCGGCATCAGCCGCCACAAGCCGGGTAAACTGTTCCAGGTCGGGTGCCGTGCGCACGGGCGCACGCATTTCCGGCATGACATCGGCCGCGTCAGTCAGTTCCAGCCACATGGCACGGGCCGACAGGCCAAGCAGACGCCAGCGGCGGTCTGTCATCAGCACGCGGGCGTGCTTTCCGGGGCGTTGACGCGGCGATTTCATGGATGGGTTATCCTTCCCAGCGGTCGATAAGGATCAGGACAGACAGAAGCGCCCAACCAGCCATCAGACCGAACATGATCAGGAGCGACACGATGGCGTCCCCGTGCGGTCCAGCCAGATAGCAACCCGCCATGGCGCAGAGCGCGCCAAGCAGGGCAGAGCGCAGCAGTTCAGGGATCGATACGCGGAAACGTTTACGCATGTTCAGAACTCCGGCGCCGTATTGGTCCATGCCGGACCGTTTTCACTTTCATCCACATCGCGGAACCACGTGGTCATGTCCTGGAACTGGAGCGCGCAGCCGCCGGTCGCGCCATGCCGGTTCTTGGCGATGTAGGCGGTCGCCTTTCCCTTGCTGTCACGCGTGCGCTGGATCAGGCTGGCGCAGCGGGCGCTGTAGGCTTCATCCGTTTCGCGGTCATTGCGGGGAATGTTGCCGTCGCCCAACTGCTTGTTCAGGTAATAATGGTCGCGGTGCAGGAACAGCACGGTGGCCGCATCCTGCTCCAGAGATCCACTATCGCGCAGATCGGTCAGTTCCGGCCGCTTGTCCTCGCGCTTGGCGCTCTCGCGTGACAGCTGCGCCAGCGCCAGCACGGGGATTTCCAGTTCACCTGCAAGGTTTTTTAGATCCTTGCTGATTTCTGTCATCTTGTGCGTCAGGTTGAACGACCGGGAATCAGTCGAGGCGCTGAGCAGGCCAACATAATCGACCACGATCAGGTCCAGCCCCTGTTTCGACCGCTTCATGGCGCGGGCCTGTGTGCGCAGTTCCGCCACCGTGATGCCGGAGCGATGATCGATGCACAGCGGCAGGCTGGCGGCGGCGTGCTCGCCTTCCTCCAGTTCCCGCCACTGATAATCGGCCAGCGGTTCGCGCTGGGAGGTATCGACATGCGGCGGAATGTCGTAACGCCGACCGGTAAAGACCGATAGCGTGGACAGACCGGCCCATGCCGCGCCGGCACGCGCGCCCAGTTGTGCAGCACGCATTTCACCTGACCAGAACAGCACGGAATTACCCGCCGCCGCCGATCGCACGGCAATGCCAAGTCCAAGCGCGGTCTTGCCCATGGCCGGACGCGCGCCCAGCAGGGTCAGATCACCGGCATGCAGGCCGCCGGTCATGCGATCGAGCGCCTTGTAACCCCACGTGATGCCCGCCAGTCCATCGCCGCGCTCGGCAGCAGCGCGGGCGTTTTCGATGGCCAGCCCGATGGCATCGCCGATCTGCACCGTTGGCTGGATCTCGACGCTACCGGACGCGATGCGGGTGATGCGGCTTTCCAGCAGTTCCATGATGGCGCTGTCGGGCCGTTCGCCCGGCATGCAGCACAGGTCCGCAGTCTCGGAACACACGTCAAACAGATTACGCCGGAACCATGCGCTACGGATCGCCCAGGCATAATCCGCTGCATTGGTAATACCGACCATGCACTGCAACAATGTGGCAAAAACCATGCCTGCATGCATGTCAGACGGCAGCAGCGGATCGTTTTCAAACTTTGGCCGCAGCGTGACCGGGTCGGCCACGTTGCCCGCCCAGATCAGCGTGCGCATGGCACCATAGATCGCGCCGTGCAGCGGAATGTAGAAGTGTTCGGGCTCAAGGATTTCCTCGACGCGCCCGAACGCGGCATTATCGGTCAGGATCGCGCCCAGCAGGGCCTTTTCCGCCTCGACATTCGTGGGCCTGTTGCGCAGGGCCGTGCCAAACAGGGGAGCGGGGCCGTTCATGACTGATCATCCGTCTGGACAGGGGGCATGAAAAACGGCTGGTACATTGTAACCGTGACCGGGCGATAACCCAGCGCCAGCGGCACGGATGTACCCAGCCCCTTGTGCCCGTTCACCGCATTGGCCAGCGTACGTAGGTTCAGGCCGGTTTTCGTGGCCAGTTTTGCCACGCCGCCAGCCTCACGCACGCGGGCGTTCAGCACGGCATACATTTCGGTTGCCGTCAGCATTGCCCCGCTCATGACGGACGCCTCCCGCCAAAGCGCGGCAGTGTGACGTGGCCGCGCCCGAGATAGGTGCGACCGGAAGACGTGATGGCGACACTGACCTGATTGTTCAGCCCCAGCAACTGCATGCGCGACCGCACGGCACGGGCCGAAATGCCCATCTTCCGCGCCATGGCGGAAACCGATACGCCCATACCCGAAAGCTGGCGCAACATGGGGTCAAGCCTGTCCCAGTCTATGGCAATAGCTGGCATTGTATTCTCCCTGCGCGGGGCGCGTGCATGCGGCACGCCGGCCCATCAGTGAAACAGGTTCCGGCGCAGGCGGACCTTGAGGCGCGCAATGCGCTCAAGCCGTTCGGTCCTGCGTTCCAGAATGACGGATTCCCGCAATGCCCACGCGTCGAGCGCGCCAAGCATCAACCGGAAAAACTTGAGGACGATCCACCCGCGCCCACGGCGCTGCACCAGCACCAGGCAAAGGGGAACGCCAAAAACGGACACACTGATCCAGACATAAAAGGCATGGGTCACAGCAGGTCCCGCAGTGCGGCCTGCCGCTGCCGGATATTTTCCAGCCGCTGGCGGATCAGCGCATCTTCATGTCGCAGGCGGCTTTCTTCCTGCGCCAGACGGGCCGCGCCAAGGACGCGAACAGCGTGCCATTCAGCCAGCGTTACGGCGCGCACCTCATGGTGCCAGCACGCGCGGACGCGGCGCACGGTAAAGCCCAGCGCACGCGCCACCTCGGCAAACGCACCGGCCAGCCCCAGACGGTCGCGCCGCGCGCTGACCTCGGCGCTGACCAGATTCTGGAATTCATCGCGCATCGCATCGGCGCACATCTTATGTCTGGCCTCCCGATCCGGACTGGATGCACCCGCGCGCGCGGGTGAAATGGGCAAAACGTCCGAGCGCTCGGACAAATCGGCCAAAATACCCGCGCGCTCGGACAAAAACGGCAAAATACCCGACACCTCGGACGCCCTCCCTGACACCTTCATGGATGTCAGGGGGGACTTTCCCCCGGATATTGCGAAGGGCAGGGAAGGGCAGACCGCCAGCGCGCTGGACACGCATGGAAAGCTGGCGGCCTGCCAATCCTGAATGGAAATGACACGACACAGACATCAGTCCGACATCCGGCGGCATGTTTCGCAACGGAACAGAAAACGGCTGGTCGCCACGAACGCCCCGCGGCAGTTGCAGCACCGGCGGTCGATATGTTCCTTACGCGCCGCACCGGGCTTGCGCTCGTACGCAGCACCATGCGCAGCCGCCGTGCGGTTCAACTGGGCATGGTTCAATTTCTGGCCGTCCTGCCTGCATTGACGCGGACGCGACAGACCGAGGAAATGGATACGGTATTTCACTGTCGACAGGGGCAGGCCAATCCGGCCCGCAATTTCGGCATGCTGCAGGCCTTCGGCCAGCAGCGGCACCAGTTCGGCCCGCGCCGCATCCCAGTCAACCCGCGCGGCCATCAGGTATTCACCGATGAATACCTGACATAACCCGATCCGTCGCACAGCATGCAAATGGCCAGTGACGGCACGGTGCGGCGCGACAGCAGATCACCACCCGTCCAGGTTGTATGCAGCCAGCCACGACCACCGCAGCACGCACACACGGGAGCAACCGAATATGGCACGACCGCGCGGCTCACGAGCGAGCCCCCCGGAAACCCCGATCCCGGATACGCCGGCCAAAAGCATCTTTCCATTCACGATGAACGCCAGCCAACGCATCTGCCCAGGCCGCCATGATATTAGCCATCCGTAGCCTCACAAGCGGCTCATGGCTTTCTGCAATCTCGCAGACATCCGGTCGGATTTCCGTCGCCTGATAGATCGAGAAACCGTCTATCAGCTCCACGAACTCAAACCGCATCCGGCGCGGCCGATCCAGCGCAATGTCAGACCAGAACGCGCGCAGCCGCGCACCTTCGGTCTGACAGCACAACTTCAGGACACTGCAGCCATCGGCTACCTCGGCACACCAGACGCGATGCACCTCAATCACACGCATGACGCTCACGCCGCACCTCGCTCATGCGTTGTTTCGGGATTATGCATGCCAGACGTGGCTATTGTGTCGGGAGATGACATGACGCCATCCCCCGCATCCCCTACCTTGTCAGCTTCGACACATGACGAAGCAGAGGAACTCAATGAAACATCATTTGGCGATTGCATCTCTTTCGATCGAACAGGACTTTGGTCCGGATTCGCAGACACATGCCTATCAGGTTGCTCTGACCGTTGCGGCGATAGACGAGGAAATCGTGGAACCGCATCAGCCAGGTCACGAACCCAAAACCCGTTTTGCAGGCTCATCGACCGTTCTAATCGAGGCCCAGCTTCAAACCCTTCCAGCCACCACGACAGAGGAGTGGCTGGATTGGGCGCGGTCTTACCTGACTGCGCGCTTTGCAGCGCCCGCAGCAGAAACGCCATCTGCCGGGCACTGATCAGAAATACGAGGTCCGGGTCACTGTTGGAAACTTCCAGTTCGGTGACCCGGATTCCGAGCGCATCGATCTTCATGCCGCACCTCGCTCACATATTTCATCGGGAGATTTCAAAAGAAGCAAACCATCCGGCTTCGCCTTGTCCGTTGGCCAATTTTTCGAAATCCATTCAATTACGCGCTCACAATTACGCAGCGTGATACTGCCGCCGTTCCGCAGGCGCGGCAGCGTTCTGGAATCACGCAGCGCATAACCAGACAGGGTGGCCAATGCGATGCCTTTCGCTTCGCAATAGGCTTCCGACAAGGCGAGCAGTCTCAGAGTGAGCGTCATAACTCAAACATATGCGGGGATTATACCGCATAGTCAATGGAAAATGCGGGGATAACACCGAATGACAAATGGGTTCATTGGCGGGATATTCCCCGCATGAGCATATCAGATCTACTTTCTGTGATTGATGAACGGTTAACTGCCCTTGGTCTTTCCGACCGTAAGGCGTGTTTACTTGCCCGAGAGATCAATCCGAAAGTAGGGGTGGACTTTATTCGTGACATGCGCCGCAGGCATCACGACCCTAAGGCAGAAAAGCTGGCCGCCCTGGCGCAGGCTTTAAACATTCCCTTGCCCCAACTGGTTGCGGCCCTATCCCGCAATGACGCGCCTAATGATGTGAGCGAGCATCTGATGCCCGCGCCTGTAGAGCCCATTGAGGTACGCGGGTACGTGCAGGGAGGTGCGTGGCGGAGTGCTTTAGAAATACCCGACACAGACCGTTATCAGATTATGGTTCCCGCTAAGGGCCCGTATACCCATCTCCCGCGATACGGACTGGAAGTTCGCGGCGAATCAATGAATAAGTTGTTCCCGAACGGGACCGTTGTCGAAGTTGTAAATTTCTCTGATATCGGACGCGCTCCCGAAACAGGCGAATGCGTAGTGGCAATTCGCAGAGACGGCCCAGACATGGAAGCTACCCTTAAACTCTATCAGTGTGCGGACGACGGCACCATTTTACTATGGCCCAAAAGTACGGATCCAAATTGGCAACAGCCCATACGCCTTTGCCATATGCAGGATGGTGAGCGCCATTATCGTGATTTCGGCGATAGATCTGATGGTGCTGATACTCAGACCCTCGCGCTGGTTATTGGCGCACATCTCCCTATAGGGAAATTTTCTATCACATGAAAGTAATGCGGTGTTGCAAAAAGAATGGATAGCTGCAGGAATGATGCTGCTTGCAGTTCCTGCTTCCGCCCAAGAGGTGTCCGCATGGCGCACGGCGAGTGACGGGGGGAACTGGCAGGTCCTAACAGGTCCAAATACTGATGTAATAGTTAGGTCCACACCGTCGTATGCTACTTTATATTTATATTCTGATGGAAAGAGGTTTACCATTGGTGTTCATTTGAAGACACCAATCTCCGCTCCAGAACTGGATGTTGATTTTCCTGGTCAAGGATCCGTCAGTTTTACCCAGACCCATGGCGGGAATTTAACAGGATACGACTTTGCCGAGGATCTTCCCGTTGAAAAAATAGGACTTTTTATTCACCTTTTGACAGCAGCCAAGGTAGCTGAAGTGCATGCAGGAAACATTCAATACAATATTTCTCTTGAGGGAAGCACAGTATCAATCGAATGCCTTTCATTTTATGCAAAGGAACATTCTTGGATTCTTCCCGCTCCGTTTACGCCTGCGTCTTCCGTCCCCGAAAGTTCTTTAAGTGACAGTCCGCCGCCGTCGGATGCGAGCGATGACAGACTACCGACGTCGCCTGCAGAAGCGATGATGGCGTCAAACAAACTGCCCGAAGCAGAAAATACAAAACAAGAAATGTTTAAGGCATTTAACTACATGCGGACTGCTCATTTGCCGCTCGCCACTTCCCTTGCGCAATGCGCTCGCACGAATGCAATAAAATACAATATTCTTGGCGATATTACCGGAGCAGGACAGATAAACATATCCTGCAGGATGCAGCGCAAGGCCTATCACGACGCATGCCAAGAGGAGAGCTCATCGAGCGCATGCGATGGCGCTGCAGGCTTAGCTATATCTGTCGGGCAGTTCCCGGACACGACAAACGATTAGCCTGCGCGCTTGTTGCGGTAAAATCCCCGCAATATTTTATTGACATGCGGGGACTTCACCGCATTATGTCTCCATCACGCCACGTGATGGAGGTTTTTCATGCTCACCAACCCCGACGAGATTTCGCGCATCAGCGGCCTCGGTCCATCAATGCGCAGCCTCCCTATCACTGCTATGATTGCATCCAGACAGGGAGGGCCACATGTCCGAGCAAACCGATCAGCCCGCGCCTTACGGCGCACGGGGCGAGGATTATGCCCTGTGGCGCGCGCGGGAAGCCGTGGCCCAGGCGGAAAAACTGCTGGCATCGCAGGCCGCAACAATGGCGTATCACGAAGGGCGCGCCACGTCGCTTATCGGCTGGGTCTGCGCGGACCTGCTGGCGGTTGCTGGTATGCTGGGGTCGCATCCTACATGGCCTTGGGTCGTCGGCTCAATCGGTGTGGTTTTTCCGTCCCTGATGTCGGGTTACTACCTGTACCGCGTCTATCAGCCCAAGGAGTGGTCAGTTACAGGCATACGCCCCGAATGGCTGATGCGGGACTGGCCCCAACCAACCGAACGCACCACACTGGAAAGTATAGCTGGCCTCTATATTGGCGAAGTGGCTCGCAACGAACAGACCCTCCATCGGGCCTATACCGTCGTACGCAAGGCATGGATCTGGTTCCTGCGCATTCCGGTAATCGGCCTGATCTGGATGGTCCTGTTCGCTGCGGAGCAGTACTGGCTGCACCTGGTCAGCTGACCTTTATCGGAAATCCGTTCCCCTTTTCATGCCGCACAGGCGGCGGTGGAGGGGGCGGCGGCGGCGGCGGTGGAGGAGGCGGTGCGTCTTCTTTTGCCATCAGTTTCCTCATCGAGTCTGTTCGAACCCGATGATGGAGAGTGCGGGAATGGCTGACAACAGCCGTTCCCGCATTTGAGACCCTACGTTCCAATTTTCAAGCTTTTCGCGCTCCCCCGCATCGCCGGGCCTGTTGACGCGCGTCCAGTAATGGAGAGTTTCCATGTCACAGATCACGATCATTCCCATCAGGAGAGGCCCGCCACCGAGTGCCCCTGATGCCCTGCAGGACATCATTGTCCGCCGCCAGATGGCCGAAAGCGCCGTGGCAGCTGCCCTGCCGCGTCAGGGCGCCGGCATTGCCCTGCTCATGTCCGAACGCCGCGCCCTGCGCGCCGCTACGGCAGAACTCAACCGCCAGATCGATGCCGAGGAAGCGGAACTGAACCGCATCGCCCGTCGGCACGTCTCCCGCCATATGGTACAGACCACGCGGGGTGTGGCATGAGCCAGAACCTTACACCCGTTCCGCCCGGCGAGCTGGTCGGCCTGCTATCCGCCAAGGAGCAGGCCGCCGCCATCAACATGCACCACCAGTTCCGCAGCAACTTCATGGCCGTAGCGGGCTACCGCGCGCAGGGCAGCCTGCACGCAGCCCGCTTCGCTGCCCGTGTGGCCGATGCCCGGCTGGAGGACCTTGAGCGCCTGGTCATGGGCCGGTTCATGGCCGAAGGCCCCGAGATCGAGGCCGCTACATTCCGCCAGATCCACACAGGAGGAGTGCGGTCATGACCTGCATAGCCGCAGTCGTTTTCGGTGGCGCCGTACACATGATGGGAGATAGCGCCGGCGTGGCCGGATGGGACCTGTCCTTGCGCAAGGATAACAAGGTGTTCCGTGTTGGTGAGGTTGTAATGGGCTTCACCAGTTCATTCCGTATGGGGCAGCTGTTGCAATACAACCTGTCCGTGCCAAAGCATCATCCGGACGTAGATCTGTTTACCTACATGGTTACAGAATTCATTCCGGCCGTTCGGAACTGTCTGAAAAGCGGTGGCTATGCCCGCATCGACAATAACGAAGAACGGGGAGGCTGCTTTCTGGTCGGAATTGAAGGACGCCTTTTCCAGATTGAATCCGATTTTCAGGTCGGTGAAAGCCATTACGCATTTGATGCCGTGAGAGTGTCCGATCTTCTGTGTATGACTGATCTGGTCCATGCTGTCCCGAAAGGAAGCATGAATGACCATCTCGAGAGAAATCCTGGACGCACTGCTGACGGACGTGGAGCGTCCTGAAGACCTGCTCGGCGATGCCGGTCTGCTGAAGGAGCTGAAAATTCGGCTCATGGAGCGTATGCTGGGTGCGGAGTTGACCGCGCATCTGGGTTATGAGGAAGGCAAGGCTGCCCCGCCGGGCCAGTCGAACCGGCGGAATGGCTCCACGACCAAAGTGCTCAAAGGCCAGGACGGTGCCTTGCCTTTGACGGTGCCGCGCGACCGCGACAGCAGCTTCGAACCAGAGCTTGTAAAGAAGGGCCAGACCCGAATTGACGGGATCGATGACAGGATCATCGGTCTCTATGCCGCCGGTCTGACTGTCCGGGACATTCAGACCCATCTGCTTGATCTTTATGGCCTGAAGGTCTCTCCTGACCTGATCAGTCGCGTCACCGATGCCGTGCTGGACGAGGTCCGGGAGTGGCAGGGCCGGGCGCTGGATCGGATGTATCCCATCGTGATCTTCGATGCCCTTCGGGTAAAGATCCGCGATGCTGACAGCCGGACCGTTAAAAACAAGGCGGTTTACGTCGCCCTCGGTGTCACCCGCGAGGGGGTGCGCGAGGTTCTGGGGCTCTGGATCGCCGAGAATGAAGGCGCCAAATTCTGGCTTTCGGTCATGAACGAGTTGAAAAACCGGGGCATCCAGGACATCCTGATCACGGTCGTGGACGGGCTGAAAGGCTTTCCCGAGGCCATCACCGCCGCCTTTCCCGAGGCGATGGTTCAGACCTGCATAGTCCACCTGGTCCGCCACAGCCTGAACTTCTGCTCATGGAAGGACCGCAAGGCCGTGGCTGCCGACCTGCGCCGGATCTACGGGGCCGCAACCGCTGACCTGGCAGCCGCAGAGCTCGATGAGTTCGAGGAGAAATGGGCCGGGAAATACGCGTCAATCGCCCCGGCATGGCGCCGGGCATGGGCCGAAGTGATCCCGTTTTTTGCCTTCGATCCGGCGATCCGCAAGATCATATATACGACGAACGCCATCGAAAGCCTGAACCGGGTCATCCGCAAATCGATCAAGACGCGCGGTTCGTTCCCGACTGACGATGCCGCAGCAAAGCTGATCTACCTGGCGATCCGCAACTTTGAGAAAGACGGGCGGAATGTGCGGGAATGGTTTGCAGCCCGCAACCAGTTCGCCATAATGTTTGGCGAGCGCTTCGCCGCTTGAGTATCTGAAAACTCATGGGCCAGGCCAGATACACAGACTTCAGGACACTCCCGATGCCGTCGGGTGCGGCGCGCCCTATGCCTTGGGAGCGTTGTCCATTCTGATTGATGACAAAAGCCGGACGCCTGAAAACATGCTCAGCCGCGCCCTGTTACAGGCCGAACGGTTTAGCGCTGGCGTGCGGCGACCCTTCCATTACGAGAAGACCAATCCTTTTCAGGTAGAGGTATCGTCGTGACCGACGCCGCGATCAAACTGACCAGGCGTGGCCACGATGTGCTGGCCAAGGTCCGTACACGCGCCCTGCACGACGCCCTGCGCAACCAGACGCCCGGCATCGATGTGGCCCTGACCGCGCTGCTTATTCGCGTCACGGCGGGGGACGCCCTCAAGGCCGACATACTGGCACGACTGGTGGACAGGGCAGGGGACATCACCATCCCGCCAGCCGACCAGCTGGTGCGGCTGGCATGCGAGGCCCTGGCGCGCGAGGTTCACGTCACACCTGAACACAGGCAAAACACCGTCACGTATTCACAGGACCATTATGCCCGGGCCGAATGGATTGGCGCCCTGATGGATGCCGACTACAGCATGCCCCGTCTCGATGCGCCGGAAATACTGGGGGAAATGTCGGGCGATCAGTTGCGTGCCCTGTCCCTGCTTGTTGCGGACGGCCACGGCAAACCGCCCGCAAAGGTTGGCGAACTGCGGGAATGGCTGGTCGGCAAGCTGCCCGACTGGCAGCCCGTACCGTTCCATGCGCCCGGTCCGGTCCAAACACCTTTCCGCGTGATGGAGGAAGCATGATCCATATCCCCGACCATCACCTTGACCGCATCCGCGATAACCTGCCAACAGCGCAGGAAGTCGGTGCGCATGTGCTGCTGTTCTGTGTCATCTGGGGCAGCCTGATCCTGATCGTGCTGGAGGCGCTGTCATGAATAGCCGTCAGCTCACCATGAAGGACAAGGTGCTTGGCGCCCACCGTGATGCGGTCCGATACACCGGTGCCGGTGTCATTCCCGCCACGACGGTGCGGCGCTTCATGCCCGGCCTGAAGCGGCAGAGCCATGTCACCCGCATGCTGAACATTCTGGTCAGCGAAGGTAGGCTCGCGATATCCGCCAGTCAGGGCCAACTCGGCTATACCATGCCATCTAGTGCAACGCGCGGGCAGGTGACGGCATGAGCGATCTGTCCAACCATCCCATCCTGCAGGGCCTTGAATTCGGCAAAGAAATCTACAGCGTCGAAATCCATGGCAATGGCCGGGGCGAGTATGTTGGCGTCACGCGCGAGGACGACGGGCCATGCTGCATTGTCTTTCGGGGCAGCCTTGTCACCGAGAACGGACGTAAGCTGATCCGGGCGCGCGGTACGCAGGCTTGGACTTCTGATAAGCGGAAGGATGATACGAGATGAAGGACGCATCACGCCTGCCATATTGGCCGCGCGCCATGAGTGAAGAACTTGCGGCTGCGTATGCTGGCGGCATCAGCGTCACGACATTGCGGCGAGAAGTGGCCGAAGGCAATGCTCCGAAGCCCCATCATATCTCTGGCCGACGGGTCGTCTGGTTCATTGAGGAACTGGATGCATGGATGGACCGGATAAAAGGGCAGGCTGTCTCAGCCCACCCAGAAAAGAAGCAGACAACTAACTCATGGGCCGCTGCTGCAGCAGCGGCAGGAAAGACCAGTGGCCAACGTCGTTCTACCTTACGTTAATACCTATCAGGCCCGTCGCAAAAAATACGCCTATTACCGTCGAGATGGTGTTCGCCTGCGAATTGCGGGCGAGATAGGCAGCCCCGAGTTTCTGAAATCCTACCAGGAAATTCATAACCGTTTTGAGCAAAGGGAAAGGCCTCGGCCGGGCATTATTCCCGGCAGTCTGGCCGAATTGATTGCTCGTTATCGGGGAACACCGGAATGGACGCAGCTCAAGCCCAGCACGCGGAAGGACTACGAAAAGTTTCTCCAACTGCTGGAGGATGATTTCGGCATGGCGCTGGTGTCTGATCTGGACAGGGCGGCTGTCAGGCTGGTCCGGGATCGCTATGCCATCCGGCCAGGCCGGAAAGAAGGCGACGATCCGATTCCAAGCCCGCGTCGTGCCAACAAGACGGTATCGATGCTTTCGATCCTGATGAGCTATGCCATCGAGATCGGCATGCGTTCCGATAACCCGGCCCTTCGTCCCAAACGGCTCAAGACTGGTCCGGGCTATCGGGCATGGACGCGTGATGAAATTCAGACCTTCCTGCGGGAAAAGCCGCAGTTTCGGCTACCCCTTCTGCTTGCACTGGGTACGGGACAGCGTGGGATCGACCAGATTGCCATGACCTGGAGCGCCTTTGATGGGGACGTGATCGAGGTGGTGCAGGAGAAGACCGGCGCAAAGGTATGGATACCTTGCCACCCCGAACTGAAAATCGCCCTTGAAAGGGAACTGACGTTGCGGACTGCCGATACCATTCTGACACACACACCGGGAAGGCCGTGGGAACTAGGACAGTTTCAATCTGCTGTCAGTAAGGCAATCCGGTCTGCCGGTTTGAAAGGAATCGTGTGGCATGGCCTGAGGGCGACAGCGGCATCATGGTTGGCAGAAATGGGATGCACGGAACGGGAAATCATGTCGATTACAGGACATACTACGGCTGCATCCGTGAGCGTATATGTACGTCATGCCGAGCAGAAAACCCGTGCTGTGAATGCCATCGCCAAGCTCTCCAACCGCGCCTTGGAGCAGGGGCAGGAAAAGAGGGGAGTGACTAACATTTCTAAACAGGGGAAAAAAAGTGACTAACAACGATACCGGCCAAGCCGTAGAAAAGCTGTCTAAGTCATTGAGGATAAACCCTAACGTGATGGTAGCGGTGGACGGATTTGAACCGCCGACCAAGGGATTATGATTCCCCTGCTCTACCGCTGAGCTACACCGCCATCGCGTTAGGATGAGTGCGAAATACCCGCGCTTATGGGGGAAGTCAACCCGCGTTTTGGGCACCTGCATGAAAAAGCGCAAAAAGTCGCCTGATTTGTCAGGCTCAGTCGTTAGGGGGTAAAAGTGTCCGCTCACCCCATGGCACGCACACAACCCGAAAAGGCTGCGTATCCTTTGTGAGAACTGAATTCCTTAGATTTCTGACTGCCCTACGCCTGATGTTCGGCTGGTTGCCCGGCCTGCTGTCTTCCATCCTCATGCTCTGCGTGGCGGGTCTAGCTGCTGAAATGTTCAGCCGATTCATCACGAAACTGATCCTGCGTATTCCGGGGCAGAAGCGTGGGGCTTTCATACGCTCCTTCACCATGGCCATGCAGCGCCCCGTGCGCATCATGCTGGTGCTTCTTTTCGTGGGCACGGCGCTGCCGGTTTCGGGGCTGCCTTATTCAATCATGCAGGTCGCCACCCATACGCTGGTGGTGCTGTTCGTGCTGATGCTGGGTTATGCGGCGGTTGTCGCCACCCGTATCCTGTCCGACGCCTATCTCAGGCGGATCAATGGCAAGGATGACAAGGACGACATCCTGCTACGCACGCACATGACGCAGGTGCGCGTCCTGCGCCGCACGACGGATCTGCTGATCGGACTGCTGACCATCGGTGCTGCGCTGATGACGTTCGAGCCGGTACGGCAATATGGCCTCAGCCTGTTCGCTTCCGCCGGTGCGGCATCGCTGGTCGTCGGTCTGGCCGCGCGCCCGCTGCTGACCAACCTGTTCGCGGGCATGCAGATCGCCATGACCCAGCCCATCCGTATGGAAGACCTCATCATCATCAACGGGGACTGGGCGTGGGTGGAGGAAATCACCTCAACCTACGTTGTGCTGCGTGTGTGGGACTGGCGGCGGCATATCGTGCCGATTTCCTATTTTCTGGAAAATACATTCCAGAACTGGACCCATAATTCGGCAGCATTGATCGGGGTTGTGTTCATCTATGTGGATTTTAACGCGCCGATGGACCGGATACGGGCACGGCTGCGTGAAATCGTGCATTCTGCCCCCTTGTGGGATGGCAAGGAATTCGCCGTTCAGGTTTCCGACTGCAACGCCCATGTCATGACGATCCGTGTGATCGCAAGCGCGCGCTCCGCCATGCAGAGCTGGGACCTGCGCTGTGAAATCCGCGAACAGATCCTTGCCTTCCTGCGCGATGAATGCCCCGAAGCCCTGCCGCGTGACCGGCTTTCGCACGTCGCATCCGCATCGGGGCTGGATATGATGGGTGATCCGGCCATGCTGTCACCACCCATCTCACGCCCGCCGCCGGGCGCCTATATGGGGCCGCGTAATGGCATGAGCGGCGGTATGGGATCGACCGATGGCGGGCAGGGGCATGGCTGACCCCCACCGGCCGGTTATGGATCAGGACAGGTAAAGGAACGCCGCCGCGCCGGCGCCAATGCAGTACCAGCCGAAGGGGCGTAGCGCCCAGTCCTCATGTTCGCGGAAATAACGCATCAGGATGCCGGTGCAGACCAGTGCGACGACAGCGGCGACGATCGCGGCGATAACGGCCACGTGCATCTGTCCCGGCAGGGGCGGGGCATGCCGCAGTTTCAGCGCTTCAAGCACGGTGGCGGCCAGAATGACCGGCTGCGCCATGAGAAAGGCGAAGCGCGCTGCGTTCTCATGCGACAGGCCGCGCAGCAGCCCGCCTGCGATGCATGCCCCCGAACGCGACAGGCCGGGAAAGAATGCCAGACACTGGAACAGCCCGATGACCACGGCTTCCCCAAATCCCAGTGAAGCAAGGGGGCGATCGCTTTCGGGCAGCAGGTTTTCGCGCATCCGGTCCACCAGCAGCAGCATGACGCCATTGAGTGCCAGGAAAACCGCTGCGTAACGCGCCGTGCCGAACAGGCTGCGGATGGCATGTTCGAACAGGCCGCCAATCAGCACCGCCGGAATGGTGGCCACGATCAGCAGTGCAAGGATACGGATGCTGTCCATCTGGATGGTGACGCCGTAGCGCCCGGTTGTGCCGGTAAACAGCGCCACCCAGTCGCGCCAGAAAAATACCAGCAGTGCGACGCATGTGCCCAGATGCAGCATGACCAGCAGGGGCAGGAACATTTCCCCGTGCAGGTCCACCGGCCATTTCAGGATGGCGGGCACGATGGCCGCGTGGCCAAGGCTGCTTATGGGGAACTGTTCGGTAGCCCCCTGAATGATCGCTATAATAATTGCCTGAAGGAGTGTCATTGTCCGCTCGTCCATGACGCAGTAGGATGAAAAAAGAAGGTACGGCGTAGCGCCGGTCCCACCTTGTCCCGCATTGCGGCGGATTTCAGGATGGTACGGGGCCGCATCGGGCAGGGGGCCAGCATGGCACGGGAAAGAAGTGGCGCGATCATATCCAGCGGGCTTGTCCTTCTGGTTGCGGGGGGATTCTGTTTTTATGCCCGTGCATCGCAAAGTGGCGGATACCATGACCGCTACCCCGTAACCGCGCGTTTCGTGTCGGCTAACGGGCTGTCCGTGGGCGCGGATGTCGCCATGGATGGTGTGCCAGTGGGCCGGGTTACCTCCATCATGTTAGACCCGACGACTTATATGGCCAATGTGGGTTTCACGGTGGACCGTACATTGTCCCTGCCTGAAGATACAAGCATTTCAATCGGTAGCCCCACCCTTACCGCCGATAACGCCCTGATGATCGAAGCCGGGCATGCGACCACCATGCTCCGCCCTGGCGCCGTGATTACCAATACGCGCGAACCGGTCAGTCTGGAGCAGCAGGTCAGCAATTATATTTTCGGCAATGGCGGCCTGCCCACGGACTGACCGGGGCAGGCAATCGGCCTTCAGTCGTTCAGGGGGTAGCTGGCCATCAGCCTGCGCTGGCGCAGCCAGCTCCGCAGCATGGTCATCGCGCCGCTGCTTTTCCAGCCATCGCGCCGTTTGCGCGCGCCGATGCGGAAGGTCTCGCGGTAGTGCATGAACTGCGTGGCGTAGGCATCGCGCAGGGTGGTGCGCGCATCCCATATATGGGTGGCTTCGGAACCCACGCCATTGATTTCGATGATCTGGAAATCTTCCCCCCGGCGCAGGGCGGCAAGGCTCTGCGCCTTGGCATCGATACGGCCGAAGTGGAAATCGGGAATGTCGCGCATGATGGTGTTGACGCGCGCGACAAGGGCCGGGGTGATGTCCACCGCCCGGTCGTGGAAAATCGAACCCTTGCAGTGATTGCCCGCGAATACCAGCGGCAGGGACTGACCCAGGGGCAGAACGTCGCGCAGGCGGTCCTTCAGACGGGGCAGGTAGATATGCGGCACGAGCCGGGTGCGGGCATCGGCGTGGATCAGTTCCTCCACCGTGGAATGGCCATCGCCGGTCAGGTGCGGCACCTCCTTGTAGGTGAGGGAGGTAATGCGGCCCTCCGCCTCGTCAGGGTGGCGGATATAGAACAGCCCGACTTCATGCCCGTAGGGGATCAGGTGCTGGAGCATGACCGCCACATTGCGGCCAAAGGCGGCAAGCCCGGTGCGCAGGCTGTCCACGTCGCGCATGATCCGCACGCCCGTTCCGTTGCAGCCGATATCGGGCTTGAGCACGACGGGAAAGGACAGGCCGGCCTTTTCCATGGCGTCGAGCGCGCGGGGCAGGTCGTTGTCGCCAGTGGTCAGCACGGCGTAGGGGGCGATCCACTCGCGCGCCACATCGCCCGCCATGTCAAGGATGGAGCTTTTGCTTTCACCGCACAGCCCGCCGGTTTCGATGCGCGGATTGGCGGCGGTGGGCAGGCTGAAATCCCGGTACCACAGTCCCAGCACGATCCAGTACAGGACGACCGGCGTGTAGAAGATCCACCCCGGCCAGAACTCGAAAGCCGACACGGTGGGGGCGGCTGCTGATGACGGCGGCCGGTGGTCAAGGGTGGTGGTCATGTCGGTCATCGGGTCTCATTGCTCTGCAAACGTGCGATCATGCGGCTGATCAGGAAAATGGTCAGGACAAAACCGGCCATGCCCGCCCATTTCCATGTTCCCAGATGGTCAATCAGGAACTGTCCCACGCGTAGCGAGACCAGAAAAAGCAGGGATGTCCATATCAGGGTTGCGAGGACCGCGGCGATACAGAACAGTCCGAACCGGGCGCGAAAGAAACCACATGCCGTATAAAGCGGCAAGCGTGCGCCGGGTACGAAGCGGCTTATGAACACGATGCGGAACACGTTGCGGTCGAACCAGCGGCCTTCCTGCACGTGATCGGGCAATGTGATCCACCGTCGCGCCGGGGGCCACAGCGCGGCCAGACGGCCCATGCCATAAAGCCCCATGTCCCCCACCACGATGCCGATATACAGCGCGACCAGCGCCACCATGATATCGACATGCCCGGTGCGCACCTGCATGGCGGTCAGGATTGTCGCCGCATCCTCCAGTATAAAGGTACCGACAATGATCGCCATCGCCTGCACGAAGGGGGAGGCACCGGCGGCGGCCAGGCAGGACATCAGGTATGTTGGCATACAGGCTGTTTCAGTACATCCGGCGGGGATGGAAGGGAAAAACCGTAACCACGTAACACAAGCCCTTCGGTCGGCCCGTCAGGCGGGCAGGGAAATACAGGCCATAAGGCCAACGCATGAACTGCTGTTGGCGTTCTTGTGGCATGCTTCGTCCATGGCCACAAACCGGAAATTATGTCGCGTATTGTATCACGCCTTATCCGATCTGCTTATCAGTGATTGAAACGGGCGGAACGGCGTGGCACAGCATCGGGTATGCTCGTACGTCGTCGCCTTCTTCATGTTGCCGCCGCCTCCCTCGCCGGGGCGGGTGCGTCGTGGCTGCTGCCCGCCCATGCGGCACATCCGCATGCGGGCGCGAAAGCGGCGGCGGTGCCGGGGGATTACGCCAGTTTTGTCGCAGGCATCAGGCGTGATGCGATTCGGCAGGGACTGACGGCGGATGCCGTAACCCAGGCGCTTGCCCTGACCACGCCCAACATGCAGGTGATCCAGCGCGACCGGAACCAGCCCGAATTCCACCTGACATGGGCGCAGTACCGCAGCCGTGTGCTGACAAAGCGCAAGATAGATGACGGACGCGCCGCCTTCGCCGCCCAACGCGCCGTGATGGAGCAGCAGGTCCTGACCCGTTACGACGTGTCGCCGGGCGCGGTTATGGGGATATGGGGGCTGGAATCGGCCTATGGTACGCTGACCGGCAGGTTCGACGTGGTCGATGCGCTGTGCACCCTTGCCTATGAAGGGCGGCGGGCGAAGTTCTTCCGCGATGAACTGTTCCATGCGCTGGCCATCCTCAATGCGGGGGATGTCGCCCCGGGGGACATGACCGGCAGTTACGCGGGTGCCATGGGCCAGCCACAGTTCATGCCAGGCGCCTACCTGAAATACGCCGTGGATATTGATGGCGACGGGCGACGCGACATCTGGCATTCGATGCCTGACATATTCGGTTCCATCGCCAGCTACCTTGCCGGTTCCGGCTGGGTGGGGGGCGAAAGCTGGGGGCAGCAGGTCACGATGCCCGACAGCGTGCCGCAAGCCATACTGGGCCATGCCCGTATCCGTACACTGGCGGAATGGACGGCAATGGGCGTGCGCCAGATCGGTGGCGCGCCCTTCGCCCAGCCCGACATGACGGGCGCCGTGCTGCGCCCGGACGGGCCGGGGGGCGAAGCCTTCATGGTCTATCGTAATTTCGCCGCGATCCGTCGCTACAATCCATCTGATTTCTATGCGCTGGCCGTTGGCCTGCTGGGGAACGAAATCGCGTGACGGGCACCGTCACCCCGACCGGCGGTCCGCGCCCGGTCGGTACCTACCGGACCAAGGATGCAATGCACACCCGACGTTTCCTTCTGGCTGGGGCAACCAGCCTTCTTGTATCCACCACGGCGCTGGCGGCCCCGGCACGTCGCCGCCATGCGGCCCCACACGCAGCCGATGGCGCGACGCAGGCTTCAGCCGTGCCATCCACCCCGGCGAATAGTCTGATCGGTCCCATCGACACGATCGCGCGCTGGGCGTGCATTGTCGATTACACCACCGGGGCGGTAATACTGGAAAAGGCGGCTGATGAACGGATGCCGCCATCCTCGCTGACCAAGATGATGACGGCCTATGTGGTGTTCGGCATGCTGCATGCGGGCAGGCTGACGCTGGAGCAGACGCTTCCGGTCAGCGAGAAGGCATGGCGGATGCAGGGCTCGAAAATGTTCGTGCCGCTGAACGGAACCGTCACGGTCGCCGAACTGATTCAGGGCATGGTGATCCAGTCCGGTAACGATGCCTGCATCGTGCTGGCCGAAGGCATTGCCGGATCGGAGGACCAGTTCGTCAGCCTGATGAACGCGCAGGCGGCCCAGTTGGGCATGGCCAACAGTCACTTCCTGAACGCGACGGGCTGGCCGATGGACGGGCATTACATGTCCGCGCGCGATGTGGCGACGATCGCCATGCACCTGATCCACGACTTTCCGGAATATTATCATTTCTTTTCGGAAAAAAGTTTCCAGTTCAACAAGATCACGCAGGAAAACCGCAACGCGCTGGTGGTCAAGGGCATTGCGGACGGCCTGAAGACCGGCCACACGGACGCAGGTGGATTCGGCCTGTGCGCCAGCGCCGAGCGTGGCGGCAACCGTGTCGTCATGGCGCTCAATGGCCTGCCCAGCAGCAACGCCCGCGCGCAGGAAGGCGAACGGCTGTTTGAATGGTCCTTCGTCAATTTTGAAAACGCGACGCTGATCCATAAGGGCGTGGCCATGGACAACGCGCCCGTATGGCTGGGGCAGACGGCGACCGTGCCGCTGGTGGCCACAAGGGACGTGACGCTGACCCTGCCGCACGGCTGGCAGAACAGGGTGCATGTCAGCATGGATTACAGCAGTCCCATTCCCGCCCCGGTCATGGCGGGGCAGCAGGTGGGCGAACTGGTCATCGCCAATACCGGGCTGGCTGAAATCCGCGTGCCGCTGGTCGCGGGCGCCAGCGTGCCCCGGCTTGGGCTTATGGGGCGGGCTACGGCGGTTCTGGGCCAGAAGCTGGGACGGGGCTAGGCATGTCCGGCCTGTTCATTACATTTGAAGGAGGGGAAGGCGCGGGCAAGTCCACACAGGCGGGCCTTCTGGCCGGTTTCCTGCGCGCGGCGGGGCATGAGGTGGAGCTTACGCGCGAACCCGGCGGCACGCCGGGGGCGGAGGCGCTGCGTGATTTCCTGCTGTTCGGTGGTCATGACCTGTGCGCCCGGGCGGAGGTGCTGGCCCATTTCGCCGCCCGGGCCGATCATGTCGAGCGGCGCATCCTGCCTGCCCTGCAACAGGGGCGGATCGTCATCTGTGACCGTTTTACCGATTCAACCGAAGCCTATCAGGGCTATGGGCTGAGCCATGCCGATCCTGCCATGCTGGACATGATCGCCCGTCTGCGCGCGCTCATTCCGGTCGTGCCGGATCTGACCTTCGTGCTGCAGGTGCCTGCCGCCATCGCCCATGCCCGCATGGCGCAGCGTGGCAGCGACCGCACGGATCGGTATGAAGCGCTGGATACCGCTTTTCACGCCCGCGTGGCGCAGGGGTTTGATGCCGTGGCCAGCCGTGACGGCACGCGCTGCCGCCGCATTGATGCAAGTAGTGCGGTGGACGGGGTGCAGGCAGCGCTTCGCGCGGAACTGGAGCCTTTCCTTGCAGGTATGGCGGGCAGGGCTGGCAATGGATGATCCCCGTGCCTGCCGTCGCCTGATCGGGCATGACGCGGCATGGCAGGAGTTTCTTGCGGTCATAAGGTCGGGCCGGTTGCACCACGCATGGTTGCTGACAGGGCCCGAGGGGATCGGCAAGACCACCATGGCCTTCATGATGGCCCGTGTGCTGCTGGGCGCGGAAGATCATGACAGCGCCGTGGGCCGCCGGGTCACGGCTGGCACGCATGCCGATCTGCTGGTGGTGGCCCGCGGGATGGACGATCGACGGCACCGCCAGCGGCGCGAGATCGTGGGCGATGACGTGCGTCCCATTTCAGCCTTCCTGCGCCGCACCGCAGCCGAGGGCGGCTGGCGCGTGGTGATCGTGGATGGTGCGGAATACATGAACCGCACGGCGGCCAACGCCATCCTCAAGATCCTTGAGGAACCGCCCGAACGCGCCATCCTGATCCTGACCTGCTCCGTGCCGGGGCGTCTGCTGCCCACGATACGCAGCCGGTGCCGGGTGCTGGGCCTGTCCCCGCTGGATGACGCAGCCATGCGCACCGTGTTCGCCGGGCGCACGGGTGGTCCCGATGCGGGCAGTCTGGCCACTATCCTGCCGCAGGCCCGTGGCGCGCCGGGCAGGGCGCTGGCGCTGCTTGATGGTGAGGGGGATGTGCTGGCCGGCCTTGTCGCGCGCGTCATGGAAGGTGAAGGGGGCGAGGCGGCAGGCTATGATATTGCCGAACAGGTCACAAAACGGGAAAATGGCTTTTCCGTCTTTTTCGATCTGCTGTGTAATGCCATATCTGAAAAGACGCGCGCGCTGGCCTGCAATCCCGGCCCCGCGCGCATGAGTGACCTTCGCCCGGCCCGCCTGGCCCTGCTATGGCAGGAAATGGTACGGCTGCGTGCGGAAACCGAACAATTCAATCTGGATAAACAGCAGGCGGTCCTAACGGCGCTTGCGCGGGTGAGTGAAACATGACACGGCGCTACTACGTCACAACACCAATCTATTACGTGAACGGGGCGCCACATATCGGCCACGCCTACACATCCGTTGCAGCCGACGTGATCGCGCGTTTCAAGCGGCTGGCGGGTTTTGATGTCTTTTTCCTGACAGGCACGGATGAACACGGGCAGAAGGTGGAACAGGCCGCGCAGACGGCGGGCATGGAACCGATTGCGTTTGCCGACCGCGTGGCGGCCGATTTCCGCGATATGTACGATACGATGGCCATCTCCTACGATGATTTCATCCGTACGACCGAACCCCGCCATGCCGAAGGGGCATCCGCCCTGTGGAAGCGGCTGGAAGAAAACGGCCATATCTACCTTGATGCGTATGAAGGCTGGTACGCGCTGCGTGACGAATGTTTCTACGGCGAAGACGAACTGGTCGATGGTCCCGATGGCAGGAAGGTGGCCCCCACCGGCGCTGCCGTGGAATGGGTGCGCGAGCCGTCCTACTTCTTCCGCCTGTCGGCCTTTGGCGACAGATTGCTGGAACTGTATGAAAACCGTCCCGGCTTCATCGAACCGCAGAGCCGCCGTAACGAGGTCGCAAGCTTCGTGCGTCAGGGCCTGCGTGACCTGTCCATAAGCCGTACCAGCTTCAACTGGGGCATTCCCGTTCCGGGTGACCCGAAGCATGTGATGTATGTGTGGGTGGATGCGCTGGCCAACTACCTGTCCGCCCTTGGCTTCCCGGATGAAAAAGGGCCGCGATGGGATTTCTGGCCCGCCAACCTGCATCTGGTGGGCAAGGACATCCTGCGCTTCCATGCCATCTACTGGCCCGCGCTGCTGATGGGGGCGGGGCTTGAACTGCCTGAGCGTGTGTTCTCTCATGGCTGGTGGACCATCGAAGGCCAGAAGATGAGCAAGTCGCTGGGCAACGTGGTGGACCCGCGTGACCTTGTTAACACCTTCGGCCTTGACCCGATCCGCTTCTTCCTGATGCGGGAGATGCCCTTTGGCGGGGACAGTGATCTCAGCCGCCGGGCCATCATCTCGCGCATGAATGTGGAACTGGCGAACGATCTGGGGAACCTTGCACAGCGCACGCTGTCGCAGATCGCGCGCAACTGTGAAGGGGTGCTGCCCCCGCAGGGCGCCCACACGGCGGAAGACACCGCCCTGCTGGCCCCGGCAAGCCTGCTGCCGCAGATCATGCATGAACAGATTGACCGTCAGGCCCTGACCGATGCGCTGGAGGAGGTGTGGAAGGTCATCCGCGCCTGTAACGCCTATATCGACCATCAGGCCCCGTGGAAGCTGAAGAAGACAGATGCCGCGCGCATGGCGGACGTGCTGCGCGTGCTGGCTGATGCGCTGCGGATCATCGCCACCGTGCTTCAGCCCTATATGCCCGGCAGCATGGACCGGATGCTGACCCAGCTTGGCGTGGAAGCCGGGGAACGTGATTTCGCGGCCCTTGATACGCCGCTGCCCGGTGGCCGGGTGCTGCCCGCGCCGCAGGGTATTTTCCCCCGCTTTGTCGAACCGGAGGCCACATGACCCGTACGGGACTGACTGACTCCCACTGTCATCTCGACCATTTTTCTGACGGGGAACTGCCCGAAATCCTGGCCCGCACGCAACAGGCCGGGGTGGATGGCATGGTCACCATCGGCACGCGTCTGTCGCGCGCGCAGCAGCAGAAGAAACTGGCTACGCTGGATCAGCCCGACCTGCGGGTGTGGTGCACCATCGGTACCCATCCCGACCATGTGACGGAAGAAGACCTGCCCGACGCCGCCACCATCGCCGCCATGGCGGATGATCCCTGCGTGGTGGGAATCGGGGAAAGCGGGCTGGACTATTTCCACGGTCAGGCCGATGTCCGCCCGCTGCAGCACGAAAGCTTCCGCGTCCATATCGACGCCGCGCGCAGGACCGGCCTGCCGCTGGTGATCCATACGCGTGAGGCTGATGAGGACACGCTGGCGATCCTGCGCGATGAGACGACGCGCAACGGTGCTTTCCCGTTCCTGATCCACTGCTTTTCGTCGGGGCCGGAACTGGCGCGCGGGGCGCTGGAACTGGGGGGATATATCAGCTTTTCGGGTATTGCGACGTTCAGTCGTGCGCAGTCCGTGCGCGACGTGGCGAAAGACGTGCCAGCCGACCGGCTGCTGGTGGAAACCGATTCGCCATACCTTGCTCCCGTGCCCCGGCGTGGCAAGCGTAACGAGCCGGGTTATGTCGCCTATACCGCCCGCGTTCTGGCGGAACTGCGCGGGATGGAAGATGCGGCGTTTGCCGAAATGACCACGGCCAATTTCAGCCGCCTGTTCACTCAGGCGGTCTGACGGGATGGAAATGATCATCCTCGGCTGCGGTGGGTCGGCTGGCGTTCCCATGCTCGGCGGTCCGGACGGGGCAGGGGACTGGGGCGAATGCGATCCGGCGGAGCCGCGTAATCGCCGCACCCGGTCTTCCGTCATCATCAGTGACGGGCCGGGACGCACATTGCTGGTCGATACGGGGCCGGACCTGCGGGACCAGTTTCTGGCGCAGCGTGTCAGCGTGGTGGATGCGGTTCTGTATACCCATGCCCATGCCGACCATGTGGGCGGGCTGGATGAACTGCGGGCGATCAACCGTATTATCGAGGGACCACTGCCCGTCTACGGAACGGCGGAGACGCTGGATGAAATCGCCATCCGGTTCGACTATGCCTTTCGCCCGTGGACACCGCCGCGCATTTTCCGTCCCATACTGGACGCGCATCCGCTTACGCTGCCCTGCCGTCATGTGATGGCGGGGATGTCCATACACCTGTTCAGCCAGCGGCATGGCCGGACCGAGACGATCGGCCTGCGGGTGGGGCCGATGGCGTACTGCACCGATGTGGTCGAACTGAGCGACGCGGCCCTTGATACACTGCGCGGGGTCGATACGTGGGTGGTGGACTGTTTCCAGCGTGACGATCACCTTTCCCACGGGTGGCTGGATCAGGTGCTGTACTGGCGCGGGATCATACAGCCCCGCCGCACGGTGCTGACCCATATGGGGCCGGACATGGACTGGGGCTGGATGCAGGAAAACCTGCCTGCAGGGGTCGAGGCCGCCTATGACGGGATGCGGCTGTACGCCTGATCCCGCACCGTGTACGGGCCACGGGGGGCAGAAAACGTACGGACCATGCGTGTAATGCTTGCCAGCAGCGGTTTCGCACCCTATGAGGGTGCGCCAACGGTCGGTGACCCGAGGCGCGGGGAAGCCGCCATCTGCTGACGAGGCCCCTGCATCATGTCTTCCATTCAGAAAAACACATCTGCTCCCCGGCTTGAGGATCGCATCCGCGAGGCCCTGGCGTTTGATGATGTGCTGGTCGTTCCCGACGAATCGAGTGTCCTGCCTTCGCAGACATCGACCAGGACCCGGCTGACCCGCAAGATCACCCTGAACATTCCGCTCATTTCCTCGGCCATGGATACCGTGACCGAAGACAGCATGGCCATTGCCATGGCCCAGAACGGGGGCCTGGGTGTCATCCACAAAAACCTGACCGTTGAACAGCAGGCCGAACAGGTCCGTCGCGTCAAGCGCTTCGAATCCGGCATGGTGGTCAATCCTGTCACGGTGTACCCGGACCAGACGCTGGCGGAAGTCAACGCCATCATGTCCCGCCACGGCATAAGCGGTCTGCCGGTGGTCGAGCGTGAGACCAACCGTCTGGTCGGCATCCTGACCAACCGCGATGTCCGCTTCGCCACCGATCCGGCGCAGCGCGTGTATGAACTCATGACGCGCGAAAACCTTGTGACCGTGCGCAACAATGCCGACCGCGATCAGGCCCGCCAGCTTCTGCACCGCCACCGGATCGAAAAACTGCTGGTCATTGATGATGAAGACCGCTGCATCGGTCTCATCACCGTCAAGGATATGGACCGTGCGGTGCAGTATCCGCAGGCCAACAAGGACAGCCTTGGCCGTCTGCTCTGCGCAGCCGCGACGGGTGTGGGTGATGACGGGGTGGTCCGCGCACGTGAACTGATCGGGGCAGGCGTGGACGTGGTGGTGATCGACACCGCCCACGGCCATTCCGCTGGCGTGCTGAAAACCATCGAGCGTATCCGCGCGATCGAGAATGACATCCAGATCATCGCCGGTAACGTCGCAACGCCGGAAGCCGCGCGGGCGCTGATCGGCGCTGGTGCCGATTGCGTAAAGGTCGGTATCGGGCCGGGGTCGATCTGCACCACGCGCGTGGTCGCTGGCGTGGGCGTACCGCAGTTTTCCGCTGTTATGGAAACCTCTGCGGCCTGTCATGAACTCGATGTGCCTGCCATTGCCGATGGTGGCGTGCGTACCTCGGGCGATATCGTCAAGGCGATCGGCGCGGGTGCTGACGTGGTCATGATCGGCTCGCTGCTGGCGGGGACGGAAGAAGCCCCGGGCGAGGTGTTCCTGTATCAGGGACGGACCTATAAATCCTATCGTGGCATGGGCAGCCTTGGCGCCATGTCCCGTGGTTCGGCTGACCGCTATTTCCAGCAGGACATCAAGGACACGCACAAGATGGTCCCCGAAGGGATCGAAGGCCGCGTTGCGTACAAGGGCGCGATGGGTGCCGTGATCCATCAACTGGTGGGTGGCCTGCGCGCAGGTATGGGCTATACCGGGTCCGCTACGGTGGCCGACCTGCAGAAACGCGCGCGCTTCCGCCGGATTACCGGCGCGGGCCTGCGTGAAAGTCACGTGCATGACGTGTCCATCACGCGTGAAGCCCCGAACTACCGGCAGGACTGACCCTGCCGGTTTCATGACAGTATAACGGTTCCATAATCCATGACACCCAGCGCACGGCTTTCCGCCGCCATTGATCTTCTTACCGCAATGGAGGCGACGCCGCTGCGACCGGCGGACGCTCTGGCCAATGCCTTCTTCCGTGAACGGCGCTATATCGGCGGGGGCGACCGCCGGGCCATATCGGCGCGGGTGTGGGGCATCCTGCGGCACTGGCGCAGGCTGCACTGGTGGATTGAAAACGCTGACATGCAGCCGACGCCCCGTCTGCTGGCGCTGGCGATGATGGCGCTGGGGCCACAGGGGCGTGAAAACCCCGATGATCTTTTTACGGGTGAACGCTATGCCCCGCTGGGCCTGACCGGACCGGAGCGGCGGCTGTATGACCGGCTGCGGGGGCAGGACCTGCTCCATCCGGACATGCCGCGCGCCGTCAGGCTGGAAGTGCCCGACTGGCTGCTGCCCCGGCTGGAACGCACGTTCGGCGATGCGCTGGAAGCCGAACTGGCGGCCATGGAAGGTGAAGCGACACTCGACCTGCGTGTAAACCTGCTCAAGTCCGACCGTCCCACGGCGCGCGCGGCACTGGGGACGGAGGGTATTCATGCCGTGGAGACCACGCTTTCCCCCTGGGGGTTGCGGGTAACGGGGCGCCTGCCGGTTACATCCAGCGCTGCTTTCCGCAGTGGCCTGATCGAAATACAGGACGAAGGCAGCCAGCTTGTCGTCGCGGCCGTTGGTGCGCGACCGGGCATGCGGGTGCTGGATTATTGCGCGGGTGCTGCGGGCAAGACGCTGGGCATGGCCATGACCATGGAAAATCGCGGTCATATCGTGGCCTGCGACGTATCCGAACCCCGGCTGGAAGGGGCGGTGCGCCGCCTGCGCCGTGCGGGCGTGCATAATGCCGAACGTCACCTGCTGGTAGCGGGCGACCGCTGGGCGCGTCGGCGTAGCGGCAGTTTCGACCGTGTTCTGGTCGATGCGCCATGCACGGGCACGGGTACGTGGCGCCGTAACCCTGATGCCCGCCTGCGCCTGCGTGAACAGGACCTGCTGGAACTGATCGCCAAACAGGCCGAAATCATTGACCGTGCCGCAGCACTGGTCCGTCCCGGCGGACGCATGGTCTATGCGACGTGTTCCGTGCTGCGCGAAGAAAATACGGACCAGATCACGGCCTTTCTGGCGCGTAATCCCGACTTCGCACTGGTTCCCCCTGATTCGGAACATGATGACCTGCCGCCCGGACTGAGTACGGATGGTCAGGTCAGCCTTACCCCCCGCCAGCATCATACGGATGGCTTTTTTGCTGCCATGATGCAGCGTAAATCCTGATATACACGAACCATTACGCCCGGTCGTATTTACGCGCATGAACTGGATGCCGGCCAGGCGGCAGGGGTGTTTGCAACAAAGTGGGATACGGGCATGCAGGCCACAAACCTTGCCATAGGAATTCTGTGCGTTCTGGGCGGCGGGATCGCCGCGCAGTGGGTGGCGTGGCGCTTTCAGCTACCTGCCATCGTGCTGCTGTTCGCCCTCGGGCTGTTTTACGGGCCGGGGGTGGGGATGCTGCATCCGGCGGCGACCATTGGCCCCTATTTCCATCCCCTGGTTTCCATGGCCGTGGCCTTCATCGTGTTCGAGGGAGGACTCGCCCTGAACCTGCGCCAGTGGCGTGAATCGGGGGAAGGGGTGCTGCGGCTGACTGCGGCGGCCCTGCCGGTCAACTGGGTACTTGCATCCATTGCCGCGCATTATGTCGGGCACCTGAACTGGGGCACGGCATGGCTGTTTGGCGCGATCGTGGTCGTGACCGGGCCGACCGTGGTGCTGCCGCTGCTGCGGCATACCAAGCTGCAACCCCGGGTGGCGGCCTTCCTGCGGTGGGAAGCCATCGTCAATGACCCGATTGCGGCCATCCTTGCGACGCTGGTTCTGGAATACCTGCTGATCCGGCCTTCGCATATGGGGGGCATTTCGCTGGAAGCGGTCGAGATCGGGCCGCAACTACTGTTCGCCACCATGGTTGCGATCGGATGTGGTGTCTTTGCCGCCCTGCTGATCAAATTCCTCTCCTCACGCGATCTGCTGCCCGAGATCCTGCGTATCCCGATGATCCTGGCCTTCGCCGTGGGGGTTGCGGCGGTGTGCAATCTGGTCATGCAGGGGGCAGGGCTTATGGCGGCGACCGTGTTCGGCATGGCGCTGGCCAACCTGCAGGTCTCGGGCATGTCGGAACTGCAGCGCATCAAGGAATCCCTCGGCGTGATCGTGGTTTCATGCCTGTTTGTCCTGCTGACGGCCGATTTGCAGCGTACCCTGCTGAACCAGCTTTCCCTGCCGATCATGGCGCTGACACTTACGGTCATGTTCGTGGTGCGCCCGCTGGGTATTTTCCTGTCCACCATCGGGGCCAGCATGTCATGGCAGGAGCGGCTGTTCGTGGGCTGGATCGCGCCGCGCGGGATCGTGGCCGCCGCCGTGGCGGGGGTGGTCGGGTTGCAGTTGCAGGAAGCGGGTTATCCGGGGGCGGACCTGATTACGCCCGCCGTGTTCGCCCTGATCGCGTCGACCATGATCCTGCATGGCTTCTCGCTGCGTCCACTGGCGCGCGCGCTGCGGCTTACGCTGTCTGATGAACCGGCGCTGGCCATCATGGGGGCCAATGCGTGGTCCACCAACCTTGCCCGCGTGGTGCACGAGGTGGGAGTGCCGGTGCTGCTGGTCGATACCTATGCCCCGGCACTGGACAAGGCCGCGCGGTTTGGCGTGCCGGTGCTCAAGGCGGAACTGTTATCGGTCGAAGGACAGGAGAGCCTTGAGGAGCGGCCTGCGGATTACCTGATCGCGGCGACGCCGGATGCCATCTATAACGGTCTTGTCTGCGCGCGCATGGCGCCTGATCTGGGGCGGCAGCGTGTGTTTCAGGTCAGTCCGGGACTGGCGCGCCTGGACCTGTATCATGGCCTGAGCCGGGATTCGCGCGGGAAGGTGCTGGGGGAACCGGGCTGGAATTTCTCCCTGATCGATTCCCTTTATGCGAAAGGCTGGCGTTTTAGCAGCCACGTCATCGAAGAATCCGATAACGAGGATGAAAACCCGTTACCCTCTGATCCGGTCATGCTGTTCATGATTATTCGCAAGGGAACCGCGATCTGGGTCTTTTCGGCCGAGGACGTAACCCCGATCGAGCCTGCGGCGGGTGACATCATCATTACCTACGTGCCGCCAGAAGAGGCCGTAGCGCCGGATGCGCCACAGATGGCGGCGCCTATACCGGCCTGACCTCGATTTCCCCCAGTCCCGCCGCCAGCAGGTGACGCAGCACGGGTTCGGGCAGGGCGATGCAGCCTTCCGTCGGTCTGCCACCGGCGGGCGGCAGGTGCATGAATATGGCCGACCCCGCGCCACGGCGTACAGGCGCGTCGTTATAACCAAGTACCACGATGATGTCGTAAACGTGATCGTCCCGCCAGAGCCGCTCATGGCGGGCGGAATGGGGCAGCGTGATATGGCGGTTATAGTCGGGATGGGTGGGGTCATCGCACCATCCATCAAACGCGGAGAGGGGTTCAACCGGCAGATGACAGACTGGTGATGACACGCGGTCCGCGCGGTAGAAAACCCGCCGCAGCGGCAGAATACCGGCAGGCGTTGCGTGATCTCCCTCAGTTTTGTGGTTTTTTATGCCCCCCGCGCCGATGATGGCGGGAACAATTTCGCGCATGCAATGCAGTTGTGCATCCAGCCCTGTATTCGTTTGCAAAATTGCGCGTATCATGGATTCCTCTGGATTGGGTCGTATTTATGTTTATCTCCGGCCCTGATCTGACTGCGTACGGCATCATGACCGGGGGTTGTGGGGCCGGGCATGAACAGGCAAGACAAAGACCGGACCGATAACGGGCCGGGACTAAAGTGATAAAGAGGGTTCGATGGCAGGAGCACGTCCCATACTGATAGCGGACGACGATCAGACTTTACGTCAAATGCTCGTTGAACAGCTACAGGTTGATGGTGAATTTGAAGCGATCGAGGCTGGCTCCGTCGCCGAAGCCTGGGAGAAACTGCAGACGCCGGGCGCCCGGTTCGATGCAATTATTCTGGATGTTTCCCTTCCCGACGGGGATGGCCGCGATTTCTGCGCCGAGCTGCGCCGCAAGGGCAAGCGCATTCCCATCATCATCCTGACCGGTTCCGATGATGAAACGGATGTCGTGCGCGGGCTTGACGCCGGGGCGAATGACTATGTCGCCAAGCCGTTCCGTATCGCGGAACTTCTGGCCCGTCTGCGCGCGCAGATGCGTATTTTTGAAAACAGCGAGGACGCGGTTTTCGCTATCGGGCCTTATATCTTCCGCCCGTCCGCCAAGCTTCTGCAGGAAACGGCGAAGAACCGCCGCATCCGCCTGACGGAGAAGGAAGCGGCCATCCTGAAGTTCCTGTACCGCGCCGGCACGCGTCCCGTGCCCCGTCAGGTACTGCTGAACGAGGTATGGGGTTACAACGCAGCGGTCACCACCCACACGCTGGAAACCCATATCTACCGCCTGCGCCAGAAGATCGAGCCGGACCCCACCAACGCCACGCTGCTGGTGACGGAAGGGGGCGGTTACCGTCTGGACCCCGAAGGTGGCAAGACGGTCCTCGCCTGAGGACGCTCGCCCCTGGATTTACAGGCTGATTATGACGGGCCACCTGTTATGGGTGGCCCGGTCGCATTTCAGGGGGAAGCCATCCACATCGGGCGTTAACCGGTGGCCTGTTTCTTCCCGCCCTGTGTCGAAAAAACGCTGCTAGACGGCAAGATCGACAATGACCGGCACATGGTCGGATGGCTTGTCCCAGTCACGGGCGGGGCGAAGCACTTCCATGCCACGCAGCGCGTCCTTCAGGTCCGGCGTGACCCATACATGGTCCAGGCGGCGCCCACGGTTCGATGCGCTCCAGTCCCGGTTGCGATACGACCACCACGTATAAAGCTTCTCGCTGGCCGGGACGAAGTGACGCATGGCGTCAACAAAACCGGTATCCTGCCATTTCAGCAGTCCCTCAGCCTCCACGGGCGTATGGCTGACGATCTTGAGCAGTTGTTTGTGGCTCCACACATCATGTTCCAGCGGGGCGATGTTCAGATCCCCCACCAGAACCGTGCGCCGCATCGCGCGGGCGGAAAACCAGTGCCGCGCTTCTTCGATAAAGGCGAGTTTGTGCGCGAATTTCGGATTTTCCACCGGATCGGGAATATCGCCGCCCGCGGGGACGTAGAAGTCATGCACATCAATGGCGTCCGCGCCCGCGCCATGGCGCACGGCGATATGGCGGCAGTCGCCGCGCTGGCACCAGTCGGGTGTATCCTCCAGCACGGTTACGGGCTGGCGTGACAGGATGGCGACCCCGTTATACCCCTTCATGCCCCGGAAAACGACATGATCGAATCCCAGCGCCCGGACCTGTTCCATGGGGAACAGATTGTCCGGTACCTTGGTTTCCTGCAGGCACACCATATCGGGTGCCGTATCCCGGCAGAGCTGTTCCAGCAGGGGCATCCGCAGGCGAAGGGAATTGATATTCCAGGTGATGATACGCATATCGGGTGCATTGCCGATCCGGCGCGGGCTGACAAGAATATTTTTGCCACCATCGGGAAGCGGGCAGGACAAAAACAGGAACGAATTGCAAAAGGCGGCTGATATTTCGTGTGAAAAGGAAAACAACCCTCTTGAACACAGGGATGCCACAATTTGTCCACTTGTGGGGTTGACAGGGTTAAATTTGGCTAATGTTGCGAAGGAATTTTGTTCCGGTCTATGGGTTTCCAAATATATTTATTTAAAACCAATGGGTTAGCATTAGTGATGTTTTTTTGGGCAATCCAAGTTCAGGAAAGGAAAACCGCCATCCGCACGTTTTTTTCTGCTTCTGCTCCACAGACTTATCCACATCATCGGTGGATGAACGGCTACCATCCATGACAACAGCCATTTCAGCCCCCTCCACCCGTCCCAAAGGGGTGGAAGCGATTCACCATGCCCTGCAGACCATGCCGCAATCGCCCGGCGTGTACCGCATGCTGGGGCCGAAAGGCGATGTGCTGTATGTGGGCAAGGCGCTGAACCTGAAAAAACGGGTGACGTCGTATACCCATGTCAGCCGCCTGACCGAACGGTTGCGCCGCATGGTGTCCGAAACGGGCAGCATGGAAATCGTCACGACCCATACCGAGGCCGAAGCCCTGTTGCTGGAGGCCAATTACATCAAGCGCATGCAGCCGCGTTACAATATCCTGCTGCGTGACGACAAAAGCTATCCATGGATCATGCTGACCGACCGGCACGATTTCCCCCAGATCAGCAAACATCGGGGCAAGCCGGTCAAGGGGGCGTCGTACTGGGGGCCATTTGCGTCCGCATGGTCGGTCAACCAGACGCTCAACCTGCTTCAGCGGACTTTCCTGCTGCGTTCATGTTCCGACAGTGAAATGCAGGGCCGCACCCGTCCGTGCCTGCTGCACCAGATCCACCGCTGTTCCGCGCCCTGCACCGACCGCATAAGCCGTGAGGAATATGCCGAACTGGCGCGCGAGGCCCGTAACTTTCTTGCCGGAAAAAGCACCCACCTGCGCGAGGAACTGGGCCGGGAGATGGAACAGGCCGCCGAGGCGCTGGAGTTCGAGCGCGCCGCCGCCATCCGTGACCGGATACGCGGCCTGTCCGCGCTGCAGCAGGATTCCAGCGTGATCAATCCCTCTACCGTGAGCGATGCGGACATCATCGCCATCTGGCAGATTGCAGGACAGTCCTGCATTCAGGTGTTCTTCATCCGCGGCGGGCGCAACAACGGCAATCGCGCGTTTTTTCCCAGCCATGCGCGCGATGAAAGCGCGCCCGACGTGCTGGCCGCCTTCATCGGGCAGTTTTACGATGACAAGCCGCCCCCCGCGCAGGTGCTGGTCAATCAGGACCTGCCGGAATGCGATGTGCTGACATCCGCCCTCAGCATACGGCGCGGGCGCAAGGTGGAAATCACCCATCCGCAGCGCGGGGAAAAGCGCGGCGTGATCGAACATGCCGAAATCAACGCGCGCGAAGCGCTGGAACGCAGGCTGGCCGAAAGTGCCGGGCAGGCCCGGCTGCTTCAGGGGGTTGCCGACCTGTTCGGGCTGGATGCCCCGCCCAGGCGGATCGAGACCTACGATAACAGCCACATTCAGGGCGCGAATGCCTATGGCGTGATGGTGGTTGGCGGGCCGGAAGGGTTCGACAAACGTGCCTACCGCAAGTTTTCCATCAAGGGACCGGTCACGCCGGGCGATGACTTCGGCATGATGCGCGAAGTGCTGGAACGCCGGTTTCGCCGCGCCCTGCGCGACCGGGAAGAAGGCAACCGCCCCGAAGACTGGCCCGACATCCTGCTGATCGATGGCGGTGCGGGGCAGTATTCAGCCGTGCGGGCGGTTCTGGATGAACTGGGGGTGACGGGCGTGACGCTGGTGGCCATTGCCAAGGGGCCGGATCGTGACGCGGGGCGGGAGTGGTTCCATATGGCTGACCGTCCACCCTTCCAGCTCCCGCTGCGCGACCCGGTCCTGTACTACCTTCAGCGCCTGCGTGATGAAGCCCATCGGTTTGCCATCACCACCCACCGCGCGGGGCGGTCCAGGACGCTGGTGCGCTCGGAACTGGATGATATTCCCGGCGTTGGTCCGGCACGCAAGCGTGCGCTGCTCAATCACTTCGGCTCGGCGCGCAGTGTGCGGCAGGCGGGGCTGGGGGAACTGGAAAATGCGCCTGGCATCAACCGTGACATGGCGCGCGCCATATACGGATATTTCCATCCGGACTGGACAGGGGACTGAGCGCCTGTCATGCAGGTGTGAGCGCAGAACCTGCCTGACAGGCGTTATCGGTATTTCGATTTTTCCTCATCCTTGGCTATAGCAGTATCAGCATGCTTACCGACCTGCCCAATCTCCTGACCCTGTCCCGCATTGTCGTGGTTCCCATTGTTGTGGGACTGGTCGTCATCCATACCCCGCAGACCGATTGCGCGGCCTGCGTGCTGTTCATCCTTGCGGGGATCACGGATTATCTGGACGGAAAGCTGGCGCGGGCGTGGAACCAGAATTCCGATCTGGGCCGGATGCTCGACCCCATTGCGGACAAGCTGCTGGTCGGTGCCTCGCTCATGGTCATGGCTGGGCTGGGGCGGCTGCCCTATGGCTGCCTGTATCCGGCCATCATCATCCTTTCACGCGAAATTCTGGTCAGCGGCCTGCGTGAATATCTGGCAGCGACCCGTGTGGGGCTGCCGGTAACGCGGCTGGCAAAATGGAAAACCGGATTCCAGATGACGGCCATCGGCTTCCTGCTGGCCGGGGACAGCACGGCGGCCCTGCTGCATATCGGCTGGCTGCCGGTTGATGCGCTGGGGGCGGTAATGATGTGGATCGCGGCGGCGCTGACCCTCATCACCGGGTGGGATTACCTGTCCACCGGGCTGCGCCACGTCAACGGAACCGGTACGGGCGCGACCAAATTATCTTCCTGACCTACATGAAAAATTAACGCGTATCGTTGTTGTTCTTTCCTGCGGGCCGATGCGCCCGCCTGTTGCCAGACAGGTCAAGGGGGAAGAACGGTGCGCCATGTCTTGATGCTGCCAGTGCTGGTCGGTCTGGCGGGATGCGGTGGATTCGGCAAAATCCTGTCCGACAATACGGAACTGCCCGGCTCGCTTCCCAATACTCCGCGTGCCGATGTGGAAAACATGCGGCGCGTGGCGGGCGAAGCGCCACAGGTGCTGCCGATCCTGCCGCAGGAAACCAATATATGGCCGGTCGTGCCCCGGGGGCAGTCGATGCTGGCGGATACGGACGATACATCCGGCACAACGGTCGGCGCGCGCATGGCGGTGCGAGAGCAGGACCTGCCCGCGGGTGGGGAGATGCAGATCGGCAACGATGGCGTGCTGCTTGCCATGCCGGGGCAGGGGGCGCGCGTTTCTGCATTGTCTTCGGGGGCATCGCCGACGCATAAGGGCGTGTCGGATACGGCCATCATCGTGCCCAACGGCGATGGCACCAATACCGTGGTCGCATCAGACGGCACGGTGCAGGAACAGCAGACCCCCTGACAGCGAGTGGCTGTCAGTTTTCGGCCTGGCGTTAAGGGAGATAAGACCGGAATGCTGCGCATTCTCTATTTTGCATGGCTGCGGGACCGGCTCGGTCGTTCAGGTGAAACGCTGGACCTGCCACAGGGCGCGCGTTCCGTGCAGGATCTGGTTGACCAGTTGCGTGCCCGTGGTGGTGAATATGGCGAAATCTTTGCCCGGCCCGAACTGATCCGCGTTGCCGTCAACCAGAGTTTCGCCGCCATTTCGGCCCCCATCGCCGCCAATGACGAAATTGCCTTCTTCCCCCCGGTCACGGGGGGCTGATCCGGTCATGCCGCGCATCACGATCCGGGTTCAGGCCGAAGTCTTCGATTCCGGCCATGAAACCACCCTGCTGCTGGACGGGCAGGAGAGTGTGGGCGGGGTTGCCGCATTCACCGGCATCGTCCGTGGCGGTGACGGGCTGTGTGCGCTGGAACTTGAACATTATCCCGGCATGACCGAGTCCATGATGCAGCGCATCGCCGAATCGGCATGTGCGCGATTCGGGCTGGTTGGCTGCACGGTCATCCATCGCGTAGGGCGGCTGGAGGTGGGCATGCCCATCGTGCTGGTATTATGTGCCGCCGCGCATCGCAGTGCCGCCTTCGATGCGACCGAATTCATGATGGACTGGCTCAAGACCAGCGCACCCTTCTGGAAACGCGAGGAATTCGGAAATGGTCGCAGCGCGTGGGTCGAACCCCGGGCGCAGGATGACGCGGCGACGGCGCGCTGGGGCACCCTGGAATCCTGATGGCGTCGGGGCGGAAAATTTAAAAAATATTCTGCCCCTTTTCGTGCTTGACCCAGCTTCCCCGCTGATTCGGACAATCCGTCCACAATTTTGTCCCCTACATTATATAGTGCAATCGGGCGCGCGGTGGTCCATATATAGGGGGCAAATCAGAAAACCTTGCCCCCAGCCACAGGCTCGAAAGACCCTGTGCATTGGCACGAGCCGATTACGGAGAATGTAAATGGTCCTGGATGACGTATCCGAAGGCATGTCCGACTGTTCTGCCTACGGGGACGGTAGCGTCCGGGGAAAGGACAGTGAGACAATGTCTGACATGCTGGATAACGTGGTCCAGCTGCCCGGTCATCATCCCGTGCGCGTGGACCATTCCCGCGATGCGCTGCTGACGGCATTTGGCAAGGCCACGCTTGATAACCGCTATCTCCTGCCGGGTGAAAGCTATCAGGACCTGTTCGGGCGGGTTGCGTCCTATTACGGTGCCGATGCAGCCCATGCGCAGCGGCTGTATGATTATATTTCCCGCCACTGGTTCATGCCCGCAACCCCGGTGCTGTCCAATGGTGGCACCACGCGCGGCCTGCCCATTTCGTGCTTCCTGAACGAAGCGAATGACAGCCTGCGCGGCATTGTCGACCTGTGGAACGAGAATGTATGGCTGGCCTCCAAGGGTGGGGGCATCGGCTCCTACTGGGGCAACCTGCGTTCGATTGGCGAGAATGTGGGCCGTAACGGCAAGACATCCGGTGTCATCCCCTTCATCCGCGTGATGGACAGCCTGACGCTGGCGATCAGCCAGGGATCGCTGCGCCGTGGATCGGCTGCGGTATACCTGCCGGTCTGGCACCCCGAGATCGAGGAATTCATCGAACTGCGCCGTCCGACCGGCGGCGATCCCAACCGTAAGGCGCTCAACCTGCACCACGGCGTGCTGGTGTCCGATGCGTTCATGCGCGCGGTGGCGGACGATGCGGAATGGGCGCTGCTTTCGCCCAAGGACAATACGGTCATCCGCAAGATTTCGGCGCGGGCGCTGTGGATCCGGATTCTGACCGCGCGCATGGAACAGGGTGAGCCGTACATCATCTATTCCGACCATGTGAACAATGCCCGTCCCGAACACCACAAGCTGGCGGGGCTGGAGGTCAAGACATCCAACCTGTGCGCGGAAATCACGCTGCCCACTGGCATGGACCATCATGGCCGGGAACGTACGGCGGTGTGCTGCCTGTCCTCGCTCAACCTTGAGACATGGGATGAGTGGAAGGACGAACCGCAGTTCATCGAGGACGTGATGCTGTTCCTCGATAACGTGCTGCAGGATTTCATCGACCGCGCGCCTGACGATATGGAACGCGCCCGCTACGCCGCCATGCGCGAACGTTCGGTAGGGCTGGGGGTCATGGGTTTCCATACCTTCCTTCAGGCCAATAACGTGCCGTTCGAAAGCGTTGTAGCCAAGGTGTGGAACCGCAAGATATTCAAGCATATCCGTGAGCAGGCGAATGCGGCGTCCATCAAACTGGCGCAGGAACGTGGGCCGTGCCCCGATGCCGCCGAATACGGTGTGATGGAACGCTTTTCCAACAAGATGGCGATTGCACCCACGGCGTCGATTTCGATTATCGCGGGCAATGCCAGCCCCGGCATTGAACCGATCGCGGCCAATGTGTTCCTGCAGAAGACGCTGTCGGGTTCTTTCACCGTGCGCAACCGCCACCTTGACCGCCTGCTGACCGAAAAGGGAAAGAACACCAGCGATATCTGGTCCTCCATCACCCTGAACAAGGGCAGCGTGCAGCATCTGGATTTCCTGACCCAGCAGGAAAAGGACGTGTTCAAGACCGCGTTTGAACTGGACCAGCGCTGGGTGATCGAACATGCCGCCGACCGTGCGCCGTTCATCTGTCAGGCGCAGTCGATCAACATCTTCCTGCCCGCCAACGTGAACAAGCGCGACCTGCACCAGATCCATTACATGGCATGGAAGCGGGGCGTGAAGTCGCTGTATTACTGCCGTTCGCTGTCCATCCAGCGCGCCGATGCGGTAAGCGACGGACAGGAAAAGCGTGACATGACCCAGAAGGAAGGCTCCGCGCCCGCTCCGGCGGCCACGGGCACTTCCACCGATTACGAGGAATGCCTAGCCTGCCAGTAAGGCGGGGCATTCCACCCTTGATATAGTATTCCATGCGTTCCCCAGCCTGTCCGGGCCGGGGGGCGCATATCGATGTACAGGACAGGCATGGCCATGACCGACAACGCCCCCGGCGCAGATGCCACGACCAGGCAGGAACATAACCTGCTGACCTCAAACCCCGTCTACAAGCCCTTCCGCTACCCCTGGGCCTATGATGCGTGGCTGACGCAGCAGCGCGTCCACTGGCTGCCCGAGGAGGTGCCGCTGGCCGATGACGTGAAGGACTGGCACCGCACGCTGAGCGAAAGCGAACGCCATCTGGTCACCCAGATCTTCCGCTTCTTCACGCAGGCGGATGTGGAGGTGAACAACTGCTACATGAAGCACTACAGTCAGGTGTTCAAACCGACTGAAGTGCTGATGATGCTGTCAGCCTTTTCCAATATCGAAACGATCCATATCGCTGCCTACAGTCATCTGCTCGATACCATCGGCATGCCCGAGACCGAGTATTCCGCTTTCCTTAGCTATAAGGAAATGAAGGATAAATATGACTACATGCAGAAATTCTCGGTCTCCGATAACTACCAGATTGCCCGCACGCTCGCGGCTTTTGGCGCATTTACCGAAGGGCTCCAGCTTTTCGCATCCTTCGCGATCCTGCTGAACTTCCCGCGTTTCAACAAGCTCAAGGGCATGGGGCAGATCGTCTCGTGGTCCGTGCGTGACGAATCCCTGCACTGTGATTCGATGGCGCGGCTGTTCCGGGTCTTCGTGCAGGAAAATCCGGAAATCTGGACCGATACGCTGCGTGACGACATCCGCCAGATCTGCCGCGACATTGTCGAACACGAGGACGCCTTCATCGACCTCGCGTTTGAAATGGGCGCGGTCGAAGGGCTGGATGCCGGCCAGGTCAAGCAGTACATCCGCTTTGTCGCCAACCGCCGTCTGGGACAACTCGGGCTTGATGGCATCTATGATGTCGCCACCAACCCGCTGCCGTGGGTGGATGAGATGATCAACGCGGTCGAACACGCCAATTTCTTTGAAAACCGGGCGACCGAATACAGCCGTGCCTCGACCACCGGCACGTGGGAAGAAGCTTTCGCCGACTGAACCGCCGGCAGGGCCGCCCTTTGCCCGGATCAGGGCAGCAGGGCGGCTCCATCTTCCAGCACCGCGCGGGTGGCGGCGGTAAAGCGGCCATCGGCTTCATGCAGAACCAGTCCGGGCAGCATTTCGCTGCCCGCGCGTGCGTTCGCGCATCCCTGTAGCAGCACGATACGCGCCGGGCGGTCCTGCCGGGGCCAGCATGGGAAAATCCTGATCCGTCCCAGCCCGGCGTCTTCCATGGCGGCGATCCCCGTGGCCAGCAGCGTGGCGGGCAGGGCGAGTGTCAGCGTGCCATGATGGCGAAGCTGGCTGCCAAGGGCGTTTACCCATCCCACCAGCGTGCCTGCGGGCAGGCGGCGGGCAAGATCACGGCGCAGATGGGGCGAAGGGGACGAATCATGCCCATGCCATGGCGGATTGGCAAAAGCATGGTCGATCCGGCGCTTGCCCGGCCCTGACAGCAGGGGATCATCAGGCAGGGCGGGAATGGTGGCAGCGCATACGCGCAGGTCGTGGCGTCCGTTCAGTTCGAAATTATGACCGGCGAGCGCGGCGGTCGCCGTGTCATGCTCCAGCCCGATTCCGGCAAGACCGGATATCCGATTCGTCAGGCAGAGCAGCCCTGCGCCAGCGCCGCATCCACCCTCCAGCACGGTCTGACCGGCGCGCGCAGGCACGAAAGCGGCCATCAGAACCGGTTCCAGTCCGGTCCTGTTTCCCGTGATAAACTGGCGATAGATCACCTTTCCGCCCAGCAGCGCACCGGTCGAGACCGGGGGCAGGCCGACAGGTGGCGCGGGCAGCAAATCACCCGCCCCGGACCCCATGCCTGTCTGCTCCCGCTTGACCGTTATTCCAGCGCCGCCCATATACTCATATTCATGTTCATACATTCGGAACCCGGAGAGTAACCTTTTGGCCCTAGCAGTTAGTCTGCCGGAATCCGACGAAACGGCAAGTCAGAAAGACGAAGGGGCTCGCCGCCCGATGGCAGATGGATCAGAAGTCGCCCTGCGCGATCTGGCGGAATATCTCGCTGATGACATGGCTGCGTGCAATCGCGCCATTGTCGAGCGGATGGACAGCCCGGTTGCGCTTATTCCCCAACTTGCGGCCCATCTGGTCGCCGCTGGCGGCAAGCGGCTGCGGCCGCTGCTGACGCTGGCCTCTGCGCGGCTGTGCGGTTACCAGCCCGATGCCACCCATCAGCGGCACGTGGCGCTGGCAGCCTGTGTGGAGTTTATCCATACCGCGACCCTGCTGCATGATGACGTGGTGGACGAAAGCGCCCTGCGTCGCGGCATGGCGAGCGCCAACGCCGTATTCGGCAACAAGGCATCGGTGCTGGTGGGCGATTTCCTGTTCGCCCGCTCCTTCCAGCTCATGACCGATGACGGTTCTCTCAAGGTCATGAACATCCTCTCCTCCGCTTCCGCCACGATCGCGGAAGGGGAGGTGCTGCAGATGTCCACCCAGAACGATCTTTCCACCAGGATCGACCAGTATCTGGAAGTCATCCATGGCAAGACGGCGGCCCTGTTCGCCGCAGCCTGCCGTGTGGGGGCGGTTGTGGCCGAACGTGACGAGCGTGAGGAACGCGCGCTTGAATCCTATGGCACCAATCTGGGCATGGCGTTCCAGCTTGTGGATGACGCGCTGGATTACGCCGCCGATCAGGCCCGTCTGGGCAAGACGGTGGGCGATGATTTCCGTGAAGGCAAGATCACCCTGCCGGTGCTGGCGGCCTATGCCGCGGGATCGGAGGAAGACCGTGCCTTCTGGCAGCGCGTGATTGAGGAAAGCGAGCAGCGTCCCGACGATCTGGATCATGCGCTTAGCCTGATTGAAAAGACCGATGCGATCCGCATCACCCTGGACCGTGCGACGGAATATGCACAGGCAGCCTGCGAGGCCCTGTCGATCTTCCCGCCGGGCCGCCTGCGCCAGCTTTTGCAGGATACGGCAAGCTACACGGTCAACCGCCTGCGTTGACCCCGGACAGGGGCGGTGAAAGCCGCCCCTGTTCAGAAAACATCCAGAAATCATAAGAAAATTTCTGGTGAAGCTTTTTTCAAAAAGCTTTGGAAGACGCCCCCTTTTATGGGGCAGTCATCTTTCGAGGGGCCTCAGCCCCGTCTTCGTCAAAAAAGCCGATATTGCTGGCGTCATACCCCATATGGCCCAGACCCGGCAGCAGGGCATCCAGATCAGCGGGCATTGCGGTGAACAGCACCTGCTCGGCTCTGGCAGGTATGGTTTCCCGTAGGGGGAAACTGCATGTCGCCAGCATGCGGGCGGCCTGTCTTGCAACCGCAGGGGCGGGGTCCAGCCATGTTACATCAGCCGGTCCCAGCGCCCGCATGGCATCAAGCACAAAGGTGTAGTGGGTGCAGCCAATGCCCACGACATCAATATGCTCGCCACCCGGTTGGCCAAACAGGCCAGCCAGTTCGGCTTTCAGTCGTTCGGGGTCGGGCGGGATCTGCCGGAATGCGGCTTCCCCCATATCCGCCAGATGGCGCGCACCATGGGCCAGCAGCGTGCAGGCCGGTGCAAAACGCATCTGTAGATCATGCAGATAGGGACGGCGCACTGTCGCGCGCGTAGCCAGCAGGCCAATCGTGCCGGTACGGGTATGATCCGCCGCCCATTTGATTGGGGGCACGCACCCGACAAAGGGCACGGCATAGGCAGCGCGCAGGCCGTCCAGCGCAAGGGTGCTGGCGGTATTGCAGGCAATGACCACCACATCGGGTTTCAGCCGGGTGATGGCATGGCCCAGAAGCCTGACGATGCGCTCCCGCAGGAGCGCATCGGGCTGTTCCCCATAGGGAAAGACGGCGGTATCGGCCAGATAGTCAATCGGAACGGCGGGCAGGAGCGTGCGCAACCGGGCGACAACGCCCAGCCCCCCGATACCGGAATCAAAAGCCAGGATACGCGACATCAGCAGGGATGCGGATCAGGCTCCGGCGTCGCGCTTGGCCTTGAGCGCCAGCGCTTCTTCCGCGCTGCCCACGCCACCATGCTTTGCGGACCATGCGCAGGGATCTTCAAGGAAGCGGCGGACCTCGGCTGCATCCTTTTCTGAGAAATAGGGCTTGCCCGCGCAGGCTTCCAGCACGTCCCACCATGTGCACAGGGCATGCAGGCTGATGTTCATGTCAGCCAGCGTACGGTAGGCGCCGGGGAACACGCCGTAGAAGAACACGACGAATGTGTGGTCCACGATCGCGCCTGCATTGCGCAGGGCATTGGCGAACTGCACCTTGGAAGAACCGTCCGTGGTCAGGTCTTCCACCAGCAGGGTGCGCATGCCTTCGGGCACATCGCCTTCAATCTGCGCATTGCGGCCAAAGCCCTTGGGCTTTTTACGCACATAGGCCATGGGGGCCATCATGCGGTCCGCAATCCATGCGGCGAAGGGAATCCCGGCCGTCTCGCCGCCGACTACCGCGTCGATGCTTTCATAGCCGACATGGCGACCAATCTTCTCGACCGCCAGTTCCATGATCTTCTGCCGCGCGCGGGGGAAGAAGATGATGCGGCGGCAATCGATGTAAACCGGGGACTTCCAGCCGGACGTAAGGGTATACGGATCATCGGGACGGAAGTTGACGGCCTTGATTTCCAGCAGAAGGCGCGCCGTCATCAGTGCCGCATCGCGGTCCCACGCTGTTGAACCTGTTGACAGTCCAGCCCCGTTTCCCGTGGCGTCGTGCATACCCTATCTCCGGCCAAATGATATTCGCTGTCGTGAATGACAGGACAGACGATTAACCGCAACAGATGGGAAAATCCATCGGTCTGCACGGCCTGCGGCCAAAAATGCGTAAAAAAGCGGTCCGGGAAATATAATGTGACAACTCGGCGCGGGATGAGGGGCATGTATACCTTGCCCAATCAGTCCATTCGCTCTAGTATCCCAGTATTGATAATCATTCTCAATAATAGGTCATCGCATCGTGTCTGTTGAAAACAGTCGCATCGCTCGTAAATGTGAGCGTGCCGTAATCACCGCCTACCAGGAACTGCGTGGCGTTGGGACCAGCGATGTGTCGGCTTTCCATGCCTGCACGACCCTTTACCGCATCCACCATCCCGAATCCTCGCTGAACGAGGCCCGGCGGCTGGTGTCGGAATGGATCGACCATCACGTGATCCAGAAGCGCCCCGGCCCCACAAACGGCTGCGAGTGCGACTGACCCCACTGGCTGGGGCCAAAGACATGAGAAAGGCAGGCACATGAATGTGGCCTGCCTTTTTTGTATCGGGGGTAAATCCCGATGCGACCCTATCGCGTTATTTCAGTCCTGAAATCAGGCCGGTGACGGGAGAGGGCGGCTGGTTGTCATCATGTCCATGCCGGGCGACATTCCTGCCGCCCGGCATGAAATATGATCAGCTCCGTTTGTCGAACCCGACGAAGTCACGCTGCGGCGACCCGACATAAAGCTGGCGGGGACGGCCGATGCGCTGGCCCGGTTCTTCGATCATTTCCTTCCACTGGCTGATCCAGCCGGTGGTGCGGGCGACGGCAAACAGCACGGTGAACATGCTGGTGGGGATGCCCATGGCCTTCAGGATGATGCCCGAATAGAAATCGACATTGGGGTAGAGGCTGCGCTTGACGAAATATTCGTCATGAATGGCAATCTTTTCCAGTTCGATCGCCAGATCCAGCAGCGGATCATCCTTGATCCCCAGTTCGCCCAGCACCTCATGGCAGGTGGCCTGCATGATCTTCGCACGCGGGTCGAAGTTCTTGTATACGCGGTGGCCAAAGCCCATCAGGCGCACGCCGCTGGTCTTGTCCTTCACCTTGGCGATGAATTCGGGAATGTTGTCCTTGTGGCCGATTTCAGCCAGCATCTTCAGCACGGCTTCGTTGGCGCCACCATGCGCAGGCCCCCACAGCGCCGCGATACCGGCGGAAATACAGGCAAACGGATTGGCGCCCGTGGACCCGGCCAGCCGCACGGTGGAGGTCGATGCGTTCTGTTCGTGGTCGGCATGCAGGATCAGGATGCGATCCATCGCGCGCGCCAGAACCGGGTTGATCTTGTACGGTTCGCTGGGCACCGCGAACATCATGGACAGGAAGTTTTCCGCATAGGACAGGTCGTTACGCGGGTAGATGAAGGTTTCACCCTGCGTATATTTGTACGCCCATGCGGCGATGGTCGGGATCTTGGCGATGATGCGCAGGGCCGACTGGTAGCGCGTCGCCGCGTTCGAGACATCCAGCCCTTCATGATAGAAGGAGGACAGCGCCCCGACCGTCCCGCACAGGATGGCCATGGGATGCGCATCACGGCGGAAACCGTTGAAGAAGTTGCGGATCTGTTCGTGCAGCAGGGTGTGGTGCTTGATCGAGTTCACGAAGCCGTCGTACTGCGCCCGGTCCGGCAGTTCACCGTTAAGCAGCAGGTAGGCCACTTCCATGAACGTGGCCTGTTCAGCCAGTTGAGCGATGGGGTAGCCGCGATGCAGCAGGATGCCCTTTTCACCATCAATGAAAGTGATCTTGCTGGAGCAGGATGCGGTTTCGCCATAACCGGGATCGTAGGTGAATACGTCGGCCTGTGCCGGCAGCTTGCGGATATCGACGACATCGGGGCCCATCGTGCCGGACAGCACGGGCAGTGACACATCCTTGCCGTTTAGCGAGATTGTGGCGGTTTTTGCGGACTCGCTCATCTACAACTCTCCTCTTGGGTGCCAGCCCCGGCGCGCTATGGGGCAGGGCGGGCACATGTCTCCATCCTCCGGGCGGTCTGTTGTTCGGCAACAGTTTGTAAGTCTGCCCGGATTTTATATTCCCGCCTGCCCATGTGGCGGCAGTCGGCGGGTCTCGGGTGTGACGATAGGAACGAAACCCCCGGCGTGGCAATCCATGCACCCGTCCTGTGGCAATGACATTATTGGCAAGACAGCTCCACAAGCCGTATTTCACCGTCAGTCGCGGTATTCCACCGCTGGTCCGTGGTGAAACAGGCGATTGATGCCGGTGGAAACCCGCGTATCAGCATGTTTTCCAGTCCGGGCGGGCAGTGCCCCCCGGCCCAGTGAAGCACCAGTCCCTGCAGGCCGGGATTGTGGCCTAATATCATGATATTGTTAATTTTATCGGGAACGGCATACAGGCTGTCACGGATTGTTTCCGCCGTGGCGTCATACAGCGTGTTCACATATCGGATATCGGGTGCCTGATCGCCATAAAATGATCCGATGGCGTCCAGCGTCTGGCGCGTACGCAGCGACGGACTGACCAGAACCAGTTCCGGCGCGAAATGCCGCGCGCGCAGCCACGCCCCCTGCCGGGCGGCTGTTTCATGGCCATGGGGGGTAAGCGGGCGCTCAAGGTCGGCGTGCATTCCCATCTCCCCGAACGGGGCGGGGGCGGCCTGCGCGTGGCGCATCACAATCAGCCGCCGGGTGGGGAAGCCCCCTTCGGATCGGTCCGGCATCTGGGATTTACCGGCTTTCGCGTGCGAAGGCTTCGTGATGGCGGATGACCTCGCGGATGATGAAGGCGAGGAATTTTTCCGCGAAGTCTGGGTCAAGCTGTGCCGCCGTGGCCAGTTGCCGCAGCCGGGCGACCTGACGGGCTTCGCGCGCGGGGTCGGCGGGCGGCATCTCGTTGGCGGCCTTGAGTTTGCCCACCGCCTGCGTATGGCGGAAGCGTTCGGCCAGCATGTAGATCAGGGCGGCATCGATGTTGTCGATGCTGCGGCGCAGTTCTTCCAGTTTCTGCTGCGCTGCGTTTGCTGCGTCATGCGTGGCCTGGGTGGTGTTCATCTGTTTCTGTTCTCCTGGAAGGGGCGTGCGGAAGGCATGTCGTATGCCCCTGTTATATGACAGGTGGCAGGTCGATCCATGCCAGATGGCCGCCCTTGCCTGCGCCCGTATCGGTAAAGATGGCCTTGCCGCCCATGCGGCCCTGCCGGACCCAGGGCCTGCCATCGGTCGAACGGCGGTCATGCCCGCAATAGACGGTGTAGCCCGCAGGAATATGATCGACCCAGTTCAGCCGCCGTTCCGGGTAGCCGTCTTTCTGCATGTGGCCTGTTGTCTCGCCAAACAGGGCGCGTGACAGCAGGGGACTGACCGTGCCCAGTCCCGGCGGCGGCAGTTCGCCCAGCATGCGGACATGAAAACCCCCATGCACGAATATGGACTGCCCCAGCACGATCCACGCGGGCGCACGCGACAGGTCGGCCAGCGCGCGCTGGTACACATCGCTGTTTTCTTCCGCCATGAACTGCGCCAGCGTTTCCATAAGTGGCGGGTCACGCCGCATCTTGCGCCCCTGTAGCGCGCGGGCCAGCTTGCGGTCGTGATTGCCCAGAATGAACAGGCCCCGGCGTTCGTCTATCAGGCGCTGCATGAGGCGGAACGCCCCCGCGCTGTCCGGTCCGTAATCGACAAGATCGCCAAGCTGGATGACAAAACGGTCCGTCGCGGCCGCATGGCGGAAGGCGTGAAGATCGCCATGCACATCGCCCACAACACGCAGTGGCCGCCCGGCCAGAAGTTCGGTCAGAGGGTGCGCAGGCATGGCCGTGGGCAGCACGGATGCTTCCGCTGCCGGGGGCGGGGCGGAGTCCTCGCGCGCCATGACAGGCCGGTAAGAGGGAAATCGACGTCTCAAGCGAAAAACCTCTCCTGTCTGTTGCTGGCTATGCCGTGTGGATACCCCTTGCTGGGTCTGGTTTCCTATTATTCACAAGATTGGTCGCCATGCACTAGGGGATGGTCAATAATGTGTCGGGAATGACACGAAATGGTTGCAGGCGGGTAACGTCATGCGCGGGGGAAGGCGGTGTATTGCCAAAAATACATCCAAAAAATACACCGCATGTCTGATCGCGCTTCCCGATGGAGCAAACGTGAAACCGCAAAGCGAAGCCTGCCGCCCGGTGTCACACTTTTTTGTTGTGACGTGGCCCGCAGGACGGAGAACAGATGATGACGTCATGCTGAAGTCAAACGCAGCGCCACGGCATAAGGTGCAAAGGGAATACCCACACCGGATGCGGCACGCGGGCTGACGGGGACAGGCCAGAGGTACTATCGGGGGCACGCTGCCCCGCCTGCCGGACCGTGGCTGAAGCATCTGACATATCCGGCCCGGCGCAGGCTGGCCGGACATAACAATAAGAGTTTGAGGGAAAGTTCATGATCGACCACACCCGAATCCGGAATGCGGCGCTCCGGGCCAAGATCACTACTGCCGAACAGGCGGCCGCCCTGATCCGCCCCGGCAGTACGGTCGGCACCAGCGGCTTTACCGGTGCAGGCTACCCCAAGGCCGTGCCGCAGGCGCTTGCGGCCCTGATGGAACGTGAGCACGCCAAGGGAAACGAATACCGCATCCGGCTTCTGACCGGGGCTTCCACAGGCCCGGAACTTGACGGCGCGCTGGCGAAGGTCAACGGCATCTCCTTCCGCATGCCCTATAATTCCGATGCCGGCCTGCGCGCGCGCATCAACGCGGGCGAGACGGAATATCTGGACATGCACCTCAGCCACGTCGCGCCAATGGCGTGGGCGGGCTTTTTCGGGGAAATCGATACGGCCGTCATCGAGGCCACCGCCATCCGTGAAGATGGCAGCATCGTCCCGTCCTCCTCCGTCGGTAATTCCAAGACATGGCTCGATACCGCCCGGCAGGTGATCATCGAGGTCAATAGCTGGCAGGACAGCGCGCTGGAAGGCATGCACGACATCTGGTACGGCGCGGCCCTGCCGCCGCACCGCCAGCCCATTCCGCTGCTGCGCCCCGATGACCGCATCGGCGGCACGTCGCTCAAGGTGGACCCGGCCAAGATCGTGGCGATTGTCGAAACCAACGCCCCGGATCGTAACGCCCCGTTCTCCCCGCCCGATGAGACCGCGCGCGGCATTGCCGGGCACCTTATGGAATTTTTCCGCCATGAAGTGAAAATGGGCCGTCTTCCGCCCTCGCTCCTGCCGTTGCAGTCCGGTGTGGGCAACGTGGCCAATGCGGTCATGAGCGGGCTGGAAGACGGGCCGTTCGATGACCTGACCGCCTATACCGAAGTCATTCAGGACGGCATGCTGGGCATGCTGGAAACGGGCAAGATGCGCGTGGCGTCGGCTACCGCCTTCTCGCTCAGCCCCGAAGCGGCAGAGTCGCTCAACAGCCGCATGCGGGAATTCCAGAAGAAAATCATCCTGCGCCCGCAGGACATCAGCAACCACCCCGGCCTGATCCGCCGTCTGGGCTGTATCGCCATGAACGGCCTGATCGAATCGGATATCTATGGCAACGTGAACTCAACGCAGATCATGGGGTCCAAGATCCAGAACGGCATCGGCGGATCGGGCGATTTTGCCCGCAATGCCTATATTTCCGTGTTCATGACGCCGTCCACGGCCAAGGGTGGCAAAATCTCCGCCATCGTGCCCATGGCATCGCATGTCGATCATATCACGCAGGATTCGCAGGTTCTGGTGACGGAGCAGGGACTGGCCGATCTGCGTGGCCTGTCGCCCAAGCAGCGGGCAGAGGTAATCATCGCCAACTGTGCGCACCCGGATTACCGCCCGATGCTGCAGGATTATTACAAGCGCGCCCGCGCGGGGTCGTTTGGCCAGCAGTCGCCGCATCTGCTGACCGAAGCCCTGTCATGGCACCAGCGCTTCATTGAAACAGGCAGCATGAAAGCCTGATTCAGGACCGGCCGCGCGTGCATGGCATGCGCGGCCACCCGATAAAAGCGGCGGGACGGGATTTTTCAGCCCGTCCTGGCGTTCGTGTTTTCAGGATACGGAAACGGGACGTTCCTCATCCACCATTTCGGTGGCGCGTTCCAGATCGACGGACAGTACACGGCTGACGCCGCGTTCCTGCATGGTCACGCCATACAGCCGGTCCATATGGGCCATGGTCAACTGGTGATGGGTCACGACAAGGAAACGCGTGCCCGCTTCGGCCACCATGTCGCCCAGCAGGCTGCAAAAGCGCCCGACATTGGCGTCATCCAGCGGGGCGTCCACTTCGTCCAGCACGCAGACAGGGGCCGGATTGCACCGGAACACCGCGAAGATGAGCGAAAGCGCCGTCAGCGCCTGTTCCCCGCCCGAAAGCAGCGAAAGCGTCGCCAACTTCTTGCCCGGCGGCTGGGCATAGATTTCCAGCCCGGCCTGTAGCGGGTCGTCATTGCCAACCATGCCCAGATGGGCGCGGCCACCGTTGAACATGCGCGCGAACAGGGACTGAAAGTGCTGGTCGATCTGCGAAAACACGGCCATCAGCCGTTCGCGGCCTTCGCGGTTGAGCTGCCCGATCATGCCGCGCAGACGCGCGATGGCGGAGTTCAGCTCATCACGCTCATGCAGGATCGTGTCGATTTTGGTCGATGCGTCCTGTGCCTCGATTTCCGCACGCAGGTTGACCGGTCCCAGTTCATCGCGCTGACGGCCAAGGCGCGCCACCTTGCGGCGCAGGCTGGTTTCGGCGGCGACACTCAGGTCGGTCGGGACAATATCGGCAGGCGGGGAGGATTCCGCCTGTAGCTGCGCCAGCAGCACCTGCGCCTGTTCACGCCTGCCTTCGGCGCGTACCAGTGCCTCACGCGCGGTCCCCAGCGTATCTTCAGCCATGCGGCGGCCCTGCTGCATTTCCGCCAGCCGGTTTTCCGCCTGTTGCAGTTCCTGCGCCGCCTGATCGTGCGCGGCGGTATGCTGTTCCAGTTCGGTGGCGATGGCGTCCCGGCGGGCACGTACCGCTACGGGCTGTGGCGCCAGACGCTCATGTTCCGTCCGGGCGTTGTCCAGCCGGGTCCGGGCGGCTTCGGCTTCCAGTGTTGCAGCTTCCACGCGATCGGCCCATTGCGTCCGGTCCTGTTCCAGCGTGGTCTGGCGCTGGTGCAGGGCTGCCTGTTCCGTCTGGAGCCGCGCCATGTCATCACGACTGGCCTGTTCCTGCACGCGCAGGGTTTCCGCCTGTTCGCGCAGCGTGGTCAGGGCCTGTTCCAGTTCTCCGGTATCGGGGAGGGCGACCATGCGGGCCTGTGCGGCCTGCATCGTTGCGTCCGCCTGTTCCAGCGCGTGCGACAGGTCGGCCATACGGGCACGGCGTGCTTCCAGCCGCGCGCCCGTCTCACGCGATTTCTGTTCCAGTTCGGCGCGTGCGGCGCGGACGTGTTCCAGATGGGCGCTGGTCGTATCCACCGCTTCACGCGCCTGCCGCAGGGCCTGTTCGGCCTGTGCTGCGGCATCCGTGGCCTGTGTGGCGGCGGTTTCGGCAATGGCGGGCAGGGGCAGGCTGGCCAGATGGGCCTGTTTTGCTTCCAGTTCCGTATGCAGGGCATCATGGTCGTTTTCCAGCCGCGCCTTTTCCGGCAGCATGGAATGTAGCCGCGTTTCGGCTTCGCTATGGCTGGTTGTGGTGGCGTGCAGGGCCTGACGGGCCTGTTCCACGGTGGTTTCAGCCTGCTGGCGTTCCGCGCGCAGGCGGCGTTCCGTGGCCTGCGCCTCGGCAGTCTGTCGTGCGGCCTGCTGCTGCACCTGTTCCAGTTGCGCCAGCGCCGGCAGGGCGGATGCCTGCGCCATGGCCCGGTCAAGGGCCGCATCGGCTTCGCTCAGGGCCGCCTGCGCGGTTTCATGCTGCATGCGGACGGCGTTGATCTGCGTGGCGATGGTGGCATGCCGTCGGGACAGGTCGGCTTCCTCGGCCCGGCAGGTTTCCAGCACGTTTTCGGCTTCGGCCCGTGCGGTACGGGTGGTGTCCAGAATCCCTGTTGCCTGCTGGCGGGCCTGCATGGCGTCCTGACATGCCTGTTCCAGCGCAGGCAGGGCATCGCGTGCGTGTTCCAGTTCCGCGCGCAGTTCCCGCAGGCGGCCAAGCTGTTGCAGGCGCAGCGCCGCGCGTCCCGGCAGATTGGGGGCCTGAACATAACCATCCCAGCGCCATAGCGCGCCGTCACGGGTTACAAGGCACTGCCCCGCTGCCAGACGGGACTGTAAATCCGCCCCATCGCGCCCATCCGCCAGCAGTCCCGCCGCATTCAGCGCGCGCGACAGGGCCGGTGGGGCATCCAGCAGGGTGGAAAGCGGCGTAATATCCGCATCCGCGAAGGGAACGGGCGTGCCGGGTGGCAGGTCGCGCCATTCACGCGGGGCCTTGCCATCAATCGTGGCATCGAGGCCATCCGCCAGCACTACCGCCAGCGCCGTTTCCAGACCGGCGGGCACATGCAGGCTATCCGCCAGCGTCACGCCGCTGCCCGGGGTCTGCTCCGTATCGCTTTGCAGGGCGCGGGCCAGACCGTCGGCCTCGGCTTCCAGACCCGACAGGCTGGCGCGGGCCTGCGCCAGTCGGGCAGTGCAGGATTCTTCCGCCTTTGCCGCGGCAACCTGTTCGGTTTCGGCGGCGGTCATGGCCTCACGGGCGGCTTCAAGCGTCCGTTCCGCTTCCGTGCGGCGGTCAACAAGCCGCGCCAGATCGGCATCGGGTATGGCCTGTGCCTGCAACTGCTCCAGACTGGCGGCCAGCGTATCCACTTCGCTACGGGCGCGGGCCTGCGCCGCCTGTGCGCCACGAAGTGCTTCCTCGGCTGCCTGCCGGGTGGAACGGGCTTCCTTCAGCCGCGCATTGGCCTGTATTTCAGCCTGCGTGGCCTGCGTGCGGTTTTCTTCCGCAACAGTCAGTTCCCCGCGTATCTGCGCAAGGCGATTATCCGCCTGCGCCACCACCTGCGCCAGACGTTGCCGTTCGGCTTCGGGCACAAGGTTGGCACGGGCTTTTTCCACATGGGCATTCAGGGTGGCGACATCGCGCTCCAGCGCTTCCAGCCGGTCGCGCAGCGCCATGGTGTCGCGCGTGGCCTGTTCATGCACGCGACGGCTTTCCACGCTGGCATTACGCGCCAGCCCGGCCTGTAGCACGGCTTCGGAATGGGTGCGGGTTGCTTCTTCCCGCGTGGTCAGGGCCGTGGTGGCCTGTTCCTGCGCGATACGGATCTGTTCATCATGGGCTGCGATCGTGGCTTCGGTCGGCATGGCCGCTTCAAGGACCGCGATTTCTTCGCTCAGGGCCGCATGCTGGGCCGCCAGTTTTTCGTGCGCAAGGGTTGCGGCATCCAGCACTTCGCGGGCCTGCGTGGCCTGTAACTGGGCTTCACGCAGGGCCACGGTGGCCTGTTCCACGCGCGCGGCCATATCGCCGCTGGCCTGCGCCAGTGCCACGCATTCATCCTGTCTGGCGTCCCGCAGGGCGGGCAGTGCGGACAGGCGTTGTGCAATCTCGGTCCGTTCGGCCTCAAGCTGTTCGAGCATCGTCTGCGCATCATCGCGCCGGGTCAGGGCGGCGGCCTGCACGCTTTCGCACTCGGCAAGGCGGGTGCTGGCCTGTTCCAGGGCGGATTCCGCGCGGGCCAGTTCCTCGGCAATGGTTTCGGCCCGGACCCGGAAACGTTCCAGCGCGGTGCGTCGATCATCCACCTGCGCCCGGAGCTGGGGCAGGGCCTGCGTCATTTCGTAATCGGCAATGACCGCGCCTTCGGCCATTTCCTCGGCGGCCCTGAGGTCGGCGCGGGCCGCATGCAGCGCCGCCTCGCTTTCGGTCACGCCGTGATGCGCGCGGGCATGCAGCAGGGCCAGAAGGGCGACTTCCGATGCCCGCAATTCCTGCGACAGCGTGCGGTAGCGGCCTGCCTGCTCGGCCTGTTCATGCAGGTCGCCCAGCCGGGATTCAAGCTGGATGCGCAGGTCTTCCGCGCGGGCCAGATTGGCTTCGGTCGCCCGCAGTTTCAGTTCGGCTTCATGCCTGCGGCCATGCAGGCCGGTAATCCCGGCCGCTTCTTCCAAAATGGTGCGGCGTTCTTCGGGCCGGGCATTGACCAGTGCCGATACGCGCCCCTGACTGACCATGGCCGACGAACGTGCGCCCGATGCCAGATCGGCAAACAGGGTCTGCACGTCGCGCCCGCGCATGGTGCGGCCATTGACGCGGTAACCGCTGCCAGCCCCCCGGTCCGCCCGGCGGCAGACCTGCAGTTCGTCCTGGCCCTGAAACGGGGCGGGGGCGACGCTGGCGGCGCCTTCCAGCGTAAGGGTCACTTCCGCCATGTTGCGCGCCGCACGGGCCGCAGTCCCCGCGAAGATCAGGTCATCCATCTCACCCCCGCGCAGCGAGCGGGCGTTGGTTTCCCCCATCACCCAGCGCAGGGCCTCGACCACGTTGGACTTGCCGCAGCCATTCGGCCCGACAATGCCCGTCAGGCCGGGCAGGATGTCCACGGCGACCGGGTCGGCAAAACTCTTGAACCCAGCGATGCGCAGCCGGACGAAACGGGCGGTCATGACAGAAGGGCTCCGCTCACTGTGCCGCGGCTTCGACCTTTTTGGCGAACTCCTCGTAGGTCAGTTCCTGCGAGACCTGCTCCTTGTCATTGAAGCGGAAGGTGGGGGTGCCGTCGATCTTGTACTGCATCTGGGCGCGGTCTTCCTCCTCCATGATGGCATGACGCAGCGTTTCGTCATGGATCGTCTGCTGGAACAGGTCAGGCGACATGCCGGCAAGGGCCGCCATCTTCTGGATTTCCGCCTCATGGTTGACTTCGTTGCCATAGGCGTCCTTGCCAAAGGCCCAGCGGTCCTGACTGGACAGCAGGGCCAGCACGAAGGCTTCATACCGTTCGGGGGGCAGGGCGCGCGCCACCATGGAGGCCGTGAGCGCCACCTGATCCAGCGGGAAGTCGCGGAAGATGTAATAGACCTTGCCCGTATCGATCAGCTTGCTGCGCACCTCGGGAAAGATTTCCGCCGCGAAGCGGGCGCAATGCGTGCAGGTAAGGGAGAACCATTCCTCCACCCGCACCCTGGCCGAAGGATTGCCCGCCGCGCGGATGGTCAGGCGCGGATCGGATGCCTGCGCCATCGCCCGGCTGGAAAGCAGGCTGCCGCCCGTCATCAGCGCGGGGGCAAGGGCAAGCAGGGTGCGGCGGTTGATGGGCTTCACGGGTCACTCTCCGGTATGGAAATCAGGTGGGGACATCGCCCCGGCGGGTTAAGTGTAAAGATGCGGGCGATCCGCGTAAATCCGTCCCGCCATGCGAAGGCACGCCCCCGGGTGGGAGACGTGCCCTGCGTTCAGGCCGGCTGCGGGGCTTCTGCGGGCGGCAGGCGCACGCGCACATGGCGGATATGGCGGGCATCCGAATCAAGGGTGCGGAAAACCATGCCGCTTTCGTGGGTTACGATTTCGCCGCGCGTGGGGACATGGCCTGCGAGACGGAAGACAAGCCCGCCCACGGTTTCGATCTCGGCCTCGCGTTCGTCGCGCGTCAGGATCTGGCCGACCTTTTCCTCAAACGCCGCGACAGGGGTGCGGGCATCCACGTCAATCGTGCCGTCGGGCCTGTCGCGCATCATGTTGACGGTGGGTTCGTCATGCTCGTCCGAGATGTCGCCCACGATGGTCTCGATCAGGTCCTCGATGGTGACAAGGCCATCAATGCCGCCATATTCGTCAATTACCAGCGCCAGATGGACATGGCGCAGGCGCATCTGCAACAGCAGGTCCAGAACGGGCAGTTGCGGCGCCACCATGAGCGGCTGGCGCAGCAGCGGTTCCATGCGGAAGGCCTCGCTCGTGCCGACATAGGCGATCAGGTCCTTCACATGGATCATGCCCACGATATCGTCGAGCTGTTCGCGATAGACCGGCATGCGGGAATGGTTTTCCCGCCGCATCATCGCCAGCGCCTCATCAAGGCTGATATCCACGGGCATCGCCACGATATCGGCGCGCGGGATCATGACGTCATCGGCGGTAATGCCGCGCAGACGCAGCACATTGGCCAGCAGGGCGCGTTCCTGCCGGTCCAGCTCGGATGAACGGGGGTCGTCCCCCTCGCTGCCCGCGGCTTCATCCGCTTCCTTGACCAGCGCGGCAATGGAATGACGCAGCCCCTGTTCGCCGCGCTTGCGGCTGAACAGCGACAGGAATCCCCTGCCGCGCGACCCGGACGGAGGTTCCGCGCCCCCTCCCGCATCAGTGTTGGGACGGCTCATGACCGGTTCTCCCGCGCGGAAGCCATGCGGCCCGCTTTCCATGGATTGGCCACGCGCAGGCCGGACAGGGTGCGGGCTTCAAGCATTTCCATCTCCCGCGCCTCGCCGGGGTGATGATGGTCATACCCGGCCAGATGCAGGACACCGTGAATGACCAGATGCGTCAGATGGGCGGCCATGTCGCGCCCGGCGGCGTGGGCTTCGCGCTGGACCGTCTCGAAGGCGATGATGATGTCGCCACCCCACACGCCGCCACCCATCTGCATGGGGGCGTATTCGAATGTCAGGACATTGGTGGGTTTGTTGCGCCCGCGATGCTGCCAGTTCATATGGCGGACCGTGCGGTCATCCGCCAGCACGACCGTAACCGGTCCATGGCAGCCGGTGGCCTGCAACGCGGCATCCACCGCGCGCGTGACCAGACGGACGGGGCAGGGGACGGCGCGGTTCCAGCGCCTGTCCGCCACTGTTACATCGGGTTCGTCCATTCCGGCCGGAAGGACGGGCATCGTGGCCCGTCCCGCTGCATCCGCGACCCCGCCATGATGGGCGGGGCCTGTGCTACTTCGAGGTTTCATCGTTCTCCTGCTGCGATCGTGCGCGATGCGGGCGGCGTTCGGCCGCAGCACGCTGATCGTATGCCTCCACTATACGCGCCACCAGGGGGTGGCGCACCACGTCACGCGATTCAAATCGCATCATGCCGATCCCGGGCAGGCCGTCGAGTGTCTCGACAGCTTCCCGCAGGCCGGATGTTACACCGCGCGGCAGGTCAATCTGGCTCAGATCGCCTGTAATGACCATGCGCGTGCCTTCCCCCATACGGGTCAGGAACATCTTCATCTGGGCGGGGGTGGTGTTCTGCGCCTCGTCCAGAATGACAAAACAGTGCGCGAGCGTGCGCCCGCGCATGAAGGCGAGGGGTGCGACCTCGATCTCGCCCGTGCCCATGCGGCGGATCACCTGATCGCCCGGCATCATGTCATGCAGGGCATCATAGAGCGGACGCAGGTAGGGATCGATCTTTTCCTTCAGGTCGCCGGGCAGGAAGCCAAGCCGTTCTCCGGCTTCCACAGCCGGGCGGGACAGGACGATGCGGTCCACCTGTCCGGCCTGCAGCATGGCCACCGCCTGGGCTACGGCCAGATACGTCTTGCCCGTGCCCGCGGGGCCAAGGCCGAACACCATGTCCTGACGCGCCAGCATGGACATGTACTGCCCCTGACCGACCGAACGCGGGGCGATGGGGCCACGGCGGGTCATGATGGTGGGCAGGTCCGACAGCGCGGGGCTGGTGGGGATGACGGCGGTACGGACGTCTGGCATGGGCAGTTCCCCTGTCGCGGCGGACGGAGCGGAAAAGGCATGGGCCGCCATGCGGATGGCGGTATCGACGGCGGCTGTATCCACGGCCTGCCCGGTGCTGGCGCGGCGGTAGAGTTCAGTCAGCGTGTCCTGTGTCAGTCCCACCCGCTGGGCCGCACCCGTAATGGCGATACGGTTCCCCCGGCAGGACAGCCGGACATCAAATCCACGTTCAAGGTGCAGGAGATGCCGGTCATGATCCCCTACAAGCCGGGCCAGAAGCGCATTGTCCTCAAACTGCATGGTGACCGTGCGGTCATTCGCCGCCGTGCCATCCGGAGAGCGCCGACCGCCGCTACGACGGGGCGCGTGGAGCGTGGATTGTGTCTGTTCTCTCAAGCCCTGTCTGCCTCCTCTGTCAGGACACCACCAAGGGAGTTGGTGTAGGTATGGCCGACCGCCACGGTGGCGATGCGCCCGATCAGGCTGTCCGGGCCTTCAACGTTCACGGCCTGCAGCCACGGGCTTTTGCCTGATATCTGGCCCGGTTTGCGTCCGCGCCCGGTAAAGAGTACCGGCACGACCTGACCTACGGTTGCAGCGTTGAACGCATCCTGCTGCACGCGCAGTACGGCCTGAAGTTCCTGCAGGCGCGCATCTTTCACGTCCTCGGGCACCTGCATGCCCGCACCTGCGGCCGGTGTGCCGGGGCGCGAGGAATATTTGAAGGAATAGGCCTGCGCGAAACCGATCTCGCCAATCAGGCGCATCGTATCGGCAAAGTCGGCATCCGTCTCCCCCGGATGGCCGACGATGAAATCGGATGACAGCGCCAGATCGGGCCGGGCGTCGCGCAGGCGGGCAACCAGCGTGCGGTATTCATCGGCCGTATGGCCCCGGTTCATGGCGGCCAGCACACGGTCGGACCCGGACTGCACCGGCAGATGCAGGAACGGCATGAGCTGCGGCAGGTCACGATGGGCCGCGATCAGGTCGTCTTCCATGTCGCGCGGGTGGGACGTGGTGTAGCGGATGCGCTGTATTCCCACCTCATCGGCCAGCACGCGGGCGAGACGGGCCAGCCCCCATGTTGCGCCATCGGGGCCTTCGCCGTGATAGGCGTTGACGTTCTGTCCCAGCAGCGTGATTTCCGCGATCCCCGCCGCCGCCAGCTGGCGCGCTTCCGCAATCACCGCCGCAGCCGGGCGGCTGCTTTCAGCCCCGCGCGTATAGGGCACGACGCAGAAGGAGCAGAACTTGTCGCACCCTTCCTGAATGGTCAGGAACGCCGAACCGCCCGCCGGGGCGACGCGGTCGGCAGGCAGGAAATCGAATTTCTGCTCGACCGGGAAATCCGTCTCGATCACGGCGCCCGCCGCGCGCGCGGCGCGGGCCACCATTTCGGGCAGCCGGTGATAGGTCTGTGGCCCCAGCACGATATCGACATAGGGTGCGCGGGCTAGGATTTCCTTGCCTTCGGCCTGCGCCACGCAGCCGGCTACGGCCAGTACGGTGCCTTCGCCCCGTTCGGCGCGGGCTTCCTTCACCTTGCGCAGGCGGCCCAGTTCCGAAAACACCTTTTCCGCCGCCCGGTCGCGGATATGGCAGGTGTTGAGAATGATCATGTCCGCAGCTTCCGGCGTGCCCACCGCGCGGTAGCCCAGCGGGCGCAGCACGTCGGTCATCCGCTCGCTGTCATACACGTTCATCTGGCAGCCCCATGTTATGACATGAAGCCCCCTGACGGATGCTGTGCTGGGCTGCGGCGTGGCCACGGAGAAGGGAGACAGGCTGTTCACGGGTCAGGTATCCTCGGGCATCATCGCGGGCATGGACCCGCCTAACGGGCGCAACACATCGTAGCTCCCGTGCGTGCGGTCAAGTGCCTTGCGACCAATATGCCAAGGAACAAATGGTCTGCCCATCAACGCTCCCGGTCCGTATGGTGGGGATGCCGGGCGCGGCAACCCCTTCCTGCCTGCTGCGATCATGCCCGCCGGAATCGGGGTGCTGTCAAGCCAAGATCAATGCAGTGGATACAGTTTGCCACACAATCGCCCCCGTTTCGGGCCGCAGACGTGGTATTGGGAACTTATTAAGGGACTGGTGTTAATATCGGTTTGATCATGCATGCCGGGAATGGCAGACATAACACAGTGGGAACCTAACCGCACGGAAGACAGGAACAGGGGCGGCACCGTTTGACAGGATTGCGTCATCTCCGCATGGCATGCAGCGCAAGCGCGTATGTCAGGCGCGGTGTCAGTTACATAGGCCTGTATACCATGATGATGGTTTCCCTGACCGGAGGGAATTCCGCATGGGCGGCGGACCCGCAGGATTACCTGACCACCATCCGGCCCACCGGCAATGCGGACCTTGATGCGGCGCTGCGGGCTTCTTCGGATCTTCTGTCGCTACAGAAAACGCAGGCCGTCAGCCCGTTTGCCCTTACGGGGCGTATTCACAACGATTATTCCCGCCTGATCAGCGCGCTGGAAAGTTATGGCTATTATGCCGGTTCCATCAGCATCTCCGTAACCGACGCCAGCACTAGACCTGCTGACGGAGCCGACAGGGGGCATGACGGACGTGACCCGGACCTGCCCGAGTGGCTGCAGACCATCCCCACGGGCCACAAGGCGCAGATCACCATAACCGCCACCCCCGGCGTGCAGTTTACCATCGGCACCGTTACGCTGACGCCGGACAAGGGTGATCCCCCCGTCCACCTGAACGCGGATGAGGCGAAAGCTTTCGGCATGAAGCCGGGCATGCCCGCGCAGGCTGAAATTGTTCTGGGCGCGGGCAGCGCCCTTCAGACCGCGATGACGGAGGAAGGCTACGCCCTTGTTCATGTCAGCACGCCGCAGGCATGGCTGCGGCCCGCCACCCATACGCTGGATATTGCCTATACCGTCCATCGCGGGCCGGTGGTCAATCTGGGGGCATTTGACTTCGCGGGGCTGCAGCGCACGCATCCGGCCTATATCGTAAGGCGGCTGACCATTGCGCCGGGAGAGCTGTACCAGCCGTCACGCATCGAACGCGCGCGACAGGATATCGCCTCCACCGGGCTGTTTTCAGACGTGCAGGTCAATCACGGCGATACGCTGGCGTCGGATGGCACGATGCCGCTCAATTTCGCCTTCCGGGAGGGCAAGCGCCACAGCGTGGGTGCCGAAGGCGGCTATTCGACCGATCTGGGTGGCCGCGCGGGTGTGACATGGACGCATAACAACCTGTTCGGCAATGCCGAGCGGCTGCGGCTGACCGCGCTCATGACCGGACTTGGCGGTTCGGCGGAGCAGGGGCTTGGCTATGATTTCTATGCCGATCTGATGAAGCCGGATTTCGGTTCGCGCCAGCAGAATCTGAGCGTCCGGCTGGAAGGGATAAAGCAGGAACTCTATTCCTACCGGCAGACGGCCCTGCTGGCGCGCATCGGTATCGTCCGACACATCAACCGTCGCTGGAACGTATCCTTCGGCGGTCAGATCGAGCAGGAACAGATCGAGCAGATGGGCAACACCAACAGCTATTTCATCCTGTCGGTGCCCCTTTCGGCCAATTACGACGGGACCGGCGTGGACAACCCCATAACCCCCGCCACCCATGGCGTGCGCATCGGGGCCAATATCACCCCTTCCGCATCCCTGACCGATGGGACATCGTTCTTCACCATCATGCAGGCCACGGTCTCGACCTATTTCGACCTTACACATCTGGGCATCTCGCGCCCCGGTCGCAGCGTGCTGGCATGGCGGGGAACGATCGGGAATGTGGAGGGGGCCTCAACCTTCGCCATTCCGCCTGACCAGCGGCTATACGCCGGTGGCAGCGCGACGGTGCGCGGGTACCGTTATCAGGGTGTCGGGCCGCAGTTTGCCAATACACGTTATGCCATTGGCGGCACGTCCATGGATGCGGGTTCATTTGAATACCGCCAGCGCATCTTGCAGAAATTCGGGGCCGTGGGCTTTGTCGATGCCGGGCAGGTTACGGCGGGACATGCCCCCTTCAATGGCACGGTGCGCGTGGGTGCTGGGGCGGGAGCGCGGTATTATACCCCCATCGGCCCTGTACGGCTGGATGTGGCCGTGCCACTCAACCGGCCTGCGCGCGGGGACAAGTGGGAACTTTACGTCGGCCTGGGGGAAACCTTCTGATGCCTGAGCAGACAGCAACACCCGCCCCGCCGCGTCGCCGCTACCGCACGGTCCTGCGTGCCGTCGCCTTCGGGCTGGGAATTCCCGTGGGGCTGGTGGCCGTGGCGCTGGGCATGGTGCTGGTCGCGGGCAATACCGGCATCGGCCAGCGCGAGATCGAACGCCGCCTGCCCGGCCTTACGGGGGGCAGCGTGCATCTGTCGGGGCTGGGCGGACGTTTTCCCGATGCGCTGCATGTCCGGCATCTGGAACTTGACGACTATCGCGGCGCGTGGCTGTCGATTGATGACCTGCAACTGGACTGGTCACCACTGCGGCTGCTGACCCGGCAGGCGGTCATAAGCAACCTGTCCATGGCGCGGCTGTCCATCCCGCGCCTGAGCGAGGACGATCCCGCCCATCCGCCGAAGCCGGAAAAAGAATCCGGCGAGAGCATCCATATGGGTGTCAGCATCCATGCGGTAAACGTGGCGCGGATAGAAGTGGGTGCGCCGATTGCCCGCATACCTGCCGCCTTCAGCCTGAACGGCCATGCCAGCCTTGCCGATATCGCGCCCGTTCTGGACCATTTTTCCGTCGCCACCCTGCCGCCTGCCGATATTGCGCTCAAGCTGACCCGGCTGGACCATCCCGGCAGTCTGGATCTGGATACCCGGCTGGACCGGCGCACCGTATCGCTGAACCTGCACGCGCATGAGGATGCGCAGGGCTTCCTGTCCACGCTCACCCAACTGCCAGCCCTTGCCCCGCTGGACCTGACGCTTGGCCTGCATGGACCGCGCGATCAGGCGGAACTGGCCCTTGCGCTGACCACGGGGGCCGTAAAGGCGGGTGCGAACGGGCAGGTGGGGCTGATCGACCGGCATATGGCGCTGGATGTCACGGCCAGCAGTACGGACCTTGTGGCGGGCAGCGGACTGAGCTGGCAGGGGGCCAGTCTCAAGGCGCATCTGGGTGGGACCCTGAACCGGCCAAAGGGGAACGGCGTGTTCGATATCGACCGCCTGACGACCGATACTGCCGGTTTTACTTCGCTGCATATGGTGGCCGATGGATTGAGCGGGCAGGAAAATGGCCAGCCCGAACATGCCGCCATCCATGCGACCCTGACCGGCCTGCGTATTCCCGGCAGCCAGCCCACCCTGTTTGCGGGTGAACCGGTCAGGCTGGACCTGATGTGGCATCCCGATGCGACGGGCGGTCCGGTTGACCTGACGCTATCGCACCCGCTGGTCCAGCTTGCGGGCCAGATCATGACGGCGGGTGAAATGGCGGCCACTTTCCACGCGGACCTGCCCGATCTCGCGCCACTGGCGGCTGCGGGCGGGACGAAACTGCACGGTCACGCCGGGCTGTCCGGGAACGTGACACTGCCGGGCAAGGGCCATGACGGGCGGTTCGGTCTTGACAGCAAGGTGGTGCTGGATGGCGGCCTGCCGATCGCCGTTGGCCTGATCGGGGACAAGGGACAACTGAACGCCGCGGGCACCATCAGCCGCGACAGGCATGGTGCCAATACCATTACCTTCACCTCGCTTGCGGTGCAGGGCAGCACCCTGCAACTGGATGCCTCACAGCTCCGTCTGGTTACGGGCACGCCGCTCCGTGTGGATGCGGATGCCCATCTTGGCCTGTCTGATCTGCATGTGCTTGCGCCCACGCTGCATGGAAAGATGCAGGCCGACCTGCATGCGGCGGGACCAGTGGACGACCTTATGGCCAGCGTGAAAACTCAGGCCAGCATCGCCGCGGGCAATACGGTGGCGGGCGACATGCAGGCCAGCGCAAGCATGGCGCACCTGCCGCAGGTGAAACAGGGGGCACTGGATATTTCAGGCACCCTGGACCGTGCGCCCATCGCTGTATCGGCCCGTCTGGACAGCAATGCCGATGACAGCCGCCATATGCAGGTGGAGCATCTGGGCTGGAAAAGCCTTACCGGTCAGGCAGACATGACGCTGCCTGCGGGCCATGTCGTGCCATCGGGAACGCTGGACCTGCATATGACCCGTCTTGCGGACCTGCATGAACTGACCGGGCAGGACATAAACGGCCACCTGTCGGCCACGGTGCGCACCACGGCCGCCACGGCAACGGCGCCTGCCGAACTGGATGTGAACGTGGACAGCGCGCTTGGCGCCGCCATGGCGCGGGTCGACCGGCTGGTGCTGCGGGGCAGGGTGCTGGACCCGGTCGGCACGCCCACGACCGATCTGGACCTTGTGGTGGATAACGCCCATTTCCGCGATATGGGCGGTCATGGCCATGTTACGGCCAAGGGACCGATATCCGGCCTGAACATTACGGCGCAGTCCGGCGTGGATACCCCATGGACGGGGGCCGCCACCCTTGATACCGCGCTGCTGGCCAACGTCCCCGGTCACTCCGTAACCGTTCACCGGCTGGCGGCGGAAGCGCGACATGAGCAGGTGCGCCTTGATGCGCCCGTCAGCGTCACCTATGGCAAGGAAACCGCCATTGATCACCTGCGGGCCACCATAACGCCACCCCACGGGCAGGCGGGTAACGTGGAAGCCAGCGGCAGGATTGCGCCCACGCTGGACCTGCACGCCAGCATCACGCGCCTCTCGCCCGACCTGCTGACGCCCTTCATCGCGAACCTGCAGGCACAGGGCATGCTTTCGGCCGATGCACGGCTGACCGGCACGACCACCAACCCTTCGGGCAAGGTCAGCGTGCATGGGACGGACCTGAAATATCATACCGATTACACATCATCCCTTGCACCTGCATCGCTGGATGCAACGGCCAACCTGAATGCCGGGATGGCGCAGGTCGATGCCCGTCTTCAGGCAGGGACGCAGGTCAACCTGTCGCTGCGTGGAACCGCGCCGGTCAACAGGACGGGACAGCTTAACCTGCAGGCCGATGGCAATCTGGACCTTGCGGTCGCCAATGCCTATCTGGGTGCGCAGGGCATGCAGGCTGGCGGCAACCTGCAGATGGGCATTGGCATGCGGGGCACGCTGGGCCAGCCGCGCATGAGCGGCACGCTGACGCTGGCGAATGGACTGTTCCACGATTTCGGGCAGGGGATTCAGCTTTCCGCCATGCGTGGCACGGTCAACGCCATGGGGGACAGGCTGGTGATTTCCTCCCTGACCGCGCAGGCGGGCAAGGGAACGCTTGCGGCATCGGGCAGCTACGGGGTGTTGCAGCCCGGCCAGCCGATCGACCTGCATATCCATGCGGATAATGCCCGCCCGCTGGCCAGCGACCTGATTACCGCCACGCTGGATGGTGATCTGGGTGTAAAGGGGCTGCTGTCCAGCCGGATTGATGCGACTGGGGACATTACCCTGAAGCAGGTGGATATCAACATTCCGGATTCCCTGCCCACTTCGGTCGCCCATCTCAATGTCATCCGGCCGGAAGATGAAAAGAACGCACAAACGGTTGTCCATACCTCGCTACTGGTGGTGGGGCTGGGGCTGGATGTGCGGTCGCCGGGGCGGTTCTATGTGCGCGGGCATGGGCTGAATACGGAAATGCATGGCCGTATCCATACCGGCGGCACCGCCACCGCGCCGGTGGTGACGGGGGCTTTCTCTCTGGTCAAGGGCGGGTTCTCTCTGGGTGGCATCTCCCTTGATTTCAGCAAGGGACAGGTGGGGTTCAACGGTGTCGGCGTTACCCATGCCATTGATCCCACGCTGGATTTCGTGGCCGAACGCAGCACCAACGATGGCACGGCCCGGCTGAACGTAGGGGGCTATGCCAGCGCCCCGAAGATCACGTTCTCATCCTCCCCGCCGCTGTCACAGGATCAGATTCTGGCCATCCTGCTGTTCGGCACGGATTCGCAGTCGCTCTCGGCCACGCAGATGGCGTCCATCGCGGCGGCGGTCGCAACGCTGAGTGGTGGTTCCGCCTTCGATCCGCTGGGGATGGTGCGCAAGACCCTGCATCTTGACCGGTTGCAGATGAGCAGTTCATCCAACGGGTCAGGCGGAAACGATACCGGCGCGATCGAGGCCGGGAAATACGTGATGCGCGGCGTGTATGTGGGCGCCAAGCAGGCTACATCGGGTTCCGGCACGCAGGCGCAGGTGCAGGTTGACCTGACCAAGCGGCTCAAGATCAATACGACCGTGGGTACGGGTGGCAACGTGACCGGCTTCACCACGCCGGAAAACGATCCGGGCAGCAGTATCGGCCTACTGTACCAGTTCAAGTACTGAGCCGTGGCCTGTCATCTCCGCCGGTGAAGCGGAGCGCGGACACCCCTGTCTGGTAAGCTAATTTCACCGTGACCGTAACCGTCATCCCCTGTTCCGCAGGGGGGAAATGCATTACGGTCCCGACATGATTGCTCAAGCTGACGGCCGTGGCGGCCTGTTGCCCCTCATGCTGGCCATTGCCAGCGGCATGCTGGCGATGGGGATGGCGCTGCCTGCCCTGCCACTGGAATTCCAGTCACGTTTTGGCAGTGGCACGACCCTGATCGGCCTTGTGATGGGTATCCAGTCCGCTGCCACCCTGCTGTCGCGGCCATGGGCAGGCCGGATGGCGGACCGGCGCGGCGGTCGGGACACGCTGCTGTCGGGGCTGGCCTGCACGGCATGTTCGGGCATGGCGTACAGTCTCGCCCTGCTGCCGTTTCTTTCGCCACCCGCGCAGCAGGCCGTAATTGTCGTTGGCCGGTTGCTCATGGGACTGGGTGAAGGGCTTATGGTCACGGGCGGCGGGGTATGGGCCGTCGTGATTGTGGGGCGTGCACGGGCGGGGGCTGCGATGTCGTGGGTCGGGCTGGCCATATTCGCCGGGCTGGGCATGGGTTCCGCGCTGGGCGACGTGATCGAGGCGCAGGCCGGTTTCCTGCTGTTGTGCATTGTCGCCATCGCCCTGCCGGTGGGTGGCATGCTGCTTATCCTGTCGCGTCCATCGCCCCCGGCGCTGCATGATGGCACGCATGCGGAGGTGCGCTGGAAGGACCTGATTGCCCATACATGGATATGGGGGCTGACGCTGGGACTGTCCGCCGTGGGATTTGCGGCGATTTCATCCTTTCTGGTCATTTTCTATTCGGCCCGGGGCTGGCATGCGGGCGGCTGGGCGCTGGCGGCCTTTGGTGTCGGCCATATGATTGCAAGGCTGATTGGCAGCCGTCATGTGGACCGGCATGACGTGCGGCCCATGGTCGCCATCATCATGCTGACCGAGGCCGCGGGGCTGGCCATGATCTGGCAGGCATCGGGACCGACGGAGGCCGCGATGGGCAGTTTCCTGAGCGGACTGGGCTATTCGCTGACCTATCCGCTGCTGGCCGGGCCGGTGCTCCGGCAGGTGCCGCCGCAGGCCGCGGGTTCGGCCATTGGGCTGTTTGATGTATTTTTCGATATTGCGGCAGGGTCCGGCGCGGTGCTGTCGGGCGTGCTGGCGGCAATTGCCGGGCCGCGCAGCCCCTTCGTGCTGGCCATGCTGGCCGCCCTTGCGGGCAGCGCGATCATGCTGATGGTGCGCTGCCCCCCGTCAGACCGCACGGAATAACCCGTGCACAGGCGGCGGTCAGCGCGGCCCGTCAGGATTTTTTGACGAATTCCGATTTCAGGTTCATCGCGCCAATCCCGCTGATCTTGCAGGCGATGTCATGCCCGTCCGTTCCGTCTACCAGACGGATGTTCTTGACCTTCGTTCCGCCTTTGACGACGGAGGAAGACCCCTTGATCTTCAGGTCCTTGATAACCGTTACCGTATCGCCATCCGTCAGTTCATTGCCGTTGGCGTCGCGGATGACGCGCGGTCCCTGCGTATCGGTGGCGCTGTCCTGCGGGTTCCATTCATGGCCACATTCGGGGCACATCCACAGGCTGCCATCGGGATAGACATGCTCGCACCCACAGGTGGGGCATTTCAGGTCGGTCGTCATTAATGTCCTCGTTATCGGGGCGCATGCGACAGGAGCCACCGGGCATCCGTTGCCATGCGCCCATATCAAAACCGCCGGCCCATGGGCCGGCGGATCAGGTTGGGGGTAAGGGGGCAGGAAAGAAGCTGTTTCAGGCCGCTTTCATGACTTCGGTCAGCTTTTCCAGCACTTCGGTGGGTTCCTTGCCTTCCAGCACGGCAACCTCGGCCACGAAGCGTTCCTGTGCCGCTTCGAACAGCTTGCGCTCACTGAAGCTGCCATCAAGGCTGTCGACATTACGGCGCAGGTCACGCAGCACTTCGGCAATCTGCACCAGATCGCCCGAATTGATCTTTTCCTGATAGGCGACGGCGCGACGTGCCCACATGCCGCGGCTGACATGCGGCTTGCCCTTGATGATGGCCATCGCCTTGTCCACGATCTCGCGTGAGACGATCTTGCGCAGGCCCGACCGCCGGGCCTTGGACAGCGGAATGCGCAGTGTCATCTGGTTGCCGGGGAATGAAATCTGGATCATCTCCAGCTTCGTTCCGGCGATTTCGTCGACGCCGATCCGGTCGACACGTCCGACCCCGTGCGCCGCGTAGACTATGGCGTCACCTTCGCGGAACGGATCTTCGTCTTTTACAGCCTTGCTGGACTTTGCTTCGGCAGCCGTGGTCGCCGCGGCCGTCCGTGCCATGGCATCGGTCACAGTGCCCTTCTGGGTGGTTCTGAACATGCTCATGGGAATCATATAACATAAATTCCGCCTTCTGTCTTGATCCCTTCCTGCATGTTCGGGCAGGGTCAATGATCAGCCCATTATTCCCCTTACCGGCGCCAGTGGCGGCGGGGCGGGCAGTCCGCAGGACTGGAGCAGGTCGATTTCGATCGTGCGGGAAATCGTCAGCATCGGCATGCCGTGCGGCGTGGCGCTGAACGGGTCCTGCAGGTCACTGCCGATCTTGTCGAGTGCAACGAACAGCAGCCCCACCAGTGACGACCCCAGCGGCGTGATCCATCCCAGCGTCTGCACCATGGATAGCGGCAGGATAATGCAGAATACCGCCGCCACCACCTTGGGCAGGACGGAAAACTGGATGGCCAGTGGCGTATTGCGTATGCGCTCCAGCCCGCCCTGCGCATTGCTCATGTCCGACAGGATGCGGTCAATCTGTCCCTGCAGCGCCCCGTCAATGCCCAGCCTGCGCGATTCCTCATCCACCCGCAGCCCGATCTGGAACAGGATGGCGGCGGGGATGTTCGCCTTGCCCTCCACGCCCGCCTTCATGGAATCGGGCAGCAGGCGCATGATGTCATCCGTTGCGTCCAGACGGCCCAGCGCACCGCGCAGCGCGTAAGGGTAGGCGGCCATGGCGCGCGCAAGATCGGGACATCCGCGCAGGATGGTGCCCGCCTGCCGCGCGAAGGACCGGCTGTTGTTGGTGACCGCTCCCCACAGGGTGCGTCCTTCCCACCAGCGGTTATAGGCGGTGTTGTTGCGAAAGCTCATGAACAGCACCAGCGCCGAACCGATGAGCGAGACGGGCAGGGTCGGCTGTTCCATCCATTCCTGATGGAAGATCTGGAACATGACCACGACGACTACGTCCCATGCGCATAAAAGCACCAGCGACAGCAGGCTTTCGCGCATCAGGATCCACAAACCAATTCTGCGATTGATGACCATATGGCGTTCCCGATAGTGGCGACAGGCCAACAGGCATATCACATCCATGCCGCGCTGCGGGACTGTGTCCGGCCTGTGGCATGATTTGTAACCGAAGCGGGGAAGGGTGGATCGATCGCCACGGGCGGCATTGACGTCCGTGGTTCTCATGCCCTTAATCGTAACGAAATTATCCGGGCCGAGTGGCGCGTAACATATCAGGGGATAAAGACGGGTTATGGACGTAAGGGCAGCCGTTGCATTTGAAGCGGGCAAACCGCTGGAAATCGAGACCGTACAGCTTGAAGGCCCGCGCGAGGGCGAGGTTCTGGTGGAAATCAAGGCCACCGGGCTGTGCCACACGGACAAGTTCACCCTGTCCGGCGCGGACCCCGAAGGGCTGTTTCCGGCCATTCTGGGCCATGAGGGCGCAGGCGTGGTGGTGGAAGTTGGCGCGGGCGTAAAGCACCTGCGGCCCGGCGATCATGTCATCCCGCTCTACACCCCGGAATGCCGGGAGTGTAAGTCGTGCCTGTCGCGTAAGACCAACCTGTGCACGGCCATCCGCAGCACGCAGGGCAAGGGCCTGATGCCCGATGGCACGTCGCGCTTTTCGTTCAGGGGGCAGCCGATCCATCACTACATGGGCTGCTCGACCTTTGCGAACTACACGGTCCTGCCGGAAATCGCGCTGGCCAAAATCCGTCCCGACGCGCCGTTCGACAAGGTCTGCTACATCGGCTGCGGCGTCACCACGGGTATTGGCGCGGTGCTGTTCACGGCCAAGGTGGAAGCCGGTGCGTCCGTTGTGGTGTTCGGGCTGGGCGGTATCGGCCTCAACGTGATCCAGGGTGCGAAGATGGTCGGCGCTGACAGGATCATCGGCGTGGACATCAACCCCGCACGCGAAGCGATGGCGCGCAAGTTCGGCATGACCGATTTCGTCAACCCCAACGATCTGGGACCGGATGGCGATATCGTGGGCCATCTGGTGGAACTGACCGGTGGCGGGGCGGACTACTCGTTTGAATGCGTGGGCAATCCTACCCTCATGCGGCAGGCGCTGGAATGCGCGCATCGGGGCTGGGGCGTGTCCACCATCATCGGTGTTGCGGGTGCGGGACAGGAAATCAGCACGCGCCCCTTCCAGCTCGTGACCGGCCGGCGGTGGATCGGCTCGGCCTTCGGTGGCGCGCGCGGGCGTACGGACGTGCCCAGGATCGTTGACTGGTATATGGAAAACCGCATCAACATCGACGACCTGATTACCCACACCCTGCCGCTGGAGCGCATCAACGAAGGCTTCGACATGATGGCCCGTGGCGAGAGCATCCGTACCGTCGTGGAGTTCTGATACCATGAGCCAGACTGACACCACATCTCCCGTCACGACCCGTGAAGAGCATGCAAGCTGTGGCGGCAGGGTCGGGTTCTACGCGCATGCTTCCACCAGCCTTAGTCTGGAAGCCCGCTTTGGCCTGTTCCTGCCCCAGCAGGCGCTGGCAGGTGAACGCGTGCCGGTCGTGTTCGTGCTGGCGGGCCTGACCTGCACGGAGGAGACATTCCTTATCAAGTCCAATGCCGTGCGCTTTGCAGCCCGGCACGGGCTTGCGCTGGTTGCATCCGACACGTCCCCCCGTGGCGCCGGTGCGGCAGGGGAGGATGACAGCTACGATCTGGGCACGGGGGCCGGGTTCTACCTCGACGCCACAGCCGAGCCGTGGCGGGATCACTACCGCATGGGGACCTATATCGGTCAGGAACTGCCTGCATTGATCGAGGCGACTTTTCCGGTTGATGGCGCAAGGCGTGGGATCATGGGTCATTCCATGGGCGGTCATGGTGCGCTGGTCCATGCGCTGCGGGCGCCGCAGGCGTGGAAGTCGGTTTCCGCCTTCGCGCCCATCTGCCATCCTGCTGCCGTGCCATGGGGTGAGAAGGCATTTACTGCCTATCTTGGTCCCGACCGGGCGACATGGGCGCGCGAGGATGCGACGCTGCTGCTGGAGGCCGGGCATACCCACCCGACGGAGATACTCGTCGATCAGGGGGAAGCCGACCAGTTCCTGCACGACCAGCTCAAACCCGAACTGCTTGAGGCAGCGGCGGCAAAGGCGGACCAGAAGCTGAAGCTACGCCAGCATGCGGCGTATGATCATTCCTACTGGTTCATCCAGTCCATCATAGCCGATCATATCGACCATCACGCCGCCATCCTGAAGGCAGGCTGAACGGAAGCCCGCATCGGGGCTGCGGGATCATTCCCCGATCAGGTGGAGGACGATCTCGCGCCGATGCGGGCGGCTGCGATGTTCAAACAGGTAAAGCCCCTGCCACATCCCCAGCACCGGCCGACCATCCGCGACAGGGATGGTTAGCTGCGTATTGGTCAGCATTGTGCGCAGATGGGCGGGCATGTCGTCGGGGCCTTCATCTTCATGGATGTAGCGCCCCGGTGCTTCGGGCACGAGGGATTCGAAATACCGTTCGATATCCTCACGCACCGTGGGATCAGCGTTTTCCTGCACCGTAAGGGATGCGGATGTGTGGCGGCACCACAGGGTCAGCAGGCCGGTTTCGATCCCGCTGTCATGCACCCAGTCCAGAACCGGCCGGTCGATGGCGACCAGCCCCTTGCCACGGGTCGTAACCTGAAGGCTGTGCAGTTCCTGGCGCATGGTGCCGCCTTTCGTAGTTATTTCAGAAAGCCCACCAGCGTTTCCGCCTCTGATACGATGGGTTCCGCAATCGCACCGGCGCGGCGTGCGCCATCGCGCAGCGTATCGCACAGGAAGCCCGGCTCCTTCAGCAGTCGCTCCGTCTCCGATGCGATGGGGCTGATCGCGTTGACCACAACATCCGTAAGGGCGGTCTTGAACGGACCAAAACCCTGACCACCAAACTGGCCCAGCACATCAGCGATGGTCGTACCGGACAGCGTGGCGTAGATGGTGACCAGATTGCGTGCCTCCGGCCGGTTTTCAAGTCCCGCCACTTCTGATGGCAGGGGCTCGGAATCGCTTTTGGCGCGTTTGATCTTGAGTGCGATTGTATCCGCGTCATCCGTCATTTCGATCCGGCTCTGGGCGGATGGATCGGATTTGGACATCTTCTTGCTGCCATCGCGCAGGCTCATCACGCGCGCGCCCTGCGGCGGGATCAGGGCTTCAACCTGCGGGAAGAACTCAACGCCGTAATCATGGTTGAATTTCTGGGCGATGTCGTTGGTCAGCTCAAGGTGCTGTTTCTGGTCATCACCAACGGGTACCACCGTGGCCTTGTAGGCAAGGATGTCGGCAGCCATCAGGTCAGGATAGACATATAGCCCGGCGGAATGTTTCTCCCGGTCCTTGCCTGCCTTGTCCTTGAACTGCGTCATGCGGTTGAGCCAGCCGATGCGTGCCACGCAGTTGAAGATCCACCCCAGCCGGGCATGCGCGCTGACGGCGGACTGGTTGAACAGGATATGGCGCTGCACATCAATGCCTGACGCAAGCAGGACGGCAGTCTGCGCCAGTGTCTGCTGGCGCAGCACCTTGGGGTCCTGCCAGGTGGTGATGGCGTGCATGTCCACCAGACAGAAGATACATTCATGATCCTGCTGCAATGCGACCCAGTTGCGTATTGCACCCAGATAATTGCCAAGCTGCGGGATACCGGTCGGCTGAATGCCGGAAAATAGGCGTTGCATGAAAACGTTTTCCGTTTTTTTGCCCGTACTGGTCAAGATGCGGGACGGTCAGGGCAGGGGATACGTGGCGTCAAGATGGCGGCGTTCTTCCGCCACCTTGCCCGATGCCAGTGGCTGGGCGCGTGCGGCGGCGACTTCCTCCGCCCGGAATACGGGGGCGGGGAAGGTATCGCCGCGCGTGGCGAGATAGCTGAGGATGGAGGTGATTTCCTCATCCGACAGGTGGGCGCGGAAAGGGGGCATGGAAAAGTTGTAGTGCACGCCCTGAATATCCAGCGGACCGTTAAGGCCGTTAAGCAGCACGTCAATCAGGTAATGCCTGCCTTCCGCCGTGGCGGCGATGCGGTCCACACGGCCCGATACGGGCGGGATTTCTCCCTTCATGCCTTCACCGCCATGGTGGCAGATACCGCAATTGGTGCGGTAGCGCGCGACCCCTTCCTGCCCATGGCGGGTGCAGCCCGCAAGCACGACCATCGCGCATACCATCACCGTCCTGTGCATGTGGCGCACAAGCATTCCGGTGTCCATACCCATTTCCGCTTTTCGCTTTCCTGTGCCGTTACATAAGAAAAAAGCCATTCACCCGATGGATGAATGGCTTTTCCGGCCTAGTGTCCGTTGGGTGCCACACCCAGCAACTGTATCTTGAAGATCAGCGGGCTGTCCGGCTGGATCACGCCCATGGACTTATGTCCGTAAGCCAGTTCGGGCGGGACATACAGCATCCATGTATCACCCACATGCATCATCGGCACGGCTTCCTGCCAGCCCTTGATCACCATTTCCAGCGGCATCTGCATATAGGCGCCGTGGCCATGCTGGTCGGAACTGTCGAAGATGCCACCATCGGGCAGGCGGCCTTCATAGATCACCATGACACTGTCATTGATGGTCGGCTGCGGTGCGTCCTTCGGTCCGGATTTCAGGACCTTGTAGGCCAGTCCGTCCGGCAGTGTCTTGACGCCGGGCTGCTTGCGCACGTTGTCCATGAACTGCGCGGGGGTGAGTTCCGGCTGGTCATCCGCTTTCGAGCCGCCGCATGCCGCAAGCGGCAGGGCCAGCGCGCCCGCAACAAGAAGGGGAATGACACGCGAAAAACGTTTCATGACACCTCGGCCAGAAGTTGAAGAAGGAAGAACGGGCAACAGATCAGAGCGAACCGCCGCGGCGGCCGATCTGGGCGCCCAGCCGCAGCCGCAGTGCGTTCAGCTTGATGAAGCCCTGCGCATCGGCCTGATTGTATGCGCCTTCGTCATCTTCGAAGGTGACGACGCGGGTGTCATACAGGCTGTTGGGGCTTTCGCGGCCCACGCAGATCACATTGCCCTTGTACAGCTTGAGGCGGACGCGACCGGTCACGGAATGCTGGCTCTGGTCGATGAGCGCCTGCAGCATGCGCCGCTCGGGCGAGAACCACAGTCCGTTATAGATGATTTCGGCATAGCGCGGCATCAGGCTGTCCTTGAGGTGCATGGCCTCGCGGTCGAGCGTGATGCTCTCGATGCTGCGATGTGCGGTCAGCAGGATCGTGCCGCCCGGCGTTTCGTAAATGCCGCGCGACTTCATGCCCACGAAGCGGTTTTCCACCAGATCAAGGCGACCGATGCCGTTGTCGCGGCCCAGTTCGTTCAGGCGGGTGAGCAGGGTGGCGGGAGACATGGCGACGCCATTGATCGCAACCGGATCGCCCGAGACGAAATCGATGGTGATTTCGGTGGGCTTGTCAGGTGCGGCTTCCGGCGAAATGGTGCGCTGGAACACGATTTCCTCGGGGCCGACCGCCGGGTCTTCCAGCAGCTTGCCTTCGGAGGAGGAGTGCAGCAGATTCGCATCGACCGAGAAGGGGGCTTCGCCGCGCTTGTCCTTGGCGATGGGGATCTGGTGTTCCTCGGCAAAGGACAGCAGGCGCGTGCGCGATGTCAGGTCCCATTCACGCCACGGCGCGATGACCGTGATGTCGGGCTTGAGCGCGTAATAGGCCAGTTCGAAGCGGACCTGATCGTTGCCCTTGCCGGTGGCGCCATGGGCCACGGCATCGGCGCCGACCTGTTCGGCAATCTCGATCTGGCGCTGGGCGATCAGCGGGCGCGCGATGGACGTGCCCAGCAGGTACTGCCCCTCATACAGCGCATTGGCGCGGAACATCGGGAAGACGAAGTCCTTGACGAAGGTCTCGCGCAGGTCTTCGACGAAGATTTCCTTCACGCCGAACATCTCGGCCTTGCGGCGGGCCGGTTCCAGTTCCTCACCCTGCCCCAGATCGGCCGTGAAGGTCACGACCTCGCAGTTATAGGTGGTCTGGAGCCAGCGCAGAATTACAGAGGTATCAAGACCGCCCGAATACGCGAGAACGACCTTTTTGACATCCTTGGCGGCCATGGAAGAACGCTCCTGTAGACAAAACTTTGACAATGCTTTGCCGGGTGAACCGGCGGCCTGTTCTCCTAGCACCCCATGGCGCGGGCGACCAGAAGTGAAGGGCGGATTTTTACGTCATTCCGCCGTATCGGGAGCATCATCCGTACGGGCGGCACGACGCACGCGCTGGCTTTCGGTGCGGAGCTGGCCACATGCGGCAAGGATATCGCGCCCGCGCGGCATGCGGATGGGGGAGGCAAAGCCCGCATCCATCACGATCTTCGCGAAGCGCTCAAGCTGTTCACGGGTGGAAGGGAGATAGCTGCTGCCGGGCCACGGGTTGAATGGAATCAGGTTGACCTTGGCCGGTATGCCCGAAATCAGTCGCACTAGTTCACGGGCGTCGGCTTCGCTGTCGTTGATCCCCCGTAACATGATGTATTCAAACGTGATGCGTCGCGCATTGCTGGCGGCGGGGTAGCGGCGGCAGGCGGCAATCACCTCACGGATGGGGTATTTGCGGTTCAGGGGCACGATTTCATCACGCAGGTCATCGCGCACCGCATGCAGCGATACGGCCAGATTGATGCCCAGTTCCGCGCCGCACTGGTCCATCATCGGCACCACGCCGGATGTGGACAGCGTGATGCGCCGGCGTGACAGCCCTATGCCTTCACCATCCATGATGATGCGCATGGCCTTGGCCACGTTGTCGTAATTATACAGCGGCTCCCCCATGCCCATCAGCACGATGGTGGACAGCAGGCGCGGGGTTTCCCCTTTCGGGCTGGGCCATTCGCCATAACTGTCGCGCGCGGCCATGAACTGTCCCACGATTTCCGCAGCCCCGAGGTTGCGCACCAGTGCCTGCGTGCCGGTATGGCAGAAGGTGCACGACAATGTGCACCCCACCTGCGAGGAGATGCAAACCGCGCCACGGTCTTCCTGCCGGTCGGGGATGTAGACGGTTTCCGCCTCCTGCCCGTCGCGGAAGCGGAACAGGAACTTGCGCGTGGAATCCTGCGATGTCTGTTCCGTCACTACGCCGGGACGACCGACGATAAAACGTTCGGCCAGCTTTTCCTGCAATGGGCGGGCGATGGAACTCATGCGTGAAAAATCGGTCACGCCCTGATGGTATATCCAATGCCACAACTGCTTGGTGCGGAATGGCTTTTCGCCAATTTCCACCATGATGTCCGTCAGTTCCTCGCGCGAGAGGCCGACAAGGTCACGCCTGCCATCGGACAGGGCGGCGGTCGGCGGTGCGAACTGGGCCGACTTGGCGCGGATGCGCAGCCGTTCCTCGTCATTGAGGAGCGAGGCCGCCGCCCCGTCATGTGACCGGGAAGGTGAGGTTACGGGGGCTGCGGACATCACGGTGCTGCCTATGTTCTTCATGTCATTTATGGGGGAAGGGAACGCATCGCGTTCTTTTTTGCCTGTGTATCACAACCCGCATACGGGATGCGACAGCCGATCAGCCGTCCCGGCGCGCGGCGATCAGGAATTCCCGGTTGCCTTCCGGCCCGGTAATCGGGCTGGGATCAATGCCCAGAACCGTCCATCCGGGCAGGTCAGACCACCACTGGCGGATCATTTCGCATACTGCGTCATGCACTGCCGGGTCACGCACCACGCCCTTGGCGCCGACTGACTCCCGCCCCGCCTCGAACTGGGGCTTGATCAGGGCAATGGCCCATGCCCCCGGTGCGCACAGCGCCAGCCCAGCAGGCAGGACAGTGCGCAGACCGATGAAACTGGCATCGCATACCAGCGCCTGCACCGGATCTGGAATGATGGTGGCATCCAGCGCCCGCGCATTGCATTTTTCCAGCACGACAACCTGTTCGTTGCTGCGCAGTTTCCATGCAAGCTGGCCGTGACCGACATCCACGGCATAGACCTTCGCGGCCCCTTCATGCAGCAGCACATCGGTAAAGCCGCCGGTTGAGGCGCCCACATCCAGACAGGTCAGCCCGGCGGGCGAAAAGTCGAAATGTTCCAGCCCATGCGCCAGCTTGATCCCGCCGCGCGAAACCCATGGATGGTCCTGACCCTTGAGCATGAGCGGCGTATCTTCCGCAATCTGCTCGCCCGCCTTGGCGATGCGCCGGTCGGATGTATAGACCAGTCCGGCCATGATGAGCGCCTGCGCCCGGGTTCGGGTTTCCACTAGTCCCCGGTCCACCAGCATCTGATCGACGCGACGTTTCGCCATGCGCTTGCCTGCCCTGACCGAACCGGGTTCAGGCCATCTGCCGTGTCTGTGGCACGCCAAGCGCCTTCAGCGCGGTCGCCACGATGGCCGCCGCATCCAGCCCTGCCTCGATATATTGCGCATCCTGCGTGTTGTGGTCGATGAAGCGGTCGGGCAGGGTCATGGGGCGGAAGCGGACACGGTCGAGCAGGCCGGTTTTCGCCAGATGCGTCATGACATAGGACCCGAAGCCACCGACCGATCCTTCCTCGATCGTGATCAGCACGGCGTGGTTACGCGCAAGCTGTTCGATCAGGGCGGTATCCAGCGGCTTGGCGAAGCGGGCATCCGCCACCGTGGGCGACAGGCCCTGGGCTGCAAGCATGTCGGCGGCCTTCAGCGCCTCGGCCAGACGCGGGCCAAGCGACAGGATGGCGATGCCGCCCTGTTCCGGCCCGGACTGGCGGCTCATTTCCCGCATGATCCGGCCCCGCCCGATCTCGAGGATCTCGCCCGCCGCGGGCAGGTCGAGGCCCAGCCCGTTGCCACGCGGATAGCGCAGCCCGATCGGGCCTTCGTCAAACGCGACCGCGGTCGCGGTCATGTGCAGCAGTTCCAGTTCGGTGCTGGGCGCCATCAGCGTGATGCCCGGCAGGCAGCCCAGATAGGCGATGTCGAACGACCCCGCATGGGTCGCGCCATCGGCGCCCACCAGCCCCGCGCGGTCGATGGCGAAACGCACCGGCAGCTTCTGCAGCACCACGTCATGCATCACCTGATCATAGGCGCGCTGCAGGAAGGTGGAATAGATGGCGCAGAACGGGCGCAGCCCCTCGGTCGCCATGCCTGCGGCAAAGGTTACGGCATGCTGTTCGGCAATGCCGACATCAAAGAAGCGGTCGGGATAGGCTTTTGCAAACTTGTCCAGACCCGTGCCCGACGGCATCGCGGCAGTAACGGTGACGATCCTGTCGTCGGTCGCGGCCTGACGGACCAGTTCCCTGGCGAAGACGGACGTATAGCTCGGCGGTCCGGCCGGGCCTTTCTTCTGCTCGCCGGTCACGACGTTGAATTTGGAGACGGCGTGATACTTGTCGCCCGCCGATTCGGCCGGCGTGTAGCCATGGCCCTTCTCGGTGATCACATGCAGCAGCACGGGGCCGACATCTTCCGCGTCGCGCAGGTTGCGCAGGATGTGGACAAGCTGGTTCATGTCATGCCCGTCCACGGGGCCGACATAGTAGAAGCCCAGTTCCTCGAACAGCGTGCCGCCGGTCATGATGCCGCGCGCGTATTCATCCGCCTTCTTCGCCGTGCGTTCCAGACGGCCCGGCAGGCGTTTGGCCATCTTGCCCGCCAGTTCACGCAGGGACAGGAACTTGCGCGAGGACATGAGCCGCGACAGGTAGCTCGACATCGCGCCGACCGGCGGGGCGATGGACATTTCGTTGTCGTTGAGCACCACGATCAGGCGCTCGGCGCCGGGACCGCAATGCGAGGCGTTGTTCATCGCCTCATACGCCATGCCCGCCGAGATCGAGCCATCGCCGATCACCGCAATCACGTTGCGCTCGCGGTAGGAGGGGTCTTCCTCCGCGCGCAGATGATGGGCGACGGCCATGCCGAGGCCCGCGGAAATGGAAGTCGAGGAGTGGGCGGCGCCAAACGGGTCGTATTCGCTCTCGCTGCGGCGGGTGAAGCCCGAAAGCCCGCCAGGCTGGCGCAGGGTGCGGATGCGCTCACGCCGCCCGGTCAGGATCTTGTGCGGATAGGCCTGGTGGCCGACATCCCAGATCACCCGGTCATCGGGCGTGTCGAACACGGCATGCAGCGCCACCGTCAGTTCAACCACGCCCAGCGACGCGCCCAGATGCCCGCCCGTGGTGGACACTGCGTCGATCGTTTCCGACCGCAGTTCATCCGCCAGCTGCTTTAACTGCTCCACCGAAAGGTTGCGCATGTCATGCGGCGCGCGCACCCGGTCAAGCTGCGCATAGCGCCCAAGGGTCGGAATCGCGGAAGGGGTGTTGGTGTCGGTCATGTCCATCAGTTCCTGCGCTCGACCACGTAGCGGACCAGATCGCGCAGGCGATCAGCCTCCGGGCCAAAAATGTCGATATGGGATTCAGCCTGTTCGGCCACGCGCTTCGCTTCACGCGCGGCACCATCCACGCCCAGCAGGGCGACATAGGTGGACTTGCCCGCGGCTTCGTCCTTGCCGGCCGTCTTGCCCAGTTCCTCGGCGCTGGCGGTGGCGTCCAGCACATCGTCCGCAATCTGGAACGCGGCACCCAGATCGCGGCCATAGGCGGAAATGCGCTTGCGCACGTCATCACTGGCCTGACCCAGAATGGCGCCGGCTTCGGCTGAATAGCGGATCAGGCAGCCGGTCTTGAGCGCGTGCAGGCGGGCGACTTCCTCCAGCGACAGCGCACGGCCTTCCCCTTCCATGTCGATCATCTGGCCGCCAACCATGCCTGCGGCACCGGATGCGTCGGCCAGCGCGCGGACAAGGTTGATGCGCACCTCCGCGCTGTCATGCGTCAGCGGGTTGGCCAGAATGTCGAACGCCATCGTCTGCAGCGCGTCACCGGCCAGAATGGCGGTGGCTTCGTCAAACTTGCGATGGGTGGAGGGCTGGCCACGGCGCAGGTCGTCATCGTCCATGGCGGGCAGGTCGTCATGCACCAGGGAATAGGCATGCAGCATTTCAACCGAAGCGGCGACGCGGTCGGCGCCTTCGGCTGCGACCTTGAACAGGCTGGCGACTTCCGCCACCAGATAGCCACGCAGGCGCTTGCCGCCGCCAAGTGTCGCATAACGCATGGCGTCGATCAGGCGGGCTTCCCCCCCTTCGACGCGCGGCAGGAGACGGTCGATCATATGTTCGATCGCCGTGGCGCGCGCGGCCATGGATGCACGCAGACGGACCATGCGATCCGTACCGTCTGTTTGGGACGCGGTTGCTGTTGTTTGGTTCATCTGGCGCATCAATCCATTGGTTTTGCTTCCAGCGTACCGTCTGCACGCTGGACAATCGCCTGAACGCGGGCTTCCGCCTCGTCCAGTTTCTTCTGACAGTACTGCCGCAGGGCGGCGCCGCGCTCGTAGGATGTGATCGCGTCCTCCAGCCTGAGCTGGCCTACCTCAAGCTGTCGCACGATGGCTTCAAGTTCGGCCAGTGCGTCCTCGAAGGACAGGTTGGTCAGGTCATCGGTCATCTGTACGCGGTGCTTCCTGAAATAACGTGGTGGCGGACGCATTACATCCTTGTGGGGCATCCTGCCAAGGGGACAACTGGTTTTAGACTAGTTTGACAATGGGGCGGATCATGGGCGCGAATGGGATGCGGCGTCCGTTTCCTGCCTGCGGCGGATTACGAAGGACAGCGTGCCGCCTTCTTCTCCGAATGCGATCAGGGCGTGGCCCGTCTCGCGGCAGAAAGCCTGAAAATCCGCGACGGATGCCCGGTCGGTCGCAATCACGCGCAGCCGCGCCCCCGGCGCCAGCCCGCGCAGCATGCGGTTGGCCTTGAGCACGGGCAGGGGGCAGGTCAGGCCACGGGCGTCTAGCAGGATCTCACTCATGGGGGGCCATGTCTCCGTGTGGTGGGCAGCTATGTGCGGACATCAGGGTTTGATGTTCCCTGCAGGTACGACCATAAAAGAAAACGTGCCACTGATAAAACATGATGAAAGAAAGACTCCGGATGGCTTCCTATCGTATCGGAATAGATTTTGGCGGCACCAAGATCGAAATCGCAGCCCTTGGCATGGACGGAGCCGAGCTTGTCCGTCGGCGGATTGTCAATCCGGGCAGCTATAATGCGGCCATTGCGGCCATGTGTGACCTGATCCATGGCGTGGATAAGGAACTGGGCGGCACGGGGACGGTCGGAATCGGTATTCCGGGTTCCATCAGCCCCGATGCTGGCGTGATCAAGAACGCCAATGCCACATGGCTGAACAACCAGCCGCTGATACGCGATATGTCGGCGGCGCTGGGCCGCGAAGTCCGCATTGAAAATGATGCGAACTGCTTTGCCCTGTCCGAGGCGATAGACGGTGCGGGCGCTGGTTATCATAGCGTGTTTGGCGTCATCATCGGCACCGGCATGGGGGCGGGGATCGTGATCGACCGCAAGCTGCTGATCGGGCGCAACCATATCGCGGGTGAATGGGGACATACGCCGCTGCCGTGGCCCCGGCTTGAGGAATTTCCCATGCCGAAATGTTTCTGCGGCAATGAAGGATGTATGGAGCGGTTCCTGAGTGGCTCCGCGCTGGCGCAGGACTGGAAAGGCCCCGGCCATCGCAGCGCTGCCCATATCGAGCAGGAGGCTGATGCAGGGGACCTGACCGCGATCGGGGCGCTGGACCGTTACATGGACCGCATGGCGCGGGCCTGCGCCATGGCGATCAATTTCATGGACCCCGATGTCATCGTGCTGGGCGGCGGCGTGTCCAACCTTGAAACGCTGTACGAGCGCGTGCCCCGGCTCATGCGCCGCTATGTCATTACCCCCGACTGCCGCACGCCGATTGTGCGCAACCGGCATGGCGACAGTTCCGGTGTGCGGGGGGCTGCGTGGCTGTGGGACGATCACCACGTACCTGACTGAGTGTCAGGAAACGCGGTCGGGCAGTTCAGCTTTCTTCGCTGTCCAGACCGCGGAACCCTGTCGCCACGACATAGAGTTCGCTCGATTCCTTGCGGCTGGCAGGAGGCTTGGCGTGGCGGACCTGCGTGAACATCTTCTTGAGTTCGCCCAGCATCTGCTTTTCCGAACCACCCTGGAACACCTTGGCGATGAATGCGCCGCCGGGGGCGAGGATATGGACCGCGAAATCAAGCGCCAGTTCGGCCAGCCCGATAATGCGCAGGTGATCGGTGGGGGCATGGCCAGTGGTGTTGGGCGCCATGTCCGACATGACCAGATCAGGCTTTCCCCCAAGCAGTTCGGTCAGGCGGTCGGGCATGTCGGGATCGTTGAAATCCCCTTCAAGAATGGTAGCGCCCGGCACAGGATCAACCGGCAGCAGATCAACGCCGACCACTTCCGCCGCGCCGCGCTTGACCGCCACCTGCGTCCAGCCGCCGGGGGCCGCACCCAGATCCACGACGCGGGTGCCGGGCCGGATCAGGTGAAAACGGTCGTCCAGTTCAATCAGCTTGAAGGCCGCGCGTGAACGCCAGCCCTGCTTCTGCGCGGCCTGAACGTAGGGATCATTCAACTGCCGTTGCAGCCAGCGATGCTGTGCTGTCGTGCGGCCGCGCGCCTTCTTGACCGTGACGGTCTTGGTCCGGTTGGCGCGCGCTGCCTGTCCGTCGGTGCTGGTGTCGTTGCTGCCGGGCGTAAGGCTGCTGTTACGGGCCTTGCCCGGTATGCGGGTAGAAGAACGCTGTTTCATGACGGGACGCGGTCAGGGACTGACCCGGTGCTCCATACGATTATGAAAGGAGAGGGAAGACGAGGTGGCGGAAAAGCCGCCGCGTCGTCTGCGATCCCCGATCATGCGTAAAAGCATGCCATCGCGCAATCCCCGGTCCGCCACCCTTACTTCCGCCATGGGCCATGTGGTGACGATCGCTTCGAATATGGCGCAGCCGGGCAGAAGGTAGCGCGCGCGGTCCGGGCCGATAACGGGATGGCGTGCAAGCCCGTTCAGGCCGGACTGGCGCAGGCTGTCGATTATGCCCAGCGCCTGCGGCACCGACAGGCTTGCCCCGTCAATTCCCGTGCGGTCGTAACGCTCCTGCGCCAGCGCCAGACTGGCCAGCGTGGTGACGGTGCCACTGGTGCCCAGAAGCGTGACATTCTGTCGTGCGATTTCGCGCGCAATGCAGTGTACGTCGTCAAAACCGCGCAGTACATTGCTGATTTCATCCACAACGGCGCGATAACCCGTGTCGGAAAAAATATCCGCGCCGTCGCGTTCGCCCAGCGTCATGATGCCAACCGGCAGGCTGACATAGCCCGACAGGTCATGCCGCCGGGCGTCGCGGTCGATTCGCGCCCATGCGACTTCGGTCGAGCCGCCGCCGATATCAAACAGCAGCCCCCGCCCGGTGGTCTCCCGCCTGTCCTGCAGCAGCGATGTACAGGCAGCCAGCGCCAGCTCCGCTTCTTCCCGCGCGGAAATGATGGAGATGTTCAGCCCCGTCTCGTTCAGGACACGGGCCAGGAAGTCCATGCCATTTCCCGCACGGCGGCAGGCTTCTGTCGCAATTGCGCGGTGGTCATGCAGGTCATACAGCCCCATCCGCGCGACGCAGGCGCGCAGGGCTGCGATGGTGCGTTCCATCGCGGCCTCGGCAAGCTGGCCGGAATGGTGCAGGCCCTCTCCCAGCCGGACGGCACGGCTGAAGCTGTCGATCACGCGCAGCCCCCGTTCACCCGCGCGGGCGACCAGCAGGCGACAGTTATGGGTGCCCAGGTCGATGGCGGCATAAAGTGGCCCGCGCACGCTACGGCGCTGCGGCGCGGGGGTGGGAAGGGGAATGTATCCCTGTTCCCGTATCTGTGCGCTGAGCGGCTGCTGGACCATGTTCATCCAAACCCGTTAGACCCGTTGACGATCGAGGCATTACCTATTGTGTTAAGTGTACTGCGTAAAACGCAAGCCAAAAGAGAAAGTTTGCAAAAAAGCAATCAGGGGGGTTGCACGCCCGATAACCGACGGGTATATGCCTGATCACCGCAGCGCATCGCGCCGCTTTCTCCTTGCTGGGGGATAGTTTAGCGGTAGAACTACCGGCTCTGACCCGGTCAGCCCTGGTTCGAATCCAGGTCCCCCAGCCAAAAACTCCCCAATAAAATAATGTGCCTGCCTGTAGGTTTCAACCTGCTGGGTCATGATGCACGTAATCAGGGTTCGCTGTCCGTGCGGACGGGATTGCCCATGGGTGCATTGTGGTTGGGCCTTCGCCATTTCGTCGGCTACACCCGTTTCCGTGTAATGACGTGGGCTGTGAGTCATGTAGGGACGGCTGAAGCGGATATGGTCCGGATTCAGACGCCGTTTGAAACTGGATTAGTGATCAATTTCCCGATGCTGCCTTTTTTAAAGCGGCATCATCTGCGGCGCTGTGAAAGAGGGGCACCAAAAACGTCCCCCCCCCATGATTTGCAGAACGGCTCTTGGTGGCCATTCAGGCAATTTTTCCCAGTTTTCGTGAAGCCGGATTTCATCACTACGGGCCACGTTTTTCCAATGGCGGTTCATGGGGGCGTTATCGGGGCCGGGGTTCCGTTATGGTCGCCGCAGGGAGTGGGGAAGGATAGCGTTGCCAGATCTGTTCCCACCGTTGCTGCAATCCGCTGGCGAACTGCTGCATCAGCAGCGATTCAAACTGGTTGGGATAGGCGCCGTAAACGGTCAGTACGGCCATCACCTGCCCATCGTTTCCCCTGATCGGAATGCTGAGGGATGACACGATGCCAAGGTGTTTCATCACGTCACGCCACACTACAACGCGGGGATCCGTAACGTAGGAGGCGCAATGCTGCCGCTGTCGGCTACGCCATGCGATGCCTGTGACGGACTGGTTGAATGACGGGTCCGGCTCGGTTATCGGCTGTGCGAGGACTGGCAGCATGGCGTTGCCCAGTTTCTGTGCCTGTGGGCCGCCGGTGCCCGTCACAACCAGTTGCCCCGATGCGCTGGCGCGGAACAGCATGGCGGCCTGTATGCCGGGTAACTGGCCGAAATCTTCCATTTCCTGTGCGGTGGCGTCGGTAAGGCTGCGGTCGGTTACGGGCAGGTTTTCGGACAGAAGGGAGAAATAGGTCTGTTCGACCACCTGACCCGCCTGTAGCTGCGCGCCCTTGTCATCCTGAATGCGAATTTCGGTGGTCAGCAGGATATGATACTGCTCGCTGGCGCGCAGCATGGCCTTGTCCAGACGGTCGATAAGCAGGCGACGGTAAATGCTGTAGGATTCGCTAAGCAATGTCGGCGTGAGGCCCGAAAGGGCATGTATGGTGCCGATCCGGCCTGCGATCGCCACGATGTCCTGCCGTGTGGTTTCAGGCGCGAGCAGGAAGCCCAGATGCTTTAGCTGCTGTTCCTTGAGGTGGGCCAGTTCCTCCGCCGTGAAGACGGACAGGATGCGTTTTCCATCGGGCGTTTCGCCAATAAGGTCGTCAAAACGTTCCATGAAATCATGCCGGATACGGGCGAGGAAGCTCCGCGCCCGTGTCAGCAGTTCTGCCGCTTCGGGACCATAGGCATCAAATGCAATCGTTTCGGGCGCATTATCCGTGGGCGGTCGCGCCACGGTTGCGCTGGCAAGGCACCACCATGTCTTGCGCGTGGCCTTTGTCACCTTTGACTGGTACATGGCGGCATCGGCGCGCCGTAACAGGGTATCGGGATCTTCCCCGTCCAGTGGGTAAAGCGCCAGACCAAGGGTCATCCCCACCACCGCGCGGGATTCGGGCGTGACCTGGAAGGGGCTTTCAACCGCCACATGCAACTGGTCCAGTACCGTCGTGGCCTGCGCTACGGGAACAAGCGGGTCGAGGTCATCGATAATAATGACGAATTCATCACCGCCCAGTCGCGCGATGTAATCGGTCTGGCGCAGTCCGGCCCGCATGCGACGGGCCAGTTCCTGCAACAGTACGTCGCCTGCCTCATGCCCGTAACTGTCATTGACCAGCTTGAAGTCATCAAGGTCGAGCATGCTGACGCCAACGGCAGTGCCCTGCCGCCGCGCCCGTGCCAGGGCCAGCGGCATGTATTCTTCCAGCGCCAGCCGGTTGGGCAGGCCGGTCAGGGGATCGTGGCGTGCGCGCTGGGATTCCTCCACCTGTAATTTTTCGACGCGCTGCTTGGCGTCCAGCGTATCCAGCGCGTGGCCCAGCAGATGGGCGACGCGCTGGCACAGGGCTATGCTCTGCGCATCAAAGATATGGGGCTGCGGGGAAACGAAGGTGATGACCATCCACGTTGATCCACCGCGCCAGATCGGCGTGGACAGCACAGCGCGCCACTGGTTCCGCCTGACGAAATCGAACCACGGCGCCTGCGCCTGTTCGCCCAGTTCATCGTTGCTGTAGGAAAGGGCCTCCGTCTTCCACGCGCGCGCGGCGACCAGCGGCACGGGCACTTCGTCCATGGCGCGCAGGTCCAGTGCGTCCATGCCATCCGTCCCTTCGCCTGCGCGGGCGATGACATTCAGCCGGTAGCCCGGTTCCATCCTGCCGATCCATACCGCATGGAACAGCGTGTCATGCACCAGATCCGAACAGGCGCGGGCGCACATTTCGGTGTCGCTGCTGGCCTGAAGCACGGCGTCAGCGGTATTGACCAGCGCATGATAGAGGCGTTGCGCCACATCGCGGCTGGTTACGTCCTCGATGGTCCAGACCGATACATTGCCGTTGATGTCACTGAGCTGCACGCCCGAGAAATCGGCGATCATGACGCGGCCGTCGGGGCGGGACAGGCGCACGCCCGCAACCCGCACCTCGGACCGGGTCCGCAACTGTTCATATATGGCGCCGACCCGTTCGAATTCCTCCCTGTCGGCATAGAGCATTTCAGCCGACTGGTTGACCAGTGAGTCCGGGGTCAGGCCAAGCATCTGCGCCACGCGGGTATTGGTCATCTGGATGATGCGATCTTTGACCAGCAGGATACCGACGACCGAGTTGTCCAGCAGGGCGGTCTGGAGGCGACGGTTATAAAGCTGTTCCAGCCCGCTCGATATGTCGGTTGCAATTTCCTTCAGCAGCACCTGAAGCTGGTCGTCAAATACATCGACCTGTTCGTGATAGACGCTCAGCACCGCCCAGATCTGCCCGTCGCGATGGATGGGCAGCACGGCGTTGGAACACACGCCCTGTCGTATGGCCCATTCCCGCCATGGGGCGGTATGTTCCCCGTTCTTGAAGGATGCGTTGAAAATGGGCTGCCCGCTGCGCCACACGCGGCCCACATTGCCACAACCTTCCGGCACGTCCGGGTGGACGGAAATGGATACGCCATCCATGCATCCGGCAGGCCCGGCCACGGCCAGCATGCGTATGGACCCGTTTTCATCCGGTCGCCCGATGAAGGCGATTTTCAGGTGCGCGTAGTGAATGGCCATGTCGCAGATTTCCTGCAACAGGGCTTCCTCGTTCTTTGCCTGGCTGATGCACTGGTTAAGCTGCGCCATGAAGCTGTTGAACTCGGTCAGCCGGGTCAGTTGCAGCATCTGTTCGCGCTCGCGCCGCCGGATCGTCACCGCGACCGCACTGAGCAGCAAGCCGAAGGCCAGCGCTTCTATCCCCCAGCGTGATGGCGCATGCCGCCAGTAGGTCTGCCGGACACGGCTTTCCGGCACGGCAAGGCGCACGCTGAAGGGGTAGTCGTCCACGGGTGACGCCACCACGATGGCGATGTCTGCCGCCGGGGTGGGAGTGGAGCGCCGCGAAGAAGCGGGCCGGGCATGAAGGACCGCGCCGTCACGTGTATCGACGGGCGTGAATGACCAGCCCCTGCGATAGTTGGCAGGAAGTTCGCGGATATCGAGCAGGCGGTCGAGATGATAGTTGGAGGCAAAGAAATACCCCGTATGTTCATCCGTATCGCCATGGACAAGCAGGGGCAGCACGGCATCCCCCGTGTCGTCCCGATACTGTATCCGGCCCAGAAGGTGGTTGCCGGAATGGTCAAGGGGGGTGAAGTCCGCGGCGGATGTCTGCGCGTTCTTTGCCTGCGTGGTGCCCGACGGTGCGGTAGACCACTGGATCGTTTCCCCGTCGGCCGCAAGAACATTGAACGTATAGGGCGTGGCGCGCGAAAGCAGGTAGCGACGCAGCGCTTCACCCATCTGGGGGGAAGGTGTTGCGGGGTTGGTATGTGGCAGTTGCAGTGCAGCGGAGGCGACATCCAGTTCCGTAAAGCGCGTATTCAGCCGGTCGGCGATCAGGTTCGCATACGCCTGGGTATTGCGCAGGGCTTCCGCCCGCACCTCCATTTTCGCGTGCTGATAGTCATGCAGTTCAATAACCACGTCGCATGCGACAACAATCAGGAATGGCAGCATGTAAGGTAGCAGCGACCTGAAACGGCGGTTTCCAGACGGGAGAGTAGGGGGCTGGAATGGAAAACGGTCACGCTGGGTACCTATCTTAAATCGTGCCCTGCAGTATTGGTCGGCTGCACATCGAATTATGATGGTGTTACCAGTGTTATTCTCGCCCGGATACTGCATTCCGTGAAAATATGATGAAGATGACGCCTGTTGGCTGGCCCGTTGTCCAGATGGATTGAATACGGTCAGTGCAAATGAAAACGGGTTGCGTTACGCGCAGCCCTGCTTTCGACTGTTGCGTTCCTCTGGGTTCGGCATGGTGACACATGTATGCGGAACAATACATAATGTAATATATTGTAATAAATAATAACTAAGCGTTACACGGGAAGAATATGACGTGCGATTCGATAATGGATTTAAAAAATACAAATCAAGGAATCCGTCAATATAATTCGTTTTTCTGGATTCGTGGGGTCTGATTTATCCGTATATTGATCTTGACATGAAAAACCTTCCATCGTGAGATGGGGGAGCGCTTTTATTGGGCTTAATTATATCAAAATCATTTCACCGCAATTATGGAGTCCCAGATGTCTTCTTCCATCTCAAGCCTCAGCAGCAGCTCACTCAGCAGCCTGTTCGGCACGTCATCTTCCAGCGACAGTTCGTCGTCCTCTTCGTCATCTTCCTCCTCCGGGTCCAGCTCTTCCAGCAGCACGACGACAAGCGAAGTCTTCAACAGCGATGGCTCCATCACTACCATCGTGAAGGATTCGAGCGGTAACATCGTTTCCGAAACGACGTCCGGCTCCACCAACAGCTCCGCCCAGACCGCGCAGGGTGCGGACGAAGATCAGGGCGGTGTTGATCTTTACGCCTGATTGACCGCATCCCGTGACCTGTAGCCTTGTAAGTTACGGCTACAGGTCACGGGATATTATCCACGGCAGTCAGTCGTGGGTGTCCACGAGGACGATCTCGGCATCCTCAAGTGCGCGTATCCGCAGGATGTCCGTGCCTGAAATCGCGGCTCCATCGCGTTCGTTGACACTCGCCCCTTCGATCTCCACCCGCCCCCGCGCGGGCACCAGATAGCCGAACCGTTCGGCTCCAAGCCGGTATTCCACGACCTGTCCCTTGTGCAGCGTCGCTCCCAGAACGCGGGCATCCGCATTGATGGGCAGGGCATCGTCCTCCTCGGGGCGGCCTGATGCGAGTACGACAAACTGGCCCGCCCGTTCACCCCTGGGGAAGGTGCGTGTACCCCATGAGGGGGCATGCCCCGCCCGGTCGGGCATGATCCAGATCTGGAACAGGCGCGTGGTTTCGCTCTCCCGGTTATGTTCGCTGTGGCGGATGCCGGTTCCCGCTGACATGACCTGCACATCGCCCGCCTGCGTGCGCCCGCGATTGCCCAGACTGTCTTCGTGGGTAATTGCGCCTTCGCGCACGTAAGTAATGATTTCCATATCCCGGTGCGGATGGGTGCCAAAACCGGTGCCGGGTGCTATGGCATCATCGTTCCATACCCGTAATGCCCCCCATTTGACGCGCGCCGGATCAAAATAACTGGCGAACGAGAAATGATGGCGTGCATCCAGCCATCCATGATCGGCATGACCGATGTGGTCAAAAGGTCGGATTTCAATCATCGGATCACCTTTCGGTTTCTGTACTTTCATCAACACCAGAATATTACGTCCGCCGCGATTGGAGCGTATATGGAAATAAAGGAAAGCCAACGTTTCTGATCTGTTGCGTCAGGAGTGGGCTTTTCCAGTATGGGGGGCGGACTTGCCGGTCCGCTGCCTGTATGCCTGCGGCAGGCTGGAACAATCGTGTGGGTGGCCTATAGTGAAACCTTCACGAAGGATCGTTTCCAGGGATTTCAAATGCGCTTACCTGATTTCGAGGCATGGGCCATTTTTGCCAAGGTGGCGGAATGGGGGTCCTTTGCCCGTGCGGCCGAAGATATCCAGCTTTCCAAACCTACCGTATCCAAGGCCGTGGGGCGGCTTGAGCAGGCGCTTGGGGTCTCCCTGTTCAACCGCAACTCCCGGCATATGTCCCTGACGGAAACGGGTCGGCTGCTTCAGGGGCATGCAAACCGCATACTGGCCGAAGCCGAAGCGGCGGAAGTGGAGGCGCGGGGTGGTATCCTGAAGCCATCCGGCCAGATCCGGGTAACAGCGCCGGTGACATTCGGCATCCAGCATCTCGCCCCCCTTCTGCCCGAATTCATGCGCCAGTATCCGGAGGTCGATATCGCGATCGATTTCAGCGATGCGGTCGTCGATCTGGTGGCGGAGGGATATGATCTTGCGCTGCGGATCGCGTCCCTTGCGGATTCCTCGCTGCGCGCGCGGCGTCTTTGCAGCGTGCGGCTGCTGCTGGTTGCCGCTCCCGCCTATCTGGATGCAATAGGCAGGCCCGACCATCCGCGTGAACTGGAAGACCAGAAGGGCTTTGTTTACACGAATACATCCGCACCCGGTAAGATCAGGCTGCGGCACAGGAAAACGGCCAAGGAATTCGTGCTGTCACAGGCTTCCCGCCTGCGGGCCAATAATGCGGAAGGATTCCTGCCCGCGCTGGAAGCGGGTCTTGGTTTCGGCCTGTTTCCGGAATTCATGGTCTGGGATGGCCTGAAATCGGGTCGGCTGGTGCAGGCGTTGCCGCAATGGGAAGCCCCGGCTGTCGCCCTGTACATCGTGACATCACCCAGTCCGCTGCGTCCCGTCCGGGTGACGGCGCTGCTGGATTATCTGGTCAGGGCCTTCGCGCATTCGCCATGGGCAACGGAAGAAGAGTGCGAAAGCCTGAAACATCTGAAATAGCACGAAGGGACACGGTGTAGATCGTGCCCCTTCGCGCCGCAGTATTCAGGCAAGTTTTTTTGCAATGCCCGCCACATGGCTGCCCAGATAACGCGCCCCGTCCAGTTCGTTGGCATCGGGCTGGCGGGAGCCGTCGCCTGCGGCAATGGTGGTCGCGCCGTAGGGGGAGCCGCCCGTGACTTCATCCAGCTTCAACTGCCCCTGAAAGCTGTAGGGCAGGCCGGTAATGACCATGCCATGATGCAGCAGGTTGGACATGAGGGAATACAGCGTGGTCTCCTGCCCGCCATGCTGGGATGCGGTGGAGGTAAATACCGCGCCGACCTTTCCGATCAGCGCGCCCTTGAGCCACAGCCCGCCGGTCTGGTCCCAGAAATTGGCCATCTGCGCGGGCAGGCGGCCAAAGCGGGTCGGTGCGCCGACGATAATGGCGTCGTATTCGGGCAGTTCCTGTGTTGTGGCGATGGGAGCGCCCTGTTCGGTCTTGAAGTGATGGGCCTTCGCAACGTCCTCGGGAACAAGTTCAGGGACGCGTTTGACAACGACTTCTGCATCGTTGGCCCGTACGCCTTCGGCTATGGCATGGGCCATCGTCTCGATATGGCCGTAGGACGAATAATAGAGAACGAGAACCTTGGGCATTGCAGTATGTCTTTCATATGAAAATGGGTGCCATGGAAATGGCGGAACCCCTTAACCATACGGTTTGAGCGGCTATTTGATATTTCAAATACGGAAACCTTTGGTTTCTGTATTTTGCGCCTTCTTCACGGGTGCGTGAGGGGAGAGGGGCGGAGGGTATGTCTCTGTCTTCCATCGCGCTCGGTTGAGCGGGAAGGAGCGGGGCCGTAGTGGTGCGCTGCTGCAATGGCGGAATGGGCAGCCTTAACGGGCATGGGGGCAGCGCTGCGCCCTCAAAGGCCGGACCGCAAGGATGGCGTGACTTTCAGATGAATTGACGCAGCGTGGCTGGTTCTACGGGCGGTCTGTATAGATCGCCCATAACATACGTAGAATTTCGTGCCCCGGATGCCAGAAACACTCAGGCATACGGGCTGCGGTGACGTCAGGCAGGATAACCAATGCCGCCGGTTTTTAGCCTGACCGGGCGGTATCGCTGATGTGCTGCGTGCAGTCCGACCGGCGCATGTTCCGATATTTCTCACGGCCAGTCAGGATGGAAAGGGCAAGGGACCGACGCGGGGAGGCGTCGGCTGCGCTGTCTGTTTCAGTGTCGGTGATAAGGAGCCGCCGCCTTGGGTATCCCGCCTTCGATCGGCAGAGCGGGGTCGCGGGACCATTCGTTCCATGATCCCATATACAGCCGCAGGCGTGTAAACCCGGCGGAAGCAAGGGCGACATAGGTATTGGCCGCGCGCGCACCCTTGAAGCAGTAGATGATGATGTCATCATCCGGGTTCAGGTTGCGCGATGCGGCAAGGGCGCGGATTTCGTCAGGGCTGCGGAAGGCGGCGTGGTTATCCGTCACCTTCATGAAATCGTACCACTCAATCCATACGGCCCCCGGAATACGGCCCTTGCGGGGCGCGAAATCCACACCGTAGGGGGAGGAGCTTTCTGCCAGCCATTCGACGCTGTCGCGGTTGTCGAGCAGCTTCGTGGTGGTGGAGCCAAGGGCTGCGTATACGTCGTCGCGCGTGGCCATGAGGGTGTGGTTGATGCAAAGCGGAAACCGTGCCCGCACCGGCTGCGTGGTTTCGGTGCTCAGCGCGCCACCTTCACGGCGCCATGCGCTCAGCCCGCCATCAAGTATGCCCACGCGCGGATAGCCGAGATAGCTCAGTATCCAGTAACCCCGGCAGGACGCACCATAGCGGGTATGCAGCGCATCTTCATAGATGATGGCGGTTTTGTTCCCATCCAGCCCGTAATCGGCGAACAGGGTGGAAAATTTTTCCTGCAGGCTGTGCAGTCCGTCCTGCGTGGTTTCCGCCAGATAGGTGAAAATATCGGGCATGTTCACCGCGCCCGGAATGTGGCCGGCAGCAAAGTCTTTCCCGTCACGCACGTCGATCAGGATGATCGTGTCCTGCGCAGCCAGTTTGCGGACCTCTTCGGGGGAATAAAGAACAGCCGACGGCATGGTGATTTCCTGCAAGGTTTCGGACATGCAGGTCTGGTATCACCTGTTGGTGAGGAAGGGCAGAGGGAGCGGAGCGCGCCCGGTATGACGTGACCGGGACGCAGGCCCCATTGCTGGTGTGCTGCCGTAGTGCGGGCGGCGTGGGTCATCACCCCGCCCGCAGGCCACTGGTCAGGCCGCCAGGCCGCCATCCGTGGTCAGCGCGGTGCCCGTGATGAAACCGGCCGCCGGGCTGGCAAGGAACGAGACCAGAGCCGCGACATCGCTGATCCGGCCATATTCCTTATGACACATGAAGCTGCGCAGCAGGTCGGCAGCTTCCCCCGTGGCGGGGTTCATGTCGGTATCGATCGGGCCGGGCTGCACCACGTTGATGGTGATCCCGCGCGGGCCAAGATCGCGTGCCGCGCCACGGGCAAATCCGCTCAGTGCGGCCTTGGATGCGGAATAAAGCGAAATGCCGGGGAAAGGCGCGCGATCGGCAAAGGTCGATCCGATCAGGACAATGCGGCCCCCCGTGGTCATGTGGCGCGCGGCTTCGATGGTTTCGATCATCACGGCGCGGACATTCAGCCCCAGCACGGCGTCGACCTGTTCATCCGTGGTCTCGGCCACGTCGCCATAGGGGTAGATCCCGGCATTGCACACCAGTGCGTCAATCCGGCCCAGTTCTTTCACGACCTGACGTATGGCTGCACGGTTGCCATTGCCTTCGCCATCGCAGCGGATGGCAATGCCACGGCGGCCCAGCGCGCGGACTGCCGCCACCGTTTCCTCGGCTGCATGTTCGTTGCGGACATAGGAAATGGCGATGTCGTACCCATCCTTCGCCAGCGCCGTGGCGATGCTCGCGCCGATGCCGCGGCTGCCACCTGTTATGTATGCGACGCGCTGTGTCATTGTGCTTTCCTCCCGATATGATCTTGCGTTTTCCTCCTACAGTACGGGGCGGATGGGGGAAAGCATGCCGTGGGGCGGGGAAGGGGCTTGATCCTGCCCGCGGTGTTGTCTATAGCCTGCCTGTTCGCGCGTCCGGGCCTGTAGGGCATGCCCGGCCGCAATGGAAGTGTTCCGACCCGAAAGGGGCAGGGACACGGGCACCAGACATCAGGAGAAGAAAATGCCCAAGATGAAGACCAAGTCATCGGTCAAGAAGCGGTTCAAGATCACCGCGACCGGCAAGGTGCTGGCAGGACCGGGCAACAAGCGCCATGGCCTGATCAACCGCTCGCAGAAGATGAAGCGCACGAACCGTGGTTCGCAGGTGCTGACGGAAATGGACGGCCGCACTGTGAAGCAGTGGGCTCCCTACGGTCTGGCATAAGGAGCACCTGAGATATGGCACGTGTGAAACGCGGCGTAACCACCCACGCCCGCCACAAGAAGGTCCTTGAACTCTCCAAGGGCTTCCGTGGTCGTTCCTCCACCAACTACCGCATTGCGCTGGAACGTCTGGAAAAGTCGCTTCAGTATGCTTACCGCGACCGCCGCAACAAGAAGCGCGAATTCCGCGCCCTGTGGATCCAGCGTATCAACGCTGCGGTGCGTGAGCATGGCCTGACCTACAGCCGTTTCATCAACGGTCTGGACAAGGCTGGCATCGAGATCGACCGTAAGGTCCTTGCCGCCATTGCCTATGACGATGCAGCAACCTTCGCCGAGATCGTGAAGAAGGCCCAGGCCGCTCTGGCCTGAACCCTGTCCCCGCCCGTGTGGCGACAGGTCCACGAAACGGGTCGTCCCAACGGGCGGCCCGTTTTGTTTTTATGCAATGCCCGTGCCGCTTTTCCGTCCGGCGGCGGGCACAGTTTCATGTGCCGGGTCTGGCCCGTGCGGGTAGAAGCCGCCGGTTGCTATCCACTGCCAGCCCGCCCGGTGAAAGCCTGCGCGAGGTGCTATGAGTGACGATCTCGAAACCCTGAGGGAACAGACAGTTCAGGCACTCGCTGCCGCGACCGACCTGCGTGAATGGGATGCGGTGCGTGTCGGCACGCTGGGCAAGTCGGGCAGGCTGACCGCGCTGCTCAAGGAACTGGGGCGCATGACGCCCGATGAACGGCGCACGCGTGGCGGCGCGCTGAACCGGCTGCGCGATGAACTCTCGCGTCTGATCGAAGCCCGCGGGCAGGAACTGGAAACGGCGGCGCTGAACGCCCGCCTTGCGGCCGAACGCGTGGATGTGACGCTGCCATGTGCGCCGGATGCGCAGGGACTGCTGCACCCCATTACCCGCACGATCGAGGAAATGGCCGCCATTTTCGGCTCCATGGGCTTCCAGCTTGCCGAAGGCCCGGATATCGAAAGCGACTGGCACAATTTTTCGGCCCTCAACACGCCCGCCCATCACCCCGCCCGTACCGATCAGGATACGTTCTATCTGCCGGCTGAAGCCAGCGGCCAGCCCGAGCGCGTGCTGCGCACACAGACATCGGGCGTGCAGATCCGCACCATGCTGGGGCAGGAACCGCCCATCCGCATCATCGCGCCCGGCCGCACCTATCGCGCCGATCATGACGCCACCCATTCCCCCATGTTCCATCAGTGCGAGGGACTGGTGATTGAAAAGGGCATCACGCTGGGGCACCTCAAGGGCTGCCTGTCTGATTTCCTGCGCGCGTTTTTCCAGATGCCCGACCTGCCGGTGCGCTTTCGCGCCTCCTATTTCCCGTTTACCGAACCCTCGATGGAAATCGACATCGGCTGGTCGCGCAGGACGGGCCAGATCGGTACCGGCGGCGACTGGCTGGAAGTGCTGGGGGCGGGCATGGTCCATCCGCGCGTGCTGGCCAATTGCGGGCTGGATGCACGTGAATGGCAGGGTTTTGCCTTCGGCATGGGGATCGAACGGCTGACCATGCTGCGCCACGGTATTCCGGACCTGCGTTCGTTTTATGAAAGCGACGTGCGCTGGCTGCGTCATTACGGCACGTCCCCCCTGTCTCCCGCCATGCTGCACGAAGGTCTGTGATCGATGAAGTTCTCCCTGTCATGGCTGCGCGAACATCTTGAGACCACGGCAACGCTGGAAGAAATCTGCGCCACGCTGAACACCATCGGGCTTGAGGTCGAAGGGGTGGAAGACCGGGGCGCGATCCTCGCTCCGTTCCGCACAGCCCGCATTATCGAAGCCACCCAGCACCCTAACGCCGACCGCCTGCGCGTCTGTCAGGTGGACGCGGGTGAGGGGTTTGAGCGCGTGCAGGTTGTCTGTGGCGCGCCGAATGCGCGCACGGGCCTGCATGTGATCTTCGCGCCACCCGGCACATTCATCCCGGCCAGCGGCATCACCATCAAGGCAGGCAAGCTGCGGGGTGAGGAAAGCGGCGGCATGCTGTGCTCGCTGCGCGAACTCGGACTTGGGGAGGAAAGCGACGGGATCGCGGAACTGCCCGACGATACCGTGCCCGGCCAGTCCTACGCCCTGTTCGCCGATCTGGATGATCCCGTCATCGACATCGCCATCACCCCCAACCGCGGGGACGCGCTGGCGGTGCGCGGGATCGCGCGTGACCTTGCTGCTGCCGGTCTGGGCGAACTGAAGCCGTGGCTGACGGCGACGGTGGAAAGCCGGTTCGATACCCCCATCGACTGGCGCGTTACCTTCCCCGAAGCCTGTCCGTGGGTTCTGGGGCGCAGCCTGCGGGGCGTGAAGAATGGTCCCAGCCCCGAATGGCTGCGGCGCAGGCTGGAATCCATTGGCCTGCGTCCGGTGTCGGCGCTGGTGGACATCACCAATTTCTTCACATTCGACCTTGGCCGTCCGCTGCATGTATTTGACGCGGATAAACTGCTGGGCAGCGAACTGACCATCTGCCGGGGGGCAGGCGAAACCTTTACTGCTCTTGATGGTAGCGAACACGTCATGACGCCCGATGACTGCGTTATCGCCGACAGCCGGGGCGTGCAGTCGCTGGCCGGGATCATGGGGGGGGCTGAAAGCGGGGTCAGTGAAACGACCACGAATGTGTTTGTCGAATGCGCCCTGTTTGATCCCGTGGCCATCGCGCTGGCGGGACGGCGGCACAACCTGCATTCCGATGCCCGACAGCGTTTTGAACGCGGCGTGGATCAGGCCCTGCCGCCCGCAGCCCTTGAGGCCGCGACCCGGATGATCCTTGACCTGTGTGGCGGGGAAGCGGGCAGTGTCGTGTCCGCCGGGGTTGAACCCGCGTGGCAGCGTCAGGCGCATCTGGAATTCGCACGGCTTGAGACGCTGGGCGGCCTGAGCGAAGCGCCGGATCATGCCGTGCACCTTCTGGAGCGGCTTGGCTTTGCAGTGCGGGAGCGGGATGCCCGCCATGTGGTGGTGGATGTACCCTCATGGCGCAATGACATCGCTACCCCCATGCTGCTGGACCAGCGCCCGGACCTTCCGCCCGCACGTGCGCAGGCCGCCGCACAGGGCGCGATCGAGATCGACCCGGAAGTGGATCTGGTGGAGGAAATCCTGCGCCTGCGTGGGCTGGACAGCGTGCCTGCCGTATCGCTGCCGCTGCGCAGTGCCGTGCCGCTGCCTGCCCTGAGCAGCCGCCAGACGCGCATCGCCGGCCTGCGCCGGCAGCTTGCGGCGCGCGGGTTGCTGGAAACCGTGGGCTTTTCCTTCGTGGCGATGGATCAGGCCGCGGCATTCGGTGAAACACCGGCTGACCTGCATCTGCTCAACCCCATCGCCGCCGATCTGGACCAGATGCGTCCGACTCCTCTGGTCAACCTGCTGGCAGCGGTCAGGGCAAATGCGGCACGGGGCTATCCCGATCTGGGCCTGTTCGAAGTCGGCCCCGGTTTTGACGCCGATGGACAGAAACTGATCGCCGCCGGTATCCGCAGCGGCCATTCGCCGCGTCTGCCCGGCCAGCCCGCGCAGCCGGTCGATCTGTGGCAGGTCAAGGCCGACGCGCTGGCAGGGCTTGCCATCGCCGGGGCTGCGATGGAAGGCTGCACCATCACTGCCGATGCCCCGTCCTACTACCATCCGGGCCGGTCGGGGGTGATCCGGCAGGGACCGAAGCTGGTTCTGGGTCATTTCGGGCAGTTGCATCCCGCCCTGCTGGCGGCGCGGGGGATTGATGTTCCGGTCTGTGCCTTCACGCTTTATACCGACGCCGTGCCGGAACCCAGGCGCAAGCGCAAGGCGCCGCCCGCCCTGTCCGCCTTCCAGCCGTTGAGGCGTGATTTCGCCTTTGTCGTCGCGGCGGACCTGCCTGCGGAAAAACTGCTCAGGGCCGTGAAAGGCGCTGAGCGGAACCTTATCGTCGCGGTTCATCTGTTCGATGTGTATGAAGGTGACAAGGTTCCGGCGGCGCATAAATCACTGGGTGTCGAGATAACCCTTCAGCCGATGGACAGGACACTGACCGATGCGGAAATCGAAGCTGTCTGTGACCGGGTGGTCGCTGCCGCGCAGAAAAGCTGCAATGCGGTCCTGCGGGGCTAGGCGTTCGAGCCTGCTGGCCAACAGGGGGCGCGCGGGGCGTATCGGTCTGGCACTGGCGGCCATGTTATGCACGGCCAGCCTGTCTGCCTATGCAACCGATATTACCGGGGCAGGCTCCAGCTTCGGCGCGCCGATTTACGGCGCGTGGGGGGCAGGGGCCGCCCGTGCGACGGATATCCGCCTGAACTACCAGACCATCGGGTCGGGTGCCGGGCAGAATCAGGTCAAGGCCCGCACGGTGGATTTCGGCGCGTCGGATGCGCCGATGAATGCGGCCCAACTGGCGCACAATGGCCTGATGCAGTTTCCCACGGTGCTGGGTGCGATCGTGCCGGTCGTGAACCTGCCCGGTCTGGATGGCAGTCATCTGCACCTGACGGGTGAACTGCTGGCCGGGCTGTACAGTGGCGATATCACCATGTGGAATGATCCACGTATCGCTGCGGAAAACCCCGGTGTCAGCCTGCCTGCCATGCCCGTGGCCCCGGTGCGGCGGGCCGATGGGTCGGGCACGACCTTTGTCTTCACGTCCTATCTCGCACGGGTTTCGCCGCGCTGGGCGGCGGAGGAAGGTAAGGGGACCTCCATCGAATGGCCGGTGGGCGAAGGCGCGCGCGGCAATGACGGTGTCGCCGCGGCCGTGCGCAATACCGAAGGCAGCATCGGTTATCTGGAATACGCCTATGCCGCGGGCAATCACATGCCCATGGCCGAACTGCGCAATCACCATGGAGATGTGGTCGCGCCAGACCCCGAAAGCTTCCGTCTGGCCGTGACCTCCGCCCACTGGGCGGATGATGCGACCCATTCCGCTGATGTGCTGGATGGCGATGGCGCGGGAGCCTGGCCGATCATGGCCGCAACCTATGTGCTGATCCCGACGGACAGTGCCACGACAGCGCAGGGCAGGGCGGTACGGGCGTTTTTTGACTGGAGCATGCAGCACGGTGCGGAGTCAGCCCTGCTGCTGGGGTACGTGCCGTTGCCCGAGGATATCCGCGCCAGCATCCGCACCATCCTGAACGGGCGGTAGCAGCACCATCATCTGTAGCGGGGCGGGGAACGACGCCTCGCTGCCTGTTTTTCAGAAACCCGGAGATTTTCGGGTGATGTCATGAACAGGCGGCCTGCACCGGCTGCCCGGGTATGTGGCAGATTTTTTACCATCGGTATTTGCGCTGGCTGATCCGACACGATAAGCCGGTCTGGCATGACTGGACCCCATTCTCCCATCCCTCCGCTACCAGAACCTACCGGGCATGGCCCGACCGTCTGGATCATGGCGGGCGAAGCCAGCGGTGACGTGCTGGGCGCTCGTCTGATGGCGGCGCTGCGCACTGCGCGGCCGGATATCCGTTTTGCCGGGATCGGGGGCGAACACATGCGCGAGCAGGGGCTGCACTCGCTGTTTCCGCTGCGTGATCTTGCGGTCATGGGACTGCTGGAAGTACTGCCCAGACTGCGGCATCTCTCACGCAGGCTGGATCAGGCGGTGCAGGATATTACCGCACGCCGTCCGGATCTGGTCGTGACCATTGACAGCCCCGGTTTTGCCTTGCGGCTTCTGCGTCGGATCGCGCCGCTATCCATTCCCCGGCTGCATTATGTCGCCCCCCAGGTCTGGGCCTGGCGTGAGCACAGGGTGCGGGAATTTCCGGGCCTGTGGGAGCGGATGCTGTGTCTTTTGCCGTTCGAGCCGGAATTTTTTGCCCGCCACGGGATCGAGGCGCGTTTTGTCGGCCACCCCGTGCTGCAATCCGGCGCGGATCAGGGTTCCGGGGCTGATTTTCGCAGGCGTTACGGCATAGCGGATTCTGCGCAGGTTCTGGTGCTCATGCCCGGTAGCCGCCGGTCGGAAGCGCCGCGTCTGTTGCCGGTATTCGGGCGCATGCTCCTCATTTTACAGCAGCGCATGCCGGGCATCGTGCCGGTTGTGCCGGTCTCCCCCGTTATCGGGGATATCGTGCGCAGGGGGGTAGCGAACTGGCCGGTCCAGCCGCTGGTCATTACCGACGTTCAGGACAAGCACGATGCGTTTGCCGCAGCCAGTGCCGCACTGACCAAATCGGGTACTTCCACGCTGGAACTGGCGATAGCGGATGTTCCCATGGCCGTGACGTACCGGGTCAATCCATTGACGGCGGCGATGGCGCGACGTCTGATCCGCGTGCCCTATGTGGCCATGGTCAACCTGCTGTCCGGCCACAGGCTGGTGCCCGAACTGCTGCAGGAACGCTGCACGCCCGAACTTCTGGCCGACACCGTCGAGCGCCTGCTGACGGACGAAAACTGCCGGAGCCTGCAGCGCGCGGGATTCAACCATATCCGCGCGGCGTTACGCGGGCCGGGTCAGAACCCGGCCACTGCCGCCGCGCATGAAGTCATGGATTTGCTGGCTGTGCATTCTGCGGCGGTGCGTCCGGCGTCTGCGGAGCCGTAACGCCGGGCGGTAGGGGTTCATTTTCTGAAATCAGGGCATGCAGTTCGTTCCTGAGCATGAAAATACCCATGACGACCGTGGCCACCACCATGATCCCGATCCAGATCAGTTTGCCGATCTGTTCGCGTTTTTCCTCATCATAAGCCATGATTGCCTAGCCTTTGCTGCCGTAAAGCGTTTCCGCCGCAATTTCCGGCTGGGTGATCTCGACCATGCCTTCGGGGCGCAGGGCGTTGTAAAAGCAGCTCCGCCGTCCCGTATGACAGGCCACACCCTTCTGGTTCACCAGCAGCAGGACCGCATCGCGGTCGCAGTCCAGCCGGGCGTCGATCAGGGTCTGGACCTGCCCCGATGTCTCGCCCTTGCGCCACAGGCCCGACCGGCTGCGTGAATAATAGCATACGCGGCCCGTGCGCAGGGTTTCATCCAGTGCTTCGGCATTCATCCATGCCAGCATCAGTACCTCGCCACTGTCATGCTGCTGGGCAATGGCTGCGATCAGGCCATCGGCATTGAATTTGACCCGACCAATCATGGCGGAACGGACAGCCGAATCCGGCGGCGTGTAGGACATACGTTTTTTACCTTGAAGAAGGAGCCTGAACCGGCCCCGAAATGCGCGCTGGCAGGCTTTATTCCGCCTTGGCGGGAAGGGAGAACCATGGCGGCACCTGCACGCTTATCGCGTGGCCTGCGGCGGTCAGGCCCGTGTCATGGATATGTTCGTTGCGGATCATCGCCATGCCCGCCCCGTCGCGTGATGAGCGCATTTCCCCCACCGTAGCGGTGCCCGACAGGACCGGCGTGCCCGGTGGCGGCAGTTCCCTTTGCGCCGCAACCGGCAGCAGGTGGCGGCGCACCAGACCGCGATAGCGCGTGCGGGCGGTCAGTTCCTGCCCCATGTAGCAGCCCTTGGTCCAGCTAATGCCATTGAGCTGGTCAAAATTGGCTTCCAGCAGCAGGGTCCGGTCACTTTCGCAGTCACGCGCGCCATCGGGCAGGCCCAGCGCCAGTCGGTGGCGGTCGTAATCCACATCGTCCGCATGGGCGGTGGGGATGGGTGGCCAAGCAGGAAGCGCCATCCAGCCTGCGGCAGGCGGGGATCGGGGCGGCGGGATATCCTTCGGGCATTGTGGCATCGCCACCCCATGCGGCGTGAACGGCGTAGCCGGTTTCCCCGATTTCTGCCTGCGCGCGCAGTCGGAAACGCGACAGACGCTGGCGCAGCATGTCCGCCTGCCCCGCGTCGCAGTCCAGCAGCAGGCGCGTGCCCTCCGGGTCGGCAAAGACGAAAAAGTCCGCCAGCCATTTGCCCTGCGGCGACAGGAACGCTGTCCATACGGCATGGCCGGGGGCGACTGCCGTCATGTCATTTGACACCAGCCCCTGAAGGAAGGAAACGCGGTCCGCCCCCGATACACTGAGTACGGCGCGGGCGGGAAGATGAGCGATTCTGGCCATGGGCATAATCTGGCCACAGCCGGCGTGACAGACAAGGGCAAAGACGGGTTGGCACATCCGCAAAACGTGACTAGCACCGTAAAATGCACATCCTGTTCATAACATCCACCCGGCTGGGGGACGCCATCCTGTCAACCGGCCTGCTGGATACCCTGCTGCGGCGTTATCCGCAGGCTGACTTCACCATAGCCTGCGGCCCGGTGGCGGCTGGCCTGTTCGCCCATATGCCACGTCGGGTCCGTACGATCGTGATGGTCAAGCGTACGTATGACAGGCACTGGTTCGACCTGTGGCGTCAGTGTCGGGGGCGCAGATGGGATATATGCATCGACCTGCGTGGTTCCATCACCAGCTACTTCCTGCGCGTGGGCAGGCGGTACGTGATGCGTGGTGGCCGCAGGCCGGGGCGGCGGATTGCCCATATTGGCGCATTGCTCAGCCTGACCCCCGCGCCGCTGCCGGTGACATGGACCAGTCAGGTCGAACGTGCGCAGGCATCGCGCATGCTGGGGACGGGCGTGAACTGGGTCGCACTTGGCCCGACAGCCAACTGGGATGGCAAGATATGGCCGGCGGAACGGTTTGTGGCCCTGTTCAACCTGCTGCGCGCGGCTGATCCCGGCCTGCGCCCGGTGGTCCTCTATGGACCGGGAGAGGCGGAGCAGGCGCGCGCGCGGCCCGTTCTGGCGCAGTTGCCCGATGCGCTTGATACCGGTGGAACGCTATCGGTCACGCAGGTTGCTGCGCTGATGGGACAATGCACGCTGTTTATTGGTAATGATTCCGGTCTCATGCATCTGGCGGCGGCAAGCGGGATTCCGACGCTTGGCCTGTTCGGGCGAAGCCGTGCGTCGGAATACGCGCCCTGCGGTCCGTGGGCGCGGGCGGTCGTAGCTCCCGGCCCCGAGGGGGAAGCTCCGATGGAAGGGCTGCACGTGGAACAGGTGGCACAGGCGGCGCAGGCCCTGTTACGGCAGTGGCGGGATCGGAAACGGTGAAAAACCTGAACTTTGTGCATTTCGGGCACGCTTACGACTGGCGGCGGAAAACGGCCCGGTCTATGTGATCGGACAGGCATGATGGCGGAAATGGGGATGGCGACCGGACAGGGCGGTTTGCCGTGCCGTTTCAGGCTGGATATGCTGGGGCAGAGATTTACGACGCGCGACGCATCACGCACCGCGCCAGCGAGCAGGGAACGACAGGAACGTGGCTGACGACATCTTCAGGGAAGTCGATGAGGAAATCCGTGCCGAACGCATCCGGGCACTGGCGCGGCGCTATCTGGTGGTTGCGGGTGTCGTGGTCGCGGGTATCTGTATCGGCGCGGGCGGGTGGCAGTATTCGGTCTATCGCGCCCATCAGGCTGACGCCGCCGTGTCGGCTTCCTATTTCACCGCAATGCACGATGCGGCCCGTGGCCCTGCGGATATGCCGGGCAGCACCGTGCCCCTGACAGCGGGACAGAAAAACGCCCTTCAGGAACTTGCGGCCCTTGATGGCAAGGCGCGGCCCCCGCTGCGCATCCTTGCCCGCATGGAACGCGCCGCCCTTCTGGCCGGTAGCGGTGACACTGCCGGTGCCCTGACATTGTGGGATGGTGTCGCGCAGGAACACGGTGTCGATCCGGTTGTAGCCTCCCTCGCCAGCCTGCTGTGGGTCCAGCATCAGATCGACAGTGGCGATCCCGCTACCCTGCGTTCACGGCTTGCCGTGCTGGACGGCGCGGGACAGCCATGGCGCGGACAGGCCATCGAAGCCGAAGCCCTGCTGGACCTGCGCGTAGGCAAGGACGCTGACGCACGCGCCCGGTTCGAGCGGCTGAGCATGGACATGGGCATACCCGATGGCGTGCGCAACCGTGCGGAAGCCATGCTCCAGACGCTGGGGGGCGACGCGGGTGGCTAGTTCAAGGCGTGGTCCGCTCATGATGCCGACAGACGGAAAAAATATGAAATCAGTCCTAAGCCGACGCCATGCGCTTCTTGGCGTGGGGGCAGCCCTGCTGCCAGCCCTTGCTGCCTGCAAGGCAGGCAAGAAGAAAACGCCGCTGCTGATCGGCCATCGCTCGGATGTGCTGCATACGGTTGCGGGGCTGACGGTTGACGCCGATGAAACGCAGGCCGTGACCGTGCCTGCGGCCATCGCGGTCAATGCGTGGCCCCAGTCAGGCATCCGGCCTGATCATGACGGTGTGAACATCGCCTGGGGCGGTGAGATGCGCCACCAGTGGACCCACGATATCGGGGCTGGCAATTCCGAGCCGCAGCTTCTGTCCTATGTCGCGCTGGGCGATAGCGGGCGTGGCATCATCCAGGCAACGCCAGTGGTGCAGAATGGCCGGATTTTCGTAGCCGATGCACAGGGCGTCATCCGTGCCTACCGCTGGCCCGGCATGCACAAGCTGTGGGAATACAATCCCAAGCCGCGCAAGATGCTGTCCAACAATCTGGGCGGTGGCCTGACTGTTGATGGCGATACGCTGTACATCGTCGATGGCGTGGGTCAGGCGCTGGCGGTCAGTGCGGAAACCGGCAAGCTGAAATGGCGTGTCAATATTCAGGCCCCCGGCCGTTCCGCCCCCACGCTGGTCAATGGCAGGCTGTTCTTCGGCACGATTGACGAACACCTGTACTGCGTGGACGCCGAAAACGGCAACATCCTGTGGAGCTACGCCGCGACGTCCGCCGATACCGTCATATACGGCCAGCCTGCCCCGGCCGTGGCCGATGGCGTTGTGCTGGCCGGTTTCGGTTCAGGCGATCTGGTCGCCCTGCGCGCCGAAGGCGGTGAGGTCGTGTGGGCCGATACGCTGGGCAGCACGAACGGACAGGAAGCCCTGATCGACTTTTCGTGCGTTCATGGCATGCCCGTCATTGTCGATGGCACGGCCTACGCCATAAGCACGGGTTCCGTTCTGGTCGCCATCGATATGCGCTCGGGACGCAGGCTGTGGGAGCGCGGCATTTCGGGCCAGAATACGCCGCTGGTGATCGGGGACTGGATCTTCCTTGTTTCCATGGACGAACAGGTCGCCTGCCTGGACCGCCTGTCGGGTCATGTGCGCTGGATCACGCAGTTGCGCCAGTACGAAAACGCCGACAAGCAGAAACGCGGCATCGTATGGAATGGCCCCATACTGGCGGGCGGCAAGCTGGTGATGATTTCCAGCTTGCCGGAAAATGGCGTCGCCATCATCGATCCCGCGCAGGGGCACATCGAATCCCTTCACGCCCTTCCGGGTCAGGTCACGACCGCGCCCATCATTGTCGATAATCTGCTGTTGCTGATGGACAATAAGGGCTACCTTATAGCCTACAGTTAAAAAGAAAGTTGCCGCAGTGAGTTCATCTTTTCCATCCGTTTCGGCGGATGCGCTGCCGGTTGTCGTGATCGCGGGCAGGCCGAATGTCGGCAAGTCGACCATATTCAACCGGCTTGTCGGGCGCAGGCAGGCCCTTGTGGCGGATACCCCCGGCGTTACCCGCGACCGTAAGGAAGGGCAGGCCACAGTGCGTGGTCGCGCCATCCGCATAATCGACACCGCCGGACTTGAGGAAGCCGCCCCCGATACGCTGTACGGGCGTATGCGGGCTTCATCCGAATCCGCCGTAGCCAATGCGGATCTGGTCCTGTTCTGCATTGATGCCCGCAGTGGCATTACACCCGCGGACGAACATTTCGCCAACTGGCTGCGTCGGCAGGGCCGCCCGGTGCTGCTGATCGCCAACAAGGCGGAGGGACGGCAGGGCGCCGCCGCCGCGATGGAGGCCTATTCGCTTGGGCTGGGCGCTCCGCTCGCCATCTCTGCCGAGCATGGGGAAGGCGTGGCCGACCTTATGTCCGAAATAGCGGACCGCCTGCCACCGACCGATCTGCCGCCCGTGCAGAAACAGAGCCGCCGCGACCGGCGTATCCAGCAGGAAGAAGCCGGGGAGGTGGAGGACGTGCGTCCCCCCGGTCCCCTGCGGCTGGCCATTGTCGGGCGGCCCAATGCGGGCAAGTCCACGCTGCTCAACCGGCTTCTGGGCGAGGAGCGGATGATTACCGGCCCCGAGCCGGGGCTTACGCGCGATTCCATTGCCGTCACGCTCAGCGACGATGAAGGTCCGATCCAGCTTGTCGATACCGCGGGCCTGCGCCGCAAGGCCCGTATTGACGAGACGCTGGAGAAGATGTCCGTCTCCGCCTCCATCGAGGCCCTGAAAATGGCGGAGGTCGTCATTCTGGTTCTGGATGCGACGCTGGGCGTGCATGAGCAGGACCTGCAGATCGCCCGCCTGATTGAGCGCGAGGGCCGGTGCTGCGTGCTGGCGCTGAACAAGTGGGACGCGGTGGAAGACCGGGCCGAAACCCGGCAGGCCATCAAGGACCGGATCGAGATGTCACTGGCGCAGATGCGCGGTATTCCGGTGGTCTCGTTCTCTGCGCTGACGGGGGCTGGCATCAACAAGCTGCTGCCGACGGTGCGACGGGCGCATGAAATCTGGAACCGTCGCGTGCCGACCGGGGCACTCAACCGCTGGTTCGAGATGATGGTCTCCCGCCATCCGCCGCCGCTGGTTGATGGGCGCAGGCTGAAACTGCGCTACATCACGCAGGCGAAGGCGCGTCCGCCCACGTTCATCCTGTTCGGAACCCGTACGGACCAGTTGCCTGACGACTATCAGCGCTATCTGGTCAATGGCATGCGGGAGGAATTTGACCTGCCCGGCACGCCGATCCGGCTGCTGCTGCGCGCTTCCAGCAATCCCTACGCCAAGGGATAAGAAATATCAGGCCGGGTGCAATCGCCCGGCGTGATGTCTGTACGGGCAGGGACTGACGGCATCCCACCGCTACCCTTGAGGTATGGCGGAATGGAATGGATCAGGCATGATGGTGCGGTAAACAAAACCGTAGGGACCAGCCATGCCTGTCGTAACCGCAACCGATGCCCTGCTGATTATCGACATGCAGGTGGATTTTCTGCCCGGCGGCGCACTGGCCGTGACCGGGGCGGATGCGCTCGTGCCGGTTATCAACCGGCTTGGCCATCTGCCATTCGGGCTGATCGTGGCCACTCAGGACTGGCATCCGGCGGATCATGTATCCTTCAGGAAGCGGGGCGGCCCGTGGCCGGTGCATTGCGTGGCGGGCAGTGAAGGGGCCGCGCTATCTCCCGCGTTGGATCAGGCCCGTATTGGCGTGCTGCTGCGTAAGGGACTGGACCGCGATATCGACAGCTATTCAGCCTTTGGGGACAATGACCGTATGGGCCGGACAGGGCTGGAAGGACTGCTGAGGGACAGGGGCATTACCCGTGTGTTCCTGACGGGTGTTGCGCTGGACTATTGCGTAGCCGCCAGCGCACGCGATGCCTGTCGGGCCGGTTTTGATACCGTCGTGCTGCATGATGCCTGCCGCAGCGTGAAAGCCATGTCAGGCAGGATTCTGGAAACCCTGAGGGCAGAGGGGATCGGAGCGGCATCCTGCGCGGACCTGCTGCCCGCCCCCTAATCCGTCATTCCCTACGATACAACCAGCGAGAGCAGCAGGGCAAAAACCAGTCCGAGTACTGCAATCAGCGTTTCGATCACAGACCATGTCTTGATTGTCTGGCCAACGGACAGGCCAAGATATTCCTTGATCTGCCAGAACCCGGCATCATTCAGCGGGCCGAGCGCCACTGAACCCGCACCCGTCACGATCACCATCAGTTCGGGCGATGCCGAATGCGTGCGCAGAAGGATCGGCCCCACAATGCCAGCCGCCGTGCTCATGGCCACGGTGGCCGATCCGGTCGCGACCCGCACCACCACCGCCAGCAGCCATGCCAGCACCAGAAGGGGCACATGCGCCCCCACGGCCATACTGGTAATCGCGGATGAGACACCGCTATCCACCAGTTCCTGCCCAAAGCCGCCGCCAGCCCCCACCAGCAGCATGATGAGTGCGGTGGGGGCAAGGCAGTCATTGGTGAATTTCAGGATTGTTTCACGGCTGAAGCCGCGCGCGGAACCAAAAACCTGAAAGGACAGCAGGGTGGCCAGCGCCAGCGCGATGTCGGTGTTGCCAATGAAGTGCAGCGCATTGTTCAGCGCCCGGTTGTTCGGTGCCGCGAAATCCGCCACCGACCCGATCAGCATCAGTATGACGGGCGACATGATGGTCAGCACCGTAATGCCGAAACCGGGCATGCTTTCGGGCAGTTCATGATTGACGAACTGCGCTTCCAGCGAACTGGGCTGTAGTGGCCCGATACGACTTGCGATGAAGCGGGCATAGATCGGCCCTGCGATCGCCGCCGCCGGGGTGCCGATCACGATACCCCACAGGATCGTGCGCCCGATATCGGCATGATAGGCCGAAAGGGCAAGCAGGGTGGCCGGATGCGGCGGGATCATGGCGTGCGTGACCGACAGGGCCGCCCCCAGCGGCAGCGCGAGCAGAAGCAGGGGAATATTGTTGCGACGCGCCAGCGTGAATGCCAGCGGGATCAGCAGCACGAATCCGACTTCAAAAAACACCGGCAGACCGACCAGCAGGCCGATCACCATCATGGCCCAGCTTATGCGCTTTTTGCCAGCCAGATGGGTAATCGTAACCGCGATACGGTCAGCCCCCCCGGATTCGGCCAGCATCTTGCCCAGCATCGTACCCAGCGCGATGACGGTCGCCACATGCCCCAGTACATGACCCGCACCGGCTTCAAACGATCCAATGGCCTTCTGTGGCGGCATGCCCGCACACAGCGCCAGACCAACCGATACCGTGAACAATACGATGAACGGATTTATCTTGAACCGGGCGATCAGGATCACGACAGATATGATCGCCAGCGAGGCTAGGGAGAATGCAAACAGCGATGACATTATGTTTTCTGTAACAAAATCATGCCCCATACAGGCCGTTGATGCCGTGGGATGTCAACGCATGAAGCTGTTTTTTTGCGCAATATCTGGATAGGAACGCCCTGTTTTTCAGACCTGATATTACGCTGGCGTCTTCTGCACCCCCTATCGGACGGGGGGATGCAGGGTGTTATCATGCAGTCCTGTGCAACGGAAAAGGCATTGAGATGATTATCCATTCCCATGAGACGGTCGATATTCCAACGTCGTCGGGCATGATGCGGATGCATGTCTTTCGCCCCGCTATTGAGGGGCGCTTCCCCGGCATCGTGCTTTTTTCCGAAATCTATCAGGTGACGGCACCGATCCGCAGGCTGGCGGCCATGATGGCGGGGCAGGGTCATGTCGTGTGCGTGCCGGAAGTCTATCATGAATATGAACCGTGCGGCACCGTTCTGGCCTATGACACTGCCGGGACCGATCGGGGCAATTTCCTGAAATATGAAAAGGCACTGACCGGTTATGATGCGGATGCCCGTGCCGCGCTGGACTGGCTTTCATCTTATCCGCACTGCACGGGGGCGCTGGCCACGATGGGCGTGTGCCTTGGCGGTCATCTGGCCTTCCGGGCCGCGTTCGATCCGCGTGTGCGCGCGGCTGTGTGTTTCTATGCCACCGATATCCATTCCGGCACGCTTGGTCATGGGCAGTGCGATGATACGCTGGAACGCGTGCATGAACTGGGCGGGGAGGTCATGCTGGTATGGGGCAGGCAGGACCCGCATGTGCCCTTTGAAGGACGGGAGAAAATCCGCGCGGCGCTGGAAAAGGCCGGAACCCGGTATTCATGGCATGAATTCAACGCGCAGCATGCTTTCCTGCGCGACGAAGGGCACCGTTTTGATCCTGCCCTTTTCCTTCAGTGCATGGGAATGGCCGAGCGTTTTCTGGCGCGGGCGCTGTCTGTCAGCGCGTAAGGGTGCCCGCCAGTATCGCCAGTGCTATGGCCAGCCCGGTTTCACGGTTGAAGCGGAACAGGCGCAGGCATGTGGCGGGATCGTTTTCCTCCAGGCGCGTCACCTGCCAGCCCAGCAGAAGGGCAGGCAGGGGCAGCGCCAGCCAGAACCCGTATCCCGCATGGGCAAGGCCACCCGCCGCCATGAGGCCAAGCAGGGTCAGCGCGTAACAGGTTCCAACAAACAGCCGTGCATGACCGGCCATGAGGCGGGATGTGGAGCGTACGCCGATGCGGGCATCGTCCTCCATATCCTGAAAGCCGTAGATCGTATCGAAGCCAAGCTGCCAGACGATTGTCGCGGCGTAGAGCGCGCACAGCGCGGCATCAACCCGGTCGGCCGCCGCAGCATAGCCCAGCGGCGCGCCGAAGCCGAACGTGAAGCCCATGACAAGCTGGGGCCACCATGTCACCCGCTTGGCCAGCGGATAAAGCCCGACCAGAATGAGGGAAGACGTGCCTAGTACCTGCGACAGGGTATTGAGGTTCATCAGGATGTTGAACCCGATCAGCAGCAGTGCGGCCAGAAACAGTGCCGCTTCACGCATGGACAGTGCGCCGGACGCCAGCGGACGGCCCGCCGTGCGGGCAACCTGCCGGTCGATGTCGCGGTCCCACATATCATTGACCACGCAGCCTGCGGCCCGCATCACCACGCTGCCGATACCGAACAGCACGATCAGGAAAATCCGCTGCGCGGGCGTCACACCGGCAGGCAGCATGATGCCCCACACACCGGGCAGGAACAGCAGCCATGTACCAATGGGCCGGTCTAGCCGCGCCAGTAGCGCATAGGGGCGCAGGCGCGCGGGCAGGCGACCGATCCAGCCATCCACCCGGATGTCCGTATGGGGTACAGGCTGGTCCAAGGCGCAACTCCTTCGTGATAACGGCATCGGTGGCGACGGGTTTGCCGATGACGGAACGCCCCGTGGCTGCTAATGGCGAAACAGATGGGCCGGAAGACCCCGCCGGGTCAAGACTGGTTCCGGCCGTGTGAAACAGCGAAAGGTTACCGCCTGGTATGAGGGATTGCCCCCGACTGTTCATTTCCCCCACCGGCACGCCGCCCATGGCGGTGGATGGCATGCTCGACCTTGAGCCGGGGCAGGCCCATTATCTGGGCACTGTCATGCGCCAGCAGGCCGGTGCCGCGGTGGAGGTTTTCAACGCGCGTGACGGCGCGTGGCAGGGCGTGATCGATCACCTGCGCCGTGACCGCTGCCGTGTCCGGCTTGTGGAACAGACTCGCGCGCCTGCTTCCACGCAGGGGCTGTACCTGCTGTTTGCCCCCCTCAAGCGCGACGCGACCGAAACGGTCATCCGCATGGGTACCGAACTGGGGGTCGTGCGGTTCCGGCCGGTCGTGACCGAACGGACCAATACTCATCGTATCAATGCAGCGCGACTGGAAAGCATTGCCATAGAGGCCGCCGAACAGTGCGAACGGCTGGACGTGCCCACCATCGATCCGCTTGAGGCGCTGCCCATGATGCTGTCCCAATGGCCTGATGATACAGCCCTGTTTGCTGCCCTTGAGCGCAGCCCGCAACACGCCATGCCTCCCGCGCCCCGTATCGGGGACAGCGTGCTGATCGGCCCCGAAGGCGGTTTTTCACCCCGGGAGCATGACATGCTGCGCGCGCGTCCCTTCGTGCGCCCGCTTTCACTGGGGCCACGGGTGCTGCGGGCCGATACGGCGGCGGCGGCGGCGCTGGCTCTTGTCGGGGCTGGTCTCGAAGCCGTATGTGGTACAGGTTTGTAACTACCCATTCCCTTTCCGGCATGCGCGTTCAGCCTGTCGCCGGTCCTGATCTGACTGTCATGAGGATATTACCCCCGCCATGTCGAACCCCGGCGCGCATAATTCAAACGTAATCGAATCATTCCAGCAGATGGTCGACGTACTGGCGGCAGGCGCCCGTCCGCGCCAGGAATGGCGGATCGGTACGGAACATGAAAAATTCGGTTTTGTCCTGCCTGATGCAGCCGGGCCGCAGCGCAAGGCTTGGTCATCCCCCCCTTACGCGCCGCAGGGGATCGAAGCGCTGCTGCGTGATCTTGCGGGTGAGAACGGTGGCGCGCGCTGGCAGGAAATCATTGATCGCGATGCGCTGATCGGGCTCAAGGGCGCGGCGGATGCAAAGGGCTGTTCCATCTCGCTGGAGCCGGGTGGCCAGTTTGAACTTTCCGGTGCGCCACTGGCCAGCCTGCATGAAACGGCGGCCGAAATGGATCGCCATTTCGCGTCCATCCGCAAGCCATGTAATGAACTTGGCATCGGTTTCGCGCCGATCGGCTTCCATCCGACCGCAACGCGTGCGGATATTCCGTGGATGCCCAAAAGTCGCTACGCCATCATGCGCAATTACATGCCGCGCGTCGGCACGCTGGGGCTGGACATGATGCTGCGGACCTGCACGGTGCAGGTGAACCTTGATTTCGGGTCCGAGGCCGATATGGCCCGCAAGATGCGTGTCTCGCTGGCGTTGCAGCCGGTTGCGACCGCGCTGTTCGCCAGTTCCCCCTTCTATGAGGGGAAGCCCAACGGCCTGCTGTCCAATCGTGCGCAGGTATGGACTGACACGGATAATGCCCGTTCGGGCATGCCACACCTGTTCCTGCGCGACGGGTTCAGCTTCGCAGCCTATGTGAACTGGCTGCTGGACGTGCCGATGTATTTCGTCACCCGCGATGACCGGATGATTGATGTGGCGGGCTGCTCCTTCCGTGCGTGGCTGGATGGGCGTGACCTGCCGGGGCTGGAAGGGGAGCGTCCCACCATCGGGGATTTTGAAGATCACCTGACCACTGTGTTTCCCGATGTCCGGCTAAAACAGTTTCTGGAAATGCGGGGCGCGGATGCGGGATCTCCGGCCATGATGCTGGCGCAGTCCGCATTGTGGACGGGTATATTATATGACGACGCCACCCTGCATGCGGCGGAAAAGCTGGTACTGGAACATGGCTGGGATGATTACAGCGCCATCCGCGCCGCCGTGCCCCGCACCGGGCTGGATACGCCGTGGGGGCAGGGTGATCTGCGTGGTGTTGCGGCCCGCATGGTCGAACTGGCGACCGATGGCCTGCGCGCACGCGCCTGCCGTGATGCGCATGGACAGGACGAGACACGCTATCTCGACCCCTTGCGTGAAATCGTATCCGGTGGCCCCACTCAGGCCGAGTCATGGCTTGCTGCCTATCATGGCCGCTGGAAGGGTGATGTGACCCGTATCTTTACCGAAGCGGCAGTCTGATCGGTCTATGGCGGCAAGTCGGGACCGGGTGGGGGAGCGCCGTCCCGCCCGGTCAACGGTCTTTTCGCAAGAACTGTAATCGAGAAGCATAATCATTTCTGATGCTTTTACTTGCCTATTACAACTGAGAATTATTTGTAATTTATAATATTGTTGAGGTTCAGGAAGAGTTTGTGCATAGATCGGTAAATGCGCAAATTCTCGTCCCTCTCCGATCAGGAAATCCTGGCGCTCGCTATCTCCAATGAGGAGGAAGACGGGCGCATCTATTCCGATTTTGCCTACGCCATCAGGGAAAACTATCCTGATACGTCCAAGATCTTCACCGACATGTCGCAGGAAGAGGACGAGCACCGTCGCGACCTGATTGACCTGTATGCCAGACGGTTCGGCCCCCATATTCCCCTGATCCGCAGGCAGGATATTGCGGATTTCATTGTGCGCAAACCGGCATGGCAGGTGCAGACGCTGGGAATCGAGGCTGTGCGCAGCCATGCACGGCAGATGGAAATGGATGCGGCGCGTTTCTACCGGCAGGCCGCCCTGCGCACCACCGACGCGGTTACCCGCAAGCTGCTGGGCGACCTGGCCCATGCGGAAGACCGGCATGAACAGGCCGCCAATGCCATTGAAGTGGACCGCCTGCCCACCAGCAAGCGTGAAAGCGAGGACGAGGATGCGCGTCGCCGCTTTGTGCTCCAGATTGTCCAGCCCGGTCTTGTCGGTCTCATGGATGGTTCGGTGTCCACGCTGGCGCCGGTATTCGCAGCCGCGTTCGCCACGCATCTGCCGTGGAATGCCTTTCTGGTCGGTATGGCGGCGTCGGTGGGGGCGGGCATTTCCATGGGTTTTGCCGAAGCCCTGTCCGATGATGGCAAACTGTCGGGGCGGGGCGCGCCGCTGCTGCGCGGCCTGATCTGCGGGCTTATGACCACGGCGGGCGGGATCGGCCATACGCTGCCGTTCCTTATCAGCGATTTTTCGGTTGCGATGATCGCCGCCGTGATCGTGGTGGTGATCGAGCTGTTTGCCATTTCATGGATACGCTGGCGCTATCAGGAAACGCCGTTCAGTTCCGCCATTGTGCAGATCGTGATTGGCGGCCTGCTGGTATTTGTGGCCGGTGTCCTGATTGGCAGTTCGTAACCCGGCTGCCTTGATCTTACCCCGATGTTGGGGCACCACTTGGGTTGCCACGCTATACTGGATTGCCCTGTATCATGAGATTTTTCCGCCCTGGCGCCGCCTGTGTCCTGACCTGTCTGCTGGTGGGGGGCGCGGTGCTTCCTGCCCATGCTCAGGAACAGATGGCTGTTGGCGCATCCGATCAGGATCATGCCCTGCTGGAACGGGTGGAGCACCATCTGGATGGGATCAGCCTGCTCAAGGCCCGTTTCCGCCAGATCGCTCCCGATGGCAAGCAGACCACGGGCACGGCATGGATCGACCGCGCGAATCGCCGGATGCGCTTTCAGTATGATCCGCCCAGCCCGCTGCTGCTGGTCGCCAATCACGATCAGGTCGTGTTCAACGACAGCCAGCTTGACCAGACCACCACCATGCCGATGGACAAGACGCCGCTGGGCCTGCTGCTGCGTCCGCATCTCCAGCTTTCGGGCGATGTGACCGTGACGGGCCTGTCACGCGACAGCAACATGCTCAATGTTACGGTGGTGCGCACCGAATCGCCCGGCGATGGCAGTCTGACGCTGGTGTTCCGCAACAATCCGCTGCTGCTGCGCGGATGGATCATTCAGGATGCCCAGCAGCAGGTAACCCGCGTTGAACTGCTTGATATCACCACCGGTGGCGCATCCCCGGCGGATTCACTGTTCAATACCGACCTGCCCGAACACTAACTTGGGTCAGCGACTGTTTCACTGCGCCCCGCGCGCCAGTTCCAGCGCGCGGGCGTAAACCGTGCGGCGCGGCAGGCTGGTAATGCCCGCGACAAGGGCAGCCGCATCCTTGACTGAAAGCGTCTGCAGCGCCGCGCGAAGCTGGCTGTCTAGATCGGCGGCAGTGCTGTCATCCTGCGCCGGTGGTCCCAGAACAACGGTGATTTCACCCCGTGCCGGGTTCTGGGCGTAATGGGCGGCGAGTTCCGCCACAGTGCCACGCCGGACTTCTTCAAAGCGTTTCGTCAGTTCACGCGCCACGGCGGCGGGGCGGGTGCCCCCCATGACATCGGCAAGGCTTGCCAGCATTTCCGCCACCCTGTGCGGTGCTTCGTGCCAGATCAGCGTGGCGGACAGTCCCGCGCATTCCGCCGCGTGCAGGCGGGCCAGCACTTCGCGCCGTGCAGCGTCACGTGGTGGCAGGAATCCTGAAAACATGAAGGGATGGGGCGGCAGTCCCGACAGGGTCAGGGCCATTACGGCGGCATTGGGTCCCGGCACGGCGCTGACCCGGCCACCAGCCGCCACGACCGCGCGTACCAGGCGGTATCCGGGGTCGGACATAAGCGGCGTGCCTGCATCGGAAATGACGGCAATGTGCTCCCCCTTGCCCAGTGCGTCCAGCAGGGCGGGGATCTGCTGTTCCTCGTTATGGTCATGCAGGGGGCGGGTTCTGGTGCGGATACCGTATTCGCGCAGCAGGCGGGCACTGGTGCGGGTATCCTCGCACAGGATCAGATCGGCGGCTTCCAGCGTTTCAACCGCCCGGCGGCTGATATCGCCCAGATTGCCGATGGGGGTGGCGACAAGAACAAGTTCTCCGGGTTGAATCCGAACCGGAACGGTTTCCTCCGCGTTCCCTGCATGACGGGCGTCACATTCTCCGCTATGAACTTCGGGGCGGGGTGTGTCCCCCGGATGTTCCGCAGCAGGATAAGATTTTGAAGGCAGGGAAGATGAGGCGTCAGACATTCGGAACCCAGATGCAAGGACAGGATGTTGATTCTGCCTCTCCGCGCCGCGCATGCAAGCGCTTATTGCTGGCAAGCCTGGCGCTGTCGGCCCTGAGCGCGTGCGCAGGCGGTGGCGGGCACGTCAGTCATGCCCCACAGGCGGGACGCAGCGTTGGCGTGCTTCTGCCATTGACCGGCACGAATGCCCGGCTGGGACAGGAAATGCTGACCGCCACCCGCATGGCCATGAATACGCCAACGTCCCCGCCGCTGGATGTGCGGGACACGGCAGCGCCCGGCAGTAATGCCGCCCTTGCGGCACAGGGCGCCATTGCGGCAGGGGACGGTCTGATACTGGGGCCGCTTACCACGGACGATACCGCGAAGGCGGCGGCTGTTACGGTCCCGGCAAAAATCCCCGTAATGGCCTTTACCAGTGACATGTCGGTGGCCCAGCCCGGTGTGTGGACACTGGGTATCGCGCCCGAACAGCAGGTACGGCGCATGGTGCTGGCGGCCCGCCAGCAGGGGCGGCAGCATTTCGCCGCCTTCCTGCCTGATAACCGTCTGGGCCATGCGCTGGGTCAGGCGCTTCAGCAGGTATGTGAGGAAAACGGCCTGCAGTCCCCGCAGATCATGTTCCATGACACGACGCAGGACGGGATTACGGCCAGCCTGAAAACCCTGTCGGCCTATGACAGTCGTGTCGCAGCCGTGCCGCAGCCCGATCCCGTGCAGCAGGCGGCGGCAAGTGTTGCCACCCAGCCCGCAGCGGAAGGTGTGGACCCGACCAACCCGGATGGGGCACCGCAGCAGGCCACGACCCAGACCGATGTGCCGGCAGTGCCTGCGGCACCTCCTGCCGCGCCCATGGCGTTCCCGGCCCCGCCTTTCGATGCGCTGTTGCTAGGCGATACCGGGCTGCAACTGGGGCAGGTTATCAATGCGCTGGCACAGGCCCATGTAGACAGGGCGCATGTACAGATCATGGGGCCGGGCCTATGGGGCGCGTTTGCCAGCAAGCTGTCCGCACTGCAGGGGGCGTGGTACGCAGCGCCCGATCCGGCAACCCGTCAGGCATTCATACAGCAGTTCATGGCGCGGTATCACCACATGCCCACGCCACTGGCGGATCTGAGCTATGATGCCGCAGCGCTGGTCAAGGCGCTGGACCAGACGCGACCGACCGGCAGTGCGAATGGCTATTCCGTGCAGGCGCTGACCCGGCCGGAGGGATTCGGTGGGGTGGATGGCGCGTTCGGTTTTCTGGAAAATGGGAAGACCCGGCGTGATCTGGCCGTATTTCAGATTCTTCCGACAGGCGGTAGCCAGATCGTCGTCCCGCCCGCTGGCAAGCTGCGCCGTGGCGCGAACTGATACAGGGCGGGTAAGGGTGTAATTACAGTCGCGGCCCGTCAGGCCGCGACAGTCGCCCCGCAGGACAGAACCGGACGGATCGCGTACAGCGCGGCTTCAAAGCTGCGATAGGTGGCCAGGTGATGGTCACGGATCTGATCGATCAGCGCCCAGCCCATGCCTTCCGGCCGGACCATGTAGGCGGGGTTGGCATTTTCACGCACCCAGACCAGAACATGTTCAATATCAGGCTCATCGTGTTCGTTACGGTTGGCGACATCCGCATCGCACAGGCCCATACACGCGCCAGCCTGTAGCCAGCGCATCAGGTATTCGCGATGACGCGGAAGAAAACCCTGCCGCAGGGAAACAACTTTGGCATCAGAATATCGTTGATCCATCATGCTCATTCCATTGGCTGTGTGACCTGTCATGGCGTGACCGTGACACTGTATGGATGATGCTATGGGCGCATGGCTGCTTTGCCAAACTAAAAATGGCGAATAAAGCCGAAGAAACAGGCAGAAAACTCCGTCTGTGACAAAAAAACAATAATTTAAGTTTAATATGGTTATTAATTAGGCAACTAATTAGGCATTTGCCTATTCCATCGGCGATGAAGCCATAACCAACTGCCCGGTTTCTGCCGTATCGTGCTTTCAATCCAGTCATTGACCATCTGGGTCAGGTCCATCTGGTCCTGACTCCGCTCGCCTGCATCGGGTAGATCAATGGGGGGATGGACATGAATGCGCAGGCGTGCCGGGCCAAGCCGTTCGACATATCCCGGAATGACCGGGCAGCGCAGCTTGATGGCCATGGCCGCCATTGCCCCTGCCGTCATGGCGGGCAGGCCAAAGAAACGGGCCGGCACGCCGTCATTCATTTTCTGGTCCACCAGCATGCCCAGATGCCCGCCCTTGAGGATATGGGCAAGTGCGCCCCGGGCACCCCGCGCGCCCTTGGCGAACAGTGGCACGGGCTGGCCCATGGCCTGATCGCGCAGGTCGCACAGGATGCGATCCACCAGCGGATTGTTGGGCGCACGATAAAAGGATGAGAACGGCAGTCCATATCGCGCCACGGCAGGCGGCAGCATTTCCCAGTTGCCGATATGGCCGGATACGAAAATGGTCGGGCCACCGCGCGCGGCCTGTGCGTGAAGATATTCCTCTCCCACCACATCCCAGCCCGGTCCATCGACAGGATTATGGGGCAGGGTGGACAGATGCGGGAATTCACCGGCATTGCGACCGATATTGTCCCACATCTCGCGGATCACCGCGCGGCGCATACCGCCGTCAAGCTCGGGCATGGCCATGCGCAGATTTGCATCCGCAATACGGGATACGGGCAGTCTCGGCCCCACCGTGCGGCACAGCCATCCCCCCAGATTGGACGCCCGGACAGGACCAATGCGGCGGAAGATGGCCAGCAGGGCACGAACAAAAATGGCTTCCACATGCATCTGCCGCGTAGGAAGAGGGGCTTTTTTTTCGTTCATCGTTCGGTCTTGTCCAGCCATAGATCCAGTATCTGCTCAGGCATCCCAGTCGTGGCCCATGTAACGTGCAGCCCAACGGTGACGACGCGCTGGCGAAAAGGAGCGGGCAGGCGGACGGCGTCTTTTTCAGTTGTCACGAGACAGGCATTCCATTTTTCCGCCAGTGCCTGCAGGCGATGGCAGTCGCGGACGGTATAGGCATGATGGTCCGCAAAACCGAGACAGGCGCGGGGATGAATGCCATTTTTGGCCAGACCATCAAAAAACTTGGCAGGGCGCCCGATCCCGGCAAAGGCGACAACCGGCCTGTCGATGGGAATGCTGCCCGTATCCTGTCGCAGGGACGCATGAAAACAGGGTAGGCGATCCCTGACCCCGAATGTTACCTCCATCCGATCCGGCCCGATCACGACCACCCCGGCTACCCGTGCCAGCCCGGTGCGAACGGGTTCCCGCAGTGGCCCCGCGGGCAGGACATGACCATTACCAAAACCGACCTGTCCATCTACCACAATCAGGGCCGCGTCCTGATGCAGGGTGGGGTTCTGGAAACCGTCATCCATCAACAGACAGTCCGCGCCGTCCGCCACCGCCCTGCGTGCCGATACCGCCCGGTCCGCACCGACATAACATGGCGCGATACGTGACAGCAGAAGCGGCTCATCCCCGACATCGCGGGCGGTATGGATCTGCGCATCCACCCGTGTTCCTCCCCCCACGCGCCCGCCATATCCCCGTGAGAGGAAAGCGGGCCTATGGCCACGGACAATGGCGCGTTGGGCCAGATCAAGTACGAGCGGTGTCTTGCCTGCCCCACCAACCCCGATATTGCCGCAACACAGAACAGGCACCGGCGCATGCCATCCTGTCCGGCGCATGCGACGTGACGTGACGAAAGCATATAAATGGGAGAACGGCATCAGGAATGAGGCGACACGTCCTGCCTGTGCAGGACTGCGCCACCAGAAGGCAGGGGCGCGCATTATCTCTTTTTTCCTAAAGCCAGAACGGCCTGTGCCACATCGCGGGCAAGGACCGGATCATGATGTGTATGGAGGGACGGCGGACCTGTCTCATGATGCAGGCAGGACAGAACCCACTCTGCAATGTCCTGCTCCGTGGTGACGTAACGCACATCTATACCCAGTCCGGCATAAGCCTGACGGAAGTTATCGATTTTGGGGCCACTCGCAACGCAGCACCCCGCGCGGGCGGGTTCAAGGGGATTGTGGCCGCCGCCTTCGCATCCGGGCAGGCTGTTGCCAAGCAGGACGGGCGCACCAAGGGCGAAGAACAGCCCTGTTTCCCCCACCGTATCGCATATCCAGACCTTGTCCTGCCCGGTCGGAAACTGCCCCCGCGCCCGACGGGGTGTTTGCGTATGATTCAGTGCCGCGATTTCCGGCCCACGGGGAGGATGACGCGGGATGATGATGGTCAGTGCATCCGGTATTGCCTGCCGTATCAGATCGCCTGCCGCCAAAATCGTCGTTTCTTCCCCTTCATGGGTGGACGCCGCGATCCAGACCGGTCTGTTGCCGATGGCATGGTTGATGCGGGTCAGTGCCATGGGATCGCAGGGCAGGGGATCGGCAGCTTCCTTCAGGTCGGCAATCAGATCAATCCGGCCTGCGCCGCCGTGGTCAAGGCGGCTGGCATCTTCCACGCTGCGCGCCATGACCCAGTTGAAAGCAGACAGCATGTGGCGCAGCAGGCATCGCGCCTTGCGCCATCCGGCCAGTGAACGGTCTGACATGCGCCCATTAACCAGCGCCAGCGCGATGCGCCGTTTCCGGCATGCCGCGATCAGATTGGGCCACAGTTCACTTTCCACCAGAACGACGACATCGGGTTGCCAGAAATCCAGAAACCGCGCGGTCCAGCGTGGCACGTCCAGCGGGGCGAACTGATGACTGACCCGTTCGTGTTCCGTCAGGGCAGGCAGGCGTGTATGCGCGATTTCAGCCGCCGTCAGCGTGCCGGTTGTAATCAGAACATGCCGGGACGGGTCCAGTAAAAGCATCTGCCCTATCACAGGCAGTACCGCCACCGTTTCCCCCACGCTTGCCGCATGAAGCCAGATCAGGCGGCCGGAGGGCCGGGAACATGCCGCAATGCCGCGCCGCTGCGGCAGACTGGCGGCGGATTCCTTGCCGCGTCGCATGCGGCAGTAAAGATTGAGGCGAAGCGCAGGTGTTAAAAGTGTCGCCAGCCCCGACCATGTTGCCCCCAGGACAGCGCTGCACATCCTTGCCCTTGCAGACAGAAGGCGGGTCATGCCCGTATCACTTGGAAAACAGGGTTGCGCATTGGCTTGCGGTAACATGCCTTGGTGTCAGGGAAAAGGACGGGTGTGTGGCTTCCGTCAGAATAAGCCGCGCTATTAAAATCGCCTTCCGTCTGACAGCATACCCGGCCAAATCAAAGAGAGAAAAGCGGTATGGAAAAGATGGTGAGGCAAACAATCACTGTAATAGCCCAGTTCAGGTGTTGCCAGACGGAATGAGAATTATCGGGTGAGAGGTGTATCCATTACACGTCTTCCTATAAAAATTCGATAATAGTGCGTCGGATCGCGATATGTATTATAATAAAAATATATTTTTATATGGTATAATACAGTAGTTATTTTATAATTAATATTATTTTGAAGTGGGTGAAAGAACGTTTCTATAAGAAATTGATTTACGGGCATGCGCGGTACGAACCGAGAGTAATTTTCGTTCTATGGCATGAACCGATGCAGCAGTCAGTCGTTCAGACCGGCTTCTGCACCCAAGGATAACCGCGTAAATGCTACGAAGAGATAATTTTAGTCATGAGTTTATTGATATATTTTTGATTAGTTCTTTAATATATCAGGTTGTCGGGTTTTAATTTACAGGCGGGAAATCATGAATGGCCGTAAATGAGTGCTTGAGAGGGCGCGGTTCCTGTCATCTACAAATAACGGAGACCACAAAAACATGTCCCTCCGGTATCATATGCACGACATACCGGAGGGGGCACGTATAACGGTTCAGGACAGGAACCGGCGCAGGCCAAGTCCCTGTGGACGTTCATGCAGGGTGGAAGGCTGATAGGCGACAGAAAACATCTCGTGTGCCTGCTGCCATACTGTGACATCTTCGGGTCGTTCAGTCTTTACCGTGGTTATGCCACAGCGCAGCATGAACTCGTACTGGTCGGGCAGGGGCTTGCCCATGGCGCGGATTTCACCATCGAACGACAGATGTTCACGCAGCGCGCGGGCCTGCGTAAAGGCCCGCCCGTCACGAAATGAACCAAAGGTAACGGCCACCAGTCCAAGGCGTGGCAGGGCGACACGAAGCTGCTCCACCGCCATATCCGGTTCAATGGCGACACCAAGAGGGGCCGTGCCCGTGCGGGCCAGACCTTCCTCCAGCCGTGCGAAGGGAACGATAACCGCACCGTCCGGCAGCGGCGCGCCATCGACCGCTTCAACCCAGCGATCTTCCGCAATGCGGCCATTCTCAAGCAGGGGCATAGACGGCATCCTTGAAGCTGGCGGCACCGAGCCGCCGGTATGTGTCGATAAACTCTTCGCCTTCGTTGCGCAGCACCAGATAGGCATCGACCAGTCGGGCAATGGCATCGACCGTCTCATCTTCCGGCAGCGCCGGCCCGATGATCTGGCCAATGGCCACGTCGTTGCTGGCCGAACCGCCAAGCGTAAGCTGGAAGAACTCTTCCCCGCGCTTGTCCACGCCCAGAATACCGATATGCCCCGCATGGTGATGGCCGCAGGCATTGATGCAGCCGGAGATGTTGATATGCAGCTTACCGATATTTTCCTGCAGTTCAGGATCGGCAAAGCGTGCACTCAGCTTCTGGGCAATGGGAATGGAACGCGCGTTGGCAAGCGAGCAGTAATCCAGACCGGGGCAGGCGATGATATCGCCGATCAGTCCGATATTGGGCGTGCCCAGACCGGCCGCGACCAGCTTCTGCCACAGTTCATGCAGCCGGTCCTTGCGCACATGGCCCAGCACCACGTTCTGCATGTGGGTGACGCGGATTTCCCCAAACGACCAGCCATCGGCCAGATCGGCGATCAGGTCCATCTGGTCCGCCGTCACATCGCCGGGAATGCCGCCATCGGGCTTGACCGAAATCACGACGCTGATGAAGCCTTCATGCCGATGAGGATGCGTGTTGGTACGCACCCAGCGGTCAAAGCGTGCATCGGTCCCGCGCGCGGCGGCAAGCGTGTCTGCCGCATCCGCGGGGGCATCAAGCGCGGGAATGCCGAAACGCGCGCGGATCCCATCCACAATGGCGGGATCAAGACGGTAATCAGCCCGGTTCATCAGGGCGAATTCCGCATCCACCTTCTCGCGGAAAGTCTCGACACCTAACGCCTGCACAAGGATCTTGATGCGGGCCTTGTACATATTGTCGCGGCGGCCATAGGCGTTGTACACGCGCACGATCGCTTCCAGATACGCGACAAGGTCCTCTTCGGGCAGGTTGTCACGCAGCAGCACGCCAATGACGGGTGTGCGGCCCAGTCCGCCGCCGACAAACACATCAAATACCGGGCGATCCTGTGCGCCGGGGCGGGCGACCAGACCGATATCGTGGAAACGGGCGGCTACGCGGTCCTGCGGGCTGCCACTGATGGCAATCTTGAACTTGCGCGGCAGGAATGAAAATTCAGGATGCAGTGTGGACCACTGGCGCAGGATCTCGGCATGGATACGCGGGTCAAGCAGCTCATCGGCCGCAGCCCCTGCAAACTCATCGCATGTCACGTTGCGGATGCAGTTGCCGCTGGTCTGGATGGCGTGCATGTCCACATCCGCCAGACGCTGCAGGATATCGGGCGTATCTTCCAGCCTGATCCAGTTGAACTGCATGTTCTGCCGGGTCGTGAAATGGCCGTAATCACGGTCATAGGTGCGCGCGATATGGGCCAGTTCGCGCATCTGGTCCGATCCCAGCATGCCGTAGGGGATGGCCACGCGCAGCATGTAGGCATGCAACTGCAGGTACAGACCGTTCATGAGGCGTAGCGGCTTGAATTCATCCTCGCTCAGGTCGCCCGCAATGCGGCGGTTCACCTGTGCGCGGAACTGCGCCACGCGCTGGGACAGGAAGGTACGGTCCACCTGATCGTAGGCATACCGTCCGACCGGGAGGGTTGCGGTGTTAGTGGACATTGGATGTCTCCACAGGGGCGAAATCGGGGTGGACGCTCGGCCCGAACGCACGGATGCGCTCACGTACCGTAACAGGCGCGATGCCGGCGGCGGCAGGGTCAAGCTGCACGCCATAGATGCCCACAACCATACGCGCGTCAGGCGTGGCCTTGACCTGCTTTATCACGTCTTCCACATCCGCATTGTCGATGACGCGGGCGTGGCTGATCGCCTCCGACCATCCCTGTCCGGTCAGCCAGACAATACGGCCATCAAGCAGACGGTTGGCCGTAATGACGCTTGTTCCGGTCAAATCCCGGCGGTTGTTCCTGACATCCACTTCTGAACCGATCCTTTTCGGGCGACAGGACCGACCTGCCGCGACTGGTATAAAACGGCGCCAGCCTTGCCATGGCTGGCGCCCATCTTCAACCCGGCCCTGTATTGCCGTCTGGCCTGCCCCCGGGGGAGCAGGCCCGCGCAGTTACGAACGCTGGCGGTCCGCCGCACTGTCAATGCGGATCGCATCACTGATGAAGGTGGCAAGCTTTGCCGCCGTTTCATCGCTGGTGCGCTCTGCCGTCTCCAGCCGCAGGGCGGGGTTGGCAGGGGCTTCGTAAGGGGCGTCGATGCCGGTAAAGCCTTCGATCTTGCCCGCGCGTGCCGCAGCATACAGACCTTTGGGGTCACGCTGTTCGCAGGTGGCCTGCGGCGTGTCGATGAAGATTTCATGAAAACCTTCGCCAACGATCTGACGGGCCAGTTCCCGGTCCGCGACGGTGGGGGAAATCAGCGCCACGATCACGACCTGACCGCTTTCAGCCAGAATCCGGGCCACTGCCGCTGCACGGCGCACGTTTTCACGCCGGTCCGCATCGGAGAAGCCAAGGTCCGAACACAGCCCCGCGCGCAGCGTATCGCCATCAAGCACCGATACATCGATCCCGCGGGCGAACAGCCGGTTTTCCGCTGCACGGGCCAGCGTGCTCTTGCCTGCGCCGGGCAGGCCGGTCATCCAGAACACACCGCCACGGTGTCCCTTGGCCTGCGCGCGATCCCACAGCGAAACGGCGCTGCCGGTGGGGTGAATGGCGTTGCGCCCCGCAACACTTTCGGCAACACCCATCAGCGGTGCGCCGCCCACGATCTGCTGGTTACGGTCGACCAGCACGCCACGACCGTCCGCCGTGCCCGGCAGGAAGGGGTCGAACAGCATGGTCTCGGATACGGCCAGCGTGATCTCGGCAAAGCCCTCGGGCGGAACTTCCTCAGCAGGCTGTTCGGTCAGGTCCTCAAGGCGGACAACGGAGTCAATTGCCGCGACCGTAACCTGATGTTCAGCCGTGGCCAGACGCAGCTTGAAGCTTTCGCCCACACGCAGCGGTTCCTGACGCAGCCAGAACAGGCGCGTGCGGATGCGGGCCGCGCGCAGCGGCGATTCCGATGCCGGAAACAGGAAATCGCCACGATCGGGGATCACGTCGGGTTCCAGCGTGACAGCCACGGACTGACCGGCAATGGCGGCAACCTGCGGTGCTGTGTGCCAGCTTTCGATCGTGGCGATACGCGCGCGGGCGCCATGCACGCCAACCACCACTTCATCACCCACGCGGATACGACCGCGTTCGATACGACCGACAACGACACGCTTGCTGTCAAAACGGTAGACATCCTGCACCGGCAGGCGCAGCGGCAGGTCGGCGCGGGAAGATGGTGCGGGCACCTGCGCCAGCGCTTCGGTCAGGGTCGGACCCTTGTACCATGCCATCCGTTCGGACCGGTCGGCGATATTGTCGCCTTCACGGGCGGAAGCGGGAACGAATACGGTCGGCTCGATCTCAAGCTGGCGCAGCAGGTTGGTCACGTCCTGTTCAGCCGCTTCGATCTTCTGCTGGTCGTAGTCGAGGATATCGACCTTGTTCATCAGCACGATGACATGACGGATGCCGATCAGACGCAGCAGCATGGCGTGGCGGCGGGTCTGTTCCTGCGCGCCTTCGTTTGCGTCAACCACCAGCACGGCGGCTTCGGCATCGGCAGCGCCCGTAATCATGTTGCGCAGGAACTGGCGGTGGCCCGGCGCATCAACGATCACGAACTGCCGCGTTCCCAGCCGGAAGGGAATGCGGGTGGAATCAACGGTCACGCCCTGATCGCGCTCGATCTGGAGACTGTCGAGCAGGAAGCTCCATTCAACCGTCAGGCCGCGCTTCTTGCTGGATTCGATAATCTGCGCGACCCGCCCTTCGGGCAGGCTGTCGGTATCGTACAGCAGGCGACCGATCAGCGTGGATTTGCCGTGGTCAACATGGCCCACGATCACGATGGGGGTGGCTGCGTCCTGCGGGGCAGGGGTCGGGATTGTACTCATTGTGTTGTAACTCCGTCCTGTCCGCTCAGAGATAACCGGCCACGCGCAGGCGTTCGAACGCATCCTCGGATTCATGATCCATGGCACGTCCCGCGCGTTCGGATGTGCGGGACGTTTCCAGTTCCGCAATCACTTCTGCTACCGTCGAGGCATTGCTTTCGACCGGGCTGGTGATGTCCTGATCGCCCAGCGAGCGGTAACGCTTGCCGTCCCTGGCGAAATACAGATCGACCAGCGGAATGTTCTCGCGTTCGATATAACGCCAGATGTCAATCTCGCGCCATGACAGCAGGGGATGGACGCGCACATGCATGCCGGCTTCATGCGGGGTGGCGTACTGGTCCCAGAATTCCGGCGGCTGGTTGCGGACATCCCATTTGTGGCCGGAGCCGCGGGGGCTGAACACACGTTCCTTGGCGCGGGTGGCCTGCTCGTCACGCCGGATGCCGGCGATCACGCCCGCAAGCTTGTACCTGTCGATCATCGCGGCAAGTCCTGCGGTCTTGCGCGCGGCGGAACGCGCGGCAGGCGGCAGGGTGGGATCGATTTCCTCAACCGGCGGACAGTCGCCCAGCAGCAGTTCGAGGTTCCATTTCTTGGTATATTCATCACGGAATTTGTACATTTCCGGGAATTTCTTGCCGGTATCCACATGCATGACCGGGAACGGCACGCGCCCAAGAAAGGCCTTGCGCGCCAGCCAGACCATGACGTTGGAATCCTTGCCCAGCGACCACAGCATCGCCAGCGGCTTCAGCTTCCGGTACGCTTCACGCATGATGAAGATACTCTGGGCCTCTAGTTGGTCGAGATCGTCCATGGATTACAGACCTTCCGTAACAGGAAAGAAAACAGGAAAAGTAGATGGCCCCGAAACCGGGCCGATGAAAGGGGACAGGCTGGCCTCACCCCGCCGCACGGACGTGAATACCACATTCCGTCTTGGATTGCCCGGCCCAGCGACCCTTGCGCGGATCTTCACCTTCGCCAACCGGTCGGGTGCAGGGCGCGCAGCCGATGGAAGGATAGCCGCGCAGCGTAAGCGGATGGCGCGGCAGGTTGCGGCGCGTCATCTCGGCATCAAGTTCGCGTGGGGTCCAGCTTATCAGCGGATTGATCTTGATCTTGCCATCTTCGGTGGCTTCCACGACCGGCAGGCCCTGCCGGGTGGCGGCCTGTGAACGCTTGCGGCCCGTGATCCACGCATCGAAGGGGATCATCGCCTCATCAAGCGGTTCGACCTTGCGCAGCGCACAGCACGCATCCGGGTCGAAGGCCCATAGCTGGCCTTCGGGGTCACGGTTCATGATCTGCTTTTTGGCGGGATGCAGGTCGCGCACGTCGCGCAGGTTCAGGACGCGGGCCAGTTCCTGCCGGTATGCCAGCGTTTCGGGGAAATGCTGGCCGGTTTCAAGGAACAGGACCGGGACCGCAGGATCGATTTCGGCTGCCAGCGCCAGCATGACCGCTGATTCCGCCCCGAAAGAAGAAACAAGAGCAATGCGTCCGCGCAGTCGCGTCAGGGCAACGCGAAGCACTTCGGATGCGTTCTCACCCGCCTGCTTCAGTTCTGCCACAATGTCCGCATCAATGCGCATAATATCCCCCAGACCAGATTTTACACTAGGCTATGGCGTTCTTTTCACGCCACACCTAATCCCCGTGGGGCGTAAAATCAAGGCGTCTGGCTGTAGATATACGTTTTTGCCTGCTTGTTTCTTCTATATCCCCTCCGGTGCGCCGATGATGGACGACTCTGGCGGTTCAGCGGCTCATCAGGACGGCAATATCACTGTTTTCCAGCATATGCCGCGTTACGCCCCCCAGTATCATCTGGCGCAGGCGGGAATGTGAATACGCCCCCATTACCAGCAGGTCGGCATCGAAGCTGTGGGCTGTCGCCAGCATGTCTTCCCCCACCGGGCGATAATCACTACCAAATTTGTGAATAGTGGCGGCGATGTCATGTCGTGCAAGGAAAGCGGCGACATGCCGGGCATCCGGGCCAGGGCGCTGGTAGGCCGGACTGTGCACGATATGCACTGCATCCGCGCGGCGCAGCAGGGGCAGGGCGTGATGAATGGCCGACGCGGCTTCAACCGTACCATTCCAGCCGATACAGACGCGCCGGCCGACAGTTTCGGTCGCCACGGGCGGAACGATGATGACCCCGCGTCCGCTTTCGAACAGTACGGCATGCAGCGTATCGGAGGAGGAGACATCCCCTTCCGGGTTGGGCTGGCGCACGACCACCAGATCCGAAAGCCGGGCCTGAAAGGATACGATGCTGCGGGTATGGCCGGTATGGGTAATGAAACTGGCGCTGGGGCCGTGTGGGTGGTGGGTCTCGGCCTTTACAACGGGAATATGGGTGCGCTGGATGAAGTCATTGAAAAGCTGGTGGACACCTTTCAGTCGCGATGCGCTTTCCTTCAGCGCTGCCGCGATCATGTCTTCCACCATTGCGCCCGACATCCCTTCACCGACGAGGGGACCGATTTCCTGCATGTCAGTACCCACATGCAGGACCGAAAGATGTGCATTGAACATGGAAGTAAGATAGCCGCCAACCTGAAGGGCGCTTTCCGCGTTGCTCATCCCCGCCAGTGGCAGAAGTATACTACGTATGCACATCAACGTACCTCATGCTCCGTTCATCCGGGGAGACGTGCAGGCAGGTCCCCCCCGGATGAAAACGGATCACGCGGCGTTAAGTTCGGGCATCAGGGATAAAGCCGCTGTGTGCTCCACCCTTCGCCCTGCCGGTCCCATACGACGCGGTCATGCAGGCGGTAGGGGCGGTCCTGCCAGAATTCGAAATGCTGGGGCACCACGCGAAAGCCGGTCCAGTTGGCCGGGCGGGGAATGACGGCATCGTCGCCGGGGTAGCGGGCCTCAAGCTCGGCAATCGCTTTTTCAAAAACGGCGCGGTCCGTCAGCGGATGCGACTGGTTGGACGCAATCGCCCCCAGTCGCGATATGCGGCTGCGGCTGGCGAAATAGGCGTCCGCTTCGGCCGCACTGACCGGTTCCACCGGGCCTTCTATGCGGATCTGGCGGCGGATGCTTTTCCAGTGGAACAGCAGGGCCGCATGGGGATTGGCCTTGAGATCGGCAGCCTTGCGGCTGTTGAGGTTGGTATAGAACACGAACCCGCGCCGGTCCGCCCCCTTGAGCAGGATCATACGGACCGAAGGCCGCCCTTCCGCCGTTGCGGTGGCCAGTGCCATGGCGTTCGGGTCATTGGGTTCGTGTTCGCTTGCATCGCGCATCCAGGCATCGAACAGGTCGAACGGGTCCGCATCCAGGGCGATAAGGGGAGGGGTCATGAATTTCAGGTTCCGCAATGCTGTCTGCCGCGCATCCGGCCCATCCGGGCTGGAATGCGAAACATATGGAAACATAAGGTAAGTTACCGCGTGAGGAATATTCGCTACAATTGCGACACTCGGCATCTTGTCCGAAACGGCTGCTTGTGCAACCACGAGGCCGAAAATTCATCCGCCATTTATCATTAAGGATAATAACATGTCAGACGGCGCGCCCAAAATCTCCGCCAAGGGAACACTGATGAAGGGGAAGCGGGGACTTGTTATGGGGGTGGCGAATGACCGCTCGATCGCGTGGGGCATCGCGCGCGCCGTGGCCGAACAGGGGGGCGAACTGGCCTTCACCTATCAGGGGGAAGCGCTGGGCAAGCGCGTGCGTCCGCTGGCGGAATCGGTCGGGTCGTCGCTGGTCCTGCCCTGTGACGTATCGGACGACGCCGCGATTGACGAGACCTTTGCCGCAATCGAAAAGGAATGGGGCAAGATCGATTTTCTGGTCCATGCCATCGGTTGGGCGGACAAGCAGTTCCTGCGCGGGCGCTATGTCGATACCCCGCGTGATGCCTTCCTCAAGGCGCTGGACATTTCGTGCTATTCCTTCACTGCTGTCGCACGCCGCGCGGCCAGCATCATGAACCCCGGCGGGTCGATGCTGACGCTGACCTATCTGGGGGCCGAGCGCGTCATGCCCCATTATAATGTGATGGGCGTGGCCAAGGCGGCACTTGAGGCTTCGGTGCGCTACATGGCGGTCGATCTGGGCAGCGATGGCATCCGTGTCAATGGCATCTCGGCTGGGCCGGTCATGACGCTGGCGGCCAACGGCATTGGCGATTTCCGCTATATCCTGAAATGGAACCAGTACAATTCCCCGCTGGAACGCAACGTCTCGCTGGAAGAAGTTGGCGGGGCGGGGCTGTACATGCTGTCCGATCTGTCCGGTGGCGTGACGGGTGAAATCCACCATGTTGATTCCGGCTACCATATTGTCGGCATGAAGAACCCGACCGCGCCGGACATCACGGTCGCCGGTAACTGATTGCGGGAAGTCTGCCCTTATGTCCCATAACACTTTCGGCCATCTGTTCCGCGTCACCACGTGGGGCGAAAGCCATGGCCCGGCCATTGGCTGCGTGATTGATGGCTGTCCGCCGCGCATCCCGCTGGATGTATCCGACATCCAGCCGTGGCTTGACCGCCGCCGTCCGGGGCAGTCGAAATTCACCACCCAGCGGCAGGAAGCCGATCAGGTCGAAATCCTGTCCGGTGTGTTCGAGGGGCAGACAACCGGCACCCCCATTTCCCTGCTGATCCGCAATACTGACCAGCGTTCGCGTGACTATGGCGATATCGCCACCCGTTACCGCCCCGGCCATGCCGATGTTGCTTATGACATGAAATACGGCATACGCGATTATCGCGGTGGTGGGCGGTCTTCTGCCCGGGAGACGGCCATGCGGGTGGCGGCGGGGGCCGTGGCGCGCAAGGTACTGGGGCAGGGCGTGCGTATCCGCGGTGCGCTGGTCCAGGTCGGTCCGCATGCGGTCGACCGCGCGCGGATGGACTGGGATATGGTGAATGCCAATCCGCTGTTCTGTCCCGATGCTTCGATCCTGCCGGTATGGGAAGACTACCTTGCCGATATCCGTAAGAAGGGTTCGTCCATCGGCGCCGTGATCGAGGTGGTGGCCGACGGGGTGCCGCCGGGACTGGGTGCGCCGATATATGGCAAGCTTGATTCCGACCTTGCCATGGCGCTGATGAGCATCAATGCCGTCAAGGGGGTCGAGATCGGGGAAGGGTTCGCTTCCGCCTGCCTGACGGGTGAGGAAAACGCGGACCCGATGCGGATGGAAAATGGCGCGCTCCGGTTCGCGTCCAACCATGCCGGTGGCGTGCTGGGGGGGATTTCCACCGGTCAGCCGGTCGTGGCCCGCTTTGCGGTCAAGCCCACCAGCTCGATCCTGACCCCCGTTCCCTCCGTCACGCGCGAAGGGGAGAACGTGGATGTCATGACCAAGGGGCGTCATGACCCCTGCGTAGGTATCCGTGCCGTGCCGGTGGGCGAGGCGATGATGGCCTGCGTTCTGGCCGATCACCTGCTGCGCCATCGGGGGCAGGTGGGCAATCAGGAACCTGTAATTTTGTGAAGTTGCCCGGATTGCCACCTGCCTGACCATGTCGATCAGGACGGGATGGGAAGATGTCAGTTGGTCGAGGCCTGACGGAATGCCACGTCCGCCATGAAGCGGATGGTGCCTGAGCATGAGGGCGGGCGGGGAACGCCATCCGCTCCCCGCCATTTGCCGGTTCAGCCTTTCAGCTTGGCATCCAGCGTGATCGTTGCATTGAACAGCTTGGAGACCGGGCAGCCTGCTTTCGCCTTTTCCGCCAGTTCCCTGAACTGTTCTTCCGTCGCGTTGGGGATTTCGGCTTCCAGCGTCAGCTTCGCATGGGTGATGGCAAAGCCTTCGCCCTGCTTGTCCAGCACGATTTCGGATTTTGCATCGAGCGACGTGGCCGTAAGCCCCGCCCCGCCCAGAATGCCCGACAGCGCCATGGCGAAGCACGCGGCATGGGCTGCGCCCAGCAGTTCCTCGGGGTTGGTGCCGGGTTTGTCCTCGAAACGGGTATTGAAGCCGTAGGGCTGCTGCTTCAGTACCCCGCTCTGGGTCGAGATCTCGCCCTTGCCGTCCTTCAGTCCGCCTGACCAGTGTGCCGTCGCGTATTTGGTGATTGCCATGGGGGATCGGTCCTTATGTCCGTTATCGAAATATCTGGCCGCGCGCATACGGCGCGGTGGATGGTGTCGCATCCTTGCGCAGCCTAACCCGTGCTCGGGAAAAAAGTTGCATCATGGCCGGGATGCTGGCCCACGGCTCTTGCAATGCGCGCCGAAAACGGCCATATCCCGCCACGGTCCCGCGTTGGGGCCAATTCGCACGTGAAGCCAGTACCTCTGGTGTCCTGAAAAACAGGGCGCGCTTCACGGAGGATAAACCAGACACAAGGATCAAGCCGAAATGGCAATGCCTGAATTCACCATGCGCCAGCTTCTTGAAGCCGGCGTGCACTTCGGTCACCACACCCGCCGCTGGAACCCGCGCATGGCGCCGTACCTGTTCGGTGTGCGTAACCAGGTTCACATCATCGACCTGCAGCAGACCGTTCCCATGCTGGACCGTGCGCTCAAGGCGATCCGTGACACCGTGGCCGGTGGCGGTCGCGTGCTGTTCGTCGGCACCAAGCGCGCTGCGGCAGACCAGGTCGCGGAAGCGGCGAAGCGTTGCGGCCAGTATTACGTCAACCACCGCTGGCTGGGCGGCATGCTGACGAACTGGAAGACCATTACCGGTTCGATCAAGCGCCTGCGTGGCATTGACGACATGCTGGAAAACGGCACCCAGGGCCTGACCAAGAAGGAAGTCCTGGACATCACCCGCGACCGTGAGAAGCTGGAGCGTTCGCTCGGCGGCATCAAGGAAATGGGCGGCCTGCCGGACATCCTGTTCGTGATCGACACGAACAAGGAAAAGCTGGCGGTTGAAGAAGCCAACAAGCTGGGTATCCCGGTTGTGGCGGTGCTGGACAGCAACTCCGACCCGCGTGGCGTGACCTTCCCGATCCCGGGTAACGATGACGCCATCCGCGCCATCGCGCTGTATTGCGAGCTGGTTTCGTCCGCAGTGCTCGATGGCATCTCCGCCGAGCTGGGCGCGTCGGGCGAAGACTTCGGCGCTGCCGAAGAACTGCCGGTTGACCCCGCCGTGGAAGCAGCCGTGACGGAAGCCGCCGCAAGCGCGGAATAACATCATTGCGTCGTGGTGGCATGACCCCGCGACGCTACTGACACAGCAAGGACACGCCCCGCAGGATTGCGGGGCGTGCGCCTGTCGTGAGGAGTATCAGGATAATGGCGGAAATCACCGCAGCACTCGTCAAGGATCTTCGTGAGCAGACCGGCGCGGGCATGATGGACTGCAAGAAGGCGCTCAAGGAAGCCGAAGGCGACATCGAAGGCGCGATCGACTGGCTGCGCAAGAAGGGCCTTTCGGCTGCTGCCAAGAAGTCCGGTCGTGTGACGGCTGAAGGTCTGGTTGGCGTGGCGCAGGCCGACAACAAGGCTGCCATGGTCGAGATCAATGCCGAAACCGACTTCGTGGCCCGTAACGAGCATTTCCAGAACTTCGTATCCGAAGTGGCGCATGCCGCCCTTACGGTTGGCGACGATCTGGAAAAGCTGAAGGCAGCCGTGCTCAAGAGCGGTCGCAACGTTGCCGATGAACTGACGCACCTGATCGCCACCATTGGCGAAAACATGTCCATCCGCCGTGCGCGCGTGCTGAGCGTGCCGTCGGGCGTGGTTGCGACCTACGTTCATTCCGCCGTCAGCCCCGGTCTGGGCAAGATTGGCGTTCTGGCTGCTGTTGAAGCACCGTCCGCCAGCGATGCGCTGGAAACGCTGGGCCGTCAGATCGGCATGCATGTCGCGGCGACCCGTCCGGCTGCGCTGGACGTGAACAGTGTTGACCCGCAGGCGCTTGAGCGTGAGCGCGCGGTTCTGGTGGAACAGGCCCGTGCATCGGGCAAGCCGGAAGCCATCATCGAAAAGATGGTCGATGGCCGTATCCGCAAGTTCTACGAAGAAGTGGTGCTGCTGGAGCAGGTCTGGGTGCATGATGGTGAAAGCCGCGTGCGCGAGATCGTCAAGAAGGCTGGTGCGAAGCTGATCGGTTTCGACCGCTTCCAGCTTGGCGAAGGCATCGAGAAGGAAGAAAACGACTTTGCCGCTGAAGTGGCAAAGGCTGCTGGCAACTGATCTGAGTTGCCGGTTTCCGGTTTTCTTTACGCAAGGGCGGGTGCTTCCTGATGGAATGGGAGGCACCCGCCCTTGTGCTATCTGCCACCCCGTATGGGGAAGGCAGCGCGATTGTCCATGTGCTGACGGGCGAATACGGCCTGTATCATGGGCTGGCCCGTGGCGGATCATCCAGCCGGGGCCGCGCGGTATGGCAGACCGGCAATCTGGTGCGCGCGCGCTGGGTTGCCCGCCTGTCCGAACAGCTTGGCACGATTACGGCTGAAACGGTGCATGCGTCTGCCGCGCGCATACTGGATTATCCGGTGCCGCTGGCCATGCTGGCTTCCCTGTGCGCACTGGCTGATGGCAGCCTGCCGGAACGCGAGCCCCATCTGGCCGTATTTCAGGGGCTGACCAGCCTGCTGGCGCGCATAAGCCTCGACCCTGAATGGGCGGAGCGTGAAGGCATGGCGGAAGTCGTTCGGTGGGAACTGCTGCTTCTGTCCGAACTGGGTTTTGGTCTGGATCTGGGGCACTGTGCGCTCGGTGGGGACAGTGGGGATCTGAAATGGGTCTCGCCGCGTACGGGACGGGCCGTGTCGGATGAGCGGGCTGGGGAATGGCGCGACCGCCTGCTGCCGCTTCCGGCTTTCGTTCTGGACCCCGATCAGGTGGGTACGCCGCAGGACTGGTATGACGGGCTGCGCCTGTCCGGTCATTTCCTGCATCGTGACGCGTTTGGACAGCGCCACCGTCCCGTGCCTGAAGCACGGGGCAGACTGGCGGATATGATTGCCCGTAAGGCCGATATCGTGCCACCCGGTCAGGCGGGTGAGGACGAGGCTGCGGAACCCGACTGACACAACCCGGTGGACAAACCGTAAAGTTTCGCTATCTGTTCACCTGCGGGAGGAAGATTGCATGCCTGTGGACACAACAGCCGGTCATATCGAAGATACCAAGCTGGCCGATGCGCTGAGCGAACGCTATCTGGCCTATGCCATGTCAACCATCATGTCGCGCTCGCTGCCCGATGTGCGCGACGGGCTGAAGCCTGTGCATCGGCGCATGATCTATGCCATGCAGCAGCTCAGGCTGGATCCGTCCGCCGGGTTCAAGAAATGCGCCCGTGTGGTGGGCGATGTGATCGGTAAATACCATCCGCATGGCGATGCTTCGGTTTACGAGGCGCTGGTCCGGCTGGCGCAGGATTTTGCCGTGCGCTACCCGCTGGTCGAAGGGCAGGGCAATTTCGGCTCGATCGACGGTGATAACGCGGCGGCCATGCGGTACACCGAATCCCGCCTGACTACTGTCGCCAAGGCACTGCTGGAAGGCATTGACGAAGACAGCGTCGATTTCCGCCCCACCTATGATGGCGAGGAGCAGGAACCTGTTGTCCTGCCCGCGGCCTTTCCCAACCTTCTGGCCAATGGCGCGGCCGGTATCGCCGTGGGCATGGCCACAAGCATCCCGCCGCATAATGTAGGGGAAATCTGTGCCGCCGCCCTTGCCCTGATCCGCAAGCCTGGTACGACGACGGCGGAACTGATGGCGCATATGCCCGGTCCCGACTTTCCCACCGGTGGCAGCATTGTCGAAGATGGTGAGGCCATGGTCCGCGCCTATGAGACGGGACGCGGCGCATTTCGCATCCGCTCGAAGTGGGAAGTGGAACAGGGCCGTTTCGGTACCTGGCAGATCGTGGTGACGGAAATCCCGTATCAGGTGCAGAAGTCGCGCCTGATTGAACAGGTCGCCGATCTTCTGGAACAGAAAAAACTGCCGCTTCTGGCGGATATCCGTGACGAGAGCGCGACCGATATAAGGCTGGTTCTGGAGCCGAAATCACGCGGGATCGAACCTGCGGTGCTGATGGAAACCCTGTTCCGCGCCACCCAGTTTGAAAGCCGTTTCAGCCTGAACATGAACGTGCTGGGTGCCGATCAGGTGCCCGGCGTGCGGAGCCTGAAGGATGTGCTGCAGGCGTGGCTGGACCATCGGCATGACGTGCTTCTGCGCCGTAGCGCCAACCGGCTTGTGGCCGTTAACCGGCGGCTTGAAATTCTCGACGGGTTCCTTGCGGTCTATCTCAACCTTGATGAGGTGATCCGCATTGTCCGCGAAGAGGACGATGCGAAAGCCGCCCTTATGGCCACGTTCAGCCTGACGGAGCTACAGGCGGATTCCGTGCTGAACATGCGCCTGCGCAGCCTGCGTCGGCTGGAAGAAATGGAAATCCGCAAGGAGCACGCCGCCCTCAGCGCCGAAAGGCAGACCCTGCAGGATCTGCTGGATCAGGAAGGGCTGCGGTGGAAGCGCATCGCATCCGAGATAAAGGAAATCCAGAAAGCCTTCGGAAGTGGCGCGCTGGGTAAAAGACGCAGCACACTGGCCGCCCCGCCGCCCGAGATTGATGTTGAATCGGCCCTGCCGGTCGAACGTGATCCCCTTACGGTCGTCCTGTCGCAGCAGGGCTGGATACGGACCGTGCGCGGGCATGGACAGGATCTGCAGGCGCTCAGGTTCAAGGAAGGCGACGGGTTGGGCATGTCGGTGGAATGCTACAGCAATGACCGGCTATGTGTATTCGCCACTGATGGCCGTGCGTTTACCCTGCGTGTGGGTGATCTGCCGCGTGGTCGCGGCGATGGCCAGCCCCTGCGGCTTATGATCGACCTTTCAAACGATCAGGACATCATCACGATGTTCCCCGTTGATGATACCCGCAAGCGGCTTCTGGCTTCCAGCAGTGGACGCGGCATGGTGGTGGCTGAAACAGCCATGACGGCGGAAAAGCGCACGGGCAAGCAGGTCCTGAACCTGAAAGATGAGGAAAGCGCGCTGATCTGCGTGCCAGCCGAAGGCGATCATGTGCTGGTGCTGGGGCAGAACCGGCGCATGCTTGTGTTCCCGCTGGACCAGTTGCCTGAAATGTCGCGTGGGCTGGGTGTGATCTTGCAGAAATACAAGGACGGCGGCCTGCGCGATGCGGTGGTCTTCACCGCGGAAACAGGGTTGGCATGGCCGGACCCGGCTGCAGTACGCAACCGTTCCTTTGCCGATCTGCGCGACTATCTGGGCAAGCGCGCCGAGATGGGCAGGCAGGCTCCTGCCTGGGCGACCCGCAAGCCGCGCGGTTAGGGATCTGCGGACTTATCCTGCCGGTGGATGAAACAGTCCATCCGGCAGGAAAGCACTCTGCCGTGCCTGATCCCTGCCATATTCCCCCAGATCCAGATCATGCCAGATGCCGCGCGTCATGATCTGCGCGGGACGGAAACGGGCCTTGTAGGCCATCTTGCGGCTTTCGTTGATCCAGTAGCCTAGGTACAGGTAGGGCAGGCCCATCATGCGGGCATGGCTGATCAGGTACATCACGGCGAATGTCCCCAGTGACCGATGCTGAAGCGCGGGATCATAGAAATCATAAACAGCGGAAAGCCCGTCATCGAGCTGATCCACCAGCGCGACGCAGGCCAGCCTGCCTTCGGGATCGCGGAATTCGATCATGAAAGTTTCGATCGGCGTATCTTCGATCATGGCCCGGTAATCGGGAAACGTCATGGATGCCATGTCGCCGCCTTCATGCCGGGCATGCTGGTAGGCGCTGAACAGGTTGAACTGTTCCGGTGTGGCGCGTGGCGGCACGGGAAAGCCGTGCAGCATGGCGTTGCGACGCAGGGCGCGCTGCTGCGTGCGGCTGGGGGTAAAGCGGTCCACCGGCACGCGGATGGGCGTGCAGGCCGTGCAGCTTGCGCAGACCGGGGCATAGGCAATGGTGTGGCTGCGACGGAAGCCCGCACGGGACAGGCGGTTATGGAAAGATATGGCTTCCGCGCCGCCAATTTCGGTCACGACCTTGCGTTCCATGCGTCCCGGCAGGTAGGGGCAGGGCATGGGCGCTGTGGTATAGAATAGCTGCGGATGCCGTGGCGATGTGTATGTCATGCGCTCTCACCAGCCGAAAACAGGAAGCAGCCCGGCGAACAGGAAAAACAGACTGCCCGTATCCTGTACGGTTATCATATTTTCCCTGTCGCAGGCATCAACTATCCTGTTGAATGCATGCCGCTTGTGGGCCGGTCAGGCCCGGAGCAGGCGCGCGGCCTCCAGCGCGAAATAGGTCAGTACCCCGTTGGCGCCCGCGCGGCGGAAGGACATCAGGCTTTCGATGATGACGCGGTCACGATCCAGCCAGCCATTCTGGATGGCGGCCATCAGCATCGCGTATTCACCCGACACCTGATAGGCGAAGGTCGGCACGGCAAATTCCTGCCGCACGCGCTGGATGATGTCCAGATACGGCATGCCCGGCTTGACCATGACCATATCCGCACCTTCCTGCAGGTCCAGCGCCACTTCACGCAGGGCCTCATCACTGTTGGCGGGGTCCATCTGGTAGGTTTTCTTGTCACCCGTCAGCAGGCCACCAGATCCCAGCGCATCGCGGAACGGTCCGTAGAAGGCGCTGGCGTATTTGGCGGCGTAGGACATGATGCGGGTATTGACCAGACCATCGCTGTCCAGTGCCTCGCGGATGGCGCGTACGCGGCCATCCATCATGTCGGACGGGGCGATGATGTCGATCCCGGCGGCGGCCTGATTGACCGCCTGCGTTACAAGGATGCGGACCGAGGGATCGTTGACCACGTAGCCGTTTTCGATCAGCCCGTCATGGCCGTGGCTGGTATAGGGATCAAGCGCGACATCGCCGATCAGGCCGATCTGCGGGAATTCCTTTTTCAGCAGGCGCGCGGCACGACACATGAGGTTGTCGGGATTGGTTGCTTCGGTCCCGTTTTCATCACGCAGGTCCGTGGGCGTTATGGGGAACAGGGCGATGGCGGGAATATCCAGTTTCGCCGCCGGTTCCACATGGGCTGCAAGCCGGTCCAGACTGACACGCTGCACGCCGGGCATGGAGGCTACATCGGTAACCGAAGCCGTGCCTTCGGTAACAAAAATCGGCCAGATGAGGTTATCGGTCGATAGCGTGTTTTCGGATACCAGTCGCCTGGTGAACCGGTCGTGCCGGTTGCGCCGCGGCCGTACATGGGGAAATTGACCGATACTCATCCAATCCAACTCCAGCTATGGGATGGGGCCGACTATGGTCCCGCCGCTACCCTATGCCAAATTATGATCCGGTAATGCACGCCCTTCAGTCCTTCGGGCGCATGGCAGGCATGACCTTGCCCAGTCGGCTATGGCGCACACCATAAATCCCGTAAACGACCAGTCCGATTGCCAGCCACCCGACCAGCCGCAGCCATGTCAGCGCGTCGAGCGAGACCATCATCACAAGGCAACTGAGAATACCGGCCACCGGTATCACCATCCCGCCGGGCACGCGGAAGACGCGCGGGCGGTCCGGTTCACGCACGCGCAGCACCATCACGCCCACACACACGATGACAAAGGCCAGCAGCGTGCCGATGGAAGTCATATGCGCCAGTTGTTCGATGGGCAGAAACGCCGCCAGCACGCCCGTCACGGCCATGAAGAACAGGTGGCACGCAACCGGTGTGCCCCAGTTGTGGTGGGTGCGGCCAAACATGGGCGGCAGCAGGCCGTCGCGCGCCATGGCGAAGAAGATCCGGCTCTGCCCCAGCAGCAGCACCAGAATGACCGACAGGAAACCACATATGATGCCAAGCTTGACCGCAGCCTTCAGCCAGCCAAAGGGTGTCTGGTCAATGGCCGTGGCTACGGGGGCGGCATCGCCGATCATATCGTGATAGTTGACCAGTCCCGTCAGCACGAATGAAAAGGTGATGTAGACCACCGTGCAGATCGCAAGGCTGCCCATAAGGCCGATGGGCATGTCGCGGCCCGGATTACGTGTCTCCTGCGCTACGGTCGAAACCGCATCGAACCCCAGATAGGCAAAGAAAACCGTCCCCGCCGCGCGCAGGATGCCCGATATGCCGTAATGCCCGAATTCCCCGGTATTGGGCGGGATGAAGGGGGTATAGTTTTCGACCCTGATATACGGCAGTCCGCATGCGATCACGGCGACGATGACCGTAAGCTTGATCGCCACCACAATGGCGTTCATCCGCGCCGATTCAGAAATCCCGCGCATGAGCAGCAGGGACAGCGCCATGATGACGAATACGGCAGGCAGGTTGGCCAGTCCGTGTACCGGCTGGCCGTCCGCCATGCCCACCACCTCGAACGGGGAAGCCATGAGGCGGGGCGAAAGGTGAATACCCCATTCATCAAGCAGGGATCGCATGTAGCGCGCCCAGCTTACGGATACGGCTGATGCCCCCACGGTATATTCCAGCACGAGATCCCAGCCGATGATCCAGCCCATCAGCTCACCCAGCGAGGCATAGGCATAGACATACGCGCTGCCCGCCGCCGGAAGCATGCCCGCCAGTTCACCGTAACACAGCCCGGCAAAGGCGCAGGCTATGGCGGCCAAAGCGAAGGAAATGATGACCGCAGGACCGGCATTGCTGCCTGCCGCGATCCCTGTCAGCGAGAACAGCCCAGCGCCGATCGTGGCCCCCACGCCAAGGGCCATGAGGCTGGCGGGGCCAAGCACGCGCTTCAGCCCCGCATCATCCGTGGGCGCGCCCACCGGCAGCCTGCGCAGCCATGCGCGCAGAAGGCCCGCTCTCCTGTTCGTGTTCATGCTGCCCTCTTTGGGGATGGGGGGAAAACAGCTTCGGTCAAATCGGGCGGTCTCCGTCATTTTGGCGTTGTCTAAACGCCCCTATATGGCGCACATAGCAGGCCTGTCCCCATACGTGTCATATCCGCGTCATTACCCGGAAAAGACAGTTGATCCAAGGAATGGAGAATCATAACGGTGCCGGACCCTATCAGCCAGACTGACCTGAAACAGTTTTTCCGCGCCCCGCTGACGGAAGCGGACCCGGATGTTGCTGCGATCATTGGCGCGGAACTGGAACGCCAGCGCGACGGTATTGAACTGATTGCGAGCGAGAACATGGTGTCGGCCGCGGTGATGGCGGCGCAGGGCAGCGTGCTGACCAATAAATACGCCGAAGGCTATCCCGGCCGCCGCTATTACGGTGGCTGCGTCGAGGTCGACAAGGTCGAGACGCTGGCCATCGAACGCGTGAAGAAGATGTTCGGCGCGGAATTCGCCAACGTGCAGCCCCATTCCGGCGCCAACGCCAATCAGGCGGCCTTCATGGCGATGGTCAGGCCGGGCGATACCGTCATGGGCATGAGCCTTGCCGCCGGTGGCCACCTGACGCATGGCGCGGCCCCGAACTATTCCGGCAAGTGGTTCAACGCCGTGCAGTATGGTGTCCGCCGTGAGGACGGCCTGCTGGACTACGAGGAAATGGAACGTCTGGCCCGCGCCGAAAAGCCGAAGCTGATCGTCGCCGGTGGCTCCGCCTATCCCCGCATCATCGACTTTGCCCGCTTCCGCGCCATTGCCGATGAAGTCGGTGCGTACCTCATGGTCGACATGGCCCATTTCGCCGGGCTGGTGGCGGCCGGTCTGTATCCGTCGCCCCTGCCGCATGCCCATGTGGTCACGTCCACCACCCACAAGACCCTGCGCGGGCCGCGTGGCGGGCTGATCCTGACCAATGACGCGGATCTGGCGAAGAAGATCAATTCCGCCGTGTTCCCCGGCCTGCAGGGCGGTCCGCTCATGCATGTCATCGCCGCCAAGGCCGTCGCCTTCGGCGAGGCGCTGCGCCCCGACTTCCGCGCCTATCAGGAAGCCGTGGCCAATAACGCCCGCGTGCTGGCGGAGACGCTGGTCGCCAGCGGCTTCGACATCGTGACCGGCGGCACCGACTGCCACCTGCTGCTCGTTGACCTGCGGCCCAAGGGTGTGACGGGCCGTGCGGCGGAACGCAGCCTTGAACGTGCGGGCATCACCGCCAACAAGAACGCCATTCCCTTCGACCCCGAAAAACCCGCCATCACCTCTGGCATCCGCCTTGGCAGCCCGGCGGCCACCGCACGCGGCTTTGGGGCGGCGGAGTTCCGGGAAGTCGGCCTCATGATTGACGAGGTCCTCACCGCCCTTGCCCGTGAAGGCGGCGAAGGCTGCCCCGCCACGGAACAGGCCGTCCATGCGCGCGTCAAGGCGCTGTGTGCGCGGTTCCCGATCTACGCCTGAATGACCTGCGGCCCTGCTCCGGTTACTGATCCGGGGCAGGGGCGTCATTCATGAATCGGTAATGGCAGGTTTTTCCCTGCCTCTCCCACCTTCCGACCGGTTCCGCAGTGTGTGAAACTGCTGCCTATTCCCTGACGGCGCGGGCGAAGCGCACGGCGGTCTGGCCACAGGCCGGGCGCAGGTTGGGCATGACCAGCATGCACCGGTCATAGGGGGTGCGGATTTCATCGTCCCCGTCAAATGCGATTACGGTTCCGCCTGTCGGCACGACCGCGCCACTACGGAACGGACGGGTGAAGCGGAACGCACCACTACGGGCGGTTATCACATCCGTTACAATGCTGTGGCGTTGCGGTGCGCCCTCATCGGTCCTGATGGGCAGGCCGCAGCATGGGCCGATCAGGGACAGGACGGCCTGCATCGTACGCTCCACGGTATCCGTCTGCCAGTGCTGTCCGGCTTCAAGCAGGCAGGCCGCGGCGGAACCTGGGGCAGAGAAGCGGGGATGGTCGATCAGCCTGCATCCTGCCTGATGACCCCTGTCTGCCACACTCAGACTGATCCCGCGTATGCGCTCCGCCAGCCTGTGTCCCCTTGCGGATATGCCGGTCAGTACCAGCGGATCACCCGGCCAGAGCATGGAATGCAGGTCCAGCAGGCGATCCGCGGTCAGGATCACCGGCAGCAGAAGCCGCGCGCGATCCAGTTCATGCGAGCTACGCGCGCCATCCAGCAGGGCTGGCGACCATACACGGTTCATGTCCTCGTCCACGAAGCGTGAGCGGATGGGATCGGCAGGGTTGAAAAGGGTCATGGCCTCCGGATTGGCGAAGACCAGTGAAAGCCGACCGGCGCGCGGGCGGATGCGTTCACGCAGCAGGCGGTCGAGCACAATGGCCCCGGCGAATTCGTTTCCATGGATCAGGCTGACACATACCGTATGCGGGCCGGGCCTGCGCCCTTCATAATGCATGACGCCGGGGACGCCGCAGTTACCTTCCAGCCATGGGGTGAGGTCCGGCGGTGCAATTTCGATTTTCCATCGTGGCAGGGGCGACGGTGGTGGCGGCAGCCGGTCCATAAACGGGTGGGAGCGTTCGACCCGTACGGGCAGGCGTGTATCATCCGGCCCACAGGTCATGTCACGCGTGATTCCGTGTTCTGCACACAAGGTCGCCCATGCCCACAGGCATGGTTACGCATGACATCCGTAATCATCATAAAATGCAGTTTATCCAGCCCGGACCACACGGCAAGGGCAGCGCGTGTGGCGGAACATGACAAATGCATGACCGTGCCCGTAGGGTGATTGCGGCACCGGAATGGCAAACGGGCAGAGACTTTAAAAAAGGCCGTTATTCCGGCAGGGGGGCGATCCGTATGCGCTGGCCGGTCAGACGTTCGATGTCCTTCAGGGCATGACGTTCTTCGGGCGCGCACAGGGCGACGGCCATGCCACGTCGCCCGGCCCGGGCCGTGCGGCCAATGCGATGCACATAGGATTCGGGCTGTGGCGGAATGTCATGGTTGATGACCAGGGCTATGTCGTCGATGTCGATTCCGCGCGCCATCACATCGGTTGCAACCAGCACGCCCACGCGGCCCTGCCGGAAATCACGCAGCATGCGCTCGCGCCGGGCCTGTGAATGTTCGCCATGAATGGCGACAGCCGGGGTCAGGGCTGAAATGGCGCGCGCGATACTGTCGGCTTCCTGCCGTGTGCGGACAAACACCATCACGCGCTGCATGCCGTAATGGCGCAGGCATGCCAGCGTCGCCGCCGTCTTGTGCCGCATGGGCACGAATATCGCATACTGGGCGATACGCGGGGTGGGGGCCTGTTCGGCATCTACGCTGATACGCACGGGACGATGCAGGAGGCGGGCCGCCAGTTCGGCCATGGCCGGTGGAATGGTGGCGGAAAACAGCAGGGTCTGGTGACGTGCGGGCAGCGCCATGGCCAGCGCCAGCATTTCTTCGGCAAAGCCGGGTTCGAGCATACGGTCGGCTTCATCAAGCACGAAGTGGCTGATGCCGGACAGGTCCAGTTCCCCACCACGCACCAGGTCGATCACGCGGCCCGGTGTGCCGACAGCAACCGCGACACCTTCCGTCAGTGTCCGGACCTGTGCGGCCCGGGGTGCGCCGCCGGTGGCCTGCAGCACGCGCAGTCCGCTACCGCGCGCAAGTCCCCGGATTACGCCTGTGATCTGTCCGGCCAGTTCGCGGGTGGGCGACAGGATGATGCAGCGCACCCGGCTGTTATCTGCCGTAACGTCCGCAGCGTCTTTCGCTGGCTGCATCAGCACCGACAGGATTGGCGCTACGAAGGCGATGGTCTTGCCGCTGCCCGTGCCCGCGCGGGCTTCCACATCCCGGCCCGACAGCACCGGGGGGATGACCTCGCGCTGGATCAGGGACGGCGTGGGAAGCCCCATGCGTGTAAGGGCGGCTACCACGCGGCTGTCCAGCCCCATGCCGGAAAATGTCGGTTCTGTCTCGCTCATTGCTGCCCCATAGCGCGCCTGCGCCGCAGACAAAAGGGGCAGGGCATTGACGGCCGCGCCAATGTCCCGCCAGAAGGGCGAATGGCTGACGCAACAGGTACCGCAACCGTTATCGCAGCAGACCTTGCCGGCATGCGGTCCCAGACCTTCGGACTGGCACGCCGGGCCGGACTGGAACCGTGCCTGCATGCGCTGGTCCCCCGTGGGATATGGCGTCATGTTCCCGCCGCATGGTGGCCTGCGCCGCTACGTGCGGTAGAACCGCTTGGCCTGCCCGATGATTACCGTGAGCATCCCGTCATCAGCATCGGGGGAAGCGGCGGGGCGGTTGGCGCGGCGCTGAGGCGGCAGGGTGCGCGTGTCATACAGGTACAGAATCCACGCCTGCCGCCATCCCGGTTCGATCTTGTCATTGCCAACCGCCATGACAGGATTACCGGCCCCAATGTCATCCTGACACGCACCGCGCTGCATGGCGTCACACCGGATGTTCTGGCGCAGGCGGGGCTGGAATGGGCGCCACGCCTTGCCCATCTGCCCCGTCCGCTCGTGTCGGTTCTGGTGGGTGGGGGCAACGGGCGCTTCCGGCTGGGCGCGGCGGAAGGTGCTGCCCTTGCCGCCCAACTGGCCACCATGATGCGACGCGATCGTGTGGGCATTGCCCTGACACCTTCGCGCCGCACCGATCCATCGGTCACCGCACTGCTGCAACAGGCGCTGCCGGGACCGGATGCGTGGATATGGGACCAGACCGGGCCTAACCCCTATCTGGGGTTGCTGGCCTGTGCTGATGCCATCGTGGTGACAATGGACAGCGTTTCCATGATTTCGGAGGCCGTGGCGACGACGGCGCCCGTCATGGTGGCGGCCCTGCCGGGAAAGTCGCGTCGGATCGGACAGTTTCTGGGGGACCTGACACAGGCGGGTCGTATCCGTCCGTTCGGGGGGCGACTGGATACATGGTCGGCAACGCCGCTGGATGATACCGCCATGGCGGCCCAAGCCGTGCGTGCGTGTCTGGGTCCGGGGGGATCAACGCAATAATAACGCTCCCCCATGCTGGCAGAGTGGAATAAAAGGGCATCATGCTTGGCATTCGTACCTTTGACCCGCTTACGGGCGGCAACATGGCCTACAAGGCCCTGACCCATCCACTGGCGGCGGAAAAGCTGGCGGAGCTGGCCGACCGACTGGTGGCAAACGGGCCGGTTGCGGTTTATGACCCGCACGGAATCGTGGAAACCGCGCTGGCGCTGCTGCCGGTGTCGATCAGGGTAGCCGGGCTTTACACCCATGATTCGCTTCAGGTCGGTCAGTCCTGTGCGGGAATGGTCATGCAGCCGCTGGTCGATCTGACCCAAAGTGAGGCAGCCAGTGTGTGGGCGCTGGATTTCAGTCATGCCATTATGGAATCCCGCCTGTCCGGCCTGTTGCCGGAGGGGTGCGCCCTGCATACGCTGGCATCCACCCGCCTGCCTGACAGCATGCTGTCAGTTGCACATACCTATCTCGATCCCCTTAATTTTGGCACCAATCTCGCCTTTTTCCGGGATACGGCGGATTTTTCCACCCGTCTGGTCTCGGCCAATTACTGGGCGCGGTATGGGGCCGGTAACGTAAGGCTGTGGCTGCGTCTGTTCAGTCAGGATGGACAGGTGCTGCATACATGGGAACAGCCGGTATCGCACGCAGGACAGGCCATCATTCTCGATAGTGCCGAAATCCGCGACCGGTTTGGCCTGCCTGAATTTACCGGCCAGTTGTTTATCCATGCACAGGGTATCGCGGGGCATGATGTCGTCAAATATGCGCTTGAAACACGCGGACGGGGGGACAGCGCCAACAGCCTGTCCGTAACCCATGATGCCAATGCGTGGCCCGCGATGCGTTACGCCAATCTGCCTGCTCCGGCGGAGGATGAGGACGTGGTGCTATGGCTACAGAACAGTCACGCCCTGCCGGTCGCGTCCGGTAGCATGAGCCTGAACCGCATGGGTCATGACCGGCATGTGCCGTTTATGCGGCCACTCGCCCCCTATGAAACCGTCGCCGTGCATGTTCAGGATATCCTGCCAGATCTGAAATGGCCGGAGCAGATCGAATTCCGTGCTGGCGGTTACGTGGTACGGCCGCGTTATGAGATCACGCGCCGTAACCGGACCCGTATTGCGCACCTGAATGTACAGCGTGCCGACCTGCGCACCGATCCGGGTATTGAAAAGCTGGACCCGCGTTTTTTCGGGCGCGGCTACCTGCTGCCCTTTCCCGTGCCAGATCCGGCGCGTTACCGCACATTGATCCAGCCTGCCCCCATGGCTGAAAGCCTGTGGACCATGCCGGTTCGCGTGGACTGTTTCAACAGGGATGGCCATGCAGGGGCATCGCACTTCATGGGGTGCCTGCCGCGCGATCATGCGGAGGTGCTGGATGTAAGCGCCCTGACCGGGACGGAGGGGCATGCGGAACTGGTTTATGATTTCCGGGACGGAGGGGAAGCGGATGGCTGGCTGCATGCCCTGGTCCGTTATGAGGACCGCGAGACCGGGCATGAGGCCGAGACCAGCTTCGGTTCGCATATCTTCAATACCGTCATGACCTATCGTGGTGAGCCGCAATCCTACGTAGGCAGGCCACCGGGACTGTCCACCCGACTGTTCCTGACGGCGGCAACGACCGAGCCGTTCAGTTTCTGCACGCTGATCTATCCCGCATCGGCTTCATGGAACCCGATGTCGGACACGTCGCTGTACCTGCATGGGGCCAACGGAAGTGTAATCGCGCAGGAAAAGATCGGCATTCCCATGTCAGGCTCCCGCACGATCTGGCCGCATGAGGTCTTTGGCATGCAGGCCATCCAGCGCGCAGGCGAAGGCGGGTATGTCCTGATCCGCGATACGACCTGTCGCCTGTTTGGCTACCATGGGCGCATGATACGGCGGGAAGGGCGTTTTTCAGTCGATCATATGTTCGGTTTCTGACACCGCAGTGTATCCATCACGAAGGACGGTCGGGATCATGCAACGGAAACGGAGGGAGAGTGTACGATGATCGTGCAGGACACCAATTATTTCTGCGATATGCCCGAAGACATGAAATATCTGCGGGACCGTAACCCGCCGCAGAATTTTCTGGAACAGAACATGATTTTCGTCCTGCCTGAGCGGTTGCGGAAATTCCGCAGGAACCTTTTTCACGTCAGGCGTACGGATTCAGATGCGACCGTGTATGCCCCGCTGTTCCGCGTGCGCTGCATAAGCGAACACGACCCCATACCGGAGGGATATGACGGACCGTTCGACGTTTTTCCCTTTTATACCAATCCGACCCGAAAACGCCGTCGGACACTGGATTACTATGTCCTGTTTCTGTTTCAGGACAAGCTTTCCTATGTCAAATGTAGCGAGGGCGTTACCCGTATTCCAGCAGGATAGACACGTCTGTAATCTGGAGCAGGACGGAAGAAAACTACGGGAATAGCACCACGGCCTGCCATGAAACGGTCGTATTACGCCATGTATGTGATGTGATAGCAGGACAGAAATCGGGCACAGAAAAGCTGTCCCGTTATGGGGCAGGTCGTTTACCAGACTGTATTTTGGGAGAGGCTGAAGCCGGATGGTGGGTGCGACAGGGATTGAACCTGTGACCCCCGCCGTGTGAAGGCGATGCTCTACCGCTGAGCTACGCACCCATCCGCTTCGGTGGGGCCTTATTAGTCCAGCGGGGCAGGGTGCGCAAGAGGGAAAAATACATCCCCGGCGCTATTTTCCACCGGGGCGGCGCATGCGATAGGCCAGTGCCTCGGCAATATGGGCACGTTCGACATCTTCGCAGGCCGCCAGATCGGCGATCGTGCGTCCCACACGTAGCAGGCGGGTAAAGCCACGGGCGGAAAGACTCATCTTTTCAGCAGCCTGAACGGCAAAATCACGCGCAGAAGTGGTTATGCGGAACGCGTCGGTCGGGGCTTCGGCATTGCGCAGTTCATCCTGCCGTTCGCGTTGTCGGTAGACCGCTTCCATTACCCTTTCAGCGACAATGGCGCTCGGTTCACCGCCGCTGATTTCCGCAATCCGGGTCAGGGGCACCGGCTCCACATGAACAGCCATGTCCAGTCTGTCCAGAAGGGGGCCGGACAGGCGGGCCTGATAATCCTCGCCACAGCGTGGCGCCTTGCGGCATTCCTGCGCCGCGTCGCCCAGATAGCCACATTTGCACGGATTCATCGCGGCAATAAGCTGGAAGCGGGCAGGGTAGGTGACATGGGCCGCCGCGCGGGCGATGGATATGGAACCGGTTTCCATGGGCTGACGCAGGATTTCCAGTGCGGAGCGGGAAAATTCTGGCAGTTCGTCCAGAAACAGCACGCCGCGATGCGCAAGGCTGACTTCGCCGGGGCGTGCGCGGGCGCCGCCACCACTTAATGCAGCCGGGCTGCTGGTATGGTGCGGATCACGAAATGGCGGCCTGCTGACGGGCTGGCCGTCTTTCAGCAGGCCGCCAATGCTGTGAATCCGGCTTATTTCCAGCATTTCCGTCGTCGTCAGATCAGGCAGGATACCCGGCAGGCGCGCGGCCAGCATGGATTTTCCGGCACCGGGCGGTCCCACCATCAACAGGGAATGGCGACCGGCGGCGGCGATTTCCAGTGCCCGGCGGCCCGTTTCCATGCCCCGGATATCGGCAAGGTCGGGCAGGGCGGTCATGTCCTGTTCGATACGCGATGGCAGTTCGACGGGGTCGATAACCTGCTGCCCCCGGAAGTGATTCAGCAGTTCGGGCAGGGAGCGGACGGCAAGGATATCCATGCTCTCACTGGCCCAGCGGGCCTCGACACCCTGCCTTGCGGGGCAGATCAGCCCCAGCGACAGGGCTGATGCCGCAATGGCAGCAGGTAACACGCCACATACCGGGTTTACGCCGCCATCAAGCGAAAGTTCGCCCAGCGCCGCATAACGCTGCGCCAGATCGCCCGATAACAGGCCCATGACGACCAGCAGCGCCAGTGCGATGGGAAGATCGAAATGCGATCCTTCCTTCATCAGGTTGGCGGGCACCATATTGACCACGATGCGTTTGGCGGGCAGCGCCAGTCCCATGGCGGACAGGGCTGCACGCACGCGTTCGCGCGATTCATTGACGGCCTTGTCCGGCAGTCCAACAATCAGGAAGGATGGCAGGCCCACGGACAACTGGACCTCGATCTTGACGGGAACGGCTTCGATGCCGGAAAAGGCAAAGCCACAGATGGATGCAAGCGCCGTATCAGTCATGGCATGATGATGCCGGATCGTGAACGGGTTGGCCATGATGGAACATGGGAAACCGGCATGAAGCACGACGTAAACGGCCCCGCATTGCTATTTGTTGGCATAATATTTCTTATAAAACTTTTAGATGCGTAGAGAGGGAAGCCTTCCATCATGGCTGGCCGCCTGCTTCTGGTCCTGTTCACGCCGGTCATGCCCGCGCCCAGTGCCCGGCCCATCCCATATCCTGTGCAGAAACCTGCACAGGATATGGATAATGGGTGGATGCCGTGCAACGCTGTGGCGCATGCGCCATAGTGACAGGACTGCAACAGTGTCGTGCTTGGATAACCTGTGGTCAGATATCGTGCACCATATCCAGATCGGCAAAGCGCGTGAACTCGCCCTCGAAGAACAGATGCACCGTCCCTGTGGGACCATGACGCTGTTTTTCCAGAATCAGTTCCGCGCGGTTATGCGCAAGGTCCATCTTGCGCTGCCATTCCTCCATCGCGGTCTGGTACTTGTCCTGTGAATCATAGGACGTTTCCTTGGGCTGACGCTGCTGGAGGTAGTACTGGTCGCGATAGACGAACATGACGGCATCCGCGTCCTGTTCAATCGATCCGGATTCACGCAGGTCCGACAGCATGGGCCGCTTGTCTTCCCTGCTCTCCACCTGACGTGAAAGCTGGGACAGCGCGATGACGGGAACCGACAGTTCCTTGGCAAGCGCCTTGAGCCCCTGCGTGATCATGGAAATTTCCAGCACGCGGTTTTCTGCCCTGCTTCCCACCGATGGGCGCATGAGCTGGAGGTAATCGACCACCACAAGGCTCAGCCCCTTGGTGCGGGCCAGCCTGCGGCAGCGTGTGCGCATGGCTGAAAGCGAGATGGCGGGCGTATCGTCAATATGCAGCGGCAGTTGCGCCAGTTCGCGGCTGACCTGCACGAAACGGTCGAATTCCTTCTGTCCCAGATCGCCGCGACGGATCTTTTCGCCCGATACGCTGGCCTGTTCCGACAGGATACGGGTTGCCAGCTGCTCGGCTGACATTTCAAGCGAGAAAATGGCGACCGAACCCTTGGGCTTGTCATCCTCTGGCGCATTGCGTGCTTCTTCCATCAGGGAGCGCGCGGCGGAAAAGGCGATCTTGGTGGCCAGTGCCGTCTTGCCCATGGCAGGACGCCCCGCAAGGATCAGCAGGTCCGATGGATGCAGGCCGCCGGTTTTCTTGTCCAGATCCCGCAGACCGGTCGTAAGCCCCACAACATCGCCGCTGCGGTTGAAAGCCTGCTGGGCAATGTCCAGCGCATCGGCCAATGCACGGTCAAACGACAGGAAGCCGCCATCCTGCCCTTTTTCGGTGGCCAGACGGAACAGTGCTTCCTCGCTGGCGGCGATCTGGTCGGGACCGTCAAGATCGGGTCGTGCGCCAAAGGCGTTGTTGACCACGTCCTGCCCGATATCGATAAGCTGCCGCCGTATCCACGCGTCATGGATCACGCGGCCGTAATCGGCGGCGTTGATGATGCCGACCATCGAAGTCAGCAGTTTGGCCAGATAGGACGTGCCCCCGACTGCGGCCAGCACGCCGGTATTTTCGAATTCGGCGCGCAGCGTGACGGGATCGGCCAGTTGCCCGGCCTCGATCCGGCGGGAAATGGCGTCATAGATGCGGCCATTGATTTCGTCGGCGAAATGCGCGCCGGTCAGGAAGTCCGAAACACGGTCATAGGCGCGGTTATTGGTCAGTAACGCGCCCAGCAATGCCTGTTCCGCCTGCACATTGGCGGGCGGAAGACGCTGGGAAACACCGAGGAGCGAGTCCTTTTGCCGGGACTCTTCGGAGGGGGGATGCTGGATTGTATTCACCCCCCTACCCTACCCGATCCGGCAAGGCGTGCGGAAGGGGTGATTGCATGCCCCTGCCCGTCAGGCCTGACCCGGCATGGCGCGGTGCAGGATGTCGCGGCCGATGCGGGTAAAGTTCGTATGGCTGAAATGTTCACGCACATACGCCCGCGCGTTGCAGCCTGTGGCATGCAGTTCCGCCGGGTGGGACAGGACTCGTGCCATGCATTCAGCCAGGGCTGCCGCATCACGGGGCGGGACTTTCCATCCTGTCCGACCTTCCTGCAGCGAATGGTTGAGTTCACCCACTGCGGTGCCGATAACCGGCAGGCCGGCCTGCATGGCGTCATGTACCGCAACGCAGAATCCCTCCCAGTGGGAAGGCTGGACATACAGGTGCTGGGTAGCAAGAAAATCCGGCACATCATGCACGAAATCATGCAGGTGCAGGTTGTCCAGTCCAAGGGCGCGCTTTTTCGTCTCCAGCCGTTCACGTTCCTTGCCGCGCCCGCATATCGTGACTTCGAAAGCGGGAAGGTCGCGCCCACGCAGCATGACCAGTGCGTCGATCAGTTCATCATAGCCTTTTTCGGGAGAAAAACGGCCCAGCGATGCAATGCGGATGACTTCCCCCGGTTGCCAGGGCGCGGCCTGTGGCACATCCGTCCTTACGCAGAAGATGGGCCAGCATGCCATCCGCGCATCGGGGAGATCGAGGCGCTGCCGGGTGACTTCGGTCACGTATTCCGAATCCCCTACCCATATGCGTGGCGTGTTGCGCAGGGCGCGCAGCAGGCGAAGATTTCCCGCCTTGAGAAAGGCCGAATGCTGCCAGCTCACAACGGGTTTGCGCTCAATGATACCGATCAGTGCGCCCATGGCCGTGGAGCGTGTGAGTGATGTCCAGATCAGGTCCGGCTGCCACGCCCGCAGGGCGCGACGCAGCCACAGGAACATGCGTATCGGCTGTTTTTCACCATACGGGCAGATGCAGTATTCCAGACCGGCTTTTTCGCACAGGGGAATGGCCAACCCGTCCCTGCGGGCCAGTGCGAAGACCTTTACCGTATGTCCGGCCTCACGGAATACCGAAGTGATCGCCGGTACCGGGAACGCTGCCCCTCCTCCTTCGAGGGAATTGATGACGTAGGCAATGCGCATGGCCTGTACCGTATCCTGCCTGACAGTTGTTCTGAACTAAGGGCCTAGTTACCAACATGAACCTTCCGGGGCTACCTCATGTTCCGCGCATATAATGCCTGGATGCGCGGAAATGGCCGTTCTGTGTCATTTCATCACGGCATGTGAGCCTGCCGGGCGTCAGAACCGCAGCCTGCACGGGTTGTCGGGTGCCTGTTTTCTTATTAGGCGTCGGGGATACTTTCCTTGGAAAATGGCTATGACCGCACTCAACAACCAGTCCCTGTCCCATCTCCCGCCCGAGATCGTGGTACCCGCCTATGATCGCAGCCGGGTAAAACCGGGCATTGCGCATATCAGCGTGGGCAATTTCCATCGTGCCCATCAGGCGGTCTACATGGATCGCGTGCTGGCGCGTCCCGGTCAGGAAGGCTGGGGAATTCTGGGTATCGGCCTTATGGAAAACCCGCATGAGGCCCAGAAAGCCACGGACATGGAAGCGCAGGACTGTCTGTATTCCCTGACCGAGTGCGCGCCCGACGCCCCGAATGTGGTGCGTGTGATCGGTTCCATTACCGAATACATGTATGCACCGGCCGATCGGGTTGCCACCATCGCCCGCCTGGCTGATCCCGCCATCCGTATCGTCAGCATGACCGTCACCGAAGGCGGATATTATGTTGATGAGAACGGTGTATTCCCCATTGATCATCCGCTTGTCGCCGAAGATCTGAAGCGTGAGGTGCCGCACACGATATTCGGCCTGCTGACCGAGGCCCTGCGCCAGCGGCGTGAAAGTGGCGCCGGTCCGTTCACCATCCTCTCATGTGACAATCTGCCCCAGAACGGTCATGTGGCGCGTGCCGCCTTTCTTGGCTGGGCGCGGGCGCGTGATGCGGGACTGGCCGGGTGGATTGAGGAAAATGTCACCTTCCCCTGCACCATGGTGGACCGTATTACGCCTGCCGTGCACCCGGAGGATGTGAAGCGCCTTGATGCCGAAAGCGGGCTGGATGACCGGATTCCCGTATTCTGCGAGGATTTCATCCAGTGGGTCGTTGAAGACAAATTCTGTGCGGGACGCCCCGAACTGGATGCCGTGGGTGTGCAGTTCACCGATGATGTCCAGCCATATGAGGCGGTCAAGCTGCATATGCTCAATGCCTCCCACTCCCTGCTTGGCCTGTCAGGTGTGCTGTCCGGCTACCGCTTCGTCAGCGAGATCATGCAGGATCTGCATGAGGTGACTCTGGTCGAACAGTATCTTGCCTTTGATGCCGAACCACTGTTGCATGCCCCGCCGGGCATGGCGCTGACCGACTATGGCAGGCGTCTGCTGCGTCGTTTCCGCAACAAGGCCATCAGCGACCAGTTGCTGCGCATCGCGTCCGACAGTACGTCCAAGCTGGCCATGTTCGTCAGGAGTACGGCCATGGGCGTTATCGCGCACAGGCGCCCGGTCGAGCGCATTGCGTTCGTGGTGGCCTGTTATGCCGAATATCTGCGCGGACATGATGACAGGGGTGAAACCTATGCCATCGTCGAACCGCACCTGACGGATGATGATAAGGTCAAGGCTGCCTCCAGCCGACTGGAAGATGCGCTGGACATGACAGCCTTTGCTGGCTGGGACCTGCGGGATAGCAGCGTTTTTGTGGAGCGTTATCTGGCCCTGCGCCAGTCAATCCGCGACAGGGGCACGCGTGCAACCCTTGGGCAGGTCATCGCATAACGGGGTCTGACCCTGTGGGCTGGCGGAGTATATAAAAATTCCCGCCAGCCCCGCTTTTACGCGGCGTGGCGCTGTTCGGACACCTGGTTTTTCATGAAATCGGAAATGGCCTGCGCCGCGCGTTGCGAAGCCCCAAGCAGTGGGGTGCCAAAGGTTTCCCGAAACAGTTTTTCCTGTAATGGCCTGTACAGGGCGTGACGTGCCTGTGCCTGCGCCACGGCCGGCATGATATCCGCCGGGTCCTCCACCACGTCCCCCAGCGTCCAGTGCAGGAAATAGGGGTCATCGCGCCATTTGAGTTTTCCGGGATTAAGGAAAATGCACGGACGCGGTTCGGCCAGGAATTCATACACCTGACTGCTGACATCCCCGATATAAAGGGCCGCCTGCGATGTGTAGGTCATGTCCAGCATGGCTGGTGAACCGGTATCGACAAGAATGTCCTGACTGGCCTGCCGTTCCAGCAGGTGGGCCTTCACCCCGAATCCCTTGTGGAAAATCTTGATATGCGGGGCCACGACCAGATTGTAGAGGGTCTGGTCCCTGAAACCCTGCAGGACCGTGCGCATGCACGCGGAATAGGATGTAAGGTTTCGCTGGTAATGCGGGTTGTACAGCGCAAAAGGCTTTCCGTTGGGGAAAAGAGGCTGTTCTTCGTGCCGTATGGCTTCAAAAACATCGAATTTGGGATAGCCGACCACATTGTAATGGCCGGGGCGGATGATGCCGTTCTGCAGGAAATAGGCCTCGACTTTCGGGCCGGGTAGCAGGGCAAGGTCAAAATCGCGCACCAGATGGTCATCATTGACGTATCTGTCGCCTGCGCCATGCATCAGCAATACAAGGCGTGGCCGGGTCAGGCCCATTTCCTTTAATATGCCTGCCGTATATTCCGTGGCGACAACGACATCGTACTGGTTCAGTTCCCCAATATTTTCGCGCAGTACCCGCAGGCGTTCCTGATCCAGTCGTTTTGCGGTTTTAAGCAGGCGTGTTTTCCATGAACGGTACAGCGGACGCAGTGGTGGCGCGGGTGCGTGCATGGCCTTGCGAATGCGTGCAAGGTGCTGAACTGTTTCTGGAAAACTGTAGTATTCTGTTACATCACAGCCGGGAATGACAGAAAGCGCACTGGCGACCGACGCGGCATGATAGCACTGGTAAGGTTCTGCTATGTAAATAAAAGCAATTTTCATAATTTTGTATTTATCGTTCCGCGCGTGATGCTGAATTTCTACATAGTGTATTTTCTAGTCTTTGGCTGATCGGTCAATCAAGGGGAAATTCCTGCCTGCTGGCGGTTATCCGGTATATCCGCGCTGTGTATGGGGCGAATATAGCGGTGGCGCATAGCGTGTCAAAACACGGTGGTCAGGGCTGCCGTCGCCACTGCTTCCGGCTCTGTCCGGGGCGGAAGACGGGCGAAAAAAGGGCTGTCGCACATTTTATTCATAAGGTTGGACTTGACCTTACGGTCTGTCTTAACGTTCTTTCATGTCAGAATGTTCGTACTGTATCACGGTAATCAGGAAAACTTATGAATAGCCTTATGCGCTCGGCTCCCCTTCTCGCTGCGGCCATAGCCGTCTGCGCCCTGTCAGGTCTGTACCTGCTGGGTGGCGGGCTGTGGCTGTGTCTTATCGGCGGTTCCGCCTATTATGCCATTGCGGGCCTCATGTTGCTTGGTACGGCGTTCCTGCTGTACCGACGACGGGCCTCGGCGCTGGTGGTTTACGCGGCCCTTCTGCTTGGTACGATGGTATGGGCCGTGCATGAGGCCGGGCTTGATTTCTGGGCGCTGGCGCCGCGTGGGGATATTCTGGTGCCCATCGGTATCGTGCTGGCCCTGCCATGGGTCTCGCACCATCTGGAACCGGCAGGGCCTGCTACCCGCATGCCGCTGCTGGGCGCCATCGGGGCGGCTGTGATCGTGGTTGGTGTTGCCATGACCCGTGATCCGCAGGACATAGCGGGCAACCTGCCGCCGGTAGCACAGAACGCGCCGGAACCCGGTGACGCCGGACAGATGCCCGATGGCGACTGGCAGGCTTATGGCCGCACCCAGTTCGGTGACCGTTTCTCGCCGCTGAAACAGGTCAATGCGGGCAATGTCAGCAAGCTGAAGGTTGCGTGGACCTTCCGCACGGGCGACGTGCGCAGGCCCAATGACCCCGGTGAGATTACCGATGAGGTCACACCCATCAAGATCCGCGATACGCTTTACCTGTGTTCTCCCCACCAGATCCTGTTTGCCCTTGATGCGAAGACCGGCAGGCAGCGGTGGAAGTTTGATCCGCAGATCGAATACAACCGGACCTTCCAGCATCTGACCTGCCGTGGCGTTTCCTACCATGAAACCCGGGCTGGTGCGTTGACGACGGATGGCGCCCCTGCCCCCACCGAATGCGCGCAGCGCATCCTCCTGCCCACCAATGATGGCCGTCTTTTTGCGCTCGATGCCGGGACTGGTGCGCTATGTACGGGTTTTGGTCAGAACGGCGTGGTGGACCTGAAGCAGGGCATGACTGTCCGCACGGCGGGTTTTTACGAACCGACATCCCCGCCGGTCGTGACCGATACCACGGTGATTGTGTCCGGTGCGGTGACCGACAACTATTCCACGCATGAACCGTCCGGTGTCACCCGTGGGTTCGATGTCTATACCGGCGCGCTGAAATGGGCGTTCGACCCCGGCAATCCCGACCCGAACGAGATGCCGTCCGAACACCACAGCTTCGTGCCCAATTCCCCCAATTCGTGGATCACGGCTTCCTATGACGCGAAGCTCGATCTGGTCTATATCCCCATGGGCGTGCAGACGCCGGACATCTGGGGCGGTAACCGCAATGCGGACGCCGAGCGGTATGCGAGTGCGATTGTTGCGCTGAACGCCACCACGGGCAAGCTGGCCTGGAGCTACCAGACCGTCCATCATGACCTGTGGGACATGGACGTTCCCGCGCAGCCGAGCCTTGTGGATATCCGCAATGCGGATGGCGAGGTCATTCCCACCCTGTATGCCCCGGCCAAGACGGGCAATATTTTCGTGCTCGACCGGCGTAATGGCCATCTGGTCGTTCCCGCCCCCGAAACCCCCGTGCCGCAGGGTGCAGCACCGGGCGACCACCTTTCGTCCACGCAGCCCTTCTCCGAGCTTACGTTCCGCCCCAAGACGAACCTGACGGATGCGGATATGTGGGGCGGCACGATGTATGACCAGCTCATCTGCCGCATCATGTTCCATCGCCTGCGCTATGAAGGTCCGTTCACGCCGCCTTCACTGCAGGGCACGCTAGTATTCCCGGGCAATCTGGGCATGTTTGAATGGGGGGGCCTTGCGGTCGATCCCGAGCGTCAGATCGCGATTGCCAATCCCATCGCCATTCCGTTCGTCTCCCACCTGATCCCGCGCGGTCCCAACAACCCGGCGACACCGGATAAATCCCTGCCGTCCGGTAGCGAAAGCGGTGTGCAGCCGCAGTTCGGCACGCCCTATGGCGTTGACCTGCACCCGTTCCTGTCTCCCTTCGGCCTGCCGTGCAAGCAGCCTGCATGGGGCTACATGTCGGGTATCGACCTGCGCACCAACAAGATCGTGTGGAAGCATCGCAACGGCACGATCCGTGACAGCGCGCCCCTGCCGCTGCCCATCAAGATGGGCGTGCCCAGCCTTGGCGGCCCGCTGACCACCGCAGGCGGCGTGGCGTTCCTGACCTCGACGCTGGATTATTACATCCGCGCCTATGACGTCACGACCGGACAGCAGCTGTGGCAGGACCGCCTGCCCGCCGGTGGCCAGTCCACCCCCATGACATACGCGGTGGACGGCAGGCAGTTCATCGTAACCGCCGATGGTGGCCACGGCTCCTTCGGCACCAAAATGGGTGACTACATCGTCGCCTACAGCCTGCCCGACCAGAACTGAGCAGACTGAGCGGGGAAGGATTTTTTCCTTCCCCGCATTGACATTCCCGCCCACATATATATTCATCCGTATATAGACGTTGTTCTGACAGGCCCCCGCAGCCCCGGTTATTCAGGGTTTTGCGGTGGGTTATCTGTATTCAATGTAAAAGTGAATAAGTCTTATCATCGCTTTCATCTTACGTGCGCCCGAACGGCTTGATTAGGAAACAGTAATACTGAGTTTCCGCCGTGGCGCCGATGTTCCCGCACATCCGGCAGTTCCGGTGCTTCGGGGGCGGGCAACGACGCGCCGCCTCCTGTGTTTCCTGCCATACCGGCACCGGAACCGGGCGGATGATACGGGGTGATTTGATGACTTTCACAACCGCGAGAACATCGTGATTAAACGTATTGCAGCAGCGATTGTGGGGATCGGTGTCGCCGGCGGCGTCGGGTTCCTTGCCTATGCGTGGTATCCGGCGATTGCGCCGGTCGCACCGCCTCCTCCTTCCTCTTTCACGGCCGCGCAGATCGAACATGGGCGCGTGCTGGCCGCGGGCGGCTACTGTGCGGAATGTCATACCCGCACGGATGGCAAGCGTGGCATCGAACTGGCTGGCGACTACAAGATGGACACGCCGTTTGGCGCCATCTTCTCGTCCAACATCACGCCTGATCCCGAAACGGGTATCGGCCGCTGGTCGGAAGCCGCCTTCAAGCGCGCCATGCGCAAGGGTATCTCCCGCGATGGCACGCAGCTTTTCCCCGCTTTCCCGTTCGATCACTTCACGCACATGACGGATCAGGACATCGATGATGTCTATGCCTTCCTCATGACCCGCCAGCCGATCCATTCGGTCAAGCGTGACAATACGGTCGGCTTCCCCTTCAACATCCGTCTGGAGCAGGCGGGCTGGAAACTTCTGTTCCTGCATGAAGGGCCGCTGAAGAACGACACGACGCATGATGCCGAGTGGAACCGTGGCGCCTATCTTGCCGAAGGGCTGAGCCACTGTTCCGCCTGCCACACGCCGCGTAACGCCATGGGCGCGGAAAAGAGCAGCGCACCCTATGATGGCGCGCCGGTCGATAACTGGATTGCGCCCCCGCTTAACGAACACAACCCGACCCCCGTTGTCTGGACGGAGGACGAGTTCTTCAAATACCTGCGCTTTGGCTCCGCCCCGCTGCATGGCAGCGCCGCCGGTCCCATGTCGCCCGTCGTGCATGGCGGCCTGAGCGAAATGCCGGAATCCGATGTGCATGCGATCGCACATTACCTGGCCGAGATCGATCATGCTTCCAGCCGCGTAAGTCAGGACCCGAAGGCCATCGCGTGGGCCATGAGCGCCTCCATGAAGGATCTGGTGGGACCGCAGACCAACCCGAACGCGCGGCTTTATGCCGGTGCGTGCGCCGCCTGCCACGCCAATGCTGGCCCGCAGCCGGTTGAAGGCCGCCCGGACCTCGCGCTGAACAATGCGCTGTGGCTGGATGAGCCGACCAACCTGTTCCAGGTCATCCTGCGCGGTATCGGCACGACAGAAGGCATCTCCACCGTTTCCATGCCCAGTTTCTACCATTCCTTCTCAGATGCGGATCTGGCCCGTCTGGCAGCCTATCTGCGTGCGACGCGCACGACCCTGCCGCCGTGGACCGATCTGGAAAAGAAGGCGGCCGAGGTTCGCAAGACCCTGCCGGCTTCCCCTGTCGCGTCGTCCCATTGAGCTGAAAGACGGAGCTAGAACATGACGACCTTTCGCCTCAATGGACGGGATGTAACCGTTGACGTGCCGGATGATACCCCCCTGCTGTGGGTTATCCGTGACGAAGTTGGCCTGACCGGAACGAAATTCGGCTGCGGTATCGGTATGTGTGGTGCGTGCACCATCCATATCGGTGGCCGGGCCACCCGTTCGTGCGTGACCCCTGTCAGCGCCGCAGAAGGTGCTGACATCACCACCATCGAAGGTGTTGACCCGGAGGGAAACCATCCGGTGCAGCAGGCATGGCGTGACATTCAGGTGCCGCAGTGCGGGTACTGCCAGTCCGGCCAGATCATGCAGGCGATCAGCCTGCTGAAGGATTATCCCTCCCCCACGGATGAGGAAATCGACGCTGTCATGGCGGGCAGCCTGTGCCGTTGCATGACCTATATCCGTATCCGGGAGGCCATCAAGAAGGCCGCGGCCAACGCACGCGGAGATTCATCAAATGGGTAGATTAAACCGCTTCCGCCTGGGTCGGGACGGTCGCCGTGAGCAGACTTCCCTGTCGCGTCGTGGCTTCCTTGTCACCTCGCTTGGCGCTGGTGTCATGTTCGGCTTTGCGCGTCCGGCTGCCGCCAACCAGATTTTTCCGCTCGACAGGGCCCTTCCCGGTGATGGCGCGTTCGAGCCGACCATCTGGTGCTCCATTGCGCCCGATGGTGAAATCACCGTCAACATCATCCGCGCCGAAATGGGGCAGCACATCGGCACGGCGCTGGCGCGTATCATCGCCGATGAGATGGAAGCCGACTGGAGCAAGGTCCGCATCAACTACGTGGACACGGACCCCAAATGGGGCCTGATGGTCACGGGTGGTAGCTGGTCGGTATGGATGACATGGGATGTCTTCCGTCAGGCCGGTGCCGCAACCCGTACGGCGCTGGTTGAGGAAGCCGCGCGCCTGCTGGGCACGACGCCGGACAAATGCACCGTTGCCAACAGCATTGTCAGCGCGGGTACCAGGCAGATCAGCTTTGGCGATATCGTGGCCAAGGGGCATCCGTCCCATTCCTTCACGCCTGAAGAAATGGCCAAGCTGCCGCTCAAGCCCGCCAGTGCCCACAAGCTGATCGGCAATGCGGAACTCAAGGCGCTGGACATTCCGTCCAAGACCAACGGGACCGCCATTTACGGTATCGACGCGAAGATGGAGGGCATGGTGTATGCCCGTCCCAAGATGCCGCCGACGCGTTATGGATCGAAGGTCCGTTCGGTTGATGACAGCGAAGCCCGCAAGATCAAGGGATATGTCCGCTACCTGCTGATCGATGATCCGTCCGAAGTCGTGCAGGGCTGGGTCGTGGTGCTGGCCAGCACCTATACCGCCGCCATCCGTGCCGCCGATGCGCTGAAGGTTGACTGGACCCCCGGTGAGACGATCCATACGTCGGAACGTGACATTCAGGACCGTGGCCGCGCGCTGATCAACAATAAGGAAGGTGGTGTTTACGTCTTCAATGACGATGGCGTGGATCAGGCCTTCTCTGGCGCGCATGCGGTCATGGATCAGGAATATACCTGTGCGTCCGTGCTGCATTACCAGCTTGAGCCGACCAATGCGCTGGCCTTTGAAAAGGACGGCGTTTACGAAATCCATGCCGGCAACCAGTGGCAGAGCCTGATCCTGCCCACGCTGGCCAAGTCGCTTCAGGTTCCCGAAAGCAAGGTCATCCTGCGCAGCTATCTGCTGGGTGGCGGTTTCGGGCGCAGGCTTAACGGTGACTACATGATCCCTGCCGCCCTTGCGTCCAAGGCGCTGGGTGGCAAGCCGGTCAAGCTGATCCTGACGCGCTCGGACGACATGCAGTTCGATTCCTTCCGCTCGCCTTCCGTGCAGCGTGTCCGCATGGCTTTCGATGGCAGTGACAGGATTACTGCCATGGATTATCAGGCGGCTGCGGGCTGGCCGACAGGCGTGATGGCTGCTGCCTTCATGGAAAAGGGCGTGGACGACAAGCCCTATGACCAGTTTGCCATCGCCGGTGGTGACCACTGGTACGAAGTCGGTGCGTTCCGTGTCCGTGCGTTGCGTAACGACCTTGCGGAAAAGACTTTCCGTCCCGGCTGGCTGCGTTCGGTCAGCCCCGGCTGGACCAGTTGGGGTATCGAGTGCTTCCTTGATGAGGTCGCGCACCGCCAGAAAAAGGACCCGGCACAGTTCCGTCTTGAACTGCTGACGGCGCAGGGCCGTAACAAGGGACAGGCCCCGGATTCCGTGGGCGGCGCGCTGCGTCAGGCCGCGGTCGTGCGCCGGCTTATGGAAAAGGTGAACTGGGGTAAGACGACCCTGCCCAAGGACACCGCCATGGGGATCGCCACTACGGCGGGTCAGGAACGTGGCATGCCGACATGGATCGCATGTTGCGCGCAGGTTCATGTGGACCGTAGCACCGGCGTGGTCCGCTGTGAAAAGCTGACGATCGTGGTTGATGCGGGCACGGTGGTCGATCCCGATGGTGCGAAAGCCCAGACGGAGGGTGCAGCACTGTGGGGCCTGAGCATGGTTCTGTTTGAAAATACGGAAATCGTGAACGGCCTGCCGGTTGACCGGAACCTGAACACCTATACCCCGCTGCGTATTGCCGATACGCCGGAAATGGATATCGAGTTCCTGCCCAGCACCGAGAAGCCCATGGGCCTTGGTGAACCGGGCACCACGGTGGTCGGTCCTGCGATCGGTAACGCCATCTTCAATGCGGTGGGCGTACGCCTGCGGCATATGCCGGTCCGTCCGGCGGATGTGCTGCGCGGTCTGCAGAACACCTGAACGTTCATCCATTGAACGTAAAAACCCGGCATGCCATGCGGTATGCCGGGTTTTTTATTGGGGGAAAGCCTGCCGTCAGCTTTCGGGACGCATGCCAAGGCTTGCTGCCAGTATGGCCAGAAAACAGATTTCGCTCAGGCAGATGACGAACCACTGCACCGTCATGTAACCACGCGGCATGGCCCCGCGCCGCCATGCCATGCGTTCGGCCACGGCTGTCGCGCCAAAGCCCGCGATCAGGATCAGCAGCCCCGCCAGTTCATGTACTGTGGCCGCGCATAGCCCGATCCACCCGATCAGGGCAGGTACTCCACCGAGCAGAAGCCGCAGGTTGGTCTGCTGCCCCGTTCCACCGGCGGGGATGATGTCAGGCCGTTCCAGCGCCAGTCCCCAGTGCACGGCCCCCATGAAGGACAGCATGACCGCGCCATAACCCACCGCCGCCGTCAGCAGGCGGGGGGTGTGGTCGGGTGTAAGGAACACGATGGCGCAGGTGCAGCCGATCAGTGGCAGCAGGCTTGCCAGGGCGGTGACTATGGCAAGTATCGGCAGGCGTTTCACGGCAGCATTCTCCCAGCTATGATTTTGTTGTGCATAGCGCACTCTGGCATGATGCGCGGCATCTGTTATCGTGGGGCAGGATATGCGTGCCGGTGGCATGCGCTGTCCCCATAATGTCAAATCTGAGGAAACAGATATCATGAGCGCCATTATCGATATCATCGCCCGTGAAATACTCGACAGTCGTGGCAATCCCACCATCGAGGTGGATGTGGAACTGGAGTCGGGTGCGAAAGGCCGTGCGGCTGTCCCCTCGGGCGCGTCGACCGGCGCGCATGAAGCCGTCGAACTGCGCGATGGCGACCCGAAGCGCTTCGGTGGCAAGGGCGTGCTGAAGGCTGCCGCCCATGTCGAACAGGAAATCCTTGAAGCCCTGCAGGGTGTGGAATCGTCCGATCAGGTCGCTATTGACGAAGCCATGATCGATCTGGACGGCACGCCGAACAAGTCTCGGCTTGGTGCGAACGCGATTCTGGGCGTTTCGCTGGCGGTGGCCAAGGCCTCGGCTGAGGAACTGCGCGTTCCGCTGTACCGCTATGTAGGCGGTGTGTATGCCCGGACCCTGCCGGTGCCGATGATGAACATCATCAATGGCGGTGAGCATGCCGACAATCCGATCGACATTCAGGAATTCATGATCCAGCCCATTGGCGCGCCCACCGTTACGGACGCCATCCGCATGGGATCGGAAATCTTCGCACAGCTTAAGAAAAGCCTGTCCGGTGCGGGTTACAACACCAACGTCGGTGATGAAGGCGGGTTCGCACCTGCCCTGAAATCCGCTGATGAGGCGCTGGGCTTCATGATGCGCGCGGTCGAGGCTGCGGGCTATCGCCCCGGAGAGGACGTGACCTTCGCGCTGGATTGCGCTGCGACCGAGTTTTACAAGAATGGCCGCTACGAACTGAAGGGCGAAGACAAAAGCCTGGATGCAGCCGGTATGATCGCGTATCTGGCCGATCTGGCCGCGCGCTACCCCATCATCTCGATTGAGGATGGTCTTGCGGAAGATGACTGGGAAGGCTGGGCGGAACTGACCGCCAATCTTGGCCACAAGCTGCAACTGGTTGGCGATGACCTGTTCGTGACCAACCCCGACCGCCTGCGTCGGGGTATCAAGGCCGGGGTTGCGAACTCCCTGCTGGTCAAGGTCAATCAGATCGGCACGCTGAGCGAGACGCTGGAAGCAGTGCAACTGGCCCAGCATGCAGGTTACACCGCCGTGATGAGCCATCGTTCGGGTGAAACGGAAGACAGCACCATTGCCGATCTGGCGGTCGCCACAAATTGTGGGCAGATCAAGACCGGCTCGCTTTCCCGTTCCGACCGAACCGCGAAATACAATCAGCTTATCCGTATCGAGAACGAACTCTCCCTCGCTGCCCGTTACGCGGGGCGTACGATCCTGAAGAACGGGTGACATGGTGCGCCGGACGGGTTAAGCCCGTCCGGTTACACGAGATGTGATGCGATATTGAAGCTGACCGGGGGAACGAGATGCAGGTGGTCAAGATTGTTAGGCGTGTAATCAGGGCCACGATTCCCCCTGCCCTGTTTATCGGGCTTACGGCATATTTTGGCTGGAACGTCATGCGCGGCGAACATGGCCTGCACAGCTATGCCGCGCAGTTGCATCTGCTTGATGAAGCCCGGTCCGCCCAGCACGATGCCAAGGCCGAACAGGAAGTCTGGCTGCGGCGCGTGCGCGGGCTGAAGGAAGGCGCGCTGGATGTCGATCTTCTGGATGAACGTGCGCGCACCATGCAGAACCTTGCCCGGCAGGACGAAATTGTCGTGCCCTACGGGGAACATAACCACCTGTACTGACATGGCCCGCACATGACATGCAGGACATGCAGGCATGAAAAAACCCCGGTCGTTTCCGCCGGGGTTTTTTCGTTTCCGCCGGAGCGGAAGATTATTTGATCTTCGCTTCGCGGAAGGCCACGTGCTTGCGCGCAACGGGATCGTATTTGCGCATTTCCATCTTGCCGGTCTGGGCACGGGCGTTCTTCTTGGTCACGTAGAAGTAGCCGGTGTCCGCCGTGGAAACGAGCTTGATTTGAATCGTGTTGGTCTTGGCCATGATATCCTCAGCACTGCTCCGCCGCTGCTGGAACATTCAGGTGCAGCAGTGGTTCAAGTTGGCGGAAAATGCGCATACACAAGGCTGAGGTCAAGCTCTAAGACCAATATTTCTGTTTAAATTCGCCCCGGACGGGTAAAAAAGGAGTGCAGTGCACGATGTTGAGCGTCTCCGAAGCGCGTGAACGGATTCTTCAGGGGGTATTTCCCCTCCCGGCGGAGGTCGTGGCCCTGACTGATGCGTGTGGACGCGTAAGTGCTGCCCCGCTGGCCGCGCGCCTGTCCAATCCGCCAGCCGATGTATCCGCCATGGATGGCTATGCCGTGCGCGCTGCTGATCTTTCCACCGGTGGGGCGACGCTTGAATGTGTCGCCGAAGCGCCTGCCGGGCATCCCGTAGCCACCACGATCGGTCAGGGCCAGTGTGTCCGTATATTCACCGGCAGCGTCATGCCCGCCGGGACGGATGCCGTGCTGATACAGGAAAATGCACAGGTGGATGGGCGTGCCGTCACGACCGGGCATGTTATCGCGCCGGGGACGTTCGTGCGGCGCAGGGGGCAGGATTTCGCGCAGGGGCAGGTTGTCATTCCCGCCGGGCGCAGGCTGTCCGCACGTGATATCGGCCTTGCCGCGGCTGCAAACCATCCCTGGGTGGAGGTCACACGCCGCCCCCGCGTGGCCATTGCCGCCACGGGGGATGAACTGCTGCTGCCCGGCAGCACGCTGGCGGCAGGCCAGATTGCCAATTCCAGCACCCCCATGCTGGCCGCCCTGCTGCGTCAGGCCGGTGCCGAGCCGGTCATGCTGCCCGTGCTGCGGGATAATATGAGCGACCTTGCGACCCTTGAGCGGATGGTGGATGGCGTGGATATGCTCATAACCACCGGGGGTGCCAGCGTCGGCAGTCACGATCTGGTGCGTCGGGGGCTGGAACAGGTCGGGCTGAAAACCGATTTCTGGAAAATTGCCATGCGGCCGGGTCGCCCGCTCATGTCCGGCCATCTGGGGCGCCTGCCTTTCATCGGCCTGCCGGGCAATCCGGTGGCCGCGTTCGTCTGTACCGTCGTGTTCGTCCTGCCTGCCCTGCGGCGCATGGCCGGGCTGGACAATGCGGTTGAGCCGCCACAGCGTGCGGTTCTGGGCGTTGATCTGCCGGAAAATGACTGGCGCATGGATTTCCTGCGCAGCAGCCTCACACATGATGGGCAGGGCCAGCAGATCGCCACCCCTTTCCCCGTTCAGGATTCAGCCATGCTGCATATACTGGCCGACAGTCAGGCGCTGGTGCTGCGCGCGCCGCACGCACCGCCTGCCCGGGCGGGTGATATGTGCGAGATCATCCGCATTGATCAGGGGTTGTAACAGGCGGGATCGCAGTTGACGGGGCGGATGGAACCAATATAGAACATGGAAACAGGTTTTTGGTTTGTTCCAGCTTCTTCCCGCCTTGGAACGCGCCCACGGCAAAAGGACATGTGGCATGCTCACGAAAAAACAACATGAGCTTTTGCTATTTATTGACGGCCATTTGCGTAGGACGGGATTCTCGCCCTCCTTCGATGAAATGAAGGATGCGCTTGGCCTGCGTTCCAAATCGGGTATCCACCGCCTGATTTCAGCGCTGGAGGAACGGGGATTCCTCCACCGCAGGCATCATCGTGCCCGGGCGCTGGAAATCCTGCGCCTGCCGGATATCGAGCCGCCGCCGGTCCGTAAGCCGGTCGACCCGCCCGCACCCGGCGGCCCGGCGGTGCCATCTGCCGCAGTCATCGCAGGCATGGTTGAACTGCCCTTTGTCGGACGGATCGCGGCAGGTAACCCGATCGAAGCCATCAACGCCAGTACAACCCATATCGTTGTGCCTGCCAGCCTTATGAGCAAGGCCAGCGACCATTACGCGCTGGAGGTTACCGGGGATTCGATGGAGGACGCGGGAATACTCGATGGCGATACGGTCATCATCCGCGCACAGGCACAGGCCAGTGACGGTCAGATTGCCGTGGCCCTGATCGATGGGGAGGAAGTGACCCTCAAACGGGTGCGGCATCAGGGCGATGAAATCGCGTTGATCCCGGCCAACACCCGCTATGAGACACGGACCCTGCCTGCCAGTCGTGTCAGCATACAGGGTACCCTTGCGGGTCTTATGCGACGTTACTGAACACTGCCCGTCACGTCAGTCCACGATGGTATATGGGTGGCCAGTTGTCTTATGGCATCCGGCCCCATGGGATCGGTTGGGGGCAGTTCTGCCAGAATACGCACCTGCCCATGGCGTTCGATGGCATTACGGCCAATCGGTTCGGGTGGCCCGTTCAGGATTACGCCCAGTACGCGCACTCCGCGTGTCCGTAGTGCTGCGAGACTGAGCAGTGTGTGATTGATCGTGCCAAGCTGGCTGCGGGCCACCAGTACCACAGGCAGCGCAAGACGGACCATAAGGTCGATCATCAGGTAATTTTCGGCAATGGGTACGAACACGCCCCCTGCCCCTTCAACCACCAGCGGTCCACGGGCGGCGTCATGGGGGGGCAACCCTATGTCGGTCGGATTGATGCGGGTATGGGCCTGCCGTGCTGCATCTTCCGGGGACAGGGAAGCACCGAACGTGGCCGCAGGCGGATACAGCCGCGCCGCGTCGATACCGGACAGGGCACGTATGGTCGTACTGTCTGATGGGGCATCATCCGTGCCGCTTTGCAGGGGCTTCCAGTAGGCGGCACCCCATGCCCGCACCAGTGTGGCGGCGGTAACGGTCTTGCCCACATCCGTATCCGTACCGGTTACGAATACACCTGGCCACAGGGCACGTCGGAACTGTCCGTAAGCGACATGATACGAAACGGCGAAGGGATCATTGCTGTGCGCTGCTGCCAGAACGCGGCGTAGCTGACTACCCGTTGCCGGTGGGTGATCGGTATGGCTGGCCCCGATGGCCGCCAGTTCGCGCACGAATTCCAGTGGTGATGCGGGGCTATCCACTATTTCCGCTTCCTGCCAAAGCCCTGCGCCGGAAAGCGGCCACTCCTCATGCAGGGTGGCAAGGGGGGGATAGGAAGGAACCGGGCAGGTCACGCCAGCCCGTGCATAGGCGTCCCGCCATTGCCGGAAGCTGCCTGCGCATAAGGTGGCAAAAGCCATCTGGCCATCGGGTGCAAGCAGCGATGCAAGCAGATCCAGCGTCCGGGCCCGGTTTTCAAACCACTGCATGGCCAGACTTGAGCATATCAGGTCGAACGGGCCGGTCAGGTCGGGCTGTTCCGCATCCATGCGGTGCAGTGTCAGCCGTTCCCTGTCCGGAATTCGTGCCGCCAGACGCGCCAGCATGCCCGGTGCGATGTCCGTGGCGGTGATATGGGCATCAGGGAACAGGCGTAGCAGTTCCCGCGTCAGGAATCCGGTGCCGCAACCGATTTCCAGAATACGTAGCGGCGTAGCATGAGCGCAGGATCGGGCAATGCGTCGGGCAAGTTCTCCTGCTGCAATACGCTGGACACGCGCAGCCTGATCGTAGTCCCGTGCCGCGTCAAAACGGGCGGCGATGCTTTCCTTGCGGGTCATGGTGCGGTTATCCGTTGGGTCAGGGCCGTAATTTCGCGCACGCAGTCGGCCGTGTGGGTCAGGGGTAGCAGATGTCCGCCTTCCTGCCATTGGATGGGGTGTGCAGCCTTACCGGAAAAGCAGGCCCGCGTCAGTGATGGTGGGGCGATGGCATCCTGCGTTCCGGCCATGATGTGGATGGGACATGCCAGATTTGTCAGGTCATCCCGGCAATCCATGTCCATAAGCATTTTCAGGCCCGTTTCCAGTCGGCCCTGTTCGATATGCGCTGGCAGGGGCGTTTCAATGTCCGCACGCTGACGAAAGCTGTGCAGCAGTCCCTGCGGACCACGCCGCAGGCCAAGGCGCATGCGTTCGATCACCCGCCGGGGAATGCCATCGGGGAAGTCGGGTACGGCCCCGAAGCGGCTGAAACCGTTTACCAGCACCAGTCCCTGGCATAGTGGTCCATGGTGGCGTAGCAGCCACAGGGCGCCCAGCGAATGCCCTACCCCGATATAGGGGTGTTCCGGCAGGGTCATGGCCGGCTGTGCGGCGAAAAAACCGAAATCAAGGCAATGCGTGGAAGATGGTCCAAGTGCAGCCCGTGTCGCATTCCAGAATGTGTGGTCAAAGGCCCATCCATGCACGAAGGCGATGGGCAGCGTGGGTGATGTCATGCGCTTTCCCGTGCGGCGCCCGTAATGGCGGTAGCAAGCTGGTCGATCATGGCGTCGGTATGCGCGGCGCTGAGAGCGAGCCGGATACGGCTGCTATTGGGGGGCACCGTGGGCGGTCGGATGGCGGTGGCAAGGATGCCATGTTTTTCAAGGACCGATGCAAAAGCCAGCGCCCGCGCGGCGTCCCCGATCAGGATGGGAATGATCTGGGTGGTCGAAGGGCCGCTCGACAGGCCGCAATCCCGGATCACATCGCGCAGATGCGCCGCATTACGGGCCAGTCGGGCGCGTTCCGCATCCATGGTGGGTATCAGTTCAAGTGCCGCATCCATGGCTCCCAGCACGGCGGGCGGCGGCGCGGTTGTGAACACGAAACCAGAGCAGGCGTTGACCAGCCAGTCGCACATCGCACCTGATCCGGTGACAAAGGCCCCGAAGCCCCCCAGCGCCTTGCTGAATGTTCCCATAATGAGGTCGATGTCATGTCTGGCGCACAGGCCCCGCCCCTGCGGACCCAGCACGCCAGTAGCATGCGCTTCGTCCACATAGGTGAAGGCATCATGATGGCGTGCTATGGCGCTTAGCCGGGAAATATCGGTACGGTCGCCATCCATGGAAAAAACGCTTTCCGTCACGATCACGCGCATGCCGGGATGACCTGCATGGCGGCACAGCAGGGCCTCCAGATGGTCAAGGTCGTTATGGCGGAAGCGGATCTGACGCACACCCGCAGCCATGCAGCCATGATGCAGGCTGGCGTGGTTAAGCCGGTCGGTAAAGACCAGTGGCGGCCCGTCCTGTTCCCCCGCAAGCCGCAGCAGTGCCGTCAGTACGGATGCATTGGCCTGCCATCCGCTGGCCAGAAGCAGGGCGGACTGCGCGCCCTTGAATGCAGCCAGCCGCGCTTCGACCGCCATATGCTGCTGGCTTGTGCCTGTCACAAGGCGGGAAGCCCCTGCCCCCGTGCCTGCTTCGTGCAACCATCGGGCTGCGCGTGCGGCCAGCGCCGGGTGATGGGTCAGGCCCAGATAATCGTTGGAGGAGAAGTTGATCAGTTCCCTTCCATCCCGGATGACCGTGACCGCGCCGGTCTGTTGTACCGGGCGCAGCACGCGGCGGGTGTGCCGATCCGTCATATGCTGCAGTGCGGTCTGGAAAATCGTATCGAAACGGGCCATGAAGCGCATTCTCCTGCCGGAGCACGCCGCCCCGGTCAATCCCGCCAACCCAATATCACGGAGACGGCGCATGTGTGGACCCGAATGGCTGGAACAGGGCATGAAGCATGTCTGGCTGCCCTATACCCAGATGCAGACGACCCTGCCCCCCCTGCCTGCCGTCAGCACCGATGGCTGCACCATCACCCTGGCGGACGGAACGGAACTGGTGGATGGTATCGCATCGTGGTGGACGGCATGCCATGGCTACAATCATCCCCACATCCATCAGGCGGTCAGCGCGCAGCTTATCCGCATGCCGCACGTCATGTTTGGTGGACTGGTCAATGAACCGGCGCTGACGCTGGCTCGTCGGCTTGCTACAATGCTGCCGGGTGATCTGGATCGGGTTTTCTTTACTGATTCCGGCTCCGTCGCGGTTGAGGTTGCGATGAAAATGGCCATCCAGTACTGGCTCAATCGCGGGCAGACGGGGCGGACAAGGCTTGTTGCCTTCCGGGGCGGTTATCACGGTGATACCATGGCCACCATGGCCGTATGCGACCCCGAAGAAGGGATGCACAGCCTGTATCAGGGGGCGTTACCTGAACATTTCATTGCTGATCTGCCCGTAAACGCAGCAGGCATGCAGGCACTGGATACATTGCTGGCACAGTCCGCAGGCAGTATTGCCGCGATTATTGTCGAACCCCTGGTTCAGGGGGCGGGCGGAATGCTGTTTCACACACCTGATGTATTGCGGACACTGCGCGAACTTGCGGACCGGCATGGTGTGCTGCTGATCCTTGATGAAATCTTTACCGGGTTCGGTCGCACCGGAACCATGTTCGCATGTGAGCAGGCCGGGATCGTACCTGACATCATCACCCTGTCCAAGGCGTTGACCGGGGGCACGATGGCGCTGGCGGCGACGGTGGCCCGGACGCATGTATTTGACGCCTTCCTGTCCGATGATCCGTTGCATGCGCTCATGCACGGGCCAACCTTCATGGCCAATGCGCTGGCCTGCGCCTGTGCCAACGCGTCGCTTGACCTCTTCGATACGGAGCCCCGGCTACAACAGGTGGCGGCTATCGAAACGCAGATGCGCGACGAACTCGAATCCTGCCGCAGCCTGCCGCATGTTGTCGATGTGCGTGTGATGGGTGCGATCGGTGTGGTGGAACTTGATTGCATAAGTGACATGAATGCGCTCAAAAGCGCCCTGATTGCACAGGGCGTATGGGTGCGACCATTCCGTAATATTGTGTATCTGACACCGGCTTTTACCGTAACCCGGTCCGAACTCAGCCATCTGACCAAGGCCATTCGCACGGTTGTGTCGGAACTGGGACAGGCTGCTCGCATCGGCGCTAGGCCATTACGGACGGATCTGGTATAGAAAACGCATGACTTTTTTTCAGCATCGATCCTGGCGCATGACAAATCATGACAGCAAGCGACAGATCGTGCTGAAGATCCTGTCGGATGGCAAGGCGCGCTCTGTCCGGGAAATCGGGGATCTTTTTCCCGAACTGGGCACCTATCATGCCCGTCTTGCCCTGCAGGCCCTTCGTAATCAGGGCCTTGTCACCGTGGAAGATGCCCCCGACGCAACGGAGGGCCGCAGGCGCAAGGTCTGGCGGCTGGTCCGTTCCGGCGTCTGAAATGCTTCCCCGCCCGGTCAGGGGCGGGAAAACCCCGTTCAGGACGGGGAAGATTCCAGTTCTTCTTTCTTTTCCACCGGCGGCTTGGTGCGGCGGCGCGGCATGCGCGGTGCGCGGGGGGCTGGTGCGGCGGCAGCGGGCTGGGGTTCCGGCGTTTCGGTCACGCTGGGTTGCGGCGCGGTTTCTTCCGGCTCGGCGGTCTGTTGCGGCTGTGCCTGAATGGAAGGCTGTTCGGCCTCCTCTTCCGCCGGTGCGTCGACCGACTGGCGATTATCCATGGGACGCTGCTGACGCGCACCCATCCGCTCCTGACGTTCCTGCTGGCTCTGCTGGGCGGCCTGCGTCATGGCGTTGAGGATGCGGAAATAGTGTTCGGCATGCTGGAAATAGGCTTCCGCCATAACGCGGTCGCCTGTGCTGCTCGCATCCCGCCCAAGCTGCAGGTATTTTTCAAATAACTGCTGCGCCGTGCCGCGTACGCGCAGGTCAGGTCCGTTACTGTCGAATACATGGTTGCGGTTCAACGGGATCTGGCCATTGTTATGGCGTACGCTTCCGCCATTGCTGCCGCCCGAACGATGGTGACGGCCTCGCATGCGTTTCATGTTCATAAGCTGTCGCAGCACTTTCCTGTTGCCGGTCGCCGGCGCTGCCCTGGACCGTGGGGCGGTCTGCCCGTCCCGTCTGTTGCCATATTGCTGTCCAGTGCATCACCGGACACGAATCCCCGAACCACGGCGGAACCATCATGGTTCATGTTGCCAGTTTTTCTGTTTTGCAATCGGGATCGATCGCGCGGGAGCGGAATGGCAAATGATCTGCGTTCCGTGTTCCCTGCACGTTGTTAATATAACCCGCGCCTTTCTTTCTGCCAAATTATTTTTTCACGATCAGTGCACGGCCAATACCGCCCAGATCGGGGCGTATTTCCAGCACCGCCAGCCCTGCCGCGCGCATAAGGTCCGGCACGCTGGCATCCTGTCCTATGCCCAGTTCCATTACAGCGATCCCCCCTGTCGCCAGCAGGCCGGGCAGCACTGTGGCCAGAGCCCGGTAGGCCACCAGCCCGTCAGCGCCGCCATCCAGTGCGCGGGCGGGTTCATACTTTACGACATCAGGCATGAGACCAGCCAGATCATCACGGGGAATGTAAGGCGGATTGCTCAGTATCAGGTCGAACGGGCCGACCAGCGCATTCGCCCAGTTGCAGCATAGGGCGGCACAACGGGTATCGAGACCGTTGCGCACGGCGTTATCCGCTGCCAGCCGCGCCGCCTGTGGGGCAAGGTCGGTTCCGATACCGTAAGCGTCAGGATATTCCGCCAGAACAGACAGCAGCAGGCAGCCGGTGCCGGTGCCGATATCGAGTACGCGCAGGCCAGCACTCCGGTCCGGCAGGTGGTCCAGCGTCGCTTCGATCAGTGTTTCCGTATCCGCGCGCGGGATCAGCGTATGGGGGGAGACCATAAGATCCAGCGACCAGAAACCGGTATGGCCTGTAATATAGGCCATCGGTTCATGGTTCACACGACGCTGGAGGTTGCGCAGGAACAGGGTATGGGCCGCGTCAGATAGCGCATCGATACGCAGCAGCCCCGCCAGATCGGTATTCGCTGCGTGGGCGGCAAGCAGGCGCGCTTCGCGCTGCGGGGCCTCAATTCCGGCATGACGAAGCCGGGTTGTCGCATCATACAGCAACTGGCGTAAATTTGTGGGCGCGGGTGTTATGGCATCTTTCATCACGACCGCTTTCCATCATATTTTGGACTCATGCAAACGTCCGTCCTTTTATCCCGCCTCGCGCGGAGCGTAATCGCCACCGTGCTGTGCACGGCCCTCGTTACCCCTGCTTTCGCCGGGTCGTTCGAGGTGGAGGACGGGTGCAGTTCGGAAGAAGTGTCGGAAGTGTCGCGCCTGTATGTGGATGAACATCTGGTCGCAACCTTTACCCTCGATCATGACCATACCAGCCAGACCGCGCATATCGAGACTGCGATGGGACGTACGAACCACAGCTACGCCCTGTGTGGGGAAATCACCATCCGCCGTCATGGCGGCACCGGCGTCGAGATCCATCAGGTCAGTGGTGAAGGCGTGCTGCATGATCCGGATGGCCATCATCTTGTCGCGCTGGGGGCACGCAATTTCACCGAATTCTACCTTGCCGATCCTGACGACCCGGAGGTGGTGGAGCGTCATCCCGGTCACAGTTCGCTCTGCACCCCGCCCACATCGTAGGCGCGGGTTCCTCCACCGGGCTTAACCTTCGTCCGCGGCAAGCAGGGCGGCCTGTTCTTCCTGTGTCAGCGCGTCCACAAACTCATCCAGATCCCCGGCCATCACACGGTCGATCTTGTACAGTGTCAGACCGATGCGGTGGTCGGTCACGCGACCCTGCGGGAAATTATAGGTGCGTATGCGTTCGGAACGGTCGCCTGTGCCGACCTGCGCGCGGCGGTCGGCGGCGCGGCTTTCATGGGCGGCGGCCCGGCTGCGTTCATACAGGCGGGCGCGCAGGATCTTCATCGCCTTGGCGCGGTTCTTGTGCTGGCTTTTTTCCTCCTGCATCGTCACCACGATATTGGTGGGCAGGTGGGTAATGCGCACGGCGCTTTCGGTCTTGTTGACATGCTGGCCGCCCGCGCCGGATGCGCGGTAGACATCAATGCGCAGGTCGCCTTCATTGACCTGCACGTCCACTTCTTCCGCTTCGGGCAGGACGGCGACGGTCACGGTGGAGGTATGGATGCGTCCCTGGCTTTCGGTAGCCGGGACGCGCTGCACACGGTGCACGCCCGATTCGTATTTCAGCCGCGCAAACACCCCGCGCCCGGTGATGCTGGCAATCCCTTCGCGCAGGCCGCCCAGTTCCGACTGGTCGTATTCCAGTATCTCAAACCGCCATCCCCGCTGGTCGGCATAGCGCTGGTACGCGCCAAACAGTTCGGCGGCGAACAGTCCGGCTTCATCGCCGCCCGCGGCAGGACGGATTTCAAGAATGGCGCTGCGTTCATCCGCTTCGTCACGCGGAAGCATGGCCAGACGGATGGCGTGGCGCAGGTCGGGGATCTGCGCGCGCAGCCCATCCAGTTCCGCCTGCGCCAGTTCGCGCATTTCCGGGTCTTCCAGCATCTGGCTGGCGTCCTGTTCCGCCTGTTCCGCGGCCCGTAGCGCGCTGACGCGCGCCACTACGGGTTCCAGTTCGGCATATTCACGCGATGCCTGACTGAAATCGTTACCGGACAGCCCTTCAGCCAGCATGGCCTGCAATTCCTCGCTGCGGGCAACGATACGGTCCAGACGGTCGTCAAACTGTGCCACGGTTAGGCCTTTCCGGGTGTTCCGGGCAGAAGGAAGGCCGCCACGCCATCCATGGGCACCTCGGTCTGCTGTCCGCTATCCAGATCCTTGGCCTGTACCACGCCGCGCGCGATCTCATCGCCGCCAATCAGGATGGCATGGGTGGCCTTCATGCGGTTGGCCCGTTCAAGCCTGCGCTTCATGTTGCCGCGGTATGATGTTTCCGCCCGGATGCCGGCAGCCCGCAGGCCCTGCAATACCGTGATCGCCGCCCCCTGCGCGTCCGCTCCCATCGGGATGATGGCGACCGGACGCGGTTCGGCAGGTGTGCTGTCAAGCAGCATCGACAGTCGTTCGATGCCGCCAGCCCAGCCAATGGCGGGTGTTTTCGGCCCACCCATTTCCGCGACCAGACCGTCATACCGCCCACCGGCCAGCACCGTACCCTGTGCGCCAAGGCGGGTGGTGACGAATTCGAACGCGGTATGCCCGTAATAGTCCAGCCCCCGGACGATGCCGGGATTTTCCCTGAAGCGCACGCCCATAAGATCAAGCGTGCGGCGCAGGTCATCCCAGAATTCCCGCGCTTCAGGTGTCAGGAACTGTGCAATGGTGGGGGCATCGGCAACCAGCCTGCGGTCGTTTTCATCCTTGCTGTCAAGGATACGCAGCGGATTGCGTTCAAGCCGCGCCTGACTGTCGGCGGAGAGATCGGCGCGGTGGGCGCTGAAATGCGCGATCAGGGCCGTGCGCCACGCATCACGACTGGCGGTATCGCCCAGCGTATTGAGTTCGAGCACGGTCTCGTTCTCGATACCCAGCGCGCGCAGCACGTCGCGCCCCATGGCGATCACTTCGGCATCCGCCAGCGGTTCGGCGGCCCCGAGCAGTTCGGCGCCAATCTGGTGAAACTGGCGGTAACGTCCCTTCTGCGGGCGTTCGTAGCGGAACATGGGCCCAGCGTAGAACACCTTTTGCGGCAGGGACTGCGTCAGCCCGTTGGTGACGAGTGCGCGGCAGATGGCGGCGGTGCCTTCGGGGCGCAGGGTCAGCGATTCGCCGCCCCGGTCCTCGAACGTGTACATCTCCTTGGAAACGACGTCGGATGTATCGCCCAATGAGCGGGAAAAGACCCGTGTGTCCTCGAAAATGGGAGTCGCCCATTCATCAAACCCGTAAAGACTGACGATGCGACGCGCGGTCTCCACAACATGGGTAAAGCGCCTGTGGTCCTCACCAATCAGGTCATGGGTGCCACGGACGGGCTGTATGCTGCTCACTAGGCGAAATCCTGCGTTCTGTAACCGGCCCGTATTAAGGGCCGGTGTGTGGCGCACCGTAACGGTGCGCCACGGGTCATCATTCCACGGGGGACATGGCGGCTTCGCGTGCCATTTCCTCAGCCGGGGTGTTGGCGGCGTCAGCCGCTTCAAGGGCAGCGACCTTCTTTTCCACCAGATCGACGATATGTTCGATCATGTCGCCCGCAGGCATGGTGTGGTCCTGCTTGCCTGCCGAATAGACCATGTGGCGACCGGAGCCACCGCCGGTAACGCCGATATCGGTCATCAGCGCCTCACCGGGGCCATTGACCACACAGCCGATGATCGACAGCGTCATGGGCGTCTTGATGTGCGCCAGACGGTCTTCCAGCGTCTGCACGGTCTGGATCACGTTGAAGCCCTGACGCGCGCAGGACGGGCAGGAAATGATCTTCACGCCACGGTGGCGCAGGCCCAGTGACTTGAGGATATCCCAGCCGACCAGCACTTCTTCTTCCGGCTCGGCCGAGAGCGAGACGCGCATGGTGTCGCCCACACCCGCCCACAGAAGGTTGCCCAGCCCGATGGAGGACTTGACGGTGCCCGCGCGCTTGCTGCCCGCTTCGGTAATGCCGATATGCAGCGGGTGATCGCATACATCGGCCAGTTGCTGGTAGGCCGCGACCGCCATGAACACGTCCGACGCCTTCACGCTGATCTTGAATTCATGGAAATCATGATCTTCAAGGATCTTGGCGTGTTCCAGCGCGCTTTCCACCAGTGCTTCGGGGTTAGGCTCGCCATATTTTTCAAGCAGGTGCTTTTCCAGCGAACCGGCGTTGACGCCGATGCGGATGGAGCAGTTATGGTCCTTGGCGGCGTTCACCACCTCACGCACGCGCTCGGCGCTGCCGATATTGCCCGGGTTGATACGCAGGCACGCTGCCCCGGCCTTCGCCGCTTCGATGGCGCGTTTGTAGTGGAAGTGGATGTCCGCGACGATGGGAACATTCACCTCGCGCACGATTTCGGCCAGCGCCTTCGTGCTTTCCTCATCGGGGCAGGACACGCGCACGATATCCACACCAGCCAGTTCGGCCCGGCGGATCTGGGCGATCGTGGCCTGTGCATCGGTGGTCAGTGTATTGGTCATCGTCTGGACCGAAACGGGGGCATCCCCCCCCACCGGCACATTGCCGACGTGGATCTGCCGCGACTTGCGGCGTTCGATGTGCTGATAAGGACGATAGCTGCTCATTATGTGCCCTCCAGATAAGGCGGCGGTTTGTATTCCGGCCCGCTATGGCGGGGCGCGGCATAGCCCGGGGATCTTTTACATGCCGTTTTTCGACATGGCGACCGGGAGGGGACCATGCCGTAGAAGACCATTCTACTCCGGATCAACGTGAGACGGGAGAGGCGATGACTGATAATTGCCACTCCCCGTTACCGTTGTACCAGCCGGTGTGGTACCTGTGGCGGGTTGCGCGGCAGGCACAGGCTGTGAAACCAGAACCGATCCATCGGCAACTGCCGCGGGATTCAGCGGTATATTGCGCCTGACCTCACCATTGCGCCCCAGCGGCTGCGTTGTAACACCACCGGCGGAAAGTGTCAGCCCTCCCGCATTGCCGACCGTCAGTTCCAGCCCGCTCTGGCCCTGGGGGCTCTGCCATGTTTCACCGGGCTGGAGCACATGGTCGTACAGCACAGGCCCACCCGGCTTGCGCACCTGCACCCATGTCGCGGCGGAAGCGTTCAATGTCACACTGTCTGTCACGGCGGGTGGCGGCGGTGCCTGCGGGGTGGTGGCCTGCTGCGCCAGTGCGTTGCGGTCCTCCCCCATTTTTTCCAGCGGTACGGGAGGTGTGGCCGCCGGTGCGGGCGGTGGGGCGGCAGGCGTGCCGGTCAGGGCTTCGCGTTCCTGCGGCGCAAGGGGCTGCGGCGGCGGAACCGGCTGTTCATCCGCCGGTGGCAGGACGGACGCCACCTGCGGCGACGCGGTGGTGGCCGATGACAGTCCGGGCAGTGTCAGCTTGGCCCGGATATCATGGTCGATACCCTGCGAACCGGTGAAATGGTACCACCCGACATAGGCCCCGACCAGAATGACGATACCGCATAACAGCAGGACACCCGTGGGAAGGCCCCGATCCGGCAGCGGGACGGGAAAGGACAGTTCGGCGCGACGGGTGAAAGCGCCACGGCTTTCAGTCTTGAAGCGCTGGACAAGCTGTTCGGTATTCTTCAGGTCCAGCGCATTGGCATAGGTGCGCAGGAAACCAACGGCATAGGCGCTGCCCGGCAGTTCCCCCGGACGCCCCGCCTCAAGTGCCTCCAGATAAGACAGGCGGATGCGCAGCCATGCCGCGACATCAGGCAGGGTCCAGCCCAGTTCCTCGCGTCGCGCGCGCAGCGTCTCACCCACGGATGCCGTTGGTGCGGCACCCGGCGGTGGGGCGGGCGTTGCAGGGTTGGAGCGGGAAACGCGCTTGCCGTCGCTCATCCGTGGCGTGCCCTCTCCTCCTGCCGGATCAGGGCGTCAATGGCCTGATCGACCAGTTCGTTGATGATTTCACTGACCGGCTGCTCGCTCGTGATCATGCCAACCGACTGCCCCGCCATGACGGAACCGTTTTCGACATCGCCTTCGATCACGGCCCGGCGCAGGGAACCGGCCCAGAAATGCTCGATATCAAGCTGGGCGGCTTCCTTGGTCAGTTCCCCGGCCTGAAAGCGTCGCAGGGTCTCGGCCTGGTGCTCAAGGAAGCGGCGCGTGCCTGCATTGCTCAGCCCGCGCACCGGAATGACCGGAAAGCGTTCGTCAAGCTGGACGGATGTTACGGCGTCACGTGCATTGGCGCGGAGGAAGGCTTTCTTGAACCGCTCGTGGGCGATGCTTTCGCGCGATGCGGCGAAACGCGTGCCAAGCTGTGCGCCAGACGCGCCCAGTTCCAGATAGGACAGGATCGCATCCCCCCGCCCCAGCCCACCTGCGACAAATACCGGCACGTCGTGGATATGGGGCAGGATTTCCTGCGCCAGAACCGTAAGCGATACGGGGCCGACATGGCCGCCAGCTTCCGATCCCTCGATCACCAGTGCGTCAATGCCAAGGCGGATCAGACGTTTGGCCAGCACCAGCGCCGGGGCAAAACCGATGGCTTTCGCCCCGCCTTCCTTGATCGCGCGGATGACCGGGCCGGACGGGATGCCCCCGGCCAGCACCACATGGCTCACACCGGCATCAAGACATACGCGGACAAGATCATCCAGCCGGGGGTGCATGGTGATGAGGTTGACGCCGAAGGGGCGGCTGGTCAGCGCCTGCGTTGCCGCGATTTCCTCGGCCAGACGTTCGGGTTCCATCGCGCCGCAGGCCAGCACGCCAAAGCCACCGGCGTTGGAAATGGCCGAGACAAGGTTGCGCTCGCTGACCCAGGACATGGCCCCGGCCAGTAGCGCGTATTCGCTGCCCAGAAAGCGTGTGCCCCGTGCGCACAGGTGATCGAGCCGACTGCGGGCTTCAGCCCGGCGGGCGGGATCGCTCGTGGGATCGGCTGCGTGGGGGGCTGTCATTTCCGGTGCGCTCACGCCGCGTCCAGACCGTAGGCGGTGTGCAGGGCGCGCACCGCGAGTTCGGTATATTCGGACGCAATCAGCACGGAAACCTTGATTTCGCTGGTCGAGATGACCTGAACGTTGATGTTGCGTTCGGCCAGTGTGCGGAACATCGTGCTGGCGACACCGGCATGCGAGCGCATGCCAACACCCACCACGCTGATCTTCACCACATCGTCGTCGGTCTGCAGTTCGCCGTACTGGATGGTGTCACGATGGCTTTCAAGCGACGCGATGGCGCGTGCGAGGTCGGTCTTGCTGACGGTGAAGGTCATGTTGGTGGTGCCGTCGTCGCCCGTGCTCTGGACAATCATGTCCACGTTCACGTTGCTGTCCGCCAGCGGGCCGAACACCGCCGCGGCAATGCCCGGACGGTCGGGAACCCGACGTACGGAAAGCTTCGCCTCATCACGGGAGTAGGCAATTCCGGCGACCTGTTCCTGTTCCACGATTTCGTCCTCATCCACGACTAATGAACCGGGCAGATGCCCTTCCGTTGGTGCCGGACCATCGGTGAAGCTGGACAGCACCTGCACACGCACGCGCTCCTTCATGGCCAGTTCCACACTGCGGGTCTGCAGCACCTTCGCCCCTACGGAAGCGAGTTCGAGCATCTCTTCGTAGGTAATTCTTGGCAGCTTCCGTGCCTTGGTAACAATACGGGGGTCGGTTGTATAGATTCCGTCCACATCCGTGTAGATATCGCAGCGATCCGCCTTCAGTGCCGCCGCCAGCGCCACGGCCGACGTATCAGAACCGCCACGGCCCAGAGTCGTGATCCGCTGGTCCGGTCCGATGCCCTGGAAACCGGCCACGACCGGAACCTGACCTGCGCGCATGCTGTCGATCAGTGCCGTGCCGTCAATGGATACGATGCGGGCCTTGGCGTGCGCGTCATCCGTGCGCAGCGGGATCTGCCAGCCCAGCCATGAACGGGCATTGATGCCCAGATTCTGCAGCGCAATGGCCAGAAGGCCGCTTGTCACCTGTTCTCCCGTTGCGACAACGCTGTCGTATTCGCGTTCGTCATGGGTGGGGGAAAGATCGCGGCAGTAGCCCACAAGGCGGTTGGTCACGCCTGACATGGCGGAAACGACAACAGCGACCTCGCATCCCGCCTCCACCTGTTTCCGGACTTTTTCCGCCACGGCACGAATCCGGTCCAGATCAGCAACGGACGTGCCGCCGAATTTCATCACGATCCGCGGTACGGTAGGGGACATCGGGATAACGGCTCCATCATTCAGGCATCAGCTTATCCGGATTGCGGCCCTGCCGGGCCATCCGGGGCATTGCGGTTATGCGCAAGCCGCGTCACATACAACCCCCCAGCTTCCGCGTCCAGCGGGAGAAAGCCAAATGAAAGGCGGTGCAACCATGCAGCATCACGATTCGACCGTTCTGTCGGCAGATTCGGTCGCCCCGGACGAGATCGCCCATTTCAGCGATCTGGCCGCCCGGTGGTGGGACCCGTCTGGCCCGATGCGCCCCCTGCACGCCATGAACGACCTGCGCATCCAGTGGAGCCTGCGCCATCTGGTAGCACCCGAAGATGCGCAGGGCGCCCGACGCACCCTGCTGGATATCGGCTGCGGCGCCGGACTGGCCAGCGAGGCATTCGCGCGGGCCGGATTTGATGTGACCGGCATTGATGCCGCACAGGCGGCGATAACGGCAGGCAGGCTACACCTGCGCCAGCATCCCCTGCCCGCTTCCGCCGGTCCGCTGGCCTACCGCTGTGGCAGCGCGGAAGAACTGGTGGCGGAAAATGTCCGTTATGACGCCATTTCCGCGCTGGAGGTGATCGAGCACGTAACCGATCCTGCCGCCTTCCTGCGCATGCTTGGCGGCCTTCTGCGTCCCGGTGGGGTCATGGTGGTTTCGACCATGAACCGGACATGGCGTTCCCTCGCCATGGCCAAGATCGGGGCGGAATACGTGCTGCGACTGCTGCCCGTGGGTACGCATGACTGGCGCAAGTTCATAACGCCTGCCGAACTGGGCCAGTATGCAGCGGCCGCGGGCCTGCGTGTGACCGATGTTGCAGGCATGGTACCGGGCCTTGGTGGCTGGCGGGAAAGCCGCGACATGGCGGTGAACTACATCGCGGCCCTTGTGCGCGACTGAACGGCGCGCACAAGGGTATTATTGGCCCGGCTTCAGATCGTGTTCATGAACGCGAATGTGGTCGGGCTGCCTACGGGCGTGAAGTTCCACGTGAAGTCCAGTACCCCGGTCTGGGCATTCACCTTGAACGACGTGACCGAATCGCTGCGCTGGTTGGCGCAGAACAGGAAATTGCCGCTGGGATCGAACATCATCGAACGCCCGTAGTCGGCATGCATCCAGATCTCATCCACAAGGTTGAGCGTGCCGTCGTCATTGACGTGGAAACTGGCCAGCGAATCACCAAGCCGGTTCGAGACGTACAGGTAACGCCCCTGCGGCGAAAGCAGGATGCCTGCTGCCAGAGTGCTGCCACGGAAATGCGGGGTTACGGTGCTGACGGTCTGCTGGGGGACTATTTCGCCGGTCTGGGGATTGAAGGTGGCGGCCACCACTTTTGAATCCTGTTCGCCCAGAATGTAGATCATCGTGCCTTTTTCATTGAAGGCGAAATGGCGCGGGGCGGACCCCGGCGTCATGGCGATGAACGGCGTCTTGGCAGGGACAAGCCGACCGGCATGGGTGTCCAGTGTCCAGACATATACCCGGTCCAGACCGGCATCGCACGCCAGCACGAAACGGCCCGACGGGTCGGACGCCACCATATGCACATGGGCCGAGGAATGGTCGCTTATGGCAAAATTGCCCGGCGGGTTGTCGCTGGCCCGGTCGGGCATGCGCGGGCCGGTATTGTGCACCACGTCCGTCGGGTCGCCCAGACTGCCATCGGGATGGATCGGCAGGATTCCCACCGTGCCACCCATGTAGTTGGCCACCATCACATATTTGCCCGAGGCATGGATGCTGAGATGTGCGGGCACGGCACCGCCTGAACGCACCACGTTGAGCTTGGTCAGTTCACCGCTGGAGCGGTTGACGGAAAAGGCGGTGACGCACCCTTCCTGATTCGCATTGAAATCATTGATTTCGCTGAGCGCGTACAGATGGCGGTTATCGGCGGACAGCACCAGAAAGGATGGGCTGGCAATATCCACATAGGTCATGAGCGGCGAAAGGCTGCTGGTATCGGGGTTCATTTCAAATACGGAAATGCCCTGCCCGTTGCCTGCGCCCCCCGGCGGACCGTGCTGGGTATAGCCGCCGATATAACAGATGATCCGGGGTTTGGCCGGGGCATCGGCCATGGCGCGCCGGGACAGGGCGGGCGCGCCCGCGGCGGCGACCAGCGTGGAGGCGAAGGCGCGGCGGGAAATGTTGCAGCTCATGGAAAAAAGGCGATCCCAATCAGTTGGAAATGGTTTTGCCCCCGGTCTAGGGCAGCTTGCAGGCAGGGCCAATGGTACCGGTATAGCGGCTCCATGTTTCGGTTTCACCAAATAACGGCACCGCCACGAAGCCGCGCAGCTTCAGGTCACCTGACTGTGAAACCCACAGCTTGGCATGGTAGACATGTCCCGTATCGGGATCGGTTACATGGCCGTTCCAGTGTCCCTGCTCGTCCCGATCCGGTGTAAACCCGTCCAGCATCGGCAGGTTGCATTCAGGCTGCCCGCGTTTGTCACGGGGCATTTCGGTCGTATAGCGCAGGCCGACCAGCCGCCCGCACAGTTTCTGCCCGCAATGGCCGATTTCAAACACGCCATCGTGGTCCCGGGTCATCCAGTGGCCCACCACGTCCGGCTCGGCGGCCGGACTGTCAGCGCGGGCGGCGGGTGCGCCCTGCATGGTCACTGCAATCGCCATGGCGGATAGCGTGGTCGCGGCGGTGGCGGCCAGACGGTGCACAATGCCCGTCATGCTGCTGCGTGCGCCATTGTCCTTGTTAGTGTCGTGCATTTCAAATCGCTCCCCGACATGGCATGCCAACGGGCGGCCTGTGGTGCCGTCCGTGCCTGCGTGTTCCCTTTAGCTATCGGCCCGGCGGACCCACGGAATCAATTGAACGTCCACGCCTTCCTCATCCAGTTCGGCGCGTTCGTGTGCTGTCATGTTGCCATAAATGCTCCGGGCTTCGCTTTCGCCCCGATGCATGCTCAGGGCTTCCTCGGCAAAGCGGTCGCCCACGTCTTCGCAATGTTCCTCAATCGTCTCACGCATTTTCTGTAACAGAGCGATCATGGCGTCGGGCACTCCCGCAGACGCATGGCCGGGTGGCGTGGCGGGCGGTGCGGCTTCCTGTTCCACCGGCGCGGGCATGCCGCCGCCCGTGTGGACAGCCGGGGCCATGAGCGCACGTTCCACCTGTGTCACGCCGCATTGCGGGCAGGACAGCAGCCCGCTTTCGGCCTGACGCTCGAATGCGCTGCTGCCGGGAAACCACCCTTCGAATTCGTGTCCCGCGCTACAGCGTAGCTGATACCGGATCATACCCTCTCCGCGTGGATGTCAGTCCGTGGCCAGCACGGCGTCGAGTTTGCCTGCCCGTTCCAGCGCCATCAGGTCATCACAGCCGCCAATGGGAGCATTGTCGACAAAGATCTGGGGCACGGTGGTACGGCCACCTGAACGCCGGATGGAATCTGCCCGTTCCGGCGTGCCATGCGGGGCGTTGATTTCATTGAAGGACACGCCCTTCTGCGTCAGCAGGCGGACGGCGCGGATGCAATAGGGGCAGCCGGGCTGGGTGTAGATGTCGATAGCAGGCATTGAACCTTCACTTGGCTGTTGGTCTGTCCACCGGGACGATCTGCGGCAGACTGTTGAAACCAGCTTATCCTATTGTTGTTCATGCTGGCCACAGGCACGCGCGGCGGCGATGACATCCACCCGTCCGGCGCCCGCGGCCAGCAGGCTGCTGGCGCAGGCGGCAAGCGTGGCCCCCGTGGTCATCACGTCGTCCACCACGATGATGTGGCGCCCCGTGATGGCCTCCCGTCGGGTGGGGCGCACGCTGATGGCCCCCTGCATCAGCCTCTGGCGCTGGATGCGCCCCTGTCCACCCAGCGGGCGGGTTGCGCGCGTGCGGATCAGGCCGTCCACCAGCGTCTGCGCACCGGTCATGCGGCCCAGCGCACGCGCCAGCAGCGCGGCCTGATTATACCGGCGCGTAAACAGCCGCCGCCGATGTAGCGGAACGGGCACGAGCATACTGTCCGCATAGATCAGATCCGCAGCCGCTGTCGTCATGTAACGTGCCAGCAGTTGTGCGTTTTCCGTCCGGTCAGCATATTTTAGGGGCAGAATCAGTCGCCGTGGCATGTCATCATAAACCATGGCTGCTCTGCCCGCCTGCCACGGTGGCGGGTTTTCTTCACATGATGCGCAGGTCATGGCAGGGCCGCCTGCCGCGCGGGATGTGAATGGCAGCGCGCAACGGACGCAGTATGGCGCGGTTATCAGGTGCAGTTGTGCCACGCAGGCCCCGCAGAGATGGCCCGCCTGCATGACCGTGACACCGCAGCCCAGACAGTGCGGCGGGAACAGGATATCCAGCACCTGCGTTCCGGCCCTTCGCCACCAGTGCGGGGATTTGGGTTGCGTCACGTCTTCACGCGATCGTGGGGTTGGCAGGCCGGATGCGCAGGGGCACATCGGGGGGATGAGCATGGATGTGCCACAGATATTTGACCGTCGTATCGTGCGCCTGCACCGGGACCGTGCGGCGGATCAGGTCGATCATGTCCGGCCCGTGCTGGAGGAAGCGGCCGGGCGCCTTCTGGACCGGCTGGATGATGTCACCCGCTCCTTCGGCACGGCGCTGGATATTGGTGGACGGGGTGTTATGGCCCCCCTGCTGCGTGGGCGGGGTATCGCCACGGTTGCGGGAGACCTGTCGCCGCGCATGTGCGCGCGCGATGGCGGTCCTGCGGTGTGCATGGATGACGAGTGGCTGCCCTTTGCTCCTGCCAGTTTTGATCTGGTGGTGGCCTGCCTGTCGCTGCACTGGGTCAATGACCTGCCGGGACTGCTGGCACAGGTCCGTAATATACTGGTGCCCGATGGGCTGTTTCTGGCCTGCATGCCCGTCCTGCCTACGCTGGCCGGGCTGCGCCATGCGTTGATGGAAGCCGAAACCGCGTATCAGGGTGGGGTTTCGCCACGGGTAGCACCCTTCCCCGGGCTGCGGGACTGTGCCGGACTGTTGCAACGCGCGGGATTTGCCCTGCCGGTGGCGGATCTGGATGTGATCCATCTGTCTTACCAGACCCCGGTGGGTCTGATCACGGATCTGAGGCACGCTGGCGAGACAAATGCCCTGTGCCAGCGCACGCGCAAGGTCACGCCTGCTGCCCTGCTGGCCGATGCGCTGGGGCGTCTGCCCCGTGACGATGACGGAAGTATCGCGCAGGACCTGCATATTGCGGTCATGACGGGCTGGGCCCCTGCTCCCACGCAGCCGCAACCCCTGCGGCCGGGACAGTTCACGACCCCTCTGGAAGATGCCCTGCGCGACAGCCCCTAGCATGACAGACCGCTTTCAGCCGCCCGTCACACTCATGTGGCGTGTGACGCGCGCCGGGTCATCCGCGCTACGCCCGATCAGGAAATCATGGCCGCGCGGCTTGCGCAGGATGGCGGCACGGACGTGGTCCATCATTGCCGAATCATCCGCCCCCTCGCGTAGGGGCGCACGCAGGTCGGTCGATCCTTCATGGCCCAGGCAGGTATACAGCCTGCCGGTGCAGGACAGCCTGACCCGGTTGCAGCTTTCACAGAAATTATGGGTCATGGGTGTTATGAAGCCGATCCTGCGCCCGGTCTCGGCAATGCGGGCATAGCGGGCGGGGCCGCCGGTGCGGAAGCCGACCGGCTCCAGCGTCCATCGTTGGGCCAGATCGCGCCTGACATCCAGCAGGGGCAGATAACGGTCGGTCCGGTCGTCCCCGGTCTCACCCATTGGCATGGTTTCGATCAGGCACAGATCGGCCCCGATTTCACCACACCATGCGATCAGCGTATCGAATTCATCTTCGTTCAGTCCCGCCATCGCAACCGTATTGATGCGTATGGCAAGGCCCGCTTCACGCGCGGCCCGGATACCTTCGAGCGTGCGTGTCAGGTTGCCCCGTCGTGTTATGCGGGCGAAGCGCCCGGGATCAAGGGAATCGAGGCTGACATTGATACGACGGACCCCACAGGCCCGAAGTTCGTCAGCATAGTCTGCAAGTCGGCTTGCATTGGTCGTAAGCGTCAGTTCGTCCAGTCCCGCCTGCCCATCAGGACGGTTCAGCCATCCCCCCATGGCGCGGAAAAAGGACATCACATCCCGTCGGACCAGCGGCTCGCCCCCCGTTATCCGCAGCCTGCGTACGCCATGGCGGATAAATGCGCCGCACAGGCGTTCCAGTTCCGTAAAGGACAGGATTTCAGCTTTGGGCAGGAAGGTCATGTCTTCCGCCATGCAGTATATGCAGCGCATATCGCACCGGTCGGTAACCGATACGCGCAGATAGGTCAGCAGACGGCCATAGGCATCCGGCATCGGCGCCATGTTCATGCTGCCATCCATTATGACAGGACATTCAGTTGTACGACGGTGGCATCGACGGCCACCTTGCCAGCATGCGGGAACATGACCGTAACCCGCTTGCCAATGGCGGACTGGACCTGGCCTTCACCCCATTCCGGGTGGTCGGGATGGCTGACCAGTTGCCCCGGCACAAGAAATGATCGGAAAGGAATAGTCGCCATTATGCTCAATAGTCCTGCATGGGGTCCTTGCGGGCATATCGGACCGGTTGGGAGCTTATTAAACCCCCTTCGCAGGCATTCAACAAAAAAACGGCCCGGAACAGGTCCGGGCCGCAAATAAGGCGGCACGTCAGGGCGTGGGTCAGTGGCCTGCGTTTTCGCCAGAAAAGTCCGGTGCGTGAATGCCCGACAGTTCAAGCTGGCTGGCCAGTTCCGCCTTCAGCCGGTCCAGTGCCTCATGCGTGCTGCCTTCCGCCCGGGCGACAAGGACGGCCTGCGTGTTGGATGCGCGCAGCAGCCACCAGCCATCGGGCGTGGTCACGCGTACGCCATCAATGCGCGATACCGTCGCCCCACTTTTTTCCAGTCGGGCTGCAACTTCGGTAATCACATCGAACTTGCGGGTATCGGCGCAGTCAAAACGCAGTTCCGGGGTGGAGATGGTAGTCGGCAGCGCCAGCCGCACGTCGGACAGCGGACCCGTCAGGCGCGAGACGATACCCAGCAGACGGACGGAAGCGTAAAGTGCGTCGTCAAATCCGTACCATTTATCGGCAAAGAAAATATGGCCCGACATTTCGCCCGCCAGCGGGGAGCCGGTTTCCGCCATCTTGGTCTTGATCAGGGAATGACCTGTTTTCCACATCAGCGGCTGGCCGCCTGCGCGACCGATTTCGTCAAACAGGACCTGACTGGCCTTGATGTCGGCAATGACCGTAGCACCCGGATGGTCACGCAGCACGTCGCGTGCAAGCACCACCAGAAGCTGGTCGCCCCACAGGATTGCCCCGGTATTGTCCACCACGCCAATGCGGTCGGCATCGCCATCAAATGCAATGCCAAGATCCGCCTCGTCTTCCTTCACGGCGGCAATCAACTGCTGAAGGTTGCTGGCGACCGTCGGGTCCGGGTGATGGGCGGGAAAGCTGCCGTCGATTTCAGCATTGAGCACGCGGTGCGTGCCGGGCAGCTTCTTCACCAGCAGCGACAGGATTTCGCCCGCGGCGCTGTTGCCGTTATCCCATACGATCCTGAGCGCGCGGTCCGCGCCATCCCAGTCTTTCATCAGGCGTTCGACATAGGCGGATTTTACATCCACATCCCGTGTGGTGCCGGGCTTTTCCGGTCCCACTTCGCCCGCTGCGGCAAGACGGCCCAGTTCACGGATCTGATCGCCAAAGAACGGCTTGTTGGCGAGCATCATCTTGAAGCCGTTATAGTCCGGCGGATTATGGCTGCCCGTGACCATGACCGCCCCATCCGCCTTCAGTTCGGCGGATGCGAAATACAGCATGGGTGTCGGACCGCAGCCAACACGCAGCACCTCCATCCCCGCCGCCATGGCGCCATCGACCAGCGCACGCTCCAGCGAAGGGGATGACAGGCGGCCATCGTAGCCGATGGCGACGGTACGACCGCCATTCTTCGCCACCATGCTGCCGAACGTACGGCCGATCGCATAGGCGTCTTCCGGTTTCAGGGTCCTGCCGACAATCCCGCGGATGTCGTATTCACGCAGGCTGGTCGGGTCGAATTTATGGGAAAAAGTCATGTGTACTTCTTCAGGAAATTCCGGACATCAGAACCGAGGTCTTCCCGCTCCAGTGCGAAGGCGATCTGGGCCTCGAGGAAACCGATCTTGCTGCCACAGTCGAACCGCTTGCCTTCGTAACGGTAACCGTGGAAGGGCACGTGGCCAATGGTCTTGGCCATGGCGTCCGTAAGCTGGATTTCGCCGCCCGCGCCCTTTTCCTGCTTGGCGAGGTGGACCAGCACGTCCGCCGTCAGCACATACCGCCCGATGACGGACAGGTTGGATGGCGCGTCCTTCGGGTCGGGCTTTTCAACCAGGCCCTTGACCTCGACCAGCGTGCCGTCATCCGCGCCAATGTCCAGAATGCCGTAGCTGCTGGTCTGTTCGCGCGGCACTTCGGTCACGGCCAGCACGTTGCCGCCGGTCTTCTTGTAGACCTCGGCCAACTGCGCCACGCATGACGTCCTGCTCTGCACGATGTCGTCGGGCAGCAGGATGGCGAACGGATCGTTACCGATAAACTCACGCGCGCACCAGATCGCATGCCCGAGCCCCAGCGGCTCCTGCTGGCGTACGGATATCATGCTGCCCGGCGTTACGCGGGTAGCTTCCAGCGCCTTCAGCGCGGAAGTCTTGTTGCGTGCGCGCAGTGCGTCTTCCAGTTCCGGAGCGACATCGAAATAGTCGATCAGGGAGTCCTTGCCCCGGCTGGAAACAAGGCAGAATTCCTCGATTCCCGCTTCGCGCGCTTCGTCGATTGCGTATTGGATCAGCGGACGATCGACGACGGGAAGCATTTCCTTCGGCATCGACTTCGTTGCGGGCAGAAAGCGTGTTCCAAGACCGGCAACCGGCAATACAGCTTTTTTAAGGGGCTTAATCACTAATTATCTACCTCAACGTGCGAATTACAAACAGCCCAAGCAGGCGTCGGTTTCCATAGTGGAACCAAATAATGGCGTGTTGCCAGATGGCAATGAAATAGCGTGTTTTATCATGGCCATATATATAAGGGCAGGACCAGACCTGATTTAAATCACGATTCCCGGGTGAGGCCAGCACTGTGTGCCGGTGGACATTTTTTGTAACCCCTGCCCTGCATTGCGCATGTCCGGCAACGGTCTGTGGATGGAAAGTATCTACAGGATTTGTGTCGGAAGATAATATGACCTTTTTATGACATTATCCCGCATCTGCCCCGCATGTCGCGCGGTTCTCGGTCGGGGGATCAATGTCCGTTCCGTCATGCGGGAACGCACGAACGCAGCCCCCTGTTCGGGGGCTGTTCGCGTTTTAATCAGTTTTCTGGAAAAATATGGTGCGGCCAAGAAGACTCGAACTTCCACGGGGTTGCCCCCACAAGCACCTCAAGCTTGCGCGTCTACCATTCCGCCATGGCCGCAACGTGACAACGATGATCGACTGGGCGATACCGTCATGACGATGAAGGGGCGTATAACCGATGGATGACGAACGGGCAATGACTGAAAACAAGTTTTTATGGAACAGGGCGCCAGATCTGGTCCCCTATCCCGCCGCGCTGGCGGAAATGGAGGCACAGGCCCGCGGAATCCGGGAGGGCACGATGCCCGAGCGCGTATGGCTGCTTGAGCATCCGCCAACCTATACCGCCGGTACGTCGGCGCGGGAATCGGACCTGTTCAATCCCCGTGGCTATCCCACCTATTCCGCCGGGCGCGGTGGGCAATGGACCTATCACGGTCCGGGACAGCGCGTCGCCTATGTCATGCTGGACCTTGCCACGCAGCATGGCATGTCGCCCCCGCGTGACCTGCGGGCTTACGTGCATACGCTGGAGGAGTGGCTGATCCGCACCCTGCGGCGATTTGACGTGGTGGGGGAACGGCGTGCCGACCGTATCGGGGTATGGGTGGTCGACCCCGCCACGGGGCGGGAAGAAAAGATCGCGGCCCTGGGTGTGCGCGTCACACGCTGGGTAAGCTGGCATGGAATCGCGATCAATGTTGACCCGGACCTGAGCGATTTCGGCGGGATCGTGCCCTGTGGCATCAGCGAATATGGCGTGACCAGCCTTGCGAAGCTGGGCCGTAAGGTCAGCATGGACGCGGTTGATGCGGCGCTTGCCGCCACATGGCCTGAATGTTTCGGCCCCATCCCCGGCACGCATGGATAAGGCGTGCCGGGCCGTGGGGTCAGTTATCGGGGCTGAGGGTGAACAGCGTGTCAGGCCACGGTTGGCCGCTTACGGTGGTATCGGTCAGGTCGAGGCGGATATGCTGTCGTTCCACATCGGTCATTTCAATGACCAGTAGCGACAGTTTTCCGCCAATATCGGAAAAGCCGAGGGTCAGGATTCCCTGTGATTCGCTGTCAGCGCGCGCAAGGGAGACCTGAAGGCTGTTGACCCCATGCTGCACGGCCGTCACCGCGATCTGGCCGCCCAGATGCACCGGCTGGTTCAGCAGCAGGCCCAGCGGCTGCCGTCCCAGCGACATGCGCGTGACCGAATCGCGCCGATGGTCCACAAACAGCAGATGGCCAGAAGCCGCGACCAGCTTCATCGCCCCCGGTGTGGTGTAATCCAGACGCAGGCGGCCCGGATCGTAACGCATCATGCCCTGACCCTTGCCCCCATCGGGCCATGTCTGCACGAAACTGGCCTGCAACCCGCGGGATGTGTTGAGATAGGCTTCAACCCGTTCGATTTCGCCATGCTGGTCCATGGTCTGGCGTGCAGGTGCCCCGGCACAGGCGGCCAGCAGGGTCAGCAGCCCCCCCATCATCAGCCGCCGCGTGGCGAAGGGAAAGGCCGGCTTCATGCCGCCGCCACCCGCGCCTGTTCTTCCGGCGTGCGCAGCACGAGGGACAGGGCATGCATGCCGCCTGCGAATTCATCGGCCAGCAGCGCATGGACCTGACGGGAACGCTCCACGCGGTTCACGCCCGCGAAAGCGGGGCTGACGATCAGGACGTTGTAATGGCTTTCGCCCGCCTGCACGCCATTGTCGCGCACATGGACGTGATGGGCGTGCCGGGCGCTGTCATCGTGGATACGCAGTTCCACGGGGGCGAGGTGTTCACGTATAATACGTTCGATCCGTCCGGCCCGGCCGGTTGTATGCTGTTCCATTGGCGGCTCCATAGATGGCGGGATCATACATTGCACAGCTTCGCCCTTGCACGAAGCATGAACAGGCGCACATAACGACAATGATGAAGAGAAGGAACACCCGACACCGCGCCTTTGATCCCGATCCCGACGCGCCGGATCGGTGCTGCGACATGCACGACTGCGACCAGCCCGCGGGATACCGCGCCCCGCGTTCGCGCGATGCGCTGAACACGTATTTCTGGTTCTGCCTTGAACACGTGCGCGAGTACAATTCCCGCTGGGATTTCTATCGCGGTATGTCGCCAGGACAGATCGAGGCGCATATCCGGGCCGATACGTCATGGAACCGTCCCTCGTGGAAGCTGGGTCAGGGCAACGCCGCCCATGCCTTCAGCGAGGAGGAGGTGCTGGACCCCCTCGACCTGCTCAAGGGGGCGGCGAAGGCCCGGGCGCGCAGTCACGCGCGCCGCCAGCAGGAAGACCGTCGCGCCGAGGCGCCCGATGCGCTCAAATATCCGCTGGGCGTTCTGGACCTTGGCTGGCCGGTGTCGATGGAGGAGCTGAAGACCCGCTACAAGGATCTGGCGCGTCAGCACCACCCCGATGCCAATGGCGGCGACCGCAAGGCGGAGGAACGATTCAAGGGCATCAACATTGCCTATACCACCGTGCGCGCGCATCTGGTCGCCACCGCCGGCCGGGATCACATGGCCCGCAGCGCCTGAGCGGTAATATGTCGGGGCCATGCCCGCGCACTGGCCGATTGTTACGTATGCACCTATACTCACCTGACCGGATGCCGGTCTGCCGCCATGGCGGCCCCCAACAGACGAAGTGACGGACAAGAAAGCAGATGAACGAACCCGCAGACCTGACAACTGCCGCAGTGGACGCCCAGGGCACGCCGCTTCCCGCCATCTCGGCTGTTTCCGCCCCCGATCTTGTCGTTTCGGCGCGGGATGTGTTCGGCATAGACAGCGATATGAAGGTCCCGGCATTCTCGGTCCGGACCGACCATGTGCCCGACATCGACCCTTCATACAAATTCGATCACGACACCACGCTGGCCATCCTCGCAGGATTTGCCTTCAACCGCCGTGTGATGGTCCAGGGCTATCACGGTACCGGCAAGTCATCGCATATCGAGCAGGTGGCGGCCCGTCTGAACTGGCCCAGCGTGCGCATCAACCTCGACAGCCACATCTCGCGCATCGACCTGATCGGCAAGGACGCGATCGTGCTGAAGGATGGCAAGCAGATTACCGAGTTTCGGGAAGGACTGCTGCCGTGGGGCCTGCAGAATCCCTGCGCGCTGGTATTCGATGAATATGACGCGGGCAGGCCCGATGTCATGTTCGTGATCCAGCGCGTACTGGAAGTCGAGGGCCATCTGACCCTGCTGGACCAGAACCGCGTGATCCGTCCCCATCCCTTCTTCCGCCTGTTCGCCACGGCGAATACGGTCGGTCTGGGCGACACCACGGGACTGTATCACGGCACGCAGCAGATCAATCAGGGCCAGATGGACCGCTGGAACATCGTGACCACCCTGAACTACCTGCCGCACGCGCAGGAAACGGCCATCGTGCTTGCAAAAATGGGTATCGACCCGAAAAAGGACGAAGCCGGGCGCAAACGCGTTGAAAGCATGGTTGCACTGGCGGACCTGACGCGTTCGGGCTTTATCGCGGGGGATATTTCCACCGTCATGTCACCGCGCACGGTCATTAGCTGGGCCGAAAACTTCCGTATTTTCAATGATCTTGCGTTTGCCTTCCGCGTTACCTTCCTCAACAAGTGCGACGAGGCGGAACGCCCGACGGTGGCGGAATATTACCAGCGCTGCTTTAACGCCAGTCCGCTGGCGCCCCGGGGCTGATGATACAGGGCAGGCCAGGCATGCGTGATAACAGGACAAAAAACGCCTCATCCGAGGCCGAGAAAGAAGCCCGTGCGGCCGAGAGTTTCCGGCGCGCGACGGTAGGCACCGTACGTGCGCTGGGCGGACAGGCCCAGACGGAGGTCTCGTTCCTGAATGGCCCGGTGCCATCGGGGGTTTCTGTTACCGGCACCCATGTCCGCCTGCCCCATCCATCCCGGCGCATGACGGATGCGGAGGTCACGCGCATGCGTGGTGCCGCAGATGCCGCCGCCCTGCGCCTGCGCCACCATGATGTGCCCCTGCATGACAGTGTGCGGCCCCCCGCCGGTGAGGCGCGTGAGGTCTATGACGTGCTGGAACAGGCGCGGGTGGAAAGTCTTGGCGCGCGGCATATGGCGGGTGTTGCCGCAAATCTGGATGCCCGTGTGGCGCAGGAATGCGCCGATATGGGGCTGGACCGTCTGAACGACGCCACGAAGCTGCCAACACCGTTTGCGCTGGGACTGCTGGCGCGTGCGCGCATGTCCGGCCATCCGGTACCGCCGTCCATGCAGGCCCTTATGAATCGCTGGCAGGAAACCCTGTCGCCTGCCGCCCGCCGCGCATTGGACGAAATGGCGTCACGTCAGGAAAGCCAGAAGGATTTCGCCCAGGCGGCGCGCAGGCTGCTTATGGCCTGTGATCTGCTGGAGCAGGAAGTCACCCCTGAAGAACCTGCGGATGATGGCGCGGCCGAAGCCGAAAACGCCAGCGCCGAGGATGAGGAACAGACCGACGACGTTACCCCCGAGCCGCAGGAAGACGGCCCGGAGGAAGATGACAACGCCCAGCCCATGCAGATGTCACAGGGCACCGGTGCGGGCGATGATGAACCCGAAGAAGGTGAACAGGGCGGATCGGCCAGCGGGTCGGAAGAAGCAGGTGGACCGGGCGAAGAAGAGACGGAGGATGAGGTTTCTCCTGCCTATCATGCCTTCACCACAGCCTATGATGAGGAAATCGCTGCCGAGGACCTGTGCGATCCGGAGGAACTGTTCCGCCTGCGCCAGACGCTGGATCAGCAGCTTGTCAGCATGCAGGGTGTTGTCTCCAAGCTGGCCAACCGCCTGCAGCGCAAGCTTATGGCGCAGCAGACGCGGGCGTGGGAATTCGATCTGGAAGAAGGCATACTGGACGCAGGGCGACTGTCGCGCGTGGTGGTCAATCCCATGCTTTCGCTTTCCTACAAGCGTGAGCGTGACACGGATTTCCGCGATACGGTCGTGACCCTTCTGATTGACAATTCCGGTTCCATGCGTGGACGCCCCATTTCCGTCGCGGCCATGTGTGGCGATATTCTGGCCCGCACCCTTGAACGCTGCGCGGTCAAGGTGGAAGTGCTGGGCTTTACCACCCGCGCATGGAAGGGCGGCAAAAGCCGCGAAGCATGGGTGCAGGCAGGCAAACCCGCCAATCCCGGTCGACTGAATGATCTGCGGCACATCATTTACAAGGCCGCGGACATGCCGTGGCGGCGTGCGCGGCGCAATCTGGGGCTGATGCTGCGCGAAGGGCTGCTGAAGGAAAACATCGATGGCGAGGCCCTGCTGTGGGCGCAGCGGCGGCTTGCCTCACGTGCCGAGGCACGGCGCATCCTTATGGTGATTTCCGATGGTGCGCCGGTTGATGACAGCACGCTATCGGTCAATCAGGGTTCCTACCTTGAAAACCACCTGCGCGAAGTGATCGCCCATATCGAAACCCGTACCACTACGGAACTGCTGGCCATTGGTATCGGCCACGATGTGACACGCTATTATCGCAAGGCCGTAACCATTACCGATCCCGAGGAACTGGGCGGCACAATGATGAAAAAGCTCTCCGAACTGTTTGGCGAAGAACTGGTGTCCCGGCACCGTCGCGGCGGCTGAGCGCCCTGCCCCGCTTCAGTACCGAAGCGGGGCAGGAGCGGTTCAGGCAGTCGCCAGCCTGCGGTCGGCCAGTTCCAGCAGGGCCTCAAGCATGCGATCGACATCCGCATTGGTCGTGCGGTGATTGACGATGGCCGCGCGCACCGCCTTCGTCCCATTGATGATGGTGGTGGAAGGGGCTGCGATCCCGCTTTCGTGCAGGTCCTTCACCACTTCCCCATTGAAGAAATCCAGATCGTCCACGGGCGCCAGTATGCGGAAGCACACGATATTCAGCGTTACCGGGGCCAGCAGTTCCAGCCGGGGATTGGCTTCGACCCGGCGGGCCAGATGCGTGGCGATGGCACAGCAGTTGGCGATCATCCGCCCCATGCCATCCGCGCCATAAGTGCCCAGCGTCATCCATACTTTAAGCGCCCGGAACCCGCGTGACAGGTCGGGGCCAAGGTCGCAGTACCAGGGCGCATTGGTGGCAAGGCCACGGTCTTCGCGTGCAAGGTAGGCGCGCGACTGCGCGAAGGCCGCCGCCTGTGCGCCGGGCCTGCGCACAAGGATGCAGCCCGCGTCGTACTGAACCTGTGCCCATTTATGGAAATCGAAGGCCACGCTGTCGGCCCGCTCCAGCCCGCGCAGCATGGGCCGCAGCGTGTCCGACAGCATCGCCAGCGCACCAAACGCGCCATCCACATGGAACCAGATGTCTTCCCGCCGGGCGATATCCGCCAGCGCGTCCAGATCGTCGATCGCGCCGGTATCCACCGTGCCCGCCGTGCCGATCACCATGAACGGTTCCAGACCGGCCGCACGGTCGCGTGCGATGGCACGTTCCAGTTCTGCCAGTACCATACGGTTTTCACCATCAACCGGGATCACGCGCAGGCTGTCCGTACCCAGCCCCGTCAGGTCGAACGCTCGTGCGATGCAGCCATGTGCGGTTGCAGCCGCATATCCGACCAGTTTGCGGGTTCCGACACCTTCGGCGCGCATTTTCAGTCCGTCAGGCACGGCGCGGCTGGCGGTTATGACGGCGATCATGTTTGCCATCGAAGAACCCGTCACCAGCAGGCCGGATGTTTCAGCGGGGAAGCCGCACATTTCGGCAGCCCAGCGGATCACTTCGCGCTCCACCTCGATCGGGGCATGGTCGCGGCCACCGCAGTTGGCGTTCAGGCCCCCGACCAGCAGTTCGGACAGCATGCCGACCGCCGTGCCGCCCCCATGTACCCATCCCATGAAGCCAGGATGGACATTGCCGGTCGAATAGGGCTCCACCAGCTCGCGGAAACGGGCGTACAGTTCCGTGGGCGGGGTGGGATCATGCGGCAGGCCGGTGCGTAGCTGCTGGCGCAGCGCGGGCGGCATGGGTTGCCAGACGGGGCGTTCGCGCAGCGTGGACAGGCGGTCGATCATGTCGTCCACCATCTGGTGGCCCAGGCTGCGTAATGTGTCCCAGTTGTCCGGATCCAGTCCTGTCATCTTTCTCAACCATTCATGCAGTTGTGTGCCCGTGGGCGATATATGGCGTGCCTACATACCGGGCCGCGTCGCTGCATGCGAGAGGGAGAGACCGGTTTATGCCACGCGCTGATGCATTCAGTCTTCCGCGCGTTCACCAAAACGCCGTGCAAGGGTCGCGCATACGAATAGCTGGATCTGGTGATAGACCATAAGTGGCATGACAATCAGCCCGATATCCGTGGGTGCGAACAGCACGCTTGCGATCGGCACGCCGGATGCCAGCGACTTCTTGGACCCGCAGAACAGGATGGCGATCCGGTCGCGATAGCCAAAACCGCTGAGCCGCGCCAGCAGATGGGTCAGCCCTAGGGCAATGGCCAGAATCGCCATGTCCACCAGTGCCACGCGTCCGATCTGCGCGGGCGGCAGGCGGTGCCATAGCCCCTGTGTCACGGCTTCGCTGAACGCTGTGTAAACGACCACAAGAATTGAACCCCGATCTGAAAAGGAGAGCAGCTTCTTGTGCCGCTGCGCCCATCCCCCGATCCATGGCTGTGCGATCTGGCCCGCGATGAAGGGAAGCAGCAGTTGCCCGACGATGGGCAGGATGTTGCCCCCGCCACCAGCCGCATGACGGCTGAACAGGATACCCACCAGAAGCGGTGCCAGAAATATGCCCAGTATGTTCGACAGCGTCGCCGAACAGATTGCTGCCGCCACATTGCCCCGTGCGATGGAGGTAAACGCGATGGAGGACTGCACCGTCGAAGGCAGGCAGCACAGGAACAGCACACCCGTCCACATCGCGCTGTCCAGCATGCCCGGCAGCAGCGCATGCAGCATCATGCCCAGCAGGGGAAACATGAAAAATGTGCATAGCAGGATGGCAAGATGGATACGCCAGTTGGTTATCCCTTCCGCCACGGCCCGACGCGACAGACGCGCGCCCTGCAGGAAAAACATGTTCGCAATCATGCCAATGGCAAGGATATTGAACACGCTAACGCCTGCGCCCCGGCATGGCAGCACGGTGGCGAGCCCTACGGTGCCCAGCAGGCACAGCAGGAAGGAATCAAGCCTGCGCAGCATGGGCAGTCCGTTCAGTATGAAGTATCATGCGACCGAAATACCATGGCCGATTGCATCCGGAGCGTAATCACGCCAACGTGTCACGCAAATGAAGAAATTGCTCATAACCACCGTCCTCGCTGCCCTGTCCTGCATGGGGCACGCAGGGGCGACTGCCCTGCCCGATACCTGCGCCAGAGTACAGGTAGCCGCCACCCAGCCACATGGGAACAGCGTCCTTGCCGGACACGGCTATGACCTTGCATTGGCAGGCAGGCCGAACCAGACATTCCATGCAACCGATATTGCGGCCAGTGGAACGGGCATGGGTCAGCAGGCCCTGCGGGATATGGAGGATGTTGCCTCCCTCGTCCTGCTTGCCACCATGACGGGCCATCATTCCGATGGCTGTGCGCAGGATTACTTTGCGTCTGCTGCGGCCCCGATCATGGACGGGCTGCGCGCAGGTGGCAGTTATGATCTGACATGGCAGGGTGGATTGCTGACCAATGGGGATACGAAGCTGTCCTTCCGCCGTGCGCATCTGCATCTCGTGGGTGCAAAAAGTGCCAATGCGCCTGCGACCCTGACACTGGAAACGCAGGGAATCGGCATAACAGGTTCACACAACACGCTTCTGGCCAGTGCGCTGCCGCAGCAGGCCAGCGCCAATGCTGCCGTGCCCAGCGGTTCGCTGGTGGAACTTGCCGCAGCCATTACGGGGCATCCGCCGGAAAATGTGATGGTGCCGCTGCGTGTCTCGTCCCTGTCAGCCCAGCGTGGGGCCATGCAGATCAGCGGTAATGGGGAGGCCAACCTGACCGGCCATACGGATGCATCATCCGCTACCGGTCACATACTGGTGCAGAACCTTGATGCCGTAATCGACACCCTGCGCAATGCCGGTCAGACCCGTGCCAGTGCCGCCCTTATCCTCGCCAAGCTGTTCGGTCACCATTCCGATAATGGCGGCACCTCGTGGGACGTAAGCTGGGAAGGCGGCGTCATGACCGTGAACCATATTCCGCTACCGATTCACTAATGGATTGTTTGAAAAGAAATCTTTTATAAAAAACAGGAAAAGTTTTTGGATGTTGCCTTTGTTCAGAAAGGCAACATCTTCCGAAGCTTTTTGAAAAAAGCTTCGCCAAAGATTACCTTATGATTTCTGGGTATTTCCCGACAGGCTTTGCAAACAGCCTCTAGGTGCCGTGATTTTTGAGGAAACAAGGCGGGCTGCCAGCCCCGGAGCGTGGTGTTACGGCCTGCCCTTCCCGTAATCCGTAAGCGCGGAGGGGCCGTTATGGTCGGATGATGCCCTGCACCTGATGACCCTGTCGGGCAATCACCGTCCCCTGCCCTGACCACATGACCGGGGCATACTGGCCCCGGTCATGTGGTTATACAGATGCCTATGCCGTGACGTTTGCATCTTCCCGCGCCAGCGTGACCAATGCCCCCAATACCTTGCGGGCCTGCGTAATCCGCTGGGCATTGGTCATTTCGCGTATGATGGCCAGCTTGTGGTCGGGCCGCAGGCGGACATTGGCTTCTTTCTGCTTTGCAATCCACGTTACCAGCCCCGCCGGGTTGATAAAGGTATTGCCACGGAACTGCACGACCATGCCCTTTGGTCCGGCTTCGACGCGCTCCACCCCGGCCTCGCGGCACATGCGCTTGAGCGTCACGACATCCAGCAGGTTGCGGACCTCATCAGGCAGCGTGCCGAAGCGATCCACCAGTTCCGCTTCCATCGCCTCGACCTCGGCATCATTGGCCAGTGCGGCAATGCGGCGATAAAGCCCGAGCCTTACCGGCAGGTCGGTGACATAGGTGTCCGGGATAAGCACCGGCAGGCCAAGGATGATGTTGGGTGTCCAGTCGCGGTCCTGCAACTTGCGGCGTCCCTTTTCGGTACGCAGGTCGGCTACTGCGTCTTCAAGCATCTGCTGGTAGAGTTCGATGCCCACTTCGCGGATATGTCCCGACTGCTCGTCGCCCAGCAGGTTGCCCGCACCGCGCAGGTCCAGATCGTGGGAAGCCAGCGTAAAGCCTGCGCCCAGCGTATCGAGTGTCTGCATCACCTCCAGCCGTTTCTGCGCCGCAGCGGACAGCACATGCGTCTGTGGCCATGTCAGATAGGCATAGCCACGCTGCTTGCCACGTCCCACGCGGCCCCGAAGCTGGTAAAGCTGCCCAAGGCCGAACATATCGGCACGATGGATGATAAGCGTGTTGACCGCAGGCATGTCCAGCCCGCTTTCCACGATATTGGTGGATAGCAGGATGTCGTATTTGCCGTCACTGAACTCGGTCATGACCCGTTCCAGTTCGGTGGGCGTCAGGCGGCCATGGGCCTGCACCAGACGCGCATCAGGCACGATTTCGGCCAGGCGCGCCGCCATGCGGTCCAGATCCTCGATACGCGGCACGACGCAGAAGACCTGCCCCCCACGGAAGCGCTCGCGCTGGATCGCCTCGCGGATCACCACGCTGTCGAAGGGCATGATGAAGGTACGCACCGCCAGCCGGTCGGTTGGTGGGGTGGCGATCAGGCTCATTTCCCGCACGCCCGTCAGGGCAAGCTGCAGGGTGCGTGGCAGCGGCGTGGCCGACAGGGTCAGGACATGCACGTCTTCGCGCAAAGCCTTGAGTTTTTCCTTATGCGCGACGCCAAAATGCTGTTCTTCATCCACGATCAGCAGGCCGAGATCAGCGAATTTGACCGTCTTGGCCAGCAGGGCATGCGTGCCGATCACGATATTGACCGTGCCATCGGTCAGCCCCTTGCGCACGGCGGTCGCTTCCTTGGCCGTGACCATGCGCGAAAGCTGGGCGACCTTGACTGGCAGCCCGGCAAAGCGGGCAGAGAACGTGCGGTAATGCTGGCGGGCCAGCAATGTGGTCGGTACCACAACCGCCACCTGCGCGCCCGACATGGCGGCGACAAAGGCCGCGCGCAGGGCGACCTCGGTCTTGCCGAAACCCACATCACCGCATACCAGCCGGTCCATCGGCTTGCCCGATGCCATATCATCCAGCACGTCGGCTATGGCGCGGGACTGGTCTTCGGTCTCGACAAAGGGGAAACGGGCGCAGAATTCATCCCACATCCCGTCTTCGGGGGTAAGTGCCGGGGCCTCACGCAGTGCACGGGCGGCGGCGGTGCGGATCAGTTCGCCCGCCATGTCGCGGATGCGCTGCTTCATCTTGGCCTTGCGCGACTGCCACGACACGCCACCCAGTTTGTCCAGCGCCACATGGGCCTGATCCGAGCCAAAACGGCTGAGAAGCTCGATATTTTCGACAGGCAGGAACAGTTTTTCATTGCCGTCATAGATCAGGCGCAGGCAGTCATGCGGTGCCGTGCCGACGCCGATCGTCTCAAGCCCGTCATAGCGGCCAATGCCGTAATCCTGATGGACGATCAGGTCGCCTTCGGCAATCTCCGATGCCTCGGATATGAACTGGTCAGCTTTCTTTCGGCGGCGTGGGGGGCGGGAAATCCGCTCTCCCAGCAGGTCCTGTTCGGATACGAAAGCCACATTATCGGCCACGAACCCGCGTTCCAGCCCCAGCGTAAGCAGTCCCACCGTACCGGGGCGCAGTTTCTGTGCGTCGGCCCACGTTGCGAAAGTCTGCACCGGCAGGCGGTATTCGCGCAGGAGCACGCCAATGCGTTCACACGACCCACGGCTCCAGGCCGTGACATAGGCGCGGCGACCGGTCTGCGCCCATTCCTCCACCCGTGCATGCAGCATGGGGAAGACGTTTTCGCGCCCGTCCGTTACGGTCTTGGCGAACATCTGGCCGGGCCTGCCGCCCGCATCCATGCCGGGCGCGCCATCGGGCTGGGCGAAGGGCATGAACACGACGGCCTTCCGGCCGGTGATCATGGCGTCCCATCCCTTGCGGTCGAGATACATGAGGTGTGGCGGCAACGGGCGGTAGGGCACTTCCCCTTCCCGCGTGGGCTGCCTGCGGGCGTCGTAATGATCGGCGATCATTTCAAGGCGCGCGGCAAGCACCTCTTCCGCCTGATTGGCCAGCGAGATGGAAACGTCGGGCATGTAATCCACGACCGTTTCCATCTGTTCATGGAACAGCGGCAGCCAGTGCTCCATGCCCGCATGCCGCCGTCCTTCGGAAATATGCTGGTATAGCGGGTCGGACGCGGCAGCCGGACCGAACAGGTCGCGCCACCCGGTGCGGAAGCGCGAAATGGAGGCGGGATCGAGGCTGAAATCCGCCACGGGCCGCATGGTCAGGCTGTCGATCTTTGCGGTCGAGCGCTGGGTGCCGGGATCGAACCGGCGGATATTCTCCACCTCGTCACCAAACAGGTCCAGACGGACCGGTTCGGCTTCGCCAGCCGGGAAAATATCAAAAATGCCGCCACGTGTGGCGAACTCGCCCTGCTCCATCACCGTATCGGTGCGGTTGTAGCCATGGGCTATAAGCAGTTCCATGAGGAACGGCGCATCAAGGCTCTCGCCCGTCCTGATGGTGATGGACTGCCCCGCGAAGGCTGCGCGGGGGGCAACGCGCTGGACCAGTCCACCCACCGTGGTCAGGACGATGCGTGGGGCGGTCGCCTTTTCCAGCAGGCGGGTGAGTGTCGCCACCCGCTCCGCAATGATGGCGGGATTGGGGGAGACACGGTCATACGGCAGGCAGTCCCAGCCCGGAAAACGCAGGATTTCCGCCTTGGGCGCGACAAAGGCCAGCAGGTCCGCGATCCGGGCCATGCCAGCATCGTCACGGCAGACATGCAGCACAGGCCCGTCATGCTCATTCAGCCGACGGGCCAGCAGGAAGGCATCATACCCGTCGGGTACGCCCCACACGGGCACCGGCGCGCCGGGTGCCAGCGAGAATCCTGCCGTCTGGTTCATTTTCCGCCCCGGATCGCGGCCAGACGTTCGGGATCGGTGGCATCGGCCATGATTTCACGCATCATGGGGGTGTTCACTTCCGCCGGTACCGGGCGGCGACCGCTCAGCCAGTCGGCAAGGTCGGCGTCGGGCAGGTCCATTACGGCTTCCAGCGCGTCAAGCTGCGCATCCGTCATGGCTTCGAGCCGGGGGGCGACGAACCCGCCAATCAGCACGTCGGTTTCATGGGTACCGCGATGTGTGGCACGATAATATATCTTCCGGCGTCGTGTATCGAGACGCGAGAGATCAGGCGTTCTGGCTTCCATTGCGTTCCACCCCGTAAATGGTTGTGTTTTGTTCCGTAACGCAGGTGTCCTATAGCCGTCACGCGGGCATCTGTCAGCCCGTATGACATGTTCCGCCCCGCAGGATGAACCACCGCGTGCCTGATACCACCACCCAGTCCGCCCCTTCCCTTCTTGCCCCGCTGCTGGCTGGCGTGGAAACGCTGGGTGGCGTCAGGCCCGCCACGGCAAAGCTGCTGGCGCGGGCGGCGGGTGGCGGACGGGTGATCGACCTGCTGTTCCATCTGCCTGAGTCAGTCGTGGACAGGCGCTACCGCCCCAACCTGCGTCAGGCGGAGATAGGGCGTATCTGCACATTGCATGTCACGATTGCGCGCGTGGTGCCGCCGCCGTCTGGCGGGGGACGGGGCAAGCGGCCGTGGCGGGTGGTGGTGAGTGACGGCACCGCGGATGCCGAACTGGTGTTTTTCTCCCCCTATCAGGCCCGTGGTCTGGAGGCCGGACAGGACATATGCGTGTCGGGCACGCTGGAGCGTTTTGGTGACCGGCTGAACATGACGCATCCGGATTATCTGGTCCCTGCCGAACGGATGGGTGAGATACCGCTGCTTGACCCGGTCTGGCCGCTGACGGCGGGACTGTTCCCCCGGCAGGTGCGCAACGCGATCAGGGCCGCATTCGATATTTTTCCTGACCTGCCCGAATGGCAGGACGCCAGCGTGATGAAGCAGCGCCAATGGCCGGGATTCGAGCAGGCCCTGCGCACGCTGCACCGGCCCTGTGACTTTCCTGACCTGCTGGAGGGCGATGCGCTGGTGGCCGCAGCCGAACGCGCCCGCGCCCGTCTTGCCTGTGATGACCTGCTGGCCCAGCAGGTTTCCATGGCGCAGGCCCGCAGACAGAACCGCCTGCGACCGGGGCGGGCCATCGTGGCCGATGGCAGCCTGCGTGGCGTTGCCCTGTCGCGTTTCGGTCATGAACCTACGGTCGCGCAGATTCGTGCACTGGCGGAAATCGATGCGGATCTTGCGCAGCCCCGGCAGATGACGCGCCTGTTGCAGGGTGATGTCGGCGCGGGCAAGACGCTGGTGGCGCTCATGGCCATGCTGGGCGCGGTGGAAGCGGGCCATCAGGCGGCTCTCATGGCGCCCACTGAAATTCTGGCGCGTCAGCATCTGGCAACCTTTACCCGCCTCTCCCCCGTGCCCGTCGCGTTCCTGAGCGGGAGCGTGAAGGGCAAGGCCCGGCGTGAGGCACTGGCAAGGATAGCCGATGGCACGGCACGGCTGGTGATCGGCACGCACGCCCTATTTCAGGACAGTGTGGTATTTGCTGACCTCGCGCTGGCGGTGATTGATGAACAGCACCGTTTTGGCGTGGAGCAGCGTGCCATGCTGGGGGAAAAAGGCCCCCAGACCGATGTGCTGGTCATGACCGCGACCCCCATCCCCCGCAGCCTCCTGCTGACCCAATGGGGTGACATGATGGTCAGCCGACTGGATGTGAAGCCCGCGGGGCGCAAGCCGGTCCGCACATCACTGCACACGCTGTCCGCCATGGGAGATCTGCTGGTGGGCATGGAGCGGGCCATGGCGCGGGGGGCGCGTATTTTCTGGGTCTGTCCCCTGGTCAGTGAAAGTGAGACCAGCGACATTGCCGCCGCTGAGGCACGGCATACGGCGCTGGCCGCGCATTTTGGCGCGGATAAGGTCGGTCTGGCGCATGGCCAGCAGGATATTACGGTGCGGGAACAGGCCATTGCCGATTTCGCTGCGGGCCGGACGCGCATTCTGGTGGCGACCACAGTGATTGAGGTAGGGGTGGATATCCCCGACGCGACGGTCATGATCATCGAACATGCCGAGCGTTTCGGGCTGGCCCAGCTCCATCAGTTGCGCGGGCGCGTGGGGCGTGGACATGCCGAATCGTACTGTCTGCTGCTGCATGACAATGCGCTGGGCCAGACCGCGCGGCGCAGGCTGGCGTTGTTGCGCGAAACGGATGACGGTTTCCTTATTGCTGACGAGGATTTCCGCCTGCGTGGCGGTGGTGACCTGACCGGACGGCGGCAATCCGGTCTGCCTGACCTGCGTCTGGCCAGCCCGCTGCATGTCGATATGCTGCTGCGTCTTGCCGCGCAGGACGCCCGGCGTCTTGTGGATACCCCGTCCGACCGGGCGCCGCCCGCAATGCGCGCCCGGATGCCTGCGGTCAGCCTGCTGCTTGACCTGTTTTCGCGCGGACAGGCAGTGCGTGCGATCCGCGCAGGGTAGTCGGCGTGTTGATCGATAATGGTGAGGGCACGCCCAGTTCGGCTGCCGCCTGAGCCAGATAGAAGGTCGCGAACAGGTCGAGGGATTCCGGCCCATGTTCCATACGCGCGCGCAGCACGGCCCCTTCCCACCCAATCCAGAAATAACGTGAAAGACGGCCGCATAGTGTTTCCTGCGCGGCGGTGGGCACCGGGTAGCAGGTGGCCAGCAGGCAGTCCGTCACGCGGTGTTCCCATCCATGCAGAATCGTGCGCAGCATCACATTGAACGAATCGGGCAGGATGTCGATCTCCTGACCGAGATTGCCGATCAGGCATCCACGCCGGAAGGCGTGACGCTGCATGCCCGTCTTTGCCTCGCGCATGAAATTGAGAAGGCGCTGGAGCGGTGCTACAGCCTGATCTGTCAGCCAGCGGTCAAGTTTTTCATTGAAATAGGTGGCGTAGCTTTCGATCAGTGCGCGGCCAAAATCTTCCTTGCTGCTGAAACAGTAGTAAAATGAACCCTTTGAGATACCGGTGGCATTCAGCACGTCATCCACGCAGGTGGCCGAGAACCCTTTTTCCGTCAGCAGCACGACCCCGGCGCGCACCAGCATTGCACGCGTGCCTTCCGGGGCACGGGCAGTCTTGGGTGGTCGACCACGACCGGGTCGGCGGGGCGATGTATCAGACATTGTTCGCTTTCTTGTAAGCGCGGAAGGTGTGGGAATGACAACCGGGCCCAATAATGTGCGTATACTGACGAAATGCAAGGATCATTGCGGGATTCCCTTTGCCTCTTTCTGCATCCGTAATTTTACCGCTCTTCCCTCACAAAAGAGTTCACAAGTGAAAATTCCTGTGCAACCCGGGGCGGGAATATGCTTTGGTGTTGTTGATGCCGATGCGATTTATGCTAGGGTCACCGCAGGACAGAGGATGTTTTCCTGAGCCAGACCGCCTAAACCACGGTGAACGGCAGCAGACCAGTCTCTATTCTGCAAACGTGCTTTCATTCGGTGGTGTCCCCCAAGGGGGATTTCCGCCACCTAGACCTCGGGATTACGACCGTTGAGAAGTAACAGGACCGACCGCAGCTCCCGCTCCCCGCGCCGCGGCGGATTTGACGATGATTTCATGTCGTCGCCTTCATTTGGTGATCGCAGCAGCAGCGCCCCGCCGCCGCGTCGCTCCTTCGGTGGCGGAGGTGGTGGTCCCCAGATCGTCGCATCCGGCCCGGAGATCAGCGCCACTGTAAAGTGGTTCAACAGCGAAAAGGGCTTCGGCTTCGTGGAGCTGTCCGACGGATCGGGTGACGTGTTCCTGCACGCCAACGCCCTGAACCCGACCGGGCATGCCACGGTTGCGCCGGGCACAACGCTGGTGGTCCAGATTGGCCAGGGCCCCAAGGGTCGCCAGGTGGCAGCCGTCCTTTCGGTGGACGAAAGCACCGCGCAGCCGGAACGCCCCCGTGGCGGTGGCTTCGGTGCGTCGGCAGCCGGTCCGCGTGGCGGCTTCTCGCGTTCCGGTCGTCCGGCTCCCGACCTGTCGCATGCGCAGGACATGCGCGGCACGGTCAAGTGGTACAACGCCACGAAGGGCTTCGGCTTCATCACCCCGGAAAACGGCGGCAAGGACATTTTCGTCCATGCTTCCGCGCTGGAACGTTCGGGCCTGTCCAGCCTGACGGAAGGCCAGACGGCGAACGTGCAGGTTGTCGAAGGCCAGAAAGGCCCCGAAGCGGCTGCGCTGTCGGTTGACTGATTGATCCTGCTTCCCCTGCCCTGCCATCAAAGGCGGGGCGGGACAGGTGATTGAATAGAAAACAGGGCCGTTCCGATGGGGCAGCCCTGTTTTTTATTGTACGGACCTGTCACGGCGGAAATACTACGGGGCAGGATGGCATTTCCTGCCACGAGGCATATTTTCAGCCATAAATTTCAAACGGATTCTGGCACCGTGTTACCCGCAATTGACGGGTAAGTTGCCCCTGACATTCCATTACGTGATTTTTTAAGGGCGCAGGTAGGGTTAAGCTGTTCAGGCTACGCTGAAGCAGGCTTTACACCAGACCTCTCAGGGAGATTGCTGGCGTAACGTCCTGATCGTGGCTGTATTCTGCCATTCAGCTTCAGACTCTACGGTAGAAAGCCGGACTTCTGCGTTCAGATAAGGGATGTCTCGGGAACGAATGGCGATCCGTCCCTGCATCCCGTTTATCCTTCAGTCCTCGCGTCCGCGATTACGCAGCAGGCGGGCCTTGTCGCGTTGCCAGTCGCGTTCGGCAATGGCGTGGCGTTTGTCCGCCTTCTTGCGGCCTTCACCCACACCCAGCGTCAGCTTGGCAAGCCCACGGCTGTTGAAGTGAATATCCAGCGGAACAAGGGTTACGCCGTCGCGCGCGACCTCTCCCAGCAGCTTGTCCACCTGCTTTTTGTGCAGCAGCAGCTTTCGGGGGGCGCGTGGCTCGAAACGTGACAGCACGCCACCCTGATACTCAGGAATATAGCTGTTGATCAGCCACAGTTCGCCATTCCGTTCACCGGCATAGGCTTCGTTAATGGTGGCGCGACCCATGCGCAGGCTTTTGACTTCCGGGCCTTTCAGCACCAGACCCGCTTCCACCGTTTCCACGATGGTGTAGTTGAAGCGGCCCTTGCGGTTCTGCGCGGCGATCCCCGTGGAAATCATGCCGCTGCCCTTGTTCCTGGCTGCCATGGGTTCAGTCCAGCAGTCCGGCCGCCGAAAGTGCGGCCTTGACCTTCTCACGACCGGCATCGCTTAACGGGGCAAGCGGCAGGCGGCACGTTTCACCCATAAGCCCCAGCACGCTGGCGGCAAACTTGACCGGAACGGGGTTGCTTTCACAGAACAGGGCATCATGCAGCGGCAGCAGACGGTCCTGCAGTTCCATGGCCTCCATCACATTGCCGTCCGTCCAGCTCTGCTGAACCTGAGCGCATAATGCGGGCGCGACGTTGGCGGTAACACTGATGCAGCCATCGCCACCGGCGGCCAGGAAGGATACGGCTGTCCCGTCCTCGCCTGAAATCTGGTTGAACGGCTTGCTGACCGCACGGCGTACCAGCAGCGGGCGCAGCAGGTTGGCGGTGGAATCCTTTACCCCGATGATGTTGGGGTGCTTGGCGAGGCGGGCCATTGTCTCGACCGAAATGTCGATGACCGACCGGCCGGGAATATTATACAGGATGACCGGGATACCGATTGCATCCGCCACGGCCATGAAGTGGCGGTACACGCCTTCCTGCGTAGGCTTGTTGTAATAGGGCGTGACGACCAGCACGCCCGATGCGCCCGCCTGTTCGGCCTGTTTCGCCATGGCGACGGCTTCCGCCGTGCTGTTGGAACCGGCCCCGGCGATGACGGGTACGCGCCCGCCTGCGGTTTTTATGGTGAAGGCTACGACCTTCGCATGTTCCTCATGCGTCAGCGTGGGACTTTCGCCCGTGGTGCCGACCGGAACCAGCGCGGATGCGCCCTGCTGGATCTGCCAGTCGATGAAGCGGCCCATGGAGGGCAGATCCAGCGATCCGTCCTCGTTCATGGGGGTCAGAAGGGCGGTAATGGAACCCTTGAACATGGTTGTTTCCACCTGGATACTGTGTCCTGCTGTGCATGTGCCGGTGGACCCGGCGCATCGTATTCTCTGTGGCCTGCCCCGCTGGCCCGGAGCGTGTGCCCCTACTATATAGACAATGCGGCGCGCGGGGCAAAACCCGCCTGCATGCCCTTTCCTTCAGCCGCCGCGCCGGAAGGGAGATGCCGGATAGACGCCGAGTATTTCCTGCTGTTCCGAAAAGAATGAAAGTTCGCGCAGTGCCTGCGCCAGCGGTGGGGATTCGGGGTGACCTTCCACGTCCAGAAGGAACTGCGTGGCGGAGAACGATCCCTCCAGCATGTAGCTTTCCAGCCGGGTCATGTTCACGCCCGTCGTGGCAAAACCGCCCAGCGCCTTGTACAGCGCACCGGGCTGATTGGACACGCGGAACAGCAGCGTGGTCAGGAAATCCTCTCCGGGTGGGGGCAGGACGGCAGGTTTGCGTGATGCGATGTAAAAGCGCGTGGTGTTATGGGATGCGTCTTCCACATTGCGGCGCAGGATCTCAAGTCCATTGAGTTCTGCGGCCAGCGCGGACGCCACGGCCACATCTTCCTTGCGATTCCATTCCCGCACCATTTCGGCAGCACCTGCCGTGTCGAATTCCACCACCGGGTCCAGCGCCAGTTCGGCAATGATACCGCGCACCTGCGCCATGGCGACGGGGTGGGTATGCACCCGCCGGGCATCAGCCAGCGTGCTGCCCGGTATGCCAAGCAGGCAGTGTTCCACGCGCTGGAAATGTTCCCCCACGATAAACAGCCCCGCCTGTGGCAGCAGGGCATGGATATCGGGCACGCGGCCCGCCAGGCTGTTTTCACATGCGAGCATGGCCAGTTCGGCCTTCCCGTCATGCACGGCGGCTATGGCCTGTGCGAAGGTCTGGCATGGTAGCGTGGTCCAGCCGGGTCGTGCCTGACGGCAGGCAAGATCTGAATACGCGCCGGGCCGCCCCTGAAACGCTATGATGTTTTTTGCGCTCATGCCCCTGCTCCCGACAGCACGCGGGCGCGTTCAAGGTCCGCAGGGGTGTCGACCCCGAACGGGGCGGTTTCGATCCGGGCGCAGCCAATGGTCATCCCGGCTTCCAGCGCGCGTAGCTGTTCCAGCTTTTCGCGTTTTTCCAGCGCACTTTCGGGCAGGCTGACAAAGCGGGCCAGTGCCGCGCGGCGATAGGCATAGATCCCCACATGATGCCACAGTGGACCATGGCCCCATGGGATGGGCATGCGGGAGAAATAAAGCGCGCGCGCCTTTGTCGCCTCGTCCGGGAACGCACATGCCACCTTGACCACGGATTCCGCTATCGCCTCGGCCCGATCCTGCACGGGAGCCACGAGGGTTGCGATATCGGTCGAAGGGTCATCCAGCGGGCGCAGCACGGCACGCAGGCATGCAGGCTCCACGCCCGGCAGGTCGCCCTGCAGGTTGATGATGGTGTCGTACCGCCCCGCAGGGTCCAGCTTCTGCAATGCCTGCCAGATCCGGTCGGAACCCGAAGGCAGCCCCGGATCGGTCAGAATGGCGGTGCCGCCAGCACGTTCCACGACATCGGCAATGTCACGTTCGGCCGTGGCGACGGCCACGGGGCCGACATCAGCCGCGCGGGCGCGATCGAGCACATGCACGATCATGGGCCGTCCCGCGATGTCGGCAAGCGGTTTTCCCGGCAGCCGGGTCGAGGCCATCCGGGCCGGGATCAGAACAATAGGCTTCATGGGATCTGGGTCTGGGCCATCCGTAATCTGTGGCGGTGGCAGGGGCCGACCGCAGCCCCGCATGCTTCACACGGGGCGCGCGGCAGTCTAGGTAAGGAGCGGTTTTCATGCAACCGTATGGGAAGGACATCGGATACCATGGATAGTCTAGGCCTTAACCAGATCGGGGCAGCCTGCCTCATCGCCGCCGTTGCGGTGGGGGCAAGCTGGGGCGTTGCCCATACGGCAGTGCCCGAGCCGCTACCGGCAAAATCCGGTGTGGCGATACCCCAGCCAGCCCAGGCCGCAGGCGCGTCCATTGACGATCTGGTGGCCAGGGCCAGTGTGGAAAAAGGCCGTACCATTGCCGAACATCAGTGCACGATGTGCCACAGCACCGCCCCCCATGGCCCCGCCATTATCGGGCCGGACCTGTTCGGGGTGGTCGGTACGCATGTTGGCGACATTCCGGGCTACGAATTCTCCGATGCCCTGAAGGCGCACAAGGACGAGACGTGGACCAACACCACCCTGTCCGCATGGCTCAGATCGCCTTCCGAATATGCGTCGGGCACCAAGATGTCTTTCCCCGGAATCCCGTCCGAAACCGACCGGGCGGATGTGATCGCCTACTTGCGTTCCCTGCATGAGGATGCGCCCTGATGTCCGCCCTGCCCGCCGGTTTTCCCCGGGATGCGGTGATGGAGGCGGCCATTGCCGCGGCGGATGTGGCGCGGACCGTCGTGCTGCCCTTCTTCCGCCGTGGCGTGACGGCCGACGACAAGGGTGACAGCAGCCCCGTAACCATTGCCGATCGTACGGCGGAACGTGCGATTCGGGCCGTACTGTCCGAGCGCCTGCCCGGCTTTGGCGTGATGGGGGAGGAATTCGGCCTTGAAGGGGGGGAGAGTCCCTATCGCTGGGTCATCGACCCCGTGGATGGCACGCGCGCCTTTCTGACGGGCCGCCCGACCTTTGGCACCCTGATCGCGCTGTTACATGATGGCGTGCCGGTCCTTGGCCTGATCGACCAGCCGGTTACGGGTGAACGCTGGATCGGGCTGCGCGGGGAAGCGACACGGTACATCTCCACCCTGCCCGGCAGGGCTGGCACGCGCGGTTGCCCGGATGTGGCGCATGCAGAACTGTCATGCACCGCGCCGGAAATTCTCGACCCGCCTCATCTGCCCGGCTTTCATGCGCTGGCCGGGGCGGTCAAGCGCACAAGCTGGGGGGGCGACTGCTATGCGTATGGCCTTCTGGCGCTGGGGCAGATCGATATTATTGCCGAATGTACCATGAAAATATGGGACTGGGCGGCGCTCGTGCCCGTGGTGGAGGGGGCTGGCGGCAGCATGACCGACTGGTCCGGCAGGCCACTGCACGCGAACGGCGACGGGACCGTGCTGGCGGTTGGCAATGCAGCCCTTGTGCCCCGGATTACAGCCCTACTGGGAAGTTCCGCAGGCGCACTGTAGTGCTTTGTATTCACATTTTCTCTAGCGATGCCGCAGGCAATCGGATAGGGACGACCCACTTTGACCGTACTGAGCGGGAGCGTACGACATGACCAGCCATTCCAACGGCCACCTTTCCCTTCCCAAGGACAAGATCCGTATCCTGCTGCTTGAAGGCGTGCATGACAGTGCCGTCAACCTGCTGAAGGAAAACGGGTACGAAAACGTCACCCGCCTGAAAACGGCGCTGGAAGGCGAAGCCCTGCACAAGGCGCTGGAAGGCGTTCATATCGTCGGTATCCGTTCGCGCACCCAGCTTACGCGCGAAGTGATCGAGAAGGCGGATCGCCTGATCGCCATCGGCTGCTTCTGCATCGGGACCAATCAGGTGGATCTGAATGCCGCGCGTGAAGGGGGCATTCCGGTGTTCAACGCACCTTACAGCAACACGCGTTCGGTCGCTGAACTGGTGATGGGCGAGATCGTGATGCTGATGCGCCGCATCTTCCCGAAATCCGAGGAATGCAACGCCGGTATCTGGAAAAAATCCGCTACCAATAGCTGGGAAGTGCGCGGCAAGACGCTGGGTATCGTGGGCTATGGCTCCATCGGGTCACAGCTTTCCGTTCTGGCCGAAGCCTTCGGTATGCGCGTGTTCTATTACGACGTGATCGACAAACTGGTGCATGGTAACGCAACGCCGGTCGATACGCTCGAAACCCTGCTGGGGCAGAGCGACGTGGTCAGCCTGCATGTGCCCCAGACGCCGGAGACGGCGGGCATGATCGGTGAAGCGCAGATCCGGGCGATGAAGAAGGGCTCCTTCCTCATCAACAACGCGCGTGGCAACGTGGTGGATCTTGATGCGCTGGCGGCGGCGCTGAAGGACGGCCATCTGCTGGGTGCTGCGATCGATGTGTTCCCCAAGGAGCCGAAGGCGGCGGGTGAGGAATTCCAGACCCCGCTGCGTGGTCTGGATAACGTGATCCTGACACCGCATATCGGTGGCTCCACGGCGGAAGCGCAGGAGCGCATCGGCGTGGAAGTGGCGCGCAAGCTGGTTGATTATTCCGACATCGGCTCAACGCTGGGGGCCGTGAATTTTCCTACCGTGCAGTTGCCCGAAAACCCGCACGGCACCCGATTCATGCATGTGCACCAGAACGTGCCCGGCATCATGCTGCAGATTAACGAAATCTTCTCCTCGGAAGCCTGCAACGTGACGGCGCAGTACCTGCAGACTGCGGGTGAACTGGGCTACGTCGTGGTCGAGGCCGATACCGGCCGTGACGTGGAAAAGGATAATCGCATCCTTGACCGTCTGCGTGCGCTCAAGGGCACGCTGCGGGCCCGCCTGCTTTACAAGCAGGTGTAAGGGACAGGTTTTCCTGTTCTGGATATCGGGGGGCATGCCATCATCGGCATGTCCCCTTTTTATGTCCGCATCAAACCCGCAGGTTGCGGATGGGCGGACTATCGTATGATTGTTCCGGACCCGGTCATCGCATCGCCGGACTGGATAAGGGAGCGGCCAGTTGCTCCGCTGGGGTGGCATTGCATGTCTCTTCGCGCTGTATGGATTGCGCAGAACGGGTGACTGCCGCCGGTTGGAAGCGTGGATATTCCCGGCCCTTCATGCTAATCGTGCCGGTGGCGTGACGCCTTTCCGGGTGCGCCATGACTGGCGTGCCATCCGTGCAGGCTGAAAACGGATTATTGATCAGGGTTCTCGAGTGCGCGGTTATATGGTCCTTCACGGGGGCAGCCTGTGATCTGGGGTGATTTTCAGGCGGTAATCCAGCTTTCTGCCGGGCTGAATGTAGCCATTCTCAGCTTTGTCGATATCAGCCTGCCCGCCATCAAGGAACGCAGGCGCGTCTTTGCCAAGGCAAGGCAGGAACTCGAACTGCACCGTAGCGGGAGCGATCACCAGCACCCGGACGATGCGGAAGCCTATACTGCCGCAGTGCAGGAAATGGATCGCAAACTGTTCCTGTTATGGCAGGAATCATCCGCTTTCATCCGGGAAGAGGAATCCCTTATCCGCTCTACCGGGGTGCTGGGGGTATTTGGTGCGGTATTAAGCCTCGGGCTGCTGTGGTACTCGGCTGAACATTACGGCGGGATCATCTCGCTTATGGGGCGGGTGCTGATCATCCTGTCCTTCTGTTCCCTGCTTGGCGCCTTTCTGATCAATTTCATGACCGCGTCACAGGCCGGGGTCTTTACCCGCAAGTGCAACAGCATCCGTGAGGAAATGCACCACCGGCTGTAGCCACGCGCCGATTGTTATGTGCGCGCGCGATGGGTCTGCTTTCGCATGCGCCACAGGATGCGCGTGCCGTGCAGCGTGAACACGCTGACCAGCCCGATCCCGATCCCGCACCACAATCCGGCGGGGCCCATGCCATGGTGGAAGGCAAGCGATACGCCGCTGGGAAAGCCGATGCCCCAGTAGCCGATAATGGCCAGTACCATCGGAATGGCAGTATCGCCCTGCCCGCGCAGGATGCCGGTTGCGACGACTTGCACTGCATCGGGGATCTGGAAGGCTGCACCAACCAGCAATAGCGTCAGGGCCATCTGCACTGCCTCCGCATTGCCCGGCTGCGTCATGTCCAGATAGCAGCCGATGATGGGGTATCGTCCTGCTGCCAAGGCGACAGTCGCCAGGCTGGCCGTCACGATGCCCAGTATCATCCCGGCCCATGCCGTACGGCGGACCATGGTGGGGTCACCCCGCCCCGTCCAGTAACCGATACGGATATTGCATGCCTGTCCCAGCGCCAGATAAAGCACGAAGAACTGCATCCCGATCCCCAGCATGATCTGGAAGGCCGCCAGTGCACTGTTGCCAAGCCGGGCGGCTTCAAGGCTGTTGGCCTGGAACAGCGTGACCTCCGCCATGGCGGCTGCAAGCATTGGCAGGCCCGTGCGAAGCAGCGCGAGCGTATATCCCCATTCATGCATGCGCGGACGCAGGGCCACGCGCAGTTCGGGCCTGCGCATCATGAAGGCCAGCATGATGACCGGCATGCACCACAGCGTGATGACCGTGGCGATGGCGGACCCATGCAACCCCAGCGCGGGCAGGCCGAACCAGCCGTGGATGAGGGTCGCATTGAACAGGCCGTTGATGACGGTAATGCACGGCGTCACCCGCATGAGGATGCCCTGTGCCCCCATGACGGGCAGCGCCGTTGTCAGGATGCCCTGTCCCAGCAGCGCGGGCGGCACCGCCCACATCAGGATACGGACGAAATCGGCCACTGGCGCGCGGATGGCCTGCGGTTCGTTCATCCATGCCAGCAGGGTATCGACATGGGCCAGACAGAACAGTTCAGGCACACACAGGACCACGGCCACCAGCAGCATGGATGTGATAATGGTGCCAAGGACGGCATGATCCTGACGTCCGCGCGCCTGTGCCAGCAATATGCCGCCTGCTTCGATCACGGCGGCCAGGATGGCGGTCAGCGTGAAGAATGTGCCCGTGGCAAGGCCGCCGATCGCCAGCGCGCTGGCCCCAAGGCTGCCCAGCAGCACATCATCGGTCAGGCCCATCAGCATCTGGGCGAACTGCGAAAGACCCATCGGGCCCGCAATGGCGAGAATGGACCGGAATTCAGTCCGGAACGGTTTGATTGGACGCGTCATGAAACCCTGTAGTCAGCCATGGCCCGGCATGGAGCCATGGCAATGCGCCTTATGCCAGTGCTGCGCAGGTGCGTCGTGCGGTGTATACTACTTCGTGGCACAGGGCCAGCATGCCCGGTCGGATGTAATGTCGCTGTCCTGACCTCGACGGCGGATGGATATGGCGCTTACAAAGGTACGCTATGACATCATGCTGGCCTGTGGCCCCCCTTGGCGCGCTTGTGGACTGTCTTGATACCCGGCGGGTGCCCCTTAATCGGGCCCAGCGCGCGCAGCGGTCCGGGGCGGTGCCCTATCACGGTGCGAGTGGGATAACCGGATATGTGGATCAGGCCCTGTTTGACGGGGCGCTTGTACTGCTGGGTGAAGACGGTGCGCCCTTTCTCGACCCTAGCCGGGATGTCGCATTTTTTCATGAGGGACCGCTATGGGCAGGCAATCACGTCCATGTCCTGCGCCCCAGGGCGGGGATAGACGGACGCTTTCTGGCCCATGCGCTCAATACGGTATACTACGCCGCCCATGTGGACGGTACGACGCGCCGCAAGCTGGTGCGGGCGCGGATGAACTCCCTCCCCTTGCCCTGTCCTCCGCTGTCTCGGCAGAAGGCGATTGCAGCGATGCTGGATCATGCGATGCAACGGATCGACGACCAGATGGCTGAACTGGCCCGGCAGGCTGCGCTTGCGGGGGAATGGATCAGGGCGGAAATCCAGCATGCCATTGGTTATGATGGCGGCGCATGGCCTCCCTCCGTGCCGCCTGGTCATGTCATACGTCCCCTTGCCGCCATGTTTGACATAACAGGCGGCGGCACACCCGCGACCACCCGGCCAGAGAACTGGGGGGGCGATGTGACATGGATCACCCCTGCGGACCTGCCGGATGGGCCGCCCGCATGGATTACCGGCGGTGCGCGCAGCCTGTCCGCCATCGGGCTTGAATCCTGCCGTGCGGCTGTGGTTCCGGCGGGTGCGCTGGTTGTGTCCACCCGTGCGCCGGTGGGGCGGGTAGGTATTGGACGGGGACCGCTTTCGGTCAGTCAGGGCTGCAAGGCGCTGGTGCGTCGGACGGAAGATGTGGACCCATGTTATGCGGCCCTGTTTCTTCACACCGCCGGGTCCGAGTTGCGGCGGCGTGCAGGGGGCAGCGTATTTGCGGAACTCGATACAGCTACCCTCGCATCGCTGGAATTATGCCTGCCGCCCCTGCCCACACAGCGAGAAATTGCACAAATGGTATGGAGGAAGCAGGATCGGCACGCCAGTCAGGTCAGGGCACGCGAGCGTGTTGCTGCCCATCTGGAGGAATATCGTGCGGCGTTACGGGTTGCGGCGGTCAACGGGCAACTGACCTGCTGAACATTCATGCAGACGCGATGGTGCAGGCGGCGTTCATATCGCGTGCGAACAGGGAGGGTAATCCCGCCATAGCCCCGCACACGCGGTCTATACACCCTCTTTACCTTCTTCTGCCATGAGGGGCGCAGGGCACAGGACTATACAGGTCTTCATGCCGTTTTGCCGTGTGTAGTTTATATTTATTCCGACAGTGCATCAACAGAAACAGGACAGAACAGCCATATGGAAGATAACCGGAGCCGGACCCAGTATATCGGGACCTTTATATTTGTATGTGCAGTCCTGTCGTTTTCCGCGTGGATTGAACAGTCATTCCTGTTTGCATTCGTATGGGGTGGCATCCTGACGATCACAACCTACCCGTTATACCGCAGGCTGATCGAACGCGGCATGGGCAATGGTCTGGCCGCAGGTCTGATTGCTGGTGGCATTTTTGCGCTGCTGGCCGTGCCGATGATCGCCATGGCTGTACGGGCGGGGATGGAAATACCCTCCCTCATGGCATGGGGACGCGACGCACTGCATGATGGCATTCCCGTCTCGCCGCAGGTGGCGGAAATACCGCGTTTCGGCCCCCGACTGTCAGCGCTGTGGCAGCATTACCTGTCCGATCCCGATGAACTGCGACACTGGACCAGCGTGGCCTCGCGCATGTTTGCGTCGAGCGACGGACGGCAGCTTCCGCATCGTGTGATGGAAATGACCGAAACATTCGTCATCGCCACCCTGTCCGTCTATTTCTATCTGGCTGCGTCCCATACGCTGATCGCTGATATCCGTGCCGTTGGCCGCCGTTTTCTGGGTGGACGGGCGCGCGATGTCATCCGCAATACGGTGGGCGCCGTGCGTGGTACTGTAGCTGGACTGGTTCTGGTCGGGCTGGGTCAGGGCGTGCTGGTGGGGATCGGGTATTTCATTGCCGGAACCCCGCACCCTGCCCTGCTTACGCTGCTGACTGCCGTTGTCAGTATCATCCCGTTCTGCGGGCCGATCCTACTGTGCGCGACTACGCTCATGACTTTTGCCACGAACGGGGTGACGCAGGCGATCATTGTGGGCGTCATCGGCACGATTGCCTATGGCGCGGGGGATCATTTCGTCCGGCCCAAGCTGATCAGCGGCAGCACCAGCATTCCGTTCCTTGCGGTGCTGACGGCCATTCTTGGCGGGCTGCATGTCTTCGGTCTGCTGGGTCTGTTCATTGGGCCTGCCGTCATCGCGGTTGCCCTGTCGTTGTGGCGCACGGCGGCGGCGGAAGAGCGTGCAGGCCAGGCTGGCTGAGACAGATATGCATCGCCCGCTACTTACGGCTGGCGCCATCTGGCGTATCGCTGATCTGTTACGTGGCGCGTTGCAGCCGGATGAGTATGGGCCGGTCATTCTGGCCTTTACGGTGCTGCGTCGTATGGAGCAGGCCCGCACTCGCTCCGCTGCCGGACTGGCGGGTGTAGCGCAGGCGGTGGACGGACTTGCGACGTTCGAGACCTTGCTGGCGCGGCTGCCCCGTTCCGTTCAGTTCATCATGACGCAGCTTGATGTGCGTGCGCTTGCCCACCGTCTGGCGCAGGCGGAACTGCTGGACGCGGTCGCAGCGCATTTCGCGGCCCTTGATCTGGCGCCTGCGCGTTATGGCACCGAAGGCATGGCGCGCCTGTTTGAGGAACTGGTCCATCATTTCACCACCAGTCGGGGCACGGGCGTGCATTACACCCCGCCGGAGGTCACGGACCTTATGGTGGATCTCGTTTTTGCTACCGATACGGTCCCCACGCGACATGATCTGTATGACCCTGCCGCCGGAACGGGCGCGTTGCTGGGGCGTGCGGCGGACCGGTTGCAGACGCGGGGGACGGAAATACGCCTGTTCGGTCAGGAACTGGGCCAGCAGTACTGTGCGCTGTGTCGGGCCGATCTGTTGCTGCGGGGGCAGTCGCCTGCGCAGATTACGCAGGGCAATACGCTGACGGAAGACGGACACGGGAAGCGGCATTTCGCCCGCATGCTGGCCAATCCACCGTTCGGGCTGGACTGGCGCAACATCCGCTCCGCGATACAGGCGGAACATGCCCGTGGTTCAGCCGGGCGTTTCCCTGCCGGATTGCCCCGTTTGTCGGATGGGTCGATGCTGTTCATGCAGCATCTGCTGGCAAAGATGCGCAGCCCCCGCCATGGCGGCAGCCGTGTGGGGGTTGTGACCCATGCGGGCGCACTATCTGGTGGCGGCGCGGAAAGCGGGGAATCCGCCATTCGGCGTTATCTGGTGGAACACGATCTGATCGATGCCATCATTGCCCTGCCCATGGGCATGTTCGTCAATACCGGCATCGCTACATATGTGTGGATACTTGATAACCACAAGCCCGCCGCCCGGCAGGGTAAAGTGCGACTGATTGATGCCTCCTTCCTATGGCGCAGGGCGATGCGCAGCAGTGGTGAAAAACGTCGAGAAATGACGCCGGGGCACCTCAGCGCCATCATGGAAGCCTGCATGGCAGGCGCGGAGATGGATGTGGTCCTGCATGAGGGGGAAGATGGCGCAGCGGAGCACTGGGACATGCTGGCAGCCGATGCGCCGCAGGAAAGAGTCCCCTGTCACGACCCGGATACCCCTTTTGACGGAGGTGATGGGATCGACTGGCCATCAGCATCCCGTCGGATGGGATTTTCGCGCATTGTGGCAGGGCGGGATTTTCTCTACCGCAGCCTCGTGGTCGAACGTCCGGTGTATGATGACGCACCAACCCGTACGGTATTTCTAACCGATATGGCGCAGGACCCGCATGCGTGGTTCGCCAGCATGATCCGGCCCCATGATGCCGAAGCCCGACTGGATATGACACGGGCGCAGGTCGGGTGCGCGATTTCGTTTCCGCGCTATTTCCATCGCCCTGCCCCGCACCGACCGGTGGAGGAGATCGTGCGGGACCTGCACCACTCCATGGACCGGCTTGCGGCCCTCATGCCTGATATGACGGGGAAGAAGCAGGCGGAATAACTGTTACAGGGTCAGGGTGTGTTTACAGCCCTGTCTTTTCCCGTTCGCCCAGACTGAACAGGAAGTCGCCTATCGTCACCACCTCCGCGTGATGTTCGAGTACATGATAGGCAAAGGCCAATGCCCCCGCACGGCACGCGCCACGCTGCTGTGGATCAGCTATGGCGTCAAAATCCGCAGTATGTGCATAGCCGATAAGGCGGCGGATGATCTCGACCGCGGCAAAGCCGATTGTATCAATCAGGATTTCATCAATGAACGCCTGCTGCGCCACACGCGCCGCCGGTCCGTAGGCAAGCGGACGGAGTGTGCCAGCAGGCGCTGCTTCATTCATGTTCCATAATATCAGGAACTGTTCCTGAAAGCAGGCCCAGAAGGCCGCTATGTCCCGCAATGTCGCCTGTCGCGCGGCGTGGTCCGGGGTGGCGAAATAATGCAGGACAAGATTGCCGATGAACATGCCGCAATCAAATCCGATAGGGCCATACAGGGCAAATTCGCCATCAATCACGCGCGTATCGTCCGGCGTGCTCATGATCGAACCGGTATGCAGGTCGCCATGCAGCAGGGCCTGTGGCTGCGACAGGAACCGGCGGCGCAGGTTCTCGACCGCCATCAGGGTCGCCGCACTGGATCGGATATCCAGCACGATCGGGGTCAGTTCCGGTTCTTCCCAGTGGTTGCGCGGATGGTCACGGTAGGGATGGTCAAGCACCAGATCGAGCGTGATGCGCGTCAGGGCCTGATTGGCGCAGAAAATGCCCCGTGCCGTGAATACGTCCTCAAACGGGCGGGCAAGCAGCGATGTGCCGAATGTGGTGTGGGCCACGAATGTTGCGATGCGCGGGGCCACGCCCGGCCAGTCCACGCCCTGCATCAGGGCGGAGCGCAGGACGGTATGGCCAGACAGGCTTTCGACAATCAGGACATAGAGTACCGGGTCAAAATGCAGGAATTCGGTCGTTAGCGCACCGGCCAGAGGCTGAACGGCGCGTAGCCATTCGGCCTCGAAAAACGTGCGGTCGAGTGGCATTTTCCATGCTGGATCGACACGGACATGGGGTAATGACTGTTTAAGGCAGACTTCCCCCGTATGGCCGGTAACGATAAATACGTTGTTCAGGTTGCCGTCGCTTACCTCGAGCACCTGCCAGTGTTTCACCGTGCCGCCAAGGCGCGCGGCAATGTCCGGCAGACCCGCGATCAGATCGCGGATGCCGACTGCATCCAGCGTGCGGTAGGTGGTATGGTTCATGCGGTCGTTTCCTGCCACGGACTGCGTGCGGCCCGTCGGCCACGATTACGTCAGGGTTGCGCGCAGGCGACGGTTATGCAACGCTTTTTTTAACGCACCGCAGGTTGCAACAGGAGTAACCTGGGCGGCAGACAGGCAGGATGGGAGCACGATCCATGATTAAAGACCCCAAGGTTATCGAACACCTTAATACACAGCTTACCAATGAACTGACGGCCATCAACCAGTATTACCTGCATGCCCGCACGCTGCGCCACTGGGGCGTGACCCTGCTGGGCAAGAAGGAATACGAGGAATCGATCGAGGAAATGCGTCATGCCGACTGGCTGATCGAGCGCATCCTTTATCTGGGTGGCCTGCCCAACGTGCAGCGTTACAACCAGATCCTTGTTGGTCAGGACGTTGAGGAAATCCTCAAATGCGACCTGAAGCTGGAAGAAAAGGCGATTGGCGACCTGCGTGAAGGCATCGCCTATTGTGAAAGCGTGCGCGATTATGTCTCGCGTGATCTGCTGCTCAAGATCCTGGTGAATGAGGAAGAGCATGAAGACTTCCTTGACCGTCAGTTCGACCTGATCAAGCAGATCGGCATTGAACGCTACATCAAGCTGAACTCCGCCGCCGCTCCCGATCAGGACTGACCTGATCCCCTGCCCGTTCGCGGGCAGACCATGGCGGTGACTGTTTGCCGCCCCTGACGCCCTGATGCGCAGGCCAGTCGATATGGCCCGCGCTTCAGGGCGTTTTTCATACGCCCCCTGTCTGGGCGAGGGCCGCGCTACGGGGCCACATGACATGGGCGCTTGCCATGTCGGCATCATGCCAGCGCAGGGTGCCAAGGCTGCCAGCCCCTACAGGCTGGTGGGCCCCGTTGGCTGCGTGCGCGGCGGGGGCTGCATTTGCACCGTCCGTTCCCCGCCCGTGGTTCCAGCGCAGGCGCGTGACAGGTACCCTGCCCGATGTCGTGGTGCCCTGCCCCCGGCGTGGCAGCCAGTAGCCTGCACCCGCCATGCACGCGCCAAGCTGGGTAATGGCGGCGGCAAAGGGCGAAAGCACATGATGATGAAGGAAAACGGGCCTTAGCGCGCGACGCACCTCCGCCTCGCGTCCTTCCTGTGCGGCGGCGGCGGCGGCCAGAAAGTGATTTTCCGTGCGGGTCAGCCGCGTGGCGCTGCATATCGCCACATCCACCGGCTGGGCCTGAAAGGCGCGCAGCCGGGCCAGCGCCATATGGAATGCATTTGCCACAGCGGCGAAATCCGCCCGGAAAAATGGTAGCGCCAGCCCCGGTACGGTGGAACGGTCATGGGGGTTGCCGTTCAGGCGGCGCACGCACCAGACCAGCAGGCGTTCGCTGCACGAAAGATCATTCATGAAAACTGTCGTGTCGGTCATCATCCGCTCGGGCCGTAGCAGAGCCCGCTCCCTGTTGTGTCGGTGATGATTGTATAATGCGAAAGATTATCAATTGCAATTAAAATCGATAGCCCGAACTGCTTATCCCTACTGGACCCCCATGGTCTGTTTGGATTACGTTACAGAGCAATGAAAGAGCAGACTTCCCCCGATTCTCCCCTTGCGGATCTGTGCCGTCAGCGTGGCCTGAAACTTACAGGCCAGCGTCGGACGATCGCCTTTGTCCTGTCAGACAGCGATGATCACCCGGATGTGGAAGAATTGTACCGCCGTGCGGTGGCCGTGGACTCCCGTATTTCCATTGCCACCGTGTACCGTACCGTCCGCCTGTTTGAAGAAAATGGAATTCTTCAACGGCGCGATTTCGGCGGCGGTCGTGCCCGCTATGAAGTGGCCGATGGCGACCATGGGGATCACTATCATCTGATCGATGCCGACAGCGGTAAGGTGATCGAGTTCGAGAATGCCGAACTCGATGCCCTGCTGGATACCATCGTGCAGCAGATGGGCTATGGTCTGGTCACTACCCGGCTGTCCGTTGTCGGCCGCAAGAAGGCAAAGACACGCGGCGGGAACTGAAACTGTTCCTGCCCCGACCCACTTTACCAATTATGGTCTGATAAGCCGGTCAGTTCCGGTCCGGCTGGCATGAACCGTCACGTGGCGGGGCAAGCCAGTTGGGATGACGCTGCTCTATCCATTCCAGCATACGGGCGCTGAGCCTGCGGAGTGCCGGCACGTCTTCGGCCAGCAGGATGATGCCCAGCGGCAGCATCCACAACCCGAGTATGGGCAGAAAGCTCAGCACGCCCCCCAGAATCAGCAGGCAGCCAAGAATCCCACGCAGCCATGCCCTGCCGGGCTGAAGCAGCCAGATCATTGCCCGCTCGCCGCGCGCAGGCAGGCGCCGGAGTAACCGGTCTAGCCTTTCCCGGCGCTTATGCTCATCCGATAGTGGGTGGCGTGGGCGGGTATCAGCCATCATGGGATCGTTCATGCCGGTACAGATGGGCATTCCGCGAGAATGTTGCAACCGGCACGCGCGATCGTGAGCGGTAGTTCAGGAAACGAAAGCGGTCTGGATAAGCATATAGTCCTGTGCGTCCGGGATGCAGGCAGATGGTCAGGTCCATGGTTTGGGGTGGACGCCCATCAGACCTGCCTGTAAGGAAATTTATATGTGTTTTTTGGTAGCGTGGTTCTCGTCAGGGTCATGCCTGAAGCAGGCGGGAGGAGAGGCGTTGCTGGTTGTCGTATCTGTCCATACGGTAGGCCCGATCAACGCAGTCCATTGAAAAGTCACATTTAACCCTACAGAGTGTTTGCATTACCATATTTTGGGAGCAGTCAATGTCCAGCATCAGTCATTTTGCCGGCAAGCCGGTCGATCCGGACCGTCTTGTCAATATCGATGCCCTGCTGGATGCCTATTATACCCGTAAACCCGATCCGGCCATTACGGCGCAACGGGTAGCGTTCGGAACATCGGGACACCGGGGTTCATCGCTGACCACCAGTTTTAATGAAAATCATATCCTGTCGATCAGCCAGGCCATCTGCGATTATCGGAAGGGTGCAGGCATTGATGGTCCCCTTTTCATCGGGATCGATACGCATGCGCTGTCCCGGCCTGCGCTGAAATCGGCACTTGAGGTATTTGCCGCAAATGGTGTGGAAACCCGTATTGACGCAAAGGACGGCTACACCCCTACCCCCGTCGTTTCGCATGCCATCCTGACCTACAACCGCGACCGCAGCAGCGCGCTGGCCGATGGCGTTGTCATCACTCCGTCTCACAACCCGCCGGAAGATGGTGGTTTCAAATACAATCCCCCCCATGGTGGCCCTGCCGATACCGATATTACCAAGGTGGTGGAAACCGCAGCCAACGATTACATCGGCAAAAATATGGAAGGGGTGAAGCGCATTGACTATGAAGCAGCGTTGCAGTCCCCAACCGTGCAGCGTCACGATTACATAACGCCTTATGTGAACGATCTGGCAGCGGTCGTGGATATGGACATTATCCGTGACAGCGGCATTTCCATCGGTATCGACCCGCTGGGCGGGGCTGCGGTGGATTACTGGCAACCCATCATTGACCGCTATGGCATCAATGCGACCGTTGTCAGCACGGAGGTCGATCCCACCTTCCGGTTCATGACGGCGGACTGGGACGGGCAGATCCGCATGGACTGTTCCTCCCCCTACGCCATGGAACGCCTTGTGGGTATGCGCGGGCGTTTTGATATCGCTTTCGCCAACGATACCGATGCTGACCGGCATGGCATCGTGTCGGGTCAGTATGGATTGATGAACCCGAACCATTATCTGGCCACCGCCATCGAATACCTGTTCAACAACCGCGGCAGTTGGGGCGCGAATGCCGCTGTGGGCAAGACGGTTGTCAGCAGCAGCATGATCGACCGGGTGGCGAAGGAACTGGGCCGCAGGCTGGTTGAAGTGCCTGTCGGGTTCAAATGGTTCGTTGACGGGTTGTATAATGGCTCCCTTGGGTTCGGGGGGGAGGAAAGTGCCGGTGCGTCCTTCCTGCGTCGTGATGGCACGGTATGGACGACGGATAAGGACGGCATCATCATGGGCCTTCTTGCCGCCGAGATCACGGCCCGTACCGGTCGTTCCCCCGGTGCCGCGTATGAAGACATGACGGGCCGCCTTGGCACGCCGTACTACGCCCGTATCGACGCCCCGGCCAACCCGGAGGAAAAGGCACTTCTGAAAAACCTGACCCCCGAGCAGATCGGTATGGATGAACTGGCCGGTGAGCCGATCGAAAGCACCCAGACCCGTGCGCCGGGCAACGACGCGGCAATCGGGGGGCTGAAGGTAAAAGCCATGGACGGCTGGTTTGCAGCGCGTCCATCCGGCACGGAAAATGTTTACAAGATCTACGCTGAAAGCTTTAAAAGCGAAGAGCATCTCAAGCGCATCCAGACCGAGGCACAGGCAGCCATTTCCGCACTGTTCGCCAGGGCGGCGGAAAAACAGCAGGGCTGATTTTTCGGGGTTTCCTGCACGACCTTTTCCGTGCAGAGACAGAACGGCAATCGTGAACACCGGGCGGGACGTTTTTTCTTCCGTCTGGTGTGACGATGCGACACAATGTAATCCGATAGTCTAAAGAGGAGGCCGTTATGCGTTACCTCATCGATCAGACACGCGAGGGATTCGAAGTCGCGAAACTGCTCGGCATGCTGGCTGTTGAACGTTTTTTCCGAAAACAGGCTGTCCGCTAGGGCGGACATAAACGGACACGGATCGGATGGAACATCCTTCCTTCCAGCACCGCTACCGCTGCTGCGCGCGCATGCGTGAAATGGTGTCTGTTGAACTGCTTATGCGGCGCTGTCCGGTTTTTACACGCAACCGTGGTGCGGTCGGGCGGTTAACTCCCCTTGAAAGCCAGAATAGCTGGAGAGGAGAAAACCAGTGCGCAACCTTACGCGGATGATGTTTGCCGTGGCCATTGTTGGCTGTCTTGCCGGGTGTGACAAACCCAAGCCAGCCGGTGGCGGATCGGACGGCGGCGGTGGCCCCGGTGTCAGCACGCATGGCGGTACCGCACCGCAGCAGTAATATCATGAAATGAGGGGTTGCCTGCCTTCGGGGGCACCCCTTCTTTCATCAGCCTTCGGATAGCCCTTCCAGCAGGCGGGCTACGGCTTCCGCGCCGGGGTCGGGCACATTACGGACATGTGCACTGGGCACGTAGGCTGCACGGCCCGCACGGGCGCTGTTCATCGTAGTGGTTGAATCGGCCCCCTTGCGGGCGGCCTGGGCGGCCTGCCGCAACGTGCCGCCATCAGCCAGTGTTTCCAGCGCAGGGTAAAGCGCATCAATCATGGTGCGGTCACCCGGTCTGGCGCCCCCGCATTCCATCATATGGGCCAGTCCATCGCGCAGGGCCTGCTGCCACGGTTGCTCGCTACGTCCGGCGGCCGAGAACATGATGGCGAACAGCACGCCGCTCGAACCACCCGCATGCTGGGTCAGGATATTGCCGATTGTAGTCATGAGCTGGTGCGGGTCATCCATGGGCAGCCGGTCGATGGCGGCAATGATGTCACGGGCCGCACCGGCAAAGGTGGAACCCGCATCGCCATCCCCGATCTTGCCATCCAGTTCATTAAGTGGCGCTTCGTTGGCCACCAGAATGTCCGCACCGCGTTCCAGCAGACCTGCCATCGTGGCATTGCGGGTTGGCTTGTAAGGGAACGGATCGGGCATTTCGGGCATGGGCACGATTGCAGGCGCGTCCAGCGGCGCGATACCGGGCCACGCATGTGGCTGGACAGGTGCCTCAAGGGCCTGCCGGATGGTATCGTCCAGTTCAATCAGGGTGAGCGAGAACCCGTTCATGTCCAGTGCGGTCATCAGGGATGCCGGACCGATGATGTGCGAGACGTGGCGCGCCAGCGGTACATGGCTGAAGGATTCCAGCAGCAGCGTCATCTCCACCTCCGGCACGCAGCCGAGGTTGTTGAGCAGCAGGGCGTGACGGCTGTCGCCTGCATTAGCGGGCAGACTGGCTTCCAGCGTGGCGGCGGCCCTGTGCATGAGATCATTGGCGCTGGCCAGTGCGATACGCTGCGCGCCCGGCTCACCATGGATGCCAAGGCCCAGTTCGGCCTGATCGGCTGTAAGGCGGCTGCCGCGCCCCGGCTCGTACGGATTGCAGTCCTCAAGCGCCAGGCCGATGGTGCGCATACGCTTTGCGGCCATGCGTAAGAAATCGGCAATACGCGCCAGATCCCAGCCCTGCGCGGATCCGTAACCGGCCAGCTTGTGCGCCAGCACCGTGCCCGCAACGCCGCGTGGTGTGGTGGAATCCGGCAGGGCGATGTCGTCACCGATAATCACGACTTCAACCTGTTTGCCCATCGTGCGGGCGCGTTCAGCTGCAAGGCCGAAGTTCAGCCGGTCACCGGTATAGTTCTTGACGACAAGAAGGCACCCGGCCTCTCCCGTCGTGGCAAGGATGGCCGCCACGATTGCGTCCACACATGGCGAGGCGAACAGCGCGCCGCACACGGCAGCCGTCAGCATGCCCCTGCCCACAAATCCGGCATGGGCGGGTTCATGTCCGGACCCGCCACCGGAAATGATGGAAACCTGTGTCCGGTCCGGTTCGCGCTGCATGATGACGCAGGTATCGGGGTAACCATCCAGTCGGCACAGGTGCTGCCCTGCGGCAGAGCGCAGGAAACCGTCCAGAGATTCAGTTACGATTGTGTCTCGCGTATTGAAAAAACGCTTCATTATTATGCTTTCTCCCTCGGCGGCCCATGGCTGGCGGCGCGGCTGGTGAATATGGCCGCGAATGCCCGCCTGACAAAACAACGGATTATGTCAGACGTGGGTTGCGCCGGGCGCGGTCCCCTCTCCCGCCGGTTCTGATGCCGGAGGGATGTGGAGGTGATCATCGGGGTGGTTCAGCTTGCGGTGCGGGTCATCCAGTCCTGGCACACGACCATGATGGCCGAAATTGACCAGTCGCGCTTCAAGCAGGTGCAGTTTGCCTAGTAAATTCATGCGGATGGCCATGACGGCAAGTGACGCCCCTGCAAACGGCCCGACCACATAAACCCATAATCCCGCCCATTCCCCCGCGAACAGGGCCGGGGCCAGTGTCCTGGCGAAATTGACGCTGTTGCCGGACAGCCATGCCGTAATCGGGTTCATGACAAGGAAAAACAGCCCGCCGGACCACGGCGTGATGAATTTCCAGCGCGGATGGGCTGCAAGCCAGTACAGCATGGCAATCAGGGCTGCGGTCACGAACATTTCCGACCACATCGCCCACCAGATGGATATGTGGTCATACGGCACCGTCGCCCCGTAATGCACGGCCACGGCCATATTGCCCCACCATGCCACCAGTTTTCCGGCTTCATACACCATCGCCGTACCAAGGAAGGCCCCGATCACCTGCGCGATCATGTAGTTGAAGGCATCGATCCCCCCAATGCGTTTCGCCAGTGAAAACGCCAGCGTGACGGAAGGATTGATATGCGCCCCGCTGACCTTGCCAAACGGGGTCATGGCTGCCGCCGTGCCCGACAGGCCAAAACACAGCCCGCACAGCGCGGTCTGGATGTAGGGGTGGTGAAGCAGCGGGGCCGATAACGGACTGCCGGGTGCGGTAAGGAGGATAACCGCGCTCAGGCCCAGAATCATCAGGACGGCCGTGGCTACCGCCTCACAGAAATACAGCTTCCAGTGGAACGGGTTGTGGGGATGTGGATCACCCGCCAGTGGGCGGTCATGCACATGAATATGCAGGTAAGGCAGGTGCAGATGCGGCAGACGCATGGCCGGTCTCCTCGTATTTTGGCACGTAGGGTCCGGCAGTCTGGCAGACGGGAATGATGCCTTCTGATATGCGCCGGTGGTGGCAGGGACCATAGCAGCCCCTGCCCCGACCGGGTCGGTGTTTAGAACAATCCAGTCATGCCATCACGAGTTCGCAATTCATTCCTCCGCAGCGGGCGTGATGGAGGCATCAAGGGCCGCCTGCAGGATATAGGCGGCGGCCATCCGGTCCACGACCTCCCCCCGGCGCTGGCGGGTCATGTCGGCTTCCGCGATCAGGAAGCGGTTCACGGCGGATGAGGACAGCCGTTCATCCCACATCGCGGCAGGCAGTCCGGTCATGTCCGACAGGTTGAGCGTCCAGTCCCGCGCCGCCTGCGCTGCGGGGCCAAAGCTGCCATCCAGCGAAAGGGGCAGGCCGACCACTAGCCCGCCGACATCCTGTGTATGGGCGATCCGGCTGATTTCGGCCGCGACGACAGACAGTTTCCCGCGCTTGAGCGCCATATGGGGCGATGCCAGCATCAGCCCCACATCCGACAGGGCGACGCCGATTGTCTTGCGTCCGGGGTCCAGCCCCAGCAGGCGCTGGCCCGTGCGCAGGCGGGAACGGAGATCGGATATGTTGAACAGGGGCATGGTCGGGGGTATGTTCCTCAGCAGGTCCTGCGCCGCAGGATATTCTTCCCCTGTTACGATGGAAAGTTATTGCTTCATGTCGCTTGATCCCGCGACCGTCCGCCGCATTGCCAGACTGGCACGGATTGGTATTGACGAGTCTGATCTTCAGTCCCTGCAAGGGGAGCTTAACGGGATCCTCGGCTGGGTCGAGCAGCTGAACGAGGTCGATGTCGAGGGGGTCTCCCCCATGGTCGGCACGGGCCACGCCGCCCTGCGCACGCGTGAGGACGTGGTGACCGACGGCAATTGCCGTGAGGCCGTCCTGTCCAACGCGCCCGATGCTGTTGGCCCCTTCTATACCGTACCCAAGGTTGTTGAATAAAATGAGCCTGACCGAACTGACGATTGCCGATGCCGCGGCTGGCCTGCGCAAGCGCGCCTTCAGCGCCGTGGAACTGGTGCGCGCCCATACGGACGCCATTGAGGCGCTGAACCCGCGCCTTAACGCCTATATCACCCCCACATCCGACGCGGCCCTTGAAGCCGCGGCCCATGCCGATGCCGCGCTGGCGCGGGACGAGGCAAAGCCGCTGACCGGTATCCCGCTGGGTATCAAGGATCTGTTCTGCACTACGGGCGTGCGGACCACGGCGGCCAGCAATATCCTGAAAAATTTCGTTCCCCCATACGAAAGCACGGTCACGGCCAACCTGCTGCGCGATGGCGCGGTGTTTGTCGGCAAGACCAATCTTGATGAATTCGCCATGGGGTCGGCCAACATCACCTCGGCTTTCGGGCCGGTCGAAAATCCGTGGAAGCGCAAGGGTGAGGCCAATACCGTGCTGGTGCCCGGCGGTTCGTCCGGTGGTTCAGCCGCAGCTGTTGCAGCCGGGCTGGCCATGGGTGCTACCGGCACTGATACCGGCGGTTCCATCCGCCAGCCCGCTGCCTATTGCGGCATTGTGGGGCTCAAGCCCACCTATGGCCGGTGCAGCCGGTTCGGCACGATTGCCTATGCCTCCTCTCTCGATCAGGCGGGACCCATGGCGCGTAGCGTGCGTGACTGTGCCATCATGCTGCAGTCCATGGCCGGGTTTGACCCGCGTGACAGCACCAGCGTCGACAGGGACGTGCCGGATTATTCGGCAGCCATTGGCCGCAGCCTGAAGGGGCTGAAGGTTGGTATTCCGCGTGAATACCGTGCCGAGGGCCTGTCGGCAGAAATCGGTGCGGCATGGCAGCAGGGTATCGAATGGCTTCGGGCCGCGGGCTGCGAAATCGTGGATGTGTCCCTGCCCCACACGAAATATGGCCTTGCCACCTATTACATTGTGGCCCCTGCCGAGTGTTCATCCAACCTGGCCCGTTATGATGGCCTGCGTTTTGGTGAGCGCGTGGAAGGCCAGACGCTCGATGCCATGTACGAAGCAACCCGCCGTGCGGGTTTCGGACCGGAAGTGCGTCGCCGCATCATGATGGGCACCTATGTCCTGTCCGCCGGGTATTACGATGCCTATTATCTGAAGGCGCAGAAGGTCCGCACACTGATCCGCCGCGACTTTACGGAATGCTTCCAGCAGGTTGACGTATTGCTGACCCCCACCGCGCCGACACCTGCCTTTGCGCAGGGTGAGCAGAGTGATGATCCGGTCCAGATGTACCTGAACGATATCTTCACCGTTCCTGCCTCCATGGCGGGTATGCCCGCCATGTCGGTGCCGGTCGGGCTTGGGGATACGGGCCTGCCGCTTGGCCTGCAACTGATCGGTCGTCCGTTTGATGAGGAAACCCTGCTGGCCGCAGGCAGCGCGCTGGAAAGTGCAGCGGGCTTCACCCACCGGCCTGCCATCCGTGCGGAGGGCGCGAAATGAGCTACACGATCGAAGGCAAGACCGGCACATGGGAAATCGTGGTCGGGCTTGAAGTCCACGCACAGATCATAAGCCACTCGAAACTGTTTTCCGGGGCTTCCGCTTCCTATGGTGGGGAGCCGAACACGCATGTCAGTCTGGTTGATGCCGGTTTTCCGGGCATGCTGCCCGTCCTGAACCGGGAATGTGTGGCACAGGCCGTTCGCACGGGGCTGGGCCTGCGTGCGCGCATCAATCTGGAAAGCCGGTTTGATCGCAAGAACTACTTCTATGCCGATCTGCCCACGGGTTATCAGATCAGTCAGTTCACCCACCCCATCGTGGGCGAAGGCACGGTCGAGATCGAGCTGGTCGACGGTACCGTACGTCATATCGGCATTACGCGCCTGCATATCGAGCAGGATGCTGGCAAGTCCATGCACGATCAGGACCCTGCACGCTCCTTCATCGATCTGAACCGTGCCGGTGTGGCCCTTATGGAGATCGTAAGCGAGCCGGATATCCGTAATCCGGAAGAAGCTGGAGCCTATCTGCGCAAATTGCGCCAGATCCTGCGCTATCTGGGCACATGCGATGGCAATATGGAAGAAGGGTCCATGCGTGCGGACGTGAACGTATCCGTGCGCAAGGCCGGTGAGCCGTTCCGTACGCGTTGCGAGATCAAGAATGTCAATTCCATCCGCTATGTGATGCATGCTATTGAGGTCGAGGCCGCGCGTCAGGTGGAAGTATGGGAAGATGGTGGCGAGGTGGATCAGGAAACCCGCCTTTTCGATCCCGCACGCAATGAAACCCGCTCCCTGCGCAGCAAGGAAGATGCGCACGATTACCGCTACTTCCCCGATCCTGACCTGCTGCCGCTGGTGGTGGAACAGGAATGGGTGGACGAACTGGAACGTGCCCTGCCCGAACTGCCGGATGACAAGCGTGACCGTTTTATCAGGCAGTACGGTATCCCCCGCTACGACGCCAGCGTGCTGGTCGCCGAACAGGCGATCGCCGATTACTACGAGGAAGTGGCAAAGGGCCGCGATGCACGCCTTGCCGCCAACTGGGTCACGGGTGACCTGTTTGGCGCACTGAACCGTACTGGTCGCACCATTCAGGACAGCCCCATCTCGGCACAGGCGCTGGGTGGCATGCTGGACCTGATGGCCGACAAGACGATTAACGGCAAGATCGCAAAAGAAGTGTTCGAGGACATGCTGGAGACCGGCGACAGCGCGGCCGACATCGTGGAGCGTAAGGGGCTGAAGCAGGTAACCGATACGGGTGCGATCGACGCGGCCGTGGCGGACGTGCTGGCGCGCAATGCCGACAAGGTGGAAGAATACCGTGGCGGCAAGGATCGTCTGTTCGGCTTTTTTGTCGGTCAGGTGATGAAAGCCATGGCTGGCAAGGCTAATCCGGCCATCGTGAATGAAGCCCTGAAAAAAGTTTTGTAAAAAAGGGCTTTTACGCATTTTAGGGCTTTGCAGGGGGGCAGCCACAGGCTAAAAGCACCCCTGCAAACGCCGTGTTACTTGATAATGCGCGCTCTTCGGCGGAGGGGTGGCCGAGTGGCTGAAGGCGGCGGTTTGCTAAACCGTTATACGGTGTTAAGCCGTATCGAGAGTTCGAATCTCTTCCCCTCCGCCAAAACTTCTTGAAAATAAACAAGAAATTGCCAAGCGCCCCACGGGGCGCTTTGGTCGTTTCTGAACGGTTTTTCAGGCTGCTGTGGGGGAATTTGTGGGGACCCCTGCAAAAATCTGCTCCGCCTAGAACTGGACCCGCTCCTGTTCCTCGACGGTCAGGAAGCCCAGATAATTCTGTTCGGTCACCTTCACCGAACTGTGTCCAAGGTGCCGCGATAGACGATAGATATTCCCCCCTTCTTTCAGCCACCGCACTGCAAAGGCATGCCGCAGGTCATGCACCCCGAAGCGCCGGAACAGCGGATTGTCACGCAGGATGCGTCGCATGATCTGGGCATGGTTGGATGAAAAATTGGCGAACGGCTTGCCAGTGGTGCCGCTGGTGTAGAGAAATCCGGATGCGGCCCCGTCTTCCAGTGCTCTGGTGGCATTACCGCTTGGTGGGTGCCAGTTGATAGTGCGAGGCCTGCTGGTCTTGGTTTTGGTCAGCAGGATCTGGTGGCTTCGGCTGTCCACCTGCCATCGCTCCAGCATCACGGCTTCATTCATGCGCATGCCTGTCTCGGCCAGGATGGTCAGGATGCCTGCAATCCCCGGTGGCGCCGCGTCGATCGCGGTCTGTATTTCCTTGCGGGTGGGCGGACGTTTTGGTTCACGGCGTTCGCGGATGATCGTGCGGTCAAAGGCCTGCACCGGATTATCTGTCCGCCAGCCGATCGAACAGCAGAAACTGAGCAGTCGGGACAGGGCGGTCAGATCGCGCTGGATGGAGGCGTTGGAGATGGCTTTCCCCTTCCCTTTTCCTTGCGTTTTTATTGACCCGTTGCGTTTACGGTCGCTGACCCAGTCGGCGATGTCTCGTGTCGTGATGGAGGCTACCATCAGAAATCCAAACCGTTCGTCAAAGCGACGGATACTGGACAGGTAGCGCTTGCGGACAGAGTCTTTCACGCCGTCCAGTCCTTCTCCAGCCCAGCGCACCACAGCAGCCTTCCATGATTCCTCGCCAGGTACGTCCAGGGCAGTCCGTTCCAGTCTGAGGCGCAGCGCTTTTATGCGCCTTTCCGCTTCCCGCGCATCATCTGTGAATAGGCTCTGTCGATATCGTTCTCCGCGAATGACGATTTCCGCCCACCACGTATCGCCGCGAAGGAAGCAGTTCTTCGGTTTTTTGGCTGACTGTCGACGCGGTGGCTTTGGCAATTAGGCTCAGGACTCATTGATTTGAGGTGAGAAATCTGATTCAGGCTCTGTGAGGAGACTGAAGATGAGTGATCTGTATTGCAAGACACTCTACAACCGCTGGAAGCGCTGGAGTGCGATCGGGATCTTCATCAGAATGATGGATGGTCTGGCTGCTGGACAAGAAGAGCCTCGGACCATCATGATTGATGCGAGCTATTTCAAGGCACATCGTACGGCTTCGAGCCTGCGACTCAAAAAGGGCATCTAGGTCGCCTGATCGGTCGCACAAAAGGCGGTATGAATACGAAGCTGCATGGCATCACCGATCAGAACGGACGACCGCTGAGCTTCTTCATGACGGCGGGGCAGACCAGTGATTATACAGGTGCAGCAGCCCTTCCCGACAGTCTTCCCATAGCCCAATGGATGCTGGCCGATCGCGGGTATGACGCAGATTGGTTTCGGGATGCCTTGGAGGGGAAAGGGATAAAGCCCTGCATTCCTGGCCGGAAATGTCGTGGAAAACCGGTCAGATACGACAGGCGGAAATACAAACGCCGCAGCCGTATCGAGATCATGTTCGGAAGAATAAAGGACTGGAGATGGGTCGCAACACGTTATGACAGATGCCCGAATGTCTTCTTCTCAGCCATATGCCTCGCTGCAACCGTCATCTTCTGGTTATGAGTCCTGAGCCTACCTTCGCCGATGAAATCCGGCGCGTGCTGCGCGAATGGGGTACGGAGCGTTTCAATTATCTGGTCAACATGGCCGGAACGTCCCATAGCGGGCTGTTTGGTGAAGTGACGGAAGAGGATTTAGACGCTGCCTATCGCGTCCACGCCAAAGGTCCTTTTTTCCTGACCCAGACCCTGTTGCCGCTGATCACGGACGGTGGCCGGATCGTGAACATCTCATCCGGCCTGACGCGCGTCGCCTATCCCGACCGGGTTGCCTATGCGGCCATGATGAAGGGGGCGGTAGAAGTCATGGCGCATTACATGGCCAAGGAACTCGGGTTTTGCCGCATTGCCGTCAATACGGTAGCCTCGGGTACTATCCAGACGGATTTCTTGGACGGTATGGTGCGGCATAACCCGGACGTTGCCCGTCACATCGCGGAGATCACCGCGCTGCCCTCCCGGATTACCGGAAGATATCGGCCCGATGATTGCCTCCCTGCTGTCCGAGGACAATCGATGGGTGAACGCGCAGCGGATTGAAGTCTCTGGCGGCCATGCCATCTGAACGGGCCGTTCCACAAATGGCATGCCGCAATGCTACCATCAGGATACCAGCAGACGTTTGCGTGTAATCTTGCCAGATACGGTGGTCGGCAGCTGCCTGACAAAGCGGACTTCCTTCAGACCAATCCAGCGCCCGAGGACTTCGTGGACCCGTGCTACGATTTCGTCGGCAGAAGGGGCACATTCCGCCTCGGAATCAGGAACCACGTAGGCGACAGGTCGCTGCCCCCTCAATTCGTCGGGGGTCGCGACCACAGCACAGGCATGAACGGCAGGGTGTGAAGCGATGATCTTTTCGATCTGTACGCCCGAAATCCGCCGACCTGCGACCTTTATGACGTCGTCAGAACGACCGAGCATATGCACGGCACGGTTGGCTTCGATCATGCCTTCGTCGAAGGTACGATAATACCTGCGTGTTTCATCAAGATACGCTGCAGGAGCACGGATCGCCCTGTCCTTCCAGACACCCGCCAGACAGCCAGGAGGCAACGGTAGGGAGAGAACAATCTCGCCGCACCGTTCCTCCGGTATGGACGGCACGGTGGCTGGACGGAATCCCGGCGCAGGCCGTCCGATATCATTCATGAGCGCCACCGGCTCACGCTCGGGCAGGCCGAAGAAATGGGCGGTGATGCTCCACCCGGTTTCGGTCTGCCACCAGTGATTGACCACGGGTTTGCGAAAATAAGACCGCGCCCAGTCCAGCAGGGTTGGGTCCGCATATTCCCCGGCCACGAGGATACGGGCCGGCGCGGGTAGTATCGCTCCTGACAGATGGCGGCTTTCCTGTCGCATGAGTCGCATCTGTGTTGGCGTCGTGAACAGGCATTTCACATCATGCTCATGACAGAGCGCGTGAATGGCGGAAGCAGATGCGCCCCCTTCCACGATTACGCTGGTGCAACCGCTGATCAGCGGCGCATAGACGCCATAGGAATGGCCTACGACCCAGCCAAGATCCGATGTGGTGAAGAAGGTATCACCGGGTTTGCAGCCATAGATCAGTTCCATGGACAGCGCGAGCGCTACGGCATGACCACCGTTGTCACGCACAATACCTTTCGCATGACCTGTCGTACCAGATGTGTGAAGAATATAGAGAGGATCTTCGGAACGCAGCATAACCGGCTCTGCTGGCGCGAAGTGTTCCAGCATGTGGAAATCATGATCCCGCATCGGCAGAAGTGAGGCCGGACAGGCTTTGCGCTGCACGATCACGCAGGCCTGTGGCCGATGCGTAGCCTCGGCCAGTGCCTCATTCAGGGCAGGTGCGGACGGGATTGCTGTCTGCCCCTGAAAGCTGCAACTGGCAGTGATGATGACTTTGGGGGCCACGTCATCAATCCGGCGCGCCAGTTCCGGCCCGGCATAACCCGCAAAAACCACGACATGTACGGCACCGATCCGCGCACAGGCCAGCATGGCGATGGCTGTTTCGATCATGGTGGGCATGACGATCAGGACACGGTCGCCTTTTTCCACTCCAAGCGAGCGCAGACCACCGGCAAACCCGGCTACCCTGCCCTGCAGTTCCCGGTAGGTTACAACCTGTCGTTCTTTTGTGGCGCAGGAATGCCAGATCAGCGCCGCCTGCCCGCCGCGTCCATCCTGCACATGCCGGTCCACGGCATTGTAGCAGGTGTTGAGCGTGGCATCGGGAAACCAGTCATGCCAGCCATCCGTCCGTGCCCTGCATGCGGTCACTGGCGGCTGCTTCCATGTGATGCGCCGTGCGGCATCCAGCCAGAATGCCTCTGGCTGGTTCAGGGCTGCGTCATACATCGCTTCATATGTTGTCCATGGAAGCATGGCGCTGTCCTCCGCTCAGGCTACGGGCACGTCTTTGCCGGTGATTTGGCTGGCCAGCCACGCCGCATCACGCGAGATACCGGAGAACCGTCCCGATCCCCATGTGTGCAGCCACGGCAGGCCGAGGAAGTAGAATCCCGGCACGTCGGTCACGCCGCGATGCCAGACCGGTTTGTTGGCCCCGTTGAAAACCGGCACGTCGATCCAGCGATAGTTTGGACGGAAGCCAATGCACCAGACGATCGAGGTGATCCCGGCAGCCTTCAGGTCGAGCGGCGTGTTGCTGCCATCAGGCTCCCAGACAGGTGCGTAAGGCGCTTCGATGGGAGCGCTGATCCCTTCACGCGCAATGTAGGCGTCGATCGATCTCTTGATGTCGGCATTGGTCTTGTCTGCATCATCAAGGTTTTCCGCAAGATCCGGCGCGAAATGTGCCACTTCATCGCGGATTGTCTCAAGCGTGCCATGCAGCTCCACGCCCTCCCGGGCAAAGAGCCGCAGATCAAGATCATGGCCTCCATTTCGGCCGGTGACATAATGATTGGTTTTGTCGCGTGCGCCGTCACGCAGGGGGTGATTATCCACCGTCAGATCGTAGAAGTGCATATCCGCAAGCCAGTCCACCACGTCGCGGCCACGGTAGAAGCGCGAGACACGCGGGGCGGAGCCGACGCAAAGGTGGACCTTGCGTTTTTCAAGAAACAGGTCCTCGACGATCTGCGCACCGGACTGACCGCTGCCCACGACCAGAACCGCGCCGTCCGGAAGCTGGGCGGCATTGCGGTAATCCTGCGAGTGGACCTGAAAGATTGATGGATCGATGGCACTCGCATAGCCGGGGATAACAGCGTCCTGATAGGCACCTGACGCGATGACGACATGCTTTGCATGCCATGTCTCTCCGCCCGCCACCACGCGGTACCCCCCGCCTTCATGGCGCGTGATGGAGGTGACAGCCGTGTGTTCGCGCAGCGGTGGGTTGAACGAGTTAACAAAGCCCTTCACGTATTCGATGATTTCCTGCTTCACCATGAAGCCGTGAGGATCGCTTCCTTTGTAGGGATGACCGGGGAGTTCGCACTGCCAGTTCGGTGTGACCAGGCAGAAATTGTCCCAGCGTTCATCGTCCCACGAATGGCAGGCCGTCTTTGCTTCAAAGACAATGTGCTCTACCTTCTCACGACAGAGATACCAGCTCATGGAGAGCCCGGCCTGTCCGCCACCCACGATAATGACGGGAATGCTTTTTTCGTTCTGTGACATGGTCGTTTCTTTTCGTCTCAATAACTGAAAGACAGGACGCGCATCTGCGCATCGGGTCGATTGAGGAAGGGCGCACCGGCCTGCAGGATGGCGTGCAACTGGCCAAGGGCGCGGCTGCACGGGAAGCCATAGCGGGCACGAACCCGCTCACTGGCTTCCGTCAAGGCCGTATCCGCCTTTTCAAGGAACTCCCGGACCGGATAATCCTGACCGGGCGTGAAATGGTCTCTTATGACCAGTGATGGGGAATAGCAGTCGGTCTCCGTCCCATCGGGCCAGCGCACACGAAAGGTCATCTCGGGCATGGTGACAAAGCTCCTGAATCAGGGGCATCGGCATGCCATAGAGCAGCCAGACGCCGGTACGCAGGGAGGTGCCGGCCTGCCACGCTGCGCCAGTCAAAACGGCGGGCCGTTGCGGGGCCGCTGACCCGGAAATGGTCGCGGCTTTTGACGTTCAGCGCGTCCCGCAAGGCCAGAAGCAGGGTGTCGGAACACGTCAGGTCGCACCACAGCGCATCCGCCCGCGAAAGGTGCCCGGTGAAGGGAGCAATCTCCGGCACAATGGCAGCCGTGCCACAGGCCAGCGCCTCCAGCGGGCACAGGCCGAACCCTTCTGTTACGGACGGATAGGCCAGCACGGCGGCCTGCCGGTAAAAGGCAGGCATGTCGTCATCCGCAACCGGTCCGGTTATGGTCACGTGATCCACTGCACCGCTTTCGCGCAGACATGTCGCGAACAGCGTGCGGTAGGCAGAATGATCCAGCAATGAAGCCCCGCCCGCCACGACCAGATGCACATCAGGCTGTTCGCGCCGAAGGGCAAGAAACGCGTCGAGCAGTTGCAGGGTATTCTTGCGGCGCTCGATGCCGCCGACGGTCAGGATCAGGCGATGGCCAGCCGGCAGACGATACCGTGCCCGCAGCGAGGCATCGTGCGTAGTTGGTGCGGGCGAAAAGCGCACGGGATCGACCCCATTGCCGACAACGGGCGCTTTGCGACCATGGTCGTCACGCAGGGCGCTTTCCCACATCGCGCTGACAGTAAAGAGTTCGGTCGCCGCCATAAAGCCCCGCTCCTGCCGCGCGGCAAGGACGGGGTGAGAGAAATGATCGAGATGGTGGACCGTGCGGGCAAAGCCCGGTATCCGCCCCTTTTCCACCAGATCGGCCAGCGCATTGGCGCTGATGGGGTCCTGCGCGTGCAGCACGTCAAAATGCTGCCCACACAATGCGTCCCTGATTTCACCAATGCGGCGCTCCACCAGCGTTGGCAGATCGCTCTCCGGCGCAGCCGGAATATAGTATGTGCCGCAGCGGGGCGTGCGGAAAAAACCAGTCCCGGTCACATCCGGGGCAATCAGCGTCGCGTCATGGCCAGCATCGCACAGGGCTTCCGCCAGCGCCATACCATGCACCACACCGCCGCGCGGATTGGTCGAATGGGTCAGGATGCCGATGGACAGACTCATGGCGCAAACCCCATGAGCGGCGTCCGGGCAAGATCCCAGAAGGTTTCCTTCTCATCCGTCCATGTGACATCCACACGCCGCGTCTCATTGCACTGGCCGATGGCAGAAGCTGCAATGCCCCGCCCATGAAAGCGGGCGATGACCGCATCCGCATCTTCAGGACGCGCCGTGAGCAGATAGCCATAGCTGGGGAATGCGGACAGCCAGCGTTCCATGGGCACGGCATCGGGGCGCGGAATGTCATCAAGCGTGACCGTCATGCCCACGCCTGAACATTCGGCCAGCATGAGGGCGGTACCCAGCAGCCCCGCCATACTGATGTCCTTGGCGGCACGGCTTAGCCCATCCTCGGCTATGCACGGAAGAAGTTCGAGATCCCCTCGCAGCCGGGCCGCCCCTTCGGTGCCGCACAGGGCGGAGCTTGCATCCCAGAACGGATGCGGATCGTGCCAGCGGCCACGCAGGTCGATGGCGGCGATCAGAACCTCGCCCGGTCGGGCATCGAAGCTGGTCAGCAGATGACGGGCACGGCCAAGGATCGCCACTGACAGCGAGTTGTGAGTGCTGCGCATGTTGGTATGTCCGCCAACAACAGGCACGTCATAGGTACGTGCTCCATCATGCAGACCGGTCAGTATGGACGCGGCCGTCTCGGACGTATCGCTCCACAACGCATCGACCACGGCCACCGGACGACCACCCATGGCCGCGATGTCGCTGACATTGACCATTACGCCGCAATACCCGGCAAACCACGGCATTGAGCGGACAAAACTGTCCTGAAATCCCTCACTGGCCAGCAGGAGATAGCCGTTACCGTCCGGAATTGCAGCGCAGTCATCGCCAAGGCGGATGGCATCAGGATTTGCAGGCTTCAGGATCGCAGCCGCTTCAGCAATATCCTGTTTGCCCGCAAGGGCGGGACCGTGACGCAACGTGCGCAGCAGTGAGGCAAGTTCATATGCCATCACGCCACCTGCCGCGGTCGGGGTTGCGGACGCAGCAGCCATGTCTGGTCCTGACCGTGTGCCGGATAGCGCGAAAGGTTGGCTTCCATGTCGTGATGCGGCAGGCCATGCAGCGTGATGACGCCGAGACTCTTCCAGTGCAGGCGGCGGAAAAACGGCACATTCTGTTCCTGCACCTGTGCCAGGAACCGGGTGGCCCCAAGTCCATGCGCCGTGCTGACCGCCATACGGATAAGTTCCGCCCCGATCCTTCCAAGCTTGCGGTGATCGGCATGGACCGCCAGACGGGAACCACGCCAGACACCGGGCTCGGCTTCATGGATACGTACCGCGCCCACGATCCGGTCCGGCATTCCCGCGATACAGCAGGCCGCGATGATGGGAATGGCAACCGCATCGATTGCGTCCTGGTCATCCTCTGAAAAAACGTGCTGTTCTGCGCAGAACACTTCGCGGCGCAGCGCATGATAACCGGCACGTTCCCACGGTGTGCGGGCGAGGCGTACGACATATTCCGTGGGGATGAAGGGGCGGTCTTTCACGCCTTCGAGCATCATACTCATTGTTCGTACGCCGAGAGCGAGGAACAGGCACCACATCGGCCACACCCGGCCCGGATGTCGGTGGATTTCATGTTTGCCTCGCGCAGCATCCGGCCCAGCGGCGCCAGCACGGATTTCATGAACTCGGCTGAAGGCGGCGCGTGATTTTCCAGCGGTGTGCCGGAAATGGGCACGAACGGCACTACGAAGGGATAGACCCCGAGCGCAATCAGGCGTTCGGCCAAAGCCAGAATGTTTTCGGCACTATCGCCTAGCCCTGCAAGAATGTAGGTATTGACCTGCCCACGCCCGAAGATCGGCACGGCAGACGCAAAGGCGTCCATGTAGCGATCGACACTGACCGTGGCCTTGCCGGGCATGATCTTCTCGCGCACGGCCTGTGTTGCGGCTTCGAGGTGCATGCCCAGACTGTCGGCCCCCGCCTCGCGCAGGTGCTGGAACCAGCCGTGGTCACGCGGCGGCTCACACTGGACCTGAAGCGGCAGGTTCACTGCCGCCCGGATGGCACGGGCTGATTCCGCCAGCACGGCAGCGCCCCGATCAACCACGTTGGGTGTCCCGGTGGTCAGTACCATATCGCGCACGCCGTCCAGTTCCACGGCAGCCTTGGCCACTTCGGCAAGCTGCGCTGGTGTCTTGTAGGCGATCGTCCGGTCGGCCTCCAGCGACTGACCGATGGCGCAGAACTGGCAGGACGTGCGCCGGTCGGTATAGCGGATGCAGGTCTGGTGCACCGTGGTCGCCAGCGTGTCACGACCATGCAGAAGGGCGATCTTCCAGTAGGGAACGCCATCCGCCGTGCTCAGGCCATAAAAGCGCGGGGTAGCCGGAAAATGGATCGTGCCCAGTGTCTGACCATCACGCAGCAGCGTGCTTGTTCCACTCTGGTCAGGCAGACTGGCCTGAAACGGAGACCGTCGCGCACCGGACGTATAAACCGGAACCATGACGGTCTGACCCGCGATGGTGATTGTCTTGTGGTCGGAAGGACCGGCTCCGCCTTTACGGGCGATACCCCCGGTCTGCTCGCCGATCTGAAGCCCGAAGGATTGCAGGTCAGTGACAAGCCTGCGGCCGGAAAGCGTGCCGCGTGTTGGAACGGTCATGGCGCAACCTCATCTGTAGATGCAGGAAACAGATCGGCTTCCCCAACGTAATGGACAGTGCGGGCAGGCTTCCGGTCATGAAGCAGGCTGAGCAGTTCGGGCCGTGCATAATGCCCCACGGAATCCATCATCCGCTTGCGCTTGGTAATCAGAGCGAAATCGAGATCAGCGATCACCATCCCCTCGCCTTCCGTCAGGGGTGTGCCCAACAGCTTGCCTTCAGGTGAGACGATGGCGGTGAAGCATCCACCCCGCAGCGGCCCTTCCAGTGCAGGGTCGCGCGCTATGTCCCTGATCTGATCTTCCGTGAGCCAGCCTGTGGCGTTCACGACAAAGCAGCCGGATTCCAGCGCATGGTGCCGGATGGTGACTTCCATCTGGTCAGCGAAGATCTGGCCCACCAGCGAGCCGGGGAACTGCGCGCAGTGGATTTCCTCATGCTGGGTCATCAGCGCGTAGCGGGCGAGCGGGTTGTAATGCTCCCAGCAGGCCAGAGCGCCGATGCGCCCGGCCGCACTTTCCACCACTTTCAGCCCCGAACCATCCCCCTGCCCCCAGACCATGCGTTCATGATAGGTGGGCGTGATCTTGCGGCGTTTGAGCAGGATCTCGCCTGTCGCATCAAAGATGATCTGCGTATTGTAGAGCGTGCCGAAATCGCGCTCGTTCACGCCCAACACTACGACCATGCCGGTCTGGCGCGCGGCCTCGGCCACCATGTCCGTCACCGGACCGGGGATGACGACAGCGCGTTCGTAAAGCGCCAGATGCTCGCCGCCGAAGCGGAAAGCCGGCTGGATAAACGAGAAATAGGGATAATAGGGCACGAAGGTTTCAGGAAAGACCGCAAGCGCAACGCCTTTTTCGGCGGCATCGCGGATGGCCTGACAGACTTTCCGGGCAGTCCCCAGACCATCGTCACCAAGGACGGGGCTGATCTGGATGGCTGCGGCGCGAACGATACGGGACATGGCTTGCGGTCCTCCCTTCGGCCTTCAGAGAGTCCAGGTATTGAGGATGAAGGCGTTATCGCGGCGGGCCAGCAGGATGATGTCGAGCACGTCCTGCGGATTGATCGGCGTGATGCCGGGGATAAGGTTTTGCTCGCCGTAGCCATAAAGGGCCTGAAGCGCGAAGCGGCAGGCATAGACTTTGCCGCCTTCTTCAAGGATTTTCGCGATCTGCTTATTGCAGTTCATGTGCCCCGGAAAGGCCTCGTCACCCAGACGGGGAAAACCGCGCTGCACACCAAGGGTCACACCCGGACCGTACAGCAGCACCGACGTCTCGAAACCCTTGCGGATCAGACGGGTGGCCTGCAAAAGATTTACAAACCCGACCGAACCTTCATTGGCAACGGTATGAAAGGTGATGAGGGCTTTTTCGCCGGGCTGGGCTTTGACGTCCTCGAAGACCTTGTTTTCATAATTGACGAAGCAATCGCCATCTTTATGCGGAGCGTGTTCGACTTTCGGCATGGTATGTCTCCCGTGTGCTGCGGTCTCCGGCGGGAAGCCGGGACTGACCGCGTTGCCGAGACGAACGTGGCACGGGATGGCGGAGAGCCAAAATATTGTATGCGTTCTGACAAGCGTACAAACGGCTCAAATAAAATCAGACATAGCCCTCATACCAAGACAGAGGCATACAAAAAATATACATCAACCATACAATCGTAAGGCTTGAGCGTAAACATCTGTTTTGACAAGATTTTGCAATCACGCATTCGTGAATAAAGAGCCTTTTTGTTTTCCGGAATATCCGCCTTCCATCTCATGAAATCAGAAGATTTCGTCGATTCCGGGCTCTACCATCCGGTCAAACAATATCGGCAAAGCCGGGGGAGCGCTTGTGCTGCAGGACCGACAGCACCCCGTGCAGGGATTCTTCAAGGCTCACGACGTCCGGTGCGCTGCCGAGTGCGATCCGCGCCCGCTGCGGGGGCTCGCCACTGATGGTGAAAACGGTACTGGGCACCAGCGCCAGACCCCGCCTGCGGGCATAGGCCACAAAATCCGCACTGCCCCACCAGTCCGGCAGTTTCAGCCAGACATGCGGTCCGTCCGGATTCATGCAGTGCCCCTCCCCAAGCACCTTGCGGGCAATGGACTGGCGCAGGCGCAGTTCCGTGCGGATGGCATGCAGGATCGTATGGGCCTGCTGCGTCTGCATCCACCGCGCCGTCAGCGCGCTAAGCAGGCCGGCATTGGTCAGGGCTATGGCCCGGATGGCCGCCGTAACGCGCCGGGTCATATCCGCATTGGGCAGGGCAACATAAGCCGTGCGCAGGCCAGGACTGAGCGTCTTGGCGAGGGTGGCCACGTAGCTGACACGGCTATGGTCAAGGGCTGCAAGTGCTGGCAGCGGATTGTCCATCAAAAGACTGTAGGGGTCGTCCTCGGCAATATGCAGATGATGGCGCTGGGCGACCTTCAGGATGTCCTTGCGCCGTTGCAGGGACATCGTCGCCGTGGTGGGATTGTGGATGGTCGGGATGCAGTAGAGCATCCGGGGATGATGCTCGGCGCAGACCCGATCAAGCTGGTCCGGCATCATGCCTTCCATGTCACTGTCCACACCGACCAGAATGAGATCGAACTGCGCCGCGATGGTCCGGATGCCCGGATAAGCAATGCGATCGGTGACAATGACATCGCCGGGCTGGGTGTGCGTGCTGACGATCGCCGCAAGCGCACTCTGAGCACCCGGTGAGACAAGGATTTCGTCTGTTCGCCGCTGCCCGATGACGGGCGCGATCCATTTCGCGCCCAGTTGGCGTTCTTCCTGTGTGCCGCCCGTTACCCGATAGGACATCAGGCTGTTCAGATCCTGCTGCTTCAGGATGGCCGTAATATCGCTCTGGATAATGCGTTGAAGGGGCGGGTCCTGCGGGATGGGCGGCAGGTTCATGGTCAGGTCAACCACGGCGGGACCGGTATGACGCCAGTGGCTTTCCCCTGCACCAACACGGACAAAGGTGCCCCGGCCGACCGTCGCGTCAATCAGGCCACGCCGCCGCGCCTCGGTAAACGCCCGGGTCACGGTCGTCAGATTGGTGCCAAGATGCTCCGCGATTGTTCGCTGTGGCGGCAGCCTGTCCCCTTCCCGCAGATCGCCCTTGCGGATGGAAAGTGCCAGGGCATCAGCGAGCGTCATGTAAATCGCATTCGGACTGCGGCTGATCTCATCTTTCCAGTGGACCAGATAGGGGTATGCAGACATGGGATGAAAATTCCATACATTCAATGGAATTCCATTTGACCATATGCCATACAATCAGCGCAATAACGATACCGGTAAGACTGGATATTCGGCGCAGGGGGGTCTTACCCGTCTCGACCGGGAATGTATTTCTGCGGGAGGCTGAAGATTCTATACAAGGTAGCTGGAAGACCAGACCTGAAATTAAGGCAATGAGAAGTTATTCGTCCGAGAACAGGATGAGATGATCAGAACCGATCTCGGCAGGACCATGTCGGAATACAGGCACTGCACAATGGTCGTGCTCGCTATCTGCTGCGCGCTCCTGTCAGTAGTGGCTAATGCCAGCGACTGCCCTGCCCCAGGGACCACTGCTAATATCGTAGATCCGGACATCGATGAACGTGTTATGACTATACCTCTCCGGGCGGGCGGGTCTGTCCGGGCCATCTTCAGTTCTCCGGAGCGGCCACGAGCAACGATCATCATGTTTCCTGGCGGAACAGGTGACATCGGCCTCGGGCAGGACGGGCGCATCCGGCATGCCGACAACTTCGTCGTACGAACCCGCGAGGCATGGAACAGGCACGGCTATGCGGTGCTCATTCCGGACACGGTTGGCCACCGCAATCTTCGGGGGCAGCGTAGTTCCGCGTACTATGCCCATCTTGTCGAGGATATCATCGTTTTCGTACACTGGAAGGATTCAGGCCCTGTTTTTCTGCTCGGTACAAGTCAGGGTGCGATTGCCGCCGTCAATGGCGCGGTCCATGCCGCTCCGGGGGATATTGCCGGTGTTGTGCTGACTGAATCGGTGTCCGTTATGGGAAGTAGCGGGGAAACCGTTTTCAGTGCCCATCCAGAGAAGGTACAGCCGCCGGTTCTTGTTGTTGCTAATCGCGATGATCGATGCAACGTCGCCCCGTCACAAGACGCAAAGCGAATTGGCTCGGCCATGACAGGCAGTCATGAAGTCACCGTGTTAATGGTGGCAGGCGGTAAAACCCGGTCTGGAAAAAACTGTGGTTCGCTTGCGCCACACGGTTATTTCGGCATTGAGGCAGAGGTCATTACCAAGATCATTACATGGCTGGATGCCACGATCCGAACTTCTACCTTGAGATAGAACAAGGCGCTTGTTGGGATATGGACCTGTGTTTACCCAACCGTCAGGCATTTTGTTCAGCAGCCTGTTCCGTCAGGATAACCGGGATGCCATGCGCCAGTCTGGACTTGCGACGGTTTTGTGCCGGTCAGGAAGTGATTACGCCACCCTTGCTTCGAAAGCGAGGGGGCTGATGTCGCCCAGATATGAATGGCCTCGGCGTGGATTTTAGGCTCAGGACCTATTGATTTGTGTAGGGAATTTTGATTCAGACTTTGCAAGGAGACTGAAGATGAGCGAATTGTTTTGGCTGACGGATGAACAGATGGAGCGTCTGCGGCCGTTCTTTCCCACGAGCCATGGTAAACCTCGCGTTGATGACCGCCGCGTGCTGAGCGGCATCATTTTTGTGAACCGCAATGGTATGCGCTGGCGTGATACGCCCTATCTCAAGGCACACCGCACGGCTTCAAGCCTGCAGTTAAAAAAGGGGATCCAGGCCGCCGGATCGGACGCACTAAAGGGGGCATGAACACCAGGCTGCATGCGGTCACCGATCAGAACGGACGACCGCTGAGCTTCTTTATGACAGCCGGACAGATCACCGGAGCCTCTGCTCTGCTGGACGGCCTTCCCATGGCACAGTGGTTGCTGGCGGATCGGGGTTATGATGCTGACTGGTTCCGAGATGCCCTGGAGGAAAAAGGGATCAGGCCCTGCATTCCGGGAAGAAGATCCCGCGGAAAACCAGTCAAATACGACAAGCGAAAATACAAAAGACGCAACCGCATCGAAATCATGTTCGGCCGCCTCAAGGACTGGCGGCGGGTCGCAACACGCTATGACAGATGCCCGACCGCCTTCTTCTCAGCCATCTGCCTCGCTGCAACCGTCATCTTCTGGCTATGAGTCCTGAGCCTAAGAGGAATTCAGATGCATCCGGATGTCCCGGAGACAACGGTCTCGGATATGTTCCTGGTCGGGCGCGCGGCACTGTTTCCTTTGACGGGCTCCATGCCCGCACGGCCTCTGTCACGAAAACCTGCCTGGTCTGCTTTGACAACAGTCGGTATTCCCTCTTCAGCAGTGCGGTTGGTCGCCCGGTGGAATTCAGGGCTTATGCCGCTCGCATCGAGATCCGGCAGGATGACCGGACGATTGGTGTCCATGTCCGCCCGTTCGGGCGGGAGCGGACGGTTTATGATCCATGGCATTATATTGGAGTACTGGGGCGCAAGTCTGGCGTCCTGCGCAATGGCGCGCCGTTTCAGGACCGGGTCCTGCCCGTCTCCATTGAACGGATCCGCAGGCGGCTGGTTGTCGTGCTATTGAATGGCAAACTAGACTGCCTGTTCCGTCGGCCCCTGCGTCAGCCCTCTCCTGCCGGTTCTGTCCATATTCTGTGCCGTAGCCATTATCGGCCCCCACGTTCCAACGGAACGCGGGGTTGCGGTCAGGTCAGATCCTGCCCTTCAGCCGGATGTCGCCTGACGAAGCACCGACCAGGACCGGGCGTGTCCCCGGCACCTTGCGCCATGCATGGTCATGTGTGGACCAGTACTGCAGGGCACGGGGAGCTACATGCAGCGTAATGTCCCGGCTTTCCCCGGCATCAAGATGCACCCTGTCGAAAGCGACAAGGCTTCTTACGGCAAGATCTGCACCGGGTACAGGCGGTCCGGGGGCGTCGATATAGACCTGGGGAACTTCATCACCCCCGGCCCCGCCGCTGTTCCTGATCCTGAACCGGACGTCCAGGCCACCTGCATTACTGGTATCGATATGTAGCCGCGAATAGGCAAAACGGCTGTAGGACAGGCCATGCCCGAACGGGAACAGGGGCTTGCGACCGGATTTAAGGAAGGCGCGATAGCCAATATTCACCCCTTCCGAGAACACGGTCTTTTCGTCCTGTCCCGCGCCGGAGCGCTCCTTGTGCATCGGGTCGGTTGCGGGATAATCGCTCAGTTGCCTGCCCCATGTAACGGGTAGACGGCCAGCAGGATTGACCTGTCCCGTCAGAACCCTAGCGGCGGCAACGCCACCCCGGTCGCCTGACCACCACATTTCCATCACGGCCGGTGCCTTATCAAGCCAGGGCAGCGCCACGGGCTGGCTTGTATTGAGCATGATGACCGTATGGGGATTGGCGGCCAGAACGGCCTCCGCCAGTTCATTCTGCTCACCCGGAAGCTGGAAGGGCGGCTGGCCCCGGCTCCACAGGAAAAGGATGACCTTGCGTGCATGCCGGGCGACATCAACCGCATGATCCCGGTCCGCCCGGCGTGTTGCTGGCGTTGCCCATGCCAGCCTTAGTCTTTCGGGGGTGCCGGAATCATCGGGTACGGCATGGATCACAACCTTATGTCTGCCGGTAGCCAGTTTGACCGGCACACGTACGTTGTCCAGTCCGTCCGAGCCCGGCAGCAGGTTATCCTGATTGGGTTCGACAATATCCCCGTGCAGACCGCCCTTCAGTGCATGGGTGCCGCCGATGCGCGTGCCATCCACGATAATGTCGGCCCGCGCACCCAGCACGTGCAGGCACAGCCAGTATTCCCCGTCTTCATCAATCTGGAGATCACCGCTCCAGTCCATCGTGCTGCCTGCGGGCACGGTGGCGCCCGTAGCTGCGGTCAGGACAGAAAGTGGCGCCTGCCCTGCCTTGTGCCCCATGTCCTGTGGCATGGGGCTGATAACATGGTCCGCGGCGATGATGTGGCCATCCATGTCATCCGCAACGGCGGTCTGGATATGGGCCTTTCCCCCCCCGATCTGGCGCAGCGCGGTAACGGGGCTGACCTGATGATCAGGTTCACCCAGTGAACGTTCATTGGGTTTGCCAACTGCAATAACCTGTGAGCCCCCCGGCCCGATAACTGCCAGGTCCGTCAGGTCATCAGGGGTAAGCGGTAGCGCATGATGGACATTCCTGAGCAGGACGGCAGATGCAGCACTGGTGCGTTCATTGATGTCGTCAACCTGCCCGGGCGTAAGGCGCGTGCCTGTCCCCTGACCCGTCGTGCCCGGCAACCGACCGAACAGGGCCATTTCAAACAGGACCCGCCCCGCCGCGCGGTCGATTTCAGCCTGCGTCACCGCCCCGTCGCGCAGGGCGTCATACAGGTTTCTGAACTGGTGATTGACGGGAAACAGGACATCCCACTTTACCGGCTCGGGCTGCGGTTCTTCGGGAATGGTCCCTTCAAAGATACGATGCATGGCATCAAAGTCGGGTGGCGGAACATGGTGGGGCGGCGGCGTATTGTCATAATAAGCGGGAATGATGCCCGCAAAGGGATTGGTCGGATTGAGGTGCCCCGGCATTTCCATGTCCAGACCCGCCGTCAGGCCCAGATTGTCATGCACCGCGCCCCAGTCCGATACGACAAACCCTTTGAAGCCCAGCTCATCACGCAGCACATGGTCCATAAGCGCCCTGTTTGCGCAGGCGTAAGGTCCATTGATCATATTATACGCACACATGATCGATGCAACATGGGCGTTGATGGCGGCTTCGAACGGGGCCAGATAGATTTCGTGCAGCGGCTGTTCATCAATAAAGACATGTTGGCCGTCAGTATCGTAGCCGATGAAATGCTTGGCATCGGCCATGACGTTGCGTGACTGGATGCCGCGTATTTCAGCAGCACCGATCATGGATGTCAGGGTCGGGTCCTCGCCAAAAGTATTATAGGCCCGGGAATAGGTGATATCCCGATCTATATTGATGAAAGGCTGCAGGACAACGTCAATATTCAGTCGATTGGCTTCATCCGCAATCAGGACGCCATTATCAAATGCAAGCTTTGGGTCGAATGTGGCCGCAACCCCCATGGTCGCGACTTCAGCGACCGAGGGTTTGCTCAGCAGCAGTCCCGGCGGTCCGTCCGCCATGCGCAGCGGTGGCACATTCAGCCGTTTTACGCCCGGCAGGTAGCCTGCCTCCCCATCATTGTGCGCCGCAGGTTCTTCCGTTCCCCGGATAAGGTTCAGCTTTTCCTGAAGGGTCATCTGCTTCAGCAGGCTGGATGCGATACGGGTTGCCTTGACGTCCGCATCTTCCTGGTCGGCGGCCTGCGCGGGGTGGAAGGGATTGCAGACCGACAGGGCCAGACAGCAGGCACTGCCATATAGAAGTATTGTGCTGCGTTTTTTCAGGATCCGGGCCAGTCCATGGACTGGCCTGTCTGGCCAGCGCGAGGTGAGAGCTGCAAGAATCCGGGTTGGCATGACCATGTACCTGTCCCTTTCTAATATTATACATACCTGCGCCTGACCGTTTTCCCGACCAGGCGCATGATACCGTCCCGAAGGGTCTGCTACTGCAGGGGGACAGAAGTCCGGTCCTGCGCGGGTTGTGGCCCCATGGCGGCAGGATCTTTCGCAGGACGCGGACTGTATTGCTGATGGATATGAGGTTTTTAGAACTTCATATCTGCGCGGAAGTAATAGAATCCACCGTTGAAGGCCAGTTGCGACGCATAATAATCATACTTGGTCACGCCATAGGCACGTCCCTGCGCCGGTACTTCGGTCGGGTGGGTATTGAAGATGTTGTTCCCGCCAATGGCCAGATGCAGGTTGCGCGTTGCCGCGTAACCGAATTCCAGATCTGTCACCCACCGCGGTTTTGCTTCAAACGGGAAGAACGTATTGACCGACCATGCATTCGGACCCGTTGTATATTGCATTTCGTCGGTCACGGAACCCCAGCGTGTTTCACGCAGCGTTGCGTCAAATCGACCCAGTGACCAGTGCCCGGACATGATGATCTTGCTGCGCGGCGTTGTCGTTGTCAGGAACGCAACCTGCTGGGCATTCAGTACGGGGGTACCGTTACTGTTATAGGACATGTGCGATACACGTGTTCTGTTCAGGTTCAGGCCAAGTGACCAGTCAACACGCCCATACTTCTTGAAATCGGTCAGATAGGTCGCGGTGATGTCCAGCCCCTGCGTACGCGTGCTTGCCCCATTGGTGAAGTAGTTGACCGAAACGGCCGAGGGATCGAGGCTGGTCGGCACTGGAATACCGGACAGATCGATGGCGTTCAGCGCTTCCGCGCCAGAGGCGTACCCCCCTTCCACAATACGATCACGGATATTGATCTGGTAGACATCAGCAGCAATATGCAGTTTTTTCAGCGGATTGATGACAATACCGCCGCTAAGGTTGGTAGAGCGTTCTGGCTTGAGCGCCTTGGCACCCAGTGACCGTGCTGCCGCCGAATTGACGGCCAGCACGCCACTGGCGGCTTCGGGGCTGACATTCAGGTTGGTGAAGTTTTCTTCCGCCAGTGTCGGGGCACGGAAGCCGTTGCTGATCGTGCCACGGATCGCAACCCACTTATTGATCTCATAACGGGTGGAGACCTTGCCGCTGATTGCGTTGCCCACGTCAGAATAATGTTCCAGACGGCCTGCCAGATCGACTTCCCAACCATTGAGCGGCTTGAAGTTTACATCCGCATAGCCTGCGTAGATATGGCGTCCATGCACGCCGGATGCGACGTCGGGCAGGCCAGGCAACGCCTGTGAACCATTGCCGTAAAGCGATGCGGCATCACCTGCGCCCATCTCGTACTGCTCGTTACGGTTTTCAAACCCGAGCGCCACCGCCACCGGAGCCGCGAAGAACGGCGCCGCGATCGAACGGCGCAGATCGACGTTATTGACCCACTGCGCATTACGGTAATTGCCGATCGAGAAACTGTTGGGGGACGTGCCCGTGGCCTGCAACAGATCCAGGTTGATCGACTGATCCAGACCACTATGGAACCAGTCAGATCCATACGTGCTGCTGACATCCCACGAGAAACCAAAGAAGTTGTCCCCCTTGAATCCCGCAGTCACACCCATGTCGTTTTCGTCCGATGTCTGGATCGGGCTGTAACCGTTGGGATAGATTCCAGAGTAGCCGCTTGGCATGGTGCGGTAAAATGCCCAGGCCTTGGCATCCCTGTGGGCATAGGTCGCGTTGCCGTAAAAGGTTACGTGTTCCGTAAGCGGCAGGTTGAAGTTGACGCCCAACGCCTCGCGGTCACTGGCCGGGATACCGAACAGCCGGTCAACCTTGGCGTTATAGCGTGTATCCGTGCCGTCATGATGGGTTGGGTCCTGGTGACGGTAATCGAAGCTGAGCTGCAGGGAACCGCCATGGCCGATCCTGAAGCCCTCATTGAACATGCCGCCCGCGGTAAAGCCCTGATTGTTCCCGTAATTGCCAACGAGGCTCTGGGCGGAAATGCCATGATCCTGTGATTTCAGGATGATGTTGACCACACCGGCAACAGCGTCGGACCCGTACTGGGCGGCCGCGCCATCACGCAGGATTTCGATATGATCGATCATGGACATCGGAATCATATCAAGATCGGTTGGGGTCGATCCCTGCTGTGAACCGGGAGACGCATAGATATTGGCCGTCGGGTGGCGTCTTTTCCCGTTGATCAGGATGAGCGTCTCGTCCGGGTTCAGGCCGCGCAGCGATATGGCATCGGTCAGACCACCTGCCCCGGTGCCGAATGCAGGCGTCGTGACCGATGGCGATGTCACGATCAGCGCATCACGCAGGTTCGTCTGGCCCGTACGCAGGATCTGCTGCTTGGTGGTCACATCAACCGGGCTCATGCTCTGGTAAAGCTTGCGGTTGGTGGTACGGGTGCCCGTTACGATAAGCTGTTCCGCCTCACCCGAATTACGGGTGGTTTTCTTGTCTTTGGTCTGTGTTTCAGCCGTTGCCGCAGCGTACCCCGGCATGGGGACGGTGGATATTCCTGTCAAAAGGAACAGAAGAAACGGCAGCTTCCTGTTACGCATCCAATTCTCCATCCTGATTACTGTTATGAGAAGCACGCAGATGCCGTGACTTCGAAAAAGGGATTGCCCGGTTGCGTGTAAAAGGCGTGGTCCGCGCCGTACCGACCGGGAGTGACGTGGGGTAGAGAAAGTAAGTCTTTCTTCACGTGAATATGGACACATCGTATGAGAAGCTTATGTCTAAGTCAATACGAACTAAAAACGTTTCTCACTAAAAATGCGGTTGGTCATTTCTGTACGATAATAATAAAAGTATTTTATTTCAGTATATTAGATCGATTCGCCAACGATAAGAGTTACGGTATCGAAAATTTGCGTCAGGTCATGTTGCAAAAATGCCAGAATAGCTGGTGGGATCAAGTCCATCTGGATTTTGGCAAAATATTACTGCACCGATATGTAATATCAATTTGGTTTTGTTCTGGTCCATCCGATTGGACAGCGTGTCAGGTCTAAAATCCAGCCCGAAAACATTACAAAAACGAAACGTACGTTTCCGGGGAAGATTTCTTTTGGGGAACTATAGAAAATGCCACCTTCATGAAAAAAAGGTGGCACGCAGGATTGTCTGTTATTTATATAAACGCGTTGTTCTGAAATAATATCCAGATCCCCATGCCCAGGCGAAGCCATAGGGCTGGAGATGCCGTCGTGACGCGTTACACTACAGCCTTGCCGCCGCCGATAAGAAAACCATTGCCCAGCGGATCATATTTCGAGACCACCAGTTGGGACAGCGCGGTGATCCAGGCGGAACCGGTTACGCGCGGCACAAGATAGGTGCTGCCGTCTTTCCGTTCTTCCTTTACAATCCTGCCCCGATAATGTGTTCCCATGATGCTTTCGTTAACGAAATCATCGCCTACCTTTAACAGGCCCTTTGCCACCCTGACCGCCATCCTGGCACATGTGGCTGTTCCGCAGGGCGAACGGTCAAAGGAGTGGGCACCGGAAACCGGAACATTCAGCCCATCGGCCCCTTCCGCCCGCGGTTCATCGATCCAGACGATATTGCCCACCGATGGCACGACGCCGGTCAGGGGATCGGATAAAGTGGATGTCCGGCCTAGTTCCTGACGGATGAATTTAGCTTTTTCAATCAATTCATCTATCAGGTCAGGCTGAACTGACAGACCGACACTGTCTGATTCAACAAATCCATAATACTGGCCGCCATAGGCTATTTCCACGGTTGTTTTTTTACCATGGCCAGTATCGACCTCAACAGAGCCAATATAATATGCTTGGGGAATCTGGAAGGAAACCGCCTGGCATCGGCCGTCCTTTATTTCCACTTCTATCGCCAGGGTGCCCACGGGCGTCAGGAGCGGAAGTTGAAAATGCCCGTCCGTGCCCAGGTCAATCGACGGAATCAGCGCCAGTTCGCACAGTGTTGTCACAACACCGATCGTGGCATGTCCGCACATATCCGGGTAGCCGTTTGCATCCATGAATACGATCCCGAAGGGTTCACCGGCAGCGCTGGGCGCGATCAGCGCAGCGGCAAACATTGACCGGTGCCCACGCGGTTCCAGTACCGCCATCCGCCGAACCCAGTCGGCCTGAGTTCTGAAGTGATCCCGGGCCGCGGTGGGGGAAAGGCCGACAAGGTTTTCGCCGCTGTCCATAATGACCCGTGTTGTCTGGCCACAGGTATGGGAATCCACAACATGCAGGGTCCTTGCGTTGTCATATGACCCGTTGTGATGAATAAGGCGCGTGCCGTAATCGTGCATGTTATTACTCATGTTTTACCTATCCGGACAGAAGAGAGGAAAAGAAAATATTCACCTAGGTCACAAAAGGCGCGCAGCTTCGTCAGCAGGAAGTCTGTTTCACCGTTCCTACGGAAAAGGTGGACATTTTTCGGCATGTCAGGACCAGCCCGCCGAACGAGATGATGGACACGGCATAAAATATGACAATCACGCCGTTGAAGGACCCGGTCCTGTACAGGATGGCCGTAGAGATCAGGGGAATGAACCCCACGATAACCGACGCGATGGACTGCCCCAGCGCCAGACCGGAGGAGCGTACCTGAACCGGAAACAGCGCCGTCAGCAGGCCGGGCTGGGTACCAATCATGCCGGCATGGAAAATGCCGTTTGTAATGACAAAGGCCGCCATGATGACATAGGGGTTGCCAGTACCGACCGACATGAAAAACGGGTATATGGAAATGGCGGAACACAGGATGCCAAGCCCGTAAACAACCGGTGCGCCCAGCAGATCGGCCAGCCGCCCGAATACGACCATCATGACCGTATCAGCAGTCATGGAAACAAAAACCGACGCAATCAGGATACTTTCATTTACATGCAGCCACGCGCCATAAGAGAGCGAGACGGTTGTGGTCATGAGAACATAGATCATCTCGGACAGGATCAGGGTGGACGCAGCCAGGACCGACGTCTTGTAACTGCGGATCACTTCCGTCATGGGGGTCTGGACGCCGTTTTTTTCGGCGACCCTGGCAAATTCGGCCGTGTCGCCCACCTTCAGCCGGATCACGACACCAAGCACGACAACCACGATACTGATCAGAAATGGCAGGCGCCATCCCCAGGTCAGGAACTGGTCACCGCTGATGGCGCGGAAAAGGAAAAACAGCCCCGACGAGAGTATAAATCCCACTCCGACCCCTGCCTGGCTCCACGCGCCATAAAATCCCTGCTGCTTCGGGGGGGCGTTTTCAGTCGCCATAAGGATCCCGCCACTCCATTCCCCTCCGGCTGCAAATCCCTGGATCAGACGTAGCGTAATCAGGGCGATGGGGGCGATGAGGCCCGCCTGCTGGTAGGTTGGCAGCAGACCGATCAGGAATGTCGCCCCACCCATCAGTGACAGCGTCCATGTCAGCGTGGTCTTGCGGCCATACCGGTCTCCGACCGACCCGAACACGATTCCACCCAGTGGCCGTGACACAAAGCCCACTGCATAGCCCACAAAGGCACCGCTGGTGCTGAGTATGGGGTTGCTCAGGGGGAAAAAGGATGGACCAAAGACCAGCGCGGACGCCAGCCCGTACAGAAAGAAATCATAAAATTGCAGCGCATTGCCAATAGATGACGCCAGTATTGGCAAAATGACCTTGAAGTGCCGCAACAGTCCACGTTCCACACTGAATACTCCAGGTATGAGGGCAGTTATATCCGGAAAGAAAACCCGTCAGAAACAAGACGGGATGACAGGCAGCAGTGCTGCTTATCGGGTCATACGGGTGCCTCAAGCCGCCGCTTCCCATCGGCGCAAAGCCGCGTGTCCGGGCTGTTCAGGGCGGTGCGGTCCCATAACCGGCAGGTCACGGCCTTGTGCTTCTGGTCCAGTCCTTCACAGTAATTGGTGTATTTACAGACGCGCATGCCGTCGGCACGTCCGGCCCGCGCCTTGAGCAACCAGTCCGGGTCCGCCATGAACTGCCGCGCGCTTGCAACCACATCGGATGTGCCGTCTGCCAGCATCGTTTCCGCCATCTCCACGGTATGAACCCCGCCGGCACAGATGACGGGTGTGTCAAAACCGGCGCTACGGAGCTGCGCGCGGATGAAGCGCGATGCCTGTGCATTACGGCCAAACGGCCCGAAGGAATCTGAGATCGCGTGTGGAATGCATTCATATCCGCTTGGGCCGGTATAGGGATAAGCCGCCTCACCTACCCGTGGCTGGAGCGCATCTTCAAACTTCCCCCCACGGGAGAGTGAGAGAAAATCAAGTCCGCGCGCCGCCAGCCGCCCTGAAAACCAGGCAGCATCTTCTACCGTGCTGCCACCTGTAATGCATTCTTCGGCCAGCAGACGGCAGCCGACCGGATAGTCCGGACCGACCCTGTCACGCACACTGTCCAGCACGGCTTCCGCCAGCCTTACGCGCCCTTCGCGCGTCTGGCCCCATCCGTCCCCACGCGTATTCAGCGCGGACAGGAACGAGGCCATGGTATAGGCATGGGCATAATGCAGTTCCACCCCGTCAAAACCGGCATCGCGTGCCCGCAGGGCCGCGTTGGCAAACAGGTCGGGCAGAACATCGGGCAGGTCTTTTATCCACGGTAGATGCACATCCGTTATCCGCTCCCGCGCCCCGTAATCCAGAGCTTCGCGTTCACGTAGGTCAAGAATGGTCTCAAGCTCGGCCCGGCTCATGTTTTTCAGGCGGTTGCGGATGATCGTGTCGTCCGTCTCGCCAAGTAATGCCCGGTGGCGGTCGGTTATGACCAGAAAACGCGTCAGGAAACGATCAGGCTCCGGCCTGCGGCGTATGTTCAGGAAATCGATAAGCTGGACGAAAACCTTTGTCTCGCCTCCGCTGGCCTGCCGAATGGTCGCAACCAGTTCCGCCATGCCGGCCACGTATCTGTCATGCGACAGGCGAAGAAGCGGGCCGCTGGGAATATCCCTGATCCCTGCGGCTTCCACCACGATCGCGCCGGGCCGACCCATGGCGATGCGTCTGTACCATGCAAGGGTGGATGGGGTGACATGGCCGTCCTCACTTGCCCGCCAGCTTACGACGGCGGGGTACCAGCTTCTGGTTTTCAGGGCGAACCTGTTGACCGTAACAGGTCGGAACAACGGGGAATCCGCCGCGGCGGCGGAAGCTGCCGGTGCATGGGACTGCCACTGAATTCGGTCCGATGGTTTCCACATCTTACCCTCTGCCTTTCCTGATCCCATTCATGCCCGAAGAACCTGAAACATTCATTATAATTACGATTTCGTAACGAACAGCATGGACGTGCCGATTGCCATGACCTGTTTCCTGTTACGGAATGACGGCAGTCGCCTCGATTTCCACAACGGCCCCGGGCTCAACCAGGCGACCAACCTGCACCAGACTCATGACCGGGTAATGCCGTCCCATCGTCTGCCGGTACACAGCCCCCAACGGGCGCAGGCTGGCATTGTAGACGGCTATGTCCGTAACGAACCAGGTCATCCGCACCAGATGTTCCGGCATGGCTCCTGCCGTTTCCAGCAGGCAGCAGATGTTCTGCAGCGCCTGTTCGCACTGCGCCACGAACCCGTCGCGCATGTCGCCCTGCGGGGTTATTCCGATCTGGCCACCCAGTACCAGCAGTCGCCCGGACGCGGCAATGGCATGGGAATACCCCCGTGGCGCGGGCCAGCCGTCCGGCAGCAGGATCTTGTGATCCGTTTTTTTTGTAAGACATGAATCCATGTTTGTTTCCACCTGCATGAAATAGAAAAAATCCTGGCCAGAACAGGCAGGACTGGTCGGGAACGGGCCTACCCCACCTCTCCCCCGGCTACGGGCAGTGCAATGCCGTTGATGGCACCTGCTTCGCGCCCGCACAGGAAGGCAGCCGCCACGGCCACTTCTTCCACGCTGTTCAGGCAGCCACGGGGATTGAAACGGGCAAATTCGGTGCGGATGTCCTCCGCCGGGCGACCACTTTTCCTGACGATGCGCTCCACGCTGTCGCGCACCAGGTCACTTTCCGTAAAGCCCGGGCAGACGGCATTCACGGTTATGCCGTAACGCGCGTATTCAAGCGCCAGCGAACGGGTCAGACCCAGCAGGGCATGCTTGGCGGTGACATAAGGGGAAACATAGGTATACCCGCGCAGTGCCGCCGTGGAGGCGACATTGACGATGCGTCCGTCCCGTCTTTCCACCATGGATGGCAGTACAAGCTGACACAGCCGCGCCGCGCCTAGCACGTTCAGCCGGAATGCCTGCACGAACGCATCCATCGCCATATCGGCAAAACGGGCGCTGGACGATCCACCGGCATTGTTGACAAGGACATTGATTGCCCCCGCCTGTGCAACAGCCCGGTGAAAGGCGTTATCTAGGTCCTTTTCGCACGTAATGTCTGACACGACGTAATGATGTGCATCACCCGCGCCGACCACCGCTTCAAGCTGCGCTTCCGAGCGGCCAAGAACGGTCACGATATCGCCGCCCTGCATCATTTTACGGGCAATTTCGCGGCCTATGCCCCTTGAACCGCCTGTAACCAGTACATGCCTTGCACGCATCAGGATTCCATTCCCCTGTCGGTCGGGAAGACCGTATTATTATCTTATATTTAAGATACATTGATATGAAGTATATCCGCAACCGCTTTATGCCCCTCCCCCGGCAGGCTGCTGCTTGCGGGAGTGGCGGGCCCTATCAGGTCACTGCATGGCGACGGGGCCGCGCCCGGATGCGCAACGCCTGCTCCTCGGCAAAATTGCGGCCTTCGTTACGTTCCAGCGCATGCAGACCGGGCAGGTTGCCGGGGCACAGGCGCGGCATGGGCGCACCATAACGGGCCGCCGCGCGCAGGATGAGGGCGGTATCAACCAGCATGGGACGACCCAGCGCAACCAGATCCGCACGACCGGCGGCAAGGATGGTATTGGCCTGGTCAACGGTGGAAATATTGCCCACGCACATGACGGGTAACCGGGCTTCCGCCCGGATATGCTCGGCAAAGGGCACCTGGAACATCCGGCCGAACACGGGTCGGGCATCAGGCGTGGTCTGGCCGGTGGAAACATCGATCAGGTCGCAACCCGCCTGTGCGAACAGCCGCGCTGCCGTCACGACATCGTCCATCGTGATGCCGCCTTCCTGCCAGTCGGTTGCTGAAATACGGACCGCCATGGGACGTTCGGCAGGCCAGGCCGCCCGTACGGCCCGTACCACCTCCAGCGGATAGCGCATGCGGTTTTCGATGCTGCCGCCATATTCGTCGTCCCGGATGTTGGTCAGGGGCGAAAGGAAACTGGCCAGAAGGTATCCGTGGGCACAATGCACCTCGATCATATCAAAGCCACAGTTCACGGCCCGCCGGGTCGCGGCAACATAGTCCGCCGTAATCGCGTCCATGTCATCACGCGTCATGGCGCGGGGCATCGCACTGTGCGGATGATAGGGCAGAGGTGACGCGGAAATCAGGTCCCAGCCCCCTTCGGCCAGTGGCTGGTCCATGCCCTCCCACATGACACGGGTCGCGCCCTTGCGGCCCGCATGTCCCAACTGCAGGCAGATCCGGCTGTCACCTTCGGCATGGACAAAATCGACAATCCGGCGCCAGGCGGCTTCCTGCGCATCGGTATAAAGACCGGTGCAGCCCGGGGTGATCCGGCCATCGGCGCAGACATCGGTCATTTCCGTATAGACCAGCCCGGCCCCGCTGGCAGCGAACTGCCCGTAATGCACCAGATGCCATTCCCCCGGCACGCCGTCACGGGCGCGATAGGTGGACATGGGCGACACCACCAGGCGGTTGGGAATGTCCATATCACGCAGCCGGAACGGCTGGAACGCGGGCACGACCCCTGGCCTGGTGGCATGGCCGGATGCCGTGCAGTCCGTCTCGAAATCCTTCTGCACCTGCGCCACGAAATCCGGGGCACGTAGGGCCAGGTTATCCCATGTAATGGCTTTTGAACGCGTCATGAGGGAGAAGGCGAAGCGGATATCGCTCATGGGCCAGTAGCGGTTCAGGTGCTCAAACCATGTCAGCGAGACTTCCGCCGCATGCTGGAGGCGTTCGACTTCATCACGCCGGTCGGAATCATATTTTGCCAGCGCATCGCCAATAGTGTCGGTCGCCATGACGGCGGCGTGCAGGGCAATGGCATCCTCCATGGCAAGTTTCGTGCCCGAACCGATCGAGTAATGGGCCGTTGACTTGGCATCACCCATCAGGACGATATTGTCCTTTGACCAGTTTTTGCACTGGATGGCGGGGAACCGGCGCCATATGGACCGGTTGGCAATCAGCCCGTGGCCGTCCAGTTCCTCGGCAAAGACGCCCTCCAGATACGCGACATATTCGGCCTCGGTCATGTCCCCCAGCCCGCACCGGGCAAAGGTTTCCTCGTCCACCTCAATGACCCAGGTGCTGCGTTCGCGTTCGTACTGGTAGCAGTGCGCGACGAATACGCCGCCCTCATGTTCGCGGAAAAAGAAAGTGAAGGCGTCCAGCGCACGCGTGCTGCCCAGCCAGACAAAACGGTTGGAACGCAGGTCGATGGCGGGCTGGAAATGGGCGACGTTCTTTTCGCGGATTGCGCTGTTGATGCCATCGGCCGCCAGGACAAGATCCGCTTCGGGGAATTCCTCGGGCGATGCTTCGGTGCGGAAGGCCAGTTCCACGCCCAGTTCTTCCGCCCGCCGGTACAGCAGTTGCAGCAGCGCGCGGCGCGAACAGCCGCAGAAGCCATTGCCCGGCACCCGGAATGTCCGCCCCCTGACCGCTATGTCCAGATCATCCCAGTACGAGAACTCACGGCGGATCATTTCATAGGACGGCAGATCAGCCTGCGCGAAGATATCAAGGGTCTGGTCACTGAATACCACGCCAAAACCGAACGTGTCGGCCGGGGCATTCCGTTCGAAAACCCTGACCCGTGCCTGCGGAAGATCGCGCTTGAGCAGGATTGCAGCGTACAGACCGGCAGGCCCGCCACCGATTGAAACGATGTCCATCCAGACATTCCTTTTTTTGGCAGGTCCGAAATATTATATATTAAATAAATTATTTATATAATACTTCGGAATTGCAGTTGATATTTTAATATATTATCTCGTTACAAGGGCGAAGACCCGCAGCGGGCTGCCTGATCCGTCACGCAGTTTCAGTGGCGCTGCCATGACAATCGCACCACGCGCAGGAAGCCGGTCCAGCCCGGTCAGACATTGCAGCCCATATTTGCCCGCGCCATGCAGCAGGGTATGGGCGGGGTATTTGGGGTCAAGCAGATGGGCCTGGCCACAGTCGGTGCCGATCGTTTCCGTTCCAAATCCAAAAATGTCTCGCTCCTCAATCAGGAAACGGATGCATTCGGCAGATGGCCCTGGCGTATGCGCGCCGTCCTCCTTGCGGTTGGTGTAATCCTCCGGGCTTCTCCTGCCCCAGTCCGTGCGCATGAAAACCCAGGTACCGGGTTCGATCGTGCCGTATTCTTCCTCCCACTGGCGGATATGTTCGCATGTCAGCAGGAAATCGGGATTTTCCGCGGCGGCGGCGGCGCAGTCTATGACATTGACCGGTGCCACGAAGTCGCGGGCGGGCATGGTATCGACGGTGTTGTCCGGCAGGTTCCGGCCACTGATCCAGTGGGCCGGGGCATCAAAATGCGTGCCGGTATGTTCCCCGACGGTAAAGTTGCGCCAGTACCACGCAATGCCGTTTTCATCGTAGCGGGAAATGACTTCGCTGGAAAACGGCAGTGTCTGACCAAAGGGTTCGGGCAGGATCAGCGTAGGGAAATCCTCGCTCAGTGTGTGGGTAAGATCCACCACCTCTATGCTGCCGCTTGCAAGTCCGGCAGCCAGCTCGGGCAAAAGTGACATGATCGTGCTCTCCTATGCCATGGCGCCGCGCTGGAAGCGGGCCAGTGCGGCCTCCAGCGCCGTGCCTTCCGGGTCTTTCAGGGCGGCTTCTCGCAGCAGCCGGGTCCATACCGCCGCCTTGCCCTGCAGCAGCGGCCTGTCGACCATGACGCCAACCGCCGTCATGACCCGATCGAATTTGGACAGGCCGCGGGCGTGGGTGTCGCTGTAACCCTTGACCAGACGCCTGCAGCGCAGCACCTCGACACCGAAATCGTAATCCTGTTCCAGCGCGGCGCGGGTCAGGTCGAGCCATTCGTCCCGATGGCGCATTTCGCGTTTGTGGCGCAGCGAAACAGGGCGCAGGCGATAGAGTTCGGCAGTAATGGACAACAGCACGAACCAGCGCAGTCGGTCGGTCCGCACCCGCCAGCCCCTGCGCAGGAACCGCCCCATAAGCAGTCTGCCCAACCCGGTTTTTTCCAGCATCAGGGCAAGGCCGGATGGCAGCAGGCCCAGCACTTCCTCAACGCGCGGATGCATGAATTCGGTAATGGAAAGCGGCTGACCGGCGGCTACACCCATTTCCGCCGCAATGCGGGAAAAGCGGGTCCGGCGGGTCTTGAGGTCTGCCACCCGGATCACGTCGTCATAGGCCATGGCGTTGGCAATATGGCGCGCGGCTTCGATCGTCAGCGCAGGCATGCCCTGCGCGCGTTCCTTCAGCGCAAACTCACGCACAAGCGCCAGATAGGTGGCTGCATACGCAACATCCTGAAAATCCGCCACGCGCCGCAGTCCGGCATCAAGCATGGTGGCGGCACCGGAAGGCAGTCCGGCCGCGGCGTGCAGCAGCGCATCGAAAGCTGCCACGCCCGACGGGCTGAACGGGGCCACCGCCTGCTCCATCGTAACGGGGTGGGCGGGTTCGGGCATATCGCCGGTGGTGCGCGCAAAGCCACGGTCAAAGGCGGCCAGACTTGGCTTGACCCCGATCCCGCCGTTGCGGATTGCATCCTCGAACGCTTTGCGTGGAAATGGAAGGGCATTACTGGCCGCCAGTGCCCCCAGCATGACGGCGGAAATGACGCTGCGCGCCTCTTTCGCCACCTGCTCCATGTCAAAGGCGATGACTTTTTTTGCGGCAAAGGCTGCGGCGTCATACACCGGCGCGGGGTCTATGCGCCCGTCGCCGGGATTGATGCGTTCTTCCACCGCGTAGCTGCGGTGGGTGGAAACGAGCAGGGTCGTGCGTTCCGGTGTGACCAGGCCACGCAGCATGGCCCGGCCGCCTTCCATCAGTTCGGCACCCAGAACGATGTCCACTTCCCCCGGCGTGGGCAGCAGGGCCAGAACGGGCATCCGTCCTGCCGGGTCGGCCGGTGCGATCTCGATGTAATAAATGGTTGCCCCGGTGCGCTGGGCCACGCCGGGAACCGATGTCGACTGGGCGATCCAGCCACATTGTTCCGCAAGGGAGACAATCCAGCTGACCAGAACGCCGCCGCCCTGACCGCCCATGGCGCAGACGGCTATTGAAATCGGTTTTGTCGCAACGGCCGCGGAGTTTTCTCGTAAAAGAACGGTCATGAAAAATGTTGATCCTGTACAGCTACCAGATGGGGCGATGGCCGGACGTCAGCTGAATACCGGACGGCGCGCTTCGCGCCACCGCTGGACGGACGCAATGAGTGCCGAACGGATGCGGTGTTTCCACCGCTCCGACCGCGCTGCATTGACCACTGCATCCGCACGATAGAAGGAGGGGCACAGAACGGCGGCATCCGCCACCTCGCCACAGTTGCCGCAGGCGACACAGCTCTGGTCAATGCTGGCGACCGGGTCCTCTTTCAGCGGGTCCCCCGATGGCTTGACCGACAGGGAGGGACAGCCGGACAGCCGGATACATTCATGATCGCCGGTGCAGACGTCCTCATCCACGCCAAAACGCTGGGTGACCACCCGCTTGCCGTCCTTCAGCGCCTTGCGCTTCAGGGGCTTTTCGCGCCGCTGGCGATTGAGCATGCATTCCGAAGATGCCACGATCACCTTCGGCCCGCTTTCGCGCGTGGTCAGGGCTTCGTTCAGCACTTCGCGCATCCGGCCGACATCATAGGTGTGATCGATTTCCCGCACCCATTTCACGCCCACCCCCTTGATCGCCCTGGAGATCGGATGGTGGGTGGACCGACTGGCGGGGGTCGAGCGCGAGGACGGGATATCCTGTCCGCCCGTGGCGGCGGAATAATAATTATCGACAATGATGGTGACATCATCGTTTTTATTGAAAACCGCGTTCCCGATACCGCTGGTCAGCCCGTTATGCCAGAAGCCGCCGTCGCCCATTACGGCAATCGTGCGTTTGCGCTCGCGCCCCTTGCGACGGCTGTCCCCGCTGAAGGCCGAGGCGGAAGCCGGCGCCAGTCCGTAGCCCATGGTCGTGGCGCCAAGATTGAAGGGTGGCAGGATGGAAAAAAGATGGCAGCCGATATCCGACGCGATGTGATGTGGCCCCAGTTCCTTTTCCACCAGTTTCATGGCGGCAAAGATCGGCCGCTCCGGGCAGCCGGTACAAAATCCGGCGGGACGGGCGGGAACGCTGTCTTTCAGCGCCGCGATCTGCGGAGTACATGTGATGGGAGGCTGGTTGGTGGCCCGTGCCGTGCTGTCAAGCAGATCCGGCGCATCCGCCACGAACAGGTTGCGCAGTCCGTCGGTCAGCACGCCCACGGTATATTCGCCCCCCATGGGCAGCATATCCTTGCCGTGCAGGGTGCAGTCAATCCGGGCGCGGTGCAGGATCCGGCCGATGGCCTGTTCGATATAGTCGGGCTGGCCTTCCTCGATGACCAGAACGCTTTTCTTGCCGCGACAGAATTCCACGACCTCGTCATCAATGACCGGATAGGCAACGTTCATGACGTAAAGCGGGATGTCCGTCTTGCCATACAGATCAGCCAGACCCAGCCGCATCAGGGCACGCAGCGTATTGTTGTACAGGCCACCCAGCAGGATCAGCCCGACATCTGCATCCGGCTGGTCAAAAAATTCGTTAAGCCTGTGCTCCCTGATATACTGCACGGCGGCTGGCCAGCGCTGTTCAAGCTTTTCGGCTTCCTGAACATAGGCCGCGGGCGGGAGCACGATGCGCGAAAGATCACGCCGGGGGCTGCGTGTCGCTTCATCCAGCGTCATTATGGGCCGCCTGTTATCCCTGGCTACGAATGTGCCGTGCAGGTGGCAGCTTCTGATCCGGACCTGGAGCATGACCGGCGTGCTGGAGGCTTCGGACAGTTCGAACCCCTTCTCCACCATATCGACGATACAGGGCAGCGAAGGGCGGGGATCGAGAAGCCACATCTGGGATTTCATGGCGAATGCATAGGAACGCTCCTGCATGATCGAGGAGCCCTCACCATAATCCTCACCAATGATGATGAGGGCTCCCCCCTTCACCCCGCCCGAAGACAGGTTGGAAAGCGCATCGGATGCCACATTGGTACCTGCGGTGGATTTCCATGTCACCGCACCACGGATGGGATACATGACGGAAGCGGCCAGTGTGGCAGCGGCCGTTGCCTCGCTGGCACTTGATTCAAAATGTACGTCCAGTTCCGCCAGCAGGTCCTGCGCGTCCGACAGCACATCCATCAGGTGGGAAATGGGCGCGCCCTGATAGCCTGCCACATAACCCACGCCCGACTGCAACAGGGCCTTGGTTATGGCGAGTATTCCTTCGCCCCGGAAGGTTTCTCCGGCACCAATGCGCAGATCCTGCACTTCAAGCGCAAACGACCGCTCTGCCATGATGTCCCGCTCCTCGTTCAGATATGAAAAATAGTTAGCACATAAGATATTTCGGCTTCAATCATTTACTGTTCGATATCGCAATGAATTTTATCCCCCTCCCAGGCGCATGCCCGTTACTTCCGGCGGAAAACGTTGCGTCCAAAAAATAATTTCATGACCTGTCTGATGCCGATTTGTATTCCCGGCCCCGACAGAAATCGGCTGAAGCTCGCGAACGGCGAGACGGGACACTTACCTGTCCCCGTCTGTTTTGCGCACGCCGCATCCATTCATGATCCTGCCAGCCTTTCCGGCCGGATGCTACATAAAACGATCGACATCATGTGATTTTGGTTATAATATTATGCTGACCCTGGTTAATGGATATGCCCTGACATGACCCGTTTCATTACTGTTAAAGAAGAAAAATCAGCACTGACCGCACGGTTCCAGTTACTGGACAAGGAAGCGCCCCGTCACGCCGAAATGCTGTGGCGCATCGCGCAGCAGGGCGGTGACCATGGCGCAATCCATGCCATGTGGACGGGGCCGGAAATTTCATGCCCCGTCGTGGGTGACAGCCTGCCACAGGGCGCTGTACTCGACCTGCCGCCGGAAAATGCCACCAGTTTTCCCGATATGGGCGAAATCGCTACAGTATTCGCGCCAAAGGGTACATGGAAGGGCGCGCCGGACGCCGATTTTTTTGATATCGGCATTTTTTACGGTCCGGGCGGGCGAATGCTCATGCCCATGGGCTGGATCATGGGTTCCGTCTGCGCCCGTGTGGTGCCGGAAGATCTGGCAGCTCTTCGGGAAGGATGCGGTGTCATCCGCAGGAATGGCAGTTGCAGACTGACCTTTGAAGCCACGAGCCGGAACTGATGGCCCCCTCAGCAGAGCGGCCGCTGTGGCAGGGCAGCGCCACACTGGATATTCCGCACGGACGTGGCCGCCAGCAGGCTGAAACCGTTGTGATCGGTGGCGGCATTGCCGGTCTGTCCACCGCGTTCCATCTGGCCCGCAACGGGCATGACGTGGCTGTTCTCAATGCGGGAACGGCCCTGGGGCTGGCCACGCGCGCCAGTGCCGGTATCATTACCGGCCAGCTTGTGCGCAATACGCCCGCTTCCATCATGAAACGTCTGGGCAAGGCGGAAGGCAGCCGCCTTCTGGAAGCGGTCGCCGCCTCCCCGCGTGAAACATTTGCCCTGATCCGGGAACAGAATCTTGCCTGCGGCGCCATGCCCAACGGGTTTCTCGCGCCGTTTTTCGGTAATGGCCAGCGTGAACGCCAGACAGTGGCGGACTGGCAGGCATGGCGGCAGGACATGTCCCTGCTGGATGCGAAACAGACAGCACAACTGACCGGATGTCAGGGATATGCCGGAGCCGTCCTCGACCGCAGTGGCGGCGGCGTGAACCCTTCGGCCTATGCCGATGAACTGGGCCGGCGCATTCTGGAAGAAGGCGGCCGGGTCTTCAATAATTGCCGCGTAACCTCCGTCACGCGGGATAAGGGTAATGGGGCTACGCGCTGGCTGGTAAGTTTTCCCGGTGGGGAATTCGTGGCGCGCAATGTCATTCTGGCTGCAAATGGCGGCAACCAGTTCCTCCACCGCGCGCTGCGTCATGCGGTGCTTCCCCTGCCGGTGCTGGAGGTGGCCACCGCGCCCGTCTCCCCTGCCCTGCGGAAAGTCATCCTGCCCCAGCGCCACGCCCTGACGGATCTTGCCACCGATGTCTTTTCCATCCGTTTTGACACCGAAGGCCACCTGATTACGGCAGCACCCGCGCCCGAGCATTTTGACTGGGCACGGATTGAAGACAGCATTAACGACCGGCTGGAAAAGGCCATTCCCGGCTGGGAACGGCTGCCGCTGGAATTCGCCTGGACGGGCACCGCATGGCTGCGCAGTGACTGCGTGCCGCGCATGCCGATCCTGGATGAAGGGCTACTGGCCATTCAGGCGTGCAACGGACGCGGCCTGGCCATCAACACGCTGGCGGGTGGTGATGCGGCCAACTGGATTCTCTCTGCCGGGCGGGACCTGCCACGCCTGCCGACCAGCCGCCCCCGGGCCGTGCCGGGGTTCATGCTGCTGCGCCATGTGCCACGCCTGATCATGACCGCCGCGCGCCTGCGTGCGCGCGTCACGCAGATGATAAAACGACCCGCGGCATAGACGCGCGGATTTTCACAAAACTGGCAGCGCGGCACGTGATGAGCGTGCCGCGCATTCCGAATTTTCTGACGGAACCTGATCATGAGCCGACTGGCAAAACGTATTACCGAATCATCGCCCAAAAATTACGGAATGTTTTCCAGGGCGATGGCAATGGCAGGCACGCGCGATCTGATCCATCTTGAACTGGGGCAGCCGGTTCATGACACTCCTGCCCATATCAAGGAAGCGGTGGTGGACGCCCTGCGCGCCGGGCACGTTCACTACAGCGATCTGCGGGGCAATGCCGAACTGCGCACGGCGTTGGCGAGCAAGCTGCAGCGGGAGAACGCAATTGATGTTGCCCCCGATCAGGTGCTGGTTACCAACGGCCTGACGCAGGCTTCCTTTGCCGCCCTGTTCGCCACCATCAATCCGGGGGATGAAGTCATCCTGCTGGAACCCTTCTATCCGCAGCATATCGGCAAGATCGAACTGGCAGGTGGCGTGGTGGTGCGCGCACCGCTGGACCGGGCGAATGACTACAGCATAAATCCCGACATGATCGCGCCGCACATTACACCGCGTACCAGGGCGATCATTCTGGTTAATCCGTGCAATCCGACCGGCCGTGTCTACAGCCGCGACGAACTGTCGGCATTGGCCGATCTGGCCATCCGCCATGACCTGCTGGTCATTTCCGATGAAGTGTACGAGCAGATCCTGTTTGATGATGCCAGTCATACCAGCATTGCCTCACTGCCCGGCATGGCGGAGCGTACGATTACCCTTTTTGCCTTCACCAAGGCCTATGCCATGGACGGATGGCGACTGGGCTATGCATGCGGCCCGAAGGACCTGATGGCGGGGCTGCTGACGGTCACGTCCAACGAGGTGACGCATGTGAACACCTTTATCCAGTATGGCGCCCTTGCCGCCGTGACGGGTGATAAAGGCCCGCTGCACGGCATGCTGGCGGAAGACCGCAGGCGCCGTGACCAGGTGGTCCATGCGCTAAACCAGTGTCCCGGCGTCACCTGCCCGCTGCCGCAGGGCGCGATCTATGCATTCCCTGACATTTCAGGCACCGGACGCCGGGCGCAGGATATTGCCGATGCCCTGCTGGAACGCGAAGGCGTAGTGGTGGAAGCTGGCAGTTTCTATGGCGCTGCGGGTGAAGGTCACCTGCGCGTGTGCTTCGGTGCGGAAAGCGCGGACCGCCTGACCATGGCGCTGGAACGCATGCGGCATTTCTTCAACACGCTGGCCAGCTAAAAGCGTCGATCCGGCATTTCGCCGCATGACAGGTTGAACGTGACGTGCGCCGCATTAACGACTATGTTCAGCCTGTTTTCATAAACCCGATACAGAGCTGCCCGTGAACAAGAACGTCATACTAGATCCCGCCGCGCATGACTTCGACCTGTTCGGATCCCCTTTCTATCTGATCGCGCATGCGGATTTTCAGTATCACGAAGATGTGGAAGCCGTTCTTGTAAAAAACGGCGTCAATAAAAGTATCTATCGCATACTGACTGTCCTGCGCGCGCAGGAAAATATCAGTATTTCCGGCCTGGCGCAGCATGCGTTGATCAAGCGCAATACGGTCGGGCGACTGATCGAGCGCATGGCGCAGATGCAGCTTGTGACGACCTTCCTGTCCCCTGATGACAACCGCGTGACCATTGTCACCTTGACCCCGGAAGGTCGTAAGCTGCTTGACAGGCTGACGCCTGTTGTCGCCCGTCAGACCATCCGCGCCATGGAGGGCCTGAACCAGGAACAGCTACAGGCGTTTGTAAAAACCCTACGCCATATCATCAAAAATCTGGACAGACTTGGAATAGAGTAGAAACCGTCCTGTTCAGGAATGGGCATGCATAAATATAAAGTGTCTGTATTATTTTGAAATTTACCTAGGACCTGTTAGGTCCTGAATGACAGAACGGACTGCATAGCTGTTTACGATGGGCATGATGCAGTCTGTTTTTTCTAAGTGTCTGACCGAAAATGAGTTGAGTGATTTTTCGCAGAACTCTGCGGATATGGGTAATCATCAACCACGCATGGGATGACGAGATTGTTGCCTCGACATCCTTCGTGAGGCGACGGCAGCGTCCGGGCCATGCAAAGCTGCGCTCCACGATCCAGCGTTTGGGCAGGACGACGAAGCCTTCGGCCCGATCGCTACGCTTGATGATTTCGATCGTTCATCGGCCGAGTTCAGCCAGCGCACCATCACGATCCTGAATGTCGGCGGGATGTACGACAGCCGCCACGACATGACCCGGCATGTCTCGCGATATGCCGCCTGCGGCCCCTGATCTTCTTACCCGCGTCATAACCGCGTGGGCCGCCATTTTCAGCGGTTTTAACCGACAGGCTGTCGATAATGCCCACCGAAGGCGTGGCGTCTCGCCCATCCTGCTCACGCGACAGGATCACGAGAATATGGTTCATGGCTTCCCATCATCCCTCGCGAATCCAACGGTAGAAATAGCCCTGTAAGGTTGTGAAGGCCGGAAAGTGCCGGGCAACTGCCGCCATTGGCAGCCGGTCGTGACGATATGGAGGGTCGCCTCCATGACCCGGCGCAAATCCGTACGTCGTGGTCTCCCCGGTCGTTTCCTCTCGGGCATCAGCGGCGCAATCAGCGCCTACTCCGCATCGCGCAGGTCGTTTGAATATTCCAGATCGTCCCTTTGATACTGCGCGCGGGTGATTTCAGTCCAGGCCATCCTGATCTCATCAGGTTCTCGCAAGCCCATGAATCATAACCTGCTGAAATCACTCAACTCATTTTCGGGAAGACACTAACAGGCCCTAGGATTTCCCTTCGCATCTACAGCCACCACCACGAATGTAGCCGTGGCGCACTGGATAGATTCTGCCTTGCCCAGATCCGCCGCCCACATTTCCAGATGGAAATGCATGGACGTACGCCCTGTCCTGAGTAGCCGGGCATAGACCTTTACATCCTGATGCGGATACACGGGGTGGAGGAACAGCAGTTCCTTGACCGCGACCGTCGTCACGTTTCCCGAACTGGTGCTGCCGCCGGCAAGGCCAGCCGCCTGGTCAAGACGCGCCATGATCCAGCCACCGAATATGCTGCCCGCCCCGTTCAGGTCGGCTGGCATGGTCATGACCCGCAGTACCAGCTCTGGCGGCGTTTCATTGGCCGGTGTCTCGTTATGTGCCTGCGCGATCTGTTCCGTCATTATTCTGCTCTTGTCCGCTTCTGTTCCCATTGCTCTTCCCTTGCCGCAATGGCTGCCTTGGTTTTGCCCAGCAACTGGTGAAGCTGGGACAGTTCATCCTCGGTCATGCCTTTCAGCATTTCCTGTATCCATTCCTGATGGGCGGGCATGGCGGTTGAACAGAGCTGTTCACCCAGCGCGGTCATCTGCACCAGCGTGCTGCGCCGGTCGGTGGGATGAGGGTGACGTTCAACCAGCCCTTCCTGTTCCATAAGGTCTATCAGTCCGGTCACGTTGCCCGTGGTGACCATCAGGCGCTGGGACAGGTCGCCCATCGAGAGCGTTCCGTTGCTGGAATCTAGCTGGGCAAGAACATCAAAGCGCGGCAGGGTAGTATTGTACTTTTTCCGCAAAAGCTTGCGTACGCGCTTTTCAACCAGCTGGGTGCAGGCAAACATCCGGATCCAGACCCTCAGTGCCATCTTGTCGACTGATTTTTTCGTGTCCTCCTTATGCTTGGCGGAGTTTGCTGCGAGCGATGAGTGCACAGGCATTGTCTGTTCCATACCGTATGATGCAGATTATCATAAATCGATGTTATATCATAATAGTTTAGATTAAAGCTTCTAAGGCATGTTTTTCTTTTTGCAAAGACAAGATTGCTCTGGCACGCAGTCACGCTTTAAATGCGGCCGTCTGACGACTTTGTGTTGGTCAACCCGTTACGCCGAATGCATTACGCGGACATGTGATTGTTTATATTAATGATTTTCAATAAGAACTGGTCCGGCCAGAATGACAGTCTTCATGGACATCTGACCATATCTTCACGCGCATGACGCCATATGCGGGAGATACGAAGTGGACTTGAAACGGATTTGATCCGGTCATCCGAACATTTTAATGCTCGTATCCAGAGACCGGCGAGACGAAGCGCATGGAAGGTTTCAAGAGCGATGCCATAAGTATTGCATTAAGCCGTGGGCTGTCACGCACGTGCATGGCTGCGGACCGTGATGTTGGCGGATCCACTCTGGGTAAGTGAATAATGGATTATCCTCCGACTGAGTCGGCAAAAGGGATGACGTGTCCCCCATTTTGTTACCAGTCAAAAGGAGAGGTCCTGTTTTTATTGAAGTTCTTCCCGAATCTGGACCAGCGTGAACTGGAAACTTCCGGGGTCAAAGCTTAGCCGACAAGCATGCCGGAGAACTGTTCAGCAGCGATATCGGTGGCTTGTTGCCGATAGCACTGTGTGGGCGGACTTCGTTGTAATCCTGACGCCAAGCCTCCATTTTTGTCTAGGCAGGAAAAGTTGAGCACGATGCCCTTCTGATACGCCCGTAAATCCAGATCCCGGCTGATAAACTCCGAGCCCTCGTCGACCCGGATGCTCCTCGGCACCATGTTGCGCAGTTGCATGCCCAACTCCTTGTGAAGACGATAGATCTGCTCCGTGCGCCATTCGGCGCAGCTCTTCAACTGGATCACTGAAGGCAGGCTGAAGGTCAACATTGGCGGCACCTACCCGCTGGCCGACGCCGCCCGCGCCCATGCCGACATGGAAAGCCGCAAGACGACCGGAAAGCTCCTGCTGATTCCGTAAAAAGTGGAGAAGCCGGGATTATTCAGGCTCATCTGCCTCTCCACTTCTTCATGATGAACTCCAGACCCTCCTCATATGTCGTGACCGAAAACGCAGGAAAATGGCGTTTGAATTTCGTTGAGTCGAAGAGATTGTCCTGCTCGTAGCGGGGCAGCAGTTCTCTGATTTCCCGCACCTTTTTTGAGAAAATGCCTGCGATGATCAATGGCCATCTGCCGATGACCGAATAGGAAGGCGTGCGTCCGAAAATCCTGGTCGCCATAGTAACGAATGTCCTGTAGGTCGGCCGATCATCACAGCACGGCAGATGCCAGGTCTGGCCATAAGCATCCGGTGCGTTGCCCAGCGTTGCGAGCCCGCGGCTTGCATCCGGCGTCCATATGAGGGTCCTGCGCGTATCGTCACGGACAGGGACCAGCGGTCTTCTGCCCGCTTTCAGCCTGTCAATGATCAGGGCGTTGGTAAAACTCTGCGTTTTCCCCGGACCATAGAATTCCGGTGCGCGGGCGATGAGCACGGGAATGTCTCCCCGGGCCATTTCTTCCATTACCATGGACGCCATTGCGGCGCGCACCCGCCCTTTCCGGCCAACCGGGGCGAAGCGCGTTTCCTCCGTCTGGATCTCGCTGTCCTGCGGATACATGTACGTGTTGTCGAAATAGGCAAAACTGGCCCCCGCCGCCCGGCTCGCCTGCAGGGCGTTTTTCAGCATGACGGGAAACTGCTCTTCCCAGAGCGTGCTGTCAGGGGGCAGGCCGGCTGTGAAATAGACGATCCGGCTGCCTTTCACTGCCTGCATCGTCTGCCCTGCATCCAGCAGGTTCGCAGCCATGAGAGTGTCGTCCTGGTTGACCTTGCGGGGATTGCGGCTCACGAGCCGCAGATCGCCCGTATGATGCTGATGCAATGTCCGCGCCAGTTCTGTGGCGATCTGGCCATTTGCGCCCAAGATTGTCTGCATGTGGGGCTGCCTCCATGGTGCCGAGCAAGTTTGCCCTTACAACGCTAACGTTGAAGTCAGATTTAATGTCAAACGACAGATTGACCTTCAACCGGACTTGAACGTTACAGAACGGCCGTTCGACTACCCTGCCGCATGAAAGGGGCCAGCCATGAGCCGCCATATACTTCACGTTGCCACCAACATTGCGCATTTCGACAATCCTGCGCACCCAACTGGATTATGGCTGTCGGAACTGACGCATGCCTGGGACGTGTTTGCCGCCAGGGGTTATGAACAGCGCATTGTCAGCCCCATGGGTGGCAAGGTTCCGCTTGACCCGCGTGCGTTGAAATGGCCGATGCGCGACGGTTCCGCAAAAGCGTGGCTGGCCGATCCGGCAAAAATGGCCCTGCTGTCTGCAACCCCTTGCCCCGCAGACATCAATCCGCAGGATTATGATGCGATCTACTTTACCGGCGGGCACGGTGTAATGTGGGACTTTCCCGATAATGAAGGACTGCAGGCCATCACACGCGCATTGTGGGAAAAGGGGGGCATTGTTTCCGCTGTCTGTCATGGATATTGCGGGCTTCTGAACACCCGGTTGGCCAATGGTTCCTTTCTGGTCTCCGGGCGCAAAATCACCGGATTTTCATGGACCGAGGAAAGGCTGGCGGGCGTATCGCGGGAGATACCCTACAACGCGGAAGCTGAAATGAAGGCACGGGGCGCGCTTTATGAAAAAGCCCTTCTACCGTTCATGTCCCATGTCGTGGCGGATGGAAAACTGGTGACGGGCCAGAACCCTTCTTCCGCCAGAGCGACCGCAAGAACAGTCGTGTCCCTTCTGGGAGGACTTTAAGGCGAAACAACTTTTTTGCTGCGCGCCCTGCTCACGGACAGACGACGATCCATCCTGTCCAGAAGGCGCACATCGTCAGGTGTGACATCCAGATTTTCGGAAGGTGTCATAAGTACATTCGTCAGGACACGATGGGCATTGGCCGCACAGTCCATGTCGTCGGGGCGAGCCTGAATGTCCTCAACCAGACGAAGGAGGTGCGCTTTGCTCTGGGCTAGGCGTGCCTGCAGCGCCTCGATATCCGCAATCTTGCGTGTCAGTGCGTCCATGAGCGCATCATGGTTCCAGTGTTTCAGATCAGCGGGCAGCAGGGTACGGATTTCATCCAGCGTAAACCCAGCTCGCTGCGCCGTTGTGATAAGCCTCAGAATCAGCACAGCCTGTGGCGGATAGGTTCGGTATCCGTTGGAACGACGATCAACCGTTTTCAGCAATCCGATACGTTCATAGAACCGGATTTTAGAAGCTGTAAGACCGGTTTGCCGTGCCAGTTCTCCAATCTTCATGATGTACCTCCCGTCATGAATGCAACTTGACCTTGAAGTTACCTTTAACGTTAGACTGTGAACAGTATCCCGTTCCTGATCGGCAAGGAGACGTATCATGCCATTCGTCACGACATCTGACGGCGTAGAGATTTTCTACAAGGACTGGGGACCGAAGAACGCCCAGCCGATCGTCTTCCATCATGGCTGGCCACTCAGCGCCGATGACTGGGATACGCAGATGCTGTTCTTCCTGAACAGGGGATTTCGCGTCATTGCGCATGACCGCCGCGGGCACGGGCGTTCGGCGCAGGTGAGCGACGGTCATGACATGGACCATTACGCGGCGGATACATCGGCTGTTGTCGAACATCTCGACCTGAAAAACGCCATCCATATCGGGCATTCGACAGGGGGCGGACAGGTTGCCCGCTATATCGCGAAATATGGTCAGCCTCAGGGACGTGTCGCCAGAGCCGTGCTCATCAGTTCCGTGCCGCCTTTGATGGTTCAGACGGATCGCAGCCCTGAAGGCGCACCGATCGAGGTGCTGGACGGGCTGCGTGCCGGGCTGGCGGCCAATCGCGCGCAGTTCTTTCTGGATGTAGCGAGCGGCCCATTTTACGGTTTCAACCGTCCGAGCGCAGAAGTTTCAGAAGGGACGATCCGCAACTGGTGGCGTCAGGGCATGATGGGGAGTGCAAAAGCCCATTATGAAGGGATCAGGGCCTTCTCCGAAACGGATCAGACCGAGGATCTGAAGGCCATCACCGTGCCGGTGCTTGTGCTGCAGGGCGATGATGATCAGGTCGTACCTTACAAAAATGCGGCAATCCTTCAGGACAGGCTGCTTCAGAACAGCACATTGAAAATCTATGCCGGTTATCCGCATGGCATGCACACGACCCATGCTGACATCATCAATGCCGATATTCTGGCGTTTATTACCGGCTGAAAATTGCGTCCCAATCATTTGGTTTTTTAACATCAGCGGGTGACGAGTTTATTTCTTCACCAGCCTGATCGTAAAGTCAGCTCCTACAATGTCGCCGTGCTGAAATCTGGCATTAATGTCGGCTTTACGAAAACGTTGCTGATGGACGGAATGTCTTGAATGTGGGCATCAGCAGCCTGTCCGCCCTGTTCTCGCGAAGCAGACAGGGAAAGACGAATGCTGGCTGTGGGTGACAATTTCTCTCTTGTCGGCCATCTTCTACTGAGAAGATGGCCGGTCATGCTGAGGCAAGAAACGCAACCAGCACCACCCCAACAGGGCAGACAGGACCGAGCCGGCGAAAATGCCCATCTTGGCCGGGCTTACAAGGTCTGATCCGGCAAATGCCAGGTTCGCGATAAACAGGCTGATCGTGAATCCGATGCCGCACAGCAGAGAAAGGCCAAATAACATTCCCGTTGGTGTTTCGGTCGGAAGCGTAGCGATCTTCAATCGGGTCGCAAGCAGCGTCGCGCCAAAGACACCGACAGGCTTGCCAACAATCAGTCCCAACATGATCCCGAGCGGAACAGCCTCCTGCATCATGTCCAGGTGAACACCCGTCAATGACACACCCACATTCATGAAACCGAAAAGCGGCAGAACCACCCATGTGACGAAGGGTGCCAGCGCGGAGTCTGTCCTGTCGAGAGGCGTAACTTGTCCAACGCCTTTTCCGGATGCTGTCGCTGGCAGGCAGAGTCCGGTTATCACCCCAGCAAGAGTTGGATGCAGGCCAGATTCCAGAAATGCTATCCATAGGAGAATGCCCCCGGTGGCATAACTCCATAACGTTCTGATCCCGGCCCTGTTCGCTCCGATCAACGCTGCCGTGACAATTCCGACCGCCACCAGTGCTGGCCAGTACAGAGTGCTTCCGTAAAACAGGGCGATTACCACGATACCCAGCACATCATCGAAAATGGCCAACGCCATCAACCAGGCTCTGGCTCCCGGCGAGACATGCCTTCCAAGAGCAAGAATGATCGGCAACGTGAATGCAGCGTCCGTTGCAACAGGAATAGCCCAGCCGCGCGTCGCTTCCGGATGTCCGCATGTTATCAGAAGATACGTCAGGGCGGGCACGATCATGCCGCCCAGTGCCCCGATAAGCGGCAGGGCAACGCGGCGTAGTGACGAGAGATGCCCTGAGACGGTTTCCTTCTTGATTTCGAGAATGACCACCAGAAAAAACAGGGTCATAAGCCCGTTGGAGACCCATGCGTCCATGTTTTCCGGCCCATGCACGCCCAGAAAGGAAAGTGTCATGGGGGTCGTTATCAGGGCTCTATAACCCAACGCCCATGGTGAATTTGCCAGGATAAGACCCGCAAGAGACGCAAACAGGAGAACAGACGTCCCGCCTGCGGGAGAGCCAAGGAAACGTCGAAGGTGGGTGGTGAACGCAATAAAAGCTTTAGTCATCCCTCTTTGTCGAACAAGGCGGGGTTCCGGACAAGGCAAAGGTTCTGCGCTATCTTGTCATAATATTTCTTCTTGTGTCCGTATTCTTGAATACCCGTTTTGCGAGCTTTGCGTTCTGGATGACGCGACTGCAGCCTTTTCCTTATATCTGGCCAAAATCATCAATGACCCTGCATTCTCCAATCCTGCCATGCTGGCACTGCTTTAGGTTCTGTTGACAAAAAGTCTTCTCAGACTGGCTTGGATGTGATTCAACGTTGGTCTTTGCGGAGACCTGTGGATGCGTGGCGACCTGACGGACGAGGAATGGGCGATCATTGGTGGCCTGCTGCCGCCTGAACGTGGCCGCTGGTCACGACCGGCACAGGATAACCGTCTGTTTCTCAATGGAATGCTTTATGTCCTGCGTGTCGGTTGCCCATGGCGGGACATGCATGAGCGCTACGGAAAATGGAACTCGGTCTATGTGCAGTTCCGTCGATGGGCAGAGCAAGGTGTCTGGGACGCTCTGCTGAAAACGCTGGTTGAACTCGGTCTGACCCGATGACTGGCAGCACATGATCGACAGCACGGTCGTTCGGGCTCACAGCTAGGCGGCTGGCGCAAAAGGGGGACGTATAAGGAAGGCTTTGGTCGAAGCCGCGGCGGCTTTACGAGCAGGATCCACGCCCGCGCTGACGGTCAGGGCCGCCCTCTTGGCTTCGACCTGACGGGGGGTAAAGTTTCTGATTATTTCGGCGCTGATGCCCTGATGGACCTGCCGGTCGTGACACCGCGCCGACTTCTGGCCGATAAGGGGTATGATAGTGACAGGATACGGGAGAACCTGCTTTTTCGAGACATTCTTCCTGTTATCCCGCCGCGTTCAAATCGCACGGAGGATATTCCCTGCGACTTCCCTCGTTATCGGGATCGCAACCGTATCGAGCGGATGTTCAACAAACTGAAGCAGTTCCGACGTATCGCCACACGATATGACAAGACAAGAAAATCGTTCCTCGCCTTTCTTAACCTCGCAGCCGTAAAATTGTGGCTATCTCTTTTGTCAACAGAACCTAGTAGATGGTTCAGCTCATGCCGTAGCGATCGCAGATCATGGATTTCTTGGCTGTTTCTTCTCATATTTTTACTGGAAATAACATAATATTACTTGCAAGATCAGCACGTCTGTACTGCAGATCCAGTAATACCCGTATCTGATTTAGCGGAAAGCCCAACTTTCTTGCGCGACGGATAAAGCCCAGACACTTTAAATGTCTTTGGGTGTAGACACGGTAGTTTCCGGCTAGAGGGTGTTATGCACTTTGGGCGAGCAGTTGAGCGGCATTTCTGAGCATGAAGCCAGCGAAGGCGATGGTGTGCATTGCGGCGAGGGTTGAGGCGCAGCGCTCGTAGTCTTTTACGAGCCTTCTGCACCGTGTCGCCCATGCGAACGATCTCTCCACGATCCATCGTCGGGGCAGCAGCACAAAACCCCGCTTTGCCTGAGGCAGCCTGACGATTTCGAGGGTGATATCCTGCTCTCTGGCAGCTTTCGCCGGTTTTGATCCGGTATAGCCCTGATCAGCCCATGCCAGTTCAACGCTACCGTCTGTTGCCTGCTGAATGGCTTGCGCGAGCGGAGCGACTTCTGCCCGATCATCTCTGTCTGCCGGGGTGACGTGCAGGGCCAGAAGATGCCCTAGGGTGTCGACCGCCATGTGCAGCTTCGATCCCTTTTTTCTTTTCGCGCCATCATACCCGGCGCGTGAACCACTCTCAGGGGTTGAGCGCAGTGTCCGGCTGTCGATAATCGCCGTTGTCGGCTCGGCCTGCTTTCCTGCAGCCAGACGCAGCACGGCCCGGAGATCGTGGACGACAACCTCGAAACATCCTGCGTCCATCCAGCGCCGGGATTGCTGATAAACCGCAGTCCACGGTGGCAGATCGTTCGGCATCGCGCGCCATGCTATACCGTAACGGATCACATACCGCAGGCCGTTGAACAACTCTCTCAGATCATGATGTCGCTGCTCTGCATCCTCTTTCATCAGAAGGAGATAGGGAACAATCAGAGACCACTCTTCGTCACTGATATCAGACGGATACGGTTTGCGAGCAGTATTCATCCACATATTCTACAACAATTACACAAAAAAGTACATAACACCCTCTAGGCGGAGAGGGCAATGACCGGCACGTTCATAATAGCGGATGGTTTCTCCCTTCGTGTCGGTTATATGGCCCCGCGGCATTCTGTCTTGACCCTGTAGAGGCTACAGGCTGGCCCGACATCATTGTGGCTTGTGTTATGGGCGGGTTGGGGTTGTGGGGCGATTGCAGATTATTCGTTACAACAGCAAAAAATCTGGCGGTATTCTACCGCGCTGAAAAACATCAGGCACAATGTCGTGCCGGATACCATTCGTATGGAGGAGCATGGGATCTCGCGGTCTCCGGTATCTTGCGCCGACCTATTTTATAGAACGGCTGCTGGACATGACCAGAAAGCGCGCCGTAATGGATCGGAAATACTTATACTTGGTTAATGTTCCCGTAGTAAATTTAACGTTATTTGAATAAATGGGTATATGATCGGGCTGTCTGTCCGTTCGTCAGGTAATGTTTGTTGTTAATATTTGTGAATAATAAACAATACTTTATAAAATGCCTCAAAATTATCTAATATTATATTTTATCAATGAATTTCCATCCGTAAATCCTGCAATAATATCAGAACGATAATCATTTTCATAATATAAATTTATTTCGAAGATGATATATTCAGGTTCGCGTCAGGTTTCTCTGTTATCGGTAGGAAGTCATCGTCGTGATGGCAGGAATTATACGTTTTACAGGAAACAGACGCGTATTATGCGAAGGATATTGTACGGCAGCCTGTATACAGCCTGTATTTTCTTTCTGATGGTGTCGCCCTCCCGGGCAGATAGCGGGGCGGAAGGCATATGCATGACAGTCCAGCAGGGCATTCGCTTGCATGTGGACGGTATGTATGGCGGATATCCCCATTCCGTACTGCGCGATGTCGTACTGCAGGGTGTGGCGTGCCCGTCTGATGAGGCTGAACTGCACGCATTCAGCCTTATCGCTGAGCCAGCACCTCATCTGCGTATTTCCGTTATGAGGCCCATGGGACAGGGGCAGCAGGGATCGATTTCCGCCCGGCTGTTCTTGCAGGGGCATTTTGTCATAGGGGAGCGCATGTCCCTCTCCCCCCTGGCGCGGTCCCAGTCTCCCTTTTCGGTTTCGTCCTGCATCAACCTCATGATGGCGCGACTGTGGAGTGACCTGGCCGCACGGATCAGCCATGGTGGTCCCGTCATTCCATGAAGGCCTGAAGCATGAAGCGCGTCATGCGCGCCCTCCTGTCGGTAGGCATGACCGGTGCCCTGACATGGGGGGTGCTGGCCCGGGCTCAGGTGCCCCGGTCCGGCCCGTCCTTCCATGAAGCCGTCAGCATGGCGTGGGCGATCGATCCGGTCCGCACCGAACTGCAGGTCGGCCACCATTCCGCCCGTGCCCGCGCGAGTGCGGCGGGGTCATGGTTTGCCGGTGGCCCGACCCTGTCGGGTGAATACATGGATGACCACATGCTGGGCAGTAACGAAGGCTATACAACGTATCAGGGCGGGGTGTCCGTGCCGCTATGGCTGCCGGGACAGGGTAGTGCCACGCAACAGGTTGCAAGTGCGGAAGCCGCATCGCTTGATGAACAGCTCAATGTCGAACACATGGCGCTGTCCATCCGGGTGCTTGATGCGGGTGCCGCCGCCCTGATCGCCCGTACGCGGGCGGATGTGGCCCATACCCTGTATGAGGTGACAGCACGTATGGCCACCAGCGCAACACGGGCGGTGCATGATGGTGAACTGGCCTCGGCCGATGGTCAGATGGCGCAGGCGGCAGTGGGGAACGCCCGCAATGAACTGGCCTTGGCGCAGGAGGAGGCCGACAATGCAGCCGCTGCACTGGAGGTGCTCCTCGGCCGTCCGGTTGTGCCGGATCTTGCGCGTTATGGGGCAGGCGACGTCACCCATGCCCGTTTTATCGCGCCCCGTGACATGGAGGACAATGATCCCCGCATACGGGTCGCGCATCGCAATGTTGAAGCTGCTGAGGCTAACATGAAGCTGGCGCACCGTTCTTTTATGCCCAACCCGGAAATCGGCGTGGATGCGATCCATGAAAAGCAGTACGGCAGCCCGTGGGATGACCGCGTGGGGCTGAATTTCAGCATTCCCCTGCCCAGCGAGGTCCGCAACACGCCCATCATGGCCGAAGCACGCAACCGGCTGGCTTCGGCTACCAGTCAAGAAACGCAGGCGCGGCGCATGGTGCATCTGGAAATGATGCGGGTACGTGAACGTCTGATCGCAGCCACCACCGCGCGGCAGGCCACCCGCACCGCAGCCGAAAACATGGAGAAGCGGGCCGAGGCGCAGGAACGGGCCTGGCGGTTGGGCGAAGCCAGCCTGGATACGGCGCTTGGTGCCCGGCAGACAGCAGCCAATACCCGGCTGGCCAGCGCCCGGGCCGAGGTGGAATGGCATGTCGCCAGCATCCGCATGCTGATCGCAACCGGGATCGTACCGTGAAGCGGCTCACCCCTGCCCTGTTCATTCTGGGCCTGTCCTGCCCGTCAGCCCATGCCACGGACGGGGCGTTGCCTCCTATCGTGAAACTGGATGGGGCTGCCGTAGTAAACGAGGGTATTACCATCGCCACGGCAGTACCCGGCAGGGTTGCGCCCATGCTGCCGGTCATAAGCCGGGTCATGCCTGATACGACCCGGGTCGTGCATATCCACCCCGCTGGCAGCGGCAAGGTGCTGGTGGTGCTGGTGCAGCCGGGAACGCCCGTGCGGCGGGGACAGGCGCTGCTGCGTTATCAGGACCATTCCCTGCATGTCGCGCGCCTGCAGGCGGTCCAGATGCGTGCGACACTCACCGCTGCCATCGCGGCCCGGAGCGATGCGGCGGGCGCCGTGCAACGGGCCAAGGCACTGGCGGGCGAAAGCCTGCCGATGGCCGAACTGCGCCGCAGGCAGGATGCACTGGCGCAGGCTGACGCCACAATGCGCGCGCGACAGGCGGACGTGGACACGCTGGGCCACCGTTTCGCGGAAGAGTTTAATTCATCGTCGGAACAGGACAGCCACGGCACGGAAGATGAGACCTCGACCCTGATTTCCCCTGTCGATGGCATGGTGCAGGCAATCAATACGTCGGTGGCGGGCGACATGGACCCGACCATGGACGTGGCGACCGTGGCGGACCTGTCCAGCGTACGGATCGTTTCCGATATCCCGCCCGATCAGGCGGCGCGGATCGCGCCGGGCGGCCAGCAGGTGACGCAGGCGGCAGATGGCCCGTTCCCGTCGCGTATCAACACGGTGGATGGCATGGCCAGTCCGCTGACCGGGCTGGTCCGGGTCATAAGCACCGTGCCCAACCCGGTCGGCACACTGATGCCCGGCATGGTGCTGGATGCAACACTGGCACAGCGCGACAGCGTTGCGGGCATTGTCGTGCCGTCCGAAGCCTGCCAGCAGATTGACGGGCATAGCATCGTGTTCGTGCGGGTGAGCGAAACCGATTACCGGCCCGTCGTGGTCGATGTGGCGCTGGATGACGGAACACGGGCAGTCATCCGCTCCGGCCTGAAAGGGGGCGAGCCGGTCGTAGGGCATGGCAGTTTCGCCCTGCGTTCGGTCATTGGCCTTGCCGGGATGGATACGGAGTGATGGCGCGCAGGTATCTTGAAGCCCTGCTACGTGCGCGTATGCTGGTTCTGGGCGGACTTTTCGTGCTGCTGGCGGCTGGCATCATGACGGTGCTGGGCCTGCCGGTGGAGGCGGTGCCCGATATCTCGCCCCGTCAGGTGCTTGTCTCGGTCGTCGCGCCCGGCCTTGCGACGGAGGAAGTGGAGAAACTCATCACCTTTCCCGTCGAGGCCAGCATGACCGGCATTCCCGGCATGACCGACCTGCGCTCCGTCTCCCGTGGCGGGGTGTCGGTGGTGTATGTGCAGTTTGCCGATGACACCGACATCAACCTTGACCGTACCCGCGTAAACGAGCGCATGCAGCAGGCGCGTTCGAACATATCCGTGCCCGGAATTACCATCAGCATGGGGCCGCTGGCTACCGGCATGGGTGAGATCATGCAGTTCCAGATCCGGGGCGCAGGGCGCTCGCTCATGGAACTCAATCGCATCATGAACTGGACCGTGGTGCCGCAGATGCGCCTTGTTCCCGGCGTGGTGGATGTCAACGTCAATGGCGGGGCCGAGGAAACCTATGAAGTCACGCTCGATCCGGCACGGCTGATCGGGGCCAATCTTTCAGTCGGTGAGGTCTATCGCGCGGTGGATGAGAATAATGCCGCGTCCGGTGGTGGCTGGATCACGCATCATGCCGAACAGCAGAGCGTGGTCGGGCGTGGGCTGGTGGGCAGTCTGGCAGATTTTGGCAACATCGCCGTGCGGACGAATGCGGACGGCTCGGTCATACGCCTGCGCGACCTCGGGCGTGTCACCACGGGCGCACGTACCCGGCTGGGGGCGGTCACGCGCGATGGACAAGGCGAAATCGTGATCGGCGTGGTGATGATGGAAAGTGGGGCCAGTTCCAACGCCACCCTTGCCGCGATTGACCGTGCCCTGCCGGGTATCAGGCAGGCACTGCCCGCAGGCGTAACGCTGGAACCCTACTACACCCGCGCCACCCTGACCGGGCAGACCATTGCTACCGTGCGCGACAACCTGTTGATGGGCGCGGTGCTGGTGGTGGGCGTGCTGGTGGTGGTGATCGGGAGCTGGCAGGCGGCCCTCGTCATTGCCTCGGTCATTCCGGTGGCCCTTGTCTGCGCCATGGCGGGGATGCGACAGTTCGGGATTTCGGCCAACCTGCTCAGCCTTGGCGCGATCGATTTTGGCATGATCGTCGATGGTTCGCTGGTGGTGATCGAGCATGTTCTCTCCCGACGGGAGGAGGAGCCGGATGTGGAATTCATGCCCCTCGTGGTCTCGTCCGTACGGCAGGTCATGCGCCCGGTGGGGTTCGCCATACTGGTCATCATCATGGTTTACCTGCCCATCCTGACCCTGCAGGGGATCGAGGGGCACATGTTCCGCCCCATGGCGCAGACGGTCATCATGGCGCTGCTGGCCTCGCTTGCGTACTGTTTCATCTGCATTCCCGTGTTGGCCAGCCTGACGCTGGGGCGGGTGCAGCCTGCGGGCGATACACGGCTGATCGCATGGCTGCGCCGCCCCTATACGCGCATGATGACATGGGGCGAGACGCATCCGGGCATCCTGTTTGGCGGTACGATCGCGGTGCTGGTTGTATCGGCTGTTCTTGCCACACAACTGGGAGGTGAATTCATACCCCAGCTTGATGAAGGGGCGCTTGCGGTCACCACCACGCGGTTGCCCTCGGCCGCGCTCGACACCGTGCTGGCGTCGGTCACGAAGCAGGAGCAGATCCTGCGCCGCTTCCCCGAGGTCAGGACAGTAATCAGCAATACTGGCACATCCGCCATCCCGACCGATCCGATGGGGGTAAACGAGACCGACAGCTTCGTCTTTCTCAACCCATCCTCCACATGGAAAGCTGCCCGCACGCAGGCCGGGCTTGTGGCCGTGATGGACGACACCCTGCGGCGCGAACTGCCCGATGCACTGTATTCATGGAGCCAGCCGGTGCAGATGCGCATGGACGACCTGCTCTCTGGTGTGCGCACCCAGATTGCCGTCTCGATCTTCGGAGATGACCTGAAAACGCTGGCCGAACTGGGCGACCGGGTGGTGGCCGTAATGTCCGGCGTGAAGGGTGCGGCGGACGTGGCGGCAGCGGGCGATGGCACCGTGCCGCTGATCGTGGCCGATATCGACCGTACGCAGGCTGCCAGCCGTAACGTGGCGGTGCAGGATATTCTGGATACGGTAGAGGCAGTCGGCGGACATATCGGCACAAGGCCGGTGATGGTGGACAATGCCATCATCAGCACGCAGGTGCGCCTTGACCCGAAGCGCGTGACCTCGGCTGCCGCAATTGGTGCGCTGCAGGTCCGGCGTATGGACGGGCAAGGCAGTGTCATGCTCTCACAGGTGGCGCATGTGCATGAAGTCGATGGCCCGCCGCGTATAAGCCGGGACCGGGTGCGTCGGCGCATGGTGGTGCAGGCCAATGTGCGCGGGCGCGATCTTGCGTCCTACGTGGCCGAAGCACAGGCCCGCGTGATGCGGGACGTAAAACTGCCCGCAGGCTATACCATGCAGTGGGATGGCCAGTTCCGTAACCTGCAATCAGCGGTGCTGCGGCTGGAGATCGTCCTGCCCATTGCCCTTGGCCTGATCTTTGCCCTGCTGGTGGTGGCGTTTGGCGCGGTGCGGCCGGCGCTTCTGGTATTCATCAACCTGCCGGTGGCGGCGACCGGCGGCATCGTGGCGCTGACACTGCGCGGCCTGCCATTCAGCATTTCTGCAGGCATCGGCTTTATTGCACTGTTTGGCGTGGCGATCCTAAACGGGGTGGTGCTGGTCAGCGAAATCGCAGCCCTGCGCGCGGGCGGCATGGCGGTGGCACAGGCGGCCTTTGCCGCCGCCGGATCCCGTTTTCGTCCCGTTATGGCTACGGCCCTTGTCGCCAGCCTTGGCTTTTTCCCCATGGCGTTGTCGGACAGCGCCGGGGCGGAAGTCGAACGCCCGCTGGCCAGCGTGGTGATCGGCGGGCTGGTTACGTCCACATTGCTTACACTCCTGGTGCTGCCATCGCTTTACGCCCGGGTCATGCGAGAGAAGGTTCAGGACTGATGCGTATCCTTATCGTGGAAGATGAACATGACCTTGGGGTGGCTGTGCAGGAGCGCGTGCGTCTGGACGGGCATGCAGTGGACTGGTTCATGACGTTGGAGGACGCGCGCGCGGCCATGGCCATCGTGGATTATGATTTCATGCTGCTCGATCTTGGCCTGCCGGATGGCAGCGGGCGCAGCCTGCTGCGTGACATCCGCCGGACGTCATCGAATATCGCCATCCTCATCACCACGGCGGAAGACCAGATCAGCGACCGCATTGCCGGCCTGTCGGAAGGGGCGGATGATTATATTGTCAAGCCTTACGACCTGAACGAACTCGTGGCCCGTATCGCTGCCGTGGCGCGGCGCTATGCCGCACCGCACAGGCCGGTCCATTATCGCATTGGCGAGATTACGATCGACCGGGAAAACCGCTCGGTATCGCGCAACGGGCGGGTGCTGGACCTGACCGCACGGGAATGGGCCATTATGGAACTGCTGTCGCGCAGTCCGGGGCGGATCTATTCCCGCCAGCAGATCGACACGGCCCTGTACGCGCTGGATCAGGATGTGGATAGTAACACTGTCGAGGTTTTCGTCAGCCGCCTGCGCAAAAAGGTGGGCAACACGGTGATCAGGACTGTCCGTGGCCGTGGATACTGCCTGACTGCGGGTGAAACAGTATGAAGAACTGGAGCCTTGCCACCCGCATTGTCAGCAGTGTCCTGAGCGTGGTGACGCTCAGCCTGCTGGCTCTCAGCCTCGCCGTTGCAGGCTTTACCCGCTACGAAATAACGGAACGGCTGGACAATTCTCTGCAGGAGGTCTCCGAACGGCTGCAGGCCACCATCGCTACACAGCCTCATGGATCACGGGATACTGTTGCCTGGGTGCCCGGTGTGGGACCGCGCACACTTGCCTATCAGGTAGTCGATCAGTCCGGACACGTGGTGTTGCGTTCACAGAATGCACCGGTTCAGCCCTTTGTGCCCGATATCCATACCGGGTTTGTCGATACCACCCGTTTCCGGGTCTATATCGCAGCCCCGACCGACACGGCCTATCGTGTGCTGGTGGGGGAGCCGACATTGCACCGTCGGGGGGCGACGTGGCGCGCAACGGCGATCGCCATTGTGCCGATACTGGTTTTCCTGCCTGTCATCTGGCTGCTGGTGCGCGTGATCGTGCGCCGTGCCCTGCGTCCGCTTGACCGCCTGCATGATGAAATGCAATCGCGTGGCAGCGGCAACCTGCGGCCCATCCCCTTGCTTGACCTGCCCGTGGAACTCGTCTCCATCCAGCATGCCGTCAATACCCTTCTGGCCCGTCTGGAAACGGCGCTCTCCACCGAGCGGGCCTTTGCCGCGAGCGCCGCGCATGAACTGCGCAACCCGCTTGGCGCCCTGCTGGCGCAGGTGCAGATGCTGGGCCGCATGGTATCGCCGCAAACGGAGGCCGGCCGGAGGGTGGATATCATTGCCGACCGGACGCGCCGACTGGGACGGACGGTGGAAAAACTGCTGCAGTTCTCACGTGCCTCGTCAGGTGTTGCCTTCCGCCGTAACCGCTTCGATCTCCTGACCGTGCTGCGTGTGCTGGCGGACGATCTGGACCAGAACCCGCGTGACGGGTGTGGAATCATCCTGACCGTAAACGGGATCAGCCACATATTCGTGCATGGTGACATGGATGCGACTGGCATCATGCTACGTAACCTGCTGGAAAACGCGCTGCTGCACGGGGTGGGTGACATTCCGGTGCATGTGACCGTCCTGCCAGATGGTAGCATTGACATCATCAACGATTGTCCGGCCCTGGCGGCGGACATGCTGGCGCGGCTGACCAGCCCGTTCGTGCGTGGCGGGACTGGCACGCGCGGTAGCGGTCTTGGCCTGACGATTGCCAGCAATATTGCCCGGCAGATGGATGCGACCGTGTGCCTGCGTTCCCCACTGCCGGAATCAGGCAGGGGGTTTGGTGCCCGCATTACTTTCCCCGACCCGGATGTGATCCCAGCTTCCGGCCTGGCCTGAGACCGCGCGTTCAGTTTCGCGTCATGTAGAACTGATATGAGGACTGGCATGATGCAGGAAACATTCTCCGCACGCATACGCTATGACGCACCGACAGTCCTTTTTCACTGGAGCCGTGCGGCAATCATCATGCGGCAGTTCATAAGCACAAATATATGGGGCCTGTTCCATAATCCACTGCATCACACAGCTTGTGGTCAGCCACCTGACGGCGGGAATGGTGCCGCTCCTGCCCCTCCGCATCACGTGGCGGATCGGGTGGGGGCGGCAGATGTCCGCTTGGCCCGCAGCGTGGAATACAGCCTGTATGGGCTGACCATGATGGAAATCGGCCTTGGCCACCGGCCACGTGTTGGCGGCGTGTTTTCATGACTTCATCCTGCACGACAATGTTCTGCAGCGCATGTTCATTACCGGGAATATATCCAATGGGCGTAATTGATAAGGGCATATCTGGTTCGGGAGAGGTAAATGCAACAGCCCGTCTGGGCTGGCTGCGGGCTTCCGTTCTTGGGGCAAATGATGGAATACTGTCTACTTCCAGCCTTATTATTGGCGTTGCAAGTGCCCATACATCGCAGGCTGGAATACTACTGGCTGGCATATCCAGTCTGATAGCTGGCGCCATGTCCATGGCCGCGGGGGAATATGTGTCTGTCAGTTCCCAGGCAGATTCGGAAAAGGCGGATCTGACCCGTGAAAAAAGGGAGCTCGGTAGTAGCTGGGATTCTGAAGTCAGCGAACTGGCTGGCATATATCGTCAGCGTGGACTTGATGATCTTCTGGCGCATCGGGTCGCCGTCGCCTTGATGAAACATGATGCGCTGGGTGCCCATGCCCGTGACGAACTGGGTATTTCCGAGGCAACGGCGGCGCGTCCGATACAGGCTGCCCTGGCATCCGCATGTGCCTTTGCGCTTGGTGCCATACTGCCGGTGCTTACGGTCGTGGTATCACCGCTCAGGCTGGTATCATGGAGTGTCTCTATTGTTTCGCTGATCTGTCTTGCAATTCTGGGGACTGTCGGCGCTCTGGCTGGAGGTACGGCACCCTGGCGTCCAGCGTTGCGGGTGATATTCTGGGGCGTGATGGCTATGGTTGTTACATCAGTTGTTGGAAACGTATTTAATAAGTAAAAATATGTATTTTATTTTGATATTTGTATTATTAAGAATTGAACTAATATATAGTATTTAAAAAATTATGATTGTCGCAAGTTATCTGGCCGGGCAGAATATCTGGGCGTTGCAGTCATAACGCGTTGCGATACGGTGCGCTGTCTGGTTGGCGACAGAATGTTTCAGCACTGCTTTGCGGATGGTTTTTGGAAAATCGTTCTTAACAAAATGACGCTGGTCAATCCATTCAATGGACTGAATTAACAATTTGTTTATATTTAAATAATCTGGAATAGAAATATTTTTGTGACTATTTTTTAATAGAAAATATGATAACAGGGAATTTCCGACACGATTGAGGAAGATTTTTCCCCTGTCATGATATCAGTGCGCCCACTAACGATCCTGCCGTTTTTTCCCCTGTTGCTTGGGGGATGTGCATTCCGCGGGGCGCCCTCTTTTCCAGTGGTGGGCGCCTATTTCCCGGCATGGATGGTGTGCGGGCTGACCGGGGTTGCGGTGTCGCTGGGCCTGCGGGTGGTATTCGTGCTGATCGGGGTGGATGCCATCCTCAGCTTCCGGCTTTTTACCTATGTTGCACTGGGTATCCTGGCCGCGCTGGCGGTCTGGCTGGTGGCCTTCGGACCCGGATGATGCAGCGCGTCCGTATTTCAGGCAGGAAGCCGCTTGGCATGGTCATTGCCGCAGGCTGCATCGGTGCTGCCGTCGTGCTGGGTTTTTATGTGGCTCACCGGGAAAATGCCTATCCCGGGTCCGATAGCGCAAGCATTGATGCCGAACTGGTTCATATCGCCTCAACGGTTGGTGGACGGCTGGCAGACCTTCCGGTTCAGGTCAACCAGCATGTTCATAAGGGCGATGTGCTGTACCGTCTCGATCCCGAGCCTTACATGCTGGGCGTGCAGCAGGCGCAGGCCAATCTGGACCTTGCCAGCGCGGAGGTGGAGAACCAGAAGCGGCTGGTTGGCGTTAAAACGGCAACCGCCGCCGCCGCGCGTGACCAGGTGACCCGCGCCCGGACCAACCGTGACCTTGCAGCCCGTACGACCGAGCGCCTGCAGCCGCTGGCCGGTAAGTCCTATATTCCATGGCAGGAATACGACCAGGCCCGCGTTGCCCTGCGTGATGCCGAGGTCTCGCTGGCACAGGCGCGACAGCAGTCGGAAGCGGCGGATATGGCCGTGGGTGATCTGAAAAGCGCACAGGCCGCACAGGCCGCAAGCCAGACGATGCTGGACCATGCCCGTTACGAACTGCGCCAGACAGTTGTCACCGCGCCTGCGGATGGGTACGTGACCAGCCTCAGTGTAAAGCCGGGCGAAGTGCTGGCCCCGTCACAGGTGCTGTTTACGTTGATTGTGGATGAGGCATGGTACGTGACCGCCACCATTCGGGAAGTCGACCTTGCCCCCGTTCATCCCGGTGACTGTGTTACGGTCTATTCCATGATCGACCGCCACACCCCCCTGCGGGGCCATGTGGAAAGCATTGGGTGGGGCGTCATGTCCGCCGATACGACCGGCCTTGCACGCATGCTGCCCCTCGTGCCACGGCAGATGGACTGGGTTCACGTCGCCCAGCGTTTTCCGGTCCGGATCCGGCTCGATGACATCCGCCCTGCCCTGCTGCGCATGGGCGCCACCGCTACCGTCGAGATCCGTTATGGCGCCGCCTGCCACTAACGTCCCTACCGCACAGGGGGCGCGCACGGGCATGCCCCATGGTCTGTCCCTGTCGCGCCTGTGGGCGCTGGTCTGTAATCCGGCACCCGGTCGGCTGGGTTATGCCCTGCGTATGGCGGCGGGGTGTACCACCACCGTGCTGGTGGGGGAAATATGGCAGGTGCCCGATCTGGCCGTGCCTGCTCTGGTGACCATGGCGCTGTGGCAGAAAGACCGGGTGACGAATGTGCTGGCGGCAGTGGGCCTCAACATCTTCGTCGTGTTCCTGCTGGCTTTCGTGTTCGGGCTGGTCCGTCTGACGCTGGACCACCCGATGGGGCTGGTCATCATCATTGCGCTTCTGTCGTTCGGCTTTTTCTTTCTGGGCTCGGCAAGCAGGCTCAGGCCAGTCGCCTACGTGCTCGGCCTGACCGTCGTGTATGCGCTGATCGCCATTGATCAGGTACCGGTGGGTGAAATCGTGACCCGTGCCGTGCTGTATACCGATCTGTTCCTCGCCGTGCCCGGCGCGGTGATGGTCGTGCTCGGGCTGCTGATCTGCCCTTCGCCCAAAACGGTTCTGACCGATGGCATTGCAGCGCGTCTCAACCTGTCCATTAGCCTGCTGCGGAACCCTGATGACAGGCTGATCGACCATGCCACGGGTCTGCTACGCGCCGGGTCTGCCGAAATGATGGGCAATGTGAAAATGGCGGGACTGGAAAAGGTCTGGTCCCCCCATAACCTTGCCTGCCTGCAGCAGGCCGCCAATGCCAGTGTCGCGGTGCTGGCGCTGTCGATTGATGCAGCACGCGCGCAGGCTACCGCACCGCCCGAACTGGTCGCAACACTGGGCGATATGGCGGCCATGTTCGAAGAAGGCGACTATCCTGTCGATATCCCCCTTCCCGCCCCCATTGGGGACAGCGCCATCCTGCATGACCTTGCGGCCCTGTTGCCGACATTTACAACGCCTGCCGGAGCGCAACCGGAAAAAACGGGCGGTTCTGCAGGTTTCTTTGTCCCTGATGCATTCACCAGCCCCACTCATGTCCGCTTCGCGGTCAAGGGCACGGCTGCGGTCATGAGCAGCTATCTTTTGTTCAAGATGCTGGACTGGCCGGGCATCCATACCTGCGTCATCACCTGTTTCATCGTGGCGCTCCCCACTATGGGCGAAATGATCTCCAAACTGACGCTGCGCATCACCGGGGCGCTGATCGGGGGTATGATCGGGATCTTGGGCATCATTTTCGTCATGCCGCACCTGGATGGCATTACGGGTTTTCTGGTTCTTGTCTTTGTCGTTTCCCTGCTCGGAGCATGGATCAAGACAGGTGATGCACGGATCGCCTATGCCGGTTTCCAGATTGGTCTTGCCTTCTACCTGACCGATCTCAAGGGCTATGGACCAACCAGTGACATGGCGACGGCGCGGGACCGTATTGTAGGAATCATGATCGGCAATTTCATCACGTACGCCATCTTCACCAGTTTCTGGCCCGCCAGTGCGCGTGATGCGATACCGGGGAAACTTGCAGCCCTGTTCGGCCTCCTGCGCCGGCAGGCGGATGCGCCTGTTCTCCAGCATCGCGAAGCCCTGTTTGCCCGGGTACAGGGCGCGATGGAAACTGCGGCACTGGCGGTAGAATACACCCGGGCCGAACCGGTGCCCCCGGGCGACGATGCGGACCGGCGCAATACCCAGCTTATAACATGGCGCGACACGCTGGCGCAGGCCGGATGTCTGGGCACCACGCTGCTGGGCCACGCCCCGTCTGATACGGCGGCACAGATCGAACAACTGGAACACAGCGCCCGATGAACCGTCATGCTTTTTCCATACTGGCCGGCTGCGCGATTGTTGTCCTGTGCGGGTGCGCCACGCATGAACTGGCCAGTGCCCCGGCCAGTCCGGACAGCCCATGGCAGCCCAGCCAGACCGCCAGCGGCGAAATCCAGCCCGGTCGTGCGGCCCGACATGGGCTGCTGATGCCACCGGGTTTCACCCTGCCCTCCAACAGCCAGATTCAGGTGCGGCCTCCTGATACAGCCATTACCGCACAGGCCGGGCATGCCTACGGGCTGGCAGAACTGATTGACATTGCCCAGTCGGCCAACCCCGATACGCGTCGGGCGTGGGATACGGCGCGCGATGCGGCTCTGGCTGTGGGCATTACCAGAAGCACCTACCTGCCCCGGCTGACGGCAACTGTGGTGGGCGGCTACAATCACACCCGCAACAATGGTGACAACCCTTCCATCAGCAATGGCGGCGCGGCGGGCGATGCCTTCAATGGCGGGGTGACCAGTTTCAACAATCTTGTCGGTGGCGTTCGCAACGCCGGTTCAGGTGCGGGTGAAATCCAGACGGTAGGACTGGAATGGCTTCTGTTTGATTTTGGCAAACGTGAAGCCGTGCTGGCCGCGATGCGGCAGGGACAGATCGGGGCCAATATCCTGTTTACCGCCGCCCACCAGAAAATCATTTATGGTGTTACCATCGCCTTCTATGCCCACGCGGCGGCGGCTTCCCGCGTGCGCTGGCTGGAACAGGCGCTGGAAAATGCCCGGCGGGTGGAGGATGCCGCACAGGCGCGGCTGAAACATGGGCAGGGCACGATCGTGGATGCGACACAGGCCCGCCAGGCCACGGCCCAGACCGAACTCCGTCTTGTGCAGGCGCAGGGCGATGTGGAAAATACCTATCTGGAACTGGTCAATGCGATGGGCATTTCCCCCCGCACCCGCCTGCAGACCGAGAATGTATCGGACCGGCCCCTTACGCTGGATGATACCCGACTGAGTGATGCCTTTGTCCAGCAGGCGGTTGCACGCCGGGCGGATGTACTGGCGGCTTACGCCAGCGTAAAAGCCACCCAAAGTGAGGTTACCGCAGCCAGGAGCGAATTCCTGCCCAAGATCTTCGTGACTGGCAATGTTGCCTATACCACCGGTCGGCTGGCGCTGTCTTCCGTGCCGGGGGTCGGCAGTGATAGTCCGCCCACCCTCAACCTGTCTTCCAATGCGCTCAGCAGCGTGATTCTGGGCGGGATCAGCGTACCGATCTTTGATGGCGGCATGCGGGCGGCCCAGCTCAGGCAGGCGCAGGACCGGGCGGATAGCGCCAGCGCCACATTACAGAAAACGGTGGATGCATCCGTCAAGCAGATCGTGGCGGCAGAAAACGCCCTGCATACCAGTCTGAGCGCCTACAGCGCATCCGGCAGGCTGGAGGCTGCGACACGGACAGCGTTCGATGCAGCGTATGCCGCCTATCGCAATGGTGTGGGGTCCATCATACAGACATCCATGGCCCAGAACGGCCTTCTGGATGCGACCCTCAGTCATTCCGATGCCTATTACGCCGCCCTGATCGCGGCGGCCAGCCTGGCATTTTCTACCGGGTCACTTGATCAGGCACCGGCAGAATATGCCCCCTGAGCGTGGGGACGGAGCACGGTCCCCGAGATGAAAAAAAACGCTCATTTACCGACAGGCGCTGCCTTTGCTGGGCCTGTCTGCCTCGGGTATCAGAACGGCAGCGTTCCGTGGAGCAGAAAGGGCGAGGAGAGTGCGCCGGGCGGATACGGTCGCAAACCGTGCTCAGGTCATGGATTCATTTTTAGTCGCTCTCCACGAAAGGCAGCCGCTTTGGGACCAACCGACATCAGGCGGTACGGGTTGAACGAAGCGTAATGGCGGCGGATTGCGCCTCTGCTTCCCGGCTGGGTTGGGGATACAGGCCCAGTGGGGCAGACGTGCCATGCGTTTGAATAAACGATTGAACCAGAACGTATTTTCTTTCGAATGGCCGCATGGGTGTCCTGCTTCCCGCATCAGGGATCATCATGGCATGGGCGCGACCGCCGTGCTTGAGAAGCCCGAAAACGGCGACTTTTCCGGCAACACCCCGGCCTCTTTCGCCTTTGCGATGTCCGCCGAAATAGCTTTTATCGACTTCGACCTTCCCTTCGAGTGGCGCTTCCAGAGCATTGTGCCCGGCGATAATTTCCCGACTCTTACTACAGGATAGGGTCACTGTATTGCGATTGACACCGATAATCTCCGTAGCACTGCGCGCGGGCGTACCTGCAACGAAATGCTCCAGAAAGTGTCTTGGGGTGGAAAGTGCCAGACGGCTGCGGCGACGTGCTTTCATATGACATATCAATACATCATTTGATTACCTAAGCCCGCCTCTAACTTAATGCTGTGATAGTCGTCTCCCCCTTTATGTATTTCATTCGCTCTTTCGGTATTATGACGCGTCTGCAAGATGCTGAGTCACATCAAGCAGCACGTTCGCCCCTGTAATCAGCCCTTCGTTCGATGTAAATTCGGCCGGGTTATGGCTAATGCCCTTGTGGCTGGGAACGAAAATCATCGCAGTTGGCGCCATGCTGGCGATCATCTGTGCATCATGCCCTGCACCGGAAGTCATGCGCCGGGCGGTCAGGCCGCGTTTCAATGTCGCCTCTTCGATCAGGTCAATAATACGGGCATCAAATGTAACGGGTCGGGAGCGGGCAAGTATTTCGACGTGGATTTTTACATCTCCCGATGTCTCCAGATCAGACAGGAACGCGGCCAACGCATTTTCCTCCTCCTGCAGTCCCGTTTCATCGGGATTGCGCAGATCGACTGTCAGGGTTGCCCGGGCGGGGATGACATTTATGGCGTTGGGTTCAAAAGCAACGCTGCCCACAGTGGCAACACCAGACAGTTTTGAAGCCATGGCACGGTCATGCACGAAGGTCATGATCCGTGCTGCAGCGTATCCGGCGTCGCGCCGCAGGGCCATGGGGGTTGTACCCGCATGGTTGGCCTGCCCTTCTATCGTGATGCGCTGCCATGAAATGCCCTGCAGATCCTCCACCGCGCCGATGGGGATGCCGGAATATTCCAGCACGGGCCCCTGCTCGATATGGAGCTCTACATACGCATGGGGACGCATGAAACCGACAGCATGATCGCCAGCATAACCAATACGGGCAAGCTCCTGCCCCAGCACCGCACCATCGGTGCTGCGTGTGGCAAGCGCCGTTTCCAATTCCAGTCCCCCTGCGTAAACCAGCGATCCCATCATGTCCGGTGCAAAGCGGACCCCTTCCTCATTCGTAAACGCGGCCACGGCGATGGGCCGTTCGGGAACGAAGCCTGCTTCGTGAAGTGTCTGGATAACCTCCAGCCCGGCGAGAACGCCGTAACACCCATCATAAATGCCTGCATTCATGACGGTATCAATATGCGACCCCAGCAGGAGCGGTTGCCGGCTACCATATTTGTTCCCACCCCATATGCCAAAAATATTGCCAATCCGGTCTATCGCCACTTCCAGACCCGCAGCCCTGATCCACGCAACAAGGTGATCACGGGCCTGTCTGTCAGCATCGGACAGGGCGAGGCGCGTCAATCTGCCATCCGCGTCTCTGCCAATACTGCCCAGTTCCTGAATACGGGCCAGAAGACGGGTGCTGTTGACTGATAACGGCTTCATGATTTTCAGGCCCGGACGCTTGCGGCAGGACGGATCTGATCGGGGTGGCATCCCACAATCTCACCATATCGCACGGGGTCCGTAGCGCCTTCGGTATTGATGACAAAAATACGCGATGCAGCATCAAGCCCAAGTGCAGTACGTATTTCGGGCGAGGTCGCTGCACGGATAAGCCCCGCAAGCCCGACGCCTCCGCTTTCCCCTGCCACGATAGCCGGATCACGCCCCTGGGGATAAGCAAGGCGCTTCATGACATTTACAGCATCATCCTCATCGACCGTCATGAAGGCATCCGCCGTATGGGACAGGATGCGCCACGCGGCGAGAGAGGGACTATAACATTCAAGCATGGCCATGATGGTGGGCTGCGTGGCCGGAACCGTCACGGGTTCGCCTTTCAGTGCTGATTGATAAAGACATGCGGCGCGGGCCGGTTCCACCACCGTGAAAACCGGACGCGCAGCACCCATGACAACAGCCAGATGGCCTGCAACCGCGGCTGCAATTCCCCCTACCCCGGCCTGTACGAATACATGCGTAGGCGGAGCGGGCATCTGACGCAGCGCCTCACGCACGAGGTTCATGTAACCCTGCATGACCAGACCGGGAATATATTCGTAACCCGGCCATGACGTATCCGATATCGTGATCCAGCCCTTCTCGGCCGCCGTCTGCGCCGCCACTGTCACAGAGTGATCGTAGGTTCCATCCACATGTACGATTTCCGCGCCAAAGCGGGCAATGGCCGCAATGCGGTCGTGACTGACGCCTTTATGAACAAAAATGACCGCTTTCGCCCCGACTGCCTGCGCGCCCTGTGCGACCGCGCGCCCGTGGTTTCCGTCTGTGGCGCAGGCGAATGTCATTCCCATGGCTACCGTACGTACCATCGGGCTATGCAGTTCGGATACATCCACCTTCCGCCCTTCCTGCTGGGCTGCTTTTTCCAGCACGAGCCGGGTGACCGCGTAGCCACCGCCAAGCGCCTTGAAGCTGCCCAGTCCCAGTCTCTGCCCCTCATCCTTTACGTGAATGACACCCACTTTCAGCGCCTCCGCCATCTCTGGCAGGTTGTAGAGCGGTGTGGGCGCGCTGTTTTCCCGGTAGGTCAGGAAGCGTTCCACGTCCTGCGCTGCCTCTTTACCCAGAAGCGCCGCATCAGATACAGGCAGAGGTTGCTTATGGAGCGTACTGTTGTTTTCAAGAAACATTTTTACACGATCCCTGTCATGATGCGTGCAAATATATTGCAACGTCACTGAAATATCTGCTGTATTATACGGTGTATTTTGCACATTTTTTGCATGAAGGACGCTGTTTCATGTCTTCATCTACAGGTCGGTCCGATCTTGACCAGTTTGACCTTGCCATTCTCGATATACTGCAGCGCGACAATACGACGCCGCAACGTGTCATAGGCGAAGCGGTCAACCTGTCTGCCCCATCGGTGCAGCGCCGGATCAGGCGACTGGAGGAATGTGGCGTGATCGAAGCGAATGTATCGGTAATCAATCCGGTTTCAGTCGGGCGCACCATAACGGTTCTGGTGGAAGTAGAAGTCATAACCGAGACCGTCGAACTGATTGCGGCAGCCAAGCAGAGCTTTGCGACATGCCCACAGGTCCAGCAATGCTATTATATAACTGGCAATGCCGATTTTTTCCTCGTCATGCTCGTTTCGACCATGGCTGAATATGAAGAACTGACCAAAACTCTTTTTTTCGGGAATAACAATGTGAAGCGGTTTCGTACGACCGTGGTCATGGACCGGGTCAAGACCGGCATGGCTGTATCGCGCCCCGATGCCTGACTGACCTGACGATAATTACGTATTTTTGGGTTGATGCCGAAATAAAGTTTCATATCTCCATCAAAAATAGAGCGCTTTTCTTGTCTGTTCTGCAATATTTATAAAGGCGGGACATGTCCGCCGCATCAGGCAGAATATCATATCCGTACATGAAATTTATATATCCATGCCAGGGTGAAGATAGATGACAATACTTCGTAATCCCCCCCGCAGAGGGTTCTGCGCCGATGAGTTCGCCTTGCGTGTACAAAGGATGCAGTCCATCCTGCGGGCAGAAGAACTGGACGCGGTATTTGTCACGTCACCATCGAATATTCGCTATTTTACGGGTTTTGATTCCCAGTTCTGGGAAAGTCCAACCCGCCCGTGGTTTGTGGTTGTCCCGCGTGAAGGGGCCATTATTGCCGTAATACCGGAAATTGGCGCACCGGAGATGGCGCGAACCTGGGTGAATGACATCCGTACATGGCCTGCGCCATGCCCGGAAGATGATGGTGTTTCCCTTTTGGCGGACACGCTGTCTGCTGTTCCGCGTCGTTTCGGGCGCGTCGGGGCGGAAATGGGGCGCGAGATGGCGCTGCGCATGCCGGTTTCGGATTTTCTGGACCTGGGCACCCGCATGCCCGAAATGAAGATTGTGGACGGGACACCGGCGCTATGGCAGGCCCGCATGATAAAGACGGAGGCGGAAATCGATCATATCCGCTTTATCTGTGAGGTGGCGAGTGACGCCTATATCGGATTGCCAGACCTGATTTCCATTGGCGATACCGAGCGGACGGCCGTCAAGCGCCTGCGGGCCGATATGTGTGCGCGGGGTGCTGACAGCGTGCCCTTCATGCCTGCGATTTCCGGTCCCGGTGGTGTTGCGCAGATCGTCTGTGGTCCGCAGGACCGCGTACTGACGCAGGGCGATGTCCTGTTCATCGATACCGGTGCAACCTATGACGGGTATTTCTGTGATTTCGATCGTGTCTATGCCGTGGGCAGTATTGATGATGCCGCGCGCCGCGCCAATGAGGCCGTCTGGCAGGCGACGGAGTTGGGAATTCAGGCCGCCCGGCCCGGTGCGACGATGGAATCCGTATGGAAAATAATGGCCACCGCGCTACAGGATGCCGGATCAATCGGTAATAATGTGGGCCGACTGGGGCATGGGCTGGGGATGCAGTTGACGGAGCCCCCGTCCTTCCGGGAAGGCGAGGAAACCATCATCCAGCCGGGCATGGTCCTGACAATCGAACCGGGCATGGAATACGCCCCGGGTAAGATGATCGTTCACGAGGAAGACGTGGTGATTACGGAAGATGGCGCACATCTCCTGACCATTCGTGCGCCACGGGAAATGCCCGTCATTTCCTGACCGGGACCTGTAAATGCAGTGGAATGCCTTCATCAGCGCATACGGTAATATGGAGGCATTCCATGACATGCAGATCAATTACAGTGAAGTCTGCCTGATGTAAAAGCGCAGGCAGATCGCTGAAATCGTGATCTGTTCCATCTACTGTACCGGGCTGACGGCAGCCGCGGGATGCAGATAAAAGTCTAAAAACCGCACCAGTCTGGTATAGGCAAAGCGTGTCTGTGGCAGATTTTCCGTATCCCATGGATGGTTTGCACCGGGTAGCGTGACCAGTTCGAACATTCGGTCCTGTGCGATCATGCGCTGTGCCATGGCCATGGTATCGGCATACAGAACGACCTCGTCCCGCGTGCCGTGGATGATCATCAGCGGGTCACGCAGGCCATCCGTGTGGTAGAGCGCCGACTGCCGCTGGTAACGGGCGGGGAAATCCCGACCTGATGGTGGGCCCATGATCCATTCCTGTTCGGGATAGGCATGGGCCACGTTGCTGGCGGGTGCGCCCGCTACCCCTGCGGCATAGAAACCGGGTTTGGTGAACAGCGACATCAGCGTCATCAACCCGCCATAACTCGATCCCCAGATGCCGATACGCGCCGGATCGGCATAGCCCTGATTGATCATGAACTGCGCTCCATCCTGCAGGTCATCAATGTCAAGCACGCCGTATTTACCCAGCATTGGCCGGTTCCATGCCTTTCCCCGGCCAAAGCTGCCGCGTATGCCCGGATTGATCACGATATACCCGCGCGACACCAGATACTGATCCAGTCCCCATGTCGGATGGGCGGTCCGTCCACCCCACTGGTCGCGCACCGCGTCGGAATAGACCGAACCGACGATCAGGGGATAGCGGCGGCTGGCGTCATAATCGGGGGGAAGCATGACACGCATCGTCAGCAGTGCGTTGTCAACATGGCTTCTGTAGTCCATGTAGCGCACGTCCGCCCATGTTCGCGTATCAAACGATGGCAGCGGCGAATGTGTCACACGGATGGAAGGCGGCATATTGGCGTCCAGCGCCGTGATATACAGGTCCGGCGGCGTGGTATCGTTGCTGAACCGGTCGGCCATATGGTCGAACCGGGGTGAGAAGACGGGTTCGTGGGTGCCATGTATCCGGGTGATGCGTTCAGGCATCCCGCCATCCAGACCGATGCGATAGACCTGGCGCTGTGCATACCCTGCTTCGTTAGAAGTAAAATACAGCCGCCCATGTATCGGATCGGGCACGAAGGATTCGATTTCCCATGTTCCCTGTTTCCCGGTCCTGCCCGTGATCGGATGCGGTCGCGCCCCTGCGGTGGGGATGTGGTAAAGCTGGTTATACCCGTACCGGTTTGTCAGCAGCACCAGTCCCCTGCCCCGTGGCGCCCATGCGGCCTGCCAGTCGGGGCGGATCTGGGTGGGGTCGGCAAATTGGTAGAACCTTTGCCGATGTCCGGTGGATACGTCATAGACATCAATGGCATGATGCTTGATCGTCAGGTCGCTGGCATTCACAAACAGGGATCGACCGTCCGGCGACAGGCCGAAATTCCATACCGGGTCCTGCTCGTTGTCGCGTGCCATCCAGCGCGGTGGTCCGCCCGCAACATCGACGACGCCAACAGGGAACGCGGTATTGGGATCGCCGGGAAAGGCGCGGGTCACGTGGTCGTGGTGGTTCTGCCCATCAAGGGTATAATCGATCTCCACCTTATGGACGGCGCGGTTGTCAGCCATGACGAAAGCTATGCGGTCGGATGTGGGGCTCCATTCCATCCGGTCCACACTGAAATCAGCAGATCCCGTAACCATGATGTTCGCGGGCATCCGTGCCTTCATGTCACGCAGCCACAGTGATCCATCGGATACGAAGGCCAGCCACCGCCCGTCCGGTGAGGTCGACAGCAGTCTGACCCCATGGTGTGCCGCTTCCAGCATGCTTACATGGCCCTGCATGTCCGTAACCCGTACCATGCCATCGGTTACAAAGGCGATGCGTCCGCCCGGCAACCATGCAAGCTGTGTCACGCCGGGATCAGGCGCGGGCGTTTTTGCCGTATTATGGCCGTCTTTCGCATCGTCCAGATGCGTTACCTGCCGTTTTACGTCCGATGCAGTGTCGTAGACCCAGATATCACGAAACGTGGTTGCGTGATCATTCCATGCAAAAGCCAGTCGTGCGCCATCAGCGGACCATGCGTAATGTTCAGGTGAGGTGCCGATTATGCTGTGATCCGCATACAGTCCTGCAATCGTCAGCGGTGCCGGTGATTGATTGCCCGATGACCGTGCCGCAGCGACCGATGTCGCAGGCGTGGCGGACAGGACGGGCGTTGTCGCCGCAACCGACGCCAGTAGCAGCAGCCCTGCGGACAACCGGCATGAGGCCTTCACGCTTCCCATCCCGTTTCATGACATTTCGTTTCCATCATGATTCATCTAACGGCCCGCTGGCCCGGATGGCAATATCGTTTCTTTCTTGTCGGGTATCGTACTTTTCACGCTATGCCCCATCTGGAGTGGGTCCAGGATGTTGTGGTTTCGAAAAGACATACCAGACATCTGGTATAGGCCGGGGCGGAATTGACAGTCCGCGTGTGGTGCGGGCAACGTGAAACAAAGCTGCCGCGGGCGATGCGTCACGGTGGAGGGGAAATACCGCAGAGATCGGGAACACGAATGCTGCAAGAAATTCTAAAGCACCGCACGACGGTCCTGCTATGTGCCGGTGCCATGGTTCTGTTGCCGCAATGCAATGTCATGGCCACCTTGGCGCAGGCCGCCAGTCCGCAGTTGCAGACACTGTTTTCCGACTGGCGCACGTTTGCCGCGCCAGAACAGCGCGATGGCGCGCCAGACTATGATGTGAAGGCGCTGTCACATAAAAAGGACGGCCTGAAGCGGATGCAGAAGCGTCTTGCCGCGCTGGATCGAACGGGCTGGACTACCGAGGATGATATCGACGCGCGCCTGATCGCTGCGGAAATGAACGGGCTGGATTTCGATCTGCGGGTGCGTCGTCCATGGGCGCGTGATCCCGGTTATTTCGCCACCATTTTTGCCGAGGAAAGTGACGTGCCTGCGCATGAAGGCCCGTCGGCGGATACGATCGACCTGTTCCGCTACAGCTATCCGCTGTCACCGCAGGCGGCACAGGATCTTGCGACGCGTCTGTCGGGTGTGCCGGTGCTGTTACAGCGTGCGCGCGGGTGGCTGGCGAAAAGCAATACCGCCGATCTGTGGAAATATGGCGATCGAGAATTCCGCCGTCAGGAAAAAGTGCTGTCCGCATTGCTCGACGGTTCCCTGAAGATGCGCACGCTGGAGGGACAGAAGGCGGCCACTTTGGAAGGTGCAGGGCCGCAGGTGCGTGATGCCGCGCAAAAAGCGCTGATCGCAACACGGGACTTCGCGGACTGGATCGAAGCCGAAGCCCCGCACAAGACCGGCCCATCAGGCGTGGGCAAGGTGAACTATGACTGGTACATGAAGAACGTCCAGCTTGTTCCCTACACCTGGGATGAGCAGGTCAGTCTGTTGCGGCGCGAACTGGAGCGCGCGCAGGCCTCGCTGCGGCTGGAGGAACTGCATAACCGCGACCTGCCGCAGTTGAAACCTGTTGATGATGCCGTGGCCTATCGTAAATACGCCACGACGAAGATGCAGCAGTTCACTGATTTCATCATCAAATCAGGTCTGGTGCCGGATCAGCCCTATTACCGCGCGGCGATGGCGGCGCAGACGCTGGATTACACCCCGCCGGATGAGCGCAACTTCTTTCTGAAAGTTACGGCGCTGGACCCGTGGCCGCTCTATTCCCATGACATTCACTGGACGGAACTGGCGCGGATCAAGGATGACCCCAATCCCGACCCGATCCGTCGTGGCGCGCCGCTGTTCAACATCTATGCCGCCCGGTCCGAAGGGTTTGCTACCGCGTTCGAGGAAATCGTGATGCAGGCGGGGCTGTATGACCATGAACGGCGCGGGCGTGAACTGGTCTGGATCATGCTGGCCAACCGTGCCGCGCGCGGTCTGGCATCGCTGTATGTGCAGGCGAACCAGATGGACCTCGCCACGGCGGGGCGGTTCCATGCGACATGGACGCCACGCGGCTATTCTGATCCCAACAATGCGCTGGTTGGTTTCGAGCAGCTTCTTTATCTGCGCCAGCCCGGCTATGGCACCAGCTATGTGACCGGAAAACTGATGCTTGATCAGTTAATATCGCGTCAGGCACATGATGCGGAGGCCGCAGGCCGCCCGTTTGATGTCCGCACCACGTTTGCGGGCATCGCGTCAGCGGGGATCGTCCCATGGCCATTGGTGGAGGAAGCGCTGCTGCCCGCAAAAACACTCGCTACCGCGCCGTAAAGGCGTAGTTCGGAAGTGAGCGGGTATGGAGGACGGCGCGGATCGCGGTGGCAGTCGGATAAAGTCGTCCTCCTTGATCTACCTGCCTGCGCGCCTGATCGTGCAGGTAGGTTATGACGATGCACGGATATTGGCTTCCCCACCAATATTATCATGGGGAAGGATGAAGGGGCGGCCCGTTTTTGTATGAAGATGGATGCAGCCATCCTTGAGACCGAAAATGGAGCAGGCCAGATCCTGTGTCATTACCGCTTCGACGGTACCATACGCATGGACCCTGCCCTGATGAACCACGACCAGTCGGTCTGCGCAGGCGGCGGCCCAGTTGAGATCATGCAGGACAACAGCGACGCCACCGCCCCGGGCGGCATGCTGGCATGCCAGTTGCAGGACAAGCGCCTGATGGGCGGGGTCCTGCGCTGAAATCGGTTCGTCGAGCAGGAGAAAACCCGCAGGTAAGTCCTTCGACCGGGCAACTTCCAGTTGCATGAGGACACGGGCAAGATTTGCACGCTGGCGTTCCCCGCCGGACAGGGTCATCATCTGTCGCCCGGCCAACTGTGCCAGCCCTACCTGCTGCAGTAGCATATCAGCCAGTGCCACCTGCCGGTCGATGGCCATCCCGCGGGCGGATATCCCTGCCCCCATCACGACCATCTGGCGTACCAGAAACTGGCCTGCAGTTTCATTTTCCTGTGTCAGCATGGCGCGGCGGGTGGCCAGATGCCGTGGCGACATGGCAGCAACCAGCTGGCCATCCAGCAGCACGTCTCCACCGGTCGGCCTGGACAGTCCACTGGCGAGACGCAGCAGCGAACTTTTGCCCGCACCGTTGGGGCCAATGATTGCCGTGACCAGCCCCCTGCCGAAAGACAGGGTGACGTCGCGCAGGATTTCACGCTCACCCCGCCGCCATGTTACGTTGCGCAATTCCAGTGTCATCACGAAACATCCGTACGGTGGCTACGTGCCAGCAGCCAGACAAAAGCCGGCGTGCCGAGCAGTGCCGTCACGACGCCAACCGGGATCTCCGCAGGGCTGGCCAGCGTGCGGGCCATGGTGTCTGCTCCCGTCAGTAATATTGCCCCCAGCATTGCACTGGCGGGCAGGACAATCCGATGGTCAGGACCTGCGGCCAGTCGTACCAGATGCGGCACGACCACCCCCACAAAACCGATGGCTCCCACCAGGGATACGGTCGGCCCCGTGGCGCAGGCTACTGCCAGAATGGACAGGCTTTTGATCCGTTCTACCGGGTAGCCAATCAGCAGCGCGTTGTGTTCGTTGAGCAGCATGGCGTTCAGCGGGGCGGCAAGACAGGTGGCAAGTGCGCCCGCAATCAGCACAAACGGCACCAGTAGGCTGACACTGCGCCATGTGGCCCCGGAAAAGCTGCCCATTGTCCAGAAAGTCAGATCACGCAGGGCTGTATCATTGGCCCGGAAGATCAGGATACCGGTCAGCGCACCGGAAAAAGCCCCAAACGCCACGCCCGCCAGCAGCATTGCGGTGATCGATGTGACCCCACCGCGCGTAGCGAAAAGATAGAGCAGTCCCATGCCAGCAAAACTGCCCACGATGCCCGCACACGGGATTGTCCACATGCCTAGCCACGTCGCCCATTGCCACGAACTGCCAAGGATAATGACGCAGGCCGTCGCCAGCGCCGCAGCGGACGAAACCCCGGCCAGTCCCGGATCGGCCAGCGGGTTGCGAAACAGTCCCTGCATGATCGTGCCTGCAACCGCCAGCGCCGCGCCGGTCAGGCAGGCCATGACGATGCGCGGTCCCCGGATGTCGCGCAGCACCAGCCGTGTCGCCTGATCCTGTGTTCCAGCCGGATGCCACAGGTCGCGCAGGTGAACCGTCGTGGCCCCCGTATCAAGGGCCACAAGCATGGTCAGTAACAGCAGGACCGACAGCAGGCTGAAAAGCCGGACCGTGCGGGATCTTTCCCTCGTCATGCGGGCGTGCTCAGGTGGCGGGCCAGTTCCAGTGCCGCATCGGGCGTACGGGGGCCAAAACCCAGCAGGCGTTCGCCTTCCATGGCGATGATCGTCTGGCTACTGCCTGCAGGCGTCAACCGGAATCCCGCATTGGCAAGCAGGGCGGCGCGGACCTGCGGGGCGTCCTGTTCCATGGTCAGTACCGCATCCGGTCGCAGGCCGATCAGGGCTTCCTGATCCAGTATCCTGTAGCCTTCAAATGTTGCAGGGTTGGTTCCACCGGCCAGACGGATCACGGCATCCGCGGCCGTGCCCGTACCTGCTACCATCGGGCGGTTATTGCTCATGCGCATGACGAACAGCACCCGCTTTGTTTCAGGGTGGGCCGCGCGCCATTGTGACAGCATATCGAAATGCCGCGATATGTCCGCGCAGATCCGGTCGCCAGCCATTTGCGCATGTATCAGTTTCGCCAGAAAGCGTGTGCGTGCCAGAATGGCATTTTCCGATGGTGTGGCGTCAACAAACACGACCGGCACATCTGATGCCATCAACTGCTCCAGAACCTGTGGTGGTCCACAATCGTTCATGGCCAGGATCAGGTCAGGCTGAAGCGAAAGAATGCCTTCGGCGGACAGGGCGCGCATGTAGCCCACGGATTTCTTCTCGCGCAATGCCTGTGCGGGCCATGTGGAGGTAATATCAACCGCGATGATACGCGCATCCGCACCCAGCGCATACAGCGTTTCGGTAATGGTGCCCCCAATACTGGCTATGCGCGTTGCAGGGCCAGTTTTTACCTGTCGCCCCCGACAGTCGGTGAACAGGTCATCTCCGGCGCTCCGGCTGATGCGTGGCATGGTCAGCACGCCGCCAGCCAGCAGGCAGGCAAATAGTCGGCGTCCCATTTCCACCCGACCGTGGCCTGCAGGTTTATATGCCATCAGAACTCGATCCTCGCGGTTACCTTGAAGGAGCGGCCAGGCTGCGTGTAATACCGCTCCGAAAGTGAACTGGATGACTGGCCATAGGGAAGCGAGGCTGCGTTGTAGTAAGCCTTGTCAAAGATGTTGTACATGCCCGCCTGTATGCGCAGCGGACGGTAGAATGTGGGGCTGTACCAGCCTGTCAGGTCAAAAATGACGTAGCCGGGCGTTTTCCACTGGTTCTGTAGCGATCCCGTGGTGGTCAGGTATTTGGCGTCATCGCGTGAAGTGGCGAATGTGCCCGACAGGTCGGTGCCCCAGTTATCCGTCTTGTAGCCAAAGCCGATGATGCCACGGAAAGGTGCGACCGAACTGAGGTGGAAGTTCATGTCCGTATCGCGCCCGTCGGCATAGGCAAACGAACCCCATGTATGCCAGTGCCGGTCAAACGCCCAGTTGACGCTCGCTTCCACACCATAAATGCGGACATGCGCCAGATTGGTATAGCCATAACACAGGTAGTACCCCGAACAGCCACTGACCCCCTCCATATCGATGAAGTTATGGTAGTGATTGTCATAAAACGAGATATTGGCCCCGCGTTCGGAATTGCCGTATTTCATGCCAACTTCCCATCCCCGGCTGCTTTCGGGTTTGAGGTTGGGATTCCCTGTTACCTGATAGTACGGCGGGGTGCTGTAATTCAGGTATTCCTCCGTCGCTGATGGGGCGCGGTAGGCTTCGGAATACTGTCCATATAATGTCAGGTTGTGGGCCACCCGCGCTTCCACCAGCACCTTGGGCGAGAAGTGTGAGCCATGGGCACCATGTGGCAGGCCGCTATATCCTGCATTTGCCATGTAGGACGTGGTATTATGCGGATCACGCTGGAAGTAATCGAAGCGGAATCCCGGCGTGATATGGAACCATTCATTGCGCCCGATGCCGATACGGTCCTGCACGATTGCCCCCATGTCCGTCCCGTGTACCTTGGGCATGTCCGAAAAGTTGTCATGCAGGTACGGACTGGAGACCGCCTGCTGGCCGGTCTGGGTCTGGTAGGTATCGGTCAGGAAGACTTCGCCGCCATAAGTAATCTTATGGTGCAGCGGGCCGGTGAAGATGTTGTTTGTGGCTGACCCGGTAACACCATAGGACTGCACGGGCAGGCTCAGATGTTCGTGGGTATATGTGGAAGCATTGGCTGAATCCCGGTTCGTGATATCGGTATCGGTCCTGATGCTTTGCCAGTAGGCCAGAAAATGGGCCTCGCTGAATAGTGCGGTCGGACTGTCAGCCTGATAATCATAATTGGCTGAAACACGCGAACGCTGGTTTTCGCTGCGGGTATAATAGCGATCGGTCGCTGTGGTTTCGGAGGTTTTGGTCTCCTCGTTATAATTGCGGTCATACCATTCGCCCGTCAGGCCGATCCGGTGGCCGCCAGCGAAATAATGCCGGACCTTGCCCAGAAAGTTGCCCACCTGATAGGACGCCGGATCTTTCATGGTCCGGGTCCGGCCATAACCACCCGTATCGCCACGGTTGCCCGTTTCGCTGCCGTTCTGGTAGCCCCCCTGAAGCAGGAACACGGTATTCCCGTAACGCGCAGCGAAAGCCTGATTGAGCAATGCGGCTTCGCTTGCGCCATTATAGGTCATCTTCGTCAGGCCCCCGAAGTTTTTACCGGGCTTGAGGATGTCTTCAGGGTCCAGCGTCCGCAGGGCAATCACCCCGCCTAGCGCACCCGTGCCGAAGAAACTGGAATCAGCACTTTTGACCACGTCAATGGCCCCGAGTGAATTGAAATCGAAATCACTTACGCCCCCCTGTGCGGTATTGAAGCTACCTGCGTAGGCACCATCATTTGCCCATGGCATACGCACGCCATCAATCGTGGTCAGTATCCGATTCTGGTCCAGACCACGAATATTGATGCTGGAGTTTCCGTTACTATAGTTTACAGAGGCATCCACGCGCCGTGAATAATCCTCCAGACTGTCGATCTGCCTGTCGCGGAAGGTTTTATAGGTGGTTGTGGTGGTCAGGACCGCCGGTTTGCCCACTTCGCTATGATCCTTGTCGGGATCAAATTTCATCAGGTCAATGATGTCCGTACTGCCCTGCACTTTTACGGGGGAAAGCCGGATCGGTGCGGCGGGTGAAAGGGAAACCTGCGCTGGTGAAGAGGACTGTTTTACTGCCGTTTTTGGGGATGTCGTCGTATCTGTTGCCTGTGATGCGGCAAAGGCGGGGGTCATCCACGCACAGGCCAGAGCCGTGGTTGCAAGCATGTGACGGCGGCGTGCCTGCCCTCGTCGGAAGAAGAGCTTTATCATCATTCACCATTGCTACTGGGAATCATTAGCACAACGATATGCGTGCGATCGTGAGGCGGCAAGGATTTTGTTGCGCCTGATTCTTAGTTGCACTAATGGAGGAAATGTTGGATTCCAGCGGTCTGCGCATGTGAAACGCAAGAATCAGTCCGTTGGACTCTAAGTATAAAATTGTAACAGGAAGAAAAACATGGCTCTGTTAAACGACGGGAACATTCATGTCCCCCTGTCCGGCTACCTGCGGGAAGCCACTCACCAGATCCACGATGATCTCAATCACACCGTCATGTCACGGGGCATGTTTACGGATGCCGCAGGCTATCGGGACTTTGTGCTGATGCAGTACCTGTTCCATCGTGACCTTGATCCCCTGTACAACAGCGATGACCTTGCGCGCATCGTGCCGGATCTGGCCGCCAGAAACAGGTTCCCGCAGGTTTCGGCCGATATGAACGATCTGGACATCGCCATACCTGCCCCAGGCGTGCCTGTGGGCATGATGGACCCTTCCACCGCGATTGGATGGCTGTATGTCGCGGAAGGATCAAAGCTCGGCGCTAATTTCCTGACCCGGCTTGTTGAAAAAATGGGCTTTGACGACAGTTTTGGTGCCCGGCATATGGCGGCGGACCCGATGGGGCGTGGTCCTTCATGGACTGCATTCCGCAAGGCGATCGATCATGCGGGCCTCGACCCGGAACGCTGCGTACAGGGCGTGCGTGAAAGTTATGCCCGCGTAAGAACCTATATCCCGGCACGGAAAAATAATACGGCGGCAACGGTGACGGCCACCTGACCAGCCCCTTCAGGTCACGACGCCTTTTCATGCGCAATACGTAAGTCAGCGGAGACGCGGCCGGAGCCGTTCCCTCTGGCTTGCGTAAGGGTCGTGATGTGTGTCCGGCTGGGCCGTGAACTACGGGCGAGCAGTGTTGATTTCAGAAAATACTGTTCAGTTCACAGCGAAACTTAACACTTGAGTATCTGGCTAAGTATGGTGGTGGTCGCTGGTTCGCGGTTGAAATCAAGGCAGCTTTCAATCCCTTCCAGATGCCGTGCCATAAGGGCGGATGCCTCCGTATGGTTGTCGGCCAGTAGCAGTTCCAGCAGGTCATGATGATCGGAGGACAGGCAGCAGGTCGTGTTCTGGCGCTCATACATGGTAATGATAAGCGACATACGCAGGATCAGTTCATCGGTAATGCTTTTCAGCACCCTGTTGCCCAGCTCCTCAATCAGCGTCAGGTGAAACTGACCTGAAAGATAGATCATGGCAATTGCGTCGTGCTTCTCATGCGCCTCCGCTTCCTGCGCCATGATGTGGCGCAGGCGTGCTGCACCCTGTGCGGACAGTTTGCGGTAGGGCTGTGCCAGCAGGCTGACTTCGATCAGGCGGCGGCTGGCCAGCACGTCTCGCGCTTCCTGTGGGGAGGGACGGCTGACGAATGCGCCACGACCGGGTTCCAGCGTGACGATATGGGAACGCGATAGCGATAGCAGCACACGCCGGATCTTGGCCCGGTTGGAGCGGAAAATCTGTGCAAGCTCTTCCTCGGGCAGCTTGCTGCCGGGTGCAAGCCTGCGTTCAAGGACCGCCTTGCACAAGGCATCAGCAATGCGCGCTTCTTCCCTGGCAGATGATCCCATGGCCTGCGTCCCCCTCCCCTTTTGGCTGAAACGCATTTCTGTTGGGGCAGTCTGATGATTCCGTCAAGGGTATTCATATTGTAAACAATCTGGGTTGACGAAATACGTTTCCAAATCATACTGAATGGCGGAGGTCGCTGCTGTGACCCGTAATCTGATGATTGGATGCCCTGCCCTTGCCGCGCCTGCTGCTTATCAATCCCAATACCGATACAGACATGACGCAGCGCATGGTGGCCCATGCCCGATCCCTGTTCGCCGATACGGTGGCTATTGAAGCGGTAACCGCCCGGTTTGGGGCACGGTACATTACCAATTCCGTTTCTCTCACCATTGCAGGCCATGCGGTGCTGGATGCGCTGGCGCGCGCGCGTGGGCCATTTGATGGGGTTCTGGTGGCCTGTTTTGGTGATCCGGGTCGGGAGGCGCTGTCCAGCATCTGTCCCGTGCCTGTTGCGGGCATGGCGCAGGCTGCCATCAGGCGGGCGGCACGACTGCCGGGGCGCTTTTCCATCGTGACCGGGGGGAAGGAATGGAAACCCACGCTGATCAGTCTGGTGCAGTCCATGGGACTGAGCGCGCGGCTGGCTTCCGTGCGTATCCTGCCCGAAGCGGGCAACGTTCTGGCGACCGGGGGGGATGCCGTCTGTCGCCAGATTGCGCATATCTGTAATGAGGCCGTGCGTCAGGACGGTGCAGCCCGTGTGCTGCTTGGTGGTGCGGGACTGGCTGGTTTTTCCATACGCGTCGCGCCCTATGTCGCCGTTCCTGTCATGTGTTCCCTGCATGAGAGTCTGCTGGAAATACGGGACCTGTTATCGCGCCCGGCACGATCCGTTTTCCATCGGGATGGTATGGAAACGGTGGGTCTGTCGCCCGAACTGCAGCGTTATCTGGCATCGGGAACCGATGCTGGCGTCGATCTGAATTGAAATCTCGTTTTGTAAACAATATCCGTTGACACACATTTTCGGTGTGTATTATTTTGTATCCGAAACGACGAACATTTCTTTCAAGTATCATTTCATGTCGCAATCCCGCCCTGTCGTGCGGTGGTAAAGCATAAGGACACCGGCAATGTGCCCTGACGGAAAAAGCCAGACCGGATCGTATTCTTCCAGACAACCCGCGCCGCTGCTCCGTTTTTCAGTGCAGTTCCCCGGACATCGGTTTTTTCTGGCGCTTACAACCGCGCTGGGACTGAGCGCGTCACACGGGGCAGCCTTTGCCCGTACGGTATCGAAGCATACCGCGAACGCCCAGCCCGCAGCCGCGCAGCACAAAGCCACCACCCCGCACGATGGCATCCGGGCCACGGGCAGTGCGGAACAGATCCGGGTGGGTGCGAATGTGGTCCATTCGGCCGATGGCGTGACCGGACGCGCACCCGGCGGCGGCCTGATCCAGAAGCAGACTGCCCCCAAGGCCCGCAGCACTGTCACGCCCGATTACATCATGAAGCAGTCTCCGGCGCAGAATGCCTATAATGCCGTCAAGCTGCTGCCGGGCATAGTAGTGGCGAATACGGACCCTGCGGGCCATGAAAAATCTGCCCTCAGCATGCGTGGCCTGACGCAGGACCAGATCGCCAATGTATGGGAAGGCATGCCGTTGAGCAGTATCGGCGGCTACAACCTCGATGTGGCATGGGTTACGGATAGCGAGAATATTGGCAGCGTTTCCGTGCAGCCCGGATCATCCAACTTGGACACGCCCGCCATCAATGGTTCTGGCGGCATGTTCGAGTTCAAGACCCGTGATCCCTCCAGAAAATTTGGCGGACTGGGGGATGTGGGTGTGGGAAACCGGGATTATACCCGCCAGTTCCTGCGCATGGATACGGGTGAATGGGGTAAAACGGGCATCCGCTCCTATATCTCGTTTTCCAACCAGCATGACACATTTTACCATGGTCCCGGTCAGGAAGACTTCAAGCATATCGATTTCAAGATCCTCAAGGAATGGGACAACGGAAACCGCGTCTCGCTGGTGGGTGGTTTTACGCGCGGCATCATCGGGAACGAGCCATACTGGGACATGACAATGGCGAGCTGGCGTCAGAAGGGTCTTAAAAACGAGCTGGCTGGCTCATACAACATCAATAACGCTGCTGGCGGCACCGATTACTGGAAGCTGAACTGGCTTCATTCCAAGACCTTCAATATCGCAGCCCCTTCCCACTTCAATTTCGGGCGGCTGGGACTGGATGTAACCCCTTATGTCGCGGCCAACCAGAAAGTTTATGGTTCAGGCTTTGAACTGAACGATCAGGTTTACAATGGATATGGCAGTAGCCCGCAGTCCATTTCCATCCCCGGACAGTTGCCGGGCCAGTCCTATGGCGTAACCGAGCAGTACAGCAGCCTGAACGAAATGCGCGGCGGTGTGAACGCGAAGCTGAGTTATAAGGTCGGTCAGCACCATATCTATCTTGGTTACTGGTTTGATTATGATAATTCGACCAATCTTGTGGGCTATACCGGCGTAAGCAGTGCGGGCAACCCGGCGACATCATGGGGCCGGGCGGGCCAGTCGCTACGGCTGGCAAATGGCCAAGTATTCTATTCCCAGAATTACAGCGATATTTCGACTGTTAACGGGATCTATGCCGGTGATACGGTTTCGCTGCTCGACGGTCGTCTGGTGCTTGATGGTGGCATGCGTGTCACCATGATCCACCGTGACGGGACCGACAATATCCCGGGCCTGCAGCGCAAGGTCAGCGCCAACGAAGTCATGCCGCTGCCAACGCTTGGTGGCCATTTCCAGTTGAACAAGTATGTGCAGATTTTCGGTGGGGTCTCGACCGGCGCCAAGGCGCCGCCGGACAGCGCCATGATCACCACCATCAACCCCAATACCGGCCAGATCGCCAATCAGGGCCAGACCCATATCCATGATGAATACAACATTACCGAAGAAGTGGGTATGCGCTATACCGGTAAATACATCATCGGGTCCTTTACATATTTCCATTATAACCTGTCACATCATCAGGTTTCTACGTCCATGTTCCTGGGTAACGAGGCGATCGGACAGGTCATTGATGCGGGTAACCAGACCACCAATGGTTTCGATGCGGAAATCGGCACGCGGCCCATTCATCATTTCCGTCCCTATGCGTCCATGCAGTACCTGCATTCGACCATCGACAACAATATTCAGGGCCTGCCGACCAAGGGCAAGATGGCGGTCAATACGCCCACATGGGCGGCCTCGCTTGGGATAGATTGGGATAATGGCATTTTCTTCTGGAATTATGGGCTGAACTATTTCTCCAAGCAGTATTCGACCTTCATGAATCAGGAAGCCCTGCCCTCCCTTTACACCATGAATGCAACAGTTGGTGCGCGGCTTCCCCGCAACAGTCTTGTCGGGCGTGGTCTGAGCTTTCTCAAAAGCCCGGAAATCATGCTGTGGGTCAACAACATGATCGACACCCATGCCTATTCCGCCATCAACAGCGTCAGCCTGACCAATACGACCATTGGCAGGATTCAGGGCACGGCGCCTACGTATAATACGCTGGGTCGCTTCTCGGCGGTTGTGACTTTCCGGGCCGGATTCTGAGCAGGAAGCTGGAAACGGGGTCCACAGGCCGGCATGACCTTCACATGGCGGGAAGACCCAAGCATAGTAGGCTGCGGGGATGATGCGGATGAACATGCAGACACGACCGGAAGCGGTGCCACCTGTCCTGATCACGCAGGCGAGAGAACAGGACAGCAGGCTGCGTAACCGTGACCTGCTACCTGCTGCCAGGCAGGACTGGAACTGGTACGATTACCTGTCTTTCTGGATGTCGGACGTGCATAGCGTCGGCGGCTATGTAACAGCGGGCAACCTCTTTACGCTCGGCCTGCCGTCGGGGCTGGTTTTTGCATCCCTGCTTGCTGGTGTGCTGATCGTAAACGTGTTGTGTAACCTTGTGGCGGTACCCAGCCAGCGCACGGGTGCGCCGTTTCCGGTTATATGTCGCATGTCCTTCGGCGTGCTGGGTGCCAATATCCCTGCCCTCATACGTGGTGTGATAGCTGTGTGCTGGTACGGGATACAGACATGGCTGGCATCCAATGCGCTGGTGGTGCTCGCCCTGCGGCTTTCGCCGGCCCTGACACCGTGGGCGGAAGTCCGGATGCATGGCATGCTGGGGCTTTCCGCCGTGGGATGGGGGGCATTTGGTCTGCTATGGCTGGTGCAGGCCGCCATTTTCTGGCGGGGGATCGAGACGATCCGCCGGTTTATCGAACTGGCGGGGCCAGCCGTCTATGCCATCATGATTGCGCTGGACCTGTATCTGCTCCAGCGCGTGGGATGGAGCCATTTTTCATTCCAGATTACGGGTGCTGGCGGCCCATTGCATGGGGGGGCGCTGGCATGGGCCAGTATAAATGCAGTGGCGCTGGTGGTTTCCTATTTCTCGGGACCCATGCTTAATTTTGGTGATTTCGCGCGGTACGGGCGAAGTGCATCGGATATCAGGCGCGGTAATTTCTGGGGGTTGCCGTTCAATTTTATCGGGTTTTCAGCACTGACGATCTGTACCATCGCCCTGACTGCTCCGGCTTTTGGTCATGTCATGATCGATCCGGTGGAAACAGTGGCGCATATAGATAGCCTGACCGCTGTCATATTCGGCATGTTGACCTTCATCATTGCTACGGCAGGGATCAATATCGTAGCCAATTTTGTTTCGGCTTCATTCGATTTCTCCAATCTTGCGCCACGATCCATCAGCCTGCGCAGAGGCGGCATGATCGCTGCCGTGGGCTCCATTCTCATCATGCCCTGGAAGCTGTACGGAAGTCCGCAGGTCATGCATCTGACGCTGGATGTGCTGGCGACATTTATTGGGCCGTTGTTCGGTATTCTTGTGGTTGACTATTATATTGTACGCCGTCGTCGGGTCGACGTAGCAGCACTTTATACAACCAGTCCGCAGGGTCGCTACTGGTACCGCAACGGGGTCAATCTGGCGGCGGTCCTTGCCCTGCTTGTCGCGGTGATGGCGGGCAGCGCGAGTGTATTTGTGCCGGCGTTATCAACCCTGTCCGGATTTGCGTGGTTTATAGGCTGCCTGACAGGGGGATTATCTTACCTTATCCTGATGCATTCGGGACGTGATGCCCGTTCGGTGTTTTCGTCCATCAGATCCTGAAGGGCGGCGAAACGCCCGGTTTAGGCGCGATCATCCTGATCGACAGGGTCACATGCGGGGCCAGCAGGTGACCCGGCGGGTTCAGCGGCATATGTAGCTTTGATTCCCGTTTGCGCTTGCCCCCGCATCATATCCGATGCGGGACCTGTTTTCCTGTGTCGAACGCAAAAGGCTGCTGGTTCAGCCCTATGACCAGACTCAATACGCAGTGAAGCGCGCACGTAGATCAGACAAAGCGCTTCGAAGCAGCCAGCCTCTATCCAGAGACGGGCTTGCTGACAGACTGCCAGTCACAGCGGGAGATCGTTCGGCATCGTGCGCCACGCAATCCCGTTGCTGATCATATAACGCAACCCATTAAGTAATTCACGCAATGCATGATGCCGCCATTTTGCATTCCCGCATATCAGGGACAGTCAGAGACCATTCTTCGCCTGATATGTCAGAGGGATACGGTTTGCATGCAGGTATCATCCCACATTCATGGCCAGTCAGCATGACAGGACATTACACCGTCTTGTGATCTGACCGTAACGGGAACGCAGGACAGCTTTTATGGTTCGTAACACCTGTCCGTAATCATTCAGTTCCATGGAATCCTGACGCCTTTTTCTCCTGTCTGGTTGATTCCTGGTCACAGGATCATGAAGCGAAGAGCTTTGTTATAATTTGTGCCATTGTGTTATTTAATGTAACTTTTGTAAGGTGGTTCAGTTATAATATCAGAGCGATTCAATGATCAAAAAGCTGTCCAGAAAAATAAAAAAAATAATTAACCTTCCAAACGAAGTTAAATATCAGCATTACAAACTTGATCGTGTATCATCGAATGGACTGAAGGGGTTTCCCTTCCACAGACTGGAACCTGAAACGGAGCAAAAGCTCCATGTTGCGTTTTTTGGTCCCTGCGCACTTTTGCCCATCATCAATTACGCAACAAATCACGGGCATGATGTCATCCATGTGACGATGGGTGTGGATGAAAGTCGGCAGATTCATTTTTCCCCGCCCCTGTCAGAAATAAACCATGAAAAAGCAGAGGTGAACGTCATCGGCTTGCCGCTCCGTTCGGTTATGGCCGCCGGGGCCCTCCCCTTTGACGGTTTTGAAAATGAAGTGTTCTGGCCTCGCCTCAAGACCGAAGAAGACCATGAAAATTATCTGAAATACTGTGTTGACTATATTTCAGAATTCGTCACATCCATTTCCGACCTTCTTGACGGAAAGCCGACATTTTTCCTGTCATTCTGGGAGCCGAGGCAGAATTTCATGGGGTCACTTTTCCCCCGTTTTGATCTGTCCAATCCACAGTATTTCGTGACACGGCTTAATGCTGAAATGGAACGGATTATTCGGGCCTATCCTAATACTTTCCTTCTGGACGTGAACGACGTTCTCAATTCGATGGGTCGTTTCCGGATACAGGATGACTACGCGCGCGAACTTTCGCATGCATCGAATATATTCGATACCACCTTCGAGGATGATGGCAGGCGTATCCGCAACAGTACACCTGTTTCCCATATATATGATGTGGACGGCCAACCCGATGTTTACGGCCACTGCGTCTTTAACGTCATCCGTGATAATCTTGCCATTATAAACGCGGCAGCCCCGATCAAGCTTATTATCATGGATCTTGATGATACCATGTGGCGCGGTGTGCTGGCGGATGGCGACCGCACGCCTTATGAACGCACGGATTACTGGCCCATGGGTCTTGCCGAAGCCTTGCTTGTGTATAAGGCCAGAGGGGGGGTGCTGGCCATCTGCAGCAAGAATGATCCCGAACTGGCCCGCGCCGAGTTCGATCGCGTGTGGCGTGGACGCCTGAAGCTGGAAGATTTTGTATCGGTAAAGATCAATTTTCAGCCCAAATCGGAAAATATTCTGGAAATACTGGACGAGGTAAATCTTTTGCCTGCCAACGTCCTGTTTGTGGATGACAATCCGCGTGAGATTGATGAAGTCCGCTGTGTGATTCCCGAACTGCGATTCCTGAGCGAGGAGCACATGGACTGGCGGCGTGCGATCCTGCTTTCTCCCAGCACGCAGGTACCCCGGATCAGTACGGAATCCCGGCAACGTACCCAGACGCTGCGGGCCAAGATCAGTCGTGACCAGACGCGGCAGAAAATGAGCCGCGAGGAATGGCTCCGTTCCCTTCATATCCAGCAGCGTTACACCGTGGTGCGTTCGGACAATGACCGGAACTTTGCACGGGCATTTGAGCTTCTGAACAAGACCAACCAGTTCAATACCACCGGACAGCGCTGGTCGCTGGATGCCATAAAGAAATTGTTTGCGCAGGAGGGATATATATTCTGCGTGTTCCTGCGGGACAGGCAGACGGATAACGGCCTGATCGGACTGCACCTTGTCCAGAAGAACAGGATCATCCAGTCCATCCTGTCATGTCGTGTATTCGGCCTGTGCTCGGAATACGCGTCCATGCAGGTACTGGCACAGCATATCCTGGAAAAATACCCGACCGTAACGGGGGGATTCACAGCAACCGGGCGCAACTTTTATTGTGAAAATTATCTGGAGAAGTGTGGCTTTACCAGGGAAGGGAATGATTTCGTCACCCGTATTGCGCCTGCCTGTCCCCCTGAAGTCACCAATGAGGATAAAATTGCATGGTGATATATAGCTGAAGCCGACGGGAAGAGTGTGCGATCCCGATAAGGCGCCAGGTCGAGCGACAGACCGTTCGCAGTAGGGGCTGACCATCTCCCCTTATGGCAGACAAAAAGGTTTGTACCCTGTTTTATTCGACTGTTATCCTGCCTTCCTGAATATCAGGAAGGCAGGCATCGCAGTTTGTATGATCCGTAATGAAGATCAGAGATCGGCGCTGATCGAGAATTTGAACGTCTCGGGGTCTCCCATAACCAGATCGCTCTGGTAAACGGAGGCCCAGTAACGCTGGTTGCCTATATTGTCGACTTCAAAGCGCGCAGTGAGCGGCTTTTTTGCCGCCAGGAAAGTATATCGTGCGCCCAGATCGAAACGGGACCATGCGGGCAGATGCGTCGTATTGGCGTTGTTGAACTGCTGCTTGCCCGTGCTGATCACGCGGCCAACCAGTGTCAGCCCCTTTACGAAGGGGACATCGTATTCAAGGTTGCCATTGATGGTGTAGTTCGGCACGCCGATCACGGTCTTGCCATCATACGTGCCGCCCGTCGTATGCATCTGCTTGGCGTCAATCAGGGTCAGGCCACCGTTAAAGCGCAGGCCACGCAGGATTTCACCATTGAAGGTCAGTTCCATGCCCCGATTACGCTGCTTGCCATCCTGGGTGTAAATTTCCTGACCGGTATTGCCGTAGGCTTCGGTCATGCCCTGCGGCATGGAGGTCTGGAAAAAGGCCACGCCAGCCGCAAACCGTCCCACGTCATACTTGGCACCGACTTCGTACTGGGTGCTCTGGTACGGGGCGAAAACCTGTCCGGCATTGACGTAGGTTGCCCCCACGGTCTGCCCTGCCGACAGGCCCTGAATACGGTTGAAATACAGGGCGGCGTGTTTGACCGGGTGGATGACAAGCCCGATGACCGGCGAGAATGCAGCAGCATCGTAATGCGTACTCAGGGTTCCCGTGCCATAGGCATATGAATCCGACAGGATATCCTGATAACGGAAGCCGCCTGTCAGCGCGATGCGATCATGCCAGAACGTCATCGTATCGGACAGGAAGAAACTATACAGCTTGTTCCATGCCACACGACCGGGATTGTTCAGGCTGCCCCCGCTATAAGTTTCCGACGGCGTGAACTGCGTGGGGTGGTAGATGTTGCCTGCGTTGGAGACGAGGCTCATGGAATAGGCCGCGTCCGATTCTTCCCATATCGCGGACCCGCCCGCATTGATTTCGTGCTTGATGGGGCCAGTGTTGACATGCGCGCGCACGCCAGCCTGGGTTGCTTCGTTCATGACATTATACGCATCCGCCATGGCGCCCACCGTGCCGTCACCGGTGCGGGAGTTGGTAAGCGTGGTGGTCGCGTAATTGCCCATTTCATTGCCGCTCTGGGCGCCGAATTTGCCATATGCCGTTATGTGGCTGCCAAAATCATGTTCAATGTTCAGCGTGCCAAACAGATAGCTCAGATCGGTATAGGCCCAGCGCTGGCCCCAGTTTTCCGAAGGGGACGTTGCTTTTGGCGCAGGCATGTCCGTCGCCAGACTGGAAACGATGATCGCGCTGCGTCCACCAAAAACCTGCTGTTTCTGGTAGTTCATGTTCATGTCGATGCGCGTATCGTCATTATGCCAGTCGAAAGCCGCACCAAGGGCGACATCGTCATGCCGCTCGTCCTTGATTGCCGTTTCCCCATCCATGCCGGCGGCGTTGAAGCGGAATCCAAAGGCATGGTCCTTTCCAAACCGGCGGCTTATGTCAAACGCGCCACCGCCCTGCCCGCTGCTGGTATAATCGCCGGTGATACGGGTGATATCCGTCGCCCCCGCCCGTTTGGGGATCAGGTTGACGTTACCACCAATGGCCGAGCCACCGGGGGCCGCGCCGTTGAGGAAGGCGCTGGCGCCATTGAGCACCTGCACTGAGTCATAAAGCTGTGGAGACACAAGCTGGCGCGGCGTCACGCCATACAGGCCATCAATCGCCACATCATCCCCATACAGGGTGAACCCGCGGATCTGGAAAAGCTGGGCGTAATTGCCATACCCCATTGTGGTACGCACGGTGGGATCGTTCAGCAGGACATCGCCCAGCGTCTGTGACTGCTGGTTCAGGATCAGGCTGGAATTGTAGCTGCGGATGTTGAAAGGCACATCCAGCCCCTTCTTGTTGCCCAGCGCGCCCAGATCACCGCCGCTGCTTACATACATGCGGTTCTTGCGCGCGGCTGTGACGACAATGTCCTCATGCTGGCCGGGCGTGGCATCCGGTGTGTTTTCAGCCGTCGGGTCCGCGTTTTTCACCGGGTTATGGGCAGGCTGCGTGCGCGGTGCGGAAGACGGTTTCACCTTCTGTGGCACGGGGCTGGACTCGTCTGTTGCAGCGAGGGAAATCACCGGATTGGCAAGACCCGCCAGCAGGCTGGAGGCGCAGATGGTGCTGAGGCAAAGCGCACGAAGACTCATTATCAAAGCTCACGATATGACGTTCCCGACCGCTTATTTAGTAAATGATAGTGAATTGCAATATCAAATATGTCTTTTATGGGACAAACATTCCGAAGGGTTTTCCGGCCGCGTTCGTTCCACGGAGCAATCATTTTCCGCTTCATAATTCCTGTCGCGTTCTGGTGATTCTTTCCGGCTGAAGCCCTGTGGTCTGAGCAACAGACAGTGGGCGCGGATGTCACGCTCTTACGACGATGCCGGGTTGTCCCAACGTGGTGTTCGCCTGGTTCTATGGCAGGCTGCTTTGCCTGATCTGGCCTTATTCCCTGCATGGGAAAGCCAATCGGCGGAGTTCCGGTATTCTTGGTGGGAAACACGCTCACCGGACGGTTCGGCACTCCGGGAACTGGTCGATCGTCCTGCATGTGGCATGCGTCGGTTTGCCGGTCGCCAGAGGACATTGACCCGGTCCATGCTGCGACGGATGCAGAAGGACACGTTGGGACGTGTGCATGCAGAACTGTTTGAAATGCCTTATGATGTAGTCAAAATTTGGCGTCAAAAGATGCAGCTATCAATTTCATTATATTACTTTTGGATATGGTTCCGGATCATAAACTGATCCTGCATGACCATCCCCCTGACATAAGCCATCCAGCAGCACGTCCAGCGCCGCACGGACTGGCTCCATTCCTACCTTTTCTTCAAGAAGCTGGCCATTGATGGCCAGCATGGCCAGCCCGTGTACCTGCGCCCAGCTTGCCGCCGCCAGTGCGCTGATGGCAGCCGGGCGGAAACTGCCGTTCTGTTGCCCCTCCTCCAGAAGGCGTAAAAGGATCCCGAAAGTGTCCATGGCTGCGTCATGCAGGTGCGTGTCCGCCGTCTTGTCCGCATCCGCGCTGAACATCAGGCGGTAAAGGCCGGGATTGTGGAGTGCGAAATCAATACAGGCCCCGGCTCCGGCAATGAATTTTTCACGCACGGAAAGACCCTTTGCCCCCACGGCTTCCGTCATGCCCTGTCCCAGCCGGATAAAACCGATCCGCGCCAGTTCCCGCAGCAGGTCCTCGCGATCGCGGAAATGCTTGTAGGGGGCAGCGTGACTGACACCGGTGCGGCGGGCAACCTCGCGCAGGGTAAAGGTCCAGTTCTGATCCGTGGCCAGCATGCCAAGGGCCGTGTCGATCAGGGCGCGGCGCAGGTCGCCATGATGGTAGGGACGGTCTGTCGTTTCACTCATTCGCGATAGCCATGTTTACAGAAGAAACTTTCGTTGACACCGGATCATTCTACTCCATATCCTGCCTGCATAAGTTTCTCCTGTAAACATGGAGGTCGCAATGTCCAATACTGTTTCAGCAAATATTACCCCCGATGACCTGCGCCGTATCCTCGACCGTCAGCGGGCTGCGTTCGTCAATGACGGACCGCCCGTCCTGAAGCAGCGCCGGGCCGATCTGCGTCGTTTGAAATCTGAAATCCTGAAGCGGCGGACGGACATCACGCACGCCCTGAAAACGGATTTTGGCCAGCGATCAGAACGCGAAAGCGCAATTGTGGAGCTGATTCCGCTGGTGCAGTCGATCAATTATATGATCTGTCATCTGGGACAGTGGATGAAACCGGAACGCCGCCACGTTTCCGCCTATTTCCGGTCGGGTCGTTCGTGGGTGATCCATCAGCCCGTTGGCGTGGTGGGCATTATCGCGCCATGGAATTATCCGCTATCCCTTGCTCTTGTACCATTGGCCACCGCGATTGCTGCTGGCAACCGCGCCATGGTCAAGCCATCGGAACTCACACCCGCCACATCGGCTGTGATCGGACAGATCGTGCAGGCTGCTTTTGCGCCGGAACAGGTTTCCGTCGTGACGGGGGATGCCGAACTGGGTGCCGCGTTCTCCGCCCTGCCCTTTGACCATATCCTGTTTACCGGTAGTACGGCGGTGGGAAAGAAGGTTGCCGCTGCGGCCGCAAACAACCTGACCCCGGTGACGCTTGAACTCGGCGGGAAGTCACCGGTAGTGATTGAGCCCGGTTTTACCATACCGCTTGTGGCGGATCGGGTGGCATTCGGCAAACTGACCAATGCGGGACAGACCTGTATCGCACCGGATTACGTGCTGGTTCACGAAGCGGATCAACACGCTTTCGCCACGGCGTATCAGGTCGCTGTGGAAAAGCTTCATCCGGGCGGTTACGCTGGTTCACCCGATTACACCGCCATCCTGAACCAGCATCATTACGAGCGGCTTACTGCTCTGGTCCGCGATGCCGAGGAACACGGCGCGCGCGTCATCCGGATGGGCAGCGACTCAGCATCCAGTCATGTCCTTGCCCCCGTTCTGCTGCTGGGCGTCACAGCAGAAATGGCGGTCATGCAGCAGGAAATCTTCGGGCCTGTCCTGCCTGTACTGACATATCGGACACTCGATGAAGCGATCGCCTTCATTAACGCCCGCCCCCGACCTCTGGCTTTGTATTACTTCGGCAGAAAGCGCGCTGACCGGGACAGGGTGCTGAAACGCACGGTATCGGGGAGTGTGACCATTAACGGTACGTTGCTGCATTATGCGCAGGACGACCTGCCGTTTGGTGGCGTGGGGGATAGCGGGATCGGCGCGTATCATGGGAAAGAAGGCTTCATGACCCTCACTCATCCCCGGGGCATTTACCGGCAGGGTCGTTTCAATGCCGCCACGCTTCTTAAGCCTCCCTTTGGCAAACTGACCGATGCCATCACGAATTTTATTCTGCGGTGAGAAAAAATGCACTCTGAAGGCAGAATTCCCTGTGATGGGCGATTATGGCTGTTGGACCGGCGGGGCAGTCACGTCATGGCTTCCCGCCGGTAATGAACGTCGTGAACGATTTCCCCGACACTACAGACGATAGCTGAATTCACCACCGAACATCGCCGGGTCGCCGAGTTGCCCGTAAAACACGGCTCCGGCGGCAAGGGGTGTCATGGTAATGAAATACCGCTTGTCCAGCATGTTATGTCCCCAGAAACTGAGATCCCATTTGCCCGATTCAGGCCGTATGCCGATATGACCATCCAGCAGCCCGTACGGCCTTATGCGCGTATAGGAAGATTCGGATGCGTCGGCATAATAGCTGCTGCGATAGGTATAATCCGCACCCACAAAGAACACGAGCTGCCGCCAGAACCGACCGGATACATTGCCGATGTTTCTGAGATGCGTAGTATATTCCAGCCCGGCGGACAGGTTCCATCGGGAATTCAGTGGAATCTGGTTTCCCGTCAGACTGTACAGTCCTGACACGTTGGAAGATTCCAGCGGATGGGACGCGTTATTGAATGATGCAAAGAAGGCATCGGTATAGGATGCGGACAGGCGGCCCTCCAGCCCGGGCAGGATGGTGCCGCGTGTTTCAAGTTCCAGCCCGCGCGAAACAACGTGTTTGGCGTTTGTCAGATATGAAATCGTGGTGCCAGCCGAAGTATAATATGCGGCACTGGTGATGTAATCATGCACGTTGTTCCAGAATGCGTCGAAATTGACCACGAGCCGTTTGTTGAAAAACGCATTCTTGCTTCCGACCTCGAACATGTCGTCGAGTTCCGGTTTCACGTCCGGATTGGCGCCCTGTGCGATGTTCAGGCTGACCAGATTGATCCCGCCATTCCTCAATCCGCGACTGTAGGTGGCATAGACCAGATTATTGCCGGTTGGACGGTACACAAGGCTGAGCGTGCCGCTGGGTTCGCTTTCCCGATGGAATGCGTGATAGGACGTCGCCGCCCCCAGCACCCCCGCAGCAAGCGACGGGTTGGATGAGTTGACGATGGTTGATGTATAGCTGCCTGATTTGGTGACAAAGGAATACCGGAATCCCCCTTCAATGGAGAGTTTCGATGTAATGTCGTATTTCGCGCGCACATAGCCCGCAAGGTCGTTGGTGATCGGATTATCCGATGATCTGAACAGCGCACCATTATAGGCGGAATTGTACACGGCAGGCGACAGGCCGTAGCCATAATACTTTGCGCCCTGCGCGGAAATCTGCCAGCGCGTGTAATCCGGCACTTCCTCATACATGTAGAAAGCACCGGCGGATATGTGGAAACGGCGTCCTTCGGGGGACGATATCTTCAGTTCTTCCGTGGCGTGCTGTTCATATACCTGATTGTTGCCAGCGGTCAGCGTCCGCAACCCCGGTATGGTGCCAAGACCACCGGAAAATCCGTTATGCGGGTACCACAGCCATGAATGCCATGCCGCGGTATTTTCCAGTTTCCACCCATGCGGCAGCCGATAGGTAACATCCAGCGAGACACCGTACGTTTCCTGATCCACGGCCTGACTGCCGGTGGATGGCAGGGCCACCTGCATGTCACGGACGCCATGGGCGGGCAGCGTCTCAGCCCCCGCAAAGGCAGCGCGTTGCCAGTAATTTCCCACCACGGCCGCCCCGTTGGCATAGTGGGTAAGTGCCGTGGAAAAAGGTGTGACGCAGCAGCTTTCCTTAAGATGCGAATAATCGGCGATCAGGCGGATTGTCAGCCTGTCAGTCGGAACCGCCAGTATCTGCCCCTTTACGCCAATATCGTGATAATCCTGATAATCCCGCCCTGTCGTGACGTTTTTTATATAACCGTCATGATTGATTGAAAATCCGGACAGGCTATAGGCGACCTTGTCGCTGCTGCCGATCGGGCCGGTGGCCCGTAGCCGGACATTGGCGGTATTGTAACTGCCATAATCGCCGGTGACGGAGTAGCCCCGCGTAAAGGATGGCGCGAGCGTGGTGATGTTGATCGCGCCGCCATCGTTATCCACCCCACCACGCGTAGCCTGCGGGCCCTTGAGAACCTCCATGCCCGCCAGATCGCTGATGTCGCCCAGTACGGCGCCGGGCCGTGTCTGGTACACGCCGTCGATATAGACAGCCGTACCGTTTTCCAGCCCGTCCTGCGCGCTGGAACTGAAATTGCCAAGGCCGCGCACGTTGATGGCCGTGTTACGGGGATTGGTGACCTGAAGCGAGACCGCGGGCAGCAGTTTCACAGCCTGCTGTATGTTGGTGATCTGGTGGGATTGCAGATCGTGTTCGGTGATGGTCGTCACAGCCACGGGGTCGTTCTGCCGTGCAAGGATCTGACGCCGCGACAGGGAGCGCGTGGCGGTGACCTTCATTTCCTCGGGATGCGTAGCGATCACGGCGTTCGTGCTGCGCGTTGCCGGGGAATGGGACTTTACGGCTTTCGGCGCGCGCTGCGGATTGCTCGGGCTGTCGGCGGCATGGCCGGGGTTGATGACGCCCGTCGTCACCAGCAGCGAGAAGGCCAAGGAACAATGCGCGACCAGACGCCTGTCCGATGATGGCCATCGTAAATTCTGCTGTCCGTCCGGTATGGCGCGCATTGCATCCCTCGAAATAAACGAATCATATGTGCATATATTATTATCACTACCTATAATCGTTCATAAGTTCGGATGTGAGTCAATATGACAATACGAATCGTTTTAATATCGGTTGATCTGCGCGGCGAAAGGCATGTGTGTATGCGAGATAATGTTGGAATGGTGCGATCTCGATTAATTTAATCATATTAAATGTGAAAACCAATTGAACTACGATCAGCGATGTGGAACAATTCCATCATTGGCAATGATGATATAGATTGAAAACTACAGCGGGTGATCGTATGTTAAAGGCATCCCAGCCTACTGGTATCCACACGCATGGTCTGTCAACGGATGTGCTGTCCGGCCTTCTGTCCCGACATGGCCGCCTGCCCCGATGGCGCGATATTGCGCGTTATGTTTCGCCGCTGGCGCTTGTGGCGTTGTGGCAGGGTAGCTGTTCGGTGGGTATTCTCTCGACGCATCTCGTCGCCTCACCAGCCCAGATCGTCACGACGGCATGGTCGCTGATGCGCGATGGTACGCTGGAGGCCAATCTTGGCATCTCCCTGCTTCGCGCGGTGTCGGGACTGTCGATCGCGCTGCTGGTGGGTATGGTCCTTGCCCTGATTTCCGGCCTGTCGCGTATCGGCGAGGATATTGTCGATGCCCCACTGCAGATCATGCGTACGCTGCCGGTGCTGGCGCTGGTGCCGCTGTTCATCCTGTGGTTCGGGATCGGGGAGACGCCAAAGGTACTTCTGGTGGCGCTCGGCGCGACCTTTCCCGTTTATCTGAATTTTCATAAAGGCATCCGCACGGTTGATCCGAAACTGCTGGAAATGGCGCAGACGCTGGGGCTTTCGCGGGGGCAGACGGTTCGTGATGTCGTTCTTCCGGCGGCCCTGCCCGACCTGCTGGTCGGCGTGCGTTATGCCGTAGGGGTCGCGTGGCTGATGCTTGTCGTGGCCGAACAGATCAACGCCGAAAGTGGCATCGGGCACATGATGATGGATGCGGAAGATTTTCTGCGCACGGACATCATCCTGGTGGGGCTGATGGTGTACGGCCTGCTGGGCCTGCTGTCGGATAATCTGGTCCGTGGGCTGGAAACGTGGCTGCTGGCCTGGCGTCCGCTTTCGCCGCGACGGGGAGAGAACGCATGAACACCCTTTCCTCCCCCGCACAGACGCGACCCGGACCCATGGTCAATGCTGCCGACGCTGCCGTGACGGTCACCGGCCTCACCCGCCGCTTCGCCAATGGTCCGGCGGTGCTCGACGGGCTGGACCTGCATATCGCGCCGGGCGAATTCGTCGCGCTTCTGGGCCGGAGCGGATCGGGGAAATCAACGTTACTGCGTATGCTGTCAGGACTTGACCCGGTCACGGAAGGTTCGGTCCACCGTCCCGATGATGTGGCGGTCGTGTTTCAGGAAAGCCGGCTCCTGCCCTGGCGACGTGTATGGCAGAACGTGGTGCTGGGACAGAAAAAGGACGCTTCGGTCCGTGCGCGTGCCGAAGCGGTTCTGCAGGAAGTGGGGCTGGCCCACCGTAGCGAAGCCTGGCCGCTTACGCTGTCGGGGGGCGAGGCCCAGCGCGCGGCGCTGGCACGGGCGCTGGTGCGGGAGCCGGACCTGCTGATGCTGGATGAGCCGTTCGCGGCACTGGACGCGCTGAGCCGGCTCAGGATGCAGCGTCTGGTTGCCGGGCTATGGCAGCGCCATCGCTGCGCCGTGCTCCTTGTCACCCATGATGTGGATGAGGCCGTGTTGCTGGCGGACCGGGCGGTGGTTCTGGAATCGGGACGTATCAGGACGGATCTGGCTATCCCCCTCGACCGGCCAAGACGGCATACCGACCCGCAATTCGAACAGTTCCGCCAGACGCTGCTGGATGCGTTGGGTGTTCACGATGACTGACACGTCAGACGCGCAATAATGGAAGGAAGGCAGAAAGTGTTATTTTCGAGACGTCGCGTTCTGGCCGCATTCGTGGCGCAGGGGATCATGGCCGGTATGGCACGGCGCGCTCATGCCGCATCCCGGACCGTTCGGATTGGCTATCAGAAATACGGGACGCTTGTCCTGCTGAAAAACAGGGGATTTCTTGAGGATGCGCTGCGTCCCCTTGGGGTGTCGGTGGAATGGGCGCTGTTTCCTGCCGGGCCGCCGCTGTTGCAGGCGCTGGTGGCCGGCGCGCTGGATTTCGGGCAGACGGGGGACCTGCCGCCCGTCTTCGTGCAGGCGGCCTCGCCCGACGCTCTGGTCTATGTCGGGCATGAAGCCCCGACTGGCACCAGCGAGGCCATCATTGTTCCCTCCTCAAGCCCCATTCACTCGGTGGCTGATCTGAAGGGCAAGCGGGTTGCGGTGACCCGGGGGGCGGATGCCCACTGGCTTCTGGTTGCCTCCCTGCGCAAATATGGCCTGAGCCTGAACGATATATCGGTATCCTATCTTCTGCCTGCCGCAGCGCGACCGGCTTTTGAGACGGGACAGGTCGACGCATGGGCAATCTGGGACCCGTATCTGTCCGGGGCCAATGCCGATACCCGTGTCATTGCGACCGGCGATGACGTGAATGGCGGCACCCAGTTCTATCTCGCCCGTCGGGGATTTTTCGAGGAGAGTCCGGATCTGGTGCGCGCCATTCTTGCGGCGATCGCACAATGCGATGACTGGGCGACGAACCACAGGGACGATGTCATCGCCCTGCTTGCCCACAGCACAGGACTGCCCTCGGAAGTCGTTGCCCGTTCGGTTGCGAAACTGCATTACGGCCTGCTACCCATGACCCCCGAAGTGATCGCAGGGCAGCAGAGGATAGCTGACAGTTTTCATGCGGCTGGTTTGCTGGCCACCTCCCCTGAAGTGGCGGCCGCAGTGCCCAGGATTCCTTGAGAGAATAGTAGGCCTATACGTTCATTAATTGAGGTTATCTTCAATAATTACAATAGACAGGGTACCTGCATGCCATGGCGTGCTATCTGGCCCGGATTGATGCAGTCGGTCGGCTCGTATGGGAAATCCATGCTGCGTAGTCAGGGGTACATGCTTTTGCAGTAGCGGGAACTGTATGGGTTTTCGATACAAGCCTCCCTTCTCAAACATACGACGGAATGGTTCTGTGTGCAGAATACCGTAAGAAATGTAACTGCCCGCTCTTCTCGGCAGACTTTTCCGGCGATGTCGGATGGGTCGGAAAAATAGACCAGTCCCCGTTATGATGAACGGGTAGCCTGTGTCCCTCGGCTGTTGTCCGTAAGATTTTGAGAGATACGTCTCGCGAGACCTTCAGCGCCCATCACTGGCCTGTCGGTCTGTATCTATTCATCCGTATTTTCACAGGAATTCACCGGGTCCCCTCTCCCGTCCTGTAGGGCGGATATGGCGGAACGGGCGGATATTTCATTTCATATTGACAGTATGACTGCCGCCCCATAAGGAACGATACGGGACCGTTCAGTAATGGAATGATCCTTGTTTCGACCATATCAGGCAGGAGAAGTCGTATGATGTGACGACGCCTGTCGGGGCCTCATATGCAATGAATTTATCCCGGACTATTGGCCTGTGTTTCCTTATGGGGTCGCTGCCTCTTTATGATAAGGCACAGGCCCAGACGCACTGCGCGCCAACCGATGCAGTTATGGATATATCCGCGCGCCAGATCAGTGCGGGTGTCGGATATCTGTGGGGCCATGGCACATTGTTCGCTAGTGAACATGTTTACGCGTTTACGGTGCGTGGTGGCGGAATGCCGAGCATAGGCAGCATCTCCCTGTCCGGGCGCGGATGTGTCCACAATCTGGGACGCGTGCAGGATTTCAACGGTACATACTGGACGCTTGGCGGAACCCTTACCGTCCATCATGGTACGACCGGGATTGTTATGGAAAATGCCCGTGGGGTCGATATCGACCTTCACGCCCGGACCAGAGGCGCGCAACTGTCAGGCCAGATTTCGCGGCTGTCTTTCCGTCTGGTGAACCGGCCATTACAGCCCGCTACCCCCGCGGTGGATAAGATACATCTGAACTGAGGCTGGCTGCCCTTTTCATCGGCTGTGGCCATGTAGTCGGGGCGGTTTTGCGTGATACCCGCTGGAGGCTTTCCCGCAGGATCATTTGCGCATTTATCCGCAAGCCACAGCAGAACGTTCGGATACCGCCTCCCTCCGGCTCCATTTTCGATATGGAAACCGTAGGGATAATCCGTTCTTCGGAAAGGGGGCATCCGGGGGGATGCTCCCCTTTCCAAAGGGCTACTTTATTTCATGCCGTACAAAAGTTACGCCTCGATTGGCTGCAGGGGCTGGACAGGCTGGAGGGACGGCGGGGCCTGCCAGCGTCCTGAATCCACATTCCCGATTTCCTGATCGATTTCCTTGATAACCTGTCGCGAAAATGGACCAAGATGCAGGTAAAGGGCGCTTGTCATCACCACATAGGGCAGCGCCTTGGGGTTGTGCAGGGCGCAGTCCAGCAGCATGCGCCAGAACTGCCCTGCGGTGCCCGGTCCGGCCCGGTTGATCCGGAACAGCAGTCGGACAAAGCTGCGCAGATCACCCTTCACCATTTTATGGGTCCGCTCGCGCTTCAGCATGCGGCCAAGCCTGCGCACACGACCGAAATAGGCAACCGGATCATAGATCGCCTTGAGAACCGTCCTGTAGTCATCCAGCACGTCGCGACGCGGGCGCTTGGTCTCGAAGTTCAGGCCCGCCGTACACTGGTCGCCTGATTGCGTCTGTTCACTGCCGGAAAAAAGACGTCCCTCCGCCAGCAGGCGGCGCGTCAACTGGGTCGTAGGCAGGGCGTAAAGCAGGCCGACCATGCAGACCGGTATGGACGTGTCCTCGATACAGTCGATCATACCCTGGGCGACGCTGCCCTTTTCGCTGTCGAAGCCGACGATGAAGCCTGCATTGACGAAAATGCCCGCCTTGTGGATCGTCTCGATGCTCTGTTGCAGGCTGCGGCGCGTGTTCTGCTTTTTCTGCATAAGCACGAGGGAGTCCGTATCCGGGCTTTCGATGCCGACGAAGATGGCGAAGAAATTGGTGTCGGACAGGCTGCGCAGCAGGTCGGCATCGTCGGCAAGGTTGATCGATGCCTCGGTCGAGAACTCGAAGGGAAAGTTCTTCTCGTTCTGCCAGCGTTTCAGGTCGGGCAGGAATTTCTTGAGCGCCTTCTTGTTGCCAATCAGGTTGTCATCGACAAAATCCACATGTCCGCGATAGCCAAGCGCGTACAGGGCATCGAGTTCGGCCATGACCTGTGCATTCGTCTTGGTGCGCGGGACCCGCCCATACAGTTCGATGATATCGCAGAATTCGCAACTGAACGGGCACCCGCGCGAAAACTGGACGCCAACATGCAGGTACTGGTCCAGTTTCAGCAGGTCGAAGCGGGGCAGCGGGCTTTTTGTAACGTCCGTCTTGCCCATCGGGGCTTCAAACACACCTTCGCGCTCTCCCCTGCGCCAGGCCTCGATGAAATCAACCATGATTTCCTCGGCTTCGCCCAGAACCTGAAAATTCGCGGCCGCGTATAGCGCCGGGCTGGATGTGACATCGGGACCGCCAATCACCACCGGCTTGTTGGCGGCACGGCACATTTCAATGATATGAAGGGCATCGTTGCGCTGCGGCAGCATGCCGCCGGTCATCACGATATCGGCCCAGCCGAAATCGTCATCGTCCAGTTGCTCGGTATTGCGATTGACCAGCCGGACTTCCCAGTTTTTGGGCAGCAGGGCCGCAACTGTAATCAGGCCAAGCGGTGCGGCAGGATAGCGCGCGCCGGACAGATCGCAGGCTTCCTTGTAATTCCAGAACGAATTTGCATTGAAAAGCGGGAAGATCATCAAGACCTTGCAGGTGTCGGTCATTATGATGAAATCCTTCGATTTACCCCCTCTTCACGATCGAAACGGCCTCCCCGGTTGGTAGCAAGGTATATGCGGGCGGACTGATCCATTTCGGGTGAAATGGGAATATTCCGGCGAAGGGTCGTCATATGGATCTTCCATCTGGATGAAAGGGTGTTTCTACACCTCCTGCCCCGCAATAGCGATAGAAGAGCTTCAGGTCGGCAGGATACCATTTTTGCGAAATGTAACACAAACACGACTGCCCGGAGCCTGCCTTCAGCCCCTTACACTCGAAACGGTTTTCTTCCCCATACCATGCAGGCCATTATGAAAACTTTTCCTGTCAGCCGACATTGTCAGTGCAAAGGGGGGCTCCGTCTCCCCAAACGGCACCCCTGTCACTTGCGGGAAACGGGAGTATGGATCATGCCACGTGGAGATAAGTCCGCTTATACGGACAAACAGAAGCGACAGGCCCAACATATCGAGGAAAGCTACGAGCAGCGCGGTATCGACGAGGATGAGGCCGAGCGCCGCGCCTGGGCCACAGTCAACAAGGAGACGGGCGGCGGCAAGAAAAGTGGCTCAGGCAGGGGGCATACCGTAACGCACGAACCCGCCCGCAGGGGCGGAAAGATCGGCGGGGCAGCCTCAGCCCATCGCCCGGCGGAGGAACGCTCCGCTTCCGCCCGGAAAGCCGCTGAAACGCGCCGGGAAAATGAAGAGAAATAGCGGAATACCTGTCCCGGCCGACCAGATACGCGGCTGAGTTCCCGCTTGGCGCGGTTGAGAACCCGGCGGCGTCGGGGCGGGAGCGAGCGCCCTGCCCGCGGACAGGATGCCGGTCAGGGATATGCAACGCGCCACCCGGTCAGGCATCAGAATCAGGCGATATGAGCGGGAGGGACAGGACAATGGCAGGCAGGCCGTTCTGGGCTGGGCATCTCAGGCTCTCCCTCGTAACCTGTGCCGTATCCATGATACCGGCCAGAACGGAAGCTGAGCGTATCCGCTTCCATATGATGAACCGGCAGACGGGAAACCGGGTGTTCGTTCAGTATGTGGATGCTGTAACCAGTACGCCGGTCGATGATGGTGATCTTGTAAAGGGTTATCCGTGCGGTGATGACCAGTATGTTGTGCTGGAGGACGACGAACTCGACGCCATTGCGCTGGAAAGCACCCGTACCATTGATATCGAATGTTTTGTGGATAGGGAGGCGATTGGCTGGGTCTGGTACGATACGCCGCATTATCTGCTGCCGGATGATGAAATCGGCACCGAAGCCTTCACCGTCATCCGTGATGCCATGCGTCATACCGGCACGGTCGGCATTGCGCGGCTGGTTCTTTATCGACGGGAACATGCCGTATTGCTGGAGCCAAGGGATAACGGGATTGTGGTATGGACGCTCCGCTACGGTGTGGACATGCGCGATCCGGCGGATTCCCTTCCGGCGGGGGGCATCCCTGCCCCAAACAGGCAGGATGTTGCGCAGCTTGGGAAGGTCATGGCCGGGCTTACCCGTCCCTGGAATGCGGCCATGGTCCATGATCCGGTGCAGGCGCGCCTGAAGGGAATCATTGATGCCCGCAGACGGTCGCGCAGAATCAGGCCAATCAGGCGGTCCGGACCACCGGCGGAAGAAAAAATCGTGAACATCATGGATACGCTTAGGGCAAGCCTCAAATCATCTGACAGGAACGGTTCCTAATGACCCGGCCGGGAAAGCATTGCTGTCGTGATCGGCTGACGCGCCGCTGGAAAATCCTCCCACGGGTTCGTGCGGAGTGAGGCAAGCCGTTCCATGGCATTGTTTACCGTGAATTGCGCCGGACCGGTAATCGTATCCAGTTCTTCCCACCCAACAGGCATCGAGACCGGGGCACCGGTGCGGGCACGCGTTGAATAGGGGGATACGGAGGTCGCGCCCCGTTGATTGCGCAGGTAATCAATCAGGATTCTGCCATGGCGTTTCGCTTTGGACACGGTCGCGACAAAGCGGTCCGGACTGTCGGCTGCCATCGCCTGCGCCATGGTGTGGGAGAAGGTTTTTGCCATATCCCAGTCGGCTGCGGGTTGCAAAGGCGCGACCACATGCAGCCCTTTGCCCCCGGACGTCTTGACGAATGCAGCCAGGCCACTGGCTTCAAGCCGTTCGCGCACTTCCCGCGCAGCCGTGATGACGGCCTGCCACTCAACCCCTTCCCCCGGATCAAGGTCCATGACCAGTGTATCGGGATGGTCCCAGTCGCGGCAGGACGCCCCCCAGGGATGAATTTCCAGCGTTGCCCCCTGCACCAGCCCCATAAGGCCATCAAGGTCATGAATACCGATCAGATGCCCTGCGGTATCTCCCATCGGGTCATCCAGCGGCACGATATGGGCGTTCATGCCTTTCCATGCGTTTTTCTGGAAAAAGTGCGGTCCTTCCATCCCCTCCGGGCAGCGCAGCAGCGCAAATGGCCGGTCGATAATAAATGGCGCGATACGGGGCCATACCGCCGTATAGTAGTCGGCCAGCCCTGCCTTGGTAATACCGACATCAGGCCAGTAAACCCGGTCGGGATGGGTCAGGGTGACAGTGCGTGCGGGTTGTTTTTCGGGCTGGGCCGATGATGTGTCCATGACTGGCATCTCACGAATGATCTCCTCAGCCGGTCTGTCGTCCCGGACACCGCGAAAGGCAGCATGCGAAGCCGGTTATCCGCCATCCACCCCGTGCTGCTCTCCTGACGGAATGGCTGGTGCCCTGGATGAAGAAACCGGCGTTTTTTCTGCTTTATCTATCCTTGGGAAAGGCGGCATGCCCTGCGCAATTTCGGTGATGGTCCGACCGCTTTTGACCGACAGGGGCTGTTCTTTGAGGATATCGGGATCATCCGCGCTACGGGCGGCCTCATCATCGGCCTTGATCAGAAGCCAGTTGTCATGCCTGTCGCGTGGCCTGCCTTTCATCCGGACCAGATGCCAGTGCCCGGTGAGCTTCTGCCCGTGCAGTTCAAAATCAAGATGCCTCTTGGCCAGCCCCTGTCCTGCGTCCCCTGCCGGGGTCCATGTGCCCCGATCCCATATGGCCACCGTGCCGCCCCCGTACTGGCCTGCGGGGATAGTGCCTTCAAAATCACCATGATCCAGCGGATGGTCTTCCACCCGGACGGCCAGACGCTTTTCACCCGGCACAAGGCTTGGTCCTCTGGTTACAGCCCAGCTTTTCAGCACGCCATCCAGTTCAAGACGAAAATCATAATGCAGTCTTCGGGCATCATGCTTCTGGACAATGAAGTGTTGTCCTGCCACCTGCTGCCCTTCGCCTGCTGGTTCGTGCGTTTTGTGGAAGTCGCGCTTCTGGCGATAGGTATCGAGCGACACGGTCAGCCTGCCCTACGCCGGGTACGGGATGGGCGGGGGCTGTTTTTTCCCCTGTGGGGCGATGGCGTGCCACTTTCTGGGGCGTGCCGGCACTTTTCCGCAGGGCGTCCAGCAGGCTGACGACCCCGCCTGCTGCCGGACGCCGTGCGAGGCGCGGCTTTTTGCCGGCCAGTTTTGCCCGTACCAGATCCGCAAGAAGGGCTTCATAACGGTCGGTATAGTCTGCCGGTGTGAAATGCCCCTTTTTCGTTTCAATAATATGGGCTGCCAGATCCAGCATTTCCCGCGACAGTCTCCGGCCCGGAATATCGCGAAAAGCGTCCTGTGCCGGGCGGACTTCATCATCAAAGTTCAGCGTTGTTGCAATCAGCCTGTCATCGTGCGCCCGGATCAGCAACGTCCGCACGCGACGGAACAGGACTGTGGTGGTCAGGGCCGCGACCTTCTGGCGGGCAAGACTGGCGTGGATCAGTGCAAGGGTCGCTCCTGCCGCCGGTTCTGCCGGGCAGAGGTAATAGGGCCGGTCCAGATAGACATCGTCAACTTCGCTGCATCGCACGAAGGCGGAAAGCGCCAGCCTTCTGTCGCTGTCCGGAACGGCGGCGGCGATTTCCCCGGGCTCAAGCAGAATGATCTCGCCATCTTGCGTCTCGTAGCCCCTGACCTGATCGTCCCGGTCCACTTCAGTGCCGTCCTTGCTGTCGATATAGTGGCGATGCACCCGATTGCCCGTGCGACGGTTGATCAGATGCAGGGTAACCCGTTCGGAAGCCGAGACTGCCGCATAGAGGGCAACCGGACATGTGAGTTCCCCGATCGCAAGAATACCTTTCCAGCTTGCCCGTGCGACCATGGCGACACCTGCTGTTGGGATTATGGACGTTATCTTACGCTGTGACTGTCTTTATCTGGTGCATCGGGATGGCTGCCAGGTTCTTCTTGCCCACTGTGCCCGTGATGCAATGCCTGTCCTCCATGACCTGCCGTATTTTCGGGCAGTTGGCGGCAGGTAAAGCTGCGAAGACGTGACATGGGCTGTCCTTTCGGGCGCCATGAATCATGCTTTATGCCGCTATAAAGCATCGTGACCGGCGGGAGTTTCGCCGCAAAGGTATCAAACAGGGATCGCTTTCATCGCAGATGAGTTGTGACTTCCATTAATGCGGCGCCGGGCCGCCCATTGCCTCGATGCGGTGGCTGTCGGCGTCATGAAGTGACATTGCCCGCTGTCATGTCTGCGACGCTGCAAAGTGCGGAAGTGAACTGTATGACCACCGGGTGATGCTGAAACGCGCAGGGTATTCATCCTTCCTTTTCTGGCACTGCCTCTGGGAGATTGTACAAAATAAATACAAAATGAATTAATCCGTTACATACAATATCACATAAACTTTCTTTTAATTCTCATGCTTTTTTTGTCATTTCTGAAATAAACATTCCTCCCCGCTTCTATCTGCTAGGCCGGAGTGGCGGCATGATTATACTTTGCCCCGTCGAATGAATGCGAATGTAATGGCGCGGAGTATCGGATTGATAGCGGGGCAGTCAGGCCATGATCTTCCATACAGGCAGGGAACAGGTGTTTCCCCGGCTGAAAAAGGGCGGAATTTCGTCCTTGTTGTGGAAGATGACATGGATATCAGCAACCTGCTGACACGTTTCCTGTCACAGCAGGGTTATGCGGTAGCGTCCGCCATGACGGCGGCGGATGTGCTGGCCGTCCTCGCTGGGCGCACGCCTGATATTGTCCTGCTTGATCTCATGCTGCCGCAGGAAAGTGGCCATGCCATCTGCCGCCTGATCCGCGAGCGGAGCGTTGCCCCCATCATCATGGTTACGGCCCTGGCCGATGTCCGTGACCGGATTGCGGGGCTTGATCTCGGGGCGGACGATTACGTCAGCAAGCCTTTCGATCTTGGGGAGCTTGCGGCCCGCATCCGGGCAGTCCTGCGTCGCCCGTCGGGTACCGCAGCCCCTGTCACGCACGAACCAAAGCATGGCTACAGCTTCGGAAACTGGACTTTCGTTCCGGAAAAACGCGCCCTTTACAGTACGGAGGGCATACGCATGACCCTGACCGGGGCTGAAACCGACCTTCTCCTGCTATTGTGGAACCATGCGGGGGCATTGCTGAGCAGGCAGCGGATTATTGAACTGCTCTATAATACGCCGGGGGCCGTTGAAGAACGCACCATTGACCTGCTTGTCAGCCGCCTGCGGCGCAAGCTGGCCCATGGTGGTCGCCAGCTTGAGATGCTGCGGACGGTACGTGGCGACGGCTATGTGTTCGACCCAGGCCCGGCAGCGTCCCACAAGGGGGCTGCCGACCGATGAAAACCCGCTTTTCCCTGCTGCCCCGCACCGTTTACGGGCAGATGGTTGCGATCGTGATTTCCAGCATGATGGTCACCATTTTTGTTGTTGCCTTTCTGGTATTTGTGTTGCGGCCAACCGTGCCGCCCCTGCCCGAAGGACCATGGCCAAACGCGCTGGCCATTGAGACCGCCATTGACGCATTGCGTGCAGGCCCGCCCGAAATACGCGCAGTAATTGCACGTGGCATGTCTACGCCGGATGTATCGTTCCAGACGACCGGCCCTTTCCCCTGCATGCCCATTCCAACCGAACATTTTTCGGTCCTGCTGCGCCGTATCCTCAAGGCGCAGATGAACAACCGGAATGCCGTCATCAAGGAATCCACCTGTGCTGCGGATTCCAGCGGTATGACCTCCACCCATATCGACATGCCGCGCGAGGGGATATTCATTACCGCCCATAACGGGATCAATCATCACCTGCCCCAGCTCATGCGTGCAACGCTGCCGCTGATCGTGTCATTCCTGTCGCTGCTGGTCATAATGGGCACGCTGTCGTTGTGGAGCCTGTGGCGCATCAACCGCCCGCTTAAGGTACTTGCGAATAAGGCGGAAACCTTTGGCTATGACATTACGCCCGAACCGCTGACGGAACAGGGGCCTGTGGAACTGCGCCGCGTGGCCCGCGCCTTCAACCGCATGCAGGCCCGTATCGCGGCAGCAGCGGAGGAGCGCACCCGCATGCTTATGGCGATTGGCCACGACCTGCGTACGCCGCTTACCCGCCTGTCCATGCGGATTGAAATGGGGGGGGCGGATGCTTCGCCCGCGGCCCTGCGTAATGATCTGTGGCTCATGAACCGGATGCTGAACGGGGCACTGTCTTTTCTGAAAGGTCAGGGTGACACGGAACCGGCGGAACGGGTTGATATCGGCGCATTGGTGGAAAGTGTCTGCGCGGAATTCGAGGCGACCGGCCGGAATGTGATCTATCAGGGTGACCTGGGCCTGACCTGTCTGTGCCAGCCGGTGGCAGTCTCCCGCATGGTCAACAACCTGATCGACAATGCCTGCAAATTCGGTAGCACGGTGCAGGTTGATACAAGACGCAATGGCAATGAAGCCATTATCGAGGTCGCGGATGACGGTCCGGGCATCCCCACTGAAATGCACGATGTCGTCCTGCTACCCTTCGCGCGGCTGGACCCGGCCCGTAGTTCGGACGGTGGGCTGGGGCTGGGTCTGTCGATCATCCATGACATCGTGCAGCGCCATCGCGGCAGCCTGAACTTTCAGTCCAATCAGCCACACGGATTGCGGGTGTGTATCGCCCTGCCCCTTGACCCGCAGCAGTTCACGCACGCGCGCAGCCGGACACATTCAGTGCATTGATGCCCCTGCATCCACCAGGAAATACAGAGACGGATATAAGAAGAATGCAGCGTATTGATGATTTGACTTCGTCTACGGTTCCATGGAGTGGTGTTTCCGGTCGCACGGACCGGGGAATGCCGACTGGATACCGTAACCTGACGGGCATGGCCCTGCTGGCGGCGCTGCTTGTGATCGGTTCCCATCCGATGCGGGCGGCTACAAAAGCGGTGGATGAAGGTATTCCCGTCTCTGTTGCGATCATAAAATCAGGCGACATGCCCGTGGTGCTGAGCGAACTGGGTACGGTCATTCCCGTCACCAATGTGACCGTGCAGAACCGCGTGGAAGGCTATCTGACACAGGTGCTCTTTACCGAAGGGCAGGAAGTGCATGAGGGTGACCTGCTGGCGGTCATCGACCCCCGCCCCTATGAGGCCGAACTGAAGCAGTATTCCGGGCAGCTCGCAGCCGATCAGGCCCAGCTTGATGAAGCGCGGATGGATAACGTCCGGTACCAGAAGCTGCTCAGACGCGACAGTATCGATACCCAGACGGCACAGGACCAGCAGTACAAGGTCAAGCAGCTTGAAGGCACGGTGGAAGCCGATCAGGGGCTGGTCGATACCTACAGGCTGGACATTGAATACTGCCACATCACAGCACCGGTCAGTGGCCGTGTGGGCATCCGTGCGGTGGACCGGGGCAATTATGTGACTGCGGCACAGTCCGGCGGGCTTGCGGTTCTGACGCAGATGCAGCCGATTTCAGTTATCTTTACCCTGCCGCAGGACAAGCTTGGCATGGTCTGGAAACGGCTGCGTACTGCAAAGTCGCTGCCGGTCGAGGCATGGGACAGCACGGACACCACGAAGCTGACCGATGGCGCGGTCAGCAGTCTGGACAGCCAGATCGATACCTCGACCGGCACGGTCCGGCTGCGTGCCCTGTTCCCCAACAAGGATGAGGACCTGTTCCCCAACCAGTTCGTCAATGCCCACCTTCTGGTTGATACCGAGCATGATGTGCTGCTTGCCCCAGCCAGCGCCATCCAGTCCGGTCCCAATGGTTCATTTGTTTATGTGGTGCAGCCTGACAGCACCGTGGCCGTGCGTCTGGTCAAAACAGGGGTCAGTCAGGGGGATACGGTCGTTGTCACATCCGGCCTGAAGGCGGATGAGCAGGTGGTGACATCGGGCATCGACCGCCTGCACGCAGGGGCGAAAGTCACCATTCCCGCCACCACGACGCAGGGGGGGTAATGAATCTCTCCCGTCTTTTCATACAGCGGCCCGTCGCCACCACGCTGCTCATGTTCGCGCTGATGCTGGCGGGTCTGATCGGCTATCGGTTCCTGCCGATTTCGGCCCTGCCGGAAGTGGATTATCCCACCATCGTAGTCCGCACTTTCTACCCCGGCGCCAGCGCGGATGTAATGATGACCTCCGTCACCGCGCCACTGGAAGGGCAGATGGGCGAAATGGCGGGGCTGGACCAGATGACATCCCAGTCCTCGGCCGGGGCGTCGGTCATCACGCTGCGTTTCGGGCTGACCACGTCGCTGGATGTTGCCGAGCAGGAGGTGCAGGAGGCCATCAACGCCGCCAATTCCCTGCTGCCAACCGCCCTGCCCGCGCCGCCCATCTATTCCAAGGTCAATCCGGCTGATACGCCCATCATGATCCTGGGGGTCACGTCCACCACCCTGTCCCTGCCTGAAGTGCAGGATTACGTGACGACACGCCTGCAGCAGAAAATCAGCGAGATTTCCGGCGTGGGTGAAGTTTCCCTGTCCGGTGGCAACAAGAAGGCTTACCGCGTCCGCGTGAATGTGCCCAAGGCCACCTCGCTGGGCATTGATCTTGATACGCTGCGCACCACGATCGGCAACGTGAACGTCAATTCACCCACCGGCAGCTTCAATGGCAAAAAGCTGAACCGCACCATCCATATCGACAGCCAGATTTCCAGTACTGACCAGCTACTCAATCAGGTTGTCGGCTGGTCGGATACCAGTCAGGGGCCGGTCAGGCTGTGCGATATCGCAACGGTGGTGGAAGGGGCGGAAGACACCCAGCTTGCCGGATGGTCAAACCAGACCCCGGCCATCATCCTGAACATCCGCCGCCAGCCTTCGGCCAACATCATCAACACCGTCAACGCCATCAAGGCCACGCTGCCATCACTGCAGCAGGACATGCCCGGCGGCGTCACCATCACGCCACTGACCGACCGGACCATCACCATCCGCGCATCCGTGGCGGATGTGGAGTTCGAACTGGGTCTGGCCCTGGCGCTGGTTGTGGGCGTGATCTTCGTGTTCCTGCATGATCCATCGGCCACCGTCATTCCGGCGCTGTCCGTGCCGCTGTCCATTATCGGCACGCTGGCGGTGATGGATATGATGGGCTTCTCGCTCGACAACCTCTCCCTCATGTCGCTCACCATTTCGACAGGTTTCGTGGTGGATGATGCGATTGTCATGATCGAGAACATCGCCCGCTATATCGAGATGGGACGTGACCGGATGACCGCGGCGCTGGAAGGCGCTGGCGAGATCGGCTTTACCATCGTCTCGCTGACCATCTCGCTCATCGCCGTGCTGATCCCGCTTCTGTTCATGGGCGATGTGATCGGGCGGCTGTTTTATGAATTCGCGGTGACACTGGCGGTCACCATCATCCTGTCCGCCGTGGTCTCTCTTACGCTGGTGCCTATGATGTGCGCCCGTCTGCTCAAGGACAGGGCCCACGCCGTAACCAAGCCGCGCTGGGCACAGGCGACCGACCGGCTGATCGTCTCGGTCATCGATGCCTATGACCGGGGGCTGACACGCGTGCTGCGTCACCAGCGGGCGACACTTGCCCTGTTCGTGGCGACGCTGGTGCTGACCGGCCTGCTTGTGGCTGTCATTCCCAAGGGGCTGTTTCCTGAACAGGATACCGGGGTGATTCAGGGTGTGTCCGTGATGGATGCCTCCATCTCGTTCGATGCGATGCGTGAACTGCAGCAGCAGTTGGGGGCAGCGATTGCGAAGGATGCGGATGTTGTCAGCCTGTCCTCCTATATCGGGGTGGATGGGGACAACACCACGCTCAACCGGGGGCGTTTTGAAATCAACCTGACGCCACATGACAAACGCAGCCTGTCGGCGGCAAAGGTGGCGCAGCGTATCCAGCGCGAGACAGCCGCCATAGCCGGTACGCAGCTTTACCTGCAGCCGGTGCAGGACCTGACATTGAACACCAATGTATCGGCCACCCAGTATCAGTTTCTGGTGGCGGATTCCGACACGAACCGCCTTGCCACATGGGTGCCGCGCCTGACTGACGCGCTGCGCAGGGAACCGGCACTGGCCGATGTCACCTCCGATCTGCAGGCGCAGGGACTGGCGGCCAGTGTGACGTTGGACCGGGCCACGGGCGCACGCTTCTCGATCACGCCGGAAACGGTGGACAATCTGCTGTATGATTCCTTTGGCCAGCGTCAGATTTCCACCATCTATACCCAGTCCAATCAGTACAGGGTGATCCTTGAGGCCGAACCGTCGCTTCAGAACACGCCGGAGGCTCTGGACAGGCTGTATCTTGCCGCCAGCGGTAGCGGGGCCGCAAGCACGTCCGGCCCGACCCGTGACCCGTCATCCGGCCTTGTGCCGATGAGTACGGTGACACGTATGACAGCATCCACCGCGCCGCTGCTGATTACCCATGTGGCGCAGTTTCCGGCATCGACCATCTCGTTCAACGTCGCACCCGGCTATTCCCTCGGTGCTGCGACCGATGCGATCGAGCGGGTGGAAAAATCGCTGCATCTGCCCGCCACCATGCAGACATCGTTTCAGGGCACGGCCGCCGTGTTTGCGGGCAGCATGAGCAACGAGGCCTGGCTGATACTGGCGGCCCTTGTTGCGGTCTATATCGTGCTGGGTGTTCTGTATGAAAGCTTCATCCACCCGCTGACCATCCTGTCCACCCTGCCCTCGGCCGCCATTGGCGCGCTGCTGGTGCTGTGGGTATCGGGGTCCGGGCTGGATGTGATGGGGGTGATCGGAATCGTCCTGCTGATCGGCATTGTGAAGAAGAACGCCATCATGATGATCGATTTCGCGCTGGAGGCCGAACGGCAGGAAGGCATGGATTCCGTGCAGTCCATAACCCGGGCGGCCCGGCTGCGTTTTCGCCCGATCCTGATGACGACGCTGGCCGCCATGCTGGGGGCCATTCCCATGGTGATCGGCACCGGAACGGGATCGGAACTGCGGCGGCCGCTGGGTTACGCCATTGTGGGTGGTCTGGCTGTCAGCCAGTTGCTGACACTGTTTACCACGCCGGTCATCTACCTGTTCATGGAGCGGGTGCGCCTGCGCTTTGCCGCCTTCCGCGCCCGCCATGCGTCCCCGCCGCCCGCGCCTTCCGGGGGGGCACGCTGACATGTCGATCGTCGCCCTGTGCATAAAGCGTCCGATCGGCACCACGCTTATCGTGATCGGCATGATGATTGCCGGTGCCATCGGCTACTGGCTGCTGCCTGTATCCGATCTGCCCAATGTCGACCTGCCGGTCATTCAGGTGCAGGCCCAGCAGGCCGGTGGCACGCCCGAGCAGATTGCCAGCACGATTGCCGAACCGCTGGAGCGGCATCTGGGCACGATTGCCGGGCTGAGCGAGATGACATCGCAATCCGTGACCGGGCAGGTCAGCATTGCCCTGCAGTTCGACACCTCCCGCGACATCAACAGCGCCGCGCGTGACGTGCAGGCGGCCATCGTGGCCGCGCGCGCGGACCTTCCCGCCACCCTGCGGCAGAATCCGACCTATGTCGAAGCCAATACCGCTGGCATGCCGGTCATGGTTCTTGCGCTCACCTCGGCCACCAGAATGCCCGCGCAGGTCTATGACGTGGCGACCAATGTGCTTGAACAGCATCTGTCCCAGATCAGTGGCGTGGGGCAGCTCATGCTGGGTGGGGCGGCGCTGCCTGCCGTGAGGGTGGAACTCAACCCCCTCGCCCTGTTCAAATACGGCATCGGGTTCGAGGATATCCGTGCTGCCCTGTCCTCCGCCAATGCCAATACGCCCAAGGGGTTCCTCAATCGCGGCAGGCAGCGCCTGATCCTGCAGACCAATGATCAGGTTCATGGCGCGCAGGATCTCAAGGGTCTGATCGTGGCCTATCGCAGCATGCGTCCCGTGCGGCTGGAGGACGTGGCACAGGTGACTGACGGGGTGGAAAATGTCGAAAATGGCGGATTTTTTAACCGTAAGCCCGCAGTTCTGGCCATTGTCTTCCCCCGTGCGGGGGCCAATGTGGTCCAGACCATCAACCAGATCAGGGCGCAGTTTCCGACCCTGAAGGCCGCCCTGCCCGCTGATGTGGAACTGCATGTCGGCATGGACCGCTCCGCCACCATTCAGGCGGCCCTGACCGATACCAAAAGCACGCTGGTCCTGTCGGTCCTGCTGGTGGTTGGCGTGGTGCTGGTGTTCCTGCGTTCACCGCGCACGACCATCGTGCCTGCCCTAGTCATTCCAGCATCGCTGGTCACGACCTTTGGCGTGATGAAGCTCATGAACTATTCGCTCGACAGCCTTTCCCTCATGGCACTGACCATTGCGACGGGCTTCGTGGTGGATGACGCCATTGTGGTGATCGAGAATATCAGCCGCCATATGGAACAGGGGGCGAGCCGCGCCGATGCCGTGCTGCAGGGCGCGCAGGAAGTGGCCTTTACCGTGCTGTCGGTTTCCATATCGCTGGTGGCGGTGTTCCTGCCCATTCTCATGCTGGGGGGGCTTATGGGCAGCCTGCTGCATGAGTTCGCCGTGACCATTTCGGTGACGGTGCTCGTCTCCATGGTGCTGTCGCTTACGCTTACGCCCATGATGTGCGCGCGTATCCTGCCATCGGACGCGGTGCGGGCCGACCGGCAGCCAGCCTTCTGGTCACGCCTGTCGGCGCGGATGGAACGGGTCTTTGCTTATGTGGAAAACGCCTATGGCCGCTCACTGGGGGCGGCCCTGCGCCATCGCAGGCTGGTGCTGCTGTCGCTGCCCGTAACCATCGGGGTGATGGGCGCGCTGTTCGTAATCATGCCCAAAGGTCTGTTCCCGACCGAGGATACCGGCATGATGATGGCGCATCTCGTCGCCGATCAGGCCACCTCCTTCGATGAGATGCTGGCGAAGGTCGATCAGGTGGAAAAGAATATTATGGAGAACGGACAGGTCTCCGGCGTGACCGGCTTTGTCGGTGGCCGCAATTCCAGCAACCAGGCCAATATCTTCATTGACCTGATCGACAAGGCGCAGCGTAAGACCACCATCAGCCAGACACTGGCCGATCTGACCCATCGCACGCATGATCTTGTGGGCGGGCAGTTCATTGCCATGCTGCCCAGCCTGCTGCCGTCAGGCGGGCGGCAGGCCAACGGGGCCTATCAGTACACATTGCAAAGCGATGATGCGGCGACGCTGTATCACTGGATTCCCCGCCTGCAGGCTGCATTGCAGAAGCATGCGGAACTGCGGGATGTCTCATCCGACGTGCAGCAGGGCGGACTGTCCACCAATGTCATGATCAACCGTGACGTATCGGGGCGGACGAGCCTGACCCCGCAACTGATTTCCAATACGATTTATGACGCCTTTGGCCAGCGTGCGGCTTCGGTCATCTACAACCCGCTGAACCAGTACCGGGTGGTGATGAACGTGCTGCCGAAATACTGGGACAATGCGGACATCCTGCAACAGGTATGGGTCAGCACATCGGGCGGGACCGCCAGCGGCAGCACGCAGAGCAATACGATCAAGGTGACATCGTCTTCCACTACGTCCACCACTTCATCCTCGCTCAGCAGCCAGTCCTTTGCCAACCAGATCCAGAACAGCCTTGCGGGCGGCAGCGGGGCTTCCAGCGGGTCAGCCGTCTCCTCCACGGCGGAAACGATGGTCCCGCTTTCGGTCGTGTCCAGCATGCAGTCCGCCACCATGCCGCTTAGTGTGAACCATCAGGGGCAGTCGCTGGCGGCCACGCTGTCGTTCAACCTGGCGTCCGGCGCATCCATGTCCGATGCCACGCGGATCATTAATGAGGAGATCGCCCGGTTGCAGGTGCCAGCGACCGTGCACGGGCATTTTGCAGGCACCGCCGCCCAGTTCCAGAGTTCCGCCAGTAACGAACCGCTGCTGATTGTGGCGGCACTGGGTGCTGTCTATCTGGTGCTTGGCATCCTGTATGAAAGCTATGTTCACCCGCTGACCATTCTCTCCACCCTGCCCTCCGCTGGTGTGGGGGCATTGCTGGCGCTGTACCTGCTGGGGCAGGAGTTCGACCTGATCGCGCTGATCGGGCTGATCCTGCTGATCGGGATCGTGAAGAAGAACGCCATCATGCTGGTGGACTTCGCCATTACCGAGGAGCGCAACCACAACCGCACGGCACATGACGCCATCCATACCGCCTGCCTGCTGCGCTTCCGCCCGATCATGATGACGACCATTGCCGCCGCCATGGGGGCACTTCCGCTGGTGGTGGGTAACGGTTATGGGGCCGAGCTACGCCGCCCGCTGGGTATCGCGATCATGGGGGGGCTGCTGTTCAGCCAGATCCTGACGCTTTACACGACGCCGGTCGTGTACCTGTATCTCGACCGTCTGGGCCAGTGGGGGCGCCGCCGCCTTCCTGCCTTTTTCCATGCCATTGCGCGCGCCGTGCGCCCTGCCCGTTCCTCGTGAGCGTGATGACGTATCAGGACAGTTCCATGCCGTATTCTTCCTTTCTTTCCGCCCGTTTCCACACGGCCATGCGCGGCACGACAGTACTGCTGGCGGCGGTCACGCTGTCGGGCTGCCTTATGGTTGGTCCGCGTTACAAACACCCGGCGCCCATCATTTCTGCCCGGTTCAAGGAACTGCAGCCCGCCCCGGGCTGGACGGTCAGCCAGCCGGATATGGCCGCAATACCAAAGGGCAAATGGTGGCTGGTCTATAATGACCCGACGCTGAACGCGCTGGAGGATCAGGTTGCACTGTCCAATCAGAACCTGAAGGAATACGAAGCCCAGTACCGCAAGGCGCGGGCGCTGGTGAATGCGGCGAAGGCCAGCCTTTACCCGACGCTTTCCGGTGATCTCAGCTTTGCCCGCAACAGTCAGGGCAGTTCTGCCACATCAACCAGCGGCACCACCTACAGCACCGGCTCCACGCGCAACACCTATGCCGCTGAACTGAGTGCCGACTGGGATCTGGACCTGTGGGGCAAGATCCGCCGCCAGATACAGGAACAGGTGACCGCAGCACAGGCCAGTGCCGCCGATATTGCCAATGCCCGCCTGTCCTACCAGTCGCAACTGGCGCAGGACTATTTTGAAATGCGCTATGAGGAATCCCTCAAGTCGCTGCTGGACCGCTCGGCAGCGCTTTATGCCCATAATCTCCAGATCATCCGTAACCAGCATGAAGGCGGCACGCTGAATGCAGGCGATGAATTGCAGGCTGAAACCGAACTGGAGCAGACCCGCGCCAGCGCCACCGCAACGGATGTGGCGCGCTCGGAATATGAGCATGCGATCGCTGTGCTGGTTGGCCGCGCGCCCGCCGACCTGACCATTGCGCGAGCCGCCATGCCTTTGGCCATTCCGGCCGTGCCGGTCACCCTGCCTGCAACGCTGCTGCAACGCCGCCCCGATATTGCCGCGGCCGAACGGGCCATGGAGGAATATAATGCGGAAATCGGGGCCGCCATTGCCGCCTTCTATCCCGATGTCACCCTGTCCGCTGCCTATGGCTATAGCGGCAATCCCGTCCAGTCGCTGATTCAGGTTGCCAACCGGATCTGGTCACTGGGGGCAGCGGGCAGCGAAACCCTGTTTGAAGGCGGCGCACGGACGGCAGCGGTGCAGGAAGCCAATGCCGATTACGACAACGCGGTGGCCACCTATCGCCAGACGGTGCTGACCGCCCTGCAGGATACGGAGGACCAGCTTTCCAGCCTGCGTATTCTTGAACAGCAGGCCAGCCAGCAGGATGCTGCCGTGCGTGCGGCGGTGAAAGCCGTGGACGTATCGATGAATGAATACCGTTTTGGCACCGCCATCTACACCACTGTCATCACCACCCAGCAGACCGCGCTGGGGGATCAGGAAACGGCGTTGCAGATTCAGGAAAGCCGCCTGCTGGCCAGCGTGAAGCTGATTGCCGATCTGGGTGGTGGCTGGGATGTATCGCAACTGCCCGGCAAGAATTCCCTTCAGAGCGATAATCCCCTGGTGCCCTCCTTTCTGGAAAGGCATGGGAAAGACTGATGCAAGAGGGGCGCTTTCAGGGATTTTCCACAATTCTAAACAACAATATCAGTATGTTGCGGCATGATGTCCCCTGCCATAGCCTGATTTTGACCCTCAACCGGAGAAGAAACCCATGACCGATGTATCAAGACGCAACTTCGTGACGGTTAGCGCGGCTCTGGCCGGGGCGGTCTCCACAATGGGGCTTGGCGTTCAGGGCGCACGGGCGGCGGAGGGCGGGCATGGCTTCATGGCCGCATCTTCCGCAGGACCGGATGCACCCGACGGTCCCGGCCCCCACGGAAAGAAAACCACCGGAATTCAGGGCATCAGCGCATTGTGTGAGGTCACGGGCGGGGGTGAGAAGGTCTATGGCATCGCAGTGGAATACGATGTTGCAATCGACCCGGCCAGCCTGTCGCCTGATACATATGCCACGGCAGTCTTTCCTGCGGCCAAAGGGTTCTTCGCGGGGATGCCACAGGAACCTGACAAGAATGATACGACGGCAGCCGCGAAACCGCGCCCGGTTGCGGCCATCTATACCAGTAACATGCCTGCACTCCGGCCTGACCGGAAGAGCATTTCCGGCAGGTATGTCATTGCCGAGTTTACGCATGACCCGGACCTGAGCCTGCCCACAACCGATAGTGACAGGGTCACGCTGATACAGGACAGGAACGTCCGCACCACGGGCGGCGCCGTGTATGCGGCCAGTAAGACCGTATGGAGCAACGCGGGGCCGCACGGGAACAGTGTTGTCATACGTGGGGTCGATGCCTGGGAACAGAATCACTGGTGGTGGGACGATACGCGGTCCGCGTGGCTTGAATACAGCATTTACCTGCCGAAATCTTTCCTGGCAAAGGGGGGGGAGAACCGTTCCTATCCCCTCCTCCTTGCCGTCACCCATTCAGGGACAAGCCCGGATGGAACCTGTGCCCAGACGCTGACCGAACAGTGCATCGCCAGTATCTGGAGCCTGCCCGAGGAGCAGGAGCGGCATGAATGCGTGATCATCACCCCGCGCTACGAGCGCACGACGATGAACGATTACTGGGAACATACATCCGATGTCGAAAATACTTACCGGCTTGTCGAATCCCTGCTCGGTAATACATGGAATTATGGCAACCCCAATCTGGATGACCGGCGTGACAAGGTTCTGAAGATCGACCCGAAAAGGGTTTACTGCACCGGCTGGTCCATGGGGGCCATGACATCGCTGTGGCTGATGGCAAAACACCCTGAAACCTTTGCCGCCGGGCTGATTATCGCCGGACAGCAGCGCCCGAGTGATCTGATACCGCTTGCAAAACAGAAGGTGCTGATCATCACCGGGTCGGAAGACAACAAGGCCACGCCATGGAACGAGAAATGCGTGCCGGTATGGGAACAGGCTGGCGCTACAGTGGTGCGACCGGCGGAATACCTTGATCCTGCGCGTATTTTTCCTGTCGATGCCCAGCAGAAACTGACCGATCAGGTCAATGGCTACCTTGCAAGGGATGGCAACATCACCTTCCTGACCTTTGACGGTGTCGACCATATGGGGTCCGCGCGGAAATTCTTCTACATCAAGGCGGCAAGGGACTGGCTGTTCAGGCAGGTGAAATCGTGAAAGCCGGTTGGGCGGGTGGCTTTTCATCCCGCCCGATACGGTGTTGTATGGCAGGGATGATAAAGCCGCTTTCCCTAGCCTGAGGTCGTGATGACTGTGCCCCCGATTGATCCGTTTCATGCCCTGTCCATCAGTAAGCTGGCACATGAACTGGCGGCGCAAGGGCGCAGTATCATCCATATGGAGTTCGGCCAGCCTTCCACCGGCGCGCCGAAGGCGGCGCTTGAGCGCGCGCAGCATGTGCTGGCCACCGATCCCATGGGCTACTGGGAAAGTCAGGCCCTAAGGGACAGGATCGCCCGGCACTATCACGAAACCTACGATGTTTCGGTCCAGCCTGCGCAGGTTATCCTTACATGCGGCGCGTCACCGGCACTGGTGCTTGCCCTGCTGGCCAGTTTTGTGCCCGGTGCCCGTGTGGCCATGGCGCGTCCGGGTTATGTCGCCTACCGCAATGTGGTCAGGACATTACACATGGAGCCGGTTGAAATTCCATGTGGGGAGAAAGAGCGCTTTCAGTTGACCGCCAGCGCCATCAGGGCGCTGGAGCCTGCCCCCGACGGGCTGATCCTGGCCAGCCCCGCCAATCCGACCGGCACCATACTGTCAGCCGACGAAATGCAGGCCATTGTCGCAGTGTGCAGGGAACGCGGGATCTGCATCATATCGGATGAGATCTATCACGGCCTCAGCTTTGGCGAGCGCGCGCATAGTATCCTAGAATATGATCCCCATGCGCTGGTGGTAAACAGCTTTTCCAAATACTTCAGCATGGCGCCGTGGCGGTTGGGATGGCTTGTCGTACCGCCGGAAAAAGCGGAGATTGCCCACGCGCGGATGGGAAACCTGTTCCTGCCGCCTGCGGCCCTCAGCCAGCACGCGGCCCTTGTCGCATTCGATGGCAGGGACGAACTGGACGGCCATATTGAAACCTATCGCCGTAACCGTGACCTGCTGCTACAGGCTTTGCCACAGATGGGTTTGAATCATATCGCCCCACCGGATGGCGCATTCTATATCTATGCCGACATCCGGCATCTGACGGATGACAGCATGGCATTCTGCAGGCGCCTGTTGATGGATACAGGTGTCACCACGGCACCCGGTATCGATTTTGATCCCGTCGATGGGAAGTTCTTCATACGCTTCAGTTTTGCGGTGAATACAGCTTTGATTGAAGAAGCAATACGGCGCATGGTCCCATGGTTTCAGGAACAGGCGGCAAGAACGCACAAATGTAACGCATTACAATACTGACCATTCACGCCGGGGTGGAAAAATGAATACCGACGTCTCGCCGTTGCATACACAGCAGGACCATGCGGAACCGCATATATCCGCAAACGGGCCTGCACGGCTTGATCGGGCGTTGGCTGACTATACCGCCCGTGACTGGACGGATCAGGCCATTTTCCTCAATGAACGGTTTGAAGCGGCGCGCGCGGAACTTGGGCACTGGCAGGCGTTGTCCCGGACCAGTCGGGAACTTCCCCCGCTTGCTGGCCTGACCATGACGGTCAAGGCCTGTTTCGATACCGCAGGCTGGGTCAGTAGCTGCGGATCGCAGGTCTTGCAGCACGCGAAACCGGCCATGCGGAGTGCGGCACTCGTCCATAAGCTGCGTACGGCTGGCGCGACCCTGCTGGCGCAGACCAATATGACCGAGTTCGCTTATGGCGCGCTGGGGGTCAATACCCGTTTCGGCACGCCCCGCACGCCGCTTGACCCAACCGGGACACGGATTGCCGGGGGATCAAGTTCAGGAGCCGCAGTCGCGGTTGCGCGCGGATACGGCGATGTGGCCGTCTGTTCCGATACCAGTGGTTCAGCCCGTATTCCCGCTGCGTTTTGTGGTGTGGTCGGGTTCAAGCCCAGCCGCGCGCGTTACGACACGCAGGGCATGCACTGGCTTTCCACCAGTTTTGACGTGCCGGGTCTTATCTGTCCCACTGTGGGGCTGTGCCGGCAGGTGGATCGTGGCATTACCGGTTGTGGGGCGGATGTCCCTTCCCCTCCCCTTGCTATCCGTCTGGCTGTTCCCGGCACACTATCCGATATGGGGCTGGATGAAGATGTGCATGCCCTGTTCAGGACCTGTCGGGATGTCCTCACGGCGGCGGGTATAACCATTCACGAAATCCCTCTGGACAGCCTTATGGACAGTGCCCGTATTGCAGCGGAGGGCGGGATCATCGGGGCGGAAGCATACGCATTGCACCGCCATCGTCTGGCGACGGATTTTGACGGATACGATCCCGTAGTCGGTAAACGCCTGCTGGCCGGGCGGGAAAATCCTGCCTATCGCTATGTGGATGCCCTGCGGGCCCTGTCTGCCTGCCGCGACAGGTTCGACCGCGAGATAACCGGATATGACGGCTTCCTGTTGCCCACCGTTCCGATCCTGCCACCGGCTGTGGCGGAACTGCGGGATGAGGCAACCTATCTGCGGCTTAACCGGCGCGCATTTTCATTAACCGAATTCGCCAACCGTCTGGATCTGCCCGGCATTTCCCTGCCGGTTGGCAAACTTCCCGTCGGCCTGATGCTGACGGGAATACGGGGTGGCGATGATGCCCTCCTCGCCATGGCCAGTGTAATGGAACCACTGGTCAGTAACCTTCAGCAGCCCGTGTGAAATCACCATAAGGGAAAGATCATGATTGTTGTTACATCCAACGAAATTGCGGGTACGGCACGGGATGCTTCGGGACCGGGATGGGAAAGCCGCCGCATGATCGTGCGCGATGATGGCATGGGTCATTCCGTGCATGAAACGCGCGTCAAGAAGGGCGCGGAACTGCATCTGCATTACAAGAACCATTTTGAGACCAATTATTGCATTTCTGGTGAAGGTGAGGTCGAAGATACGCAGACCGGTGAAGTCTTTCCAATCCGCCCCGGTACCATTTACGCACTGAACAGGAACGATCCGCATATCCTGCGCGCGACAGGAAGCGATCTTCTGCTGGTCTGTGTTTTTACGCCCCCGCTTGCGGGCAATGAAGTCCATCGCGAGGATGGCAGTTACGCACCCGTCGAATAATACGGCAATCGCGGCCTTTCCTTACCGTCACCGACAGGCATCGCTGCGTAACATGGGGTTATCCTTAACCTGTGTTACGTCTATACGATGCCTGTCCTTCATGAGCAGGACATCTATCCGTCAGAAGATCTGGATCTGTGACTTGAAACCTATGAATTCCACGTTTTTCAGGTTTCTCTGTGCATTGGGATGGAAATAGATCTGAAAATCGGGGGCCACTACTACACCACGCATGACGTGGATCTGATAATTCGTTTCAAAGATGGTTTCATGGCCCTGAATGCCTGTTGCGTGGTTCGGCGCGGTTTTTGCCGGAACCATGCTCAGGTCCAGTGCATCCGTATATGAGACGCCGGGCGCAATCTTGACGTAGGTCATGGCCACGCCAAAGGAATCATAGGGTCTGCTTTTAATAAAACCACGGTCAACCATAGCTGCGTAAGTCTCATAATTACGCAGTGATGTACGCGGATCATTATAGATAACCCCGCTCATTATGGTCAGGCCGTCTTCGGCATTGGAATAGGAGTGCCGCAGAAGTTTCTGGTCTATTTCAAACCACGTACTCCATGTCTGCTGATGATTGGCCGCCGTTTTGCCCGTTAGTGCAAAAGCCTGCCCATTCACGTCATAATAATTGTCAGGGTTGGGGGCTGAAATCAGTTGTCCACCGATCTTGTAATGCCCCGGCAGCTTATGCTGGCGGCCAAGCATGGGTTCCCAGCCGAATTCGATCGGCGCAAGCTGACCTACGATATTTGATGAATTGAAGTGGAAACCGGTCCTGTGCTGGCTGTTTGCATAAATACCGCGTTCGGCAAAATAGACGCCTGCCTGTATGTAGGTGTAGCGGGACGGGCGACCACGGACACGAAAACCCCACTCTCCTGCAGGATAGGAAGTGATATACTGATTATCGATGGCAGCCTTGGGCCGGCCGCAGAAACTGTTATTCTGGAAATTGCAGAAAAGCGAACTGGCACTGAATTCGCTCATTTCCGTCAGTCGTCCGCCAGCAATACTTACGCGACCACCAAGTAATGTTTCTTCACCATAAGCAGTGACGAGATGGACGACGACATTGCCTCCCCCGCCATATATTTCCGATGAATGGGCCATCCAGTCCCCCATCATGCGGTTGGCAGTCGTGCCGTAACGGCTGGTAAAGAGGGTATGGGTGGCGAAACCCTTCAGGCCAATAATTTTTTCCCAGTTTATATGAAGGGCCGTATTGACCTGCCCTGCGTTACTTGACCCCTGCCTGTAACCGGGATGACCGGGGGTCGGTCGGGAAATGGCAGCCGTGTATTCGTTGGTATTGTCCATCGTCAGCGCAATGCCGCGTGTACGGAGCCATGTGGTCATGCCAAATGGGTCCGCGAACACGGCTTCGGGCCGGGAAAAGGGGGGTACGACAGGCGCGTTGGACGGGTGGGCCATAAGCGGTGTGGCCACCCGCAGGCGGGCGTCGCTGTTCGAGTTGTCCTGAAAGGTCTGGCCCATTGCATGACCGCACAGCATCATCACCGCGACGACAGGTATATGGGCTGTTATTCTTAAAAGCGGTTTCTGGCTATAGAATGCTGCAATTACCGTAAATAACGTACGCATTCATGCTGATCCGATTTAATTCTCATTATATTTATTATTTTAAGAATTTCTTCCGTTACAGAAGAATGGTTGAGACCATAAATGGTACGCGGTCGGCGGCATCACCATCATCCATGCCGCCATGCCGGATACGCCCGACCGGGGGGCGTATCCGGACAGGCCGTATGTCCGCTCAGATAACGGCGGTAAGTAACGATTCATCCGCAAAATGCGCGGCAAGATTTTTTACAACCAGATTACCCATGGCCAGCCGTGTTTCGACCGTAGCACTCGCACGATGCGGTTGCAGCACGACGCGCGACGAATGGCGCAGTGCTTCGGGTACCTCCGGTTCATGCTCAAAGACATCCAGTCCCGCGCCACCCAGCGTGCCCGCATCAAGGGCCTGCGCAAGGGCCTGTTCATCCACCACCGAACCACGGGCGACATTGATCAGGAAACCGTCCGGTCCCAGCGCGTCCAGCACCTCCCTGTTGACCAGATGCCGTGATCCCGCCCCGCCGGATGCCGCGATAACCAGAATTTCGCTGCTGCGCGCCAGCGTTTTCAGGTCGGACACAAAAGCATAATCCTTCAGTTCCAGATCCCGCAGGTCGGTATAGGACACAGGCATTGCAAAAGACCGGGCACGGTGCGCAATCGCGCGCCCCACCTGCCCCATGCCAACAATACCCAGCTTTTTTCCTGTTACCTTACGGCCTAGTGGCGGGGCGGCTTTATGGCCCCACTCCCCATCGCGTACGTATCGATCACCGGCAGGCAGGCCGCGCAGCAGCGATACGATCAGTCCGATCGCCATATCCGCGACATCATCGGTCAGGACACCGGGTGTTGTTGTGACATGGATATTGCGCTGTCTTGCTTCCTTCAGGTTCACGGCATCGGTGCCAATCCCGTTTATGGCAATGATTTCAAGGGCTGGCAGGCTGTCCATGACGGCTTGCGGCACGCCGGTCGCTCCGCCGGTAGCAATGCCGCGAATGCGGCCCGCGATGTCTTTCAACTGTGCGAGCGAAGTAAAGCGATGGACCGTATAGGCGGCATCAAGCTGCTTTTCGATTTCCGGCATCATGGGTTCGATCAGCAGGATTTCAGGTTTCGTCATCTCAGATTTCCTGTTCAGGCAAGATGGGCGTGTACGCTGCCAATGGCGGGAAAGCAGGCTGTAATGTCAGCGTCATGCTCGACAAAAATGGTTCCGGTTGTGGAGCCGGTCGTGACGATATCACCAGCGGCGATGCCGATTTTTCGCCGGGATGCGTGATTGGCCAGCCAGACCAGCAGGCGCAGTGGATCACCAGCGGAATTGCCGCCCGTATGTTCAGCTACGATGCGGTTGTTGATGGTCAGCACAACCGGTTCCTGCACGGGCGTAAACCGGCGCCAGTCCGCTACTCCTGGCCCTACAATCAGGGCGCCATGGCTCTGCTGGTCAGCGGTATGGAGCAGTTTATGCTGCGACCCCGGCTGTGCGAAACGCGTATCCAGAATTTCGATCGCCGGATGGATCGTGCCAATGGCGTCAAGCACCTCGTCACGGGTCCATTCCCGTGTGCGCGGCGGCAGGTCATGGGCAAAGCGGTATGCGATTTCCGCTTCCACACCAAGATGACGGCAGAGTTCGGCAGGCACCGTCGCGCCATCGGTAAAAATGGTTGATGTATGGATGGGTGCGCAGAACGGTTCCGAAGCCGGGGTTTCCGATCCAACCTTCCAGCCCGCTATCGGTCCCAGATGGCGCGCGACTTCATCCTGTATGGTGTAGGCGTCTTCAATCGAAAGCGGGATCTGGCTGTCGGGCACATGCGCGGGCGGCGCGGTTTTCCCATTCCGCACCGACAGCAGCATGTGTGCGACATCAGACGAGATTACGGTCTGCATATTCAGCATTTCCTGTAATGAAATAAAAATGACTAGATAATGTCGTGTTGTTCAACGAGATCGCGGTTACGACATTCCGGAATGAAGAAAGTCGTCCCGATGGTGATAAGCGCAAGAAAAATGACATAGGCCGCAATGGGCAGCCATGACATCTGACCGGGATGCGCTGCGGACGGGGAAAAGGTTGCAACCCACCTTATGATGCACGAACCGACCAGCGGGGTCAGGCCACCGGCAATAACGGCCGAAACTTCGCGTGAAAGCGACACGGCCATGTAGCGATGCCGCGCGCCAAACATTTCTGGCAACATGGCGGCCTGCGTGCCGAACATGCCCCATGTGGTCACCCCCAGCGCGATGGACAGCGCGATAACTGCGGCAAAGGGGCGGCCCGTGCTGAAGGCATACCATACCGGCAGCGCCGTTACGGCCTGCAGGATGGCACAGGTCCGGTACACCTTTATGCGTCCGAACCGGTCACTCAGCCTGCCTGCGATGGGTACGGTAAATCCACCAATAACGGCAGCCGTTATCAGCGATGTGGTGCCCCACAGTCCGGGCAGGCCCATCGTATTGACAAGATAGCTGATCGCCAGCACCTGATAGATGGACGATCCGCCGTTTTCAGCCATTCTTACGCCTATCCCCGCAAGGATCGTGCGCCAGGAACCGCGGATGAGGGTAGTCAGGGACTCACGTTCTTCCACCACCTTGCGCTGGATCGTCTCGAAAGTGGGAGATTCCTTGAGCTTGAGCCGCATATAGAGTGCAACCACAAGAATGACGGCACTGACCAGAAATGGCAGGCGCCATATCCATGAATGCGTGATATCCGTCACCCCGAACAGAAGCGCACAATAGACCAGCGCCGCAATGATGGTGCCAATCTGGATACCGAGGAATGGCAGCGAGGCATAGAACCCGCGCTGGCCCAGAGGGGCGTATTCCGTCATCATGACGGCGGCCCCGGCCTGTTCAGCCCCGGCCCCAAGGCCCTGCAGCATCCGTGCCGTAACCAGCAGGACAGGTGCCCATATCCCTATCGTCTGATAGGTGGGGATCAGCCCGATGCCCGTACTGGCAAGCCCCATAAGGGTTACGGTCATCAGCAGGACCTTCTTGCGGCCGATATGATCGCCCAGCCTGCCGAAAATGATGCCCCCAACGGGACGCACGGCAAAGCCCACGAAATAGGTGGCAAAACTGGCGATGAGGCTGGTAACGGGCGTTGCCGACGGAAAGAACAGCGGTCCGAAAATCAGTGCGGAAGCAAGGCTGTAGAGGGCAAAATCATAATATTCCAGCGCACTGCCCAGCGAGCAGGTCCACGCCGCGCGCCGCAGTTCACTTACGGTCAGGGTGACCCGGGCCGTGCTCGCCCCGGCCATTATCCGGCCATCGGCACCGATGGCCCCGAAAGCTGCGTGTCTCATGGGATTTCCACTTCGATCTGACGGCCGGTACGGGCCGATTCACGAATGGCCAGCGCTATGGCCAGGGCAGCAAGACCGTCTTCGCCAGTAGCGGCGGGTTGTCCCGTGCCGCGCACCGCATTGCTGAAGGCGGCGAGCGCGTAGTGGTAAAGATTATGGTGCTCAACCGGTATTTCTTTCTCGCCATCGGCGTTGCGCATGAACAGTCGGCCCGCGGCCCGCTGGCTCATGCAGTCCCGCCCGACAAGTACGCCATCGCTGCCGTAGAATTCCACGCCCCCTTCGGAAAACGGGACGGTATAGGCCCCGTGGATCTGGACCAGCACATCGCCGGGGAAGCGCATGATGACCATGATGCCGTCCTCCACCCCGTCATGGGCAAGGCGTCCGCTCTGGGTCATCGCCATGACATGCGTGGGATTGCTTCCGATCAGGAAACGCAGCGTATCAATGTCATGGATGGTGCTGTCGAGTATCAGCCCGCCCCCATCGGGGTCGTTAACCCGCCAGCCATGCAGGGCCTGAGGCAGGAAATTGGCATGAAACACCCGTACGGCATTAAGCCTGCCGATGGTTCCTTCCGCCAGAATCCGCCGCAGTTTCTGGTGCATGGCGTTGCAGCGCAGGTGATGGTTTACCCCCAGTATCACGCGCGCGTCCCGGCAGGCGGCGATCATCCTGCGGGCATCCGCGACCGTCAGTGCAACCGGTTTTTCGCACAGTACATTCTTACCGGCACGGGCTGCCGCCAGTGTCTGCTCGCAGTGGAACTGGTTGGCTGTACTGATGTAGACAGCATTCACCCTGTCATCCGTCAGAATGGCGTTTATATCCGTGGTATGGGCCGGAATACCGTTTTCAGCCGCAAACTTCGCACCGCGTTCATCGCTTGAACTCAGTACGTCGAGGATGCTGCTGTTAGCCTGTACCTGAATGGCATCGATAATCCACTGTCTGGCTACATTACTTGCACCAATCAGGGCCCAGCCAATATGTTTGCTCATTGAATAGTCAGGGACAATTTATGACCCTCCCCACATGGGCACGCTTTCCCCATTGGGGGCGTGTCTTTGGTGTCAGTTGCACAAAGCAACTGAACGTTGAATTTTTATTTATTATTTATTTGTTCATGTCCGGCGAGTGATGACGGCTTACTGAAAACGTCACCCTGACCGACCGGTTTTCTTCCACTGAAAACAAAATCGTGAAGAAATATTGCAGGACTGTCCCCTGCGGTCCGTGTTGTCGGTGCCCCTGCTGCTATGAAGCCGGCAGCCCTACGGAAAGGGTGAGCGTGCCCCCTTTTGCCAGTACACCGGCAACAAGGGCTGTCTGTCCGGTATTCCAGGCCATGTCGAGCATACCCGGAAGGACGCCCCCATTCCTGTCGGATGCCAGCATGTCCATTGTATAGTCGGCCAGACGGCTGTACTCCCCGGCTGTGTATTTTACAGTACCGAACCCGCCCGGACGATCATTTGGATAGAGCATGAACAGCGGGTCATTCTCATACATGGCTACGGGCGCGTAGTCGGGTTCGTACCAGTCTACCACGGCATCGTAGCGATGATCGCGACCGGACTGCATTGGTACTGTCGTCTTATTGATCGTGACGACCAGCACCGTGTTTATGCGGCTATGGCCAACTTCCATATCCAATGCCGTGTCCAGCGTGACCTTCAGCGGTACAGGTCCGGTATCACACCGTATCTGGTCGCCTGTCAGAATGGCGGTCGCGCCGCAATCCCCAAGCCGCTCCGCCAGCGCCCGCGCATCCAGATGCGTGGGTAGCACGACATGCACCGCGCCGATACGCATGCAGGCCAGTACCGCCACGATACTTTCCGCAATCAGAGGCAGGTGGATTGCAACCCTGTCGCCGCGTTGCACGCCCTGATCCTGCAACGTGTTAGCCAGGCGACAGACCCGTTCATGCAGTTCCCGATATGACATCCGTCCGTTCGGCGTATTACCTGCGCCGCGCCAGATTACTGCACTCCTGTCCGCATGGTCCCCCAGATGGTAATCCACGCATGAAGCGCAGATGTTCTGTATACGCTGGCCGCGCTTCGATACCGGGATAATGTGGGAAGAGGCAACGTATCCTGCCTGCCGGGGAATGTATTGCCGCGAATGAAGGGCGGACAGAATGGAAACGCTGTCAAAGGTTCTACGCATCATGGGCCTGTTTCCCATCGTTCAGCCGCTCCGGTCTTTATGACTTGCGGTGCAGCAGTACATGAAAGAGGTGAATCCGGGCGTTTTACGCGGTAAAAAACGGTGAGGATAATACCCTCACCCGGCCGAAAACGTGCCTGATATTTAGTCCGCCCCGTATGGGATGCCCCTGCCCTGAAATCACCATGCGTGTTGGCCGGGACGCGGCGAAGATGTTGCGTGGCGGGGCATGCGCCTGATTGTGGCATTTTATTTGTGCTGCTCTTGTTTGTTTTTGTTGCTACGGACTGTGGCAAATCCGGCTGACGGACGGAAGATGCTTTGCCGTTTAAAGTGGTGAAAGCAAAAACAGTAATTGCAAAGATTGCAAATATATATAATCACGGAACCGTGTATAGAGCATCAACGGAATTTTGTTGGAATTATACAGAACAGATCAGGACATATATTATATAACTTCCCGGCGTTACGTGGACCCTTATCAATTGCCTATAAAGCATATTTGAGGAAAATCCTGTCAGTTCCGTAGTATGAAACTATGTATTTAAATATATTAATTTCTATAATTAAATTAAAACGTAAATATAAAAAGTATTCAGGAAGGTGTGCTGGTCTGCCTGTTACATATCCTTCGGTCATGTATCTTGCAGTTGACTTTTTCTGAAGCATGCAAATATGACCGCAATCCATCGTTATCCATTACAGTATGAGTCTGATCGCGTGGGTTATAAGAAGCTGTTTGAAAAACTATCTGGAAACATCCAGAAATCATAAAGAAGTTTTTGGTGAAGCTTTTTTCAAAAAGCTTCGTAAGGCGACACCCAAAAGTTTCCTATTTTATAAAATACTTATTTCAAATATAAATAATACATATTACATGAATAACGCGGTACAATTTACGTGTGAGACATTGTTTTGTAAATATTAATGGAAAAGTATTGCTTTATTTGTTTATATAAACCGGTGATGTATAAGGAATAAGTTCGTTTCGAATGATACGAATACGGGGGGAGACTGGATTGTATGGAACGTATGCCCGCAAGCGCCTGCTGCGGGCATATGCCCATATCATCACAAGAATTACAAAGACGCGGTAATACCACCGTCCACCATAAGGACGTGGCCATTCACAAAACTGGACGCATCCGATGACAGAAAAACCGCAGCGCCGACAAGCTCCTCCACATTTCCCCAGCGACCGGCGGGCGTGCGTTTGCACAGCCATTGGGTAAATTCCTGATCCGCCACCAGCTTTTCATTCATTTCTGTTTTAAAATAACCGGGCGCAAGCCCGTTGATCTGTAATCCATGGCGCGCCCAGTCCGTCGCCATGCCTTTGGTCAGGTTTTTGACCGCGCCCTTGGTTGCGGTATACGGCGCGATGCCGGGCCGTGCCAGTTCGCTCTGTACCGAGCAGATATTGACGATCTTGCCCCGTCCACGGGGCAGCATGTGCCGCGCCACGGCCTGTCCTACAAAGAAAACCGCGTTCAGGTTGGTTGCAATCAGCGCATCCCAGTCTGTCCGGCTGAACTGGTCCAGCGGCGCGCGACGCTGGATGCCCGCATTGTTTATAAGAATATCAATCGGGCCGTGTTCATGTTCTATTTTTTCAACCCCGGCGATGACGGCTTCCTGATCGGTCACATCAAACGGGGCGGTTACGACATCCAGCCCTTCGCGCTGTAGCATCTCGCGGGCTGTTTCAAGCGGTTCAGGATTGCGACCGTTCAGCACGATCTTTGCCCCCGACAGGCCCAGCCCGCGTGCCAGGGTCAGCCCGATGCCACGGGAAGCCCCGGTGACCAGCGCCCGTCTGCCGGTAAGGGAAAAAAGCGTATTATCAGCCATGATACGTCCGTCTTGCTTATGAAGGATGCGACGGTAGCAGGGAATAATGTCCCCTGCCCTTACACGTCTTCGCGCGTGGACGATACTTCCTATCTCCTGATGGCTGAACCGGTATGGAAAGTCAGTATTTTAGAGACTGTTTGCAAAGCCTGTCTGGAAATACCCAGAAATAATAAGGAAGATTTTTTCAAAAATCTTTGAAGAAGGCGTCTTTTTGGAAAAAGGCAGCATTCAAAAACTTTTCCTGTTTTTTATAAAAGACTGCGTTTGAAACAATATTGTAGGCAATGGTGACCTATGAATTAATGGAAAAAGGGTTCCATCCACTTCTGTTGATCGTCAGAAAAAAGTATCTCATTCATAGGCGTGTATTTATATGCCTCTATGGGGTCGCTGATTACCGACCCATCCCAATAATTGCCGCTGGCTCGATGCATTTTTAATTTGTCTTGATGAAATGAACCATCTGATTGGAACACATATTATGCGTTCGGATTTACGAACAGTTTTATAATAATATTTTACAGCGCCCCCTGTTCAATAATGAAACGTGCAATGGCTTCGACTCCTTCGCCCGCGCGGATATTGGAGAATACGAAGGGCCGTTCGCCACGCATGCGCCTGCTATCGCGGTCCATCACCCCAAGGTCGGCCCCCACATGCGGTGCAAGGTCGATCTTGTTGATGACCAGTAGATCGCTGCGCGTAATGCCGGGGCCACCCTTGCGGGGGATCTTGTCGCCCGCCGAAACATCAATGACGTAAATGGTCAGGTCCGCCAGTTCCGGGCTGAAGGTGGCGGCAAGGTTGTCCCCTCCGCTTTCCACCAGTACGAGGTCCAGACCGGTAAAACGATCTGTCAGTTCGGCAATACCGGCAAGGTTGATGCTGGCGTCCTCCCGGATGGCGGTGTGGGGGCAGCCACCGGTCTCGATCCCCATGATCCGCTCGGGCGGCAGGGAACCGGCGCGGGTCAGGAACTCCGCATCTTCACGCGTGTAGATATCGTTGGTGATGGCGGCGATATTGTAATCATTGCGAAAGCGGCGGCACAGCGCATCCATCAGTGCTGTCTTGCCCGTGCCAACCGGACCGCCGATGCCTACCCGAAGCGGGCCGTGTTTTGCCTCTGTCATGTCCTGAACAACCTCGTTTCCTGAGTTTCATGATGTATCGCCGCAAGGTCGGAGCCAAAACAGGCTCCGCCCACATCTTCCAGTGTCTGCGCCTGTGCGCGGTCTGCCATTTCCGCCATTACGGGTTCCAGCCGGGAAAGCGCGCGTAGTCCGTCCGTCTGTCCCAGCGGCACCAGCCTTACGGCAGCGGATACAAGGGCTGCGACGGCAGCATAACCGCCAGAAAGCACGGCTTGCTCCCGCGAAACGCCGCCTCGGCGGAAGACAAGTCCCTGCGCCACCGGAAGCGGCCAGCGTACCCCCGCCCGAGCGGCCTCGGGCGGTACGACACCCCATACGCCTGCCGCGCGCAGGAAGGCCTCGCCCTGATAGACCGTTTCCTCATACCGTTCGCGCGAGGTGGCGCAGGCACAGGCGAATTCGGCAATATCGCGCAGGCGTTCATCGTCGTTCCCTGCAGCCCAGGCGGCATGCAGGATAATCAGATCGTTGCCGGGACTGCCATGGCGCAACAGGGAGCCTATCCATGCGCAGAGTGTCTCCACATCCCGCACATTGCCCTGTTCAACAGCCCATTCCAGCCCGTGACTATAGGCGTAGCCACCAGTGGGAAAGGCGGGTGACACCCATGACAGCAGGCGTAGGAAGTCCAGTCCGGCCGGTTCGTATTCAGTCATGGGAATGATGGTGGTGCTCCTCCCCGTGGACATGGCCTGCCCCGCGTCCGGCATAGGCCCCGCTTTCAGGGTCGAACGCCGCCCGCACGTTATGGACGTGACCACCAAGACCCCGGACCATATCGGCAATCACATGGTCATGGCGCACAAGGATATGCTGTCCCCCGATCGCCGCGGGCAGATGCCGGTTGCCCAGATGCCATGCCAGCCGCAACAGGTGCAGCGGGTCGTGGGCCGTGACTTCCATCAGGTCTTCGGCCATGGCTTCGACCCGTATGATACGGCCATCTTCCAGCCGCAGGCCGTCGCCATCGTGCAGAAGTCGGGCGTGTTCCAGTTCCAGCAGCACCTTTGCGCCTGAACGCAGGGCCAGCATCATGCGGCGGCGATGGCGGCCTTCGTAATCAGCAGCGAATATGTCGGCCGCATCGGATTCATTCCAGCTTCCCGCTGGCAGGATTTCGGCAACACGGGTCATCAGAACAGGAAATACCTCTGGGCCATGGGTAGGATGTCGGCAGGCTCACACGTCAGCAGCACGCCATCGGCCCGTACTTCATACGTTTCGGGATCGACCTCGATATGCGGCATGGCGTCGTTATGGATCATGCTGCGCTTGCCAATGCCGCCACGCGTGTCGGATACGGCGGAAAGGTTTTTACGCAGGCCGAGTTTCCGGCCGATATCATCCTCAAGGGCCGCTTTTGACACGAATGTCAGGCTTGTATGGGTCAGTGCGCCGCCATAGCCGCCAAACATCATGCGGCCATGTACGGGCTGCGGCGTGGGGATGGAGGCATTCGGGTCGCCCATCATGGCATAGGCGATGGCCCCACCCTTGATGACAAGATCGGGCTTCACGCCAAAGAAGGCAGGCTCCCACAATACAAGGTCGGCCAGTTTGCCCACCGCGATGGACCCGACCTCATGCGACAGGCCATGGGCGATGGCGGGGTTGATGGTGTATTTGGCGATATAGCGTTTGACGCGGTTGTTGTCCGCCGCGCCATCGCCGGGCAGCGCACCGCGCTGGCTTTTCATCTTATGGGCGGTCTGCCACGTACGCAGCGGCACTTCGCCTACCCGGCCCATGGCCTGACTGTCGGATGACATCATCGACAGCACGCCCATGTCGTGGAAAATGTCCTCCGCCGCGATGGTCTCGCGCCGGATGCGGCTTTCGGCAAACGCAATATCCTCCGGCACCCTGGGGTCAAGGTGGTGGCAGACCATGAGCATGTCCAGGTGCTCATCCAGCGTATTGCGCGTATAGGGCCGCGTGGGATTGGTGGAAGACGGCAGCACGTTGGGCAGAGCGGCCACGCGGATGATGTCCGGCGCGTGGCCGCCGCCCGCGCCTTCGGTGTGGAAGGCGTGGATGGTGCGGCCCTGAAAGGCTGCAATCGTATCCTCCACAAAGCCGCTTTCGTTCAGCGTGTCGGTATGGATCATGACCTGTACGTCCATCCGGTCGGCCACACCCAGACAGCAGTCGATGGCCGCAGGCGTCGAACCCCAGTCTTCATGCAGTTTCAGGCAACACGCTCCGGCGCGGACCATTTCCTCCAGCCCTTCGGGGCGTGAGGCATTACCCTTGCCGGCAAAGGCCAGATTGACGGGAAACGCATCCGCCGCCTGCAGCATGCGGGCCAGATGCCATGGTCCCGGCGTGCAGGTGGTGGCCGCCGTGCCCGTGGCCGGTCCCGTGCCGCCGCCAAGCATGGTGGTGATGCCCGATGCCAGCGCTTCCTCGATCTGCTGGGGGCAGATGAAATGGATGTGGCTGTCCATGCCGCCCGCCGTCAGGATTTTGCCTTCCCCCGCGATGATTTCCGTCCCCGGCCCGATGATGATGTCAACGCCGGGCTGGATATCGGGATTCCCCGCCTTGCCGATGCCTGCGATCCGTCCGTCGCACAGCGCTACATCCGCCTTGACGATGCCCCAGTGGTCGATGATCAGCGCGTTGGTGATGACGGTATCCGCCGCCCCCTGCGCGCGGGTGGCCTGTGACTGGCCCATGCCGTCACGGATAGTCTTGCCGCCGCCAAAGCGGACTTCCTCGCCATAGGTGGTGAAGTCCTTCTCCACCTCCACCAGCAGGTTCGTATCCGCCAGCCGTACGCGGTCGCCGGTGGTGGGACCGAACTGGCCCGCGTAATCATGCCGCGTAATCCGGGTCATTTATCCACGCTCCCCATGACATCGCCGCGAAAGCCGATGGCGCGCCGTAACCCGCGCAGAGGCACCAGTGTCACGTCTCGCTCCTGCCCCGGTTCAAAGCGTACAGCGCCGCCGGATGGCACATCCAGTCGCCAGCCAAGCGCCTGCGCGCGTTCAAAATGCAGGGCGGGATTGACTTCGGCAAAGTGATAGTGACTGCCCACCTGTACGGGACGGTCGCCGGTATTGGTCACGCGCAGCACGCGGCGGGGCTGGCCTTCGTTAAGGATGATATCACCATCGGCAGGCAGGATTTCGCCCGGAATGGCCCCTTCGGACAGGGGATCAGCGTATCGGGTCATGTACCGTCACCAGTTTCGTACCATCAGGAAAAGTGGCTTCAACCTGCACGTCATGGATCATTTCCGCCACGCCGGGCATGACCTGCGCGCGCGTCAGCACATGGCCACCGCTGGCCATGAGTTCGGCCACGCTCAGGCCATCGCGGGCGCCTTCCACCACATGGTCGGTAATCAGCGCCACGGCTTCGGGGTAGTTCAGGCGCACGCCGCGTTCCAGCCTGCGCCGGGCCACCATGGCCGCCATGGAAACGAGCAGCCTGTCTTTCTCTCGGGGTGTCAGCTTCATGTAGTCATCCGCTCCCTTGCGCGCCGGTCGGGCGCCATCATCATGACCGCCATGTGCCGGGCATGGGCCGGCCATCGCGCAGGACGGGCAGGATTTTGCGCACCGCGACTTCCAGCATCCATCCACTTTGTGCCAGCCCCCGCACCACCAGCATGCCATTCCATGCGGAGGCGGCAAACCCCGCGCATTCGGGGGCCGCCAGCCGCATGCGCACGTCCGGCAGCAGGTCCATCGCCTGCGGGCTGACCAGCACCAGTGTCGTCACGCCCCCCTGCCCGTCAGCTACTGCCGGTTGTGCCAGCAGGGTGGACACGTCCGGACTTTCCAGCCGCAGCATATCTTCCACTAACAGCCTGCCGTCCCGCCGGATGGACAGCCGGTCACGCACATCCAGCCGCGACAGCTTCTCGCCCGAACCCCTGCGCCCGAATATCCGGCTTTCCAGAAACATGAAGGTGGCCGAGCCTGCCATGTCTACCGTCATGCGACGATGCAGGCGGCTGCCATCAAAAAAGATCGTGCCATGGGGAAGCCACTCCAGCCGGGCGTTGGCATCAATCTGGCACGAGACCGCAATTTCAGCCGGGGCATCATCAGGGCGCGCACGATAGATCCGTTCCGCCGCCTGAGATGTCATCAGCAGGTCCGTTCCCTTCCCGCAGGCCAGACGGCCTTCGATACGGTCACCCGCTGCAATCCCGCCCGATATGTTGACGGTAGCCGTCTCCATCCCCGGCCCCGCAATCCGGGGAAACAGAAGGCGGCAACATCCCTCCTGCACCAGATCGGCCATGCGCGTACGGGTGCCTGATGCCCTGACTTCCAGTCCGAACCGCCCTTTTGCACGCTGGAGAGTCGTAGTCACCCGGTCACTTTCATCCTGCCATAACCGGGCTGATCCTAGCGCCTGCGCAGAACAGGTCTATAGCGTAATGACTTTTTCTGGTCAGCCGACCAGAGCCTGCCAGAATATCTGGTGAAAGGGTGTCTTCCCGATGGCGCACGCCGTTCGCATCATTTTACTGCCCGTAGCAGGGATGGGGCGTAGGGGGCGGACAGGCTGCTGCTGAACGGATCAGCCGTCTGAATCACGAGAAACCGGAACAGACCTGTACGAGGCCGTAACGTTTCGGGCAGCCTCGTGGTCAGTTCTGATGCAGGTAGAATTCGACCGGCACGGTCAGTTTAATTGGATCGCCTGCCACGCTGTCCGGCGGGATGGGTAGCGGCTGGGCGCGGCTGGGCAACGCCAGTGCTTCCTGATCCAGCAGGGCATGACCGGAACTTTGGGCCAGCGTGACCGACAGCACGTGCCCCTTGCGGTCCATGGAGAAGGTTACGGTCGGCACGCCCTCCTGATGGTCGGCCATGGCCGCGGACGGGTAACGCTTGAATTTCTCAAGCTGCGCCAGCAGCGCGCCCTGCCATGTAACCGGATCATGTGCGGCATGGGCCGATGAGGAACCGGGCGCGGGTGCTGCCTGTGTCGGTGCGGGCGGCGCTTCGGCCGAAGGTGGCGCGGTGGTCGCGTCGGCAGGTGGTGTTTTATCCGGAACCGGTTTCTTTTGCTGTAGCGTCGGTCTGGTTTTCTTTCTGGGGATTTTCCGCTGTTCTTGTGCGGGCACCGGAACCGGCGGGTTGGGTGCGGGCGAAGGGGGCGCCGTGATCTTTGGCGGCGGATCGGGTTGCGGGTCGGGTATGGACAGTGTCTGCTTCGGTCCGACCGGCGCGTCAGTCGGCGGGGTGGGGATGGAGACAGGTTCGGGGGCCATATCTATGGCAATGGCGGCAGGTGCCTGTTCCGCCACGACCACCGGCGCAGGCGGCAGGTGCATGACCCACCCGATGACCCCACCAGCGGTCGCCAGAACCGCAAGGAGGGACAGCCCCCAGCGGATGGTGTCCGTACGCCGGGTCAGTCGCGCCCGGTTGCGTTGCCACTGGGCAAAGGATGGCACGGCAGGGCTTTCAATCGGGTATGCGCCATGCGTTCCCCCGTCCGGCGTGTCGGTGGCGATAGTCACGGTGTGCCGCCTGTTGCGGAAGCGCGGTTGGCGTCCGGCAGCGCAGTCGTTCCGGCTTCGCTGCCTTCCTCCTGCCCCTGCAGGTTGACCAGGGCGACCTTGAGGTACCCGGCGGCGCGCAGCTTATCCATCACCCCCATCAGCGTGCCGTAATCGACGGTCCTGTCAGCGCGCAGGAAGATCCGTTCATCCCTGTTGCCCTTCGTTGCGGTTTCCAGCGCGCCGGGCAGCGCATCTGTCGAAATGTCGTCTTCTCCCAGCGCCAGACCGTGATCGGCTTTTACCGTCAGAAATACCGGATCATCCGGGCGCGGCGTCGGCTTTTCGGTCGAGGACGGCAGGTCCACCGGCACGTTTACCGTAGTCAGCGGGGCGGTGACCATGAAGATCACCAGCAGCACCAGCATCACGTCGATGAAGGGCGTGACGTTGATCTCGCTGGCCTCATGCGGGTTTTCATCGGCGTGACGGATGCGAATGGCCATGACCGCCCCTATTCCGCCGCCGCGCGGGCATCGTGCGACTGTCCGCCAAGGCGCACGATATTGTCCTGCGCCATCAGCATGTGCATGCGGCCCAGATCGCGTGACACCAGACGCATGACCAGTGCGGTAAGGTCAGCCACCTGCGCGCGGCATGACGCCGTCTGGCGGGCAAGGTGGTTGTAGATCACCACAGCCGGAATGGCCGCGACCAGCCCCAGCGCCGTGGCCAGCAGTGCCTCCGCAATGCCGGGCGCCACCACGGCGAGGCTGGTCGCCTTGCTCGCCGCAATGCCGGTAAACGAGGTCATGATCCCCCAGACCGTGCCGAACAGGCCAATGAAGGGCGACGTGGCGCCGATGGTGGCAAGCAGTCCGGTGCCCCGCATAAGGCGGCGCCCTTCGGCAGCTTCCAGCCGTTCGAGATGCAGGACAATGCGTTCTTTCAGCCCTTCGCCATCATCAGGAATGTCCCGCGAACGATGGCGTTCGGTCTCTGCAGCCATGACCAGCGTGTGGGCGATGGACGAATTTCCGCGCGTCCATTCTTCGCCCAGATCCAGCGTGTTGGCCTCCTCCAGCGATTTTTCCGCTTTGTGGAGTGTGAGACGCACGCGCAGCAGTTCGACGGACTTGGCGATGAAGATGGTCCAGGTCAGCAGCGAGGCCACCGCCAGCAGGATCATGACGCAGCGGACCACGGGACCGGCACTAAGGAACATCTCCCACGGGGAGAAAGAAATCGGGGTCACAACTGACCTCCCTTGACAGACGGTGTGCGGCACCAGAACCAGCGCCGCCGGGCGCGGCGTGTCATGGGCAGGTGAATTAGTAATGAATGTGATAATTAATCGCAACATGATTCAGCATAAGACCCATCCATTTTATTGTGTCATAATCCTTCAGGACTGCGGAAAATGAACAGGCCATTCACCGTGAAATAGCGGTCATCACGCCATACGATGACCCGTGGCGCCTGTGCATGCGTCTGGTCAGCGTCCTTACGGGGCACCAGTCGGCTGCACGGGCCGGTGGAAAGATCGGTGGTGCTGAAACGGAACGCTTTCCCTGCTTTTGCACGCGCGGCGGAGCATTGTGCGGATCAGGATATTTGCCGAACCAAGAACATTGCGCCGGGCGGGCGATCCTCCGTCAGGCCGCGCAGTTACGGAGGGAGGCTATATTCCGATCGGTATGGGTGGTGGCGCGTGCTGGGAGACCACCGGTTTATGTATATGGAGCGGGTCGGGGACCAGCACATCGCTCTGCCCGAAATCATGGATTCTTCCGATGGAAAAGCCTTTGAAATGATATGGCTGGCATTCTACCCCGGTCTCTGACTGCCGCCTTCGGGGCGACCTGCGGTCGTATGCAGTTGGACGGTAGGTTATCCGTGCAGCGGAAGGGTTCCGCGTAATGGAAACGGGACCGTAGCCCGATGGAAAACGCGTGCGGTGTCCCTGCCCTGTCGTGGCCTTGTCCGACTGGTTGGGGCAGCCGCCATTGTCTGGTTAGCTGTGGCAAATGGGCCGGTCAGTCATGGCAGAGGCCGTTCTTTGTCCGGGCTGTTTCAATCCGTTTCCTTTATTCACACACCGTACGTTTCCGTGGCAGATGATGCGTCGTGGTCCTTGGTGACCCGCCTGCCTATCGGAACCGTTTTTCATGCAGACGCTTTTGCAGCCCGTCGTTCGTGTCAAGATGTCCAGCGACGTGCATGAACGGCTGGCGGAGCTGCGAATTCCCTACCCGCCCGGACCAAAACGGCAGCGCCGTGCGGCCATGGTGCGTGAACGGGGCGTATTCTTCCTTCACATACCCAAGAATGCCGGAACATCCATAACCCGTGCATTGTATGGCATGGATGTCGGGCATGAGACTGTCCGGTATTTCCAGCATCGGATGCCTGATCTGCTGCGTTTTCCCTCTTTCGCCATTCTGCGCGACCCGGTGCAGCGTTTCCTTTCGGCCTGTCGCTACGCGCGGACGGGCGGTGGTGAGACGCGACAGGTGGCCCGGGGCTTCCGGGCGCATTACATGGCGTTACGTGATCTGGACGACGCGCTTGATCTTGTTGCGCAGGCGCGGCGAACATATGAAATCGACCATATTTTCCGTCCCCAGACATGGTACCTGACTGACCGGGATGGACGCATTGCGGTCGATCGCCTGTTCATGCTGGATGATATGAAGGGCATTCAGGACTTTGTGGCGGGATATACGCCTGTCGCAATCAGGCAGATGAATGGAACGGTCAATAAAGGCGAACTGCCCCGGCCCGACCAGATCGAGCGGATCAGGCAGATTTACCGGGCTGACTATGATCTCATCGCCCGTATCCGGCACTGAACAGACCTCACTTCCGAAAAAAAACCAGTGGCTCCGGTCCTGATGTGATTGTCACTTTACTTGGCGTAGGGGAATTCTGTCCTATTCCCGGATGATTGTTGCATGACTTCTGTTCTTCCTGTCGGGCATGGATGTCGTTCCGGCCCATGCGAAGGACGTGTTTACGCACGGGCACGGCAGGTGGATGGAGGGCGAGGTCAGCGGATTTTGGAAAAAATACCGATGGCTGTAGTGGCAGATCAGAACCCGGTAACGGGCAATGTCTTTTTCAGGTATTCCTGTCTTCATATAATTATCACACTCGTTGGGGATGGTTTTTGGTAAGGCATTTACGCCTGTGCTTCTGCGGGCTTTTTCAGAGGTTTCCGGATCATGAACATAAAATCCGATTCCACCCCCAAACCCCGTAAAGAGCCGTATGAAGAATGGCGCGAAGCCCTGATTCATGCCTGGAAAAACAGACGTGGCTACGTGCGGACGCACGAAGGCGTATCTGCGATGCCGGAAGAAGGATTTATTTACGACGAACCCTGACCCGCACAGTAATCGGATACCTGACATGTGTTTTTGTCGGGTGTGTCATGATGCATTCCGTTACAATTGGTTGGTCGCTGAACACTTTATTTATTCTGTTCGATATTTTAGACTAAACCTGACTGATTTGAGATGAATCAGCTTATTAAGAGGATATTAATTACATGAAAAAAGCACTCCTTTTCGCTGCCGCTCTTGGTCTGTCCCTGCCGGTTGTGGCGCATGCGGATGACAACACGGAATCCCGTCACCACGGCCATCATGGTGAACACGGCGGCCACCACGGCAACCGTAGCGAAGGCGACAACCAGAACAGCGATAACGGCGATCGTTCGCAGGGCAACGAGCGTGGTGATCGTGGCGACCGCGGCGACCGCGGCGAGCGTGGCGGTGAGCACGGTGAGCACGGTGAGCATGGCGAACACCGCAATCAGGACCAGCAGTAATCTGCGGTTGTAAAACCAGAATAAAGGGGCACCCGTTCAGGGTGCCCCTTTTTTTTGTGCGCGCTGGCAATGCGATCTGGTTATCGGGGGCTGTTCTTTCTTCTGTTTTTCAGATGTTTATCTGCGACTGCGCTCGAGATGAAATATACATGAAGTCATTTCAGGACTGTTCCCTCCCCTGCCCCTTCTGACTGCCGGATACGGTTCAGCAGGATGGCAAAGGCCAGTCTGACAAGGCACGGGTGATTACAGGGCCGAAAGGACTATGGACTGCGAACCGTCGACAGGCCGAGTATAAAGAATACGGTCTGCTACAAATGATGGAATATATCGGATTTCATTAAATAAGTTATTTTAAATGGAAACGGCAACAATAATAACATTTTTATTTATATAATACTATTATATTATTCCGTAATTCCAGACCCGTCGGGGTGATGATGTCATCTGATGCGTAATCGGCACGGACATGCACTCGGATACGGCATAACCCTCGTTCTGCCCGGTATCCGTAACGCAGGCGATCGGCTTTATTCATAGAGCAGGCATGTTGATTGGGGCGGTTGCCGCCAAAGTGTAACGGAGGCCCGTGATGGTGGGTTCAGGCTGGCCGGAAACCGGCTGCCGAGTGCAATGGCATAAGCCCGCCTGACTGTGTGCGTGACAGTTCGATCGGAGATGCAGGTCAGCATTATTTTCGGTCACGAGAGCAGCATTGAAGCGGTCGGGATTGACCAGCGGCATGGACTGCCACCGGTGTTTTTCCAGTCTTTGCGTAATTGTGGGCATCATCCCCTTTTCGTGCTGCGGTGATAACGCTAAAGCGGCCACGCACGGCCTGTCGGAAGATGGTCATGTGCTATCTTCTTCATGCCCGTCAGGTGTCTGTGATTATGTTGCGTATCGTCCTGCTCTCCATGGGAGCATTCGTGTGGGGTGTGACCGAACTCCTGCCCATCGGCCTTCTGACGGATATTGCACAGGGGTTGCAGGTCTCCGCTGGCAGTGTGGGACAACTGGTCACGGGGTATGCATGGATGGTGGCGCTGGGTGCCATACCGCTTACGCTGCTGACCTCCGGCGTGGACCGGCGCGTCATCATGGTCGGTCTGCTGGGCCTTGCCGGGGTGGTGGACATCGCCTGCGCGTTTGTCACCAATTATGCACTCATGGCCGTGCTGCGGGTGATACTGGCGCTGGGGCATGGCATTTTCTGGTCGATCATTGCCGGTGTGGCGGTACGGCTGGGGCCGGGCCTGCCGGTCGCGCGGGTTACGGCATGGGCATTCAGCGGTGTTGCGGTCGCCATTGCCGGTGGCATTCCCCTGGCTTCCGCCATCGGGCAATGGCTGGGATGGCGTGCGGCCTTTGGCGTTTTCGGGGTAATGGCCTTTATGGTCATGGCGGGCATGATGGTGCTGCTGCCGCCGCTTCCTGCGCAGCGCAGGCATCTTGATGTCATGCAACTGCTGCGTCAGCCACGGCTGCGCTATATCGCCGTGCTGACGGCACTGGTGGAGATGGCCCAGTTCACGGCCTATACCTACATCGTCCCCCTGTTGCAGGCCATTCCGCACAGTCCGGAAACCCTGCTGCCGCTGCTGCTTCTGGTATGCGGGGTTGCCGGGGTTGCGGGCAACTGGCTGGGCGGTAACCTGCCCTATTCCGCCGGGCGGACCATCGGGTTTGCCGTGGTGGGGCTGTTGGCCAGCCACGCGTTTCTCATGCTTTCGGGCTGGTTTCCGGCTGCGGTATGGGCCGATATGGCGGTGTGGGGGATTGTTACGGGCGTGCTGAACCTCAGCCCGCAGAGCTACGCCATCGAACTGGCCCCGGACGAGCGGGAAGCCGCGTGTTCCTTTTGCGTATGCGGCTTCAATATGGGCATTGGCGCGGGCGCGCTGTGTGGGGGTGTAGCGTTATCCACCATCGGGGCCTATGCCGTGGTGGGGGGCAGCACGGTCCTCGCGCTGCTGGCGTTGCCTGTCCTGCGGATGGGCAGGCGCTTTGCCATTCCCCGCCAGATGGGCCATTGAAAGGTCCGTCTTCCGCCAGTAGCGGGAAAACAGGGGCTGCTCAGGCCCCGCAATCAGGAAAGGCGCCATGGCTGACCGCATCGTTTACAAGATCCTGACCTCCGCCGAACATGAGATTTTCGAGCGTACGGGAAGTTTTTCCGGCTCCCCGGCCGATCTGGCGGACGGGTTCATCCATTTTTCCACCGGGGCACAGGTCCCCGGTACGCTGGACCGGCATTTCAGCGGGCAGAGCGACCTGATGCTGCTGGCCATTGACTGCGGCCTGCTTGATCCCGCCGCCATGCGGTGGGAGCCGGCACGGGGCGGCCAGCTTTTCCCGCATCTGTATGCCGTGCTGCCGTGGGGCGCGGTCGTGGCCATCTGCCCCGTTACGCGCGATGCAAACGGGCAGGTGCAACTGCCGGTGTGAAGGGCCGGCGGCGATCACGGCTGCATGAGCGTGCTGTCCCTCCCCTCGACAGAAGGGGCGGCCTTCTGTTCACAATAGGGAAATCGTATGCCCCGGCGCACGCCCGGCGTGGCATGTCAGGAACGGAGAGTCAGTCATGTTTTCATGCGTAGGTTACGCGGCCACCGCCGCCGATGCGTCCCTTGGTCCCATCGCGCTGGACCGCCGCGATCCCGGCCCCGAGGATGTGCAGATCGACATCATGTATTGCGGTGTCTGCCATTCCGATCTGCATCAGGCCCGCAATGAATGGCACAACACCATTTTTCCCTGCGTACCGGGGCATGAAATCGTCGGGCGCGTGACACGCGTGGGCCCGTCCGTCACCCGCTTCCGCGCGGGCGAACTGGTGGGGGTTGGCTGCATGGTCGATTCCTGTCGGGAATGCAGCAGTTGCCGTGCGGGGTTCGAGCAGTATTGCGAGGTAGGATTTGTCGGCACCTATAACGGGGAGGACCGGCAGGGGCGCGGCATCACCTTTGGCGGATATTCCCGCGCGATTGTGGTCGATCAGGCTTTCGTGCTGAAGGTGCCCGAAAAACTGGATCCTGCTGCTGTCGCCCCCCTGCTGTGCGCGGGAATCACCACCTATTCCCCCCTGCGCCACTGGAAGGTCGGGCCGGGCCAGCGTGTGGGGATCGTGGGGCTGGGTGGACTTGGCCATATGGGCGTGAAATTCGCCCGTGCCTTTGGCGCGGAGGTGGTGCTGTTCACCACATCCGCCAGCAAGGTCGCTGATGGGCTGCGCCTTGGCGCGCATGAAGTCGTGCTGTCCAAAGACCCGGAAGCCATGGCGAAGGAACGCGGTCGCTTTGACTTCATTCTTGATGCCGTCGCTGCCGATCATGATATCAATACCTATCTGGACCTGCTGCGCCGCGACGGTACGCTGGTGCAGGTGGGCGCGCCGGAAACCCCCCTGCCCGTTTCGGTTTTCAGCCTGCTGATGAAGCGTCGCAATTTCAGCGGCTCCCTGATCGGCGGCATCCCCGAAACGCAGGAGATGCTGGATTTCTGTGGCGAGCATGGCATCACCGCCGATATCGAGATGATCCGCATGGATGAAATCGAGACCGCCTACGCCCGTATGCTGCGTTCGGACGTGAAATACCGCTTCGTCATCGACATGGCGACGATGCCCGAAACGGCCTGATCCCAACCCCGCCGGTTGACGCGGCGGGGGATGATGTTACGCTGATACAACTACTTGCCAGAAAAACCTGTTGCCAGGTCCGGCGCTGTCAAAGGTTGTTTCATGCATATCCGCGGATGTATCGGCATTATCGTCCTGATATGCATCGGCATCGCATTTTCCACCGACCGCAGGCATATCCGCCCCCGCATCGTCATGGCATGCCTGCTGCTGCAGGTCGCCATAGGCTTTGTCGTGCTGCGTGTCCCCATGGGGCAGGCAGCGCTGCGGATCATATCGACCATGGTGACGCGCCTCCTGTCCTACGGCGATCAGGGGGCGCGTTTTCTGTTTGGTCCCCTTGTGGGGCCGCGTATGCGCGACCTGTTTCCTGATGGGGGCTATGTCTTCGCGTTTCAGGTACTGCCATCACTGGTCTATGTCAGTGCGCTGATCGCAATCCTGTACCATTGCGGGGTGATGCAGGCGTTCGCGCGCATCTTCGGGCGCGCGCTGCAACGGCTGCTGGGCACGTCACCCGTGGAATCCTTTGGGGCGGTCATCACCATTTTCGTGGGCCAGAGCGAACTGCCGGTGGCCCTTGGTCCCTACCTTGCCGCAATGGACAGGACGGAACTGTTCAGCGTGCTATGCAGTGGCGCTGCCTCGGTATCGGGGGCGACACTCGTGGGGTATGTGGGGCTGGGTATTCCGGCGGATTATCTTGTGGCTGCATCCTTCATGGCGATACCGGGCGGCCTGATGTTCGGCAGGATACTCGCGCCCCGTGGGCCGGAAAACCGGACGGGTTCGATTGACGCGGCGCGCGGCGCCTATCACCGTGCGTTTTTCGAGGCGGTGATGGAAGGCGCCCTCAAGGGTGCCCGGACCGCTCTTGCGGTCGCGGCCATGCTGGTTGCCTGCATCGGCCTGATCGCGCTGGTCAACGGTGTATTGCAGGCGGCGGGTGGCGTGGTCGGGATCCCCGCCTTGTCACTGGAATACCTTATGGGTTTCGTGTTCGGGCCGCTTGCGTGGCTGCTGGGCGTAAGCGGGCGTGAATGCGGCGCGGTGGGTTCGGTGCTGGGGCTGAAGGTGGTGGTGAACGAATTCGTCGCCTACGCCCGGCTCGGCCCCGCCATTCAGGCGGGCCATCTGTCCCATCAGGCGGCGGCCATTGCATCCTTCGCGCTGTGTGGTTTTGCCAATCTCAGTTCGGTCGGGTTACTGGTCGCGGCGTTTGGCAGCCAGTGCCCTGACCGGCGCGAAGAAGTGGCGCGCAGCAGCGCACGCGCCGTGCTGGGTGGCATGCTGTCGAACCTGACGAGTGCCGCCATAGCCGGTATCATCATTCAGTAATGCTTAATTTCTACCGGAACAGGACGATGGCCGACAGGCGCAGGATCATAATCGATACGGACCCGGGGCAGGATGATGCCATCGCCATCATGCTCGCCCTTGCTTCACCCGAACTGGATGTTCTGGGGTTGGTCAGCGTGGCGGGCAACGTGCCGGTACGGCAGACGGCGGCCAATGCGTGCAAAATACTGGAACTGGCCGGGCGGCGGGACATTCCCGTTCATGCCGGTTGCGCGCGTCCCGTCCGGCGCGATCCGGTAACGGCGGAACACGTGCATGGCCAGACCGGCATGGATGGCCCCGCCCTGCCCGAGCCGACCCTGCGCCCCGCAGCGCAGCATGGCGTGGATTTCCTGATCGATACGATCCGCGCCCATCCTGACCACACTGTAACAGTCGTCACGTTGGGGCCGATGACCAATCTCGCCATGGCCGTCATCAAGGCCCCCGATATCGCAACGCGGGTGGAACGGGTGGTGTCGATGGGCGGCGCCTATGCGGAATGCGGCAATATTACCCCCAGCGCCGAATTCAACATGTTCGCGGACCCTGATGCTGCCGATATCGTCCTGCGCAGCCGGATGCCGCTTACCCTTGTGCCGCTGGATGTCACGCACCGCTTTCTGGTCACGGCACCGCGTCTGGATCAGTTGCGCGCGTTGCGGGGTCGATGCGCCGGGGCGGCGGCGGAAATGCTGGGTTTTTCCGGGCGGTTCGATCTGGCGAAATATGGCTGGGACGGTGCGCCCCTGCATGACCCCTGCACGATCGGCTGGCTACTGGCCCCGGACCTGTTTACCGGGCGGGAGGTCAATGTCGCGGTCGAGGTCGCCAGTCCGCTCATGCAGGGGGCAACGGCAGTGGACTGGTGGCATGTAACGGACAGGCCACGCAATGCGCTGTTCCTGCGTGATGTGGACAGCGATGGCCTGTGGTCGCTGCTGATGGACCGTCTATCGCGCCTGCCATAAGCCATGGCCGGTGCGGGTCTATCCCGCGTGGGTGGCGTGGCTCAACGTCGGGGGATGTGTCATCTTGCGGAACCTGTCATCCGCCCTTTCCCATTTCACGCAGGAAAATGACTTTCATGCCGTCTTCGTCCCCTTCCCCCCTTGTTGACCTGCTCGTAGCCATACGTCGCGGCGACCAGCCGGCACCTGCGGGGGTTGATGAAAGCCTTGTCCCGGCGGACATGGCGCAGGCTTACAGGGTGCAGGATGCGGTGGGGCGGCATATGGGGCCGATTGGCGGGTGGAAGGTTGGCGCTTCCGGCCCGGATGCAGAACCCGCCTGCGCGCCCATTCATACCGGTACGATCTTCACTGATGGCGCGACCGTGCCGCATGCGCTGTGCCGGTATCTGGGGGTGGAAGCCGAAATTGGCTACCGTTTCGCCCGTGCCCTTCCACCCCGTGATGGCGAATGGACGCGCGATGAGGTACTGGACGCGATCGGCACCATTCATCCGGTTATCGAGATTCTGGATACCCGTTTTGAAAAACCGTCCTCCCAGCCCGCGCTGGTGCATGCCGCGGACCAGCAGAATCACGGGGCGTTGATTGTGGGGTCGGGCCGGGCCGACTGGCGCGCCATTGTCCCCCAGACCGAACGCGTGATCCTGCGCATTGATAACGATGTGCGCGTGGACCGGATTGGCGGTAACGCCGCAGGCGATCCGCTGCGCATGCTGGTATGGCTGGCCAACCACGCATCGCGTCGCGGGATCGGTATTGGCAGGGATGTGATTGTCACAACGGGGTCAACCATGGGTACTCTCTTTGTCGCTCATGGCACGGATGTCGATGTCAGCTTTGCCGGCCTCGGCCATGTGCGCACCCATCTGGCCTGAACGGCCCCTACTGGAAGGCATGACCCATGAAGCCTGAAATCCTGCTGCTGGAACCCATGATGCCGGAAATCGAGCAACAGCTTGATGCGGCCTATACGGTCCATCGCCATACCCCTTCCGCAACGCTGGCCGCGACACTGGGGGATGCGGCGGGCCGGATACGGGCGGTTGCGACCGGCGGCGGGACGGGCGTGCCCGATGCGGTCATGGATATCCTGCCCGCCCTTGGGCTGATCGCCATAAACGGGATCGGGACCGACGCCGTCAATCTGGATCTGGCCCGGCAGCGGAAAGTGCATGTTACGACCACCCCCGGCGTCCTGACGGATGACGTGGCGGATATGGCGATGGGGCTGATCCTGTCGCTGCTGCGGGGCCTGCCTGCCGGGGATCGTTACGTGCGTGCGGGGGAATGGGGCAAGGCACCCGGCCCGACGCTGGGCCGCAAGGTATCGGGGCGGAAGCTGGGCATTCTGGGCATGGGGCATGTGGGGCAGGCCATCGCACGCCGGGCCGGGGCGTTTGGCATGCCCGTCGCCTATACCGACCTGCGTGACCTGAATCTGGAAGGCTACCGTTTTATCCCCGACCTTGCGGCGCTTGCGGCGGATAGCAGCATTCTGGTGGTCGCGGCATCCGGTGGGGCGGGATCACGGCATCTGGTCAGCCGGCAGGTTCTTGATGCACTGGGGGCGGACGGGTTCCTCATCAACGTAGCCCGTGGTTCGGTGGTGGATGAGCAGGCCCTGAGCAGTGCGCTGGAGGCGGGAACGCTTGGCGGTGCGGGTCTGGATGTGTTCGAGCATGAACCCGATGTGCCCGAAGCCCTGCGCACCAGCCCGCGCACGGTGCTGCAACCCCACCGCGCCAGCGCAACGGTGGAAACCCGGCTGGCGATGGGTGATCTGGTCATGCGCAATCTGGCTGCCTATTTTGCGGGCCAGCCCCTGCCTACACCCGTTATCTGACGGGCCAGCCTACAGCGCGGATCGCAGCGCCGCCGTCAGTTCCAGCGAATGACGGCGCTGCGCGTGATCGAACAGGGGTACGGCGGTCAGCAGTTCATCAGGCCGGTAACGGGTCACGAACTCCCGCAGGGACGGTGCAATCGTGTCCACCGATCCGGCAAAGGTGAAGGCCAGCGCGTGGTCCAGCATGGCCTGTTCGGCAGGTGACCACAGGGCTTCATGCGTGTCATGCGGGGGCGGAAAGGCAATGGGCCGTCCCCGGCGCAGGGCGACGAAGTATTGCTGTAGCGACGTGGCCAGGCGCTGTGCCCCGGTCGCATCATCGGCTGCGATGATGTTCACGCTCAGCATCACATGGGGCCGGGGGCAGCGTTCCGATGGTTCGAAACGTGCGCGGTAAAGGCTGATTGCCTCCTCCATCTGCGCGGGCGCGAAATGGGATGCAAAGGCATAGGGCAGGCCCAGACGTGCCGCCAGAACGGCGGAAAAAAGCGACGATCCCAGCAGCCATACCGGCACGCGCAGTCCCGCCCCCGGTATGGCACGGACCCGATGGGTGTCATTTTCGTCCATGGGTTCGAAGTAATGCAGCAGTTCAACCACATCTTCCGCAAAGCGGTCCGGTGCGTGCGGGTCGCGGCGCAGGGCGCGCGCCGTGCGCTGGTCCGCCCCCGGCGCACGGCCCAGCCCAAGGTCGATGCGACCTGGAAAAAGCGTTTCCAGCGTGCCGAACTGCTCGGCCACCATAAGGGGGGAATGGTTGGGCAGCATGATGCCGCCTGCCCCCACGCGGATGCGCCGTGTCGCGGCCGCGACCTGTCCGATCAGGATACCTGTCGCGGCGGAAGCAATGCCCGGCAGGGCATGGTGTTCCGCCAGCCAGTAGCGATGAAAACCCAGCCCGTCCGCCAGTTGCGCCAGATCGCACGTGTTGCGCAGCGCATCAGCCACGCCTGATCCGCGTGTGATGAGGGAGAGGTCAAGAACCGAAAATGGAATCACGCAGGGTCTCCTTCAGCATGGCAGGACGGAGTGGGTGCGCGGGCATGCTGCACGGCGGAACCGTACACAATCCCTTACGTTGGGTCAGCAGGCATTTTGTGGAGTATATCCCATGCTGACCCTTCTTGTGATCTGCCTGCTCATATTCGCCATTGGCGGGGGCGGCTATGGTTTCCGTTCCGGTTGGTACGGGGGTGCCAACAGTCCGGGGCTTAAGGGGATCGGTCTGTTACCGATCCTTTTGCTGGTTATCGCGCTGTTCCTTCTGTTCAACATGCCCGGCACCAGCAATGCCCCGCTGCCCTGACCGCCCGGAACCGGCAGGACCGGGAGGTCGCCCCGCCCAGATGGCGGCCAGGGCCGAACCGGAAATATTATGCCAGATCGAGAATACGGCCCCCGGCAACGCCGCCAGCGGAGAGAAATAGACACGCCCCAGCGTTGCGGCCAGTCCGGAATTCTGCATGCCGACCTCCAGCGCCAGCGTGCGGCATACCGTTTCGTCAAAACCCAGCAGACGGCCACCCCAGTAACCGCCCAGCAGCCCGATTGCGTTATGCAGCACCACGCCCACCAGTACCAGCGGCCCCACCGCCGCAAGGGATGGCCGCACACCGGCGACGATACTGCCGATGATGGTCATGATCGCCACCATGGCCACCAGCGGCAGGACCGGTTCGATCCGGCGGATCGTGCGTGCGCATGATGCGTTGACCACCACCCCGGCCAGAACCGGCAGGGCGACGATTTCCACAATGCTGCAGAACAGGCCCCAGCTATCGACCTGCACACCGGCGGAGACATACAGACGGGTCAGCAGCGGGGTGGCGACAATGCCAACCAGTGTGGAAAGCGTGCTGATACTGACCGATAGCGCCAGATCGCCGCGTGACAGATAGATCATGACATTGGATGCAGTACCGCTTGACACGCATCCCACCAGCACCATGCCGGTCGCAAGCATGGGGGGCATGCCCAGCAGATGCGCAATGGCCCACGCCGCCAGCGGCATGACAAGATAATGCAGCGCCACACCGGCCAGCACCGGAAGCGGGCGGCGTGCGATCCGCGCGAAATCCCCCACCGTCAACGTGACACCCATGGTGAACATGATGAAGGCCAGAAGCGGCGTGATCGCCGGTGTCAGCGCCACGAACGGGGCGGGAAACAGCACGGCGCAAAGCGAGACAAGAACCGCCCATACCGGAAAAAGGCGCGTCAGGCTCACAGTGCCGCCCCCCTGTCCATCCATCGTGTTTTCAATTTCGTGCCCTTCACTTCCTGTCGCCAACGCATGAGGGGGCCATTTACCCTCATGGGGTCCGGTTTGCATACCTGCCTGCGTATCATCTGCATGGGTTCATCAGCAGACGGGACTGACGGCCTGGGGCAGGATTGTGGGGAACCAATCCGGTGCCAGGGTGTTTCAGCGATATGCATTCTGGCCCGCGCGACAGCGGTTCAGCCTTCAGTATTTCCGCCATGCCCGACCATGGCATAAAGTGTGGAGGCATAGGTGCCCGATACCATTTATCGCAATGCCCTTTTCTTCGATGGTACGGGATGTGAGCCTGTCGTAACCGACGTGGCGGTTTCCGATGGCCGGATCAGTGCAATCGGCATCGGGCTTGAAGCCGATGAAAGCACCCGGCAGGTGGCCTGCGGCGGGTTGTGGCTCATGCCCGGCCTGCTGGATATCCATACGCATCTCGACCTTGAGCTGGAACTTGCCCCCGAACTGCCGGAAGTCGTGCGCCATGGCACGACTGCGGTGGTGATTGGCAACTGTTCCATCGGCGTAACATATGGCAACCAGCGACGCGACGGGGAAGACCCGATCGTGGACTGTTTCGCCCGGGTGGAAAACATGCCCAAAAGCGTGCTGGGCAAGGTGGCCGATGCCTGCACATGGACTGATTCGCAGCAGTATCTCGACCATCTGGGCGGGCTGGCGCTTGGTCCCAATGTCATACCCCTTATTCCCCATTCCATGTTGCGGGTCGAAGTCATGGGGTTGCAGGCGTCCATCAACCGCAGGCCCACCCGGCGCGAACGCGCCAGCATGGAACGCCTGCTTGATGCGGGCATGGCGCAGGGATATGCCGGTTTTTCAACTGATGCCCTGCCCTTCCATTTTCTGGCGAACAGCCCGCACAAGAAAAGCCGGATTCCAACGCAGTACGCAGGCTTCCGCGAACTGGCGCGGTTGACCGGGGTGGTGCGGCGCTATGGCCGCGTATGGCAGGCGACGCCACCCAAGGACAATATTTTCGAGGCATTCCGCAGTTTTCTGCTGACCAGCGGTCGCCTGTTTGGCCGCCCCCTGCGCACGACGGTGCTGGCCATTCTCGACCTGCATACGAACCGTGCCGCGGTGAAGCTGTGCCTCATGCTTTCGGCCATCCTCAATTCCCGCCTTCTGGACGGGATGTTCCGGTTTCAGGTCCTGTCCGGCACGTTCCGTATATGGAGCGACGGGGCAATAAATCCGCTGGCCGATGAAATTCCCGAACTGCGCGCCCTGAATGAATGCGAGCCAGAGGACCGGGCCGCGCGGGCGCGCATCCTGAATGATCCGGAATGGATCGCATCATTCCGGCATATGTGGCTCAACGGCAAGAAAGGTCTGTCGCTGGCCCGGCTGCGCCGCGTGCTGCGGCAGGAAGAAACGGTGCTGACCCGCAGGCTTGCGGATATGATGGTCAGCGAATGCCCGTTGGACAACTGGTGCGATCACACGCTGGATGCCCCGTATCAGCGCCTGTTATGCTGGCAGGAATCCGGCGGCCAGCTTGGCGCGGCGACCTCGGCTGAAGCGCGGTTTTTTGAAACCTTTCCCAATCCCATATGCGATGACGCGGCCTTCATCGTGCATCTGCTGCGGCAGTGGGATACCGACCTGCGATGGGAAACGACGATTGCCAACCGGAACCCTGCCGTACTGGAAAAACTTCTGTTCCATCCCCTGACCCTGCCGGGGTTCAATGATAGCGGTGCGCATCTGGCCAATATCGGTTTTTATGACGGCAACCTGCGTTTCCTCAAAATAGCCCAGAAACAGGGATTGCAGAAGGTGGCGCAGGCCGTGCATCGGCTGACCGGCCTGCCTGCGGAATTCTTCAACCTCAATACGGGCGTAGCGAAGGTTGGCGCGCAGGCGGATCTGTGTCTGATCGACCCCACGGCCCTGCGGCAGTGGAATCCGGAACGAACCTATGAATTCGTCTATCGCAGCCAGTTGGGCTGTCGGCAGGTCATCAATCGCCCAAAAGGCGTGGTGCATGAAGTCATGATCGCGGGCAGGACGGCATGGCGTGACGAAGAATATGTGCCCGATTTTGGACAGACGCAGTTTGGCCGCGTCCTGAAGCCACAGGACCATCCCGATGAACAGATGCGCGATGCTGCGGCACGGGCTACGGCGGAACAGAACCCCGATATGAACCCGCCGGACAACGCCGTCCGCGCCAGGGTGCGCGCGACCTACCAGAACGTGGTCATGCTTCTGCCGCAGTAGCCCTGCGCTTCAGCCGCCGATAGGGGGCAGGCTGTCTATGTAGTTCAGGTAAAGCTGCTGCAGCCGCTGGGTGGTTGCGCCGCGCTGTCCGTTTCCGATCGTGCTGTCCCCGATGCGGATAACCGGCATGACAAGGCTGGTGGCACTGGTCAGGAACACTTCAGGCGCGGCAAGCAGCGCGTCCACGGTTATGGTCTCTTCACGCACGGTAAGTCCTGCCTCGCGTGCAAGGATCATCACACGGTTGCGGGTGCAGCCGGGTAGCAGTTCGTGCGAAAGGGCACGGGTAACGAGGTCACCCTGTGCTGTCACGATGAACACATTGGCCGAAGCCCCTTCGGTCACGCCCGTACTGTCGTAAAAAATGGCGTCCTGCCTGCCATGGGCCATGGCGGCCTTTTTCGCCATGACCTGTGGCAGCAGCATGATGGTCTTGATGTCGCGGCGCAGCCAGCGGATGTCGGGCACCAGATCAACGGCGATGCCGGATTGCAGCGCAGGTGCCGCCAGCGCGTCCTTTTCCTGCGCAAGGATCAGCAGGGTCGGGCGCGTGCTGGCCTCACCCGTGAAGTTTCGTTCCCCCGCGCCGGACGTGATCTGAAGGTAGATGAAGCCGTCCGTTATGGCGTTGCGCGTGATGATTTCTGCTAAAATGGTGGGCAGTGCCGCGCGTTCCGGCGGGACGGGAATGCCGGTTTCACGCAGCGAGCGGTCAAGGCGGCTGAGGTGGCTGTCCAGATCGACCAGCCTGCGCCCTACAACCAGCCAGACTTCATAAATCCCTTCGCCAAACAGGAACCCGCGATCGAAGGCGGACACGGTTGCCTGTTCAGGCGGCAGGTAACGGCCATTGAGAAACAGTTCACCCGACATGTGCGCCTTCCTTTGCGTCAATGGGATTGCCCCCTGATACAGGGAATGAAACCGAAAAAACAGGGAGCCAGACCGTAATCATTGCGCAATGATCCAGTGGTTGCCATAGCCCCACGCGGTCGGCTGCCATGCCCGGTCTGCGCGCCTGTGCGTTCTTCTCCCCCTTGTGTGTTCACCACGCGGCAACACCCCCCTTCAAAGATTCGATACCCCTGTCCGCGCTGGCCCCGTGTTATGACTGTCAGCCTTGTGAAGCCAGTGATGGGAGCGTGGCCCCTTTTGTCGTGTCGGTTACAAACAGGGTTTTTGGTTTGCCTGTCCCTGCTGGGTCCGTGTGGTATCGCGCATGGACAGAGCATTCCCGCAATCACCCTGCCCGGCATTACCATCCGGCCCTATGCCACGGACCAGCTTGATGTAGGCGGCTTTGCCCATGCCGCGCCCCAGCAGCCCGGAACCGGCGCCCGTGGCGCACGCCTGCGCAATGGCGTGCGGATGGATATTCACAAACAGGTGGAAATTGGCGCGATATGGGATGCAGGTCCCGCACCCGGCGGGCCGATGCGCCTGTTTGAAGGACAGGTTTCCTATATCGGGCTGAAGCATTTCGTCTTTACCGCCGGTATTTTCAAACCCAGCTTCGGCCTTGAATCCATGCAGGCGCAGGGGGATACGGTCTTTGTCGAACGGGCCAGCATTTCCACCCTTACGCGCAATCTGGCCACAGGCATTGAACGGCAGGCCGTGCAGGCTGAATCCTATGGCAGGCGCTATCATGTGGCCCTTTCCGCCACGGGTGGCACCGCAGGGCCCGGCGAAGATGGCAACCAGCGTGCCATGGCGTTCCGTCTGGTGGGGCTGCCGGTGCGCACCCGCTCGGTCCTGCTCCATCTGGGTGTTTCGGGGGAATGGGTGTTCCGGCCCGCATCCGCCCGCAACGCCAGCCCTGCCCTGTCCTTTGCCGATACGCCCGAAATGAATACGGGCACCGACGCGAAATACCTTGGAACCGGAAAAATCGCGGCAGACAGCGCCGGAGCGTTCGGCATGGAGGCCGCGCTGGCATGGAAAAAGCTGCTTTTCCAAGGGGAAGGATACGATATTCTGGTCAACAGCCATACCGGCGGTAGCGGCAGGCAATTACAGTTTCACGGATGGTACGGCCAGCTTGCCTATACCATCAACGGTCAGCCACGCGCATGGAAGGGACGCACCGCCGCCTTTTCATCGCCTGTGTGCGACCGCAGGCAGACCGTATTGTGCAATGGGTATGGCGTGCTGGAACTGGCGGCCCGCTATTCCCATGCGAACCTGAATTCAGCCCCGATTTCGGGGGGCAACCAGCAAGTCGGCACGCTGGCGGTCAACTGGTGGCCCACGACGATCATGCGCATGACGATGCAGTATGAATACGGGCAGGTCAGCGGTGGCCGGACTCCGGAACATTTTCACGGCATCATGTCGCTGTTCCAGATCAAGTTCTGATGTGTTCCCGCGCGCCTGGGCGCGCGGGTATCTGTAACCGGGTGGAATTAACGTCCCCCCATGCCCCCTCCGGGATAGGGACCACCACCCTGACGCCCCGGTCCGGGTCCGCCGCCATAGCCGCCGCCGTAATGGCCATCCTGATAATAGCCGTCACGACCGCCATGGTGGGGATGGCCGCCGTAACATGCGGCTAGCGCGGCGCTGATCGCCACGACGTAAAGGGTCCTGATGAAAGGTTTCATGTCTTCCTCCTGCAACTTGAAGATGAACGTTGCAGCGCAAGGAAGGTTTGATTGCGGTTAAATCCTGGCGGTAATGCGGCTGCGTGGGGTGGGTTCAGGCGTCAGTCTCCTGTGCGGCCGGGTTTTCGCTTGCTGCCCGGCACCCATCGGGCACGTTTTCGCGCAGGAAGTGGGCGAATTCGTTGAAAGCGGCGGCCCGCGGGTCGGTTGTGCGCCAGACAAGCCCGATGGTGCGCCGGGCTTCGGGAATGGGGACAAGGGAAATCAGGTCCGACCACTCGCTGCGGTTGCGCAGCGCAAGACGCGGGATGAGGGAGTAGCCTTCCCCCGCGCCGATCATGTGCCACAGCATTTCAAGGCTTGCGGCAAGACGCTGGTGGTCGCGTTGCAGGGGCATGCCACACAGCGCCAGTGCCTGATCGCGCAGGCAGTGCCCGTCTTCCAGCAAAAGCAGGTCCGGTCCCTGCAGGTCCGGCATGGTCAGGCCCGGACGTGTGGCCAGAGGGTGCTCGGCGGGAAAGGCGGCCACAAACGGCTCGTCGAACAGGGGCACGCAGTGAAAATTATCGCCCTTGACCGGCAGGGCCGCAAAGACAAGATCCAGTTCATCATGCCGCAGGGCGTCCAGCATGATGTTGGTCAGGCTGTCGGTCAGTTGCAGTTTCAGTTGCGGGTAGGTCCGGCGCAGCAGCGGCAGCAGGCTGGGTACGTAATACGGTCCAAGGGTTGCTATGACCCCCATGCGCAGCACCCCTTCCAGCGGGCCGGTCTGCACGCGGGCGGCTTCGATCATCGCACGGGCGGCGGCCAGCACGTCGCGGGCACGGGCGATCAGGCGCGCGCCATCCGGTGTCAGCGTGACGTGGCGGCGGGAGCGTTCAAACAGCACGACACCCAGCAGCCCTTCCAGCTTGCGCACCTGTTCCGACAGGCCGCCCTGGCTTACCCCGCAGCGTTCCGCCGCGCGGGAAAAGTTACGCAGGTCATCAACCGCCACCACATATTCGATATCCCGTAGCGACAGACCAGAAAGGGGAATATACGTCATGGGTATAGATAGGACCGATTCCTGTCTGTTTGTAAAATGGTTTTACCGATTACAGCCATTGACAGAAACTGTTTCCCCGCATTTCGTGTTCGTGGGACAACAGGCCCGTCAACATTGACAGTGCAAGCAAGGAGAATTCCACATGGCACGCATCAATTCGCCACTGAAGCCTTTTGAAACCGACGCCTTCCACAACGGCCAGTTCATCAAGGTGACCGATGCCGACGTGAAGGGCAAATGGTCCGTATTCTTCTTCTACCCCGCCGACTTCACGTTCGTCTGCCCGACCGAGCTTGAGGATCTGGCCGACAACTACGAGACGTTCAAGAAGCTGGGCGTTGAAATCTACTCGGTCTCCACCGACAAGCATTTCACGCACAAGGCATGGCACGACACGTCGCCGGCCATCGGCAAGATCCAGTACGTCATGCTGGGCGACCCGACCGGCCAGATCGCGCGCAACTTCGACGTGCTGATCGAGGAAGCAGGTCTTGCCGATCGCGGCACGTTCCTGATCGATCCGGAAGGCAAGATCCAGTACATCGAGATCACGGCTGGCGGCGTGGGCCGTAGTGCCGCCGAACTGATCGACAAGATCCAGGCCGCGCAGTACGTCGCAAGCCATCCCGGTGAAGTCTGCCCGGCGAAGTGGAAGGAAGGCGCCGAGACGCTGACCCCGTCGCTGGACCTCGTCGGCAAGATCTGATCCCGACGGCGGTGGCCCGACCCTGCGGGATCGGGCCACCGCGCTTCACCTTTTCAGGAAAAGCGGAGTTCACTCCCATGTTGCAAGACACCATCAAGACGCAGCTCAAGGCCTATCTGGCAGACCTGGCGCACCCGGTCGTGCTGGAGGCATCGCTCGACAGCAGCCCGAAATCGCGTGAGATGCATGAATTGCTGCACGAGGTCGCCGCCCTTTCTGACAGGGTGCAGGTGTCCGAACAGGGCGAGGCCACGCGCCGCCCCTCCTTCGTCATCAGGCGCGATGGGGCGAAAACCGGCGTGACATTCGCCGCCATCCCGATGGGGCATGAGTTCACGTCCTTCGTGCTGGCGCTGTTGCAGGCCGGGGGCCACCCCCCCAAATTCACCGATGACCAGATTGCCCAGATCCGCGCGCTGCCGGGACATTACAATTTCGAGACCTATGTCTCCCTGTCCTGTCAGAACTGCCCGGACGTGGTGCAGGCGCTCAATGCCATGAGCGTCATCAACCCCAACATCCATAACGTCACGATTGACGGCGGGCTGTTTCAGGACGAGGTCACGGCAAGGAACATCATGTCCGTGCCGCAGGTCTACCTCAACGGGGAACTGTTCGACACCGGGCGGATGGATATTACCCAGATTCTGGCCAGGCTGGACGCCAATGCCCCCAAACGCGCGGCGGAGCAGCTCAGGAATGTCGCACCCTTCGACGTGCTGATAATCGGCAGCGGCCCTGCGGGCGCTTCCGCCGCGATCTATGCGGCGCGCAAGGGGCTGCGCACGGGGCTGGTGGGCGAGCGCTTCGGCGGTCAGGTCATGGATACCGAAGGCATCGAGAATTTCATTTCGGTCAAGGAAACCGAAGGGCCAAAACTGGCGGCTGCGCTGGAAGCACATGTGCGGCAGTATGATGTGGAGATCATACCCGCCCAGCGCGCGGCGGAACTGTTTCCGGCGATAAAGCCCGGTGGCCTGCATGGGGTCGCGCTGGAAAGCGGGGCGATCCTGCATTCCCGCACGGTCATCCTTGCCACCGGCGCGCACTGGCGTCACCTCGGCGTGCCGGGCGAGGAGGAATACCGTAACAGGGGCGTGGCCTACTGCCCGCATTGCGATGGCCCGTTCTACAAGGGCAAGCGGGTTGCCGTGGCCGGTGGTGGCAACAGCGGCGTGGAAGCGGCCATCGACCTTGCCGGTATCGTGGCCCATGTCACGCTGCTGCAGCGCGGATCACACCTGAAGGCGGACAAGGTGTTGCAGGACAAGCTGCACAGCCTGCCCAATGTCACCGTCCTGACCGAGGCCCTGACAACGCGGGTGGAAGGCAACGGCCGGAACGTGACTGGCCTGACCTATCGCGGCGGTGACGGCGCGGACCACCATGTCGATCTGGAAGGGGTATTCGTCCAGATCGGCCTGCTGCCCAATACGGACTGGCTGAAGGGCACGGTCAGGCTGAACGATTTCGGTGAAATCGTTGTGGATGACCATGGCGCGACATCGGTGCCCGGTGTCTTTGCGGCGGGTGATGCGACCACCACGCCGTACAAGCAGATCGTGATCGCCATTGGTGATGGCGCGAAGGCGGCCCTGTCCGCATTCGATTACCTGATCCGCGTGCCGGTGGCGGAAGAAAAGCGCGTCCCCGCCTGATGCAAAACGGGGCCGGGGGATATTCGCCCCCTGCCCCACCGGGCGGCTACGAATGCCCGGCCGGATTTGCCGCCGTGCGGTCCGGGCCGGCGTGATCCTGCGCAACCTGTGTGGATGATGGACGGTTCGGGACGTTGGCTGCGGTTGTGGTGGCGGGCAGCCAGCCGCCTTCAAATCCCGCACGTTCCATGCCGGTGCGGATATAGGGGTTGCGCTTCATCACGTTCCAGACCAGTCCGCTGCGCCAGTTCTCGATCATAAGCAGGATGGGCCCCTGATCTATCCCCAGATATTCGTTATCCGACCAGAAGGACTGGCCGGTGCGGAAACTGGGATTGAAAGCGTCCACAAAACCATAACGGCCATAAATGCGCTCGCCGTAGCGGGCTTTCATGTTCTGTAGCGTCGGCAGCACGATTTCGGGGGCGAAGGCGATGGAGCCTGCCGCGGCGGTGGGGGCCACGGTGCCATCATCCTGCGTGTAGTCACGGCCCGCGCCACGGGCGGAATAGGACAGGAAACGCCGGCTCTGGCCATCAATCGGCTGCGTGGTGTCACCGGGGCCGTCACAGGCGGTCAGCCCCCACATGGTCGGCCCGTAATCGTGCCACTTACCCGGATTGGCGATGGCGTAAGCCTGCTGCGCATAGACCGCGCGGCGGCTGTTTTCAAAATAATCAATCCGCTTTGCGCGCGCCCATGCGTCCTGCACGCCCCGGAAATCAATCCATGCGTGGCTGTACTGGTGGCCGAACAGAGGTGCGAAGTTCAGGAATGTCTGGCCATAATAATCGCCCCATCGCCGGTCATTGGTGGCAAGCCATGCCTGCCATGATGCCGGGGTCAGCGGGTGACTGGGCGAGCCGAGGCCAAGGATATAGGCCATCATGCCTTCGCTGTACCCTTCCCAGTAGCTGGGTATGAACTGGTGTTCGGGCGACCAGCCCATGCTCAGCCGGTTATCGGGGCGGGTGATCCACTGCCAGTTGACGCGCCTGTATAACTGGTCGGCCAGATCGCGTATCTCGTGCTCGCGCGGGGTATCGTGGTCATAGAAGGACTGCGAAAACAGGATGCCCTGCATCAGCAGCGCCGTGTCGATGCTGGACAGTTCGATGTCGCGGTTGAAGCGCTTACCCGTCTCCCGGTTCAGGAAATGGTAGTACAGGCCGTTATATCCAGTTGCATCATCCTCGCTGTCATTCTGCGGGCTGCGCATGAGATAGCGCAGGGTGACAAGCGTGCGGTCAATGGCCTGTTCACGGGTGATGTAGCCACGGGTCACGCCTATGCCATAGGCGGTCAGGCCAAACCCGATGGAGGCGACGCTGCTGAATGTCTGGCCGGAAGGATAGCGGTCGGGAACCAGCCCCGTTTTCGGGTCGCCTGCATCCCAGAACCACTGAAAGGTCCGGCGTTCGAGATCATCGATCAGGATGGTATCGGCGCGGCTGGCTGCGGCCGGTGCGGCGGAAGGGGTGCTGGCGCTCGTGGTGGCTTTTGCGTCAACTGCGTGGGCCGGGACGGATGCAAGGGACGCGCCATATAACAATGCCGAAATGAATACAGCCGCATGCTTCCCCGTTTTGCGAGGGTACAAAGCTTTCGTCTCCTGCCGGTTGTCCGGCCTTTATGATTTGAGATCCGGGCAGAATGCAATATCCCCGCGCCCGCAGGGCAGCGACATGAACGTTGCAAATTGTGACGGAGATCGCCGTGCAGCCCACAAAGCCGGATCATGCGGTCCGGTGCCCTGCCCCCTGTCCATCATTGCCGGGCGCGGACGGGAAAAGATGTTTTGTAATGAAATCAGTATTTTCCGTCCGGTGCGGCCTGTATCTTCGCCATGCAGGCACCGGTATTTTCGATGGATCGGTCGATAACACGCCAGTTTCTGTGCGCTGGCTGGCATTCGGGCCGTTGTTCTTACTTTTTCTGCTCCCTCACCGCTTCCCCTCCGCATCGGACAGGATACCGGAACGATTCTGGTCAGGGCCAAACGGCTTGATGGGATGATGGCTGTCCGGTTGCGGGGCTACGCTCCATGTGTCGGGAATGGCTTTTAATATTCTGCCGTAACGGTAAGCAGAGAACCCCTTTTTCGCGCCATGCCATAATCGGTTGTGGATGTGTTCTTTAGCCCTTCCCCATTTTGCGGAAGGCGTAGACCAGCGCATGGTCCTGCGGCTGTTTATAATAACAAAAACATATAAAACGGGCATTTCATTACATATCATTTCTGATTTTTGACCTAGTTTTTCTTGGGTCGGTCTATCTGTGTCAGTAATGCCACACTCGCCCTTTTCTCATGTTATAGCGAATGATTATCATTTGCTAATGCAGTTGAGAATGAATATCAAACAGCCGTCCCCTGTTAGCAATAAACGACGCGACAGCACATGCCGCGTCAGGAGAGTGGTGAATGAGTGAGACAGAACTGTCCCCATCAGCCCCGCCAGGCCGCGGGTTGCGGCTGGCGGTAGCCCTTGGCATGTCCGTTGGCCTTGGTGTGGGCGCGGAAGATGCGAATGCCGATGATGCCGCCCAGCCCGCAGCACCCGACAGCAGCATAAAACTGTCTGCCGTGCGCGTGGGCGGCCATGTGGAAGCCGGGGATGCGGGCAATGAATCCGGCAATACCAATAGCGAGATCCTGCATATATCGCGCATGCCGGACAGCGTGCGTGACACGCCGCAGACCATTACTGTCGTGCCGCAGGAACTGATAAAGCAGCAGCGCGCCTTTACGCTGGATCAGGCGCTGGCGAATGTGCCGGGTATTACCCTGTCCACCGGTGAAGGGGCTGGCGGCCTGAATGGCGACCAGTTCCGTATTCGCGGCCTGCAGGCGCGACAGGACATCTATACTGATGGATTAAGGGATTTCGGCACCTATACACGCGATACGTTCAATACGGACAGTGTCGAGGTCATCAAGGGGCCGTCGGGCGAATATTTTGGCGCGGGTAACGTTGGTGGCGTCATCAACCAGAGCCAGAAACACGCCCATGCGGGCAACAGCTACAGCTATGACCAGACCTTTGGCAGCGGCCCGTTATACCGGGGTGCGGGGGATATCAATTACCAGATCAATGATGACATGGCCATTCGCGTCAATGGCATGTACAACAAGCAGGACGTGGTTGACCGCAACAACGTGTCCTCCAACCGCTACGGTGCGGCGGTGGATTTTGGCGTGGGCCTGCGCAGCCGGACCTCATGGCATCTGACATGGCAGTGGCTGAACAGCGACAGCAAGCCTGATTACGGTGTCAGCATGATTCAGGTCAATGGCATCTACCGCCCCATTACCGAATACGGTGTGGCGCGCAATACAAGCTATACGCGCAGCTTCGATTTTGACCGCTCCAACATCCATACGCTGACCTCCGCGCTGAAATCCGACATCACGCGATGGTTCACGCTGACCAACGATACGCGGCTGAGCCTGTACGAGCGCGACTATACCGCCACCACGCCCGCCGCATGTTCGGGCGCGTGCGCCGCGGCCATTCTGGGTGGTGGCAATTACGCCCTGCCCTACGGCGCGGGTGGTGGGGCCGCGTACCGGCAGCAGGGCTGGGGCGTGCAGAACGTCATCATGGGACGTGCGCGGTTCAATACCGGCTTTGTCCATCATGACCTCAAGGCCGGGGTGGATATCAATTACGCCAGCGATTCACGCTGGCCGGGCAGCTTTACCAACCGCACCAACAACCAGACCATCCGCAACCCGCAATACTCCTATCCGTCCACCTCCCTCACCTTTCCCGACAGCGGTTACGGCAATGCCAATGCGCGTGATCTGGGGCTGTTCCTGGCCGATCGCATCCAGTTGACCCGGCAGCTTTCCCTGTTCGGTACCGCACGGTGGGATTCATTCAGCAGTTCGTATTACAGCCGCTCGACCGCCAGCCAGGGGCGCGCGGAACAGAAATCTGATCGCTGGAGCCCGTCGGGCAGCATCATGTATTCGCCGCTGAAGACAACGTCCTTCTACTTCACCTTCGCGCGGTCGTACAAACCCGTTGGCACCGATGTGTCCTCCCTTGTCACAATCAAGCCGCAGGCGGGCGATGTGGCGCAGAAGGGTGTCAACCTGTCACCACAGCGCAGCGACCTGTTTGAAGTGGGCAACAAGACGGACTTCTTCCACAAACGTCTTGGCACCACGGTTGCGTTCTTCCAGATCAGCGAAAACAATTCGCAGTATTATGATGTCAATGGCGATCTGGAAACCGGCTTTGCGGATTCCGGCAGTGGCCGCCGCATCCGTGGCGTGGAACTGAGCGCCAATGGCAAGATCACGCGCGACTGGCAGGTATTTGCTTCCTATTCCTACATGGATGGCCGGGTGACACACAGCAACACCGGCGACAACGGCAAGGTCGCCCCCCAGGTGCCGCATAACAACATGTCGGTATGGAGTTCGTATGACCTGTCCCACCTGCTGCTGCGTCCCGACTGGGGCAGCCTGAAGGTTGGTGGTGGCGCACAGTATTCATCGGGCTACTGGGCCGGGCCGGATACGACCAATACGGCACGCATGCCCTATACTTTCAACCTCAATGGCATGGTTTCGTGGGATTACCGTCATTACCGCGTATCGTTCAACGCCAATAACATTACCAACCGGCTTAATTACGCCTCCTCCTTCTCCGGGTCGCGTGCGGTTCCTTCTCCCGGTCGCTACTTCATGGGTAATATTGGCGTAACATTCTGAAACCCATAAAGTTTTGATTTATTGTCTCCTGCCCTTCATTGTCCTGACAACAACCGTGCCCTCATGACCGAAGACATGAAACGTGCAAATAAAAACAGCACAACACACGACACGACCGGCAATGCGCCGTGTGAGCCGGTGGCGCTGGTGGATGTTCAGCTCATGCTGGGGCAGGTCCATCTGAACAACGGCAACATGGCGGATGCCTTCAGCATGTTCGAGGTCGCGGCCCGCAGTGGTGATCCGCGCGCCCTGAACATGCTGGGCCGCGCGTTTGAACGTGGCTGGAGCGTATCGCGCAACCCGGCCACCGCCGCCATGTATTTTGCACAGGCTGCGCGGTGCGGCGATGGCTGGGCCATGTTCAACCTTGCCGATCTGTATCTGGCGGGCGACGGTGTGGCCGCTGATCCGCACCGGGCCTGCGCCCTGTATGTGGCGGCGGCGCGTAACGGGGTGGCCAAGGCATTCAACATGCTGGGCATCATGGTGGAAGACGGCGTGATGCCCGATGCGCAGGTGGATGCGGCCGCCACATTTTTTCATGCCGCCGCCATGGCGGGTGACTGCTGGGGGTGTCTCAATCTGGGGCGTGTCCATCTTGCAGCGCGGGACGTGCCCGCAGCACTGACATGGCTGGAAAAGGCGCTTGAACTGGGTTTTGCGGACGTATTCCGTGCGGTCGAAACCCTTCTGGCCGGGTCTGGCGACCCGCGGCTGCGTCGTGTGGCACAGGATGCGCGCAGGCGGCTATGTGACGGCACGCATTCCAGACCAGCAGCATAAAGCGATAACAGGACAGCATTACATATGAACCGCTTCGTAAAAAAATACGCGACCCCGTTTGTTACGGGTTTCTTTGTCATTTCCGCCGTTTCCGGCACGGCCCTGTTCTTTCACTGGCAGCCCGGCCTGTTCCATTCCATGCATGCCTGGCTGAGCATGGTGCTGCTGGTGCCGTTCGTGCTGCATATGTGGCGTAACTGGCCGCAGTTCCTTGGATATTTCCGCAGCCGGACCATGCTGGTGGCCTGCGGGATTTCGGTGCTGGCGGCTGTGGCTTTCATGGTCACGACCGGGCACCGTGGCGGCAATCCGGCGCAGCGTCTGTTTCCCATCCTGACGCATGCCCCGCTGACCGATCTGGCGCCCCTGCTGCATGCCACGCCCGATGAACTGGCCGCACGTCTGACCCATACGGGATATGCCGTGCGCTCCACTGACGAAACACTGGATGAAATCGCTTCCGCCGCCGGACAGAAATCCAACGATGTCCTGCTGAAGATCCTGCCGCAGCACGGCGGTGGTGGAAGGCACCGATAATGCTGTTTTACCCAAGGACGCGGAACATATCATGCTGATCCATATTGCCGGGGTGCTGAGTGCGGCGGAAGTGGCTTACTGTCGCGCCCTGCTGGAAAAATCGCAGTGGGTCGATGGCAGGGTTACGGCGGGCGACCAGTCCGCCAAGGCCAAATTCAACCTCCAGATCCCGCAGGACAGTGCGGAGGGACGCGAACTGGCCGATCTGGTCCTGCAGGCATTGGGACGGAACGCGCTGTTCAACAGCGCTGCCCTGCCGCTGCGTGTCTTTCCGCCGCTGTTCAACCGTTATGATGCGGGCATGTGTTTCAATACCCATGTGGACAATGCCATCCGTCCCCTGCCCGGCACGGGGTTCCGGTTCCGCACCGATGTATCATCCACCCTGTTCCTGAGCGAACTTGATGAATATGACGGCGGTGAACTGATTATTCAGGACACGTATGGCACCCAGAAAATACGCTGCCCGGCGGGGGACATGGTGCTTTATCCCGCAAGCAGCCTGCATAGCGTGAGCACGGTTACACGGGGCAGTCGCTGGGCATCCTTTTTCTGGTCGCAGTCCATGGTGCGCGACGATACGCAACGCACGCTGCTGTATCAGTTTGATCGCTCGATTATCGAAACGCGCCAGTCCCTGCCCGACGACCATCCGGCCGTACTGGGTCTGACAGCCACGTACCACAACCTGATCCGCCGGTGGGCGGAACTGTAAGGCGTAATACCCTCTGCAACCGGGAAGTGTGCCAGTGCGTTACCGCGCAGAAGGACCGTGCCTGCCGCCCGCGCAATGCAGGCGTATGGTCCGGCAATCCAGCAGACAGGGGAAGATACCGGATTTCCATTGCTACGTAATAACCTGCACCGGAAGCGACGTTACGTAATGCGCGGACCCACGCATAAAAAAGCCGTTATTTCCGGGCATGGTAAGATCATTGTTTTTCAGGATTGTAGATGCCTTTCTCAATGAAGCTGCATATTGAATTCGGACTGGAACGATACATGAAAACCACATCCCTCATCGCTATGGGGACAGCCTGCCTGCTGGGCATGGCATCACCTTCCTACGCCCAGCAGGGGCCGAATGGACCTGGCGGCCCCGGTGGTCCCGGTGGCGGCGGACCGCAGGGCCAGCAGCATGGTCCGCAACAGGGACCGCGTGGTGGTGGACATGGCCGTCCCATGCGTAATGCGCCCCCGTCCCGTGGCGGTTACGACAATGTTGACATGAACCGGGTATGGCACCGGGGCGACCGTTATGATGGCCCGCGCAACAGTCGCTGGGTTGTCAATAACTGGCAGTCCTATCGCGGTCTTTCCGCCCCGCCGCCGGGTTATCAGTGGATGCGTTATGGTAACCAGTACCTGCTTACGGCCGTGGCGACCGGCGTGATTGCCGGTGTGGTCAGCGCCACGATCGCATCCCCGATGATGCGGTGACAAAAGCATCATCCTTTTACGTTTCCGATACGCTGTGACACCATCGGCTTTGCCGGTCGTATCGTGAATGAAATGGGCGCCGGGGGCGACCGTGGAACGGCAGCATCCCCCGGCGTCCGGCCTGTTTTCCGGGATGGGCAGGTATTTCATATCCCCATACTGAACCGGGGTATTCCTGCAAGGCATGGATGATGCCCAACGGACCGGTTTTGTGTGTGCCCTTTTGGAAAGGTGCACTGAAGCCAATTTTTCTGCATGACTTCACATGCCCGTTGTGTATGTGCCTTTCCAGGCATTTATACCTAGAAATAATAGTGTTGTATTTTTCTATACAATAGCATAAATGCGCATACGTATAGAAGTATTATAAAATATACAATAAATATTAATAGTATTAAAAATTATAGTGTGGTTTGCTGATCCCGATAATATTCCTCTGGGCTTCCCGTCACGTCAGACTTTCAACAGGCTGATAAAATTTCCTTACACCATTCAATATAGCATATTGCATATTTGTGGGGGATGGGATTGAGTAACCTTATGTCACGCCCAGAACCCGTCCTGTCCCCTACCCCAAAATCCGCATGGCGTTTCGCCAGTGATGCGCAGGCCGACACCAACAGCCTGCCCGGCGCATTCGCCAGCGTGCAGGTTCCCGGTGCCGGTGCATCGTGGCTGCGGCGGTTCCTTGCCTTTGTGGGGCCGGGTTACATGGTTTCCGTGGGGTATATGGACCCCGGTAACTGGGCGACGGATCTGCAGGGTGGGGCGCAGTTTGGCTACACGCTGCTTACCGTCATTCTGCTGTCGAACTTCATGGCGATCATCCTGCAGTCGCTTGCCGCCCGTCTGGGCATTGCAACGGGGCGCGATCTGGCACAGGCATGTCGGGACCATTTCCCGCCTGCCGTCAATATCGTGCTGTGGCTGGCCTGCGAACTGGCCATTATTGCCTGCGACCTGGCGGAAGTGATCGGCACGGCGGTCGCCCTGCACCTTCTGTTTGACATACCGCTGCTGGCGGGGGCCATCATTTCTGCGCTGGATGCCTTTCTGGCGTTATATCTCATGAACCGGGGCTTCCGTTATCTGGAAGCGTTCGTCATCGGCCTGCTTGCGACTGTTGCCCTATGCTTCGCGGTGGAGGTCGTGGCGGCGCAGCCCCCGGTGGCGGCCATACTGAAGGGTTTTCTTCCTTCCACCGAAATCATGACCAACAGCCAGATGCTTTATATTGCAATCGGCATCATCGGGGCGACGGTCATGCCCCATAACCTCTATCTTCATTCATCCATCGTCCAGACGCGCGCGTTCGAGCGTACGTCGTCTGGCCGCACGGAGGCGATCCGCTGGGCCACATGGGACAGCACCATCGCCCTTATGCTGGCGCTGTTCATCAATACCGCAATCCTGATTGTGGCCGCCGCCGCCTTTCACACATCGGGTCATCAGGACATAGCGGAAATCGAGGATGCGTATCGTCTGCTTTCCCCCCTTCTGGGCCTTGGCGTGGCGTCTACCCTGTTTGCCGTCGCCCTGCTGGCGGCAGGCACCAATTCCACCGTGACCGGCACGCTGGCGGGTCAGATCATTATGGAAGGTTTCCTGCGCCTGACCATTCCGCACTGGGCACGGCGACTGCTTACGCGCGGGTTGGCGATCATTCCGGTGGTGGCCGTTACGGCGCTGTATGGCAACCGGGGCGTGGGGGAACTGCTTCTGCTCAGTCAGGTGGTCCTGTCCATGCAACTGCCATTCGCGGTTATTCCGCTGCTTATGTTCGTGACCGACCGGGGCAAGATGGGGGAATTCGTGATCTCCCGCCGCATGATCGTGCTGGCATGGGCGGTGGCGATCATCATTCTGCTGCTGAATGGCAAACTGCTGTTTGATGCGATTACCTGAAGCTGCGGGAATGCTGCGTCTCTTCAGGGTATAATAAGATAATCCATTCAGCGTCTGGCATGGCTTTGGGTTGTGATGCCGACCCTTCCCTGTCAGCGAAGCACTGCCCATCAAACTGCGCCTTACCGCAAGGTGGCTGCTGGGTAACCAGTGGGTACGGACCGCGCCTTCTGGCTGCTCGCCCGTTATGGGATGAGCGAACAGCTATGCGTGTCACAAGACTGCAAAGACGGAGGTAGGTAACGCCCTTTCTACGCCTTTGCCTGTGGTGTTGCGCTGTCTGGCCGCGTGGGGGTTATGTTGACGTGCAATCCATCATCGCCGGGGCCGTTCCCCAGCAGGTTGAGGAAACTGGGTACCGGGAACCTGATGCCTTCTTCATTCATGCGTACCGCAACGCGGGCATAATATTCCCGGTAGACGGTCCATTTTGATCCCGGTGCCGTGCGGACGGAGCCAAGGAAGCGCGCGCCATTGCCGTCCGCTTGCTCTATGCCCAGAAATGAAAACCCGGACATGATAAGATGGCCAAAGCGCGGGGTCTGGCGCATCTTTTCCAACTCTTCGTGAAATATATCGGTAAGCTGCTTCGTATCCTGCGTCAGATCGATCATGAGATCGACAACGACCAGATTATAATCGCGGGAGGTATTGGCGATGGACGATACCTCCGAAAACGGGATGATATGCAGGTCCCCGTTGATCGAACGCAACCGCAGCGTGCGGATGGACAGATGTTCCACCGTGCCCGATATGCCCCCGGCAGTAACCCAGTCGCCCACCTGGATCGCATTTTCCACCAGCATGAAAAAGCCGGTGATGAAGTCCTTGACCAGACTCTGCGCGCCAAAGGCGATCGCCGCGCCCATGATCCCCGCGCCGGTCAGCAGCGGTGCGACATTGATGCCGATCTGGGACAGCGTCGTGACCGCCACGATAATGATGATGACGGCCAGCAGCACGGTCTTGATAATGGGTAGCACCGTGCGCAGGCGGCTCGCGCGTCCTTCCTGTGACGAGTTTTCAAAGTGTGTGATCTGCCGTTCAAGGGCGGCGTTCGCGACCTCCCATATCAGGATGGCGACCGTATAGGCGATAATCATGGACAGGATCGCGCCAATGATTTTCGGTCCCAGCCGTCCATAGAAAAAGAAATGGATGGCAGGTAGGCCAAGTGCCTGGAAAAACAGGATCGTGGTCGTGAAAAACAGCAGGAAAGACAGTAGTTTGCGCGATGCCGGGTAATAGTAGTCAACCCGCGCCTGTAACCCCGGATAGCGGGCTTCCAGCGCGGGCGAGATGTGGAACAGCCGGTTCTGCAGGTTATACAGCACGACAGATACCACGCGCGACAGGATCACCACGGCGGTAGTCAGGATGACCGTGCGGATGATCCACGCATACCCCCCCTGAATATGGGTCGCCCAGATCAGCCACAACGCGAAGTTGAAGAACATTGCCGGAATCCACCACAGGTAGACCATCCGGCCCATAAACATCCAGAACGGCTGCTTGCGCAGGCGTGCGGGTGGTTGCAGGCTTAGCGCGACATGGGCGCGCACACGCCATGTAAACAGGGCCACCAGCACATGTTCAACCAGCACCACGCTACGGATGATCGCCTCCGTTCCGCGCGCGGGCATGTCAAACACCCCGCCCAGCGTGGAAAGGCACACCACAACCGATGGCGCGGCCACCAGAAAGTTCAGCCAGCGCGTGACCATGAACGCGGTCTGGTTACTCGCGCTGCAAAGCCGGATGGCGGGCGAATGGGGAACGAACAGCGTTTCCATCAACAGATAGACAACGCGCGCGACGACATAGGCGTTGGTCAGGGTGATCGTGACCATTTCCGCCTGATGGGTGGTGGTCAGCAGATAGGCGAAACTGGACCCCAGTGCGAAGAACAGGCCGACGGGCAGCAGTTTGATCAGCAGGTGCAGCAGTGAAAAGGGAATGCGGGCCAGCAGGCGCAATGTGGCGTGCTGTGCCTGCATGTCGTGCTGCTGGGCCTGCTGGGCAAGCTGTTCGTCGCTTGCCTGCGTCGGGCCGGTTGCAGGCGGTGGTGCGTCAGGCTGCGCCGGGGTGGACGCATCGGGCAGGTTCAGGCGACGTTCGGTCGCAACCGCCCGTTCCGTCACTTTCAGCAGCGGCCTGCGCAGCAGCATGGAAAAACCACGTTCCGCCGCCAGCGCCAGTAACAGGATCAGCGTGGCCCGCCCCACGGCATCCAGCAGGATCGAACGTGACTGCGGGTCGGCAAAAATCGTATGGGTCCAGTGCGCCACGAACACCAGATCGCCAAACAGGGCCACAAAATGCTGTGCCTGCACCAACAGTCTGGACCGCAGCGATGTTACGTCCTGCACCAGATCGCTGCCAAGGCTGTCTGGCTGGACTGATACTTCATCCGCCTTGGCCGGGGCCGTGGCGTGCGGTGTGGGTGCTGCGACCGGGGCGGTGGTCGGCAACTGTGCGGCGATGGCAGCAAGGGTATTCTGGAATTCCGCGCGTTTTGCCGGGTCGTTGATGACGTCCAGCACCTGTCGGGCCTGTTCTTGGGTCATGCCCTGCGCCGGTTGCGTATCCGCCGCCATGGCGTGGCCCGACAGGGTTGCGGTACAGAACAGCAGTAATCCGAAAATGGCGATGCGCATCATGACCATCGGGCTGGTCAACCGGCCTGCCCCCGTCTGGCAGGTATTCGTAAAATGGCGCATTCCTTGATATTCCGTCCCGACTGCTGAAATCTGCCCCATGCAATGTAAATCCGGCATACCGACATGCCATTCCATACGGGGCATCCAGTTTATCGCAGACAGGACCGCAAAAGCGCAGATCGCGGGAAGCCGATCTGATATGCAATAAAATGCTCTACCGTTTTCTGATATGCTTTAAATATCTGTATTTTACTGGTATGTATTGGTTGGTTGAAATAAGATATATGTATAAATTATATATATGCTTATTTCATTATTTTATGAATAAATGATCGGGAGAACACCAGCCGGGGATCGCTGGTGTCATGAAGGGCGGGATGGTCCCGACGAAGATGTCGGGGTATTCGCATGTTTCTTCAGCAGCGGTATGGCGTCGGGGCTGTTTTCCAGCGCACGTTCCAGCAGTTCTCGCCCCAGCGCCCGCAGGGCAAGTGGATGCAGCGTGTCCACCGTGGCTGTCAGGTCGTGACGTTCCGTATCGCTCAGCCCGGTATCGGTGGCGACGCGCTGGCGCAGCCTGTCGATCGCATCGGGCGCGTTCAGTGTAAGGTGCATTTCATCCTTGCGTTCCAGATAGGCGCGACCCGCATCGGTCAGGGTGGTGTCGCCCGTGATCTGGAAGTTGCTGCCTGAAATGCTGACCCCGCCCTTGCACAGTCCCTGCAATTCAAGGTCGAGCAGATTGCGGGCGCATTGCGTCGCATCCGTGCCAGCGGGCGGGGCCAGATTGGCCGCTCCCCCGTTTTCGGCCATGCGGCGAAGCATCGCGTCCTGCAGGTCACGATCAATCACGTCAGCTCCTCCATCCTGATCAGGTGGCTATGGTGGGCTGGCAATGCAGTGCAGACAACCTGCCGGATCGGGAATACGGTTATGCATAAGCAGTCTTAATGTAATTACCGACTACAGGACATGAAACGGATATTCGGGTCCGGCATCCCTTCCATACGGCAACGATCCCGACACGGCTCCTTCGGCTGATGGAAAGAAGCGGATAGTTCGGTTCCATCCGGTGATGCCAGAACAGAAACGCCCCCTGCCGGATCTGGCAGGGGGCGTGGGTATAAAAAAGGCCGGTTGTTTCGATGCGCGTCGATCAGCTCCACACTCTGTGCGTGAAGTGGTAATGACCCCTGCCCCCATTACCGGATGGAGTATGCGCGGACCCGCAGCCCCCGCAGGGCATCGGTGCGTCCGCCGATCCGGTGAAGGCTGCCAGTGCTACATGCACTCCCGACCGTGGGAAACGGTCAGTGCATGCGCTGCAAGGAACCGGAACTGCGCCTGCTCCTCGGGGAAGGCCGGGATGCCTTCCAGCGCGTGCGCGGTCTTGTGGTAACGGTGCATGCTGCCCACACGCCGCCAGGGGCGGTCGGGGTGCTGTTTTTTCCACAGGCTGATTGCCCGGGTTTCCAGTTCCTGATTGTTCACTTCATGATCTGACGGTGTCATGTCCATCTCCCTGTGCATCCGCGATTGGGGTGTTGGAACGGTCACGAGTTATGTATCTGGATATTGTGGTGGCATGGCCCCTGCATCGAACGTCGCAGTCTAACATAAGTTGCGGTCGACCGGATGGTTTTCATGGCCCGCCACCGTACAAAAAAATGCTGAAGGCGGCCTCCTGCACTTCTGGAATGAAAAATAACATTTCGTGACAGGATTATCGAACCCTCCCCCCATTACAGTGCCGCCAGTATTTTTCATGCGCAGGCCACCAGATGATTTTCGTACCCCGCGGGCATATCCGTGCCGCGACCCTGTTCAGTTTCGTTCTGCCCATGGCGCTTGCCGCCTGTCATAACCGCCCCGGTGGGGAGGTGTGCCGTCGTGTCCCCCTGCCCCATGACGCCGTAGCCGCCGATGTGGACCGTGGGATACATGGCAGTGTTACTTCCGGCTTCGGCGTGGGTGGTGGTCCCGGCATGATGGGCGGGGGTATGATGCCCGGCGGCGGCATGGCCGGGAATGGCCTGTTCAATCGGGGCATGATGGATAATGGCATGGCGGGTGAGTACGGGCCGCCCGATGGCATGGATATGCGCCGGGGCGCCCCGCCGGAGCATGAACGTATGGTCAGCCGGTGCCCGCCACCGGGTCCGTCGCGCGGGCATGGGCCGGATCATGATGGTCCGGGCAGTGCCACGGTGGACCATCACGAGAGTGTCGATGTCTCAAAAATCCGTATCGGCAATTCCGATTAGATGACGGGCGGCATGCGCAGGATGCTGATGGTTGGGGGCTGCCTGTTCCTTCTGTGCGGCTGCGCGGCCCATCGGTCCCAGCCCGATGATGACCTGGCCATGGACGAAGCGGATAACGGGCCACCACCCGGCGATGGTCAGCACGGCGGCGGCAGGGGTGGTGGTCAGGGCATCTGGTCCGACGTGCTGCATACCGCGATGCAGGCGGGCATGGGCCTGATCCACCATTGACCCGCTGCCGGACGGCAATCATATAACATGAACAATATATAATCCGGATAATACATAAATGTTGTATCCAGACACAGTTGCGATACATGCGCAGCGTATAAAGGGTGCCGTATCCCCCATGGAGAAGACCCTATGCCCGCGAAGCCCGCTTTTTTAGGGGCCATCATGCTGCTTGCCGCCCTGTGTACCCCACCTGTGGCACAGGCGCACACGCATCGCATCAATCTGCTGGTCGGTTCGCACCACATGCAGAACCAGCAGCATATCAGTTCCCCATACGGGACCATATCAGGCCATCATATCGCCCAGTCGAAGGACAGTGGGGCCTATGCCGGGATCGAAGCCAAATGCGAAGCACTGTCCGGTACGGGGACGTATATGAGCAGCACCACCATCGGCATCAGCCGTGTCTCCCATCGCAACTACTTCCGCGACTGCATGCTTCGTAACGGCGCGTGGCAATAGGTCCATAGCCTTTGCCGGGTGGTCAGAAAGGCGTTACCCGCCCCACGTCTTTCCATCCTGTTAGATCTTCAGACGTCCTGATGTATCCGCATCGTGGGTGAGGCAGACAAGCGGCACGTTTCCACGCTCGAACGGGCGGGTGATCCGCTGCGGCACGTCGCCCAGCAGGCTGTGCCACTGCGCCCCCTCTGCCGACATGGCAAGCGAAAGCCCCATCTCCCGCCCCAGCGCCAGCGTGTCGGTACCGGGCCGCATCGCCAGCGGCAGCCGGGGGGCCACGACAAGAAGGCGCAGCGGGCCGTGCCGCCGGATGAAGGCGATGGCATGGTCCCGGTCCGGTCCGTTGAGGGTGACGGGTTCATACGTGCCGCGTGCGAACAGGTCGGGATATTGCTGGCGGAATGACAGGATGCGGCGGATCAGGTCCTGCTTGACGCGGCCCGTGCGCCATGTGGCGGCAGCGGCGCTGAAACGGGTGGACTGTTCCAGCAGGGCGGCGCGGTGGAGGAAATCTGGCGGTGTGCGGTTATCGGGATCAACCAGACTGAAATCCCACAGGTCGCATCCCTGATACAGGTCAGGCACCCCCGGCGTGGTCAGCCGCAGCAGGGTCTGTGACAGCCCGTTCAGGGCACCGGCGGGGGCGATGCGGGCGACAAGGGATTCCATCTGGTGCAGGAAATCCCCGGATATGGCGGGGTCCAGCAGCCGCGTGGCAAAGGCTGCGCAGGCGTCTTCATACGCCACGTCCGGGTCGATCCAGCCTGTATGGCGCTTGGCTTCACGCAGGGCCTTGGTCTGCCACCCAAGGATACGGTCACGAAAATGCTGTCGGGCCGTCCCGTTGGCAAAGGGTTCCAGCGGCCATGCGCCGACCAGTGTCTGGTACAGCATGATCTCATCCACGCGGTCCGGCCCGGCGGTGTCAGTCGCGCCATTACGGACGAACCAGCCCTGCACCGTGGTTTCCCACTCCCCCGCCATTTCGCTCAGGACCATGAGGCGCGCGCGCGTATCTTCCCCCCGTTTGTGGTCATGCGTCGCCGTGGCCAGCAATGCGTCGGGATAATGGCGCAGGCGGTCGGCACAGCGGGCATGAAAGCCTGCGACCGGCATGGACAGCGTGCCGGGGTCGGCCCCCACCTCGTTACGCGAAAGCAGGCGGCCATAACGGTAGAACGCCGTATCTTCCAGTGATTTGGCGGCCAGCGGCGCTGTCAGGTGCTCGAACGCCTGCTGTGCCCTGCGCACGCATACCGGGGGCGCATGTTCGGGGCGGGCGCTCAGTACGCGCATCATGTTTTCCAGCGCCCGGCCCTGATCCTGGTCCAGACACGGCACGGCCGCCGCCCTGGCGGCGTTCAGGGCTGTTACGTCGGCGGTATGGTCCTGCACCGCCTCATCCCCGAAATAGGTGCGGTAGGGCCGGAAGTGCATCAGCAGGGTTTTCAGCGCGGCCTGCATGTCATCCGTTTTGCAGATGTCGCCCCGGTGGCGCAGGGCCGCGTCCAGCAGGCTGACAAGGCGGTTAAATTCGGCGGCGAAACTGTGGTCAAGCAGATGCGCCCGCGCAGTCCTGACCATCGGTTCAAGAGCCTGCGCATCCCCGTCGCATGCCGCCCACAGCCGCTCCAGCGCATCCGCACCCGCCGGGTCATGCAGCACGGCGGCCACCTGATCCATGAAATCATAGCCTGTCGTCCCGTCAACCGGCCATGCGGCGGGCAGTTGCTCGTCCGGCAACAGGATCTTTTCAACGTAAATCACGGCGCCCGGCAGTGCGCTGTCCGGTCGCAGGCGCGACAGGCGGCCAAGGCGCTCACGCAGGCGCTGGCAGTAGGCGGCAGGCGCGCTCAGCCCGTCTATATGATCGACCCGCACCCCATCGATCAGCCCGCGCCGGTACAGCGAAAAGACATAGGCATGCACCGCGTCAAACACGCTTTCACGTTCGACACTCAGGCTGACAAGGCCGGTAATGTCGAAAAACCGCCGCCAGTTGATCCGTGTGGCCGCCGTGCGCCACCATGCCAGCCGCCATGGCTGGTGTTCCAGCACGGCGGCAAGACGTGTGCGTGCCGCGTTACCTGCCGCGTTGTGCAGGCTGGTGACGCGGGCAATGGCGCTACGCCCTTCAGCCGTTGTCGCCCACTGGCGCAGGGCACTCAGGGCCGCCTGCGCTTCCGCCCCCGGCCCGCCGCGCATGGCCAGCGTGGTAAAATTGGCCAGTACCTGCCCGGGTGCCCTGACCGCAGCCAGAAGGCCGCCATATCCCGTGGGGCACAGGGGAAAGCGATGGCTGTGGTGGTGGATGAAAAACAGTCCGCTGGGCACGTCATACTGCATGGCAAGCGCGCCCGCCGCCAGCGCCTCGGCAAAGGGACGGTCCAGAAAGGGCAGCAGCACCCGCCCCCGCAGGTCGGGATCGGGCACGGTCCAGTCAATATCGAACCAGTCAGCATGGGGCGACGCCCGCCCCCATGTCAGCACATCCATCCACCATGGATTGTGGTCATCGGTCGCCATGTGGTTGGGCACGATATCAAGCAGCAGGCCCATGCCGTGCGCGTGCAGCCGGCTGCTCAGGTTCATAAGGGCGATCTCCCCGCCCAGAGCGGGATCAATGCGGTCATAGGCTACCGTATCGTAACCATGCGTGGAACCGGGACAGGCCACCAGCAGCGGGGATGCGTACAGATGGCTTATGCCAAGGCGGGCAAACTGCGGCACAAGGGCGGTTGCGTCATCCAGCGTCATGCGCCCACGAAACTGCAGGCGGGCGGTGGCGCGGATCAGGGACGGGACAACAGGTTCAGGCATGACCACGCTCCGCCCGCAGCCGGTTGACGCGCCTGCGGGCATCGGCGCCGCTCAGCAGGGTCGCGGTCATGCCCGCATACCGCCTGCGCCAGTTGGGGTGGCCCGTGGTCGTGCCCGGCAGGTTGGGCTGTTCGGCAAGGCCCAGCAGGTCTTCCAGCGCAATGATACCCAGCGGGCACGGTGTGGCGGCCACGAAGCCGATGGCATCATCCACCACCTGCCGTGCGCCCGCAACGGTGGCCGGGGGCTTTTCGGCCACCCGCTTTCCACCAGCCGTGCCGCGCGCGGCGGACAGGGCGGACCACAGCGCCGTGCGGTCATTTTCCCGCTCCGCGCGCTGGGTGTCGGCGGTGGTGCCGGGGGCGAACTGGTTCAGTTGCGCGCGCCAGTCGATATCGACCCCCTGCCACCATCCGGCCACGGTCGGCAGGTCATGCGTGGTGGTGAAGGCGGCGGAACCGGGGGACCATGCGACGGGCGGCCTGAACGCGCCGTGGGATGTGCGCTCAAAAAACAGCACGTTCATCCCCATCACGCCGCGCTGCTGCGCGGCCTTGCGGAAGCTGGCGGTGACAGTGCCCAGATCCTCCCCGATCACCACGGCGCGCGCGCGCTCGGCCTCAAGGGCGACAAGGGGCAGCAGGTCGGACAGGGGAAAGGACAGGTAAGCCCCCTCCGCTGACGAACCGCCCTGCGGTATGACCCATAACCGTTCCAGCCCCATCACATGGTCGATACGCAGCCCGCCGCCATGGGCGAAACCGGCGCGCAGTGTTTCGATAAAGGCGCGATAGCCCGTGGCGCGCAGTCCGGCGGGGGAAAACGTGGTCAGTCCCCAGTCCTGCCCCAGCGGGCTGAGGGCGTCTGGCGGTGCCCCGATGGATGCGCCGGTCAGGAACTCCTCCTGCCGTGCCCAGCATTCGCTGCCCGTGGGATCGATGCCCACCGCCATGTCGGCGATGATGCCCACCCGCATGCCCGATGCCCGCGCGGTATGGCACGCCTGCGCCAGACTGCGTGCGGCCAGCCACTGCACGAAGACGTGGAAGCCCACATCATGGGCGAATTCGGCGGCGAAGCGGGCAACCTCCGGACTGGCGGGCTGGCGCATGGCCACGGGCCACCGCCGCCAGTCGCCCCCGCGCGCGCCATAGGTGGCGAAATGGGCATGCAGGGTTTCAAATATGGCGTGGCGTTCCAGCGCGGTGCCGCCCGCCGCCCGGAAGGCGGCCAGTTCGGCAGGCGGCTGGGATGCGACCCGGTCTTCATACAGGCGGCGCAGAAGCTGGTAACGGTGAGCGGATGCCGCCGCCCAGTCGATCAGGGGGGTGGTTTCCAGATTTTTCAGGGCATCGACATAGGCCCTGCCCCCTTTCTGCATTGCGGCCTGCACGGTGGCGGTGTCGAACACGGCATGCGGGTCGGCCAGCAGGGCATTGAGGAACAGCCGGGTGGAAGGCGAATATGGACTGTACTGTCCCGGCCGTGCCGCGAACATGGCATGGGCGGGACTTATGGCCAGCGCATCCGCGCCGCGTGCGCCCGCCAGGCGTGCAAGGGTTGCGACGGCGCCAAAATGGCCAATGCCGCCATCACCGGGCATGCGCAACCCGTATGTCTGGGCCCCCACGCCCCATATGCGTGCGTTCTCCGTTCCCGTAATGGTGTTTATGGTGGGGCATGATGCGGGGGCCACCGCCAGCCGGGTGGCATGAGGACCGATTTCAAGCTGGTGATAGCCGTGAACCGTCAGGGCGGGCAGCGCGGGCTTGCCGCGTATCTGCCGCAGGCTGCCCTCCAGCCGCTCGCCATTTTCCAGCGTGATGCGGAACGGGCTGGACTGCATGCCCTCCGGCAGGGGGAGCGGTGTGGGCCGCCCGGCTATGGCCACGATCATGGCGGGCAGGCCCGTGCCGGTCGCGCGGCCGCCCATGCTTTCAACAACATTCAGAAGGCGGCTGAGATTCTCGCCGGGCACCTGCTGGACCCGCCCGGCGGTATCGCGCCAGCGTACGCTCAGACCGGCCCTGCGGGCGCGCTCGATAAGGGTGCGGTCAGTCATTTTGCGCCTCTGTCAGGCAGGCCAGAACGGCATGGGGCGGCAGGGTGGTGGAAGACAGATCCGCGCCGGGGGGGAACTGCGCATGCAGGCACCGTCCCTGTGGTGCATGCGGCAGGATTACCGGGCTGTCCGCAAGGTTGAGCGCTATGGTCAGCACTGCGCCATCGCCCATCCGCCACCGCGCGCATACGGCCCCTGCCCCCACTGCATCCGCCCCGATGGCCCGCGCGCCGGACAGGCGGGGCACGATTTCGTCATGGCGTATCGTCAGCAGTTCGTGGATCAGCACATTCCATGCCCTATGTTCGGGCATGTCGCGTTCCGCCGCCGGGGGGCAGGATGCGGCAAAGGTTTCCGGGGCGTTGGGGTCGGGTATGGTGTGCTGTGCCTCCTCCGACGCAAAATGGGAAAAACCGGCGAATTCCTTCCGTCGTCCCTCGCGCACGATGCGGCCCAGTTCCGGTGCATGACTGGTGAAAAACAGGAACGGCTGGCGCGAACCCCAGTCCTCCCCCATGAACAGGAGCGGTATCTGCGGACACAGCAGCAGCAGCCCGTACGCCGCGCGCAACGCCTGCGGCGGGGCCAGCGCCACAAGACGTTCGCCCAGCGCCCGGTTACCGATCTGGTCATGGTTCTGCAGGAAGATGATGAAGCGTTCGGGCGGCAGATCGATGCTGGGGCTACCGCGTGGCTTATGGGTTACGGGGGAGATATCACCCTGAAAGGCAAAGCCTTCCCCCAGCACGCGGGCCAGCGCCCCCGCCGGGTTTGATACGAAATTGCCGTAATAGCCTTCATGCTCATGGGTCAGCAGCACATGCAGCGCGTTATGGGCGTCATCATTCCATTGCGCGCGATACCCTGCGCGGAGCAGGCCGGCGTCGTTATTTTCATTTTCCAGCATCAGGTGAACATGCCGCCCGCGCTCGGTCCGGGCGCGGATGCGTGCGGGTAGCTGTTCCAGCCAGCTTCGTTCCGTAATGGCCTGCACCGCGTCAAGCCGCAGCCCGTCGAAGCGGAATTCCATAAGCCAGTACAGTGCGTTATCGAGGAAATAGTCCTGCACCGCCGTAATCCGGAAATCGATGGCCGCCCCCCACGGCGTGTGCAGATCGTTGCGGAAGAAGGGTGCCGCATAGACCGGCAGGTAGTTCCCGTCCGGGCCGAAGTGATTGTACACCACATCAAGAAACACCATGAGGCCAAGTCCATGCGCCTGATCGATCAGCGCCTTGAGCGCATCGGGCGACCCATGGGCGGATTCCGGCGCATAGGGCAGCACGCCGTCATAGCCCCAGTTACGGCCCCCCGGTATTTCCGACAGCGGCATGAGTTCGATGGCCGTGACGCCAAGGGCGCGGATACGCGGCAGGTCGCGCGCAACCCCCGCATAACCGCCCATGACGCCCACATGCACTTCGTAAATGACCGTCTCGTGCCATGGGCGGCCCCGCCATGCCCCATGCCGCCAGTCATAGGATGCGGGATCGACGACGGCACTCGGCCCATGCACGTCATCGGGCTGGTAGCATGAAACGGGGTCCGGCACCGCAAGGTCGGGTGTTACGCGGTAGCGGTAGCGCGTGCCCGCCCCGCAGGCCAGCACGCATTCAAACCATCCCTCCCCGCCCTTTCGCGCCATGGGGAGCGGGGGATGCCCCTCGGCTTCCAGCACCACGCCGGCGGATGACGGCGCCCACAGGCGAAAGCGCGTATGCCCCGCATCCAGCAGCATCGCCCCCGCCCGCCTTTCGTAGTGGAAATGCGTGTTCATGGCGTGTGCCCTTCGATTGCGGATGCGTCGGGCATGACCGACAGCAGCAGCACCCCATGCGCGGGCACCACAATGTCCTGCGCATCGTCCGCCAGCGTTCTTTCCGGCGCTTCGGGGCGGGTGGTGTCCAGCAGCAGCGTCCATTTTCCCGCGGGCGTGGGCAGGCGGGCCGTGATGTCCTCCCCCCCGGCATTGAGCAGCGTATAGGTAATATCGAATATGCCATCGGTGATATTGACCGCCCGGCGCACGCCAAGGAAATGGAACGCGCCGTCATTCCACTGGTCCACGCCCATGAGGTTTCCGTCATGGCTGAACCAGCTTATGTCCGGAATGTCGGGCAGCGGCCTGTGGCGGCCGTGCATGTAGCGTGCCGAGCGCAGGGAGGGATGGACCACGCGCAGGGCCGAAAGGCGGCTGACAAACGTTGTCATGGCTTCCCCCGCCGGGCTGCGGGCGCGGTTCCAGTCCAGCCAGCTTGTGGCGTTGTCCTGACAGTAGGCGTTGTTATTGCCATTCTGCGTCTGGCCGAACTCATCGCCCGCCAGCAGCATTGGCGTGCCGTGCGACAGCAGCAGCGTCGCCATCATCGCGCGCTGGACCCGCCCGCGCAGTTCAAGGATGGCGGGATCATCGGTCGGACCTTCCACGCCCCAGTTGGCGCTGTAGTTCTCCGCGTGCCCGTCCTGCCCGTTTTCCCTGTTCGCCCCGTTATGGCGTTCGGCGTAGCTGACGGTATCTTCCAGCGTGAAACCGTCATGCGCGGTGACGAGGTTGATTGAACTCCACGGCCTGCGCCCGCGCCGGTCCAGCAGGTCGCCCGATCCCGCGATGCGTGCGGCCATGTCGCCCTGCTGCATCGGATCGCCGCGCCAGAAGCGGCGCGTGGTATCACGGAAACGGTCGTTCCATTCGGCAAAACCGGGCGGGAAATTGCCAAGCTGGTAGCCGCCAGGTCCCGGGTCCCACGGTTCGGCGATCAGCTTGCGGTCCGACAGGACCGGGTCCTGGACGATCGCATCGAAAAACCCGGCCCCCTGATCGAACCCGTACGGTTCGCGCCCCAGCACGGGGGCAAGGTCGAAGCGGAAGCCGTCCACATGGAAGGAGTCCGCCCAGTAGCGCAGGCTGTCCAGCACCATCTGCAACACGCGCGGATGGGACAGGTTGAGCGTGTTGCCGCAGCCGGTATCGTTGATCAGGTGGCGTTCGTTACCCGGCACCAGATGGTAATACGATGCGTTGTCCAGCCCGCGATAGCACAGGGTCGGCCCCTGCTCGCTGCCTTCGCAGGTGTGGTTGTAGACCACGTCCATCACCACCTCGATCCCCGCCCGGTGCAGCCGCCGGATGGCGGTGCGCAGTTCATGGGCGGACCCGTTGACCAGATAGCCATCATGCGGCACGAAAAACGCCAGCGTGTTGTAGCCCCAGTAATTGGTCAGGCCATTTTCCAGCAGGCTGCGTTCGGGCATGAAATACTGCAACGGCATGAGTTCGAGCGTGGTGATGCCGGTGCGGCGCAGGTGGTCGATCATCTCTGGCGCGCCAAGGGCCTGAATGGTGCCCGGCTGCCACTGTCCCGCCATCGCGCGTCGCCGGGTCAGGCCACGGACATGGGCTTCCATGATGACCGTCTCATCCCACGGGATGCACGGGCGGCTGTCATCGCCCCATTCATAGGCATCGTTCACCACCACGCATCGCGGCATGGTGGGGCCGCTGTCGCGCCTGTCGAATGACAGGTCGGCGCGGGGTGAATGCAGGCGGTAGCCAAACTGGGTATCGGACGGAACCAGCGCCCCGCTCAGGCAACGGGCATAGGGGTCGATCAGCAGCTTGTGCGGGTTGAAACGGTGGCCATTGGCCGGGTCGTACGGACCAAAGGCACGCAGGCCGTACAATAGGCCGGGTTCGGCATCGGGCAGGTAGCCGTGCCAGACCTCGTCCGTATATTCAGGCAGGCGGAAGCGCACGATCTCACGCCGGTCACGCGGGTCGAATATACAGACATCCATCTGCTGCGCATGGGCGGAAAACACGGCGAAGTTGACGCCCATCCCGTCCCAGTGGGCACCAAGCGGCGTGGGGCTGCCCGGTGAGAGCGAAGGCGGAAAGCGCATCATGCCCCTTCCCCCACCGGTTGCAGGTAAAGCGCTGCCAGCGGCGGCAGCGTCAGCACGCATGAATAGGGGTGGCCATGGGCCGCCTGATCCGTCGCCATGGCGTGACCGCCATTGCCCACCCCGCTGCCGCCATAGGCGGTGGCGTCGGAGTTGAGACATTCGCGCCACTGCCCGCCCACCGGCACGCCCACGCGGTAATCATGGCGGATGACGGGGGTGAGGTTGAGCACCACCAGAACCGGCGCATGACCGGGGGCAAGGCGCAGCCATGCCAGCACCGTATTGGTCGTGTCATCGCCCACGACCCACGCGAAGCCTGAGGGTTCGCAGTCGCGCGCATGCAATGCGGGCAGTGTTGCATAAAGGCGGTTCAGATCGGAAACCAGCCCCAGCATCCCGGCCTTGAGCGGGTTTTCAAGGGTATGCCATTCCGGTTCGCCCGCATGGGACCATTCGCCTTCCTGCGCGAACTCGCTGCCCATGAACAGGAGCTTCTTGCCCGGATGCGCCCACATGAAGGCATAATAGACGCGCAGGCTGGCATGGCGCTGCCATTGATCGCCGGGCATGCGCGCCAGCAGCGAACCCTTGCCGTGCGTGACTTCATCATGCGACAGGCACAGGATGAAACGTTCGCTGAAAGCGTAGTACAACCCGAACAGGATTTCCGACAGGTGGTAGCCACGCCACAGCGGATCGCGCGCGATGAAATGCAGGCTGTCATGCATCCAGCCCATGTTCCATTTGTACGAAAAGCCAAGCCCCCCCTGCGCGACCGGATGGGTGACGCCGGGCCACGCGGTTGATTCCTCGGCAATCGTCATGGCGTCGGGGATGGTGGCGTGGATGGTTTCGTTAAGCTGGCGCAGGAAGGCCACGGCTTCCAGATTTTCGCGGCCGCCATGGATGTTGGGTATCCATTCCCCTTCCCTGCGGCTGTAGTCGCGGTACAGCATGGACGCCACGGCATCGACACGCAGGCCGTCGATATGAAACCGCTCCAGCCACATGAGCGCGCTTGCAATCAGGAAGCCGCGCACCTCATGGCGGCCGAAATTGTAGATATGGGTGTTCCAGTCGCGGTGTACGCCCTCACGCGGGTCCTGGTGTTCATACAGCGCGCAGCCGTCAAAACTTATCAGCCCATGCACGTCGTTGGGGAAATGGGCGGGCACCCAGTCCAGTATCACCCCGATGCGGGCCTGATGACACGCATCCACAAACCCCGCGAAATCCGCCGGTGTTCCATGCCGGGCGGAGGGAGCAAACAGCCCGAGCGGCTGGTAACCCCATGACCCGCCAAAAGGATATTCCATCACCGGCATGAGTTCGACATGCGTGAAGCCTGCGGCGTGGATATAGGGGATCAGTTCCTGCGCCAGTTCGCGCCATGAAATATCACGGTCGGGATCGCCGCCCGGTCGCCGCCATGACGGGACATGCAGTTCGTATATCGAGATCGGGGCTTCGGGCACCTGCCACCCCGCGCGGCTGCCCATCCATTCCCCGTCATGCCATGTAAACGCATCGGCCGACGCCACCACGGATGCCGTGGCGGGCGGACGTTCGGCAAAACGGGCGAACGGGTCGGCGCGCTGTGGCAGGATGCGCCCGTCGCGCGCCATGATCTCGAATTTGTACCGCTCGCCTACCCCCAGTCCCGGAATGAACAGTTCCCATATTCCCGCCGCATGGCGCAGGCGCATCGGGTGGCGCTTGCCATCCCAGAAATTGAAATCGCCAATGACCGACACCCGCCGCGCATTGGGCGCCCATACGGCAAAGCGCACGCCCGCCGTCCCGTCGATCATCATGGGCTGCGCGCCCATCACGCGGTCAAGCTGGTGGTGCCTGCCTTCGGCGAACAGGTAGAGGTCCATATCGCCCAGCAGCAGGCCGAAGGAATAGGGATCGGCGGTTTCCTCCGCCGCATCGGCCCAGAAAATCTTCAGGTGATAGCGCGCGCCTGCGGGGATGGTGCCGATATGCAGGCCGGTATCGCCCATGCGCCGCATCGGGCGTTCGACCGCGGAGCCGCGCGGGCGTTCAACCACCAGACGCACCCGTGCCGCATCATGATACAGCACGCGGATGACATCGACCTTGCCCATGTTATGGCGGCCAAGGATGGAAAACGGGTCGGCGCAGCGGCCATGTATGAGGTCATCGACACCTTCGGGAAGGGCATAATGGGCTTCATCCTGTCTGATCCTCATACACCTCGGCCTTTATTGCTTGTTACGTGCTGACGCGATGGCGTGCGTGCCGTGTGGTCAGTGGGGCGCGGCCAGCGGCCATGACAGCCGGGGTGGCCTGCGCGCGATCCGCCGCCTGCGGGCTTCGCGCTGCATGCGGCGTGGCTGCTGGCCCGATGGCAGGCAGATCACGTTGGATGTGGCTGCCGCATAAGGGTCCAGCCCCAGAACATCGGCAAACAGCATGACGTAATGGACGGCATGCTCGTTCCACGATACGTCGCACGCCGCACCGTTCACCTGTAACTGCCGCCATGCCCGCCGATTGCGCCGGTAGAGCATCCGCGCCCGGCTGACGGCGGTGACGAGCGTTGACGCATCCACCGGGGAAAACAGGAAACCCGTCGCCACCCCATGCGCCATGGCGGCGGGGTTGGCATCGACGATCGTATCGGCCAGCCCCCCTACGCGCGACGCCACCGGCACCGCCCCGTAGCGCAGCGCGCTGAGCTGGGTCAGGCCACACGGTTCGAAACGCGAGGGGATCAGCAGCGCATCGACGGCGGATGGCACGCGGTGGCCCAGTCGCTCGCTATAGCCGATGCGGCAGGCAAAGCGCCCCGCGAAACGCTGCTGTAACGCCACCAGACTGCGTTCGATCTCCCGATCGCCTTCCCCCACCACGATAATCTGCGTATTGCCCGCCAGCAGGTTGCCCGTCACCTGTGGCAGCAGGTCGATGCCCTTCTGTTCGGTCAGGCGGCTGACAATGCCGATGACGAAGGCATCGGGATCGGCAGCCAGCCCGAATTCCGCCTGAAGGGCGCGTTTGTTGGGCGCGCGCCCCAGCGTGTCGCCCGGCATGTAGGGAAAATGCACCGCCGGGTCGCTGGCCGGGTTCCATATATCGGTGCTGATGCCGTTCAGTATGCCTTCCAGCCGGTCGCGGCGCTGGCGCAGCAGACCGTCAAGGCCCATGCCGCCTTCAGGTGTCTGGATTTCATGGGCGTAGGTGGGCGAGACCGTGGTGATGCGATCCGCGAAATACAGCCCGGCCTTGAGGAAGCTGATCGCGCCATAGCATTCGCACCCTTCCACCGAAAAGGCTTCTGGCGGCAGCCCGAATTCGGCCATGCTGGACGCTGGAAAGCGCCCCTGAAAGGCAAGGTTGTGGATGGTCTGTACGACCGGTATGCGGGGTATGGCGGCCGCGTCGTCCCCCGCCGCCATGCGGTCATAATGCAGATAGGCCGCCGTAAGCCCCGCCTGCCAGTCATGCGCGTGAACAAGGTCGGGCCGGTAGCACGCAAGCTGGCCCTGCGCGATATTGGCCGCCATGCGGGACAGCGCGGCAAAGCGCACGCCATTATCGGGCCAGTCCTGCCCATCGGGGCACATGTAAGGGTTTCCGGGGCGGTCGAACAGCGTGGGCGCGTCCAGTACCAGCAGGTCCACATCCCCCGCCCGCGCCGCCCACAGCGTTGCCGCGTGGCCCAGCAGGTCAGGCAGGTGTGCGACCGCGCGGCGGTCTTCCATTGCTGCCATCACGGGGCGGTAACCGGGTAGAAGGGTGGTGACATTCACCCCGTAGCGGGCCAGAGCCATGGGCAGGGAGCCAGCCACATCGCCCAGCCCCCCCGTCTTGACGAAGGGAAACATTTCCGACGTAACCGAAAGCAGCCGGATCGGTGAGACAAAGGGGCTGAGCGCAGTGGCCATCCGCCTGTTTCCTTGGCATGGGAAAAACCGGTCATATTTTCCGGGTCTGCTGCGATTAACGGGCCATTGTGCGCATGGTCTCAACCACACGGTTATGTGATCGCATGGTGGGGGCGCATTACTTCACAACGTTTCTTGTCAAACAGGACCGTAAAGTAAAACATGTAACCATTTAGATATTACGGAACCGCGACCATCATTCATTACTTGTTCGCAATGTAATGGCTATTTCTGCCATATGATATGCGCAGCCTCCAGCGGGATGGCCACATCGGGGTGATGGGGAATGACCCGGGGCGTGTAGTCCGCGGGCGGGCGCGTGGCGCTGACCTCCGCGCTGTAGGATACGGGACCGCTCGCCTGTCCCGCCTGTGCCGTCATGGGTACTATGATGGGCGCTCCCTCCGGCTGGTCGGCGTAAAGCTGGACCTGCACCATGTCCGGCGTGACGGGACCAAGGGTTACGGCGACGGTGACATGCCACCTGTCGCCCGCCGCCGTCGCCTGCACCGGGCCAAGGCTTATGGCGTGCCACAGCCGGTCAAGGCTTTCGCGCCAGTGCATGATGGCCGCAGCCTTCGCCCCGTTATCGGCCAGTCGCGTACGGTATGCCGCCGCCGCGGGCATGTAGAAATCGCGGGTATAGTCCCGTACCGCCCGGTTTGCCGAAAAGCGCCCGGTCAACCGGGTCATGCTTTCGCGCATCATGGCCACCCATTGCTGGGGGATGCCATCGGCGTCGCGCTGGTAGAACAGGGGCACGATTTCGCGTTCCAGCAGGGTATACAGGCTGTCGGCATCATGGGCGTCACGCCGGGGATCATGCCCTTCATCCATGCCATCGCCAATGGCCCAGCCTACATCGGGCGCCCAGGCTTCGGCCCACCAGCCATCGCGCTCCGATACGTTCAGCCCCCCATTGACCAGCACCTTCATGCCCGACGTGCCGCAGGCTTCCCACGGTCGCAGGGGGGTATTGATCCACAGGTCCATGCCTTCGACCATCTGGCGTGCGATCGACATGTCATAATCGACAAGGAAGGCGACACGACCATGCACGTCGGGCCGCTGCAGGAACCTGATCCACTGCGCAATCAGCGCCTGCCCCGCCGTATCCTGCGGGTGCGCCTTGCCTGCGATCACCAGTTGTACGGGCCGTTCGGCGCTGGTCAGGATACGGGCCAGCCGGTCAGGGTCGTGCAGGAGCAGGTCGGGCCGTTTGTAGGTGGCGAACCGGCGGGCGAAGCCGATGGTCATGACGGCGGGGTCGAAAACCGGCGGCGGCAGGCATTGCGCGCGCTCCCCGCTATGAAAACAGGCCCGCGCGCTGTGATCGGTTGCAATGAACGCAACCAGTGCCGCGCGGGAAAGACAGCGGCAGTGCCACAGTTCCTGCGCCGGCAGGGCATGGACCGATGGCTCCACGCTTTCCAGCGCGCCGCGCCAGCGCTCCTTGCCCGCCGCACGGGTCCATAACGCATCTGCCGCCGCTGAATCCCATGTCGGCACATGCACGCCGTTGGTCACATGGCCAATGGGTACCTGCACGCGGGGCCAGCGGGGGAAAAGCGGGTTGAACAGCGCGCGGCTGACCTGTCCATGCAGGCGGCTGACCGCATTGACCGCGCCGCTGACCCGCATGGCCAGATAGGCCATGTTGAAGGGCGTATTCATATCATCCGCCGGTGCCCCGCCACGGCCCAGCGCCAGAAGGTCCTCAACGTCGATATGGAGGTCATTGCTGGCGTAAAAGGCCAGATGGCTCATGACCAGCAGCGGCGCAAAACGGTCGAACCCGGCGGGCACGGCGGTATGGGTGGTGAAGATGGTGCCCGCGCGTGCGATGGTCAGCGCCTGCATGAAGGGAATGCCCATATCCTCCATCAGCCCGCGTGCGCGTTCGAGTGCGGCGAACGCGGCATGCCCTTCATTAAGGTGGCAGACATCCGGGCGCAGCCCCAGCGCGCGTAGCAGCCGCCATCCCCCAATGCCCAGCACCAGTTCCTGCCGCAGCCGCAGTTCCGCATCGCCACCGTAAAGCTGGGTGGTGATGCAGCGTATATGCGGCGGGTTATAGGGGTCGTTCGTATCCAGCAGGTACAGCATCGTCTGCCCCACCGTCACCTGCCACGCCCGCAGCCATATCCGCCCCGTCGAGATCTGGAATGGCAGGCGCAGCCGGTCGCCACCGCCGTCCAGAACCGGGCGGATGGGCAGCAGGGCGGGATCGTTTATGGGATACAGGGCTTCCTGCCGCCCGTCCGGGGTCAGTTCCTGACGGAAATAGCCCTGCGCATAAAGCAGCCCGACCGCAACGACCGGTACGCCGAGGTCACTTGCCGCCTTCAACTGGTCCCCCGCCACGTTGCCCAGTCCCCCGGAATAGATGGGCAGGGCCTCATCAAGCATGAATTCCATGCTGAAATAGGCGATGCAGGGCGCCGGGGTCATGGTGCAGGCGGTTTCAAACCATGCGGGGCGCTGCTGGCTGTCGGCATGGGCCTGCGTCAGGCTGGTCAGCAGGTCGTGAAAGGCGGGGGTCTCCAGCAGTTCGCGCATGCGGTGGCGCGGCGTGTTCTGCAATACCGTCCATGCATTGCGCGTATGGTCCCAGATATCGGGCGCAAGCTGACGCCACAGGGCGTCGGTCGCATGGTTCCATGTCCAGTGCAGGTCCAGCGCAAGATCCATAAGGGCCTGTTCATCTGCCGTCGCATCTGGACCTGCGGGATCAACCATCGTTTCAGGGTCTTTTCATTATGCCATGCAGGCAGTGAGCCGCGCGATCAGTGCGCGGCAGCGGGTATGTATCCCGCCCACGGGCAATACGCCCATGCCCCGCATGCGGTTGCGCCATGACCGGAAGTTTCTCCGCTCATGGTGTTGCAGGCACTGTCTGGGGGGCAGAAGACTGTCTCCCCGCATGCGTAGGGACGCACGGACGCAACGGGTGTCGCGCGGGGATCAACTGGCTGATTTTCTGGTGTACGCGGGCGACCAGCATATGGCGCGGCGTAGAATTTGCATGCGGCGCCCGGTGGGGCACGCGCTGGCCGTGAACCCTGCGGTTATGCCGGGTTCACGGCGGGCCGGGCCGGATTACTTGCCGGTTTTTGCCGGGGCGTGCTTGCCGGTCTGGTCAGGCGTGGCCGTTTCCGTAAAATCCTCGGACACGAACACGATGCCATCAAGCGCCTGCTGCAATGCGGCGGATGCTTCCGTGGGGTTGCGGGCTTCGGTAAACACGGTGGCGCGGTTGATCGCGCCCTGCGTCTGGTCCAGCGGTGCAAGGGCCAGGATGAAATCCGCGTCCTCGCCCACTACCTGCAATGTCTGCGCGGCCTGCTGGGTATTGCCAGCCTTGAGCTGCGAGTTGGCGGTGGCGATGGCCGTCTTCTTTTCCGGGGCCAGTGTTTCGGTGCCGATCACCTCCCCACCAACCGGAACCCACGTAACCGGGGTCGTGCCCGCCACGTGGGACGGGGCGGCGGGGTGCTGCGGTGCGGGGTGCAGCGCATTTTCGGCGGCAACGAACTGGTTGTTTGCCTTGCCCGCGGCGGTCAGGCGGCGGGTGGCGTCATACAGGGGCGGGATGGCGGCATCGGTCTTGCCGGAGTCCAGAATCTGCTTTGCATTCAGGATATCGATAATCGCGCGCTGCCCGTCAGCCGACAGGTGGTTGAAGGCGCGCGTGGCCTTGAACTTTTCCCAATCGGTGTGCAGCGATGCCGCGTGGGCGCCCAGCGGTGCCGAAACCAGACCTGCCACAACGGCAAGTGAAGCGATAAAACGCATGTTTTTCCTTTATATATCAATATAATAAAATCACGATCAGCCTGCGCGCCGATCCCGTTCGGGAGTGTTACAAAAAATTGCTCGCAGGTCCATGTCTGTTACGCCGTTATGCGGCTGCGCCCGATCCGGGGGCTGTTGCCGTATTCGTTTCCCCCATGTCATGATCGCGCCGCACATTTGCAAAGGACGGATTCATGTTCAGTCACATCACCATCGGCACGAACGATATTGAAGCCTCGAAGAAATTTTACGACAGCACGTTTGCTGCCCTCGGCATTGCGCCAGCCAGCGTCGATGCGAAGGGGCGACTGAATTACGCCACTGCCACCGGGCGGCTCATGATAACGAAGCCGATCAATGGCGAACCGGCCACGGCGGGCAATGGCGAGACCCTCGGCTTTGTCGCCCCTTCGGCGGAAGCGGCCAGGGCATGGCACGATGCAGGCGTGGCCAATGGCGGTGTGACCTGTGAAAATCCGCCGGGTATCCGCCATCTTGCTTCGGGCGATCTGTACCTTGCCTATCTGCGCGATCCCACCGGGCACAAGCTGTGCGCGCTGTACCGCGTTCCGGCGTAAACCCATCCCGGTGCCCGACCGGCTCTGATCGGACGGGCCGTGACGGGATGGCGGCACTGCACCCGCACCGCTGCTATCGGGGCGGGTTGGCTGTATTGCTGGTGGCGTGGACGCTCCTGCCCTGCGCGCCCGCGCTGGCACGGGATAATACTGCGTCACCCGGCGGGCCTGATGCCGCCTGCGCGGCGTTGCAGGCGCGGGCGGACCTGAACATTACCCTGCTGTTCGGCCTGCGCCGCCCGGATGGGACACGGGTTACACCGCGGCAGTGGCGGATTTTCCTGCGCGATGTGGTCACGCCGCAGTTTCCCGACGGCCTGACCGTTGTGCATGGTGATGGTCAGTGGCGTGACCGGCAGAGCGGTCAGGTGAGGCACGAACCGGCACGGGTCGTATGGATTGTCACCCCTGCCCTGCCCGACCTTGCCGGGCGGATCAGCACCATCCGTGATGAATACCGCCGCCGCTTTGGCCAGCAATCCGTGGGCGTGGTGGCAGGCGCCGGGTGCGATGCGTTCTGATGCCTCGGTCCCCGGTTCAGATGCCGCCGGAAATGGGCAGGTTGACGCCGGTCATGTAGCTTGAATCGTCGCCCAGCAGGAAAGCGACCACGCCGGGTATTTCCTCAATGCTGCCATAGCGGCGCATGGGGACGCTGTCGATCATCTGGCGTGCGACCTCCTTCGGATCGCGGGAGAAATACTGGCTGCCTGCTTCGGCCTGAAGGGTGACCTGACGGTCCCACATCATCCCCGGTCCCATGAAGGCAGGGCTTATGGCGTTGACGCGGATGTTGTATGGCGCAAGGTCCTTTGCCGCCACCTGCGTCAATCCGATCACCGCGAATTTGGATGCGCCGTAAGCCGCCATGTTGGGCGGCCCCTGCACGCCTGCCATGCTGGCGGTATTCACGATCCGCCCGAACCGGCGTGCGATCATGTGCCGCGATACGTGCTGAAGCACGTTGAACATGCCGCATACATTGATGTTCATGACGCGGGCGAAGTCATCCGCCGGGTAATCCTGTACGGGGGCGAAAGCGCCCTGATAACCCGCATTGTTGAACAGAAAATCGATCTGGCCCATTTCAGCGGCCACCCCGTCCACCACGCTGCCGACCTGTTCGCTGTCCGATACGTCGCAGGTATGGGTGGTGATGCGTACGTCATGCTGGCTCAGGCTGGCGCGGGCCTGTTCCAGTTTTTCGCCATTGAGGTCGAGCAGCGCCAGATCCGCCCCCATGGCGGCCAGCCTTTCGGCGCAGGCAAGGCCGATATTGCCTGCCGCCCCGGTAACAAGTGCGACCCTGTGTGAAAACGGTTGTGCGGTAGATGACATATCTGTCTCCCGGTTAAAAAACACCCGGCTGAAATACGGGATCGGGACGCGCCCCGGTGAACACGGCAACGGCCCCGACATGCTACCCAACGGGTATCTGCCCGCACGGTTCGGTGCGCATAAGGTGGCACGGGACCCGCGCGGGTGCAGCGGACATGCCTGCATGGCTGCTTCCAGCCTGTGGCGCGGGTTATGGCATGTGCTGCAACTGGCAGGCATGGTCCTGAAGTTCTTCCCCTGCAGCACGGTCGCCGGTGCGGGGATCGACATGATCGTCCAGCACCACGAAACCCGGCTGGCCATCGGGCTGCACCACGCCGGCCACGATCAGCGTGTGCTGGCCCATTTCCCGGCCGGGGTCCGCCAGATCATGCGCCAGCAGGCTGAAGGGCCGCACGCCCGACAGGCTGGCCACCCGGATCAGGCGTGCGCGGTAGGCATGGCCATGCAGCGGCAGCGGCGTCCAGTCCGGCCCCAGATGGGGCACGGCCCAGTGCAGCGCCACTTTTACGTCCGTGCGCATGCAGTCCACATGGATATGCAACTGGTTCTGGCTGCGCCCGTAGGCTGAATTGATGGCCAGCATCATGTCATCCGCAGGCAGCGGACGTGCCAGCCTGCCATTCAGCCGCCGTGTCTGCCGCCATGCGTAATCGAAATAATCCGGCAGGTCATCGCGCAGCAGGGCGGGGTCTTCCATGCCGGTGATCCGCTGCGTGGGAATAAGCAGGTACTGTCCCACTCCCACCCGATCCTTCAGCACGGCATAGCCTGCGCGGGTATCGACCTCCGCGCAGGGAATGGCCTGTCCGGGCGTGGTTGCGCCCGGGGTGCAGCGTTCATGCACGATCTGCCATAACGCATCGGGGTTGACGGCGGCACGGACGGCATAGGTGCCGCATGCCGCTACGGCAAGCGCGACCGCGATCAGGACACGTCCCTTCATGCCCTGTATTCCATGGCGTACTGCATGACCTCCCCTGCATCTTTCCCGCGCCATACTGGTGCCCGAACCCGCCTGCCAGCATGGACGGGACCGTCATTCATGGCTTCGTCCGTCCGGCGGCCCACAGCGCCGCATGTGCAATCGTGGCACAGGTTGCGCGCGCGAACCATGACAGCTTACAGACCGGCACGACCATGATGGCCATGGCAGGCAGGCTCCATCCGGGCCGTTGAAGAAAATGTCCCCACGCTACAGCGTGTTTTATGGACAGGACCGTAAACCGCCAGTGCAGTGCCGGTCCGGGGACAATTCTCCTGTCGCGCAGGACTGGTATGGCTCATGCCAGCAGTCGGGCCAGACGGGTTGCGAATTCGCGCGCGGTCGCCTCATCCGCCTGCGCAAAGGCCACAACCAGCCCCGGTGACCCCCTGCCCTGATAGAACTGTGAAAGTGGGGGCACCCCGAACCCGGCCTGCCCCAGCGCTGTGGACACGGCCACATCATCCACCCCCGGCGCGAAGCGGACGGCCATGTGCAGCCCGCCAATCAGCGGCGGTATGGCGACATGATTGCCACAATGGGCCAGAAGTGCCCCGCGCAGGGTTTCGCCCCGGTTGCGGTATATGCGGCTGATCCGTTCCAGATGGCGGCGGTACTGTCCGCCATCCATGAAATCCGCCAGCGCCGCCTGCGCATGGACATTGGCCATAAGCCCAAGGCTGGTCTGCGCACGGATCAGCGCGGGTGCAAGATGTGGCGGGGCGGCCAGCCATGCCAGACGCAGGCCCGGCAGCAGGGATTTGGCGACGGTGCCCAGCGTTGCGACCTCTCCCGCTTCCGCCAGTGCGCCAAGCGCGGGGACGGGGCGTCCGCTCCACAGGAATTCGCTGTCATAATCATCTTCAACCACCAGCGCGCCGCATTCGCGCGCCCGCGCCACAAGGGCAAGCCGCCGCGACAGGCTCATCCGCGTGCCGGTGGGATACTGGTGGGAAGGTGTGACGTATATCAGCCGTGGGGCGCCCTGCGGCATGGCCGAGACATCCGCCCCGTTTCCGTCCACCGGCAGCGCAACCCGGCGCAACGTGCCAAAAGCCTGCATCGCGCCGGGATAGCCCGGTTCTTCCAGCCATACGCTGTCGCCATCCGCGCACAGGCAGCGCGCCAGCAGCCCCAGCCCCGCGCGGACCGTGGGCAGGATCAGCAGGTGTTCGGGATCGACATGCAGCCCGCGCGTTTCAGCCAGCGTGCGGGCCAGAACCCGCCGCAGGGCCGCCAGCCCGTGTGAATCACCATATAGCAGCGCATCACCCGACAGGGTCCGCCCTGCCCGGCGCAGCGCCCGCGCCCATGCGTCACGCGGGAAAAGACGCGGGTCGGGCCTGCCGGGGCGCAGGCGCGCACCCTCCACCATGGCGGGTAGCGGGGCGGACAGCGCATGACCTGCCGGGGCAAGGCGGACGGGCCGCCCGACTGTCTGCACCCTGCGCTCCGTCAGGGCGAAGGTGGCGGGGATGTTCAGTACCGCAACGGCACCGGGGCGCGTGATGACAAGGTCTTCCGCGCGCAGCAGGTCATAGGCCGCCGAAACCGTATTGCGCGACACCCCAAGCAGGCCCGCCAGCGCACGCGACGACGGCAGCGCCATGCCAGATGGCAGCCTGCCGTGGCGGGCAAGGTCGCGGATCTGGCGGTAGATCTGTTCCGCCAGCGGTACGCGGCCCTGCGGCACAAGGGTTATGCGTTCGGCCAGCAACTGGCCCTCCGTAATTATGAAAACCTGACCTTTAGCACGGCCACTGGCGCGCGCACCATGGGCGCATACCTGAAGGAGCCAAGGATATGACGACAACCGACCTGCCCCCCTATGCCCGCGTAAGGCAGGCAAAACGCGCCCGGTACGACGCGCCCGCCGTCCATGCCATTCTGGATGCCGGGCTGGTGGCGCATGTCGGCTTCATCATGGACGGACGGCCCATGGTGATCCCCATGGCCTATGGCCGCGATGGCGATATGCTGTACATCCACGGCGCGAGCACAACGCGTATCATCCGCGACGTGGCGGAAGGCTTTCCCCTGTGCCTGACCGTCAGCATGGTGGACGGGATCGTGGCCGCGCGTTCGGCCTTCCACCATTCCGTCAATTACCGCAGCGTGGTGGTGCATGGGCAGGCGCATCACGTCACCGACCCCGATGGGCACGACCATGCGCTGAAGGTGATAACCGAACACCTGCTGCCCGGACGATGGGCTGAAGTGCGTCCCATGCTGGCGAAGGAACGCAAGGCGACGGGTGTGCTGGCCATGCGGATCGACACCGCCGCCACCAAGACCCGTACGGGCGGCCCGGTTGATGATACGGCGGATTATGACCTGCCGATCTGGGCCGGGGTGATCCCGGTCGTGACCGCGCTGGGTCGTCCGGTTGATGATAATCGTGTAGTGGAAGGCACCCCCTGCCCTGCATCACTTGATGCGGCGCGGCACCGCTTCCTTTAGGCCGCTGCCGCGTTGGCACCATTATCGCAATCGTGCCGCAATCTGGTGGTTTCATGCTGGCACAGGAGGAGGACATCATGAAAAGACTCTGTCTGGCTGTTTTTGCCGTCCTTGTGCTGTCGGTTCCGCCACTGGCGCAGGCCCGGCCCTACGATCCCGGCTGGGCCCACCCGTACCCGCATGGCGGGCGCGGACCCTACGGGCGGCGTCCATACTGGCATGAAGGCAGGTGGCGCTATGGCCGTCCGCCGCCACCGCCGCCCGTGTGGGGGATGCGGCCGCCGCCGCCGCCGCCGCCCGTCTATCCCTATCCATACTGAACCGGGACCCGGCCATCGCGCCGGGTTTTCTTTTTTCCACGCCAGCCATGCGGACGATGGCGGCGCGGTATTAACGGTCGGGCTTGTGCTGGCCCGTAATTCCACATAAGGAGATGTTTCCACAACCGGAAAAACACATATATTTTGTGTTATTTAGACCCGGTCGGGACTGTACGGACGTGGAAATTCAGCACCACGCCCGATGGAATGCAGCACCGGCCCCCGCCCGTCGAGCCATGAGTCCCTACACCATGCACCTGACTGAATCGATCAACCTGCTTTATGTCCTGTCCGGCCTTGGTGTTGGGTTTCTGGTGGGTATGACCGGCGTGGGCGGCGGGTCGCTCATGACGCCGCTGCTGATCCTGCTGTTCGGCATCCATCCGCAATCCGCCGTCGGGACCGACCTGCTCTATGCCGCCCTGACCAAGACGGTGGGCACGCTGGTCCACGGACGCAGGCAGTCGGTGGCATGGTCGGTGGTGGGCCGTCTGGCGGCGGGCAGCATACCGGCCACGCTGCTGACCATTGCCGTCCTGCATTGGGTGGGCAGCCCGTCGCCACAGGTAACGCATGTCATTTCCGTGGCGCTGGGCATCGCGCTGCTGATTACCGCCCCCAGCGTACTGTTCCGCCAGCGCCTGCAGGCGCTGTCCCGCGCCAAGGCGGGCAGCATCTCCCCCGCCATGACGGGCCGGCTGACCACATTGCTGGGCATCGTGCTGGGGGTGATGGTGACGCTGTCATCCGTGGGGGCGGGAGCGATCGGGATGGCGGCGCTGATTTTTCTGTATCCGGGGCTGGAGGTCCGCACGCTGGTCGGTTCCGACATCGCCCATGCGGTGCCGCTGACCGCCATCGCGGGCATGGGCCACTGGTGGATCGGGGATATCGACATGGGGCTGCTGTTCTCGCTGCTGTGCGGGTCGATACCCGGTATCGTGCTGGGCAGCCTGTGCATCGGGCTGATACCGGACCGGGTACAGCGGATCATACTGGCCGCGATCCTGCTGACCGTCGGCATCAAGGTCATCTGACCCCCGGCCTTTTGCGTGCGGCCTGCCACCTTGCTACAGTTGCGTAACGATAACGCAGCAGGCAGGTAGCGCATTGATGTCCTATGGAAAAATTGCCCTTATCCTTTGTGTCGCGGGGTGCGCTACAGCCCGTGCCGCGCCCGCGTCCGCGTCCGACCCGTCCGGAGCATTGGCCATGCGTGCGGCGTTCAATGCGCTGACGCTGCCCGACGCGCCGGGGCGCTATGCCTCGGGTTCCGGGGTGCCCGGCCCCGACTACTGGCAGAACCGCGCGGACTACACCATCCATGCCCGCATCGACACCGCTACGCATGTGTTGAGTGGCGAGGAAATCCTGACCTACACCAACAACAGCCCCGACAGTCTTGACGAACTGTGGGTGCAGCTTGACCAGAACATCTACCGCTCCGGCGCGCGGGCTGATTTCGTCAATCCTTCGCGGCATGCCAATACGACGGACGGCGCGGTCATCGAATCTGTCAGTGTGGTGCGCGACGGGCGGGATATTACGATCCAGCCCCGTATTTCCGATACCCGCATGCAGCTTGCCCTGCCCGATGGAACGCTGCTGCGCCATGGGGAGAAAATACGCCTGCGCATCCGCTGGCATCATACCGTGCCCGGCCCATGGGGCGGGCGGACATCCGTAACCCCGGTGCGTGATGGCGATATTTACGAAATCGCCCAATGGTATCCGCGCATGAGTGTGTACGACTTCCGCCGGGGATGGGATACGCTGCCGTATCTGGGGCAGGAGTTCTATCTTGATTACGGGGATTTCGATTACACGGTAACGGTGCCGTGGAACTTCACGGTGGTCGGGTCGGGCGCGCTGCTTAATCCGGCGGACGTGCTGACCCCGACCGAACGCGCACGTCTGGCGCAGGCGGCGCGCAGCGACAGTACCGTCCAGATCCGCACTGCCGATGATGTTGCCAACCCCGCCAGCCATCTGGCCCATGATGGCGAAAAGACGTGGCATTTCCGCATGGAAAACACGCGCGATGTATCCTTTGTCGCATCGCCGGTATTCGTGTGGGACGCAGCGCGGATCAACCTGCCTGCGATCAGCCCCGCGCCGGGCATGGCGCCTGTGCCCCGGCTTGCCATGTCGGTCTACCCGCGTGAAGGGGCGGGTGCGCAGGCATGGGATCGGTCCACCGAATATGTAAAGCACGCGATCGAATACTTCTCGCAGCAGTGGTTCACCTATCCCTGGCCAAACGCCATCAATGTCGGTGGGCATGGCGCGGGCATGGAATATCCGGGCATCGTGTTTGATGGCTGGCAGGACCGTGACGACAAGCTGTTCTGGATCACCACGCATGAACTGGGCCATGACTGGTTCCCGATGATTGTCGGATCGAACGAGCGGCGCAGTGCCTTCATGGATGAAGGGTTCAATACCTTTATCGATGCCTACGCATCGCAGCATTTCAATCATGGGGAATACGCGCCCAAGCGGGATTCCGAATTCGCGCCGAAAACCGGGCGGCCCGCTGACGACATCATTCCCCTGCTGACCGATCCGCAGGCGCCGCCCCTTATGACGCCGTCGGAACTGGTTTCGGAAAAGTACCGTCACCCGGTCAGTTATTTCAAAAGTGCTTATGGGCTGGTCCTGCTGCGTGAGCAGATCCTTGGCCCCGACCGTTTTGATCCCGCCTTCCGGCGTTATATTCAGGCATGGGCGTACCGCCACCCTGCCCCGTCCGATTTCTTCCGCTTCATGGAAAGCGAAACCGGGGAGGATCTGGGCTGGTTCTGGCGCGGATGGTATTTTGAAAACTGGTGGCCCGATTACGCCATCACTAGCCTGTCCTATGTCCATAACGATGCACGACAGGGCGTGCAGGTCGGCCTGCGCAGCAAGGGCAGGCTGATGCTGCCTGTCACGTTACGGCTGGACTATGCCGATGGTACCCATGCCGATCAGGTCATCCCGACAGAAAGCTGGCATATGGGCGACCGCATCACGATCGGCCTGCCGGGTGGACGCAGCGTTGTCCGCGCCACGCTGGACCCCGATCACGTGCTGCCTGAACCCGACCGTTCGGACAACAGCCGGAAGATGCGCTGAATCAATGCTCCTGTGGGACAGCCTGTGTGCTGTCCCACGGTTCTGTCTGCCGCCTTTTTCAGAAAGGCGACGTCTTCCGAAGATTTTGAAAAAAGCTCCACCAAAAACTTCTTGATGATTTCTGGGTGACTGCTTCAGACAGCCGTTCATACCGCCTGCCCTGCGCGTTCACGGGGGCCTGGCGTCATAACGATCGGCCTGTACCCGCCGGTCCTGCTAAAGTCGCCACGCATGTATCGCGGCTGACCCATCAGTCAGAAACTGTAGAAACGTTCGGATTACGCTTTCAGACAGTTTCGGGGATGCAGTCTAATCCCTCCTCAAGACGACACTGCCTGCCAGCAACCGATCAGACCTGCATTAATGATGCAGCTTCATTATGTAGATGTACCCGACCGTGGCTGTGTGTCCGAACGGTTTACCTGTGCGGTCATTGGTTCGTTGCGACTGACCGGACTTGTCCACGATCAGTATCGCTTCGATATCCAAAATGGAGGTGCCGTCGCATGGCGGGTTTGCGATACGACCTGCGCGGTTCCCGTCCTTTTCTTTACGGACCGCCTGACTGCGTGAACTGGAAGCCAACCGTTACTGTGCAGACTATGTTTCGTATACTGTTTTGTAATAACGGATAAGAACCGGGTGGAACAGTATCCGTTTGTCAGGGTAATATTGGTTCGGAAAATCGTTTACAAATTGTCACAGTAATTTCTTTAAACAGTTGGTCGTTGATCTACTGACCAACAGCAATGGGACTGTTTTGCAGGTGGCGTCCGTGTCTGGATCGGTCCCATCCTGCCAATGACCGTAAAGCGCACTGCGCGCAATACGTCACTTATTACTATGTATGAAAACACATATTCTATTGTGTCTGCTGCGATCGCATATCAGGGCAATGCTGCCTACGTCAGTAAAACGTACAGCACTGTTCCGGTCAGTGGTTGAGAATGGCCGAATGATTGACCGTCAGCACATGCACAAAGCAATACAGGTTATATGAATGGTCCGTATTGCCGCCCTGTCAGCTTCACGCACAATGCAGATGCGCGGCATCGCCGCCAGTCAGGTTATCATGCAGGTGTCAGGATTTACGGATTGCTTACTGTCAGGACGAGACGTTCTGGTAAGTCCCGGTACCGGCGAACTGGCCCAGATAGCCGTTGTAGTAGGCGATCCGGTCGTACATCACTACCCCGAACAGCCTGTATTGGATGTTATGTCATTACGCCCGTAATGCTACCGCCTGAACATATTGCCAGAACGGGCGCTGCATATGTGTGCCCTGCCCCGGAGCGAGGATTATTAACCGGCCTGACCGGCAACTGGGTCATGACTGGCAGATCACGACCTTTACGCGCACATATACCCGGCCCGTTTCCGGGCCGGGTATCGTGCAACAGCGGGCGTATTATTACGCGGCTGTGTCGGCTTTCTTGGTACGGCGGGCGCGGGTCTTGCGGGGCGCCTTTTCCGGTGCTTCGGCGGGTGCCTCGACAACCGGCTCGGCAACGACCTTGCGGCCAAGGCCGATTTTCTGCGCCAGGGAGGAACGGTGAGCCGCATAGTTCGGCGCCGTCATCGGATAGTTGGGGGGAAGGCCCCACTTTTCACGATACTGCTCCGGCGTCATGCCATAGGCGGTCTGGAGGTGGCGCTTGAGCATTTTCAGCTTCTTGCCGTCTTCCAGACAGATCACGTAGTCAGGGAATACTGACTTCTTGATGGGCACGGCCGGCTGCAGCGGCGTCGGTTCGACCGCCTTTTCAGCACCAAGTCCCTTGAGACCAGCATAGACTGTCTCGATCAGGGCCGGGATCTGGTCAATGGCAACCGTATTGTGGTTCGTGTGCGCGGCCACGATTTCTGTCGTCATCGATACCAGTTCGGTATGCGGAATATCTTTATTGTCCAATGTCGCTTCTTTCCTTGGTAGACTGCCGTCAGGAGACATATCTCACCCTATCAGTAATAATCATATGTCTATTATGCAACCACAATAAATCACTTTGATCGGTATTTCATGCCATTTTCATTGCAGACAGGGACGTACCTTTCAACAGCACGGGGTAACATATCGCTCTGGCCGGTTTTTGCAGCAGGCATGGGTATACGCCAATCAACACCGGCTAATATCCCATGTTTCCAATAGATGCAATTTTTGGTTTACAAAAAATGAATAATCCGGAAGCAGCTTTCGACTTTTCCATACATTATTAATAATGTTTCATTATTATATAGATACGACGCATAGGCGAACAGCGCTGTTTTGCGCCCCTGGCCTGACAGTATCGGCATGTTGATCCGCCCTGTGATGGCAATGGGCCGGATGGACTGTATCGTATATATGGAACAGGCGGTTTATTTTGTTCTGTTATGACATGACCGCAATATTGCCCCCTGCTGGATGCAACGTAGGATGAATACTTTTTTACACTTCTCAACCTATGGCTGTAATGATCATCCTGCGGATAGGGAACACATAAAAAGGGTGTGAGGTAAATTAACCGGCTTATGAAACAGACCAGTAATGGGCGAACAGGTGGCTGCGCGGCTACTTTATGGCGGTCACGGGATAAATAACGGCAACGCCCTTATCGTCTGTCGTATCCATGGCCATGCCGCGCCATGGGGGTCTCCTGTTTCGCGGGACGGTCTGCGACGTTATTTCATTACCAATACTTTACCGGATGCAGCGGAACCGGGCAGCGCAGGTAGATCCTACCCTGCACACTGGCTCCATAACCGCGACCTGATTACTGTCCCGGCACACCATAACGCCGACCCGCCGTTAACCATGGCATGATGCCACTCACGCATGTCTGTATTTGCAGGATGCACGTTGCGGCCACGGAAACGGGAAAGATATTCTTATATGCTACATGGGCAATGCCATATGGGCCTGACACAGGTATCAATACCGTCATATCCGTCCGGGCTGACTATGCTTCGGCAGATGGGTAAAGGGAAAGTAAAAGGAACCGGTATCATCCCTACCTTGCAGGCAGTAGCCATCGTGAGGCTTTACGTCTGACCGGCGAGTGCGGCAGGCTGCAATACAGTAATGAAGATCAGCGGTGGCCTGACCATGCACAGGCCATGGCGTTTGCCTGTCATACATCCGGTCCGCCCTGATCGCTCCAGCAGGACAGGACGGATGTATGACCGTTTCCTGCTTTCCACTACATGGCTGTCATGGCGGGTGTTCACGCGCCTGCGGCGCGTTTTCAGCTCAGCCCGTCAACCATAACGTGTGGCAGGCCCCGGCTGCATGTTTCCACGCGGGCAGTGATGTCATAGGTCGCGCGTAGCGTATCGGGTGTTATGACATCACGGGGCGGCCCTGCGGCGATGATCCGCCCATCACGCAGGATCACGTCATAATCGGTCATGCGTACCGCAATGTTCAGGTCATGCAGCACCATGACCGTCACGATCCCGCGCCGCGCGGTTTCACGGCGCAGGACTTCCATCACGGCGAACTGATGATGCAGGTCCAGCGCGCTGAGGGGTTCGTCCAGCAACAGCGCATCCGGCTGGCGGCCCAGCGCCTGCGCAAGCCCGACAAGCTGACGCTGCCCGCCAGACAGTTCATCCATATACCGCATGGCCAGGTCAGCAATGCCAAACACGTCCAGCATGCGCAGCGCGCCGTCCACCGCGTCGCCTTCAGGCTGCGCGGGCGTCCATCCGGTTGCATGCTGTGCGGCCAGAAGGGATTCCAGTACCTGTATATGTACGGTGGCGGGCAATGTCTGCGGCAGGTAGATGCACCGTCGCGTGCGCTGCGCAAAGGACAGGCGTGACAGGTCCTGCCCATCCAGCGTGACCGCGCCCCTGCTTTCCCCCAGTCCCGCCATCGCGCGCAGGAGCGTGGATTTGCCGCTGCCATTTGGCCCCAGCAGCGCGGATACGTGCCCCACCGGGAACGGACCTACATTCAGGTCATCCAGAACCACGCGCCTGCCGTAATGCACGCAGATGTGTTCAGCCAGCAGTCCCGTTTTCACGACAGGCCCCGCCTGCGCAGCACGATGGCCAGAAAGAACGGTATCCCCACCAGCGCGGTCACGATCCCGGTGGGAATGACCACGCCGGGCAGAAGGTTACGCGCCGCGACCGAGGACAGCGACATGACCAGCGCGCCCACCAGCATGCTGCCGGGCAGATAAAAACGGTGGTCCTCGCCCAGCAGGCGGCGGGCGATATGCGGGGCAACCAGCCCGACAAAGCCGATCGTGCCCACAAAGGATACGGCAAGCGCGGACAGGATGCTGACCCGCAGCAGCGCGCCACGCCGCACGCGGGGCACATCCACGCCAAGGCTTGCCGCCCGTTCCTCCCCCATGCGCAATACGGTCAGTTTCCACGCGGCGCGGAACGAAAGCGGGGCGACCACCACGCAGGCGGCGGCCAGCAGGTCCAGCTTGGGCCATGTCGCGCGCGTCAGGCTACCCATTGTCCAGAATACCAGATCCTGCAATGCGTCCTCATTCGCCACAAACTGCAGCAGTGAGACCAGCGCATGGAACGCGAACACCAGCGCGATGCCGAACAGTACCACCGTGCCGGTGCCCGCCCCGCGCCTGCGCGAAACCATGTCCAGCATCAGGACCGAACCGATGGCGAAAACGAAGGCATCGGCGGAGACCACCCACGCATCCGACACGCCGGGAATGCCCCAGCCCATGATGATGGCAAGTGACGCGCCAAACGCTGCCGCAGCGGATACGCCAAGGGTAAAGGGACTGGCCAGCGGATTGGCCAGAACCGTCTGCATTTCCGCACCGGCCAGCCCCAGCGCGGCACCCACGCATACGGCCATCAGCGCGTAAGGCAGCCGGATCTGCCATACGATCACGCTCTGTCCGGCTGAAACATCATGCGGGTGCAGCAGCGTGCGCACCAGTGCCGAAGGTGACAGGCCCGATGGCCCCAGACAGAAATCAAGCAGGACCGAACCGGCGATCAGCGCACCCATGACGCCAAGGATGCCGATGCGCCGCCGCAGCAGCGCCCGGTAGGTCTGGCGCACCTGCCTTGCATAATCCGAAAGATCTGGAACGGGAGAAGAAGACGATGCGGCGGGCCGGGATTGGTCAGGGACGCGCATCGATCCAGAAGGTCCCTTCCTGCCTGACGGGAAGAAAGCGGCTGTAAAGTTCCTTCTGCGTCGCATCGGGGTCCACATCGGCAAACAGGTCCGGGTGGAAGTGCTTCGCCATGACCTCTACGGCAAGGATGTTGTAAGGCGAGTCATAAAACGAATGCCAGATGCCAAAGGCATGGCCATCCGTCACGGCGCGCAGGCTGGAAATGCCGGGGCGCTCCATCACCTTCAGCAGCGATGCGCGTGCAATGTCCGGCGTGACTTCCGCCCCCATGCGCAGGCCCGGACCGCTGGCCTTTGGTCCCTTGGTGCCATCGGCGATATAGAAATCCGGGTCGGAAGCGATCACTTTTTCCAGATCGATGTCACCAATATAGCCGGGCAGCAGGGGGGCTGCGATATTCTGGCCACCGGCGGCTTCGATGAAGGCCCCCATATTGCCCTTGCCCGCCGTATGGCAGCAGCTTTCGCGCATGGCGGCGAGCATTTCAATGAATACCCGTGGCCGCTGCGCCTGCGGCACGGTGGCGATGCGGTCCGTAATGCGCTTGAGATGCGACTGATAGAAAGACAGATAATCCGCCGCTTCGGTCTCACGATGCAGCACGCGGCCAAGGATCTGCATGGACGCTACGGTATCGTGCAGCGGATCGGCGCGGAAATCGACAAAGACAACCGGGATATGCGCGCTTTCAAGCTGTGTGACCAGTTCGCTCGACTTGCCCGGCCCGTGGCCAGATACCGTCAGGATGGCAAGATCGGGATGAAGGTCCAGCACGCGTTCGGGGCTGACGGTATCCGCCGTGGTCTTGCCGATCAGCGCGATACCCGCTGCCTGCGGAAAGGTTGCGACGTACTGATCGTAACTCTGGGTATCCGCGCCGCGGAATTCACCCTGCCAGCCCACGATGTGGTCGAACAGGTGCTGTTTTTCCAGCGGCGCGAGGGCGTAAACCAACCGCCCTTCCCCCAGTATGATGCGATGGACACTGGCGGGTATTTCCACTGTCCTGCCTGCAAGGTCGGTCACGGTTTCCGCGCTGGCGCCCGTAGCCGCCAGTGCAAAACCCATGGTCACAACCGCGCCGCATGCCAGTTGCCGTACCCTGTCCAGTATCCGTCCCATGTTCCTGTCCCGCCCGCTTATTTCTGCGGATAGGCGAAGTTGAACTTCTCGGTAAACGGCTTCCAGAAGCCCGGCGTGCCGGTTTCCTTGTCCACATGATGCAGGAAGCCGTTCTGTTCGGGCGAGGAATAGGTCAGTTCCACGGTGTAGCGGCCGGGACCGTCCATCTGCACGTTATCGGCGTAATGCGGGCCGTCCTTGGCGGTCATGAAATGCATGGTGCCCGACGCCTTCCATGACGTACCATCCTTCGTCAGGACATAGCCGATCGACAGGTAGGGCACCCATGCGCCATCGGGGTAGCCCCACACATTGTCCGCCGTGGCGTGGACATCGGTTTCAAGGTGGATGGTATCCGCCTTCATGTTGTCGGCCATGCCCGCGGGCATGGGTTCGACCATGATGCCGGTCAGGTAGCTGGATGCAATTTCCATATCATGGGCCTGCACGGGCCCACCGATCGGATATTCGCGTGCATGCGCAACTGTGGTCCCCACGGGAAATGCCGCGACAATAAGGGCCAGAACCGTATTTCTTCTATTCATGACGACTGTTTCCATCAAATTTCAGGAAGGTAATGCATCACATTATTATTGATTTTCCTGCGGCAATACCTGGTGGTTTGCGGCATCCCATCCGGCTGATTCTTCAGTTCTGGTAATGATAATTGTTATCACTGTCAACAGGTGGTATGCCCCCTTTCATGTAACGGAGACCGCCTGCCATGATCAGCCACCCCCTAGCCTTTATGCGGCTGCCCTATGATCTGCTTGTCGCCATGGACAGCCGCACACTGCATTTCTGGCTACAGCCCGAACATTACCTGATCCGTATTGTGCATATCATAAGCATGGCGATGTTCTTCGGGATGGATATGCTGTTTGACCTCGGTATTCTCAACCGCCGGGTGGGTAACAGACTTGCGCCTGTCGCACAGCTTATGGTCCGTCCACTGCATGTTACCTTCACCATCGCCATGCTGAGCGGCGTCGTACTGTTCTTTTACGATCCCGTGCGCATCGGCAGCCGGGCCTACCTGTCGCCCAAGCTGCTGCTGATCACGCTGGCCATGCTGAACGCCATGTGGTGCCACCGTACTGTCTATATGCCTGTCCTGTGTGGCAGGCCGGTGGCAACGATGCGCGGGCGGGTTGGCGCGTGTTTTTCGCTGGCGCTGTGGACCGGTGTGATGGTCATGTCCTGCCTTAACAGTGAAGGCGTCCCCAAGGTCTTCCTGCGATAAAGGGCCGGGGGCACCCCCCCTGCTGGCGCGGGGGCGATATGTAACAAAATATGGTTGACGGCGCATTACGGGAATGTAATTGAGAATTATTATTACTGACATTGATTCTCAATTGAGGTTGGCCAATGGCTCTTTCCCCCGCAGCGCACTCCCTTCCCGCTAGCCGACGTTTCCTGCATGGTGGCGTTGCCCCACGCCGCAGGGCATGGCGTTACGGGCTACGGGCGGGATCATCGCTGCTGTGCATGGGACTGGCCCTGCCCGCCCCAGCTTTCGCCCAGACACAGATTGAGGAAGACCGCGCCCGCCTTGGCAATTCCACCCCGCTGGTCCAGCAGATCGACCCTGCGACGGTGCGCGATTCAGAACGCGCGCAGGCCGATGCGGAGGAAAAGGCCGCGGGCGATGGTGACAGGCTCGATACCAGCGGCAACCTGCTGGGCAATATGTGGGGTGCGCGGCCATGGCTGTACAAACACGGCATCACGTTCGACATTCAGGAAGTCGATGAACTTTGGGGGAACGGCACCGGCGGTTCGGCCTCGGGCAATGACGGGGCAGCCGGTTCGGGCACCGGCCCGTCCTATGATGGCGTGACCATGCCGACGCTGACCGTTGATACCGAAAAGCTGTTTGGCCTGAAGGGCGGCCTGTTCCAGGTCAGCGCGCTGCAGACGCGCGGGCGTTCGATCTCGCAGGATCACCTGGCCAACTTCAACCCCGTCAGCGGGTTCGAGGCCGACCGCTCCACCCGCCTGTTCGAACTGTGGTACCAGCAGACCTTCCTTAACGGAAAGCTGGACGTGAAGATCGGGCAGCAGGATCTCGATACCGAATTCCTCATCAGCGATTACGCATCGCTTTACCTCAACGCCAATTTCGGCTGGCCCATGGCCCCGTCGGTCAACCTGTATGGCGGCGGCCCGTCATGGCCGCTGTCCTCGCCCGCCATCCGCGTCCGCTACCGCCCCAGCGAGAAGTTCACCTTCATGTTCGCCGCCGCCGACGACAACCCGCCGGGCAACCGCTACAACTCGCTTCCCATCCAGCAGGCTACCGGGTCCATCAGCGGTTACAATTCCGATCCCACCAGCCAGACCTATGATGGCGCCAATGGCACCAACTTCAACATGGGCACCGGCGCGCTGCTGATAACCGAACTGCAATACGCGCTGAACCCGCAGCCCGCCGACATGTCCCATGTGACGAAAGACCCCGGCCTGCCGGGCATATACAAGCTGGGCGGGTATTACGACACGGCGAAATTCGCCGATTACCGGTATAACCGCAACGGTGGTTCGCTGGGGGCGGCGACGCTGAACGTGAACAGCACGCAGTCCGACCTGACCCCGCGCTGGGACCGGGGCAACTGGATGGTGTATGGCATCATCGACCAGATGATCTGGCGGCCTTCGCTGCAATCCGCACGGTCGGTGGGCGTGTTCCTGCGTGCGACCGGCAATGGCGGCGACCGCAACCTGATCAGCTTCGCCATCGATGCGGGCGTGAATCTGAAGGCGCCGTTCAGGGGGCGTGACAACGACACGATCGGGCTGGGCTGGGGCATTGGCCGGGCCAGTTCAGGCCAGCGCCAGTTCGACCGCGACAGCGGATCAATCGTGCAGGGCAACGAAAACCATCTGGAACTGACCTATCAGGCGCAGGTCACGCCGTGGATGGTGATGCAGCCTGACTTCCAGTACGTCTGGAACCCCTCCGGCGGGGTGGCGGACTGGACCGGAAACCGCCGCGTGGGCAACGAGGCCGTTTTCGGCCTGCACAGCAGCCTGACCTTCTGATTCCCGCCCTGCGGCCTACCGGCCGGGATTGGGGAAAACGTGACAAAATATGACCCATCGGATATGTCTGGGCGCGTGACACCGATACACGCGAAAAGGATATAATCCATGCGCAGAATAGCCACGCTGGCGGCGCTTGCCGCCATTACTTGCGCAACCACGGCCCATGCCGAACCCGGTGGCTGCCTGAAATACGGCGCCGTCGGCGCAGTAGGTGGCCATGTGGCGGGCCATGGCGTGCTGGGGGCCGCCGCCGGGTGTGCGACCGGCATGTACAAGCGTCATGAATACCGCAAGGAAGCCAGGGCCAAGGCGGCGTTGTATGACAAGGAACATCCCGGTTCCAAGGGCACGTATCAGGAAAAGGCCACGGCGTATGATGTCGAACATTCGACAACGCCGGGCAAGATGAACCCCGATGCCGCCCCCGCCCCTGCTACGCAGGCACCTGCGGACGGCGCGCAGAAAATGTGAGCCATGCCCCGCGGGCACGGGTCGCGCCGTTGCCCGCGGGGATGAATAAAGGCATACTGCACGCATGATCACGAAGGTGTGAGTCCTACTTCCCTTCCCCAAGGTTCAGGAAAGACATGCGTGCGATCCGTTTCCTGTCGCGCAGCAGCGCGATGGTGGTGATACTGGCCGCCCTTGTATGGTGGCTGTCGGGGCCGTTCTTTCACCGGCCGGTACTGGGTGGCGCGCTGGCGCTGGAAGCCGTGATATTCTGGGTCTGCGGCCTGCTTTACACCGAAGATTATCCACACCACATGGTGACCTTCGCAGGCATGACGGTGGTGTTTGGCCTGCTGGGCATTGTGGTCATGCTGCCGTTCGCGCGGCATTACGTCATGATCCATGGCGTGTGATGTGCATGTCCCGGCAGATGTATTTTTTGTCATTTAATCGAATTCGATAAAACTATTATCCATCAATGTAGTTAAAGGGATGTGGATATCGTGACACCACAACGTCTCCCAATCCCTAAACTCGGCGTCCCGCTTCGGCGGGGCGCTTTTTTTTCGTGCGCAGGGAAAACGCGCATGGTGCATCGTGTGTGACGACGGCCCGTCCATTGAGGGGCGCTTTGCGGTATTCAGACGGCAATGGGGTCAAGGACCATTCGGAAAAATCAGGGATGGGTGTTTCGGTGTAGCATGAGGCTACCTGTGGTCCCTGCCGCATTCATCCGCTGTTCGTAGTCTTTTACAAACGACCCCAGAGGAACGGGCTGCACCAGCGAACCTTGAGCCAGACTGAACCGGGGGCCATCACATAGCCGCAGCCTGAGCGGGCGGTATAGTGCTGCGTCCTGATCATTTCAGGAATGCTGCTTGTCTGTCTCCGCTCGCGCCGGTTTGCAGGCGCGATCAGATCCCATTCCTCATTCGTAGGGCCAGAAGGATCGTGTTTCGTCTTGTGGCCCCTGCGTCCGTATCCAGATGCCTGTTTCACGCATCAGTGCTCTGACACCTATCATATCGAATTTCAAAAAAGGCCCTTATATCCACAACATAGGTATCATCTCTCGATATATAAAATCAGCATAGGGGCGAGTTGTAAGTCATAATATGTCGATTTTCAGGAAATGATTCATATTGTTACCAATCATTTCAAATATATGTTGTATAAAAGAGCTCATATCCTGTGGCGTTAACGACACTATACTGGAAAATATGATGTAAGCCATGGTATTGTGGCATGCTTTCACCGGTTCGTGACGTATACTGAATTCGATGTTGAAACGATAAACAGGTCCCCATGGCACCTGTTACGGGTACGGGATCTGCCGGGAACGTAGGGATGATGAAACGACTGTCTGCCGTCATGCTTGGCATGCTGCCACTGGGAAATGTTGCGTTCGCGGGGGACGGTGCGGTGCTGTACCAGACCAATTGCAGTATCTGCCATGAAGCGGGTGCGCAGGGCCGTCCGGGGCAGTTTCCGCCGCTGGTCGGGCGTGCGGCGCAGATTTCCGCCACGGCGGAAGGGCGGCAATACATGGCTGCCGTCGCGTTGAATGGCATCATGGGCCGGATTACGGTAGGGGGCGACATCTATACCGGGTTCATGCCTTCGTTCAAGATGCTGCCCGATGAGGATATTGCCGCCATCCTGAACCATGTCGCCAGCCTGCCGGGCGGGGAGGAAACGGTGCTTTTTACCCCCTCCGATATTGCTACAGCCCGGACGGAGCGCCTGTCACCCCCGGCGGTGGCGGAAAAACGCAAAATTCTGGATGTCATTCATCCCCTGCCCTGACCCCGGAAATTCTAGAGGGTGTTATGCACTTTGGGCGAGCAGTTGAGCGGCATTTCTGAGCATGAAGCCAGCGAAGGCGATGGTGTGCATTGCGGCGAGGGTTGAGGCGCAGCGCTCGTAGTCTTTTACGAGCCTTCTGCACCGTGTCGCCCATGCGAACGATCTCTCCACGATCCATCGTCGGGGCAGCAGCACAAAACCCCGCTTTGCCTGAGGCAGCCTGACGATTTCGAGGGTGATATCCAGAGGTGGCCCCATTTGTTCGGACAGATTTGCGGGTTGAATAAGCTATCGCCCGATGTTGCTATGCCGCCAATTTCTCGTTGTTGCTGACCGACACCGCTGCCGGGGTTAACCCCGGCAGCGGTGTCGGAGCGGATCCATGATACGCCTCATCGGGCGTGCGTCCAGCGAGCGCCGAGTGTGGGCGCCGCGAATTATAATGACCAATCCATTTCGCCAGGCCGGCACGAAGTTCCGAGCCGGTCTCGAAAGCGTGGAGATACACGCATTCATATTTCAATGACCGCCAGAGCCGTTCGATGAAGACATTGTCCATCCAGCGGCCGCGCCCGTCCATGCTGATGCGGATCTGCCGGCCCTGTAGCACTTCGGTGAAGCGCGGCGTGGTGAATTGGCGGCCCTGATCCGTGTTGAAAATCTCCGGCGTCCCGTAGCGGGCCAACGCCTCCTACAAGGCCTCGATGCAGAAGTCCGCATCCATGGTATTGGACAGGCGCCAGGCCAGAACCTTGCGCGTCGCCCAGTCCATGATCGCCGTCAGATACAGAAAACCCCGGCGCATCGGAATGTAGGTGATATCCGAACACCAGACCTGGTTGGGCCTGTCGATCGTCAGGTCCCGCAGGAGATAAGGATATGTGCGATGCTCCGGGTGGGGCACCGTCGTCCTGGGTTTCTGGTAGATCGCAACCAGCCCCATCCGGGCCATCAGCCGTCCGATCCGCTTGCGGCCTACCTCATGGCCCAGACGGCGAAGGTGCCGCGCCATCTGCCGGGCGCCATAATACGGCGTTTCCATGAACTGTTCGTCGATCAACCGCATCAGCATCAGGTTGAACGCGTTTTCGGGCGCAGGCTGATAATATACCCCAGATCGGTTGAGCCTCAGCAAGGTGCATTGCCTGACAATCGGCAAGCGGGGACGTTGCGGGTCGATCATTTCCCGCCTCTGGTCACGCCCAAGCGAACAGAGGCATCCCGCAAAAAATCCCGTTCCACCAAAAGCTGGCCGATCTTCGCATGAAGCTTCTCAACCTCGGCCGCACTCGTCGCAGGCTCCGCAACGGCCTTGCCCGAAAAGGTCGCTGCCATGCCCTCGATCGCCTGACGCTTCCACTGGGCAATCATCGTCTGATGCACACCGTGCTTCGACGCCAGTTCCGACAACGTCTGCTCGCCACGGATCGCCTCAAGAGCCACACGAGACTTGAACTCACACGAATACCGTTTCCTCGTAACCTTGCCCATCAGTCCCTGTCCTTATCCAGGCCGGGGATAGCTTATCACCCTGTCCGATTTTCCGGGGCCTCCTCTTCCTGCTCTCTGGCAGCTTTCGCCGGTTTTGATCCGGTATAGCCCTGATCAGCCCATGCCAGTTCAACGCTACCGTCTGTTGCCTGCTGAATGGCTTGCGCGAGCGGAGCGACTTCTGCCCGATCATCTCTGTCTGCCGGGGTGACGTGCAGGGCCAGAAGATGCCCTAGGGTGTCGACCGCCATGTGCAGCTTCGATCCCTTTTTTCTTTTCGCGCCATCATACCCGGCGCGTGAACCACTCTCAGGGGTTGAGCGCAGTGTCCGGCTGTCGATAATCGCCGTTGTCGGCTCGGCCTGCTTTCCTGCAGCCAGACGCAGCACGGCCCGGAGATCGTGGACGACAACCTCGAAACATCCTGCGTCCATCCAGCGCCGGGATTGCTGATAAACCGCAGTCCACGGTGGCAGATCGTTCGGCATCGCGCGCCATGCTATACCGTAACGGATCACATACCGCAGGCCGTTGAACAACTCTCTCAGATCATGATGTCGCTGCTCTGCATCCTCTTTCATCAGAAGGAGATAGGGAACAATCAGAGACCACTCTTCGTCACTGATATCAGACGGATACGGTTTGCGAGCAGTATTCATCCACATATTCTGCAACAATTACACAAAAAAGTACATAACACCCTCTAGAAAAACGTAAGAAAGTGTTTGGTGCAGCTTTTTTTAAAAAGATTCAGACTGTGCCGCCTTCCTGAAAAAAGGCGCTGCCTGAATATTTTTCATGCACCCGTTCAGGACGCGGCGATTATCCACGCGCGGCATGCCATACGTCAAAGGAAAATACAGTATAATCCTCTCCGAAGGACTGTGAATCACGGAACACAGCTTAATTCAACAAACTAACAGGTCTTGATGCTGCGATAATCCTGAAGACCTCGCGGAACTCCAGAAACATGCCTATCCGCATCAAGGATGTTGTCAGTAAGGTTGTTTGCAGGTGGTTATGTATTATAAAAATATTGATAATATAAATAAAACGACATTCAACATTATTTAATAACAATGTTTATTACTAATAAAAAAATTATCCACCCTTGCAGTCTGGAAGGTTATTATCTGTAGGTAGATCTACCTGGTAAATTTTCCAGCCTATCTTGTCACGTTGTAGCCGAACACATATCGCGAGTGATTCGCCGGAATCTTTTGGGAAATCCATAAAAAGACGGACAACGGACATGTTTTTATTTTTATGTATAATCCTGGTCGACATGGAAGATGCCCACTGGGCATCAAAATCCTGAATGTGGAGAAAATAATCTGAATCTCCCAAATAATTTGGGCTCCATGGTGGTAGAAGATTACCCTCTGGTTCAGATTTATGGGAGCGAACTATTTTTTCAAACAATGATTTTGTAATGTATTTTTTAATGTCTACACCACAAAATAAATCATCCATGTCCTCTTGTTTGGGTTTACTAATAAATTGAGCGCATGCAATCATATATTTTTTATAAAACCCAGCACTTCCCGCTCGGGCGTTATGCTCTGGGCATGTGTCCGGAATGGAAAAAAGATGAGAACGCAGAAGCTTAATATTTTTAATCTATTCTGGATGCCTGTACATTTTATAGCGTGGTTTTTCATTACGATATGACAGTCCAGGCCACATGGTTCTCTATTTGCAATCTGATATCCAAATATCACATCGAACATATGATATGTCCATCTGTATGTCCTTTGACAGGCTGAATAACAGCCGCATCTCCGGTCCGAAATGGTCCTGCTGACGCAACATCAATAAAACCCGATATAATGAAAACAATGTAAAATATAGATAGCATTTACTGCGTGGACTGTCAGACCGTAACCCACGGAGCCGCCAACATGTTCCCAACCTGACCTTCTATGTCTTCCTGCCCGAAAAGGGAGCTTTTCCCCGCCATATCGGGCGCACAAAGGGCGGACTGAACTCAAGGCTTCATGCCGTATGTGACGACGAGGATCGGCCTGTCCGGCTTTATCTGACTGCTGGACGGGTCGGTGACTTCAAGGCGGGCGATGTTTTGCTGGCAGACCTTTCCGATAAGACCGGGGAAGTCACCACAGACCGGAGATATAACAGCAGCAGGGTCAGACAGTCTCTTGCAGGGCAGAATATCACAGCCTGTATTTCGGGCCGGGCAAAAACGGGAAATCAAAGCCGTTTTACAACGGGCACCAGTATAAAAAGCGCTGCATGATCGAAAATATGTTCGGAAAACTCAAAGACTGGCGACGTATTACGACCAGATACGACCAGTGCGCTCATGCACTCATGTCTGCTATCCAGATCGCGGCAACCTTCGGCTTCCATCTCAAAGAATGTGTCCTGAGCCTAAGCAATATTTTAATACGTCCGGCCCCGATAAGGTGACATGTTTTGTCATAATTCACCTGTTACGGAATGGAACCACCCTATGTCCCACGACTATGCCAAAGCCAACCCCGCGCCTCTGGGCCTTATGGGGTTTGGCATGACGACAGTGCTGCTTAACCTGCATAACGCCCATATCGTGCCGATGGGGGCGGCGATACTGGCCATGGGACTGGTTTTTGGCGGGGCTGCGCAGTTTGTCGCCGGAATGCTGGAATATGGCAACGGCAATACATTCGGCATGACCGCCTTCATGGCATACGGGGCGTTCTGGATTTCGCTGGTGGTCCTGCTGTTCCTGCCGCAATGGGGGCTGGTGGCGGCGTCTTCCCCTACCCTTATGGGAAGTTACCTGTGGATGTGGGGGCTGTTCACCGCCATCATGGCGCTGGGGTCACTGGCTGCGTCGCGTGCGCATCAGGTCGTGTTTTTCAGCCTGCTGGTACTGTTTCTCCTGCTGGGCAGTGCTGAAGTTTTCGACCGTCCCGGCCTTGGCGTCGTGGCGGGATATGAAGGACTGTTCTGCGGTTTCAGCGCGATCTATCTGGCCGCGGCCGAGATTCTGGAAATCCAGTTCGGCCACCCTGTCCTGCCTATCGGCCTGCCCGGTGCCGGGCGGTCCATTGCGCAGCAGCACGAGGATCTGGTGGTCCATCTTTCCTGAATGTGGATGACAGGCGGCGCGTTCAGACGGGCGTGCCGCCATGGGCCACCCATGCCCGTTCCCGGGCCAGTAGCTGTGCCTTGCGCGCAGGCCCCCACCGATAGCCTGACAGGCTGCCATCGCTGCGGATGACCCGGTGGCATGGTATGATGATCGCCATCTCGTTCGCGGCGCATGCACCCGCCACGGCCCGCACCGCGCCCGGCCTGCCGATGCGCGCGGCCAGTTCGGCATAGGTCAGGGTCGTGCCGCAGGGTATGGCACGCAGCGCCTGCCATACCTGTTGCTGAAACGCCGTGCCGTTTAACTCAAGCGGCAGGTCCGCCTGCGTGCCTGGCGCGTCAATGCAGGCCGTAATAGTGGCGATCGCCCCGTCCATCGTGCTGTCCCCTTCCACAATGGGGGCGGCGGGAAAGCGTTCATGGGCGGCACGGCGCAGGCTGTTCGCATCATCATCCAGCATGACGGCTGCAATCCGGTCGCCACGCATCGCCACCAGCACTGCGCCCAGTGTGGATTGCCCCATGCCGAGACGGATATCACCCTGACTGTCGCGTGATCGCACCTGTGACGCGTTCATGGCCTGCTATCCTTATGCAAGAACCCAATCCCCGCGCATGGTCTACAATGCGCGGGGTGTGGTGATCCTAGCGCAGGATGCCGGTATGCCCAATGGAATACCGACCCGGCTGCGGCCAGACGGTCAGGCCATGCGGTTCCTGCCCCACGGGGATCTTGCGCGTGGCGCCCGTGGTCGTGTCGATGGCGTAAACCACGTCATCAAACCGGCCGGACAGCCACAATGTCTTGCCGTCATCGCTGACATTGCCCATGTCGGGGCTGCCGCCGCCGGGAATAAGCCACTGGTTCACGACCCTGTCCGTGGCGAAGTCGATCACGCTCACGCCGCCGGCCTTGCTGTGGGGCGGGCCGTGGATCTTGTGCGAACCGCGGTTGGCCACGTACATTTTCGTCCCGTCGCGGCTGGGATACAGGCCGTGCGTGCCGATGCCGGTGGGGATGAACCCGGTCTCGCGGAAGGTGTCGCCGTCAATGATGAACACGCCATCGGCATGCATGTCGGCCACATAGAATTTGTGCCCGTCCGGCGCGATCAGGATATCCTGCGGCATGCCGCCACCAGACAGTTTCAGGTAGCCCATCACCTTGCGGTTGACGGTATCCACCTTGGCCAGATAGCCACCGAATTCACACGTGAAGATGGCGTAACGCCCGTCGATCGAGAAATCGGCATGGTTCACGCCCTTGCACTGCGGCACGGACACCGAACCCTGCAGTTCCATGGTGTGCGGATCGCGGAAATCCAGCCGTTCGCGTGCTTCAGCCACGGTTATGGCTGACTTGCCATCGGGCGTGAAATACATGTTGTACGGATCATCCACCGGCACATCGGCCAGCGGCTGCGTGGTGCGCGGGTCGATGGGGGTCAGCGTGCCCGCCGTCGTGCCCTCGGCATTGTTGGTCACCCACAGCGTGCGCAGGTCCCATGCCGGGACGACGTGTTGCGGGCTTTTGCCCACCTTGAAGCGCGAGACGACCTTGTATGTCTGCGGGTCGATTACGTACACGTTGTTCGAACGCAGGTTGGGCACGTAAACGCGCGCCGGGTCCCTGGCCACTTCCGGGTTCAGGTGGCCTGCCGTCGTCTCGGAATAGATGTTGTGCGGGTCCACGACCGGCGGCATTCCGGGGATGGTGTCCACGGTCTGGGCCAGTGCCGTGCCACCCATCAGCAGCGACGCGGCCAGCCCCAGAATCGGCAGTTTTTTCTTTTGTGTCATAGTGTGATCCTGTTCCTCGCGGCCCCTATAGCACGCCGTGAACCCGGCGCAATCAGTTCGCTTTCTGTCCTGTTAGGTCGTGTTGCATGGCGGCCACTGCGGCGTTGACCTGCATGTCCGCGCCCACTTCCCCCAATGCCGCATCGGCCCGGCGGGGATCGCCGCCATACACGCCCTGCGCCGCCGTTGGCAGGGGGGCGGTACGCAGCGCCTGCGTGCGCACCATGGCCGGGTCCAGCGCCAGCATCAGCGCCGTATCGGACAGGTCGGCATGCTGTCCCACTTCCGACCCGTGGCCATGCTGGCGCAGCCATGTGGCGTAAGCGCCCGGTATCACGTCATAATAGGCGGGGATGTACAGCACATGCGCCCCGTTGCGCTGCCAACGCCAGTTCAGCATGTCCGCCACCGCGCGCAGGTCGCGCTGGTAGCCGCCGTGATCCCCGATCAGCACCACGCGGGTAAAGCCCTGCACGCGCAGGCTTTCCGCCGCATCGGTCAGCACGGCGCGGAAGGTGGAGGGGGAAAGGCTGAGCGTGCCGGGAAAACGCATGTGCGACGTGCGTGGGGTCGTGCTGCCTTCAGGCACGTAGGCCATGACGGGGGCGACCAGCGTATGCCCCGTCTGGCGTGCGATGCGCCGCGCAAGGATCATGGCCCGCACGTCATGCTTGCCCACTGCGATATAGGGTCCGCTCTGTTCCGTGCCGCCCACGGGAATGATCGCGGTGGTCGTGCCATTGCGGATGGCATCGCGGATTTCGGTCCATGTCAGGTCCGCGAAATCGACGCTGTCCGGGGCGGCGGCATGGGCGGGCGCGCGCCCCCACAGCGCCAGCATGATCGGCGCAATGGCCAGAATACGGAAACGGTTACGCATGCGGCTGCGGTCCTTGGCGGCAGGTGTTCGACTGCGCACCTGTGCCCTGCCCTTGCGCGCTTGGCAACCGTGCCCTGCGTGAAGGCATGAAACCCGCTCCATCCCCGCCCGTTGGAAATCCCGATCCCACGCAGCACGGCATTCCAGCACGCCCGCTGCCCCTTATCACCATGACCATCAGGGACACGCGAACATCTCATGACAAAGACACCGCACCCATCCGCATCCCCCGCCACCCATACCGGCCCCGGCGGGGAAACCCATCAGGTCGCGGGGGGCGACACGCCGGTCATGACCACCCAGCAGGGCGTGCCGGTGGCCGATGACCAGAATACGCTGCGCGCGGGCGCGAACGGTCCCGCGTTGATGGAGGATTTCCATTTCCGCGAAAAAATCTTCCATTTCGACCATGAACGCATACCCGAGCGCGTGGTCCATGCCCGTGGCTACGGCGCGCATGGCTTTTTTGAACTGACCGACAGCCTGAGCGATGTCAGCAAGGCCGATATTTTCCAGCGCGAGGGCGAACGCACCCCGGTATTCGTGCGGTTTTCCACCGTGGCGGGCAACAAGGGTTCGGCGGACGTGGTGCGTGACGTGCGGGGCTTCGCCGTCAAGTTCTATACCAAGCAGGGCAACTGGGATCTGGTTGGCAACAACATCCCGGTCTTTTTCATTCAGGACGCGATCAAGTTCCCCGATTTCGTGCATGCGGCCAAGCAGGCCCCGGACCGCGACTTCCCGCAGGCGCAGACGGCGCATGACAATTTCTGGGATTTCGTCTCCCTCTCCCCCGAAGCGACGCATATGGTCTGCTGGGCCATGTCGGACCGGGCCATTCCGCGCTCCTTCCGCTTCATGGAAGGGTTTGGCGTCCATACCTTCCGCCTGATCGATGCGCAGGGCCGCTCCACTTACGTCAAGTTCCACTGGAAGCCCAGGCTGGGCCTGCAGTCCGTCGCATGGAACGAGGCGCTGAAAATCAACGGCGCTGACCCCGATTTCCACCGCCGCGACCTGTGGCAGGCCATTACCAGCGGGAATTTTCCCGAATGGGAACTGGGCGTGCAGCTTTTTGATGATGCGTTTGCTGACAGCTTCCCCTTCGACATCCTCGACCCGACCAAGCTGATCCCCGAGGAACTGGTGCCCGTACGCCGCGTGGGCCGTCTGGTGCTGGACCGGATGGTGGACAATTTCTTTGCCGAAACCGAACAGGTCGCCTTCTGTACGCAGAACATCGTGCCCGGCGTCGATTTCACCAACGACCCGCTGTTGCAGGGGCGCAATTTCTCCTATCTCGATACCCAGACCAAGCGCCTTGGCGGTCCCAACTTCACCCATATCCCCATAAACGCGCCCAAGTGCCCCTTCCACAATTTCCAGCAGGACGGGCACATGGCCATGCACAACCCGAAGGGGCGGGCCAACTACGAACCCAATTCGTGGTCCCAGCCCACGGGCGGCCCGCGGGAAACGGGGGAGGACTTCCAGACCTTCGCCGCGGACGTGTCCGGCCCCAAGCTGCGCCAGCGTTCGGAATCCTTCGCCGATCACTACAGTCAGGCCCGCCAGTTTTTTATCAGCCAGACGCCGGTGGAACAGACCCACATGCGCGATGCGTTCATATTTGAACTGAGCAAGGTCGAAACCCCCGCCATCCGCGCGCGCATGGTCAGCCACCTGCTGCATGTGGACAAGGAACTGGCCGAAGCGGTGGCAAAGGGACTGGGCCTGTCGCCCCTGCCCGCCCCGGCGCAGGCTGCCCGCCCGGTCGTGGCCGGGCTGGAACCCTCACCCGCGCTGAGCATCCTTGAAAACGGTCCAGGCAGTTTTACGGGCCGCAAGCTGGGTATCGTGATTACCAATGGCGTGGATCATGAACTGCTTGGCGCGCTACAGGATGCCGTGGCGGCGGTGAATGCCACCGTGGAGCTGATCGCGCCGACCGTGGGCGGACTGAAGGACAGCGCGGGCAACCCGCTTGTGGCGCAGCAGCGCATCAATGGCGGCCCGTCGGTCCTGTATGACGCGGTGGCCCTGCTGCCCACGGTGGAAGGCGCCAACGCCCTGCGGCATGAGGCGACGATGCGCGACTTCATCGCGGATGCCTTCGCCCATGCCAAGTTCATCGCCCATAACGATGCCGCCGAACTGCTTCTGGCGGCGGCGGGCCTGCACCCCAAAATGCGCGATGAAGGGGTGATCGCGCTGGAATCCGCATCGGATGCGGACACGTTCATCCAGACCTGCGGCGCGCTGCGCCTGTGGGCACGCGAAGGGCGGGTTCATAGCATCTGAGCTGACCCTTACCCGGTGGCTCTTGCATCCGTGCGGCATTCCTCCCCACAATGCGGGCTGCCGGGCGCTCCCGCCCGGTCCGGGACCATCGCAAGAAGCTGATCCATGACGCAGGAAAACACGCCCCGCCCCCAGATATCCATCCTGTACTGCACGCGCTGCAACTGGCTGCTGCGTTCGGCGTGGATGGCGCAGGAACTGCTTTCCACCTTCGGCATGGAACTGGGGGGCGTGACCCTTGTGCCGGGCGATGGCGGATGTTTTGAAATCACGGTTGACAGTCATGTGGTGTGGGAACGCAAGCGCGACGGCGGCTTTCCCGGCCCCAAGGAACTCAAGCAGCGCGTGCGCGACGTTATCGCGCCCGAACGCGACATGGGCCATATCGACCGCAAATCCACGCCCGATGGCGATCCGCCCCCCTGACCACGCCAGCCGTAGCGGGCACATTGTAACGGCCCCTGCCCCATCCCATAATCAAGGGTATGAAAACCATGCCCCCACATGCCGATCGCGCCCATATCCACCGGGAAGTGCAGCGCCTGCGCCAGCTTGCCACGGTGCTGGACGCCGCCTTCCGCATTCCCGGCACGAAAGCCCGCTGGGGGCTTGATGCGCTGATCGGGCTGCTGCCGGTGGGCGGGACGACGGTGATGCTGCTGCCGTCGCTCTATATCGTATGGAAAAGCTGGAAACTGGGGGTACGCGGCGCGGTGCTGGGGCGCATGCTGGCCAATGTCGCGGTGGAGACCGCAGCCGATCTGGTGCCGGTAGTGGGCGATGTATTCGATGTCGCGTTCAAGGCCAACCTGCGCAATGTCGCCTTGCTGGAACAGCATCTGGGTCTGGGTTCGGTCTAACGGATTATTTAAACAGGCTGTCCCGGATCGGTGCGCCGGTAATGGCGCGGTCCATTCGGTGTGGCGATACGGCGCAGGGGCAATCTCGGTCCAGCCCATCATGATTTCATCAGGGCGTCGCAGACACATGAATCATAACTGACCGAAATCCCCCAATTTATTTTCGGTCAGGCCCCAACAGATACCGGGCTGTCTATCGGCGGATCAGGAAGGCGGCGCCCATTTATCAAGCTGGTTGATCATGGCCTGCGGCGTCAGGCTGCGGGCGTCACCCAGTACGAGGGCATCGTCCCGGTTCACAAGCTGTCCATCGGGGGTGAAGACCAGAACCGCCGGAATGGCTTCGATAACCACGCCATATTTCCGCGCTATGTCCGCATTGCTGTTGTAGCGTTCCCCATTGCGTGGCGCGTTTTTGTCACGGTTGACGTTTATGGGAACCACCACGAAGTTCTTTTCGACCCATGGCGCCACATCCGGCTGTGTCAGCACGCCCGCGAATATGCGGCAGTCCGGGCACCAGTTGGCCCCGAAATCCAGCAGCACCCTGCGTCCCGTCTGGCGTGCAAGCGCGAAGGCCGCGTCCACTGCCTGCTGCGCGCCTTCCGCCGGGCCATAGGGGGCGGTCACGGGTCTGACGCTGGCATCGCCTATCTGTGGCAGCGATCCGGCGGCCATGCAGGCGGAAGCAAGCGGTACCGGGACTGTGGCCAGCAGCAGGGCCAGTGCAAGGGAACCGGGTTTCATGGCAGGCCACCTTCCTCGGGTTAATGATCCGGTGCCGGACCATCTGTGACGGGACCGTGCGGGAGAAAAATACAGATCCCGTCCGTGATTTGATGTGGTCCGTGGCATGCGGTCATATGCCTTGAATTGTGCCGCATGGGCCGGACCAGTTCCTTTCGGATATAGGAAGAACCGGCTGGCCGGTCAATAAAATATCACGGAAAATCGCGTTGTTTTTAAATAACTATTAATAATGTATAAATGGCCGTGCAGCGTCTCTTTCCGCCCGCAGGGCACCCGCCCCGTCACGGCCCCTAGACGTCAGGGGCGTGGCCGTTAAACTGCGCCGCGCCTTGCCGCATGCCATTTGGAAGAACTGCCCACCATGACCCATTCCCCCCTGCAACAGGTCATTGCCGCCCTTACGCCCCTGCTGGGCGAGCGGATTACGCATAATGATTCCATCCGTACCCAGCACAGCCACGGCGAAGGCTGGATGCGCGCCAACATGCCCGAAGCGGTACTGTTCGCCCGCACGACGCAGGAAGTCTCCGCCATCGTGGCGCAGTGCCATGCCCATCGGGTGCCGCTGGTCCCCTTCGGCGCGGGCACGTCGGTTGAAGGGCATGTTACCCCGCCGCCCGGCGCGATCAGCCTCGACCTGTCGCAGATGACCGACATACTCCAGGTCAATGCCGATGATCTGGACTGCCGCGTGCAGGCTGGTGTGACGCGGCAGGCGCTCAATGCACATCTGCGTGACATGGGACTGTTCTTTCCCGTCGATCCGGGCGGGGAAGCAACAATCGGCGGCATGTGCGCCACCCGCGCATCGGGCACGGCGGCGGTGCGCTACGGCACGATGCGCGAAAACGTCATGGGCCTGCGCGCCGTCATGGCGGACGGAACGGTGGTTGATACCGGGGGACGGGTGCGTAAATCCTCCACCGGCTACGACCTGACCGGGCTGCTGGTCGGTTCGGAAGGCACACTGGGCGTCATAACCGAAATCCAGCTTCGCCTGCATGGCATTCCCGAAACCATGGCCGCCGCCGTGTGCCAGTTTCCCACGCTGGATGACGCGGTGCGCACGGCGGTTGCGATCATGCAGATGGGCGTGCCCATCGGCCGGCTTGAACTGCTGGACGATGTGCAGATGGATGCGTGCATCCGCTATTCCGCGCTGGAAGGCTATCAGCGGCTGACAACGCTGTTCTTTGAATTTCAGGGTTCCCCCGCCAGCGTGCGCGAACAGATTGCAATGGTGGAGGAAATCGCGGGCGACAATGCGGGCCTCGGCTTTACATGGAGCGAAAGCCAGGAAGAGCGCACCCGCCTGTGGAAAGCCCGCCACGCCGCCTACTGGGCGGCCCTTGCCTACCGTCCCGGCCATCACGGGCTGGCGACGGACGCCATCGTGCCCATATCCGCCCTGACCGAACTCATGACCGGCGTGAAGGAGGATATCGGCAGATCCGCCCTGTGCGCGCCGATCGTGGGGCATGTGGGGGACGGCAATTTCCATACCGTCATCCTCGTCCCGCCGGAGGAAGGCGGATACGAACGCGCGCTGGAACTGGACCGCCGCATCGTGCGCCGCGCGCTGGCGCTGGGCGGATCATGCAGCGGGGAACATGGCATCGGCACCGGCAAGATCGAGTTCATGGAAGCCGAACACGGCGCGCCCGCCCTTGGCGTCATGCGTGCGATCAAGCATGCGCTGGACCCGTATAACATCCTCAACCCCGGCAAGATGCTGCCGCCCGCGCTGGCCTGAACCCGCAGGCAGGAGCCACCATGTCCGTCCCGACCGATACCGCGCTTGCGCATGCGCTGGACCTGCTGCGCCGGGGCCAGTTCGCCCATGCCCGCGCCGTGCTGGAGGTCTGTCCCTCCGGCCCGCGCGTGGAAATCCTGCTGGCTCATGCCCATGCGGGCTGCAACCGCGTGCATGAAGCCGCCCGGCTGCTGTGCCGTCAGGCCCATGCCAATCCCGGCGCGCGCCACCCAGCACGCGACATGCTGGACCTGCTGCTGCCGCATGACCGGGTGGAGGAAGCCGAAGCCGTGCTGCGCGCCGTGCGTCAGCGCGCGGGCCGCGACATCCGCACGCATGACATGCTGGGCGAACTGCTGCTGCAACGCGGCAGAACGGCAGAGGCGCAGGCGGTGCTTGCGGACGGCCTCAGCCTGTCGCCCGCGCAACTGACTACCGGCAACCTCATGGCCGTGTGTTTCATGGAACAGGGGGAATTCGCCGCAGGCCATGACCTGCTGCGCTACATCCTCAACCACCACCCCGACAGCGCGATGACACATGCCAACCTTGCGCACCTGCTGGCGGCATGGAACCGCACGGATGCGGCGCTGGAGGCCCATGGCCGCGCGCTGGCGCTGCGCCCCGATGATCCACAGCTACGCATGAACCACGCGCTGACCCTGCTCAAGACCGGGCGGATGGATGAAGGGTGGGATGAATATGAATGGCGGCACCGCCTGCCCGGTCGCCTGCGGCTGCCATCGGCGGGACTGCTGCCCGTTCTGGAACCCGATGCGGACCTGCGCGGGCGTAGCGTGCTGATCACGCGCGAAGGGGGCCTGGGCGATATGCTCATGATGCTGCGCTTCGTGCCGGTGCTGGCGGATATGGGCGCGCGGGTTTATGTGCAGGCCCCCCTTACGCTGCATGGCCTGATCCGGCGCATGGGCTGTGTCCGCCGCGTGTTTGATGACCGCCGTCCCCCGCCTGCCCATGACTGGCACTGTCCGTTCCTCAGCCTGCCGCGCGCGCTGCGCCGGACAGCGGGTCATGCGGGATGCAGCGTGCCCTACCTGCGGGCCGAACCGGCACTGGTGCAGTACTGGGCGCCGTTCCTGCCCACCGGCAACGGCCTGCGCGTGGGACTGGTATGGGGCGGGGCCAGCCGCCCGGACGTGCCCGCGGCCCACGCCATGGACCGTCGCCGTTCCATCCCCCTGCGCGCGCTTGCGCCGCTGGCGGGCATGGCGGGGGTCAATCTGGTCAGCCTGCAGATGGGCACCTATGCCACGCAGATGCGCGACATGCCCGCTGGCATGCGGCTGTATGACCCGATGGAAAGCGTGCGCGACATGGATGACACGGCCGCGCTGATCGCCGGGCTGGATGTGGTGGTGTCGGTCGATACGGCCATCGCCCATCTGGCGGGGGCGATGGGGTGTCCCGTCATCCTGCTGGACCGTTTCGACAACTGCTGGCGGTGGCTTTCAGGCCGGACGGACAGCCCGTGGTATCCCAACCTGCGGATCATACGCCAGCTTCGCGCGGGACAGTGGGATGATGTTGTCCGCCGCCTGTGCAGCATGCTGGCCGTGCGCGATCTGCCCCCATCCGCCACGACGGCCCGGCCCTGACGATCAGAAGCGGAAGGCGAAATTGGACTGGTAATACGTGCCGCTGGACCCGCCCGCCGCGTCCAGCCCGCGTGAGGTCATGAAGCGCGAGACATACTGCGTCCATGACAGGTGCGTATTGATCTGCCATGCCAGGGATGCCTGCGGGGCCATGCCGATGAACCGGCCATGGAATGTCTGCGCGAAGCTGTAATACCCCGTTGAGCGATAGATCGGGTCGCGCACGCTGTCGCGCCAGAACAGCGGGTATTTCAACTGGATGCTGACCGAACTGCACGGCGTGATGCGCACCAGCGGCGCAAAGCCGATCAGGTTGGACGGGTTCATGTAAGTGGTGGTGTCGAGATAGCCGGTCTGTGGACTGAACGGCGCGGTATAGGTGCCGATCGTGCCACTGCGCCGCGCGGCATCCCCGCCCGAATAGACATCGGCCTGAATCCCGGCAAAGCTGTGCAGCACCGGATCGGGCAGCCGGTAGCCCAGCGTGGCGTTGATGGCATATGCGCTGACCCCGCGCGCCGTGCTGGTGGCCGCCGGACGGAACACCCCGCCCTGCCACACGCCGCCAAGCGAGAATTCGACCGGCCCCGCCACGCCATGCCAGCGCGTGCCAAAGGTATTGCGTGTGTTCGACCCCGTAACCGCCCCGTCCGGCCCCGCGATCACGCCCGTCGCCCCTGCCAGTTTGTAGCCGATATAGAACGCATCGACGAAGGAATAGCCCTTCTGCCCCATGAAGGTGAAATCGGGCGGCGCCCATGTCGCATTGAAACCGTACAGCCGGGATGCGTAGTTTTCCGTATCGTGAAACATCGCGCGTTCATTGTCGTAGGTCTGCACGAAGTCCCAGCCGTCGATACGGATGCGCGACCAGATCATGTAGGAGCGGAACCCGTTCCACGAAAGCGGCACGCTGGGCGTATCACGGTTATATATGATGTAGGACGGCGCATCGAGAAACTGCTGGCGGCCAAACATGAAGCCGCTTTTCGCCCCCAGCATGGTCCATCGCGTCTCGACAAAGGCCTGCTGCGCGTCCAGCCGCTTGCGGTAGGTCGAACCATAGCCATACCCGCCCCAGCCGCCCGCATCCGCGTTGACCAGTTGCCCGAAAAACCGCAGATGCGGCCCGATATGCAGGTCCGCCCCATACAGGTTGCGTATGGTGAAACGGCCGGAATCCGATGGTTTCTGCGTACCCAGCATCGGGCGGCTTTCAAACCAGTTCCGCGCCCGCGTCTCACCCGAAAAGCTGATCCAGACCGACCCGCTACGGGTAAGGGGAATGTATTTCAGCACGTCGAACGGGTCATCGTGCTTCGGGTGGTCGCGCAGGCTGCTCCAGTCTTCCGCCCATGGGGCCACGCCGTAGCGGCCAATGGGGCCGAAGCCCGCGGCCTCGCCATTGTCGCGGTTGAATATGCCCCAGTCATAGGGATGGCCGTTCTTGCGGTTTTCCGCGCCACTCAGCCGGTAGGGCTGGCCGATGGGGTTGGCGTGGGGATAGATCTGGATGGGCGGGCGCGGGCGCACATGCACCGTGATGTTTTCCGGCGCGGTGGTGGTGGCCTGTCTGCCATCCACCTGCACGCCATCAGCGGCGCGCGCGGCCACCCCGTAGGCCACGCCAATGGCCGCGGCCAGAAAAGGGATGGCCGTGCCCGTCCGCAGGGCGCGGCTGTGCCTGATACGGCTCATGATGAAGGATACGATACCCCGAACGCGGCCCCCGCCTGTATGGGCAGGAGGCCTGCATCCGCTGTGGTTGCCCGCGTCCCGTTTCAGTCCAGCCGGACGGACGGGCGGACAAACACGTCCAGCCAGTCCACAAGGCACGAAATCGTGCCGCGCACCGGCCCGTACAGTTCAAACTGATGCTGGCGATACAGCATGAGGTGAACCATCCGCGCGGACAGGCCATGCAGCCAGCCCCCGCCGAACACGGTGCCACCGGGGAACGTGCCCCAGCCATTATAATCACCCAGCGCCACGACCGCGCCCTTGTTGCGGAAGGTGAAGGCAGGCAGCGGCTTGCCATTCATCCACTGTGGCAGGTAGCGCGCCAGATGGTGGGCCTGCTGGCGGGCGGCCTGCGCCGTGGGGGCGACGGGCTTTTCGGCGATGAAGGCGCAGTCCCCCATGGCGAAGACGTTGTCGTCCTCCATCACCTGCAGGGTGGGACGGACTTCAAGCTGGCCGGAACGTGACAGTTTCAGCCCGCCGAAATGGCTGGTCACGTCCGGGGCCTTGACCCCCGCCGCCCATACACGCAGCGTCGCGGGAACGCGGCTGCCGTCCTTCAGCACAAAGCCGTTTTCATCCGCGCCGCTGACCATGGCGGATGTGCGGACACTGACGCCAATCGCCTCAAGCTGCCTGACTGCCGCGTCCGACACGGCCTCGGGGAAGGCAGGCAGGATGCGTGGGCCTGCTTCCAGCAGGGTGATGCGCAGCTTGGGCGGCTTTTCGCCAAAACTGTACAGGGATGCGATATCCAGCGCCTTGTGCAGTTCGGCGGCAAGCTGGGTGCCGGTCGCCCCCCCGCCCACGATGGCGATGTCCAGCGCCTGATGATTGGCGAAGGCGCGCAGCAGTTCCATGCGGAACCGGTCGTTAAAGCCGTTGGCATCCACCAGATTGTCAATGAACATGCAGTGTTCGGCAACGCCGGGTGTGCCGAAATCATTCGCCCGGCTGCCGATGCACAGTACCAGCGCGTCATATTCCAGCGTGCGGGCATCAACCACCAGTTCCCCGTTCGCAGGGTCGCGGATGGGGGCGAGGGCCAGCGTTTTCGCGCTGCGGTCTACTGCCGTGATCTCGCCGGGCCAGAACTCGAAATGGTGGCGGCTGGCCTGCGACATAAAGCTTATGCGGTCATTTTCGTTCGCGGCCGTGCCTGCGGCGAAGCAGTGCAGCATGGGTTTCCATACATGGGCGAAGCTTTTGTCCACCAGGGTGATTTCCGCACGCCCCGCGCGTCCGACCGAATTGCCCAGCCGCGTGGCAAGCGCAAGCCCCGCCACACCACCGCCAACAATCACGATCCGAAACTTCTGTGCCATTTCAATAATGCTCCAAACCCGCTTGCACGGCGTCCCGGTCCCGCATGGGAACCCCGATACGCCTTGTTCGTGTCAACTCTGCCGCCCGCGACCATAGGGGATGCATCGCGTGCCTGAAACCGGCACAGGCCCGAATTCGCACACCAATGCGTAACGGTCGATCCCGGTCATGCGGTTTTTTCCCTCCATGGCGGGAAAAACCGGCGGGTGAAAGCGGGCGATCAAAAAAAGCCGATCTGTCCGCACCCGTGGCGTCCGCCCGTTCATACAGGACACCCGCCGCGCTGAACAGGACGAAGCTTACCCGCCCCGCCTGCCCCCGACAAAGGCCGCTTCGGGCGCGGAAGCAGCGCAGGCCCCTGCCCGCCAGCCGGTAACAAGCCCGCGCACCTTCGCCGCCAGCGCGTCACGCCCGGCCAGCAGGCGTGTGCTTTCGGCATGGCGGATGGCATCGTTCTGGCCCAGCAGCGCGGTTTCATACCCCATCTGCCGCCCCATTTCGATATCCGGCATGGCCGATAACGGCGCATAGGATACGCTGACCCCCAGCGTCTGGCCGCGCATGCGCGTGGCATTGCCCCCAAACGCCACGGTTGGCGCGGCAGGCGTCGCCCCCACGCTGAACTGGCCACCCTGCGTGAACGTGCCGCTTAACTGCACCGTCACGTCACCCGCGATCGTGCCCACCACCGGGTCGGGCGTGCGCTGGGCGCACTGGATGGCCTGCACGTTGCGGGTGAAGCGGGCGTCCTGCTGCGGTGTCCACGCATCCGCATGCGATACCGACACCACCCCCGCCTGCGCGAGGGAGGACTGGATACCCGCCATGGCGGCGGGAATGGTGGTCCGCACGCCATCAGGATGCCCCCCGCAGCCCGACAGGGCCAGCAGGACACAGATGATGGAAACGGCGCTGCCCCGGCGATTACGCATGCAACGTGATCCCTGTTTAATGGAAGGAGAAAGCGGATAAGGCTGCACGGACCTCATCCCGTCCCGGCCAGATAGGCGTCGTTCGCCGCGACCAGCGCCGCCCAGTCATCGCCCACGGGATACAGGCTTCCGGGCGCGTGTAACTGCCGCCATGCCAGGCCATGCGCTTCCATGATGCGCGATCGTACCCAGCGCCACGTCGCCTTCTGCGTGGTGCCCCATGTCAGCAGCGTTACAAGATCGGTGTCATCCGTGCCCGCGTAGTCCCATAGCAGCAGGCAGTGCCCGCCTGCGCTGCCCGGCGTGGGGTCGCCGTGGCCCGGCGGGCCGTGCGTATCCCATACGGGGGACAGGTTGCCGGCTTCATCTTCCCACATATCCGCCTGCGCAAGCTGCACGCCCAGATAGGCGGCGGACAGGCCGGCGGCGATGTTGCGCACCCCGTTCAGGTCGGACGGATCGGCACTGCCCCACAGGGGAAACAGCGTCTGGTCCGCCAGCGCGTAGCCATCGCGCAGGGCCGTGGTCAGCACATCGACCTCGACACCCCCGCCATCCGTGGCGGGATCGCCCTGCACATAGCCGGTGGAACGGGCATAGAACCGCACCGCATCAGACGTATCGACGCCAATGCAAAACCCCGCCAGCGCCGCCGTGGCGTGCAGGTGATTGCCAATGCCCGCCGCCGTGCAGTCGCCCAGCGTGTCATTGCCCAGCATGGCCGGGCGCGGGTCGATCCGGCTGCGGTCAAGCAGTGGCGGGGCCGGACGGGCGATGAAGCCGCGCATGGCCGCAAGGCGCGGCTGACCGGGACGGGGTCGGGCCGGGTGGCAGCCAAGTCTGCGTATCATTGTGGAAACCCTGCAAATATGCGCATCGTTGGTACGGATGCGAAAAGGGGAGAATCACATGCGCGACGAAGACGGAATCCTGACCGAGCGGGCCACCCTGCTGGATGAAATCCGTTCGGACGTGGAGCGCCTGTCCACCGCCATGGACCAGGACGGCGCAATTACGGACGCCCTGCGCTCAAGCACCGCGGCACTGGCGGACAAGCTGGACGCGCTGGCCGACCTCATGCGCATGCGCTACTAGGAGGCGGCGGCGCGCCTTATTCCAGCCCGCGTGCGCGCAGCCGCGCGGCCATAAGGCAGGCATGGACCCGGATCGGCACGATCACCAGCAGCCCGATCAGCACGACCATGCCGCCCGCGCCCGTCATCACGCCCGCCGCGAAGCCGTTCATGCCCGGCCTGCGACAAAGCGGTCGATGGTGGCGATCGCGCCGCGTTCCGGCGGGGGCGGACGCGTCATGGCCGTGGCGCTGTCCACCATGGCGCGCAGCAGGGCGATCAGCGTGGCTGCGGCCCCTGCCGCAGTCCGTGCATCGGACGCGACCGAACCGGTGGCGGTGACGGATGCGGCGGTAATGGTCTGGACCACCAGCGTATCGATCTGCGTCACATCGGACAGCAGGCTGTCAAACGCCGCCTTCACGCTGCTGTTGTCGCAGGTGACGGATGTGCTGGTCCCCGCCGCGGCGCGGAAAGAGTCCAGTGCGGATTTCAGTCCCGCAATCACCGTGCCCGCCAGCGCCACGCTGGCCGGACCCATGGCCGTCGCCACGAACGGAATGGTCAGGGCCGTGGTGGCGAAGGACAGGATGGCGGTGCCGTAATCCTCCACTTCCGCGACATTCAGGGTGATGGTGGTGACGTGGCCGGTCGTGGTGGTGGAACAGGCCGCCAGCGGGAAGCCGCTGGCAAGGATACATGATGCGCGCAGGAAAGCGCGCCGGGATGAAGGGTTCATCTGGCGCTCCGGTAAGGCCGCCGGTCGGGCGGTGATGGTTTGTTACTGTTTGCACGGGACTGTTTCGGCGCTGCCATACGGGTGTTACGCCACGGGACTTTCATGCAGGAACGGTCGGGGCTATCGGCCATCCACCTGGGCCCCGACCGCGTCAGCCCCCGCGGCTGGCAGCCCCGTCTGGGCAGGTGGTCTTCTCCCCGCACAGTCACCTGCCCAGCGGTGGTTCCCGCGCCGCCTCCGGCGAACGGACGTCCTGCCCGCGTCCGGGCAGGACGGGTATGCCCGCATCATGCACTGCCTGCCGTGCCGCCGCTTCGTCACCCCGCGATACGGGAATGCCCGATACGCCCGGCTTCAGGCGGCTTTCGGCCCAGCCGATATTCAGCCCGATCGCCGAAATGACATGATAGACCGCAGCCCACCGGCCGCCCGCCACAGGGGGCGGCACCGTGGCCGCGATGGTGCCGCAGGCGATGACGAGCATGGCGGCGTAGAACGTGTACTGCTCCGGCACTTCGGTCAGCAGCAGCGCGAAGACGGCCCCAAGGCCGCCCAGTCTGGCGGTTGTATTCATGTCATGTCCCGATGGCTTGCTGGAACAGGGCGACGTGTCGCGGGTCCGCCTCCCCTGCCCCCAGACTGGTGTTGTAGATACGCTTCCACATCCGGCACATGGCCACGGCATCGGTGGCGGCGGGCAGCGGGTCGGGCGCGCGGTAATACTTCACGCGCGCCATGGCGCAGGCATAGGCCATGTTGGACGCCATCTGCGCCGCCCCCGCCGGCCACTGCCCGCGTAGCAGCAGCAGGTGACGCCGCAGCCCCGCCAGCCGTGGGGCGGGCAGGAATGTCGCCCAGATGTCGTCATGGGTGAACGGTTCCATCTGCCACAGCCCCAGCGCGAGACCGGGTCCGCCATCCGTTACCTGCCGGATATACGCCAGGCCCGTTTCGGCCAGCGCGGTGCCGGTCAGCAGGCTGGCCGCCGCATCACCGCCCAGCCCGATCAGGTCCAGAACGGGGGTTACGATCTCGCGCCGGACCTGCACGGGGCACAGGCCGGTCATGGCCCGTAGCCCAAAGCGCGGCGGCACAACGACCATGCCGCATCGCCCACCTGCCCCCAGCCCAGCAGGCCGGTGGCCAGCACGATGAAGGTCATGGTCATCCATGATGTCAGCTTCAGGCCGCCTTCGATGCTGGACAGGCGGCCTGATATTTCGGTGTCGCGTTCGGCGGCGTTTCCGGCCATCACGTCCACGCGGGCCATGACCTCGCGCCGGGTCTGGGCCGCGTTGTCAGCCACGGAGCGGGTCAGGTCGCGCCGCAGGTCGGAAAACTGGACGGACAGCACATTCAGCCCGTCGCGCAGGTTGTCGTGGCCGCCTTCGACCTTCGCCAGCCGTTCGCGCACCCGCGCCAGATCCTCGACCGTGGCGCAGCGCATGGATGGTGCGGCGACCGGTGGTACTGTGGTGGTTTCGCTCATGTTTTTTCTCATAAAAAAACCGCCTCAGAGGCGGTCGGGCGGGCGCAGGATCGGCAAAAAGGGATCAGGATGCGGCAGGCGGCGTATAGGTGCTGCCCACGGGATATGTGCCTGCGGCATCGGGCGCATAGGCAAATCCGGCCGGCACCGTAATGCCCGACAGGCTGGACAGAAGCTGCGTGGCCACGACATAGCCCACGGGCTGCGCCGTAATGGCGGCGGGCGTTACCGTCTTGCCGTCCGGTCCGATATAGGATGCGGGCTGATAGGTTCTGGCGACAGTGCGGTAGAGGATGTAGTTCTGGTACCCAGAGGCGGCACTACCGGCAGACGTGGTCGTTCCTGACATGGGATATTCCTTGAGTTGCTACGAACCGATGACCAGCACCTGAACCGTGACGGCGGCGGTCCAGTTCAGGTCCTGCAGGTTATCGGCATAAATGGTGACTTCGGTAAGGGAGGACGGAACGACATTGACGGACGGAATCCACAGCGTGCCGCCCTGCGTCCCGCCAAGGGCATTGCCCTTTGAAAACTGGATGGACTGCGTCAGGGCCTGCGGCAGGGTAACGCTCACGCAGCCCGCGCCGCCATTATTCGGATTGGCGATCGAGGCCTGAAACGTCTGGATAACCAGACCACCGATCTTCGTAACCGACACCGTATCCGATGTTATCGCGGCACTGCATGGGGCATATGTGCTGGTCCTGCCGGAACCGTCGGGCACGACAAGGTTGCCCGCGCCATCGGTGCTGATGTTCAGGACCTTGTTGAACCCCGTCCCCGGCGCGCTTTTTACCAGCGAGAAACTGACCCCGTTCGCACTGGCCCACGGGGTGCCGTCGCCCACGAAATAGTTGAACAGCGTGATGGGCGCGTTCACCCCGTCATTTTCAGCATTTGTCGGGACACGCGATGCAATCCCGCTGGCGAATACGCTGTTCGTATCGGCCTGCTGTGTCTGGAATGACGTCAGGTTGGTCTGGAGCGTGGTGACATCGGTATAGTTCGCAATGCCATTGAACACGTTCGCCGTGCCGTTGCTGAATACGGCAATGGGGCGTCCCGTGCTGGTCTGGAAATAAAGACCCAGTATCTGGTAATCGCTGGTCCCTTTTCCATATATCCCGGAAACGCAGTTACTGATGTCAGACGACAGGGTGCAGTTCATGTCCGACTGGTTGCCGATCGCCGTGGTCAGGTTTGTCTGGATTGCCGTATCAGCATCCTGCCGGGCGGATGCCTCGCCCGTTACGTCGGTGTAGTTGGCGATGCCATTGTAAACGGTCGTCGTGCCGTTATTGAACACCGCGACCGGGCGCCCGGTGGTGGACTGCTGGTAAAGCCCCAGCATCTGGTAGTCGGGGGCGCTTTTGCCATACGTTCCCGACAGCAGGCCGCCTGCGTCACCCCCGTTGACGCTGACGCGCATTATCCCCGGATAGCTGGCGTCCTGCCCCAGGCTGACCTTGTCGCCGGTCTGATCCGGCCCGCCGCCCTGCTGGACCGGGGTGAAGCCAAGCGCGTCCTGCTTGGCGGCCTGTAGCTGCGGGATGGTGTCGTAAAACGGCGCGCCCGCCGCCTGCGTGAGCATATCCGCCGTAATGGCCGAAGCCCCCGCGGGCACCGTCACGGTCCACAGCGGGTATGCGCCAGCGGGAACGGATGCGCCAATTCCCAGTTGCGCCAGATCCTGCCGCACGGTGGGCGCAGTGGCCCCGCTGTTATCCGACCCCGCATAGGTCACGGACGGGTTTGCCGCATTGTAGAACGGCAGCACCGTATCGTCCGCATCCTGCGTAACGGGCGTGACATACACGGTGTGGACAGCCCCGGCCCCCGGCACATCCAGCGTGACCGGGTCGCGGCTGACGTACTGGTGCACGAGCGTACTCGGGACTGCCGCCAGCGTGCCGTAAGACGACGCATCGACAACGCCCGGCGCAATCAGCGATCCGGGCGCCATGATCAGCGCCAGACCAGTTCCCGGCGCGCAGGCGAAGCCGGACGCCGCGACAGTGGCCTGACCATACGCCATGCCAGCCAGGTGCCCCATGCCAACATATGCGTTACGCTGGGCATTCAACTGGTCACTGTCCATCGGAATCTGGGCAGGGTACACGATCTGCCTATCCATTACCTCGAAGCCTTTCACAAATATGGTGCGCGAACAGATGTACCAGCGGGGCGGGCGGATGACCGGCGGTCAGCCACCCCCACACGCAATCACGTCACTGGACATCTATGCTGGAAGCCGAATAGGCCGTGCCGGACACGTTCTGGATGCCAGCGGGCTGCACGGAAAAATTCGTCCCATTGCCGCTCATCCGGGCGTAACTGCCAAACAGCACGACCGAACCCTGATGCAGGGCCTGTATGCCGTATGTCGTGTTGTTCGTGATGGTTGCGGAACCACCCGTCACGCGCCCGCCATCGGCGGTGATGCCAGCAAGCCTGTTATTGTGGATGCTGGTGCTGTCTACGCTGGCATAGCCGCCGTTAACCGCATTGACGCCGATATTGTAGCCCGAAATGTTCGACCCGCTGAATTCGGCCGATGCATTGCCGGTAATCCACGCCCCCTGCCCCTGCGTTGCAATCAGCGCGCCGCTCAGCGTCATGTTGTGCGCCCAGATATGGCCGCCCGTCAGGCCGACAACGCCGGATACGAGTGATTTCGACCCGGTGGACCCGTCGATGTAAAGCGAGCCACCGCGTTCGGCATCGTAATTGGACCCCAGCGTGATGGCGGGATAGCTGTAATCGCTGGCATCGGTTGCCGAACACGGCGTGCATACAATCACGCCGCCGCCACGCGCCATGGCGTTGACATCGCCCGCCACGGACATGGTCACACCCCCGTTGGGCGCGTTGAGGACGCCATTATTGTCCGCCACCATGGAATAGTAGAAGTTGCGGATCACCACATGGCTGCCGACATGGATGTTCGACCCGCCGCCATATGCCTGTATGCCGCCGCCGTAGCTCTGCGAATTCCAGATATGCCGTCCTGCCGGGTCCGTGGACGCCAGCGATGCGCTGCCATCGGTCGGGGCCTGAATGGTCACGCCGTCTATCAGGCCGATCCTGCCGCCATCATAGGCCGTGAAGCCCCCTGTGTTGGTGCCCTTCGTGCCCGTGAAATTCAGCACCACCTTCGCCGGGTTGGCGGTGTCCCCCACAACCTGCACGGACTGTGTCCGCGTGACGTTGGTGAAGAACTGGTTGCTGATGTTGTAGGTGCCGTCCGCAATGCTGATCGTAAGCCATGCGCCATTGAGGAACGTGGCATGCAGGGCCGCATTCCACGCATCAAGCGGATTGGTGTAGGGGCAGCCCGATGCACATACGTTCCATGTCGTATTCGCGGTTATGAACCACGATTTCGGGCTGTAATACCTGTCGACCCAGAACGTGTTGGGAATGGCGGTGCCGCTGGCGCCTGGAATATCCTTTGGTTCAAAGGTTTCATTCCCGCCATTGAGGACAGGCGCATTGATCCTGCCGCTATTCACATCGACCTTTTTCCCCATCCATGCCGCAACGCTGTCCGCTGTTCCGGCGGAACGGACCATCGCACCGGGGTTTCCCGTCGCCTGATAGGACTGCCAGTCCGGCATGGACTGCGCCCCGGCCGCAACGGGCAGCGCGCACAGGGCGGTCGCAAGGAAAACGTTTCTCATGAAATATCTCCACCGAAATCATTATTGACTTCAGCTTCTATCGCTACAGGCGTGCATTGTACCCATGCAATCGTGCCCGCTGGCAGCACCGCTGCAATCCTGGCCATCGTCTGTGGGGACGGTGCGTCCGTGCCCCCTGTCGGCAACTGGGCGAAAAGCCGGAACGGGGCATGGCGCGACCCGTATCTCAGCCCCGGTGTCCCGTAACCATATCCCCCGCCGGTGGCCGGGCTGGTGACGCTGCCCAGCCCCTTGCAGTCGGTGGCGCTGCGTGGCTCGATCACGCGCCCGGCCGTGCCGAGTTCATCGGCCAGCACATTCACCACATCAGGCCGCGTGCCCAGCGAGGGGAACAGCGCTTCCTCAATGCGGGTGCGCAGGGCGTCATCACCCTCGCCTGCGGCGCGGGTCAGGGTGGTGCCGAAAAAGTCGGCGGCGAACATGTCCAGAAACGCCCCGCTCATGCTGGCAAGCCGTGTCTGGTCATTCGTGCCCGCAAGAAGGGCCCACACCCACGCAGACAGATTGCCGAAACCCTGCAACACGGCATTGAGGACGGGTGCAGCCTCCACCTGCCCCGTGGCGGGTGGCGCGGGGAACCAGCCGGATGGCAGCAGTGCGCGGATGCGCAGGGCGAAGCCATTGGGGGTTACATCAGCCAAAATCCACCGCCCCGGCCCGATAGGCCGTGCCGGTTGTCGCAGGCAGGTCCACAACGCCACCGGCCAGCGTCACGCCGGTCACGTTGGTAACGGATGTGCTGGCGGCGTAGGCGATCTGGATCAGGCGCGAATAGCTGGCGGCATCGCCAATAGCCAGACCGTTGAGGTAGGTTGCAATGTTGGTGCTGATCGTGGCGTCCACCGTGGCAAGGTCGCCGGTGCCGTTCACGCTGACCGTCATGGCCACCGCCGGGCGCACCACATCGGGGCGTACCACCTGAACGGATACGGCAGCGGGCCGCACCGCATCGACCGATGTGTAGACCTGCACGATGACCGCATCAGCCACATCGCCCGACCCGTCATCGACATATACCACCACATTGCCCGGCAGTGCCGCGCCGGATGTGTCGATGTTCTCCACCACCTGATAGATCAGGTCGGCGGATACATCCGTCACCGCGTTCTCGATCGCGGCCATCGTGGCCTTGGACCGGCTGTTGATATAGGCGACAAACCGCGTGCGCAGGGCTGCATCCGTCTCCCCGTCGCTACCATTGGTCAGGGCGGCGGTGTTGGTGACGGTGTCGATGCCGGAAATGGCCGTGCCCAGCAGGCAGACCGCCCCCGCCGCCACGTTGCCCGCCGCGCCGGTGGTTTCGCACTGCACGGGCACCGTGATGGATGCTGTCCCGGCGGGGCGGATATAGGCGTTCTGCGCCGCTGACCATGCCGGGTTCGTGCTGTCTTCAACCACGTCATAAACAAGGCTGGATGCCGTCTTGACCGTATCGCCAGCCGCGATGGTGGCCGACTGGCTGGCGGGGGAAAAGGATGTGAAGGTGACCATACCCGTGGCGGTGGTGCCCGGCAGGCGGGACAGGCCGAAATCCTGCACGAAACTGTCCACGTCCGCGCCGGTGGATGTCGCCAGCCGCGTGCGGGATAGGATCTGCAGCGCGATGAACTGGAACCACAGCCCCAGCCCCGCAACCGCTTCCAGCATGGCGCGACCGGCGGACCCCACATTCAGGTCCAGCAGCGCGGGACACGCGCCCTGCGCGCTGGCCACCATATTGCCCAGCGTGGTCTTGAAGGATTGGAACGTGATGGCCACGCGGCCCTCCGTCTTGGTTAGGGTGATTAATCCTGTTTTTTCAGAAAACCCGCGCTGACGGCGCGCAATACCGGCGCAGGCTGCGACATCGCCAGTGCTGATGCGTGCATTGCGCTACGGCATGAAACGGCCCCGACGGGCCACGGCCAGCGCAGGGAACGGACGCCCCATAAAGGCCACGGGAACACACCCCGCCGGGCGGCCATGCGGACAGGCACGACATGGTGGGAGCGGAAAGGGGGAAACAGGGTGCGGCATCCCTGTCCCCAGACGCATACAGCCGCATGCACGGGGCATGCGGCTGTAAAACCGGATCGGGGCCATTTCAGCCCCTTAAGAAATATGAAACGTGCAGGCCGGTCAGCCGGGCTGGATTTCGATCCTGCGTTCGCTCGGCTTTGCCGGTTCGCGGCGCGGCAGGGTGACATGCAGCACGCCATCCTTGATGCGGGCGGTGATCCGGTCCTCATCCACGCCTTCGGGCAGGCTGAAATGTTCGGCAAAGGCGCCGAAGCTGCGGGTGGATACGTGCTGCTTGTGGTCGCCTTCGGCCAGCGGGCTTTTCTTCTCGCCCGAAATGCTCAGCACACCATTGCTGGCGTTAAGCGTGATGTCCCTGTCCGAACAGCCGGGCACTTCGATATAGATGTGGTAGCCTGCCGCGTCCTCGGTAATATCCGTGGCCCCGATACGGCCCGAACCGAAGGTATCAGGCGCGCGGTAATCATCAATCAGCCTGCCCACCTGGCGCTGAAGCACCGCAAACGGGTCCGCCACCCGCGCCGTGGCCGTGCGTACTGGTGTCGCAACAAATGTCGGTCGCGCAATCATGGTCATTCTCCTCAAATACATAACCGGAGCGGTCTGTTCCGGGTCATGTCCGCCCTGCATGACGGATGCTGCGGCCAGTGATCCCCGCCCGCCGTGACGCAGATCAATCCTGTCATGCGCTTCATTATGGTCTGGAATGACTTTTACTGTTTCGAAACAAAGAAAACCACACAACCTGCCATCAACATCCAGAAACGGCGCAATGCAGGTCAGTATTGCAATAATAAACGCCCCTGCCCGCTTCTATGCGCGGGCGGAACGGATATAGTCTGACAGACTCGTTATAACACGCGGCACCCCGCATCGGGGTCGCGCAGATTGGGAAAAAGACATGTCCGTTGAAAAGACGCTTCGTGACGCCATCGAGAAAAAAACCGTGGTCGGCTTTACCTTCAGCGCCAGGAATTACATCGGTTCGCCCCACGCGCTGGGCGAGCGTGACGGCACGGCGCAGGTCCTGATCTATCGTGGCGAGGACGCGCACGAAAAACGCGTGCCTCCCACCGGGGAATGGAGCGTCCTGCCGCTGTCCGGTATCAGCGACATCCGCCTGCTGCCCGGTGAAGCCTTCCATGTCGGCCACCCGGACGCCAGCGTGCAAAAGGAGCTGCACAAGGTCACGCTGCGCGTCGCATAAACTGGCCGGAACAGCCATCCGCGCTGCGTTCAGCCTGTCAGCGTCAGTTCTTGCACCGTACCGGTGGTGGCGTCGGTGTAGGATATGGCCAGCAGGCAGGCCCCGGCCTTCGGTGTGGTCAGCGTGACCGTTACGGGCCGTGTCTGGTCCACCCCGGCTTCGGCCTGCGTCTGGGCCAGCACAAGCGCGCGGATGGCTGCTTCGTCCATGACCGCGCCAACCTTCGCGGGCAGTCCGGCGCCATAACCGGGCTGCCAGATATACGCACCGGGATTGGTGCACAGCCTGCGCAGCAGCGCCTGCCTTGTCTGCTCCGCCCCCGTTACGACGGACAGGCCGCCCGTGGCGGACAGCGCCAGATCACCGCCCGCAATGTGGGATAATGCACTCATTCCTGCCCCGCCATGGTGGTGTATGATATGTTACGGGCCGCCGCATCATTGCGGAATGCCCGTAACACCCGGCGCGCTGCCGACCGGGTGGGTATGTTCGCGGCCCGAAACGCCAGCGGCCTTCACGTCCGCCTGTCCCGTAACCGTCCCCTGCGCCGTCATGTCCCGGTCGGTCGTGATGCTGCCGCCACGCATGGCCAGGCCATCCGCCGTCAGCGCCATCGTCACGCCGCCTACCGCCCATGTCAGCCCGCTGGCGTTCAGGGTTGCGGTCGCATCCCCCGCCCCGGCATGGATCGCGGTTTTCGTCATGTGCCACCACGGGGCGTTCTGGCCCGGCGAACCGGGTACGCCACCAGCCTGCGCCGGTGGCGGGGCGCAGCCGCTTACGATCAGCACTTCCCCCGGCTGGGCCACCTGCCCCGTGGCGGGTGAAAGGGGCGGCATCATCACCGCGTCATAAACCGGACAGGCGATGACCGCATGTTCGGCGTCGCCCTCGATGGGCGTGACAAGCACATGCGTACCGGTATCGGGCATGCAGGCGATGCGCAGGCTGCCCACCTGCATCGCGCCATAGGGCACCCAGCCGCTTTCCACGCCCGAAGGCTGGAGCGTGACCTTGACCGCGTGGTTGACCGGGTCCACCGCGCTGACCAGCCCGAAACCGGGCTGCGCCAGCCCATGCGCCATGCCTGCGGCGATCATGCGCGGGTCAGTCATCACTGTTCTCATCCTTCGTCACATCGCGCAGGCGCAGGACAAGCTGCTGCGAAAAGCCGCCATCCCACGAAAAACTGCTCTCGACCGCATCAATGTCCAGCGTGCCATCCCATGTCGTGCCCGTGCCGCTGACCTGCATGAACTGGCGCGGCTGCAATGTGATGCGGCCCGGTATGGTGCCGCTTACGGTGCGGGCATGGGCTACGATCTGGTTATATTTGCACCACGCAATGCGTTTGACGTCATCCAGCCGCGCGCCGGGGGCGGTGAAGCTGTGCAGCGTGCCGGTGCCGCCGGGGTTTGCGGGCGATCCACCGGCGGCGGACCAGTAATAATCCACCCGCGTACGCTGCCTGCTGTCCCACGCCGTGACGTGTACGATCACGCCGCGCGCAATCTGGTAATCCCGGCTCAAGCGCAGGAAGCTGGCCCCCATCGCAACCGGGCTGTCCGGTCCCGTATCGGTATAGTCCAGATTATGCGTATTGGTGGCGTCCGCCGCCGGACGGGGCGCGCAGATGATGGTGGTTCCATCAGCATACAGGTCGCAGCCGGACAGGACGGCCAGATGGCTGGCAAGGTCGAACGCGGTCTGGAAACGGCAGTGGCTGGCGGCGGATACGCGCTTGTGCTCGACCTGCCAGAACTGTCCCACCATCGCGTCATCCATGTTGACCTGCGGCGTCAGCCCGGCTGCGGCGATCATGGCGCGGACCACCCCGGCCCCGGTCATGTTCATCCACCCGTCGACAACCCGCATGTCCAGCAGTCGCGCCAGATAGTCGCGGCACTGGACATGGACGGATGTTTCCGCCGGGCTGAATGCAACATGATCGACAAGGCCACGGAACATGGTGGTCCACTGCGCGCCGGACTGCGCTTCGTCACGCATCTGCAGTTCGATGTCGATTTCGGACAGAACGCTGCCCGCCGCCGGGTCCGCCAGGTCGAACCACAGCCCGGTGCCCGGCACCTGCGTCCGGTCCAGCGCCAGCGTCAGGTCCAGCGTGTCGGCGCGGCTGTAGCGCGTGCGGGCAAGGCTGAAGCGTTCCAGCCCGGTTTCAGGCCGCGTCGCCCCGTTGACCAGCAGCCGCGCGCGCGGCATGCGCCACGGCGGATGGCCACGGCTGGCGGTTACGGTCATGCTTTCGCTCATGACGATACTCCCGCCACCCCACTGTCCTGCGTGGCGTCAACGGGGGGCAGCGTCAGCACCACCGGCGTTGCAAAACCACCCAGATCCGGATCATCCAGACCATTCAGCCGCGCGATCCGCCACCACTGCGTCGCATCGCCAAGCTGGCGTGCGGCCACATGATAAAGCGATATGTCCGCCGCCGTGACCTTGAGTGTATTCGCCATGGGAAATGATCCTGCCTCTACGCGGTGACGGGCGGTCCGTTCCGTGCCCCGCCCGTTGCGGTTATGGTGTTGGCGTAGGCCCGGTTGACCAGCGCGCCGGATGTGGCGGCGGTGGCATGCAGCGCGGCATTCGCGGTCAGGGTGGACAGGCTGGCTGCATTGTCCGGGCTGATTGCGTCGATATTCGCCCCGGTCTGGCTTATGGCGGTGGTCAGTCCGCTGCCCGCCGCCTCCAGCCCGGACAGCACGCCGGTCACGCTGCCGGGGACCGAGGCCAGATTGACCCCCGCCCCAGACAGGCCACCGACCATGCCAAGCTGGTCCTGCACGCCCGCGAACACGCCACCCGCGCCGGTCATGTCCGCAATGGGCGTCACCTGCCCCATGACGGTGGCGAGCTGCCCGGTCACATCACCCGCAACACTGGCCACATCCGCCAGCGTCCCGCTCAGGCCCGACAGCGCCGATGCCGCATCACTGCCCACCAGCGCGGACAGACCGGACACACCGCCCGATGCAGCCGCAACCTGCGGCGGCTGTTCCAGCACCAGCCGGTACGGGATCACAACGCCCTTATGCGCGTAATCGAAGGCGTACTGGACAATACGCACCATAAGCGACAGCCCCGCCCCGGCGAAGGCAACGGGTACCCCCGCAATGCGCATCTGCTTGAGCACCATGGCGCGTTCGATGGCGGTGGGTCCGACAAAGGTGCCCTGCAGTTCCAGCCGGTCGGGATCGTTTCCCACCGCATCGATAATCCGGTTGCCACCGGGCAGGCGGTGTATGGCGACCTGCTGCGTGCCGCCATCGCGTATGACCTGTGGCACTTCCATGCCGGTCAGCGTCAGGCCGCCAATGGTGACGGGGGCGGACGCCCACAGCCGCCCGATGGAACCGATTGCGGTTTCCGTGTTCTCAAGGGTCAGGGACATGATGGTTTCCGCTGCACGGACGCGGTGCAGTATTACGGTTGCATGATCCCGCCGCACCGCCTTACGCGGCTATGCCATCATGGCTACTGTCTAACGCCAGATCGTGCAGGCGGGAAGGACGCTTTATGCGGCTCACGGGTGCTGGTGGTGTTTACAGCCCGATGGAACGGCCCGGTAACTGCGCATGGCGCACGCCATCGGGCGCGGTGCCGGTGGCGCGGTGTTCATGCCGCGCGCGGCTGGTGTCGATACGGGCGACGGCCTGCCCCAGTACGTGGTGGTCCAGCGTTACCGGTATGGTGACCTGAATTGCGGGCGGCGGGATGTTGCGTGCCGCCACGGGGGCAACATCCCCTTCCCGACGCGCAACCGGGACGGCGGGCGCGATGAAGGGCGGCCTGCCCTGCGTGGGCCAGACAGACCGGACCGGCTGGGGCACGCCAGACCGGGGCACGACCGACCCGACCGTCCCCGCACCCGTGGGCACGAACACGGCCTGCTGGACCGGATACCCCGTCGGGGCATAAGGCGCGCCTGCCACGGGCGCGCCGCCCGATGGAAGCCATGGCCGACAAACCGGCGTTATCACCGGCCCGCTGCGCGGTTCACGCGCGGGCGGCAACGCCACCGTTCCATGCACATCCCGCCCGGCCTGAACCCATGCAGCGACAGGCCCGGCGGCACGGGCATAATCCCCCCCATGCCCCGCCGGGCGCACCATACGGGGCGGCATGACCATATGCGCAGCAGGACCGGATGCGCGCAGCCACGCCCCACCGCCATCCGTGGTCCCCGCCGCAATAGCCGTGGCGACAGGCAGCGCAGGGGCCGCCACCCGATCCGTTCCGCCCCCTGTTATACCGACATCATGGGGCAGGTTGGTCTCCACCACACGGGCAGGCATGAAAATGGCAGACGTCAGGCGGGACACTGGCCCGGCCATCACAGCCCCCTGCGCCACGAAACGGCGCGCAGGGGACAGCGTATTCCCGTAACCGGACACTTCTTCCCGTGCCATCGGCATCCAGACCGGGCGGGCATGGCGCATTGCCGCGACGGGCTGCACGCCATCCTGCACGACGGAGCCCGCAGCGTTTCCGCCACGCCACAATGACGGCGCGGCAGGCGTGACGGCGGCGGGAAGTGCGGTGCGCGCATTTCCCTGCATGGGGAAAAGGAAAGGCGCCCCGACGCGGGACACACCGGCCACCGGGTGCGTATGGGGAATGCTGGCGGCCAGTGCTGCGATGGGCGGCGCGGGTGGCAGGGCGGTCATCACGCCCCCATCATCCCCCTTCCCGCCATGGGGGCGTGGGATGAACGGCATGAACCCCACCCGTCCCGCGCCCCCTGCGGCGATGCGCTGGATGATGCGCGCCAGCATGCCGGTCAGGCCCGTTCCGCTCCGCAGTCGCGCGATGACGCGACCCGGCACACCGCCCCCACGCGCCATGACGCGCGAAAGCCCCGTAACCCGCCCGGTCCGTGCCGATACCCGCACCGCATGCACCGCCGTCATGTAAGGAAAATCAGCCCTCGGGCTGTTCCCATTGCTGGGTGTTCCAGTCATACCGCCCGCCTGCCAGTTCCCCAAACGCGACAAGAAACGCCATGCGCCGCACGCGCGGCATGGCCATGGCGACATCCCACGGCACCCCGTTCCTGATCAGGGCCGCGACCTCGATCAGGGCGGGGTGCCGACTCAGTTTTTTGCCGCTGTGCCCTCGGCCTGCGCCGCCGCCTGTCCGTCCGCGCCAAACAGGGCGGTGGACAGGGCCTCGATCCCCGTATGGCCGATCTGGTTGGCAAGCTGTTCAAGCTGCACGCGCGTCTGCGGGCGGATGACGGGCACGGTGTCGATCGCCTCGACCGATGTGACCATCAGCGCGTATTCCATCCACGCCGTCGATGGCGTGGCCGGGCCCAGTTCCAGCAACGCCAGCACGTCTCCCGGTCCGCGTTCGCGGTAGGTGATGGTGCGGCCATCACTGGTCTTTACTGTTCTGTCTGTCATGGCATGACTTTCGGTTCGTGGCGGGATCAGGAAACGCGGTTGCGCGCGCGGGCGCTGAAGCTTATGGCCTGCGTGACCAGCATTTCGGACTGGTAATGCCCCGCATCGGACAGCTGGATCGACGCGCCGACATATTCATATGTGCTCAGCGATCCGTCGCATTCGGTCACGTACTGGTAAATGCTGCCCAGCAGCACCGTGCCCGCGGCCCAGAACCCGCTTTCGATTGCGGCGAACAGGTCATCCGCGCCGGAACTGTCGCGCTGGAAGGAAAAGTGGCCATTCCAGCCGTTCGGCACGTCATAGAACATGGGCATGTCGTTGAGCGGGCTGGACGAAATCGCGCTGGTGCGCTGCTGGGCCTGAAACCCGGTAACGGTGGGCAGGTCGATGCGGCTGCCGTTATAGACCAGCACCACGCGGCAGTCGCGGCCGATATTGAAAGGCTTGGCGGACATTCATCGCTCCGTAAGGAAGATGGGCCACCCGGCGGGCGGCCCGTGAAGTATTTCTGTTGGCGGCAGCCCGTTTCGTCAGGTGGCGGACGTGCCGGTGGCGACGGTCACGCTCGCCCCGCCCTGAAGGTTGACGATGAAGAAGCGGTTGATGCCCTGGTAGCGCACCTGCACGTCCGCGCGGACATAACCCAGCGCCGTGCGCGACTGCGGGTTGTTGGTGCTGTCGCACACCACGGCATACGACGTGCTGTCCGCAAGGATGCCGCTGCCCGCCATGCCAGACAGCGTGCCCAGCAGCACGGCGCGGATATCGCCAAACAGCGTGGGACTGATGACCTCACCCACGAACGCGCCCATGCCCGCATTGATGGTTTCGGCAATGTAGTTGGTCAGGCGGGTATAGGTGTCGTCCGCCGTGTCGGCATCGGACGATGTATTGATCCCGCCGCGCACCGCCCAGTAGGCCCCGCCGGGTGCCGGATTGCAGATCACGTCGATCCCCGCGCCGAACAGCGCGGACAGTTCGGCGGTGGAATAGGTCGCGGCCATACCGCTGGACACCAGTCCCGCCTTCTGGCTGCCGATCACGCCCGAAAGCGGCTTGTTCAGGCTGGACTGTTCGGGCGACAGGCCGCCAAGGATACCGGCAGCGAAGGCCTGCGGGGGCACCAGCATGTCGCCATTGGCATCGTCATCCCACCACAGCCAGTCACCCAGCATCAGCTTGATGGCGTAGCTGTCCACCCCGGCTGCCGCTTTCTGCGCCGCAGCACTGGCGATCGTGTCGCCTGCGGGGCCGGTGGCGATCATGTACACGCCTTCCTCCAGCCCGAAGGCCGCCTGCGTGGTCCATGACGTGCTGTCGCTGATCCCATGCAGCAGGCCCAGCGCGCAGCCCTGCCCGCGCAGGGCGTACATCCCGGTGCGGCTGGCCCCGTCGGTGCCAAGGAACGCCGCCGTGGCCGGAACACCGCCATCCGCACCGCCCGCAAGCGTAACGGACCCCGCCGCCAGCACCGGCACTGTGGCGGGAACCGTGGCGCGGACCAGCGCAGCGCCATCGGCCGCAAGGGCCGTGGCCAGCGCCGTCCATGTCGCGCCGCGATAGGTGCGGCTGCCCAGCACGGCATGGCTGATGTTCAGGGTATAGGCGGTGGTGATGATCGCATCCTGCACCAGCGTCGCGGTAATGGCGTTACCCGCGCTGCCGGTATGGATGGCGGTCAGTGTAACCCCCGCCAGTTCGCCCGTGGCGGCGGCGTCCGTCCCGTCGCTTACCCGCACGCAGCGAAAGTCGGATGCGCCCTGCAGCAGCGCGATGTTGACCGCCGTGCCGATGTCGGTTGCCATCGCCTGCCTGGGGCCAAAGGCGCCGAGACAGTCGCCCATGCCGCCCACGATGACGGGCGTCGCCACGGCCCCCCATGCAGCGGTGCCGACGATGCCGATGCGCCCGGTGGCGACACCGTTGAGCGCCAGCGTCTGCGGCTGGAGGATCTGTACATACAGGTCGGGCACATTCAGGCTGTTGGTATTGAGCTGCCCGGACTGGTAGATGGTCATTGCGTCTGTCTTTCCCTGTTGCGCGGCATGCCGCGTGGAAACCGGTTTGGTGTGGTGGGCGGATCAGGCCGGGGCGGCAGGCCCCAGCAGCACATCGCCTTCGATCGCGCCGCCGGGCAGGCCTATGCCGCCCGCCAGCATGACCGGGGCCGGACGGGTCAGATCCGTATCGAACGTGACCAGGTAGTGCGCGGGGCGCGAGAAAAGGCCGCGGTTCATGGCGGTGTCGTCATTGCTGGCGGCGCGCGCCTCGATACGGAAGGTGGAGCCGTCCGCGTCCGTCAGCCAGTCATTCAGGGCCAGCGCATCACTTGCCGCCCGCCCCAGCGCGTCACGCGCGGCGGGTGTGGCGGACCATGTGGTGATGATGAACATCTGTTCCTGCCTGCGCGCGACGCAGCGCGTGGTCACGACCCCCGCATTCAGCGCCTGCACGCTGGCCGCCCCCGGTATGGTGATGGCGCCGCCCGTCGCCACGGCGCCCGGTAGCGGTGCGGCAAGGGCCGCGGCGATGCTGTCCGCCGTATCGTCCGCCGTGGCGACATGCAGCACGCATGCGGCCCCGCCGTAACCGGGCAGGCCCGTCACCCGCAGCCCCAGCGTGCCGCAGGGCGCTACCCCCGGTGTGAGCGTGACCACGGCGGTCACGCCCGTCGCCCCGATGGTGGCCGTGGGCGCGCGTGCCGTATCCATCCGCCACGGGCGACCCAGCGGTTCGTCCAGCCGCGCCCATGAATCCGGCACGTCGGCAATGCCGATGAAGTCGCACCCCTGCTGCACTGTCCGCACCATGCCGCCAAGGTCGGCCTGCGTCAGCCCGCCACGGCGGATGATGACGGGTCGCCCCGTTACGGCGCTGCCGGTCGTGCCATCGGGGCAGATGGCGGCGGCCAGCACGCCTGCGATGGCGGTGGAAATGGTGGCGATATCGGCCATGGCCTGTCCGCTCCTGCTCCCTGTGGTGGATAGGCAGCCGCCCTGCCCCGCATCCGTCATGGACGGGCACGGTTTCGGGCCGGTTCTGCCAAGAGGTTGGAAAAGCCGGTTCCCCGCCCGCCCCGTTTCACCGGGGCCGACTGACGGGGCCTAAACCTGCTGCTGCTGGATCTGGCAGCGCGTGCCCCACGGCCCTGTATGCGTGCCGCCGATGGTGTAGCGCGTGCCGTCCCCGTCCGTGACCCACATGGCGGGCTGCACCATGATGCCCGGAATGGCGGGCACGAACATTTCCATCCCGCCACCATGGATCGCGCCGGGCTGTGCCGGTCCGGGCACCGTAGCGCCCCCGCCCGCGCGGATCATGGCGGGCCAGCCCGTGGCAAATGTCACCTGCGCCCCGACATCGCCCGATGTGGCGTAGCCGCCCGGATCGGCCTGATCCGTCCCCTGCGCCGTGGTGCCGGTCAGTGTTATCGTCGTGCCGCACAACACGCATAAGGGGGGGCGGAAGGGCACGCACCGGGCGATGAAGGCCGTATCCGCGCCGCAGGCAAGAATGTCGCCCGCCCGCACGTCGCGCGTATCCATCAGCGCGTACACGAACGGCACATCCCACAATGCCGGGCCGGAGAAAGTGAAATCCCGCTCGGCGCTGAAGGCCACCATGACCCGTGCATAAGGACTGGCGCAGGGGGCGAGCGCATCGGTGGGGCGGAACTGCGTGGCGGGCGCGCCCACATGGCAGGCCGTGCGCGCGAAGCCACGCGCGGCAAGGCTGTTCAGGGCTGTCTGGTCCATCAGATGATGATTTCCCCCGTCCCGCGCAGCCCCGGCCCCGGCGGCACGCCCATGAAATTGCACAACTGCACCCGCCAGCGCGTGTACAGCATGAAGCGGTCAGGCACTTCGCTACGGTTGCGGGTCCACACGGCGGCGCGGTCGGTATCAAGATTGGCGGTGGCGGCCATGATCGCGCTTTCCAGCATCTGGCACTGGGTCAGGAACGCGCGCGCCTGCGCACATTCTTCGGGTGCGAGGTTACGCAGCCGCCATTCATTGAACCCGTAAACGCGGAAAAACCGCCATGACTGCATGCCGCCATCCTGTCCGCCCATGGCGGGATAACCCATGTAGCGCCGCGCCTGCGCCAGTTCCGTATCCACCAGTGGCGTGTCCGCCATGGCACCGGCAACCGGCAACGCAACCGGCGCGCAGGTGGCGGGCGGGGATGAGACCGGCGTGGTGGTGTCCGCGCCGCAGGGGGTGTCTGTCATGCTGTCGCCTCCGTTTCCTGTCAGCGCCGTTTTGCGGGGGAATGCGGGATTGCAGGGTCACCCCACCGGCCGGTTGCGTGCCGGGCGGGAGAAAGGGGCGCGGGCAACCCGCCCGCGCCCCGTCAGACCCCTCAGGCCCCCGCGCCAAGGCTTTCGATCACCACCCCGCGCTTGAGGTAGCTGTTGGTGGCGGTGGGAATGACCGTGGTATTGGCGGTCAGGTCCGTGGGCAGCGCGAAGCCACCGATCCACGACCACGACTGCGCGATGATCTGCGCCAGACGGTCCAGCGCCGGGCGGGTGATCATGCACACGCCCTCCACATCCGTCAGTTCGCCGCCATCCAGAAGCGGGGCGTAATGCGTGCCGATATTGGCGTAATCGCCTTCGATCAGCGCGCCCTGACCGCAGATGATGGCGCGGTGGATCGCCCCCGCCCCCAGCGATGCCTGCTGCGGGGCCTCCGTCGTGGGGATGAAGCGCACGCCCAGCAGGTCGAAGATCTGGCCGGTCTGGTACGTGTCGGACCCGTACTGCCCGCGATACAGCAGCTTGAAGTCGTCATCACGGAACAGGCCAAGCAACTGCGCGTTGTCCAGATAGCAGTGATAGACGCCGCCTTCCGGCGTGGGCACGTTGTTGTCACGCAGCACCGCCAGCGCGCCAAGGATCGACTGCACCGTCAGCAGGTCGCCCGTTGCAAGGGCCGCCGTGGTGGCGCGCGCATTGGGCCGCAGCACCAGCGGGGCCGTGGCGGCCACCACCGCATTGCCTGCCGTGCCATTGGATACCGATACGCTGGCGCCCAGCGTAAGCGTGCCCGAAATCCCTTCCGGCGCGGTGGAGGTATTGGTGGCGTCAGCCGTCACGCCCACCAGCGTATAGGACCCTGCCCCGATGGTGACGGTCATGCCGGCGGATGCGCCAACGGACACCACCTGCCCCTCGGCGGAAAGGATGTTCTGGAAACCCCGGATGTCGTCCACCGCAACGTCCGTCCCTGCCGAACCCAGCGTGGCGGTGACGCGCGTATTGCCGCCCAGATAGCCGCCCACCCCGTTCTGCGCCCCGCCGAACAGCGCATTGCGCGCCAGCCGGTCCAGCGTCTGCCGTGCATTGATGCCAAGGCGCGATGCGTTGGCCAGGAACTGGTTGGCGATGCCGACACCTTCCGTTACCTGGTTCAGGTCCATGGTGTTGCCGTACTGGTTGATGGTCAGCGTGTACTGTTCCACCGACCATTCGGCGGGCGTCATGCCGTTGTCGAAGCTGGTATTGGCGGTGGGGTTGAGCGGCGTGGTCGCAGGCGGCAGCAGGCCCGCGCGGGTATCGGTAATGGTCTGGCCGATGCGGGCGGGAAATTCCATCTGGTCCGCGATGGAGCGGAAGCCCAGCCGCGACTGCAGCGCATCCTGAAACGCGCGCGACAGGAACCCCTGCTGGATGACCGGCTGCAGGGCGGCGGGGAAATTGGCAATGGCCATGAAGTTCATTTCCTTGAAAGAACAAAAAAAGCCGCCATGCAGGACTGCACGGGCGGCGGCAGGGGTGGCCATGACGGCAGGCGTCATGTAGGGGCCGGGGTGGTTGGAAGATAAGGGGCACGATACGCACGACCCCTTGCCCGTTCCGCGCAGCATCGGGCGCGGAACGGGTAAAAGGTGGTGTTACGCAATAATGATATGGATATCAGTGCCGATACAGGCACGGAATATGTAATGATCCGGATGTCCCCTCCATCCTGACCTGTCAGGGCATGCAGGGCTTCAGCAACACCGAAAGACGCGGGACGGTTCCAGTGGGCCGCCCCCGCGCATGCCTTCCGGTCCTGTAAATCAGGCTTGATGGCGGCAGGCACGCAATACCTGCGTAACGATCCCGCCCCCTGCATCCGTGTTCCGGTCTGCCGGTCCCGCAGGCGGGACCGGCACGGTTTCAGTTCGCCACCGGCCAGCGCAGGCCCGCCGCACCCGCTGCCGCCCTTACATCGCGCGCGCCAGCCGTGCGGGCATCGAACGGGGCGGGATCGCCCGCACGCGGCGCGGGGCCTGCGGCGGTGGTGCCGGTGGCCGCACCCGATACGTGCTGCGGCGTGGTGAACAGGTAGGCGCGGCTTTCACGCGCGGCCTGCATGATCGTGTCCAGCCCCTGCGGCAGCCCGTCATCGCCCAGCGTCACGCCCGACAGGTCCACCAGACGCACCACATCGGCGGGTTCCACAGCCCCCATGCGGGCGGCAAGGGCGCGGGCTTCGGCGCGGATGACGGCGCGATCGGCACGGGTGCGGGCCGTGCTGGCCTGTTCGGCGCTGCGGGCAAGGTCGGCCTCCAGCGCGGTGCGGGCGCTTACGGCTTCATCCCGTTCGGCGCGCAGGGCGGCCAGTTCATGGCGCAGGGTATCCATGTCGGGGGTCTGGGGAACGCTGGATCGGGTCATGTCGTACCTCGGTTTTTTTCAGGGTAAGGTCAGGTCTGGCTTTCGGTCACGATGCGCGCCCATTCCGCATGGGGCGCGGGGCACCCGGCGCGGGCGGCGAAAATGGCGCAGGCCGTCTGCCGTGAGACGAAACCACCCTGCACCGCCGCCCCCAGCCCCTGCGCCAGTTGCGCAAGCTCGGCTTCCGTGCCGGGGAAATAGGGCGGCCACTGCAACGCAAGGCCCGCAGGGTCCAGCCCCGCGTAATCCACCCCGCCGATGCGTATGCCGCCCGCGATCACCTGCGAAAAACGGCACGCCATGCGATACAGCGCCAGCAGCCCGTATTCGCCATAGGACAGGCGCATCCGGTCCGCCAGCCACAGCAGGGGCTGGTACAGCATCTCCATCGCGCGGCCCGACGTGGGGGCGGACAGGCTGTCGGCCTGTGCGCGGTTGCCGTGTATCTGTTCCATCACGCTGGCGCGCAGTTCGCGGTAATGGTCACGCATGGCCCCGGCGGCGTCGCCGTTGATTTCCAGCAGCTTGGCATCCCCATCCAGCGGCAGGGTCAGCGCCGCCGCCGCCCCGCCGCTGGATGCGGGCGTGCCATCGGCATACGGGTCCGCCCCCGCACGGATGACAAGGCGCGGATCAGCACTGTATTTCAGCCCCCGTCCCGCCTGGGACAGCAGGTAATCGCATTCGATCACCGTATCGATGGCGGGCGCGAACGTGCATGGCCCGTCCATCACGCCGGGGGCGGCAAGGTTGGCCATCCACACCCACGGCACGAAGCCCAGACCGTGATGCGTGCCGCGCGTGGCGTCCACCCCCGTGGGCGGCCCGGCATCGACGCGCTGCGGGATGTAAACGTGGCAGTCCGCCCGGTCCCATACGCGCTGCCACCAGAACACGCTGCCCATTTCATCGGGCGCGATGGGCCAGCCCTGCGCCAGCAGGATGGCGCCCGTCACCTTGTAGCGTTCGGTAACGCTGGCCAGCGTGCCATCCGCATCCCATTGCGGGGTCAGGTACAGCGTATCATGCACCTGAAAACGCAGGTGGCGGTCCACCGCTTCCACCAGCACGGCAACCGACCCCACGCTGCCGCGCGTCGCCGCCTGTGTCATCAGGGCGGGCAGCGCCGTTTCCGCCGCCATCTGCGCCATGATGGCAGGCAGCGCCGGATCGGACGCCACGGTTGCGGGCCAGTGCGACGCCCCGAACAGCAGCGACACCGCATCATCCACCACCGCGCGGCACATATTGGTCCGCACCGATGGCCTGCGCCGCGCCAGCGGTATGTATTCCCCCGCCCCGTTATATTCGGTGCCGAAGGGATTGGGGATGGCGTCGTACTGCGTGCCCGCCAGCACCCGGCCCAGTGCGGCAAGATCATGCGCGCGCGGCGGCAGGTCCGGGTCGCGCGGGTAGGTTTTTTTCAGTTCCTGCCAGTCCATGCTCTCTCTCCGGTATCAGGGCGTGCGGGGTGATGTGTGATCTGGGGGGTGCGGTCACGGCGGAAGCGCGATAGACAGGCCGCCATGCGACACGGCACCCGTGGGGAGGAAAAAATTAATGGATATCAGTCCCCTGTTCCTGACACCGATCCGGCTGGGGGTGGCTTTTGTGGCCATCGCGGCGGTTGTGGCGGTGGTGCGGCGCAGGCGGCCATCCCTGCCGCCCCCGCCCGCATCCGGGTGCCCGCGTCCCGTCCCGCCCGACCTTGCGGGCGATGCAGGGTTCAGCGTTCCCGTATCCATGACCGATTACGACTGGGCGGTGCGGCTGTACCAGCCCCGGCCCCTGCTGTCGGTATGGGAACGCCGGGTGCTGGATACGCTGCGCATGCAGGTGCCGCGCGGCTATCATGTCTGCCCGCAGGTGCGCATGGCGGATTTCATCGTGCCACGCGGCCCGGACAGCACCGTGAACCGGCAGGCGTTTTTCAAGATCGCATCCAAATCCATTGATTTCGTGGTGGTGGACGAAGGCACCGGCGCGGTGGTGCTGGGTATTGAACTGGATGACGCCACCCATGCCCGACCCGAACGCCAGTACCGCGACGGGCTGGTCAACGCCGCCTTCGCCCATGTCCGCATCCCGCTGCTGCGCCTTGCCCCCGGTGCGCGGGTGGATGTTACCCGCCATTTCCACCCCGTCCCGGCCTGACGGGCGGGTGGGCATGACAGGGGCGGCTATTCATGGGATAGGTGGACCCGCCTTGTGGCGCGTCGTCAATGAAGATGGGGAAAGCTGATGGTGTTGCGTGATCCGGGTTCAACATCCCCCCTGCGGATCTGGCTCGACAGCCGCAATACGGGGCGTCCCGGCGGGACCGGGGTTGCGACCTACACCACGGGCATGCGCCAGTGTTTTACGCAGATGGGCTGCGATGTGACCTATCTGTGGGACCGCGCGCCAGACGCCACCGCCCCCCCACCCAACACGCCCGCGCGCAAGGTGCTGCGCTTCATGCACGCGCTGCTGCCCTTTCCCACGCGGGTACGCAGGCGGCAGCGCCCGGATACGGGGGAGAGGTGCTGGTTCGTGCCGGACCTGTTCCGGCTGGCCAATGTGCATTTCCGCATCTGGAACCGCCCGCTGCGGCTGTGTGGCGGTCAGCCGCCCGCCATCATGTATTCGACATATCCCCTGCCCTTTCTGGTGGATGACGCGATCAACGTGGTCACGATCCATGACCTGATCCCGCTGACCCACCCGGAACTGACCGGCATAGACCGGACCTTCATGGAAAAGCTGCTGCGCCAGCAGGTCGCCCTTGCGGATGTGGTGGTCACCGTTTCCGAAACGGTGCGCCAGCAGATCGTGGATATGTTTCACGTTCCCGCCGACAGGATATTCAACCTCTACCAGCCCGTCAGCATCACCGATGCCGAACGCCGCGCGATGGAGGCCACCCCCGCCATCGCCCCCGCCGGGTGTTTCCTGTTCATCGGGCGGGTGGAAGCGCGCAAGAACATCGAACGCCTTGTGGCCGCGCATGCCCTTAGCGGCACGGCCCGCCCGCTGGTCATCATGGGGCCGGACGGGGATGACCAGCCCGATTTCACCCCCCGCACGCCCCGGCAGCAGATCATCCGCATTCCGTGGTGCAGCCGGGAATCCCTGCTGCGCACGCTGCGCGACGCGCATGCCCTGCTGTTCCCCTCCCTTGCCGAAGGCTTCGGCCTGCCGATCATCGAGGCCATGGCCCTTGGCGTGCCCGTCCTGACATCGCGCGGGGGCGCCACGGGCGAAATCGCGGGGGATGCCGCCCTGCTGGTCGATCCCCTGGACACCGGCGACATCACGCAGGGGATCGCAGCCCTTGACCGGATGACGGCGGACACCGCGCAGTGGCAGCAGATGGTGGCGCGTGGCCACAGTCAGGCGGAGCGTTTCTCCCCCGCCGCGCAGATCGAACGGATGACGCCTTTCCTTGCCCACCTGTCCCGCCTGTCCGCAACCGGGCGCTAACGTCCGATATTGAACCGCGTCGGCACCCACCGCGCGGGCGCGGGCGGCGGGGTGGACAGCATCAGGTCGCTCAATGCCCAGACCAGCGCATCCGCCCGGTCGGGCGAACGGGCGCCGTGATAGCCGCTGGCGGAAAACTGGCATAACTGCTCCTCCAGCACACACAGGGCGCCGTGGTGGGTGACGCGCCCCTGTTCATATAACGCCGCAACCGGTTCGGCCCGCGCGGCCTTGCCCCGGCTGGCCGTAACCATGCGCAGGGCGGCGTTGGGGTTAAGGCCACGCAGGGTTGCTTCCACCAGCGCGCCGCCAAAATTATGTTCCGCCACGATCCGTTCGGCACCCCAGTCGGCCTGCGCCTGCAACGCCGTGCGCGCCCAGCCCGCCGGACTGTCGCGGCGGGACAGGTCGGCCAGCACATGGCCCATACCCGTCCCGTCCACGCCGCAGACGACAATGCCGATTTCATCCGACCGGGTATCTTCCGCCCCGCTACAGCCCGATGGATCGACCGCCACCACAATGCGCCGCATCCGTGCGGCCACGGCGGGGCGCGTGGCGGGGGTTATGGGGGCGTCGCGGCGGAAATCCTCCATCCGCCACAGCGCACCATCCACCGCCTGCTGGTATTCCCCCAGCATGAAGCGCCTGCGCTCGCGTTCCGGCAGGGCCTCAAGCTGCGCCAGATACCCTGCCGAAAGGTTGGCACGGTTGCCATCGGGGTTGAGCCGCATGGTGGCATAACGGTCCCGACCGGGCAGCGGCGCGCCCGATACCGGCTCCACCCCCTGTTCAAACACCCGATACAGCCAGTGGGCGGTGGTGGGCGGGTTGGCGTCGATATATTCCTTCAGCGCCAGCGGTGATTTCTGCGCAAGACGGGTAAGCAGCATGTTGCGTGCGCCATAGGTGATCTGGCTGGCTTCGTTCAGGTAAACGGTCGCAAACTCCAGCCCCAGTATCTTTTCTGTCCGGTCCTCATCATCCAGTCCGCCGAATACGATGGTGGAGCCGTTGGGCAGCTCCACCGTCCAGTCCGTGCGTGACAGCGCCCATTCCACGGTGGGAAAGCACCGCCGCATGACGGCGGGAAACGTATCGGCCACCACCGTCGCCCGCAGCGCGTTCAGCCGGTGGCGGAAAATGCCGTGCCGCGTCCCCGCCGCCTTCAGCGCGCGGATGACAACGGCGCGCACCAGCACGAAGGTCTTGCCCGACCGCGCCCCGCCCCGCAGCAGGATATGGGTGACATCCGTGCCCAGCAACCGGTTGGCGGCGTGCTGGTCAGCGGTCAGGCTAAAGAGCTGCGTCATCGGGCGAGATCGTGACGGTGATGGCGGGCTGGCCTTCCCCCCGGCGTTCGGCGGGGGCACGCAGGCGGGTTGCGACCCACATGCGCGCTTCCATGCGCAGCTTGATGGCGGGCACGTCATCGCGGCCGGTGGCGTGGTCGGCTATGGCTATGATTTCCTCGGCCAGTGTATCGGCGGCGGCTTCGCGCGCGGCGGCGTACAGGGCGCGGAAGCTGGCATTGTCACGCAGCCAGCGGAACACGGTAGCCCGGCGCGGCATGCCCGCATCCGCGCATATGGCGCGCAGGCTGTGACCGTCCGCCAGACGGATGCAGATTTCCTCGGCCAGTTTCCGGCTGTAGCCACCCCGCCGCGCAGCCGTGGCAGGGTGCTGGGGCATGGCGGGTTTTCTCCGTAAACGCCAGCGCCCGGCACCGCGTTGGCGGCCACCGGGCGCGGCTGTCTCATGATGTGATCCTTATGTCGAAAAACCATGCAGGCAGCAAATACATCGCGCGGTACGCAGTATTTCAGGGCCGCATGCGCCCACGGGCCGCCATATCTTACGCAGGCAGGCCGCTTTCGGCTATCTTGTTGAAAACAGGCGAGTTTTCATCAATCTGGCAGTAGCTGAAGCCGGTTACGCACTGGACAAGGGCGACGGGAATGTCGAACCAGAAATCAATCGCGCCGGGCGGATAGCCGCAATCGGCCTCCTCCTTTTCCATATCCGCGATGATGTCGGACAACTGCGCAGGCGGCGTGCCGGTTACGTTCAGGTCATGCGGGCCTGTCGCGCCATCATGGGTGACGGACCAGATTTCCACCCCGTCGCGGTAACAGGCGGCGGCGCTGCGATAGGCGGGTTCGTCGATAAAGGAGGTGACGATGGTGGCCCCCGCCCCGCGTTCCGGCAGGGTGGCAAGGTGGGCGCGGGCATCGTCGGCGCTGTTGCACCACAGCGCGGTCCATCCCCCCGGCAGCGAGGCCACGGCGCGGCAGGCCGGGCGCGCATCCTCCGCCACGCCGCTATCGGTCATGGCAAAACGGCGCAGCACTTCGGCCCGGTCAATGCCGTGGACCACAAAAACGCCAATGGTATAGCCCGCCGCCCGCGCAGGATGGCTGCGGACGTAGGGCCGCAGCCGGATGGGCGGGAAAATGTCCTGTATCCCGTCCTCCAGCAGCGGGGCGTCGAACTTCACCTGTCCGTTGATGAAGCCATAGGGAAACACGATCTGCGCCGCCGTGCCATCACGATGGGCGCACATGACAATGGCCGCCGTGCCCGGATCATTCTGTCCGGGCAGGATGACGGTGCAGTTGACCACACACGCCGCCGCCCGGCGCGGGCCAGCACGCACCCTGTCACGCAGCAGGCCCTGCACATGGGCAAGCTGGCCTTCCGCATCCGCCGTGTCGGGCGGATTATCCACCCGTTCGATGCCGCCACGCTGGTCCAGCACCGCGCCAAGCGGGGCAAAAACCCCCTGCGTTACCAGCAGATTGCCCGCTTCGGGCAGGAGTACTGCGGCCAGACGGTCAAAATCCTGCCGTGGCGTCGCCAGCCATGATGGCAGATCCGCTTCACGCCAGCCTTCGTACCAGTCCATCACGCCACCCTTTCGCGTCATCCGGCAGCCCCGGCACCCGAAACAGCCCTTTACGGACACACATGTTGGTTTGGGGCGGGGATGGTGTCAATCCGCGCGCCCTGCGGAAGTATCCGCCATGATTTTGCAAAAAAGGGCAGGCATTGGTTATCACACAGGTATCAGCATGGCATATATAACCAGAATTCAGTAGTAAATGGGGATATTTTATGTACAGAAGTGCATGGATGATAGATAAAACAGGATATTTATGGTGTAAATTTTAATTCTATATTTTGTTTCACTATTATATGAAAAAAGATCATTGAACAGTTTTTTACATGCAGAATCAGTATCGGAGCGATATAAGGGGGGATCAATCGCATGAAAATAATTTCAAATAAAGAACTGATAAACGCTCTTGAACAAAACAATATCAATGTCGATAACAAAAAAATATTCATACAATGCAAAAATGAATCGGCTGAAATAGAAAGCCATACCTGGTTCAAGACCAATACGCTTTTTCAGTGCGGGGCGTTTTCCTATTCCTTTTCAAAAATCTATGCGGATGTATCCGTGGGCAGGTATTCGTCCATTTCCCATGGCTTTACCGATTTCAGCAAGATTCATCCGGTCGATTTCGTAACCTCCAGCCCGGTTACGACGGATGATTATTACCGCGAACTGGCGCATCAGCACGGCAGGGACTGGAAAATACTGCCGTTCGATACGGATTATGGCAGAATAGTCATTGGTAATGACTGCTGGATTGGCACCAGGGTCATGGTCAAGGGCGGCATTACAATTCATGACGGCGCGGTCGTGGCCGCCGGGTCGGTCGTTACGAAGGATGTGCCCCCCTACGCCATCGTTGGCGGCAATCCGGCCAGAATAATAAAGATGCGGTTTGATGACAGAATCATCGAAAAAATGCTTCAGATCAGATGGTGGGATTACGCGTACTGGGACCTGAACATGCTGAACTGGCGGGACCCGGAGGAATTCACCCGGATGTTTGAAGACCATGTCGAGGGGATAAACAGGTTCCACCCCCGCAAAATAAAGTTTTCCGACCTGAAAGCGGCATCCGATACCAAAATGCGGAACATCCTCGAAAAAGCGCTGCACAGATCCGGTATTTTCAGGGACTGATAAGCACCATCCAGAACAACAGATACCGCCTGCAAGGCATTGACGGGAACCATCCCTGCGTCTTGCGCGGGCATGACCGACATGGTCGTTACAGCGGTCAATGCCGCACCTGCCGGCCCTTCATCCCATACAGGCCGATTGGGCGTATCCATCACTCGTCGCGCGCAGGATGCGCGATTACGGGCATCCTTCCCGTCCGGCCTTACGCGGCATGGGTATGCCCGGATTCATGGTCATGATCGTGACCGTGCCGATGGTGCAGGTCCGGGTAATGGGCGTGGGTGTGCGCCAGTTCGGTATGGACGTGCCGGTGGGTATGCGGTTCACCCGGCGGGTCGTCGGGGCCATGGGTGTGCTGGTGGTGGGCATCGTGCGTATGGCGATGGGTGTGCTCCATGGGTTCATGCACATGGTAATGGGAGTGGCGTTCGGTCAGGTGCAGCCATAGCCCGATCCCCATCAGCACCCCGGCCACCAGCAGGCGCGCAATATCATGCGTATGGAATACGAACAGCGACATGACCGCCCCCATGAAGGGCGCGAGCGCGAAATACGCCCCCGTCCGCGCCGCCCCAAGGTGGCGCAGGCCCAGCATGAACAGCACAAGACTTACGCCATAGCCCAGAAAGCCCACCACGGCGGCCCCGGCGGCAATCCCCGCCCCCGGCAGGCCCGCATGCTGCACCAGCAGCGCGACCAGAAGGTTCACGCTGCCCGCCGCCACGCCCTTTATCATGGCGATCCGCACCGGGTCAGCCGCCGACAGCCGCCCGCTCAGGTTATTGTCGATCCCCCAGCACAGGCAGGCGGCGGCGATATACAGCGCGCCGGGGGCCAGCGTCGCATGCCCCTGCCATGACAGCACGCCCGCGCCCAGCACGATGGCCAGCGCGCCCAGCATAAGCCTGCGATCCACGTTTTCACGGAACACGACCCACGCAATCAGCAGTGTCGCGATGCTTTCCAGATTCAGCAGCAGCGACGCACTGGCCGCATCCGTGCGCGCCAGCCCGATCATGAGCAGCAGCGGCCCCGCCACGCCGCCACTGGCGATCACCGCCAGCAGGCACGGCACATCGGCGCGCGTCAGGGGCGCTTCATCATGCGTGGGCAGCCGCAGCGCCCGCCGCGCGGCCAGCACCAGCGCAAGCCCGGTTCCCGAACCCAGATACAGCAGCCCCGCCGCCATCTGTGGCGTCATGCCATCCAGCAGCAGCTTGGCAAAGGGCGTGCTGATGCCAAACAGCACGGCGGACAGCAGGGCAAGGCAGAGACCGGTTCTGTTCATACCCTTGCCATACCACGCCACGCCGCATCGGCGCCACGACGGATACGCCAGCAGCCGTGCAATCCTGACCCCATGACCGGCCCCGGAAGCCAGCACAGGCACGACATCTCATGTCATGGCATAACTGCCGAAATCCCTGCGGGCACGCAGAGACGGGCATGGCTGGTTGTGGTTGAGGCCATCGGGATTCCGTGGATACAGGACGATGGCGGCGTGCGTGCCAATAGTCCGCGTGGCAGGCTGGCCACAGACAGGTCATGGCATTTCCGTCCCATGACGCCATTGCCGCATGACCGCCGGACCCTTGCGCGATTATGGACGCAACTGACAATGGGGGCACACGCGCTCCCTGCCCTCACCACCGTTCGTGCAGGATATCCAGCGCCATATGCAGCGTGCGGATGCGGGTGCCGGGATTTTCGTCCATGCCGCATACCGCACAGACAACGCGGGCGCGGGCCGGTGTCAGCAGGGACAGCGCGCGATCTATTGCACGGCGGGCGTGTACGCTGGCCTCGGTTTCCTCCAGGGTGCCTGATCCGCTGCCGGTATGGGGCGTGTAGCGCTGCACCAGTCCGCCATGGCGCGTGCTGCGCAGCCAGCAGGCCCGAAAACGCAGGCCCGCCGCATGCTGGTCGGCAGTCAGGGCGGCGTTGACGCGGTGGAACAGCCGGTCCAGCGTGCAGGTATCACTGAACCGGCGCACGGTGTGCGGACGCATGTGCGGCGCCATGTCGATCTGGACAGTTTCCACCACGCGGGCGCTGGCGGCGGGACCATCCGTGCCCATGTCCGGCTTCAGCCCGGCTGCAATGTCACGCGCCAGCAGCCGCGCCCGCCGGTCCGCACGCAGCAGGGCGGCAATACGGTGGGGAACGCCATCGGGGTTATTGCGCGCGGGCGTGGGGGCAACGGGGGTGCGGCTATGCGGTACGGCCATGATATTTCCTGTGCGACGGTGTGCGACAGGATTATTCTAACGATTCGTCATGCAGGCAGCGCGCCCCGTACCCGATCGCCCCGCCGGACAGCGGCCCGAAATCCCCACGTCCCTTGCCCGAAGGGGATATATCCACCCCTGCCCTGACTGAACGGCACGCCGTCCTGCCGCCATGTATCCGGGACATCTGCGCCAGCCGGTTTCGTGCAACAAAGGGGCACGGCTGCCCGTCACCTGACCGGACACCATGGATGGTAGCGCGCGGCTGTTCCCACGGGCGGCACGGGTGCGGGCTGGCAGGGATCGCGTGCCCGGAAAATGACCGTGCAGAACGCCGGGGCGGTTGCGCGGCGCTTTGTAGCCATGTGGTGGTGCGGAAAGGCAGGGCATGTTCCCTGTGTTCCCTCCCCTTTGGGATACAGGGTTATTGAAGCCCGTACATATGGCCGCACCCCTGCGGAACGGAGGGAACAGACGCCCGCGCCGCCGGAAACCGGGAAACTGACCAGAACGGCACAGGGGAACACCGCCTGTCCGCTGGCGTGTGGTCGCGGGCGGGAGCCGGTCAGGCCCCTGCCGTCACTCCGCTATCGAAGGCGTGACGGCCCCGATACGCCACAACCGCCCACCGCCATCATGATCCCGGCTGCGGGCCTGCATTGCCCTCGGGCGCTGCTGACCATGCCCAGTATGTCTCCGTGCCGCTGCGGATCTTGCGCCGTGTCCAGCCCAGCGCGCGCAATACGCTGGCCGCACGGTTCTGGCTGGCGCGGTTCTGCCGGTCGCGCGGCAGGCCCAGCGCCATATGCAGCACGTCGGCCATTCGCACGCTGGCCGCGCCACGGGTGCGCAGCCATGCGTTGACGGGATCATGCCACGGGTCTTCGTGCATGCGGGTATCCTGCGCCTGCCGGGCGGCGGCGTGCAGATGCGCGTCCTCCAGCCACAGGGGGATCGGGGCCGTGGCCTCACGCGCCGCCGCTTCCGCCCATAACTGTTCGCGCCATGCCACAACCCAGTCAATATCCGCGCGGGTGCAGCTAATGGGCCAGTAGCGGCGGTTGCCGGTGGGATCAGTCAGGTATTCACGCTCGTTCGTCGTGCCCGCGAACACGCATTGCCGGGGGCGCGTCACTTCAAATGCGCCGTAGCTGGGGCGGTACCGGTCCTGCTGGCGGCTGAAAAACGCCTTGGCGTCCCGGCTGGAACTGCGCCCCAGCGCCTGCAGTTCCCCCAGCTCCACGCACCATACCCCCAGCAGGCCCTGCGCCGCGTCCTTGTCGCCCAGATCGCGCGGCAGGTCGTCCTTGAACCAGGGCGGGCTGAACAGCGCGGCCAGAAGGCGGCTTTTGCCCATGCCCTGCGGCCCCTCCAGAACCGGCACGTAATCGAACTTGCAGCCCGGTTCGCGCACCCGGCGCACGCTGGCGGCAAGGAAACGCGTGCCCACGGCGGCATGGTAGCCATCATCCACCGTGCCCAGCGCATGATGCAGCCACGTCGCAAGGCGCGGCGTACCATCCCAGCGCAGGCCATCGAGCCATTCGCGCACCGGATGGCGGCGGCACAGCCCTGCGGCGGTGCGGCTGGCCTGTTCGGCTACGGCGCGACTGACCGGCAGGCCATAGGCACGCTGCATGTACGCCTGCACCAGCGCGACATCCATGTCGTCCATCGCGCGTGGATATGGACCCGGCGGCGGGGGCGCGCCGTCAAAGGCCGGGGGCGGCGCGCGCGTGACCATGCTGCGGCAGGCGAATTCGTCCCACGCCACCAGCCCGCGCAGGGCGGGATCGTGCCCCAGCAGCACCAGACAGTTGCTGAGCGACGGCGCAACCCCGCGCGGCCCGCGCACCAGCAGGTCCATCCACGCAGCCGGTGGGGTCGCCCCCATGGCAGGCATGCCCCATGGCATGGCGGGTGTGCGGTCATACATGGCGGGGCCTTTGCTGGCTGTGCCGGTCATCATGACGGGCGGGCAGCCCGTAACACCGCCCGCCACGGCGCATGACCGGCATACAGGCTGGCTGAGGCAGGCTGTGGAAACGGTGCGTCGAACATGATGCGGTCATGCCCGACCCTGCTGAACCGCGCAGATCCCATGGGATCTGCGCGGGCGGAACGGAGAATGGACAGGATCGATCCCGCAGGCCCCGGAAAACGGGCTGCGCTGGCGGCAGGATAGCTGCTGCCGTCCGGCGCATTGCCGGGCATGACGGGATGCAGGCGTGCCCGCTTTTGCGGGTAAGGAGGGGATGGCGCGATACCAGCCGGTCTGGCGGCAGGGACAGGTGCTGCGCTCCGGCACGGAGCCGGACATGGCGGAATGTCGCCGTCGCTGCTTTTCTGAACAGCAGAGCGGTCCACCCCATCACCCGGCCGAATACGCAGGACCGACCCTGTGGGCGGCAGGGCGCTGCGCCGGGGCGCGGGCGCGTCCGCTCTTTCGGGTAAAAAGAGGCCCGTATCAGCAGCCATCCGCACGGGTGCAGGGATTGCCGCGCGGCACGGCGCACGGGCTGAAACAGGGTGGCGGCAGCCATGGATCGGGGATGCGGGGGCGCGGGTTTTGTAACCCCTGACATGTCAGGACAGGGCTTTGCCCCGCACGCATGGGACTCAGTGCCCATGAAACGGCATGCGCGGATTGCGCTGGCCCGCATTCAGGCCGGAGCGGACCGTAGCCCGTGCCTCGGCTACAGGAATATGCCGCCGCGCCGCCGCGTGTAACAGCGTGTCGCGCGCCGTGGCCACATCCAGCAGCCCCGCCCCGCACCATCGGCCCAGCGCATAGGCGCGGGCGTTCAGCGTGGTATTGGCCGTGCCCGCGGGCGCGTCGCATACCGCATGCAGCGCGCGCACCAGCGCCCCCTGCGCCCGCGCGCTGTCCACATGGCGCGGCGGGGGCGGCAGGGTATCATCGGTCGGGGCCAGCAGGCGGCCAAGCCATGACGGGATTGGCGGCGGCGGCACCTGCCATGGCGGGACGCGCCATGTATAGGCCCCGCCCGTTGCGGCATGGATGGCGGGCGGGATGGTGACGGCCTGCCGCCCCCGGTGCGGGTCCAGACCGGGGGCGGGGCAGCCGGACTGCCCGCGCAGGGATTCGCCACGATGGCGGAAAAACAGCACCGCACCGCCCGACCCGCCGGTGCGCGTCATCGGGCGCGGGGGCAGCGGACCGTGCTGGCGCACGAGGGCCGCCAGCGCCGCCACCCCATCGGCGGCATGGGTGCCCGGACGGTCCACATCCAGCGCGAACAGCCCCGATGGCCCCGTCACCACCCGCCAGCCACAGCCGGGCCAGCGCGCGCACCATGTGGCGATGGTGTCCATATCGCATGTGGCGGCATCCACCGCGCCACGGAAGCACGCCGCGCGCGATCCCCGCCGCACGGGATAGACATGCCAGCCCAGCCGCGCGACGCGGTGCAGGTCGGGCGGGATGGGGGTGGAAGGGCGTGCGGGCATGGCCGGATAGATATGGGACATTTCCCAATATGTCAAGCAGTAATGGGATATGTCCCCTCTACCGCATGACGCCGGATTATGGGACAGTTCCCATTATGGATACACGCTCCCCCGCCGCAGCCGAGATCGAGCGCCGCATGGCGCTGCTCAACCTGAACAAGAAACGTCTGGCCGAGCGCGCCGGCCTGAACGAGACGTACGTGCATGACATCCTGCGCGGCAAGTCGCGCCACCCCGGCGGCGACCGGCTGGAAAAGGTGGCCGCCGTTCTGGGCTGCACCGCCAGCGACCTGCTGCGCGGCAGCAGCGCATCGGGGGCCAGTCCCGCAGCACAGCGCCTGAAGGCGCTGCGTGAACGCGCGGGCTATACCGTGCGCGGCCTGGCGCGCGATCTGGGCATGGGGGAGAAGTTTTCCAGCTACGCCTTCTATGAAAACAAGCTGAAGAAGGATTTCATTCCCGTTGACATGGTCCGCCGCCTTGTCCCGCTGCTGACGGACCGGGGCGACCCGCCCATCGCCCCGGCGGAGATATGGGGGCTGTGCGGCATCGTGCCGGGGGAAACCGACCTGAACGAAAGCATCCGCCGGGCGGAACGCGCCACCCTGCCGCTGCATGATGATGACGGGGCGGTTACGGTGCATGAATACGACATCTCGCCACAGGCCGGGGCGGGCGCGATCGTGGATCACACGGCCTGCGGCGATGGTGAAAGCCATCCCACGCTGGATTCATGGCGCATCCCGCGTGATTTCATCCGCAACTACCTGCCTGATACCGGCGGGCTTGCCATCATCCGCGTGGCGGGCAATTCGATGGAGCCGGAATTCATGGCGGGCGACCGCGTGCTGGTCGATACCGGCCACCGCGTGCCCTCGCCCGACGGGGTGTACGTGCTGTGGAACGGCATGGGCGTGGTGCTGAAGCAGCTTATGCTGGTGCCCAATTCCCGCCCGCCGCGCATCCGCATCATCAGCGTCAATCCCACCTACCCCGTGGATGAGGTCGATGCCGCCGATCTGGTCATCAATGGCCGCGTGGTTGGCAAGTGGGTGTGGAAATAATGCACGCCCTGCCCTGCCCGTGCCACATTCCGGGCGCAGTCAGGGCATCATTCGCCTGCGCGCATTGACCGGGGGGCCGGATACAGGCGGGATCATACGCGCGGGCGGGCATGGCGGACGGTGTGCTGTCCTGACCGTTTTTTGAAACAGCCCCCACGCCCCGCCGCGCGTTATACGCCCACCGATGCGCGATGGCCGCCGCCGCACGCCCTTACAGGAACCGACCCGCCCCATGACCGACGCCAGCCCATCCCCCCGCCACGTGGCCGAAATCGCCAGCTACCATGCCCATGTCTATTTCGATGACGCCACGGGCCGCGCCACGGCCACCCGCCTGCGCGACCTGATCGCCGCGCGTTTTCCCGTCCGGCTGGGGCGGTGGCATGACGTGCCGGTCGGCCCGCATGTGGCCCCCATGTACCAGATCGCCTTCGCCACGCCGGTATTCGCGGCGCTTGTGCCGTGGCTCATGCTCAACCATGGCGGGCTGAACATCCTGATCCATCCCAATACGCGCAATCCCCGCCGCGACCATCTGTGCGACGGGCTGTGGATCGGCCGCCCCCGCGCCCTGCTGTCCGATCGCCTGCCCGATCATGCCGACGAAGCCGACGGGGCTGGCGAGGTCAACACGCAGCCCGACCCGGCGGCGGAAATCTGATCCCTGCCCGCGCCCGCCTTATGGGCGCGGGTGGTGTTTTGTGAAGTCGCCGGGTGTTGCCCTAGTTCCGGGTGGCGGCTGCATGCCGGGCGCGCCAGCCGATCAGTGCCGCGCCGAAACCTGATGCCGCCCCCACCATCAATGCCGCCCGCGCGCCGAAGCTGTCCGCCACCCATCCCACGAAGGGCGCGCCAACGGGCGTGCCACCCAGCGCAATGCCCACGCGCAGCGCCATCACCCGCCCGCGCATGGCCGGTTCGGTCGCAAGCTGCATAAGGCTGTTGGACGTGCTGGTGAACAGCAGCGTCGCAACCCCGATCACCATAAGGGCGGCCGCAAATGTCCAGTAGGTCGGCGCGCACGCCGCCAGCGTGCAGCCGATGCCAAAAATCACCGCCCCCCACAGCAGGGACCCGAAACGGTCGCGCGTGCTGCGTGCGCTCAGGAACGCCCCGGCGAACGTCCCCGCCGCCATGATGGAGGACAGCATCCCGTACTGCCGCGCATCGGCATGAAACACCTTGACCGCCATGGTGGAGATGAAAATGGGAAAGTTCAGCCCGAACGTCCCGATCAGGAACAGCATCACCAGCACGCTGCGCAGGTCGTGACGCCCCCAGACATAGCGCAGCCCCTGCATGAACGCGCCGCGTCCGCGCGGGGTGCGCGGCTTGGCCAGCAGATCGCCCCGGCGCAGCAGCCGCAGGGACATCAGGACGGCGATGAACGACACGCCATTGAGCATGAACGCCCATCCCGTTCCCACCCACGCGATCAGCAGCCCGCATATGGCGGGGCCGATCATCCGCGCGCCATTGAACGACATGGAATTGACCGCCACGGCGGCGGGCAGGTCCGCATCCCCCACCAGTTCACCCACGAAAGTCTGCCGCGCGGGCGAATCAAATGCCGCAGCCGAACCGAACAGGGCGGCGAAAACGCACACCTCCCACAACCGCACCACATGCATGAGCGTCAGCACGCCCAGAACCAGCGCCAGCCCGCCCATGGCCGCCTGTGTCAGCATAAGCAGCCTGCGCTGGTCATAACGGTCGGCGGCAACCCCGGTCCATGGCAGCAGGACAAGCTGCGGGCCGAACTGCAACGCCATGACCACGCCCACCGCCGATGCGCTGTGGCGTGACAGTTCGGTCAGCACCAGCCAGTCCTGCGCCGTGCGCTGCACCCATGTCCCGATATTGGACACCAGCGCGCCCGCCGCCCACAGCCGGTAATTGAAATGCCCGAAGGGCCGCCAGATGCCGCCCGGCCGCGTGGGGTTCACTGCCCCCGCTTTTCGCGGCCCATCATGCCGATGATGTCGGACGTGGTGCCGACTTCCCCCAACCGGGGAAAGACGTGCTTCAGGCTGTAATCATGCGCTTCCTCGCGGATGTCGGTCATCACGTCGGATGCAAGGGTAACGTTGAAGCCCGCCTCATAGGCCTGTCGCGCCGTGGCCTCCACCCCCGTAGCGGTGGCGACGCCGATCACGACCACCTGCGTCACCCCCATGCCCTTCAGCCGGGATTCCAGGTCCGTGGTGGCGAACGCCCCCCATGACCGCTTGGCGCATACGATGTCGCTGGACTGCTGGTTCAGGGCCGGGATCAGATCGGCAAAGTCGTCGGGCACGCCATCGGGGTCGAAGCGCGGGCTTTCGGTGCGCCCCGGCGCGGTGCCCACCACCCGCGCCAGCACGACAGGCAGGCCGCGCGCGCGGAACGTGTTCAGCAGGTCCTGCGTACGTTCAATGATCGGCTTGATGGGATGGACCAGCGGCAGATCGACAATCCCCTTCTGCATGTCAATGACGATCAGGGCCGTTTTGGGGTCCAGTGTGGTTATGGTCATGCGGGCCTCGGCTTGGATAAGGGGTGGCGGGGGATGGCGCGGGCTGTCACTCCCCGATTACGCGCCGCAGCAGGGCTACGGCGGCAAGCAGTTCGTCCTGCTCATGCGCGTCAAGATGTGTGGTGATGGCGGTACACAGCCAGTCCTGACGCGCGGCACGGCCCTTGGCCAGCCATTCGCGGCATGTATCGGTCAGCGCCAGCAGGGTCTGCCGCCCGTCAGCGGGGTCCGGCGTGCCCGCGATCAGGCCATGGGATTCCAGCACCGTGATGATCCGCCCCATGGATTGCGGGCGCATGGCTTCGGCCCGCGCAAGGGCGGACGCGGTGGCGGGGCCATGTTTTTCCAGCCGCAGCAGCACCGCTGTCTGCGATGGGGTCAGGTCGCCCCCGTCGGACTGCTCACGCAGGCGGCGCTTGAGCTTTCCGACCAGCAGGCGCAGATCCTCCGCCACGCGGGCGGCGCGGGCACCGTGGGGTGTGTGCGTGTCCATGCCGTGATGATGGCACATGCAGCGCCCGCATGTGAAGGATAACTTATCAGTTTAGGTTAATATATTGATGCGGGGGCACCCATGGCCCGCCCCGGCGGACGGGCCATGGCACCGGGCCGGGCCGTCAGTCGCCTGATTCGCCTGCGGTTGGATAATCCACGTATCCCTGCGGGCCGTGGGTATAGAAGGTGGACGGATCGGGCGGGGTCAGGTCCACGCCCGCGCGCAGGCGTTCGGGCAGGTCGGGATTGGCGATGAATGCCTGACCGAAGGCCACGGCGTCGGCCCGGCCTTCCTCAACCGCCTTTTCAGCACTGGCGCCGGTGAAGCGTTCATTGGCGATATACACGCCGCCAAACTGCTTTTTAAGCTGCGGGCCAAGGCTGTCCGGTCCTTCGGCTTCACGCGCGCAGATGAACGCGATGCCGCGCCGCCCCAGTTCGGTGGCGACATAGCCAAAGGTGGCGGCGGGGCTGGAATCGCCCATGTCATGCAGGTCGCAGCGCGGCGAGAGGTGCATGCCCACACGGTCCGCGCCCCATACGTCAATGGCGGCGTCGGTCACTTCCAGCATCAGCCGGGCGCGGTTTTCAATCGACCCGCCATAGCGGTCGGTGCGGTGGTTGGTGGAATCCTGCAGGAACTGGTCCAGCAGGTAGCCATTGGCCCCATGGATTTCCACGCCATCGAAACCGGCCACCTGCGCCAGTTCCGCGCCCCGGCGGAAGGCGGCGACGATGCCGGGTATTTCATCCGTTTCCAGCGCGCGGGGGGTGACGTAATCGCGCTTTGGCCGCAGCAGGCTGACATGGCCTTTCGCCGCGATGGCGCTGGGGGCCACGGGAAGCTGGCCATCAAGGAAATACGGGTCCGAAATCCGCCCCACATGCCATAGTTGCAGGAAAATGCGCCCGCCCACCTCATGCACGGCGGATGTGATCTTTTTCCACCCTTCCGCCTGTTCGGCCGTCCAGATGCCCGGCACGCCCTCATATCCGATACCCTGCGGGGTAACGGGCGTCGCTTCGGACAGGATCAGCCCCGCCAGCGCGCGCTGGGCGTAATAGGTGGCCATGAGATCGTTGGGAATATGGCCCGCACCCGCGCGCAGGCGGGTCAGCGGGGCCATGATGATCCGGTTGGGCAGCGTCAGCGCGCCCACCTTCAGGGGGGTGAACAGGGTTGGCATATCTGTCTCTCCACGGTTCTGTCGCGGCGATGATGATCCCATCGCCCGCCCGCGGCAAGCACGCCCCGCCCCCGCCCTACGCCATGCCACAGGCAGCCATGCGCCATGGCGGCATCCGCGGTTGCATCCGCGTCACCGGCCCCGTATGGCGGCGGCCTGCATGGGCCGGTGGAATAACGCCCTGTTTCAGCCCGCCTTTTTCGCGGGCGGACGGACGGCGGTGACTTCTATTTCAACCAGCCAGCCGGGATTGGCCAGATGGGCCACGCCAAAGGCGGAACGGGTGGGCAGGTCCGGCTGCGCTGCCGTGCCGAAGAACTGGGTATAGCCCTTCATCATGCCATCGAAATCCAGTTTGCCCAGGCTGGGGTCCTGCGCCATGTAGATGTGCATCTGCACGATGTCGCCCATGGTCAGGCCGAGGGTTTTCAGCGTGTCCTCGATGCGTTTCAGCGCGCCGCGCGTCTGGGCCTGCGTGTCACCATAGGCTGCGATGGAATGCGGGTCGGCCTTCGCATCCACCACCGGCGCGCCCATGCCGCTAAGGTAGATGGTGGCGGCCCCTGCCGGTACCTCGATGGCGGACGCGATGGGGAACTTGCCCTCATGATGGCGCACGACGCCATCCGCGCCGTGGGCTGCGGGCAGGGCTGCGGCCATGGCGGACACAAGCGTCAGGATGCCAAGTGCTCTGGTGTGGCGGGGCATGGCGTTATTCCTCTTCCGGGGTGTGGGGCGGGCGCTGGGTCGCAACGTCCCGGGCGGTGATGGCATCCGTGTAATGGTTGCCGAAATGGGTGCGGATGTAATTGACGACTTCGGCAATCTGCTGGTCATTGAGGATACCGCCAAGCCACGGCATGCCGCCATACCCGTTCAGGACGACATAGACGGGGTAGGCGCTGCTCTGCAGTTTGGGATTGTCGGCAAAGGCGGGGAAACGCGCCCCGGCCCCCATCGCGCCCCGGCCATCGGGCATGTGGCAGCCCTGACAGACATGCTGGTAGACCGCCTCCCCTGAATTGAGGGGCTGGACGGGGCCTGAAAACCCGCTGGCCGTATCGGCGTGTGCGGCGACGCCCGCCACCAGCGGCAGCATGGCGGCCATGACGCCCGCGAAAACAGTCCTGCGCATCATCATCATGCCCCCTGCGCGCGCTGGTGTAGCTGTGTGACGGCGGACAGGGCGGACAGGATCGCCCCTTCCTGCCAGCACCCGACATAGGACGCATGTTCGCCCGCCAGAACCACCCGGTTATCCATGGTGCACAATGCCTTGTAATGTGTCTTGCGGGCCTGTTCGCTCCACATGGAACAGCAGCCCATGGTCCATGGCGTGCGGCTCCAGGCAAAGCTGATCCCGTTGGAAAATTCCTTGCGGTACTGCCGGGGGTGCAGCACTTCCCCCTGCGTCAGCGCCGCTTCCAGCCGCTGCGCGGGTGTCATGCCCGCGAAATCATAGGCGGCGGGACCGAACATGTACCCCCCCAGCAGGACCGCAGGCCCGCGCGACAGGTAGCCGTGGCTGGGATAGGAAATCTGGCTGATCGGCTGGTCGGTGAAGGAAATGCCGCCATAGATCTGTTCGTCCTCCTCCCAGAAGCGGCGGCGGAACTCCAGCCCCATCTTGACGGAGGACGCATAGGGCACCGCCATGATGGCCGCCTGCATCGCCGGGCTGACCTGCACATCAAGCTGCGACAGGACGGGCAGCGGAATGGTGCATACGCAGTAATCGGCCTGTGCCTCACGCACAACGCCGCCGTGGTTCATGTCGCCATAGGTAACGCTTACGCCCCTGTCATTCTGGTGAATGGCCGAGACGCGGCAGTTCAGGGTTATCAGGTCATGCACCTGCCGGGTGAACCCCCTGCCGATCATGTCCATGCCGCCCACGGGCTGGAACATGGTGGTCTGCATGTCAAGATGTTCGTGAAAGGCCATCCACGTCCACAGCCCCGAACGCATCACGTCCTTGCGCGCCAGCAGCCCGGACGGCACGGGGGCGCCGTCCGGCCCGGCGCCGGCGGCCTTTTCATACCCGCGTGTTTCCGATGTCAGGCGGCCCTTGCGATAGGCCATGGAGGCATCAAGGTTGCCCCATTCGCGCATGGCGGCGCGCAGGTATTCGTGTTCATCCGCGCCAACCACGTCATCCAGCCGGTGCTGGTCGATGGCCTTGGCCAGAAGTTCCGCCGTGAACCCGTGGAAATCGGCAGAAAACTCCCGATACCGCACCGGGCTGCCGTTGAAGGCGGATGAGGAATGGAGCCATGAATTGTGGTTCAGTTCCACAAACGGCTCAAGCTCGATGCCGAATTCCCGGCAGTAATGCAGCAGCCCCTGATGGTGGTAGGGAATGCGCCACGGGCCGGGATTGATGTAGTTGCCGGGCGCGAAGCCGACCTTCTGCGTGGCCCCGCCCAGTTCGGTAATGGTGTCGCCGCCGCGCAGGCTGATATTGCGCCCGCCGCTGCGGCCCTGAAACTCCAGCACCTGCACCTGATATCCGGCCTTGCGCAGTTCATGGGCCGCCAGCATGCCCGCAAGTCCCGCCCCCAGCACCAGTACGCGCGTGCCCCGCCGCGCCCCGGTCAGGACGGGTGGGCCGCTAAAGTCGGTTCCCTGCGCATGGCCGAGGGAGGTCATGGCCTGATAAAGCGCCGCACTGCCCGCAAGCGCGCCGATACGGGTCAAAAGCTGTCGGCGTGTAGGAAGACCCCTGCGTCCGGTATCCGGCATCCATAAACTCCTGTCGGCTGGAAGACTATTTTCTCACCCCAATTCGAAACGAATAACTCACTATTTTATAATATAAAAGTACCTTTGCGCATGCAGACAGCATTCAGCCCGCCCCGACTTTGGACGCAACAGTCCACGCCCGGTCATTTCGACAGCGCGACAGGTCGGCATTCCCGCGCGGGCGACGGGTCGCGCGGGATCGTTCACGATTGGGTGCGGACGGGATAACGGGAAACGCAAGGCAGGCGGGCTACGGCCCCCGCCTGCGGTGTGAAGGATGCCGGGGATGAAGGGGTCCGTAGGTCGGTGCCGTGGCACGGCAGGCGCCGCAAGCAGATTGCAGGCGGGGATGACAGGCGGTCCGTCCATGGCGGGCCGCTGAAACGGCCCGTCCGCCCACGGGCCGGGCGCAGGCGCAGGGGCGGACGGGGATCTGGCACGAAAGCGGGCGTTTACGGCGGTCGGCACAGGGGCATGCGGCGCTCGATTTTCCCGATGATCGCAGGGTTGAAATCGCTCTGGACCAGATGCAGTTTCCGGCGCACGAAATCCATGACCCACAGGAAACACACATCAATGCCGATGCGCGGCAGCGTGCGCAGCGCCAGCACGAAATGCCGCGTCTGCAACGACCATAGCAGATACTGAAGCCACAGCGCCTTTTCCCGGTAATCCAGAATCATCCGCACCCGCGCATAATCCGCGCGCTGCCGCCCATGCGCGCACAGCCATTCACGCAGCAGGCGGTTGACCTCTATCTGCCCGGTCGTGGGCGTGGTCAGTTGCGACAGGGAATGCGTGCGGACCGAGTAGGCGTAAAGCGGCGTGGAAACGAACCGCATCCGCGCCCCGGAAACCAGCAGGCAGGCATAGAACAGGAAGTCTTCGCCCAGATGGACCGTTTCATCATAGCGCACGCCCGCGCGTTCGATGGTGCTGCGGCGCATCACCGCCTTTATCAGCCCGATATTGCGGGTGTCCTTGCGTCCGGGCCAGTCCATCAGCACGAAATCGGACAGCGGAATATCCGCCCCGCCCTGCATCCACGCATCGCGCATGGTCAGGCCAAGTGTGCGCCCGGTGCCGAATTCAACCAGTGTCTGCTGGTCCGCCACCAGATCGACGCCATGCTGTTCCAGCACGTCCACCATAATCGCCAGTCGCTGCGGCAGCCATACGTCGTCAGCATCCAGCACCGCGACGAACGCGCCACGCGCCATGTCCAGCCCCCGGTTCCGCGCGGCGGAAACACCCATGCGCTCAGGCTGGTGGAGCACAGTGACGCGCGCGTCCTGATCGTGGATCGCGCCGACCACATCGACCGTATTGTCGGTCGAGGCGTCATCAACCACGATCAGTTCGAAATCGCCCAGTGTCTGCGCCAGAACCGATGCGATGGCATTGCCGATGAAGTCGCCGCCATTCCATACCGGGATGATGACGGTTACTTTTGGTGATGCAGTTGTATCCATGGATTTTCTCCTGGACAGGTTTGTTATACTGCCTGGTGAGAGATTGTATTTCCTGTAATATCTACGCACACCCGGATGCAGGGATGCCCCTGATCCCGGCCCGTGGTGATCTTTCCTGCCGTGCCGGGGTATCGAAGCCCCCAGCGGGGCTGAAGTCATGGTCATCTGCCCCCGGGGCGGCGGGCTGCGTGCCCGGGGGCATAACGTCGCGTTTATCAAACCGTTCTATGCAGGGGAATGTGGCATATTGTTACCGGGCACGACATGGCGTGAAATAATACGGTCCCTGCCCCGCACCCTGCCCATGCCAGGTTTCCGTATCGCCCGCGCGGCGGATCGGGGGTGGGCCTTCATGAAATGAATAAAGTATTAATCGCGTCTTTTTTATGGTTTTTATGAATTTTATTTATCGTTACAGAAAAACTGCCCTGCGCCCGCTCCATCTTTTGCGCGGCCGCATTCCCCGTGATCCCGCGGCGCGGACAGGAAATAAAGCCGGAAGGTCATGACCCGGCGGGACTGTGTTATGACGTGATATTCTGTCACGCCAAAAAGAAACTCCGCTGCGGTCGCGCTGTTGTTTCAATTTAAACCATCACCATTTCAGGAAGGGCCGTATTATGGAACAGTCAGATGACATGTCCCCCGCCATCATCATGGCCATGACCGATATTGTTGCGGCGCATCTTGGCAATACCAATACATCCGTGCCTACGGCGGATGTTCCCGCCTTCATCCGCGATGTTTACGCCGCAATACGCGAAATAGCGCCACAACCCGCACCGGAACCCGCCCACCGGGTGCAGCCGCCCGCCGTGCCGGTGGACCAGTCGGTCTTTCCCGACCATATCGTCTGTCTGGAAGACGGGCGGAAGCTCAAGATGCTGCGCCGTCACCTGATGACGAATTACCATATGACCCCCGCGCAGTACCGCGCGAAATGGGGCCTGCCGGGTGATTATCCGCTGGTCGCCCCCGATTACGCGAAAAAGCGGGCTGATGTGGCGCGGGAAACCGGTCTGGGCCGCAGGATCGTGCCCCATTCCGCAACACCCGCATCCGCGCCCGAACCCCCTGCGCCGGACACGGCAGCCCCCGCTGCTACGCAGGCCGCCGCCCGGACCGAACCTGATAAGGTCGAACCCGACGAAGCGACCCCCGCAAAGCCCGCGTCCAAACCATCCCGCCGCGCCGCCGCCCGGACAGCACCCGCCCCGGCCAGACCACGCCCGACGCGCAAGGCCCCATCGCGCGGCAAGGCAAAATCATCCTGATCCCATATGACGGCATACTCAGGGCGGGCTGAACTCAAGGCCCATCCTGTCCGGCTTCATCTGACAGCCGGTTACTGATCCAGAAGCAGGCATGAAACAGATCATTCACGCCTGTAAATCCGGGACGTACGGTAATTTTACTGGAGACGGGGATTATTCACCCATACGCAGTATTTTGATTCATGCCGGACCTCTTTTATGACGGTCAAGGAAGTAAGGACAAGCTGGAATAATTCGGCCATTCAACTCCGCATGCCTCTTCCACAAGGGGCTGGTGGGCCACCTGCAGTATGTGCCCGGTTACAGCGTGATGGAAATGACTGGAAGATTTATCAGGCAGACCCATTTCCCGATACTGACCTGCCTGATTGTGCGGGCAGATAGGTAATTGATTAAGGGTATGGTTTCTTCCCAGGACAGATACGCACTGACTACAGGTGTTTCAGACACCTTCATAAAAAACCGCTTCGGAAGCCTGCGTGCTTCCTGATCGTGCGTTTTTCAGACAGTATTCACCAATGCCGCCCTTATGAAAAAAGGCGGCATCAGGAACGTTTTATTATCAGAAAGCGGCATGAACCCTGCGGCGCGTGGGGTCAGGCCAGCCCTTCTTCCGTCATGGCCTTGCGGGCGGCGGGACGGGCAAAAACCCGGTCGCGCAGCGCACATGCGCGGGGGTAGGCGGAAAGATCCACGTTGACATGGGGCGCCCAGCTCAGGATCACCGCCAGCAGCGCATCGGCCTGCGTAAAGCCTGCGGGCAGGAGATGGCCGTTTTCACCCGCCGTCAGGATGGCTTCGACCTGCTTCATCCGCCGGGTGATGAGCGCCAGTATCCGCTCGCGCATGACATCGGGCAGGTCGGGGGCAAACAGGGGACCGAAGGCTGAATGCACATCCTCGCAGAAGCCAAGCGCTTCCAGCAGGCGGGCATGTTCCAGCGAATGCGGCGCGGGCCTGAACGCCGGGTTTTCCGACCGGCTGCCGATATAGGGCAGCACCGCCACGTTCTGCGTAAGGACGACGCCGGGCGAAATCTCCAGCGCGGGCACGGCGCCACGCGGGTTGATCTTCAGATAATCGCGCCCGTCGGCTGTTGTCTTGGCCTTCAGGTCCACCTGTTCCAGACTGTAGGGCAATCCCGTTTCAACAAGAATGATATGCGAGGCAAGGGAACACGCACCCGGAGCATAATAAAGCTTCATCGTTCCGTCCTTTGGTTAAGGCGCGTGAAGGGAAGCACATGGACCTGCAAATAGGAAGCGTTCATCACGGCGAACACCCCTGCCCTACGGACAACATTCCGCCATGCCTGCGCATGCTGTCCCCGACACGGATGCGGCCGGTCGAAATCAGATCCCCTGAAGGGCAGCCTTCAGATGTTCCAGCCGGTTTGCGACGTGGCGGTAGTTCAGGGCCTTTTCGACATGGCGCAGGTGGACATCCATCAACCGCGCGGCTTCCGTCGGGTCGCCCTTTTCCAGCGCATCAATGATCTGGCCATGTTCGCAGCATGATTCGTGCGCGTCATGGGTGGATTGATACAGGGCCGCAATCAGCACCGTGCGTGTCGTCAGGTCCTGCAACAGGGAACCGATCACGGGATTGCCAAGGGTTTCGGCAAGGCAGACATGGAAATGGCCCAGAAGATAGCTGCGCTGCGCGCGGTCGCCCGATGCAAGCGCCTGCTGTTCAGACAGGACATGCTCGCGCAATGTGCGGATCTGCGCGGGCTGGATGTCATGGATGGTGACGAGCATTCCCACCTCCAGCGCGCGCCGGGCATCGATCGTGTGGCGTGCCTCCTCCACGGATGGTTCGATGACGAACCATCCCCGGCGGGGCGAGACTTCGACAATGCCACGGGCCTGCAGGCGCATCATGGCTTCCCGGACAAGCGTGCGGGAGACATTGAAAATCTGGGAAAGATCTTTTTCGCCCAGTCGCTCCCCCGGGGCGATATGACCCGACAGGGCCGCCCGGATGATGCGATCCTCGATGATGTGAGGATTTCTGTCAGCCGTTTTGTCTTGCTCTTGCATACCAGTGAGTATGCGCAAGCGGACAGGGTTTGGCAACGCAATCAATGTGCCAGCCGGTTTCCGGCCGCCGCGGGCCAGCGCCGCCGCCGGCATGGTGTTTCATAACGGCAACAGAACACAAAAAACGCAAAACGGCGCAGGACCGGCTTTATTTCACATAAGTATATGATGAAAAACGGTTTATATCGCGAAAACGATACCAGAACACCCTGATTCCTGTTTCCGTAACCGTTTCGGCTGCGCACATGCGCTCGTTTCGGTGTGCATTGCATCTTGTATGCAAGATCGTATTCGTTATGGTTGTTTCCTGATAGACCATTTGGTGTTCAAGGATGCTGGCAGGAAATCCCCGGTATCTGGAAAGGTATAGAGTGTAACGAAATGCGTTTTTGCCGATCGCTGTTTTTCCAGATCGTGCTGGCGACCGTGCTTGGCGTCACGTTGGGCCTTGCGACGCCGGGTATCGCGGTGTCGCTTAAACCGCTGAGCGACCTGTTCTTGAGGCTGATCGCCATGCTTGTGGGGCCGCTTGTTTTCTGCGTGGTGGTGCAGGGCATCGCCGGGGCGGGCAACCTGCGCACGGTGGGGCGGATCGGCCTGAAGGCGCTGGTCTATTTTGAAGTCACAACCACCATCGCCCTATGCCTTGGTGTGGCGGCGGCGGCGATATTCCAGCCGGGGGCCGGGATGAATATCGATGCTGGCGCGCTGACACAAAGCCTGCCCGGCCAGTTCGGGGACAGTGCGGCGACCCTGCGCCATGATGGTCTGGTGGGTTTCCTTTTACATCTCGTGCCCCAGAATCCCCTCAGCGCGTTTGTGCATAACGATGTGCTGCAGGTTCTTGTGTTTGCGATCCTGTTCGGCTGCGGGCTGTCCATGGCCGGGGAGCAGGGAAAACCGGCGGCGGCGCTGATTGATTCAGTCGCGGCTGTCCTGTTTCGCATAATGGGCATGGTCATCCGGGTGGCCCCGATCGGGGTTCTGGGGGCGATCGCCTATACCGTCGGTCATTTCGGCGCAGGCTCCCTTGGGCAGCTTGGGGTGTTTGTCGCGCTGTATTCGGCGCTGGTTGCAGTGTTCGTTCTGGTCGGGCTCGGGCTGCTGCTGCGGCTGTGTGGCATCAGCATCTTTTCCTTCATCTGGTACCTGCGCACGGAACTGACGGTTGTTCTGGCAACCACGTCATCCGATGCGGTGCTGCCGCAGATCATGGAAAAGCTGGCCGCCATCGGCATACCGCGCGAAGTCGTGGGGCTTGTCATCCCGACGGGATATTCCTTCAACCTTGATGCGCTTTCCATCTATCTGGGGCTTGCGGTTCTCTTTCTGGCCCAGGCATCGGGGGTTCACCTGACCTGGACACAGATATTCCTGGTTACGGGTACCGCCCTCGTCACATCGAAAGGCGCGCATGGCGTGCCGGGGGTGGCGATTGTCATTCTTGCCGCAACGCTGGCGGTCGTGCCGGAAATCCCGCCTGTCGGGCTGGTGCTTCTGGTTGCGGTGGACTGGTTTATCGGCATTGCGCGGGCGCTGGGCAATGTCATGGGCAACTGCATCGCAACCATTGCTGTCGCGAAATGGGAAGGCCGGCTGGATGTGGCCACGGCCCAACGTGTCCTGCGTTCGGCGCGGTCAGGGCAGTAGAACAGTTAAAATATAAGTTCAGGCTGAAATCTGTATTTCTTAAATCTGTGTGGAAAACACCTAACGTTACCAGACGAGGTTCTTCATGTCGTCCCGTCCATTCTTCGTCAAACTGCATCTGGGTCTTACGGCATCGGTTTCCTGTGCCGCGATGATGCAGGTCTCCTCCCTTGCTGCGGCGACGCCCGTGGTGGCGCAGAAGCCCGCCAGGGCGCATGTCCATCAGGCATCCGGGCAGGGCGTGGCGAAAGATCATGCCGCCGTACCCCACGCCGCGCCCGAAAGCATAAAGGTCAGCGCCGCGCGTGCCGTGCAGTTCCGCCGCGAACAGCATGTGCCTGATTCCGCCACCCATATTTCGGGCAAGGAACTGGTGGAGCGGAACGTGCGCGCCATGACAGACCTGATCCGCGTGGCGCCGAACCTGAGCATACAGCCATCCAACGGGTCCGCGGGCCTGAATTTCGTGCTGCGCGGGGTGGGCATGGCGGACCTGACGCAGAACAACATCCCGTCGGTCATGCCGTATGTCGATGGTGTCGCCCTGCCCGTTACGGTCATGACATCGGCCATCATGTACGACATGGACAACGTGTCGGTAAATCCGGGGCAGTCCGGCTTCACCCATGGCATGACCACCACCGGGGGCGAGATCAATTTCCATACGGCGGACCCCACGCCCCAGTTCCACGCGGGCGTTACGGAAGACATCGCCAGTTACGGCCGTAACCGCGTGGAAGGTTTCGTATCCGGCCCGATATCACGTTCGGTTTCATACCGGATTTCGGGCATGTCCATGACGGGCGGGGGATTCCAGCATAACAGTCAGGGTGCCGGTTACGGGAATGCGGATATCGGTGCGCTGCGTGGCAAGCTGAAATGGCAGATTGACGACACCACCCGTCTGGACGTGGGTGGACACTGGAGCACCGACCAGTCCGACGCCCCCGGGGGCGCGGTCATGGTGAACAGTTATGGCGTACCCGCCAGCACCGACCTGATGCAGACGAACTGGGGCCTGAGCAAACAGTTCGCCAATGCCATCGGGGTGAACCCGGCCAACCAGAAGCCGCGTGAAAACAACCTGTCATGGGGCGTGAACATCCATTTCACCAAGGATTTCACGTGGGGAAAGCTGAGTTCAACCAGCGCGTACGAGATGCTGGACGAACATGAACTGTCGGACCAGACCAATACCGCGCTGGCTTATGGCAACATGTACCGTAATAACCAGACCAATTTCTTCTCGCAGGAAATAAAGCTGGAATCCAGTAATGCGGCGGACCGGCTGCAATGGGCGGTGGGCATGTACTATAACCGTGGCCGGACGAATGACAATTTCTGGTATGACATGTCCGACCGCTATGCATCGAGCGATAACGGCAAATACTTCTACAAAACAGCTTATGGGCAGGACGAGCAGACCTTCAACCAGTATGCCCAGCTTTCATACCGGCTGGTTCGCGGGTTGCGCCTGATTGGCGCGATCAGCCATGAATCGGATGATCGCCAGCTTATTAACCTGGTGGGCACGACCTATGAGGGCACGGCCGCGCCCAGGGTCCAGTCATTCGGGTCCAGCGGCGCGCTTGCCAACCAGTTTTCGGGTCGGGTGGGGCTGGAATACCAGATCACGCACGACATCATGACCTATGTCGATTTCCGTCGTGGTTTCAAACCGGGCGGTTTTTCGGCAAACATGACCAGCGTTGCCGCGCAGCTACGCCCCTTCAAGCCTGAACAGGTGCTGAGTTATGAAGGCGGCTTCAAGACATCCTTCATGAATGACCGCATCCGTTTCAATGCCGCCGGTTTTTACTATGACTATCGTGACCAGCAGCTTCTGGGAACGATCGTGGTGCCGCAGTACGGCACGGAAGGCACATATGTAAACGCGCCGCGTTCCTATATTTACGGTGCGGAATTCAACGCCATGGTCCGCCCGTTCCGGGGCATGACCCTGTCACAGAACTTCGGCTACCAGCATGGCGTGTACAGCCAGTATCAGGGCGTCAACAAATCCGCCACCACCGATCTGTATAATGCGACCGGGCAATGGACGGCGGTGAACACCAATTACAACGGTGCGGGCATGGGGCTGGCCAACCTGACCCTTAGTGGCGCCGCAACATATACATGGAAACTGTTGCGCAATTACCGCATGACGTTCGATGTCGATTACAGTTACCGTGGCGCGCAGACCCAGCCACAGTATATCGGCTATGGCGGATATTACCGCGCGCCCGCATATTTTCTGGTCAACAGCTTCCTGACATTCTCCGCCCCCCAGCAGCACTGGTCCGTAACCGTATATGGCCAGAACCTTGCCGACCGGCATTACTGGCTGTCCGGTGGCACGCAGTCCACATTCTATTCCGTCATTCCGGGGAACCCGCGCTTTGTGGGCGCGCGCATCAACTGCACCTACTGATTTGTAACCGGAATACATGGCCGCCCCCCACCATCGGGCACCGCCATGATCGCGCGCCCCCTTCCCCGGCCCGTGCGGACACGGACGAAGCCCTGCGCGCGATGACCACTTTTATCGGACTTTTTGAGAGACGTTTCGGATGACCCAGACATTTTACGGCCAGATCAACCCTCCCGCCCGGCTGCTGATGGGGCCGGGACCGGTCAACGCGCATCCGCGCGTGCTGCGCGCCATGGCGGCCGACATGCTGGGCCAGTTCGACCCCGAAATGACGGGTTACATGAACCAGACGATGGACCTCTACCGTCAGGTTTTCATGACCGCAAACCGCTGGACCTTCCTTGTGGACGGCACGGCCCGCGCCGGGATCGAGGCGGCGCTGGTCTCGCTGGTCGAACCGGGGATGAAGCTTCTTGTGGTGCGGGCGGGCCGCTTCGGGCTGCTCCTGTCCGAAATTGCTGCGCGCATCGGGGCGGAAATCGTAACGCTGGACATCCCGTGGGGCGAGGTCGCAACCCCTGAACAGATCGAGGATGCGATCATCACCCACCGCCCGCATGTGCTGGCCTGCATCCATGGCGATACCTCCACCACCATGGCCCAGCCGCTCGATGGCGTGGGCGCGCTGTGCCGTAAATATGACGTGCTGTCCTATGTCGATGCCACGGCGACGCTGGGCGGCATGGCGGTTGCGACCGACCGCTGGGGCGTGGACGTGGTCAGCGGCGGCCTGCAGAAGTGCATGGGCGGACCGCCGGGTTCCGCGCCGATTACCGTATCAGACCGGGCGGCGGCGCATATCTTCTCGCGCCGCCATGTCGAAGCCGGTATCCGGGGCAGCGACACCACCGATGGCGCGCAGGCGCGCATTCCGTCGAACTATCTCGATCTGGCGATGATCATGGATTACTGGTCCGAAAAGCGCCTCAACCACCATACCGAGGCCACCAGCATGCTCTACGCCGCGCGTGAAGCCGCGCGCATCATGGTGGAGGAAGGGCTGGAAAACCGCTTTGCCCGCCATGCCAGCGCATCGCGCGCGATGTGCGCGGGGCTGCGTGCGATGGGTCTGGAACTGTTTGGCAGCGACGCGTACCGCATGACCAACGTGACGGGCGTGTACATTCCCGCCAGCGTCGATGGCGAACGGGTGCGCGGCCGCATGCGCGAGGATTTTGAAATCGAGATCGGCACCGCCTTCGGCCCGCTGCAGGGCAAGGTGTGGCGCATCGGGGCCATGGGCTACAATGCCGAGAAGTCGAAGGTGCTGCTCACCCTCGGCGCGCTCGAAGCCGTGCTGCGTCAGGAGGGCCATGCCTTTACCGCGGGCGCAGGCGTGGATGCGGCCCTTGCAGCTTACAACGCCATGACGGTTCCCGCCTGACCGATAACCTCACGTCAGGACGGGTTACCGGCAACAGGCATGACTTCCGCTGCCTGCTTTCCTGCAAACCAGCGGGTTTTCAGATATTTATTCCGCTTTGGGCGTAAAGACCTGAAAAACCCATACATGATCAGGCTGTTTTTCTGGCCGCTGCCCGCGCGGCTTCCTTTTCTTCCTCGGTCCAGATCTTGCGCTCGCGTTTGACCTGCGGCTTGATTTTCTTGACCGGCCCGCCACCCAGAACCGGTGCCCGCATGGTCGAGTTCCGCGCCGCTTCCGAATGCCACGGATGATCGGTGTGGACCGTCAGGCTGCGTCCGATCTCGCGCTCCACATCATGCAGCCACGCACGCTGCTCGGCATCGCACAGGGTAATGGCGATGCCGCTGCGTCCTGCGCGGCCGGTGCGGCCTATGCGGTGGACATAGCTTTCGGGCAGGCTGGGCAGGTCATGGTTGAAAACATGCGTGACCGTATCGACATCGATGCCGCGCGCCGCAATATCCGTCGCCACCAGCACCTGCACGCTGCCATCGCGGAACGCATTCAGCGCCCGCTCCCGCTGTCCCTGCGACCTGTTGCCGTGCAGGGCCTCGGCCGTGATGCCCGCCCCGGTCAGAAAGGCGCAGACTTCGTTGGCGATGTTCTTCTGCAGGGTAAAGACGACTGCCTGACCGATCTCCGGCGCCTTCAGTTGCGCGAGGAGGGCTTCTTTCTTGTTGGCTGCATCAAGGAACATGACCGACTGTTCGATCCGGTCCACGGTGGTTGAAGGGGGCGCGATTTCCACCCTGGCCGGATCACGCAGAAGGCTTTCAACCAGGGCTGCGATGGACTTTGGCATCGTTGCGGAAAACAGCACTGTATGGCGATCCTTCGGCAGGGTCGCGACAATGCGCTCGATCGGCCTGGCGAAACCCATGTCGAGCATCTGGTCGGCCTCATCCAGCACCAGTGCCTCAAGCTGCGACAGGTCGCACAGCCCCTGCTCGATCAGGTCCAGCAGCCGCCCCGGCGCGGCCACGATGATATCCACGCCATCCCTGAGCGCATTGACCTGATGCAACTGGCTGACGCCGCCGAAGATCGTTGTCACGCTGAACGGCAGGTGACGGCCAAAGCTCTCGAACCCGTCCGCGATCTGCGAGACCAGCTCACGCGTCGGCGCAAGGACAAGGACGCGGGCACCGCCCCGGGGCGCCGGACGGGGGTCCGCGGCAAGGCGATGCAGCAGCGGTAGCGCGAAGGAAGCCGTCTTGCCCGTGCCTGTCTGGGCCATGCCCAGCAGGTCGCGGCCTTCCAGCAGCATCGGGATCGACCGGGCCTGAATGGGTGTCGGGTTCACGTACCCTTCCTCGGCCAGTGCAAGGAGCACGGGCTCCGCGAGGGAGAGGTCGGCGAAAGTCATGGACATGGTGAAGCGGCGCCTCCGGCGCTCGGTAAGGCTGCGCCTGGTCGGGCTTCGCTGGTTGAAAACGAGGGCTTTTTACGGAGGATGTTCAACTGCGTCAATATGACGCAACGGGACGGCGGCACGTCCTGCCCTGAAGCAGCCGTATTAAGGAACGGCCCCCCGTCCAGCCAGACCGGCCGCAGGCTTTCAGGGACTACCGCGCGGGTGGCCCTTCCGGTGGGGGCAGGGTTGCGCGGATTTCGTTGGAATAATCGGGGTCGATTACGGCGCCGGGCGGGCGGATGATGCGGCTTGCGGCGTGCAGCGCGTTAAAATCGGGGTAGCGTGCCGGGTCGTAGGGACCAAGCAGGTCCATGTCATAGGCCATGGCCGCCGTATGCCCGCTGAGGATGACCCGCCAGTCCAGCCGGTAGCGCAGCCGCGCGCCCGCGCGGGCCAGTATGCCGGTGGTGCAGTTATCGGTCAGCGTGTTGTACCATACGGGATGGGCGATGATGTCATGTATCGCGCCGACATAGCTCAGGAACAGCCGCTCACGCACGGCGGGGGTTATGTTCAGGCGGTACAGATATACGCGCTCGCGCCGTGTGTCGGTGCGCACGCCAATCAGGTCACGTTCATCGGCGGTGACGAAAAACAGTTCGTAATGATGAAAGAACCCCGCAAGGGTGGAATAGGGAAAACGCGCCTGCCGCCGGGTCTCGATCGAGATGGCGAGGTGTTTCCCATCCGCGAAGCCGAAGCTGAGGAACACATGCGCAATCGCGTCCCCCGCCCAGTAGGAGGTGACAAGGTCCACGCGCTCAAGCTGCTTCAGGTCATAGGTGGCGTCATACCATGCGGGTATGTAATCGCTCTCGCTCCGGTAACGGAAGTTGCGGACATGGCGCACATGCACCACATCGCCGTCACGCCACGCATCGGCGGGAATGGCGTATTCCTCGGCCCAGTCACGGTCATTGCGCGGCGGGTCGGTTACGTACCACGCCGCATACACGCCAAGCACCGCCACCCGTCCCGCGCGCGCCAGCCAGACCGGGCGCAGCCACCGTGCCCCCACCATCACCACCACGAACCCGCCGGTCAGCCCCAGCCGCAGCGCATCGGGCATGAGGGTGGAATAATACAGCCCCCCTGCCCCCAGCGCCACGCCCGCAAGGCCCGCCATGCGCGTAATCCACCACCATGCCCGGCGGCTGCGCGGGACCGTGGGACGGCCCGCCGCATCCGGGTTGCGACGCATCCGTGCCCGCAGCCGCGCGGCCCATCCCGTCATGGCCGGGGCGCCTGCGGCGTGGCGATTGTGGGGGATGCCGGGGCCTGCACCTTACGCGGGGCAAGATCGGAATTGGCGGCGAGTTGCAGCAGCAGGATGCGCCGGACTTCCGCAATGGTGAAGGGATTGGACTGCGTGGAATGTTCCGAATGGCGGACCACCAGTTCGGAATCCACATCCGGTATATGCGCGCTGGCATAGGCCACGACGCCATCATCCGCAGTCGCCAGCGGCTCCCCGTTACCACAGACGGGAATGATGGAATGGGCATGCACATCGGGCATGATGGGAATGGTGGGCAGCGTGCGCATGAACGCGCTGCGTGGCGACATGGCATAGACGCTGCCCAGACGGAACACGCGGCTGGCCAGATGGGTGCTGTCGCCTGATCCGGTCAGGATCTCGCGCGCGGTCTCGCTCACGCGCAGCGGCAGGCTGGCCATGCTGCCCACCCACTGCGCCAGCGACATGCCCGCAAGGTAGCTGCCATGCTGCGGCGTGGCGATGAACACCACGCGCTGGATTTCAGGCATGGGGGTCGGGAACATGGTTTCGCGCACCATCTGCCGGGTCCTGCGGTCCAGCCGGAAGGTGGAAAGCGGGCGGCCCGCCGTGCCATTCCACAGCCTGTCGCCGGGATTGATGACCAGCATGCGCGCCAGCAGCCCGCCCTGGCTGTGCCCCACCACGGTAATGTGCCCCAGCGCGGGATCGGCCTTCACACCGCCCAGGCTGTCCACCGCCTGCGTTATCGCGCGCCGCAGTTCCCATGCGGAATAGGGAATGGGGCTGGATGTGGCGTAGGAGTAGAACCAGAAATCGAAATGGTCGCGTATGCGCCGGTCCTCCAGCAGGTCATTGACCATGCTGGCCCAGCGGTAAGGGCTGGACGCCGTGCCATGCACGAACACCACCGGCATGTTGCCCGGCCGGTGCGGCGTCATGGCCACCAGATGGGGGTGCGTGCCGTCGAAGGTCGTGCCCTGCAGGAAGCCGGTATATTCCTGCGCCCACAGCGCGGAATCCCGCAGGCTCAGCGCGCGGGCCGCCGTCTGGTCGTATTCGGCGGGGACGGTGGCCTGACCGATGCGGGTATCGGGGCTGTCATCCATCACCCGCAGCACCAGCCGCCCGTGCAGGTGATCCGTCAGCACCTGCGCGCGCGGATCGTCGATTTCCAGCAGCAGGCTGGCGGGCACGCGCAGCCGGTCCGATATGCTGAAGCGGTCCGTATCATCGCCATCTGGCGTGGCGGCTCGGGCCGTGGACGGGGGCACTGCCATGTTGGGGTAGGCCGGGTCAGGTCGGCCCAGCGCGGTCAGCGGTTCGCCAAGACCGGGGGTGCGGTAGACATTGCCGATACCGCCCACCGCCAGTGTTGCGGTCGGGCGCAGGTTTTCCAGTATCCGCCCCTGCCAGCGCAACTGCGCGGGATCGGCGGCAAGGTCGATGGTACCAAAGGGCAGCGCGCGTTCCTGCGCCGCAAGGCTTACGGGTGCTGGAAACGCCGCCGTCAGGCCAAGGTTGTACAGGTCGCATGCCTGCCGGAAGCGTTCGTCATACGGGCTGGGGCCACCCGCGCGCCCCGGTTGCAGGAAGGCGTAGGCATAAACGGCGGCGGCAAGGAAATCCTGCGCATGGTGATGGCGCAGCCCCTGCCGGTAGCTCAGTTCCGCCAGCGCGAACAGCATGTCGGCACTGTCATCCGCCATGGCCGCCGCCGCCTGCGTGCGCAATGCGGCTATGGCCCGGTCGGGGTGATTGCGCCACAGCGCCAGCAGCCCGCGGCGGCGCAGCACGATCATGGTGTCATTACCCGGCGCGTTGCCCTGTAGCGCGCTGCGGCTGGTGGCGCGGTAGCTCTGCACCAGCGAAACCTGACGCACCGTAACCGGCCCCGCGCATCCCGCCAGCATCACCAGCGCCATAAACCCGCCCATACGGCGCATGGCCATGCCCGCACGGGGTTGAACAGCGCGGCGCGCGCGCATGGAAATCCGTCTCATTACGCCAGATTAGGCATCTGGCGCATAACAGGAAACAGGCAATCGACATGAACCCGCGCCCGCGTGGTCTGGAACCCGCCGGACTTTGCTGATAGCAGGTCGATATGACATGCCCTGAACCGAAAGTGGCCTGACCTGACATGAACCCGTTTGCCCGCCTGTCCCGCCCCGCCATCCGCGCCCTGCGCGCCACGGCCCTTGCCGCATGCGTGCTGTCCATCGCGCCGTGCGCCAGCGTGCTGGCCGTCACCCCCATCGGCATGGCCAACCCGGCATCGAAATACTGCGAAAATCGCGGCGGCCGGGTGGAAATGCGCCGGACATCAACCGGGGTCGCCGGGTGGTGCCACCTGCCCAACGGGACGGTGGTGGATGAATGGAAACTGTTCCGCGCGGGCCATCCCGCCATGCACCGCCGCTGATGCCCCTGCCGCTGGCGCAGGCGGCGTACCGGGGGGTGATGATGGCGGCCCTGCTGGCGCTGGCGGGGTGTGACGATGCGCTCATGCACCATCACCTGCCCCCGGCGCAGGACTGCGCGCAGCGGGGCGGGTCATGGCGCGTCCTGCGCGGTGGCCATGTGGGGGTATGCACCCTGCCACCGGGCGGCAGGGTAGCGGGCTGGACCATCGCGCCCCATCCCCGCGCCAGACCACCACGGGGCTGATGCAACCGGCAATCCTTCCGCCCGTTTTTCGCGGTATATGGAGGAGGAAGCCGTGCCGACCGCATATGCAAACCATCCGCGCCGGTCCATCCGGCTGGGCGTTGTGTGCCGTCTTTCCGCATCGCTGCTTGCGATCCTGCTGCTGGCCCTGCAACTGGCGCTGTCGGGGTGCAGTCGCGCGGTGGGCCGCGATGCGTGCATCACCTGCGCCGGTGAGGTGCTTCCGGGTGGAAAGCCCGTCACGCGCAAGGCGGGGGAAGAACGGGTGATCGTGCCACCCCCACCCGGCACGCAACCGGCCAGCCGCGGCATGAGCGACACACCCGAACGCGATCTGGCCTGATCCGTCACACCTCACACAAACGTGCGCGCAGGCCACCCTAATGACGGCAAACCCGCGCCCCCTTTCCCACGTTTCTTCCCCGTAACCCCAACAGGATAAAGGGAGGACAGACGATGCAACATTCGCTTATCCACCACCTGCCCATTACGATGGGAATGGGGACCGGGCGCACCGTTCACGCGCATGGCGCACCCGTTGCGCCGTTGCAGCAGGCGCTGGGCCGCCGGACCACCCTGCCGTGGTCCCGCATGCCAGCCCGTACGCATACGGCCATGTCCGCACCGCGCCTGCGGCGCTGAACCGCCGCCCGCGCCCCTGCATGCCGGGACACCGTGCAGGAACCACAAGGCAGAGTCCCGCTAACAAGGGGATGCCGCAGGCCCAGTGCCCCGGCGTTTCCCCCTGATGTGTTAACGGAGCCTAACATGACGATTTCCCGTAATGTATCCGACATCACCACCCGTATCGGCGATTTCCTGACCGGGGCGCTGGGCGACCGTTCCGGCGCGGTCTCGGTGCTGAACGATATCCTTGGCCCGCTGCCTGCCCCCGATCACCCCAGCATGCTGGAAAACCGTGCCGAGACGCAGGGCATGCTGCCCCTGATCCGCACATGGCAGGCACAGGACAACCCGGAACCGGCGGACGAAAGCACGATCCACGCGCTGTTCAAACCCGTGGAAATCGAACGCTTTTCCACCCAGACCGGGCTGTCGGGCATTGCCGCGATGCAGATCCTGCGCGAGGTGCTGCCGATTGCGGTACGCCACCGCGCCCTGAGCGCCCGCGCAGGCTGGCAGCAGCCCAACATGCATTAACGCCTGTCCGGCCCCGGCCGGCACGGCATGGGCGGGATGCACGCAGCACCCGCCCCACCTGACCCGCCCGCTGGCGTGACACCCGGCGCGGCGGGTTTCTGTTATCCGGCGTGTGGTGACGCGGGCTTTGTCGTCCCGTCACATGCGGCGTAGCGAAAACAGGCCGGATCGTGATCGTTGACCATGCCCGCCGCCTGCATCCACGCATAGGCGATGACGGGACCGACAAAACGAAACCCCCGCGCCCGCAATGCAGCCGACATGGCATGCGACAGCGGGGACGACGCCAGCACCTGCCCGCTGTGGTTATGTACCGGGGCATCGGGCACCATCGACCATGCGAAGGTTGCAAAATCCTCCCCCTTTTCCCGCATGGCGATATAGGCGCGCGCATTGCCGATGGTCGCCACGATCTTGGCGCGCGCGCGGATGATGCCGGGATCGGCCATCAGGCGTTCCACATCCGTATCATTAAAAGCCGCCACGCGGTCGGGATCAAAACCGGCGAAGGCGCGGCGGAACCCCGCGCGCCGCTTCAGCACCGTGCGCCATGACAGACCGGCCTGAAAACTTTCCAGCGCCAGCATTTCCCACAGCATCCGGCTGTCACGCACCGGCTGGCCCCATTCGTCATCATGATAGGCCATCATCATCGCATCCGCCTGCGCCCAGCCACAGCGCGGGCGGGCGGGATCGGGGACCAAAGGGGAATCCGTCAATCTTCGCCCTGCTCCATTTCCTCACGCAGTTCGACCAGCGTTCTGCCCTGATATTTCCAGTAGCGTGGTCCCTGATACGCGACGTTATCAATCCCGGTCCGGCTCCCGATTTCGCAGGCGGCAGCACTCAGGCTGGTAATTTTATTTTCGAATTCGATCTTTCGGTCATCAACGACACGACAGGTAATATCGGGATCATAAATCCATTCCAGTATCGTGCCCGGCTTGATATCCACCATTTTAAAATTGAAAACGGATGCCCGCCTGTTCGCCGATTTCAGGGCTGCGATATCACTGCTTTCTTCCGCTCCTGCATCTTCGCCTATGGCGATTTCCTCGCCCGGCAGCAGATTGAAAATGACCCTGACACGTTCGGGATCAATGCGGAAGAATTCGCGGTTTTCATTAATCCGGTGATCGCCAAAGGCCGTATGCAGCGTGGCTTCGACCCTTGCATAATCCTGAACGCGCTTGGCATACGCACATTCAAATGGAACCGGCACGCCGCAGGTATACAACTGCTTCATTCTGGCCGGTAAATCCCCGGCGGTAATCCCTATCTTGATCAGTCCGGGCATGACCGGATTGGTCAGGATATAGACGATCCCGACCCCGGAACCGGTATCAGATGAATATGTCAGTGCGGTTGACTGCTGCGCGTCCATGTTCAATTCCTAATGGAATCCGCTCAGGGCTGGCAATGTTTCAGTTGGTTATGACAGGGATACCGCAGCATTGCCATCAGACAGACAGCGGCGCCATCACCACCTTTTCACGCACCGGGGCCAGCAGGGTCAGGCCGGACCGGGCGGCGACGCGGATGGCGCGTGCGGTGGGTGCGGATATGGCGGCCAGCGCGGGCATGCCCGCCATAATGGCCTTATGCGCCATTTCGTAGGAACAGCGGCTGGTAATCAGGCAGAACCCACAGCCGAAATCCGTGTCCGCGCGCACCCCCGCCCCGATCAGCTTGTCCAGCGCGTTATGGCGGCCCACGTCCTCGCGCACATGCACGATTTCACCATCGGGCGCGCACCATGCGGCGGCATGCAGCATATGGGCGCGCGCGTTAAGCACCTGCCGCCCGCGCAACCGGCCCAGCGCGGCATGGACGGCGGCCAGTTCCGGCGGGGCGCAGGGCACGCGCGGGGTGGGCCGTTGCAGCACGTCGCTGGCATCGGTGCCGCATACGCCGCAACTGGTGCGCCCGGCGATCGCGCGCCGCCCGCGCTGGAGCAGGCGCTGGAACGACGGGCCATCAATCCGTGCGTCAACCTGTATATGTTCTGCTTCCACCCGCACCGTCATGCCTTTCAGCGCGCTTGCGTCGGGCACGATCCCTTCGGTCAGGGCGAAGCCGGTCACGAAATCCTCCAGATCCAGCGGGGTCGCCATCATCACCCCATGGGGCATGGTGTTGAAGGTCAGGCTGACGGGGGTTTCTTCCGCAATATCCAGCGTTTCAATGGCCGGGGGTACGGCGTTGCGGTGGGACTGCATGCGGCAGGCGACGATGGCGGGGGGCAGCGGGCGCGTCATGCAGAGTGGTCCATGCGGATGAAGGGGCCGGGGCATCGCGCCCGTGCGGGAGCAGGCCAGCATACGGCCCGCGCATACCTGCGCGCAACCATCCGCCCATCCGGCCGCGCGGGCTGCGACGGGTGGCATGTCCCGTAGAGTCTTGAGTTTACGGGCGAATGATGTAGTGCTGTCGGCGCAGATGCGGTGGCCATGCCCCGCCGCCGCACGGTCCGATCGTTAAGGAATTACCGGCTTGTTTCCAGCTAAACCCCAACCCGTTGACACCGCGCTGACACGATCGGCGATGTTTCTTGTCCTGACCCTTGACCATGGCGCGCAGGCCGCGGCCACGGTGCGCGACCTGTGCGGGGATCTGGCGGCGTTGCGCCGTGGCGTGGGGTTTCGCGTGCCCGATGGCGACCTGTCCTGCATCATGGGGATCGGGTCCGATGCGTGGGACCGGGTCTTTGGCGCGCCCCGTCCGGCGGAACTGCACCCGTTTCGGGAAATAGACGGCGTTCACCACGCCCCCGCCACGGCGGGCGACCTGCTGTTCCACATCCGCGCGGAACGCATGGACCTGTGTTTTGAACTGGCGCGGCACATCGTCTCCCGCCTTGAGGGCGTGGCGCAGGTTATTGATGAGGTGCATGGCTTCAAGTATTTCGACGCGCGCGACCTGCTGGGTTTTGTCGATGGCACGGAAAACCCGGTCAGCGATGAGGCGACGGACGCAACCATCATCGGGGCGGAGGACGCGCCCTTCGCCGGGGGCAGCTACGTGATCGTGCAGAAATACCTGCATGACCTGAAGAAATGGGACATGATCCCCGTCGCGGCGCAGGAAAAGATCATCGGGCGCAGAAAGCTGTCCGATATCGAACTGGCGGATGAAGCCAAGCCCAGCTACGCCCATAACGTGCTGACCAATATTGAAGAAAACGGGCAGCAGCTTCAGATCCTGCGCGACAACATGCCCTTTGGCGATGTGGGCAGGGGCGAATTCGGGACCTATTTCATCGGCTACGCGCGTTCGCCTGCCCGGGTTGAACGGATGCTGGAAAACATGTTCATCGGCAGCCCGCCGGGCAATTACGACCGGCTGCTGGATGTCAGCCGCGCGGTTACGGGCACGCTGTTCTTCATTCCCACCGCCACATTCCTTGAAAACGCGCCACAGGCCACGCCGGGCGGGGCGGATGAAAACCCCGCCCCCGCGCAGCCGGTCATGGCGGAGGGTTCTCTGGGTATCGGTTCGCTGAAGCAGGCGGACTGACGCGACCGCTCCCGTCCTGACCGCCAGCGTCGCGCCGGTTATCCGGCATCGGGTGGCATCACTCCCCCTGCCCCGCCCATGATCGCGGTGCCGGAACGCATGGCAGCACCCTGAATCCGCAAGGGAACCATCGCCGGGTGGATGCGTGTGTTCAGGATACGCCATTGCGCTTCCGCAGGGGCATCCGTCACATAAGGGCACCAGATCATTCATAAGATCGGCATACTCTCCCGCTGGGCATTTGCCGGGGCAAGCAGCCTTCTCATCCTTCTTGCGGTCCTGCTGCTCATCTCTGGCATGGTGGGCCTTGTTTCGGCCTTTAATGTCTCGCTGAACCACGGGCGCGAGGAAATCCTCCAGACCATCAGCTACGTCGTCATTGCCATAGCCGTGTTCGACGTGGCCAAGTATTTTATCGAGGAGGAGGTCCTGCGCCCCAAGGGCAAGCAGTCACTGGCCGAAGCCCGCATCAGCCTGACCAAGTTCATGACCACCATCATCATCGCCGTCTTTATCGAAGGGCTGGTGGGCGTGTTCGAGCGCAGCAGCAAGGCCCCGCAGGACATCCTCTACCCCGCCGTGCTGCTGGTGGTCGCAACCGCCATGGTCGTGGCGCTGGGCATTTACCAGAAACACAGCGTCGGGGCCGAACGCGAAAAGAAGGAACGCGACCTGATCGGCTAGGGCATGCCGCCGGGCCGGGGATCATCGCATAGCAGCGCCCAGCGTTCATGATCGCGCCATTGCCCGCCAATACGCAGGTAGCGCGGGGAAAACCCTTCCAGCCGGAAGCCAAGGCGGCGGACCAGCGCGATGGAGCGCAGGTTTTCGGGCTGGATGTTGGCTTCGACCCGGTGCAGCCCGATTTCGGTAAAGGCATGGGCTAGCGTCTGGCGCACGGCCTCGGTCATCAGGCCGCGCCCGGCGGTAGCCACCATGCCGTAATAGCCCAGATAGGCGCTCTGGAATCCCTTAAGGAAAATCTGGCTCAGGCTGGTGACACCCACAATCCGGCCTGACCCGGCCTCCCGCGCGACAAAGGCGGCCTGCGCGCCGGTACACAGCGTGGCGAACCATTCGCTGAACCCCTCCATCGTGATGAAGGGATGGGCGAAGGGGGCGTGGTAATCGCGGCTGTCCCGATTGGCCTGCACCAGTTCGGCCCCGTCGGCACGCCGGACGGGGGCCAGCGACAGGCGGGGCGGCTGCGTTTCCACCATGGCCACTCAGGCCGTGGCGGGCCTGGCGCCGTTTTCGCGTTCGTCAATTTCCAGCGCCAGACGCGCCATTTTCAGCGCCCCTTCCCGGCTGCCCGCGCCGCAGATGAAACGTGCGGGATGGGCGAAAACCGCATCCGGCACGCCACATACCGCAGCCAGCGCGCTGCCATCCAGCCCGCGCCATGCTTCAGGCAGGGAGACACGCTGCCCGAAATCACCACGCACCGGCGGCACCGCCTTCACGTTCCAGCGGTCGGCCCCCACGGGGGAGACGACATAGACGACCGGCAGGTCATGTTCAAAAATCACCTTTTCGGTCGGCATGCCGGTTTCCATCAGCAGGATGCGCTTGTCCTGCGCATTGGCATAGGCTTCCAGCACGCGGCCGGTGGCCTTCAGGCTGGCGCGCACGCGATCGACCATGTTGACCAGATGCGCCGCCACCGCCGTTGCGGCATTGGCGAAGCCAAGGGATTCACGCGCCCTGGCTTCATCCGCGCCATACAGTTCCGCCGTGTCCCACGGCGCGCTGCATGCCGATACGATATCGGCCAGCGACAGCTTGCCCATCTTCACCACGCCGTTGTCATCCTGATCGATGGGCAGGACCAGCGAACGGTCCAGCGCCTTCCAGATCGCGGCAAGGGTGGCGTCGTCCTGCGGCACTTTCAGCAGGTTGCGGATCGCGGCCATGCCGTAATCCTTCCACAGCAGGCCCGCGGCGCTGTACGGTGTGCCATCGTCGCGCAGCGGCTTGTCCTTCATGTGGTGGTCGTAGCGCCCGTGGGCGGGGTCATAGACGCCGCCCACGTCAAATACGATGTCCGCTTCACGGATGCGTTCGGGCGAACGGGTGCGGGTGAAGGTCAGCCGGTCAGCGGGCGCATCCCCCAGCACACGGCCGCGCAGGTCGCCCTGTGGCGCCAGCGCGTAATGCAGGATGACGTAGCCCAGCGTCTCGTCCACATGGAAATTGCCCGAATGGGTCAGCGCCCGGATGGGAGTGGTCCCATTATCAAGACCAATGGGGGTGTATTCGGACATATGCGGACCTGCTGACTGAAATGAATGAAATCTGTTGGCCCCTCATGCCGCAAAGGCCGCCATCATACAATAAACTTCCGTGTCGATGCCCCCGCCCTGCCCCGCCGTGGCGGCGGCGACATAAAAAAACCGGGGCCGACGGTGCGGCCCCGGTTCAGGGTGCTGGCTATGGCCAGTGTTGCGTCAGTTCACGTTGTCCAGCGCATAGACCACAAGGTCGTCCGTAACCGGCGTCATCATGAAGTGATGGCCACCGGCCATGATGGCGACGTACTGCTTGCCCTTGTATTCATACGTCATGGGCGTGGCCTGTCCGCCACCGGGCAGGACATCGTTCCACACTTCCTTGCCGGTATGGATGTCGAAGGCATGGATCATGTTATCCGTCGTCGCGGCAACAAAGATCAGGCCACCTGCGGTAATGACCGGCCCGCCATTGTTGGGCGTGCCGATGTTAAGCGGCAGATGCGTGGGCAGGCCGAACGGACCGTTGGCGCGCGCGCTGCCCAGCGGGTGCTGCCACAGCACCTTCTGCGTGTGCATGTCGATGGCGGTAATCATGCCATAGGGCGGACGGTTGCACATCATGCCCGTATATTCATCCCAGAAGGGCGAAACCACGATGCCATAGGGCGTTTCCGCCATCGCACCCGCACCTTCGGCTCCGCCGCCGCCGGGCTTGTAGTTGGGATCGTCCACCGGCATCAGGCCAAGCTGGTCCGCCTTCTTGCGGTTGACCAGCTGGTCATACATCGGCGTGTTGTTCCAGTTGGCGATCAGGATGCCGGTCTTTTCGTCATAGGCGACGCTGCCCCAGTCGGACCCGCCGTTATAGCCGGGATATTCCAGCCAGGGCTTGTCAATGCTGGGGGGCGTGAACTCGCCCACGTAATGCGCGCGGCGGTATTTCAGGCGGCAGTAAAGCTGGTCGATGGGGGACATGCCCCACATGTCCGCTTCCTTCAGCGGGGCGAAGCCAAGGCGCGGCATGCCAACCGACCAGGGCTGCGTGGGCGCGCGCGTATCGCCCGGCACCATGCCCGGCGAAGGCGCGGGCCGTTCTTCCACCGGCAGCACCGGGTCGCCCGTGCGGCGGTCCAGCACGAAGGTCTGGCCACGCTTGGTCGGCATGATCAGGGCCGGAACCGTCGTGCCATCAGGTTTGGTGAAGTCCATGAGCGTGGGCTGGGAACCGATGTCGTAATCCCACACGTCCTTATGCACGGTCTGGAACACCCAGCGCGGCTCGCCCGTTTTCACGTCGATCGCCACCACGGCGGAGGACACCTTGTTTTCCTCCGGCGAACGCATGGCGCTGTAGTAATCGGCGGCCGAGTTGCCCGTGGGCACGTAAACCAGCCCCAGCGCGTTGTCGCCAATCATCGCCGCCCACGAATTGGGGGTGCCACGGCTGTAATGCTCGCCTTCCTTCGGCTCGCCATGTTCATGGGGGCGGTTGACATCCCATGCCCACAGGAAGCGCCCGGTTTCGGCGTCATAGCCACGGATCACGCCAGAGGGCGCCCAGCGGCGCTGGCCATCAAGGATTTCCTGATTGGTGATGATCGCGCCATTGACGATCGGCGGCGGCGCGGTTTCGGCCACGAAGCCGGGCACGGACTCACCCATCCCCTTCATCAGGTTGACCATGCCGTGCCAGCCGAAGCCTTCGCACACCTTGCCGTCCTCGCTGTCCACCTCGATCAGGCGTTCGTCCAGCGTGGCTTCAAGGATGCGGTGGTGGCAGTGCTCGCCTTCCGGCACGGTGGAGGAGGTGTAATAGACCACCGCCTTGCACGCCGCCGTATAGGGGATGCTGTCGTATTTTTCATTGGCATGGAAGTGCCAGACTTCCTTGCCCGTGGCCGGGTCGATCCGCATCATGTCGTTCATGGCCGAACACATGTACAGCCCGTCACCCACCTTGATGGGCGTGGTTTCGGCGGCCCATTTGTTGGTCTGTCCCGGCGCGGGCTTGCTGCCGGTGTGGTAGATGAAGGCGCGCTTCAGGTGGCCGACATTGGATGCGTGATCTGGTCCAGCGGCGAAAAGCGGGTCGCCCTGTCATCGCGGCCATAGCCGGGCCAGTCATCATGCGCGGGATTGGCCGTGACCTGCTCGACCATCGGCGTGGCCTCGCTGGGTTCGGCGGGCGGCCCGTCGGGAATATTGGCGGCGTTCACGCCCGGCGACTGCGGTGCGTTGGGCGACGGGGGGGCAAAACTGTCCGCCGGCGGCGCGGGCTGTTCCGCGGGCGGCGTGGCATTGCCCGTGCCGGGAGGCTGGTCGGCGGGGGGCACCTGCGCGATGGCGGCGGCCGTCATGCCCGCGATGATGGTGGCGCCCAGCAGGACGTTACGCAGCATTGGTTTGGGAGACATTACGCAACCTTCCGCGCTGAGGGTGAATGCGCGGCTTCGGCGCGTTTAAGCACGGGCATACACAGCAGCACGGCAATGGCGATCAGGCTCGGCCCGAACACGCGCGGCAGCAGGCCCCAGCCATCCAGCCCCACTTCCCACAGCGCCCACAGCCATGTGAAGGCGCAGGCCGCAAGGTAAAGCAGCGCCCCGGCCACGCGGCCAAGCGCCATGAGCACGCCCGAAAGGGTGACGGCAAGACCGCAGATCACGTAGTACCATGACCCGCCAAGGGCAGCGAGTTCCGCACCCATGTAAACAAGCGGCAGACCCAGCAGGATAATGATGACCGCCAGTACAAGCGTCGCCCACCCGGCGGCGTCCTGTGGTCTCATGAAAGAAGACATGATGGATGTTCCTTCTGTATCGTTGGGTGGAAGCTAGTCCCGGCTTTTACAAATACGAAAAAACGAAACCGCGATCTTGGTAACAAGTTTATTACGAGTGTATTGATAAAGTTAGCATTTCGTAAAAATCGGGTAAGGTCATGTGCGGCATAATCGCCAGACATGCAATAAACGGGTAAAGAAAATATTTTTTTACTTGGACCTGCCCCGACGGGAACCATTACGATGCGGTCATGATTCCGGGCGGACCGGGGCATGCAGGCCCCCCTGTCTCCTCGCCCGGCAGCAGCAGGCGGGGAACCCGTTTTCACGCATTGTCATGACGATCCGCCCATCCATCCACGCGGCGCATGAACACGGCATTTCCTTCCGTATGGGGTGCCGGTCACAGCGGTCACGGCTGCGTCGTTACGGGGTGACGGGTCCGGCCTGATCCATGCGGGCGGCATGCTGGCAGGCGGCCTGATGATCATCAGGCGTATTGATGTTGAAGAACGGGTCCACCCCACCGGCCAGCGGCGCGAAAGCGACCGGGCGCGCATCCAGCCGGTCGGCCAGCGTGCGGACACGCGTGGCGCTGCGCCGGTTTTCGGGCGTGATGGCCGCAAGCTGCGCCGCCAGCATGTCGCGGCATGCAACCGGCCACGCGGCCACAAGGCTGTGCCGCTGGCCAAGACTGGTGGCGAAGGATGGCGCGGGCAGCAGCCGGGGCACGAGATCCGCCGGGATGAAGGGCGTATCCCCCGGCACAGTCACCAGTACGTCCAGCCCCGCGTCATGCGCCCATTCCAGCCCACGCAGCACGCCCGCCAGCGGCCCCGCCCCGGCAACCCGGTCGGCCAGTACCGGCAGGTTCCACCGTGCATAACGTGCGGCGTCACCATTGGCGCTGATGGCCAGCCGCGTGCAGTCGCGCCGCAGGGTTGCGATCACCCGTTCAATGCAGTTCAGCGCGCCCAGCGGCAGGAGCGGCTTGTCCACGCCCCCCATGCGCCGGGCTTCCCCGCCCGCCATGACCAGCCCGCCAGCCTTCATGGCCGCGTGGTCCCCGCCATGTCGTGGCATTGCGTCATGGCCTGCCGCACCATACGCTGCGACAGCCAGCCCACAGGATTACAAGGTTTCGCGCACATGTCCCATCCAGCACTTCAGGCCCTGATCGGTATTACGGGGCGCAGCGGGTCGGGCAAGACGCACCTGCTGGCCCGGCTGCTGCCGGTGCTGCGCGCAGGCGGGCTGGCCGTATCCACCATCAAGCATACCCACCATGATATCGACATTGACCGTCCCGGCAAGGATTCATGGCTGCACCGCAATGCGGGCGCGGGCGAGGTCATGCTGGCCACGCCGGGGCGCTGGGTCCTGCAACATGAATGCCCCGATGCGCCCCCCACCCTTGCGGAACTGCTGGGGCGCATGCAGCGCACCGATCTGGTGGTGGTGGAAGGTTTCCATGCCAGCGTTCCCGCCTGTATCGAGGTCTATCGCCCCGCATTGGGCAAGGAACCGCTGTTCATGCGGCAGGACAACATCATCGCCATCGCCACCGATACGCCCGGTGCCCCCGGCCTACCCGCGCACCTGCCGGTTCTGGATGTAAACGACACGGCGGCGGTGGCGCGGTTCGCGCTGGAGCATGCCTGTTCCGTGCAACCGGACTGACCCGGCATGCCGCGCCGTCAGGCCAGCGCGGATGGCGCGTGAAGCGGGATGGCCCACGCCACCTGTCCCGCCCGCACCGGGTTTTCGGCACTGGCGGCCAGCAGGGCATCGGCGCGGGAAAACGCGATGATGTCCGATGCGCCAGCCGTTGGCACCCGCATGAAGTGCCAGCCCTGCGGCCCGCGCCGCATGGATACGGGTATGAACCCGGTGGTATCGGGCGGGGCGTCGGCTGAAAAATCCGCCGTGGCGCTGACCTGCGCCATGTCCGCTGGCGCCCCGGTCAGCACGCGCAGGTAAGGCTGCACGAAGGCCAGCGCACAGATGGCCGCAGCCCCCGGATTGCCGGGCAGGCAGAACACCGCCCGCCCATCATGTTCCAGCATGGTGAAGGGTTTGCCGGGGCGGATGGAAACCCCACGGAAAACGATCCGCGCGCCCATTGCCAGCAGGATATCCAGCATATGATCGGTGCCGCCAACCGATATGCCTCCCGTGGTCACCACCACATCCGTCCCGGTGCAGGCCGCGCGCAGGTGGGCGGCCTGCATCGCAACATCATCGGATGCGACACTGCACGTCCGCACCCGCGCACCCGCACTGCCCAGCATGGCGGCCAGCATGGGCGTGTTTGAATCCGCGCACGCCCCCGGCGCATCGGCGGCCAGTTCGGCCCCGTTGGACAGCACGCATACGCGCGGCCTGCGGGCCACCGCCACGTCCCGCATGCCCTGCGACGCCAGCAGTGCGATATGCCGCCAGTCCAGCACCTGTCCCGCGCGTACCAGCACATCGCCCGCGCCGAATTCCTCGCCCCGGTAGCGGATATTGGCTCCCGCCTGCGCAAGGGCCGTGGCCGGGGCCACCCTGTCGCCCGCACCCCGCGTCATCCGTTCGACCGCCATAACGCAGTCCGCGCCCGCCGGTATGCGCGCACCGGTCAGAATGGCGCGCGCATGGCCCGCTGCAAGGGCTGCGGGCCTGTCCCCCGCCACCGTGCGCCCGTCCACCGGCAGGCTGCCCTGTGCCAGCATATCGGCATGGGCGAAGGCATAGCCATCCAGCGCGGAAATATCGGCGGGCGGTCGGGCGGAAGTGGCCTGCACCGCATGGGCGGCCACCCTTCCCGTGGCTTGGGTAAGGGGCACCCGCGCCACGGGCTGTGGCGTCTGGCGGGCATGGGCCAGCACCAGTCCCAGCGCGGTGGCGTAATCCACCCGGCGGGCGAAGTCATGCACGCTCATCTGTATCTGGCCCTGATGCATCTGGCTGCTTCGTTCAGGCGGGTTGCAGTGCTTCGGCCTGCGGGGCGGTCGCTGCGGCATGGACGCGCACTGGAATGGACTTGGCCGCGGGCGTGCCGCTGATCTGGTCAAAATGCGATAGCGGCAGAAGCGGGTTGAGTTCGGGATAGTACCCCGCGATCGAACCGCGCGGCATGGGATACGGCAGCACCATGAAGCCGCTTAACCGGCGTTCGACCCCGTCATCGCTTATGGTTTCAAGATCCGCCAGCATGCCTTCGCTCAGGTTGCGTTCGCGCATGTCCTCCTCGTTCATGAAGATGACGGTGCGGGTGTTGTACACGCCCCGGTAGCGGTCATTATTGGTGTAGATGGTGGTATTGTACTGATCGTGCGAGCGGATGGTGGACAAACGCAGCATGTCGGGGCCGCCAATGGGCGTGTCCTCGTCCAGTCCGTCGATCAGCAGGAAATTGGCCCGCCCGGTCAGGGTATTCCACCGGCGCTCACGCGGGGGGACCGGCAGGGCAAAGCCTTTGGTGGCGCGGATGCGGGTGTTGAAACCGGCGTACAGGTCCGGATAGACCTGCGCGATCCGGTCGCGGATCAGGTCATAGTCATCAATGAAGGATTCCCACGCGATACTACTGTCCGGCAGGGTCGCGCGCGCCATGCGGCACACGATCTCGATTTCCGATCGCAGGTCGGGACTGGCGGGATGCAGCACCCCGCGCGATGCGGTGACGTTGGACATCGCGTCCTCGATCGTGACGAATTGCGGCCCGGTTTTCTGGTGGTCGATTTCGGAACGCGCGATGACCGGCAGGATCAGCGCATCACGCCCATGCACCAGATGCCCGCGATTGAGCTTGGTTGCGATCCCCACCGTCAGGTTCAGCCGTGACATGGCCGCATACGCAACGGGGGTGTCGGGAATGGCATGGATGAAGTTGCCCCCCATGCCGATGAACACCTTCGCCGTGCCGTCAATCATCGCCTGCACGGATTCAACCACATGGTGGCCATGTTCGCGCGGCGGGTTGAAGCCGAATACTTCCTGAAGCCGGTCGAGATAGACGGGGCTGGGCTTTTCATCAATGCCGACCGTACGGTCACCCTGCACGTTGGAATGGCCGCGCACGGGGCATATCCCTGCCCCCGGCTTGCCAAAATTGCCACGCAGCATGAGCAGGTTGGCAATCTGGTGGATCACGCGCGATCCCTGCTGGTGCTGCGTCACCCCCATGCCGAAGCAGATGATGGTGGCGCTGGATGCGGCATAGATCGCGCCCACGCGGCGGATCTGTTCTTCCGTCAGCCCCGACACCGCCACGATGTCGGCCCATTGCGTGGCTTCGATATCAGCTTTCAGCGCCTCGAAACCGAATGTATGTTCGGCAATGAACGCATGGTCCAGAACAGCAGGTTCGCCCCTGGCCGCAGCTTCGGCATCCAGTTCGAACAGGGTTTTCATCACCCCCTTGAGGAAGGCCGCGTCCCCGCCGATGCGCACATGGCAGAACTCACTGGCGATGGGGGTGGAGCCGAACGTCGCCATCTTGATCGGGTCCTGTGGCTCGGTAAAGCGGATCAGGGCGCGTTCGGGCATGGGGTTGACGGCCACGATGGGCGTGCCGCGTTTGCGGGCATGGACCAGTTCGGTCATCATGCGCGGGCTGTTGGTGCCGGTGTTCTGGCCGATGATGAAAATGGCTTCGGTTTTGCCGAAATCCTCCATCCGCACCGTGCCCTTGCCAATGCCGATGGACAGCGGCAGGCCACGGCTGGTCGGCTCGTGGCACATGTTGGAACAGTCGGGGAAGTTGTTGGTGCCGTAGGCGCGCACGAATACGGAATACAGGAACGCGGCCTCGTTCGACGTGCGGCCGGAGGTATAGAATTCGGCCTGATCGGGACTGTCCAGCGCCTGCAGGTGCTGGCCGATCAGGGCATATGCCTCATCCCATGTGCACGGCACGTAATGGTCGGTCGCGGCGTCATAGCGCATGGGGTGGGTCAGGCGGCCCTGTTCTTCCAGCCAGTGATCGCTGCGCGCCATGAGTTCGGTAACGGTATGGGCGGCGAAGAATTCGGCCCCGATGTGGCGCTTCGTTGCCTCGAACGCCAGTGCCTTGGCCCCGTTTTCGCAGAATTCAAGGGTTTTTTCCCGGTCCGGGTCCGGCCACGCACAGCTTGGGCATTTGAAGCCATCGGGGTGGTTCATCGCCAGCAGCGCGCGCGATCCCTTGGCCAGCACGCTCTGTTCCATCAGCACGCGGGCTGTGGCGTTCGCCGCCCCCCAGCCACCGGCGGGATGGGTATAGGGCTTGTATTGCGGCTTGTCGGACATGGCTTTCCCGTATCGTTCTGCGTTGGCAGCATGTGGCCTTTGCCCGAAGGAAAGACCCCCTGACTGCGCCATTGCAACAGGAAAAACCCATATCACATTGTAGATAAATGAGTTTTATCTTTTCATAACTGAAATCTATCAAAAACCCGCGAATTATCTGCCTTGTTTATATATAGGCATATACAGACATATAAAGCCATCCCCTTGAACCCGCCTGTGGTTACGGCATGCCATCGGGCAGATCCGCCTGTCCGGCGGGCGGCGGGCGACCCGGCGGGGGCAGGATATCGCGCAGCGTAACGGTGTCCAGTTCCGCAAGAAATGCGTCCAGCGCGCGCGACAGGATGGGGCGCAGGGTGCATATATCCGCCAGCAGGCAGTCCTGTTGTCCATTGGCGGGCGTGCAGGCCGCAACCGGTTGCAGGCTGGCTTCCATCCGCCGCACGACGGTCCCGATCACGACATCTTCCGGCGGGCATGCCAGTTCCACCCCGCCACTGCGCCCCCGATGCGCAAGGACGACCCCGTCATGGGCCAGATGGCTGACCACTTTCACCAGATGGTTGTGGGAAATGCCGTGCAGGCCGGCGATATACTGGATCGGGATGCGCCTGCCGGGGTTCTGGCCCAGATGGAGCAGAACGCGCAGCGCGTAATCCGTGTGTAACGTCAGCCGCATGGTGCGGGCGGGACCGGCCGGGACACCTGCCCGTCAGCAGCGCCGGTCATGCGCGGCATCCGTGGCTGGAACTGTATGGCCATGACATGGCGGGCATGATGCTCCTGTCATTTGCGTATAGGCCCCGATAAATCGTGAACAATCGGTGTTGCGCAACACTGTGCATTCCCACCGGAAAACAGTGCAATACAATTGATATTTATAATTTTTTAATTTTCTGTATACGACACATATATACCATCTTCCGACCGCCGCACCGCTTTCGCGGCACCTGCCTGTCCGGTGCGGTGATGGGTGATTTCATGAAATGATGGCGCCAGCCGTCCCGACAGGCATGATCCGCCCGGCGATCAGCCGCGCAGGCTGCCCAATGGGTCAGGCATCCTGCGGGATTTCGCCCTGCCCCGTGTCGGGAATATGCTTTTCCAGCACGACCAGCAGGTTCCCCGCCGAAATGGGGGCGGAGATATAGAAACCCTGAATCCGGTCCACCCCGATTTCGCGCAGGATGGCCATCTGTTCCTCCCTCTCGACCCCGCCAACCGTCACATCCAGCCCATAGGCATGGGCAAGGCCGCACAGATGCGCGATCACCGCGCGGGCCTGCTGGCTGTGTTCGATACCGGCCACAAGGGTACGGGAAATCTTGACCATCGAGAACGGAATGCTGCGCAGGATCTCAAGCGGCAGCATGGCCTGCCCGAAATCATCCAGCGCAAGCTGGAACCCCTGCGCCGCCAGTTCGTGCAGCCGTTCCAGCATCCGGTCCGAACGCCCGGCGGACAGGACGGATTCCGATATTTCCAGCACATAATTCGCGGCCTTGCCGCCCTGCCGCCTGATCTCGATTTCCAGTTCATTCTGGAAACTGACATTCAGCAGGTCCAGCCGGGACAGGTTGATGGCAAGGCTTGGACAGGCATCAAGGTTGCTGGCCCACAGCCGCATGTCATCACGAAAGACACGGACAAGCTGCGGGCTCATCATCCGTGCCAGCGCGGCGTCCAGAAACACATCGCGGAAGCTGTCCGCCGCCAGCAGCCCGCGCTGCGGGTGATGCCAGCGCAGCAGGGCTTCCATCTGGTCGCACTGTCCCGTGCGCAGGTTCAGGATGGGCTGGTAATACAGTTCGAACTGGTCTTCTTCCACCCCGCGGCGGGCATCGGCCAGGATCTGCGCGCGTTCGATGCTCTGCTGGTGCAGGGCGATATCGAACATCCGCGCCTGATTGCCGCCCGCGCGCTTGGCGGCGTATAGCGCGACATCCGCGCTTTTCTGCAATGTCTCGGCGCATTCCAGCGCCGCGATGGGGGTAACGCCCACGCTGCCCGATACGCTGACCATGGTGCCGCCGACCTCGACGGGGGTTTCCAGCACCGACAGCAGCCGCTCCAGCAGGGCGGGCAGCGGCATGCGGTCAAGCGTGTGGCTTATGATAAGCGCGAATTCGTCGCCACCCAGACGGCATGCCGCATCTTCGGGGTGGATCAGGTCCAGCAGGCGGCGCGCCATGACCTTGAGCACCACGTCACCCGCATGGTGGCCGTGGATGTCATTGATCTGCTTGAAGCCGTCAAGGTCGAACATCATCAGGAACGCATCGCGCGCGATGTCCTGCGCCTTGCGCTCCACTGCGGCCTGAAGCACGGAGTTGAAGCCGCCACGGTTGAACAGGCCGGTCAGCGGATCGGTCGCGGCCAGCGATTTCAGCCGGTCGCGCACGTTCATAAGTTCCGTTATCTCGAACCGGGTGGCCACGTAGCCTTCGATCGCGCCCAGCGCGTTATGCTTGGGCATGATGGTGGTGCCGACCCAGTACAGCGTGCCATCCTTCGCCCGGTTGCAGATATTGCCGCGCCAGATGCCGCCTGCGCGGATGGTGCGGTACATCTGCCGGAAAAACGCCGCGTCGTGATAGCCGGAATTGACGATGCGGTGCGTCGCCCCCAGCAGTTCCTCACGCGAGTAGCGGCTGATCTCGCAGAACCGGTCGTTGACATAGGTGATGATGCCCCGCACGTCGGTAATGGCGACGATCAGCACGTTGTCCACCACATCGGCCCAGAAATCGGAATCCTTGTGGGTCAGCGCGCGCAGGCGGTCATCATGTTTGAATGGCATTATGTGGAAATCCCCCTCGGTCCCGCTTGGTCCTGTCAGGACGTGGCCGATGTGTGCGGGCCTGAGGCGGCACCAGTCGCGCGTATGGCAGCCGGACCACCCCCATCGCGCACCCACTGTTCCATCTTGCGTGGGGTCAGGGGACGGGCGAACAGATAACCCTGCATCACGTCACAGTCCAGTTCTTCCAGCAGCGCGCGCTGTTCCGCCGTCTCGACCCCTTCACCAACCACGGTCATGCCCAGCCGCCGCCCGATACCGATGACCGCCATGGTCACGGCCTGCACGTTGGTATCGTGTTCAAAATTATGGATGAAGCTGCGGTCCATCTTGATTTCGGTAAGCGGCAGCCGTGTCAGGCGCGACAGCGACGAATATCCCGTGCCGAAATCATCCATCGACAGCCCGCAGCCCAGCGCGCGCACGGCATGCAGCACGCTTTCGGTCTCGTGGCTGCTGTCCATCGTCACACTTTCGGTAATTTCCACCGTCAGCCGCGCGGGGCTGAGACCGTGGTCCTTCAGCAGCGCGTCGATATAGGCGGGCAGCGTCTGGTTGCGAAAATGCACGGCGGACAGGTTCACGGCCACCGTGGGCACATGGATGCCGTCGCGGTCCCATTTCACGATCTGGCGGCATGCTTCAAGCAGCGCCCACTGGCCGATGGCCTCGATCTGGCCGGTTTCTTCCGCCACCGCGATGAAGCGGGAGGGAAAGATGTTGCCAAGGCGCGGATGATGCCACCGCGCCAGTGCCTCCACCCCCGTCAGGTCCAGCGTACGGGTATGGACCTGCGGCTGGTAGTGCAGTTCCAGTCCATGATGGGCCACCGTATCGCGCAGCGCCGCCCCAAGCAGCAGCCGGTCGGGCGTGGCATGGCTTTTGGTGGGGCTGGCGACATGGAAGCCGCAGCAACCGTCGTGCCGTGCCTGCCGCATGGCCGCATCGGCATGGCTGAGCAGGGATTCACTGTCCGGCCCGTTGGCGGGAAAGGTGCTGACGCCGATGCAGCACGTCACGCCGATCGTATTGCGGGCGATATGGAACGGACGGCTGATGGCCGCGATCAGGTCCCCCGCCACATTGGCGATCCGTTCGCCGTGGCAGTCGGGCACGACCATAACGAACTCATCCCCGCCGGAGCGGCTGAGGATATAGTCATCCTGCGCCACCGAACGCAGCCGGCGTGCGATTTCCATCAGGAATTCGTCGCCATGGATATGGCCCAGCGCGTCGTTGATATCGTGGAAACGGTCGATATCGAGCATGAATACGGCAAAGCGGCGGTTGCCGGAGCGCGCGATGGCGTCCGTCAGGGCCTGATGCAGCGCGCTACGGTTGAGCAGCCCGGTCAGCATGTCGAAGCGCGCCAGTCGGGTAATGCGCGTGCGTGCCGCCTGCTGTTCCATCGCCAGCGCGCAGAAGGGCGCACACGCCCCCACCAGCCGCTGCGGCCATGCGCCAAGATGGTTGGCCCCGCGCAGGTACAGCGCGAAAATGCCGCCAACCTGCCCGTCCGCGCCCATGACAGGTGCCGCGTAGCACGACTGAAGCCCCAGTGAACGGCACAGGGACTGGTAGCTGTCCCATGCCAGCCGCCCGGCATAAGACGGGGTTGCGGCCAGCTTTTCCAGATCGACAGCGGACGGCCCCCCGCTTTCCAGCGCCGTGCGGATACGGGGCGGCAGGGCGGACGTGCATATGACCCGCCACTCCGGCCGCGTATCGTCACGCACCATCAGGATTCCGACGCTGTCAGGCACGAAACCTTCCACCTTGCGGCAGATCAGGCCGCCGATTTCGGCCATGCCAATATCGCCCGTCAGCGCCTGCACCACGTCATTCTGCAGGATCAGGATCTTGCGGCGCTGGGTTTCCTCCGTCACGTTCTTCAGGGTCGCGATGTAAAAGACCTGTGCCGCGTCCCCCTTCCCGGCCCGCACTTTCGATATGGACAGTTCCGCGCAGACATAATCGCCATCGGCGCGGGTAACGGCCATCTCCCGCGCCGCACCGACCAGCGCATCAAGTCCGCCCGTCCGCGCCGCCTGACCCGCGCAGGCGGGGATCAGCAGCGTGGCGTCACGGCCCATCATGTCAGTATGCGTCAGGCCCCACAGCCCCTCGGCAGCGTGGTTGCAGAAGACGACACGACCGTCGTGATCGAAGATTATGATGCCATCCATGGCCTGCTGAAGGGCGGGAAGCAGGATGTCGGCGGTCAGGGCTGGGGGCGCGCGCATCTGCATTACCGTCCTTCGTCACTGGCATTCATCATCCGCCCCCATCGCCGCAACGACCGGGACAGGGAATACGGACAGCACCCCGCACGAATGGACACGCGGCGTCCCCTTCCCCCTTTCATATGGGAAGGCAGCCGGTTCCGTTCCATAGCGGCGCGGCCTGCGATGGCGGCGTGGGGAATGATCGGGGCGGTCTGTGGGGGCAACGGGCCGGTTTTCTCCATGGGGGCGTTACAGTCGGATAAGAAATTTATAAAAGGCACATAAATCGTAATATTTTTTAATTCTGTTCTCTATTTATACTTCATCTGGTTCCAGATTGCCAATGCGGCAGGTATTGATCCGACCTGTCGGGCGATTGATGCCTCTAACGCAAATGGTTTCTGCTCCAGTTATTATATGATATAACACAAAACAGCCTATTTGAGAATATTTAACAATTAATTAATACGCATATTGAATATACGATAACTGAACATGAATGGATACAAATCATGTGGGGAGATATTGTTTTGTAACGTATGCCCCGCCGGTCCGTTTCCTGCGCTGGTTCCGGCATCGCGTATTGTGGCGCTCAGTCCCCCTGCGCACCCGCAAGCTGGCCGGGCAGGCCCGTCAGGATCATGGCCTTTGACGGGCGTGTCGCCGCCACATACAGCAGTTGCTGCGTTTCCAGCAGGTTGGCGCTGGCGCGGCGGGCAATGTCGCCCACATCCACGAATACGCGCCCGAACGTGCTGCCCTGCGCGGTATGCACCGTCATGGCATAGACCGCCTGCAACCTGCCTATGCCACGGCGGAACACGAAACGGTGCTGCCAGCGCGCGCGGTCCTGCGCCGCCTCGTTTTTAAGCCTGCGCTCGATCGCGCCCATATCCGCGCCGGGGCGCAGGATCGGCACCGGCGTTTCATCCCCCGCAAGCGTGCGCAGGACCACTTCATGGATCGGCAGTTCCGTTGTCCACCCCGCCACCTTCGACGTGGCGGGAAAGGCATGGCGCAGCACCGTGGGGCGGATGGCGGCGACTTCCGCTTCCTCGTTGGTGGCGACCATCACGCGACGGCCTTCCACATCCATGACCGGGGTGCGGGCGATCACACGTTCCCCCGCGACGAAGGGCGTTGGCGTCTCCCCCCCATGCACCCAGCGCCGCACGGTGCGGTTGATGGCGTCCACACGCGCATTGGTCCAGCACAGGTAACGGAACGCATCGCTGTCCGCGCGGAACTCATCGGACGTAAAGGCGCGCCGCATCCATTCGTCCGGCGCGCGCGGCACGAACAGGCCCGCCCCGTCATGATGGCTGGCGCGGCACCATGACCAGTCCAGCGGGCCGCCCTGACTTTCGCGTATGGCGGTGGCGGCGGCGACCAGCGGGTTATCGGCGGCCTGCCGCACCACGGTATTGAGGTGCGAGGCGGAACGGATGGCGAAGGACGGGCTTATGGCCTCCCCCACCGGGGGAAGCTGCGCCGGATCGCCCACGAACAGCACGAAGCGGTCAGGCACGAGTTCGCGCACCCAGCGCATGAGTTCGGAACCCACCATACTGCATTCATCAATGATGATGACATCCGCCGTGATCGGTTCGGGCCGGTCGGCGCGTTGCAGCACCTCGCGCCCGTCCTGCGCGCCGGGTTGCAGCGACAGCACATTATGGATGGTGCGGCACGGAGCCAGATTGCCAACGCGCGCGCGCAGCACCGCCGTCGCCTTGTGCGTGGCGGCGGTGAACACCACTTCCGCCCCGCGTTTGCGCAGCGCGCGGGCGACCTGCTGCATGAGGGTGGTCTTGCCCGTCCCGGCATAGCCGGTCAGCAGATGGGTGGCCGAGACCCCGCGCGCGGCGAGTATTTCCGCCAGCGCCCGTTCCTGGCACGCGGTCAGGACCGTGCGGGACATGAAACCACCGGACGGGGTGAAGATGCGCGGGCCTGAAGCATCGGGGCGGGTCTGTTCCTTCCTGCGGGTTGCGTATCCGCCTGACTAATAAGCCGCGCCACGACAGCCGGCCAGAAGAAAAGCGTGCCCTGCCCCGACCGCCAGGGCCGGACAGGCCCGGTACCACGGAAAATACGATTGCCGCCATACATGAACCGCAAAGCACAATTGCCGTGATCGTTATGTAATCGTATTGATAAGCCGCCGCGTGCGGTCCACAGTGGCGATGCCATGATGATCGTCCGTAAAAACCCCTGCCGTCACCACCGCGCACTGACCGCCCCGCGCCGGACGCCGCCATCATCCCCGCCGCGCGCGGGATGGGTGGCATGATGCGCTCCCCCCTTGCGCTGGCCATGACCGCCATCGTGGCATGGAGCCTGATCGCCCCGGTGTCCAAGCTGGCGCTCGTATCACTCAATTTCTACAATTTCCTGTTCATCTCCAACGTCATTTCCTGCGTGGCGGTGGGCGCGGCATTTGCCGTGATGTGCCGGGGGAATTTCGCGCGGCTGTCGCCCGTGCGGCGGACCAATCAGGTGGCGATGATGGCGGGCGTGCTGGACTGCATGTTCTACCTTGGCATCTATCACGGCTACCGCATCAGCAACGGGGTTGCGGTGCTGATCGCGCAGTATAGCTGGCCGGTGCTGATTGTGGTGCTGTCCGCCGTGTTCTTTCACGTCCGGCCCACCGCGCGGCAGGGAATGGGGCTGGCCTGCGGGGTGCTGGCCATCATCATCACCATAAGCCATGGCGACCCGCTGCATATCGGACTGGGCCATCCCGGCGCGCTGGGGCTGGTGGTCGGCGGCGCGCTGTGTTTCGCGGTGCTGTCGGTCCTGTCCAAATACTACATGGACGATGCGCTGGCGGGCACGGTATGGCTGTTCGTGACATCCACCCTCACCTCGCTGGCGGTGGGGGCCGCGGCGGGCGGGATCAGCCTGCCACCGGCGGCGGCCCTGCCCACGCTGGTCCTGAACGGGGTGGCGATCAATGGCCTGTCCTACATATTCTGGATAGTGGCGCTGGCACGCGGCAACGCGGTGCGGATTTCCGCGCTGGTTTTCCTGACCCCCGTGCTGTCAACGCTGTGGCTGGTGATGTTCTTTCACGAACCGTTCCTGCCTGCCTATGCGGTCGGGCTGTGTCTTGCCCTTGCGGGGGGATTGCTGTGCATGCGTGGCAATGCGGCAGAGTCATAGGGCCATCCCGTGGGACATTCCCTGAAATGATCTGCGGCGTCTTCTGAAGCTGTCTTTATATACAGCGGCGACCGGCTACCCAGACTTCCTGCACGTTCAGATCCCGGTCCATGACGACGAAATCGGCACGGCGGCCCGGTGTGAGCACGCCGCGATCGGGCAGGCCCAGCCAGTTCGCCGCATGCGTGCTGACCAGTCCGGCCGCCTGCGGCAGTGATGCCCCGGCCCGCACGGCGTTGCGCAGCGCCACATCCAGCGTCAGCACGCTGCCAGCCAGCGTGCCATCGGCCAGACGGGCCACGCCATCGGCCACCATGACCCCCTGCCCGCCCAGTTCGCTCGGGCCATCGCCCGTGCCGGTGGCGCGCATGGCGTCGGTCACGAATACAAGCCGCCCACCCATCACACGATGCGCAAGCCCGAACAGGGCCGGATGGACATGATGGGTGTCGAACACCATCTCGCCATAGCCCGCATCGCTACACATAAGCGCCGTAACGGGACCGGGCGCACGCGCCATGACCGGCGGCATGGCGTTGAACAGGTGCGTGCCACCGGCAACCCCGCCCGCCGCGCAGATGCAGCCGATGGCCTGTTCCGTGCAGTCGTAATCCGCCATCGTATGGCCGATACTGACCCGCACGCCCGCCTGCGCGAACTGGCGCATTGCGGCCTGTGCATGATCGATTTCCGGGGCCAGCGTCACCACCCGCACCGCCCCGGTATCCAGTGCCGCGCCAACCCGCGCGGGTGTGGGCAGCAGGGCGAAGGGTGGCTGCGCGCCAAGCCGGTGGGGGCTGATGAACGGCCCTTCCAGATGTGCGCCGGGAATGTCGGGGCCATCCGCCATGCCATCGCGCATGACATCCGCCACCGCCCGCAGCGCGCCCAGCACATCATCCCATGGCGCGGTTATGGTGGTGGGCAGGAGCGTGGTGGTCCCGTGGCGCATATGAAAACGTGACAGATGGCGGATCGCATCCACCCCATCCATGGTATCGGCCCCGCCGCCGCCATGCACATGCCCGTCAATAAAACCGGGCAGGATATAGCGATCCGGCACGTCGCTGCGGTCCTGCATGCCGGTAATGACCGTGTCGAACGCAATACGGCCGGGCATGACCCGGTCGGGCAGGACGATGTGGCCGTCAATGCTCACGGTACGGCTTTCTCCCCGCCTGTCACGTCATACCGTGACGGGGCGCATGGTGGTTACAGGCCCAGTTCTTCCGGCCGGTAGGCTGCAAACCAGTCCCTGAACTGGTTCGCAGGCAACGGTTTGGAGAACATGTATCCCTGAAGCACGTCGCAGTCCATTTCCGCCAGCAGGCGGCGCTGCTGCTCATGCTCGACACCTTCGGCCACCACGGTCATGCCAAGGCTCTGGCCAATGCGTACCGACGCCATCACCACCGCGCGCACCTTCTCGATGCTTTCCAGACCTACCATGAAGCTGCGGTCGATCTTCATTTCGTTCACCGGCAGGCCCGCAAGGTTGGACAGGCTGGAAAAACCGGTGCCGAAATCGTCCATCGACATGCCAACACCCATTTCACGCAGCGTCTGAACCATGTGGATGGTCCGCTCGTAACTGTCGATCATGGTGGTTTCGGTAATTTCGATTGTCAGCCGGTTGGGCGGAATCCCGGTCTCGCGCAGCAGGTCACGCACGAAATCGGGCAGCGTTTCATCACGGAAATGCAGCGCCGACAGGTTGACCGATACAATCGGCACATCCACGCCATCGCGTATCCACTCGGCCATCTGCTCGCACGCCACACGCAGCGACCATTTGCCGATAGCCTCGATCTGGCCGGTTTCCTCCGCCACGGTAATGAACCGTTCGGGCGAGACAAAGCCAAGTTTCGGATCGGTCCAGCGCGACAGCGCCTCCACCCCGTACAGCCTGCCGCTGCGGGCATGGACCTGCGGCTGATAGAACAGGCGCAGGTCGTTATTGGCAATGGCGTCACGCAGGGCGGCGGCTAGGATCAGCCGGTCGCTGGCCTGCTGGTTCATGCTCTGGCTGAAGAAACAGCACCGCCCGCCCCCGCTGGCCTTGGCCTGGAACATGGCGCTTTCGGCATTCTTGAGCAGCGTGCCGCCATCTTCCCCGTTTTCGGGGTAAACGGCCACGCCAAGGCTGGCGGACAGGCCAATGCGGACATCGCCAATCTGCGCCGGGGCTTCAAGCTGATGCAGGATCGTGGCGCTCAGGGTAGAGGCATGCTGCTGCTCCCCCGCCGTCACGATGGTAAACTGCTCGCCCCCGCTGCGCACCAGCGTATCATCCAGACTTATGATCTCCCGCAACTGGTTGCTGACCCGCGCGATCAGTTCGTCACCTGCCGTATGGCCGAACAGGTCGTTGATGTGCTTGAAATTGTCCATGCCCACCGTAACCAGCATCAGGTTGCCGCGGCCGGGGCGGCGCAGCAGGCGGGCCATGTTCTGACGCAGCCAGCGGCTGTTGGGCAGGCCGGTCAGCATGTCGAAATCCGACAGGCGGCTGATATGTTCCTTCGCCTCGTGCCGTTCTATGGCCACGGTGCACAGGTGCAGGCTGGCGTTCACCGCCTTCTGGCAGGCGGGACCGGGCAGGCTGGCGGTGCGGGAATAGCAGGTGAAGACCCCGGCCACGCGGCTGTTGCGCAGGATGATGGGGGTGGCGACGGCGGTATGGATGCCGTGGCGCAGCGTGGCATCGCGCATGTTCCGCCAGCGCGGGTCGGTTGCGATGGCGGGGGACTGCGCCACCGTGCCGGTAATGGCGGCCACGCCGGAACACGGGGCGTCCGGCCCGATGGGCTGCGCGTCATACAGTTCGACCAGTTCGGACGGCAGGCTGGCGCGGCCCACGCATTTCAGCCGGTCATCCGAACCGATCAGGTAGATGGCCACCATCACGTCGGGGATATGCTGTTCGATACGGCGGCAGATGAAATCCATGACCTCGTTGAGGCCAAGGTCGCTTGAAATCGCTTCCAGCGTGTCGCGCTGAAGGCTGTCGAGGAAATACTGTTCGGTAATATCGGTCAGCACCACCACGATGTTCTCGATCCCGCCATCGGCATCGAATACGGGATTCATGGTGGCGGATACCCAGATATCGCGCCCGCTGGCGTGGCGGGCGCGGATTTCAACCGTGAAGCCCCGGGCGTTGCGGGCACTTTCATGCAGGGCGTTCAGGATGCCGATATCTGCCGCGTCGCCCGTCAGCAGGGCGGACAGTCCCTGCCCCACCACCTGCTCAAAGGTGAAACCGAACAGGTCGCTGAAGGCGCGGTTGACGTAGATGATGCGGAAGGAAGGATCGAGGATGGCGACGCCACGGTCGGTCTCGCGCACCACCAGCGACAGCATGCGGATTTTTTCGCGGTCGGCGACTTCACGCGATATGTCGCGGATCAGCGCCATGTACCCGACCTTGCCCCCCACCGCGATGCGCGACAGCGACAGGTTGGCCCAGAAGGTGGTGCCGTCAAAACGTTCGACTTCCACATCGCGGCTGGTGCCGACGATGCGGTTGACCCCGCCATCGCGGTTCTGGCGGATCAGGTCATCATGCGTGCTGCGCAGCGCGCGGGGCACGAGGACACTCACATTACGCCCCATCACGTCTTCACGCGCGCAGCGCCACAGTTTTTCCGCGGCGCTGTTGAAGAAGGTGATGTCGTTTTTCTCATCAATCAGCACGACGGCGAGAATGCTCTGTTCCAGCGCGGGCAGGACAGTAATCGGCGTGTTGTCTATCACGTCTCGGGGCATCTTGCTGCTGGGCTCCTGCTAATCGGCAACGCGCGGGATGAGGAGACGGAAATGTGACATATACTGAAATATTTCGATAACCATATCGCGTGACCAGCCAGTACGCGCCTTAATGCGCATGGTCGTATTAACAAAGCATATATCGAAAGTATATGGCCAAAATTACCGCCAGGGTAATACCTGTCTCCTGCAGGCGGGCCATGCCTTATGGCCCCGTTTACCGGGCATTGACACGCGCTATGGAAGGATATGCGCCCCGATACCACTCCTCCGCTGGCAATACCCGCACGCCCCGCCGCATTGCCGGGCAGGATGCGCGGGCACGGCATGCCAGTGCCACGGATGACTTTATCTATACCGGAAATGTATGGATAAGGGTGGTCATAACGCATCATCTGCATGGTTATGAGGAAGGGTTGCACCATGTCTTTACCACCACACAAATGTGATCGGGCGCAGCCGTCGCGATGACTGTATGGTAACGGGCGCGACATGGCGTACGGACTGCAGGGGCGCAATCAGGGCGGGCGCCAGCGGCGGGGCGGAACAGCCCGGATCGCCGCGCACGATCATCCCACAGGCAGGAGCCGCAATGGCACAGGCGGGGGCATATTGCACGGACACGTCCCATACGGGCATACCGTGGCGCGGATCGGTTTCCGGTGGGGTGGATGGGGCGCATAATGGCGGGACATGACGGGACATGCAGCCTGTCCGTCGGGGCGGAATGCATCCAGCCCCATGGATGGCTGCTGGTATGCGATGCGCGGCTGGAGCGCATCACGCGGTGGTCGGCCAACGCGCCGGAACATCTGGGTAACGTGAAACTGGCTTACGGAATGGGCCTGCGCGACGTGATCGGGCGCGAGGCAACCCATAGCATCCGCAACGCGCTGGCCACCCATGGCGAAGCCCATCGCCGCCCTGCCCTTGTATTCGGTCAGGAGCTGCCATCTGGCGGCCTTTATGATGTCGCGATCCATACGGCGGGCGACGAAATCATGCTGGAATGGGAACCGCCCGCCCGCATGGGGCTGGACGGGGCCTATCTGTCGCTGCTGCGCACCATGATCGACCGCATCCGCGAGATTACGGAATTCGAGCGTCTTTACCGCACTGTTGTCCGCCTGATGGCCGGGGTGCTGCGCTTCGACCGGGTCATGCTCTATCACTTCGCCGAGGACGGGTCAGGCAAGGTGGAAGCCGAACATCACGGTCCCGACCTTGAAAGCTTCCTCGGCCAGCATTTTCCCGCCAGCGACATCCCTGCCCCGGCCCGCAGGCTGTACAGCACCAACCTGATCCGCGCGGTCAGTGATCTTGCGGCCAAACCGGTGCCTGTCATCTCGCCTGCCCACCTGCCGCCGGCGGACCTGCTGCATACCCACCTGCGCGCGGCGGTGCCCACCCACCGCGACTACCTGCGCGGGCTGGGGGTCGTCGCATCACTGTCGGTATCGCTGATGGTGGACGGGCGGCTGTGGGGCATGATCGTGTGCCACCATTACAGCGCGCGCACGCTGAACATGAGCGAGCGCGTCGTGGCCCGCATGTTCGGGGAATTCCTGTCGCTACAGATCACCAACCTGCTGCGCACCAAGCGGCTGGTCATGACGCACCAGACCCATGCGCTGATCGAAACCTTCCTCAAGGGGGCGGCCCCGGTCTCGGACATGCCGGCCTATCTCATGGCCCACCTGAAGGAGATGCTGACCTTCGTGCAGTGCGATGGCGCGGCGCTGTGGGTGGGCGGACGGTGGACCTATAACGGCGCGCATCCCCCGCCGGACGCCATGGACGCCCTGCTGGAACTGGCGCGCGAACAGGCGGGGACGCAGATATGGCACACGAACCGCCTGAGCACCTTCATACCGGACGCGGTGCATTATGTAGCCGATGCGGCGGGGGTGATGATCGTCCCGATTTCTTCGCGCGTCGGGGACTACCTGCTGGTTTTCCGCCGCGAGGTGGTGCGGACCCTGAAATGGGGCGCCTCCCCCGATACGCCACCGGACCCGCACGATCCCGTTGACGTGCAGGACGGCTATTTCGGCCCGCGCAACAGTTTCGAGATATGGACCCAGCAGGTCACGCAGGAATGCCTGCCATGGACGGCGGATGAAGTGGAAGCCGCGACACTGGTGCGCTCCGCCCTGATCGAGGTGATGGGCGCATACCACCAGTTGCAGTTGCGTGAACGCGCGGCGGCGGACCAGCGGCAGCGCATGCTGAACGAGGAACTGAACCACCGGGTCAAGAACATCCTGTCCGTCGTGCAGTCACTGGTCAGCCAGCCCGTCGCACCCGAAGATACGGCCCCCGAACATGTCCAGCGCCTGCGCGGGCGCATCCGCGCACTGGCGCTGGCGCACGATCAGGCGGTGCGCAGCGAAGGCGGCGGCCTGCTTTACGCACTACTGGATGCGGAACTTGCACCGTACCGGGAACGTTCGTTCATTACATGCTCCGGCCCGCGCATATGGCTGACGGGCCAGGCGCTGTCCGTGCTGGCGCTGGTGATCCATGAACTGGCCACCAACGCGGTCAAATACGGTGCGCTGGGGCAGGCCTGCGGGCGGCTGGACATAAGCTGGACATATGATGCGAAGGTGGATGAATGGCGTATCACATGGCGCGAGACCGTAGGCAATGCGGTCCTGCCCCCCACGCGGCGGGGTTTTGGCTCCGTGCTGATCGAACGCGGGTTCCCGCATGAACTGGGCGGCAGCGCCCATGCCGACTGCAGGCCCGACGGGTTGCGGGTAACGCTCAACCTGCCTGCCCGCCACGTCAATCCTGCCCCGGACGCCGCCGATGACGCGGACCCGTCGCCCCCACCCCAATCCCCCGCCACCGGAAAGGAGAAGAAAGTGCTGGATGCGGATATTCTGCTGGTCGAGGATCAGTTCCTGATCGCGATGGAGGCGGAACAGGCGATCGAGGACACCCGGATCGGGCAGGTGCGGACCGTGGCCTCGGTTTACGAGGCGCTGAACGCGATAAGCGAGCGCGTGCCCGATGTGGCGATACTGGATGTCAATCTGGGTGGTGAAAGTTCGATCGCGGTGGCGCGTGCCCTGCGTGAACGCGGCGTGCCGTTCATTTTCGCCACCGGCTATGCCGACGGCACCCTCATCCCCAGCGAACTGCATGATGTGCCGGTGGAGCGCAAACCCTATTCCGCCACGGCGCTGGCTGAAAAAATCCGCCAGATCATATCCTGACGCCCGACGCTGGAAAGGAAGTGCCCGCCTTGCCCCGTTTCCCCGTTACCCATGTCGGTCTGGCCATGCTGGCGCTGGGCGTCATGTCCTCCTCCGCCGCGCGCGCGGCAGTGCATGCGGACCGGCTGCGGGTACCTGCGGGATTTCATATAAGCCTTGTATCGGATCAGGTGCCCGGCGCGCGGGAAATGACGCGCGGCGCACGGGGCATGCTGTTCGTGGGCAGCATGGGGGCGGGACGGGTCTACGCGCTGAGCGGGCTTGACGGTCCGGGGCGAGTCAGGGTGCGCACCATCGCCCGCGGGCTGGACCTGCCGGTGGGGGTGGCGTTCCATGATGGGGATCTTTACGTGTCCGACATGCGGCGCATCGTGGTGCTGCGCGATATCGAAAACCATCTCGACACGCCGCCCGTACCACAGATCGTAGCCGACGACCTGCCCTACCGCGCGGGCGACCATTCATGGAAATTCATTGCTTTCGGCCCGGATAACCGGCTGTACGTCCCCATCGGCGCGCCGTGCAACATATGCGACGTGGGACATGATTTCGGCCGTATCATCAGCATGACCCCCGATGGCGGGGACCGCCGCGACGTGGCCTTCGGCATCCGCAACACGGTCGGCTTCACATGGCAGCCGGGCACCGGCACGCTGTGGTTTACCGATAACGGGCGCGACAACATGGGCGATGACATGCCATCGGACGAACTGAACCGGCTGGACCGGCCGGGACAGTCCTTCGGTTATCCCTACTGCCATCAGGGCAACGTGCCCGATCCGGAGTTCGGTAGCCAGCATGCATGCGGCGAATTCACCCCGCCCGCCCTGCTGCTGGGTGCGCACGTGGCAGCACTTGGCCTGCGGTTTTATGAAGGCAGCCAGTTTCCCGCCGCCTATCACAACAGCCTGCTGGTTGCCGAACACGGATCATGGAACCGCAGCACGCTTGCGGGGTATCAGGTCGTAAGCGTGGGCTTCGGCCCCGATAACCGGCCCCAGCCGCCCGCCGTGCTGGTCAGTGGCTTCCGGCAGGGGCAGCAGGCATGGGGCAGGCCCGTGGACGTGCAGCCCATGCCCGATGGCAGCGTGCTGATAAGCGATGACCTGTCAGGCGCGATCTATCGCCTGACCTATGGCCCGCCCCCCGCCACGCAGTAATCCGCCCGTTCCCGTCATACCCATAAAGGAGGGACCATCTTGATCCGTGGCACCACCCTGATCGCCGCCTGCATGCTGGCCATATCCACCCTGCCCGCCAATGCGACGCGGCCCCCTGCCCCCGCCAGCCAGACCGGGCAGCCACCGCAGCGCATCTATCGACATTTATGGACCGATGACAAAGGCATAAGCCACATCGCCACCTGCCCGGTCAGCAATTTCTTCCTCAAGAGCATGTCCCCACCTGCCGGACCACAATGGCAGGACCCGATGATGCCGCAGGTAGCCACCATCATGATGACGGTCCAGCCCGCCCACTGGGATGGCGCGTGGCACCCGGACCCCAGGCCGCAATGGATCATCCCGCTGCAGGGAAGCTGGTATGTGCGCGCCATGGACGGCACGCGCGTAGAGATGGGCCCCGGCGATATCCTGTTCGGAGAAGACCAGAACGTCCGCCCGATGGAAACCGGCCCCTACCGTGGCCGCAAGGGCCATGATGCAGGCAATATCGGCGATGGACCCGTTACCCTTATGGTCATCCAGACCGCCAGCGCCCCGGTCATCAACCAGCCCTGCCGTTATCGCTAACGCTTAGCCCCATCCGGTTGGTTGGAGGAGGCAGAAAAGAGCCAGATTACGGAGCACACGGGACAATCAGGGACAGACCTGCATCGCAATTCGTTACGATTACGAACCTTACCTTTCCTTCCACTACAGTTATCAGCGGATAGCGCAAAAGTCGTGACCATCGGTCATATTCTTATCCACAGATTCCGGGGATAGTCGGAAAGATAACCCTGTGGAAAAAACCTTAGGAATTGAATTTCTGTTGTAAATTCAATGATCTTTCGCATGGGTGTGGATTTCTGCACCCTACCCCTGACAGGGCCATATGCACGGCCGCCATCGCGGCATACTGTTACGACCTGTAAAACATATGCGGGCGGCCCCGGACGGGAGCGGCCCGCGATACAGGAAAGCAGAGGTGCGGGAATGGGTGAATTCATCATACAGGGCACGGTTCTTACGCCGGTCAGCGCAACACGGGTCGGCATGGGCCGCGATGTGGTGCATGTGGCCGCGGATGGCCGCATTGCCGCCCGTCATGCACATGATACCCCCGCCGCCGCCGACCTGCTGGCCCACGCCGCGCGCAGCGGCATACCGGTGCGCACGCTCGGGCCGGGGCAACTGCTCATGCCCGGTTTTGCCGACCTGCACGTCCATGCCCCGCAATGGCCGCAGATGGGCCGCGCGCTGGACCTGCCGCTGCGTGACTGGCTGGAACAGCGCACCTTCCCCCTTGAAGCCCGCTTTGCCGACCCGGACTTCGCCGGCCCGGTCTATGAGGAAATGGTCACCACCCTGCTGGCCAACGGCACAACCACGGCGGTCTTTTTCGCCACCATTCATGAAGAAAGCAGCCTGCTGCTTGCACGCATCTGCCTGCGCCATGGCCTGCGCGCCTATGTGGGGCTGGTGGCGATGGACGATCCCGAACTGTGCCCCGAAGGCTACCGCAATACCAACGTGGAACAGGCCCTTGCCGCCACCCGGCACTTCATCCACGCCGTGCGTGCGCTGCCGGGCAATGAAAGCGGACTGGTGCGCCCCATGGTCACGCCACGCTTCATTCCCGCCTGCACGGACGGGCTGCTGCATGGTCTGGGCGTCATGGCGGCGGAAGAAGACTGCCTGATCCAGACCCACTGTTCGGAAAGCGACTGGGAGCATGATTACGTGCGCCAGCGCACGGGAGTAAACGATACCGTTGCGCTGGACCGTTTCGGGCTGCTGCGCCGGGGCACGGTGCTGGCCCATTCGTGTTTCATGACCGAGGATGACATGGCGCTGGTGCAGGCGCGCGGGGCGGCCATCGCGCACTGCCCGCTATCCAATGCCTATTTCGCAGGCGGGGTGCTGCCGCTTCGCATGGCATGGCAGGCAGGCGTGCATGTGGGCCTGGGCACGGATATTTCCGGCGGTTACTCGCCTTCCGTAGCCGTCAATGCCGCCATGGCGGTCACTGCGGCCCGCATGCTGGATACGGGTAACGATCCCGCACGCCCGCAGGCACAACGGGGGCGGCCCGGTTCCCGCATCAGCTTTGCCGAAGGGCTGTGGCTGGCCACGCGCGGGGGTGCGCAAGCACTGGGGATTGCCGCAGGCCAGCTTGAGGTCGGCATGACATTCGACGCCATCGAAATCGACCGCACGGCACCGGGCAGCAACATCCTGCCCCCCATCCATGGCGAGGATAGCGCGGCGGAGGATGTGGCCCAGCAGATCCTGTGCAACATGGGCCGCCCCAATATCCGCACCGTATGGGTCGCGGGACGGCAGGTTCATGGAACTGACGCAGCCCCGGACTGACCGGGCTATCGGGCCAATATGATGGCGCCACGCGGCGGTACGGCCATTGTGCCGTCGCTTGCATCATGTAATCATATCGAAACAATTTCGTAAAAACGGGAAATCATGCCAACCGGATGACCGGGGCACGACGAAAGGCATCAATCGGATGGACGGGGAAAAAACGAAACTGTTCGTGTTCTACCTTGGCGGGTCGGCGCCGGGCGCGAATATTGAAGTGCATGACGTACAGTTCGCCGCCGTAAGAAAGCCGGAAGACGCCTACCCCATCATGGCCGAAAAATGGTACGGCACGCGCAAGGGCCTGCATATCGACGCATACGGCATCGTGGACTGGGCCGACGGCCATGACGTGACCCTCTCCCCCGAGAAGCCTGCGGGTTCCAGCAGGCTGTTCTTTGTAAACATGGGCGGCTATCTGCCCGGCAGGCTGCGCGAGGATCACCAGTTCGCCTTCTTCGTCGCGGAAAATGAGGAAGACGCCAAACGCAAGGCCAGGAACACGCTGCTGGTCGATTACGAACACCAGCACAAGGACAATCTGATGGAAGTGGATGACTGCGTGCTGATCGACGCGCTTGAGGGCCAGTACGTCCACCTGAACCCCAATCCGTCCGGCCAGCCGGTCAGGGCGATATTTCAGGGCGTGATATGGGTCTGACCCGCTACGGATAAACCCGGTCGCAAGCTTACGCCCGGACCATGCGGGCCGCCACAACCGGCGGTCCCGCATACGGCAGCGGGCGTTATGGCAGACCGCTTACGCCGTCCACCGCCCAGTTCCAGTGATAGAGTTCGAGGTCGTTCATGACCTCCCCTTGCGCAAGGCGCAGCGTGCCGTGCTGGTCACGCAGGGGACCGACGAAGGGGGACCAGCCGTTCATGATACGGCTGCGCACCGCATCGGCCTTATCACGCACATCCTGTGGCACGCGCCTGCCCCACGGGTCGCGGTCAACGCCCTGACCCATCATCAGCAGTTGCGGCACGGGCCGCCATGTGCCCGCAAGGCGCGCACGGACCTGCGCTATGTAGAACTGCGCGAAGTCCAGCACGACGGAGGCCACATACGCATCCGGCCCGAACTGGCGGATGTCCTTGTTCCACATCGCGGCCCACAGGCCCCGTTCCTGCGCCACATGCAGGTAGCCTGCCTCATCCATGATGCCGAACAGGAAGTCGCATCCCTTGTCCGCCAGTGCGTTGGCGGCCTGAATGGCGGCCTGCGGGTCGAACCATGCGTTGATGGTGATGACCTGCATCGTGGCGTCCGGGTTGACCGTGCGCGCGCCCATCAGCGCCGCATTGGCCCCGGCATAGGCCGAAGGCAGCGGGAACGCGCCGATAAAGCCCAGCTTGCCCGTCTTGCTGAGCAGCCCGGCCGCAACCCCGATCACGTAGCTGACATACCAGTGCGCGATATAATACCACGATACGTTGCGTTTCACGGCCCGCCCGTCGCACTGTACGAAGGCGGTATCGGGCGCGCGGGCGGCAACATCGGTCAGGAAGTCGCCATAATCCGCGCCGGTCATGACCATCTGCGCGCCTTCGGCCACGAATTCACGCAAAAGGCGGGTGGCGTCGGCGGAATAGGGCACGCTTTCCACATAGACCGTGCGCAGGCGCGGGAATTCCCTGCGCACCGCCTGCAGGGCGACATGGTGCATTTCGGTCCAGCCGCCATCACTGGTCGGTCCGACATAGCCCATGGCCAGCAGGGCGTCCTCCTCCGCTACCGGCGGCAGGGGCGGCATACTGACATAGGGGGCGGCAAGATCGGCCAGTATCTGCGCCGTTGACTGTGGGCCGGATGGGGCGGCAAGGCCCCGTCGTGGCGCAAGGCCGGTGGAAAGGGCAGCCCCGGTCGTGGCCAGCAGGTGCCTGCGCGGCAGGATCATGCGCCGTGTCTTTCAATAAAGGGAAGGAGATGGTCTACCGTGCCCACAGGGTCCGCAACCTGCGGGGCATGTCCCGTATCCATGGTAATGACCTGCGCGCCGGGCACAAGGGCCTGCATCCGGCGCTGCACGGGCAGGATGACCGAACGGTCGCCAGTTGCCTCGACATACAGGCGGGGAACCGTACCAAAACGCGCTGCCGTAAGGGATGCGCGCAGGTCCAGCCCGCCCAGCCCCTGCGGTGTCAGCCTGCGTGACGCGGCGATGGCGACATCGGGCGGACAGTCCTGCAGAAAGATGGCCACGGCCGCCTCAGGCGGGACAACGGATACCATGCCGGGTTCGGGCCAGCGCAGGTAGGGGTTGATGCCGGTCGCCGCCGGGTATTGCGGCACCATCTGTTCCACCACCTGCCCGAAGCCCATGCCATCGGGCAGCATCATGCCCGCAAGATAGGCGATGGAGCGCACGCGCGCGGGAAAGCGTTCCGCCACGGCGGAGGCGACAACCCCGCCCCCCGAATGGGCGACAAGGTGGACGGGCGTGCCGATCGTGTCCATCAGTTCCGCCACATGCGCCACGTAACGCGCCAGCGTGGCATCCCGCGCGGGCGTGCCATCCACACCATTACCGGGCAGATCGACGGCATGGGCGGGAATGGCGGTGCGCGTCGCCCATACATCCATGAAGCGCTGCCAGGCCCAGCTTCCCTGCCATGCGCCATGGATCAGGATGACGGCGGACGGGCCGGATATGTCCTTCATCGACCGTAAGTCCGGTCATACATGGTCCGCAGATGGTCTTCCACCGTTACCGGCGGCCAGAGCGGGCTTTCACCGGGGGCAAGACAGCCGGGCAGGCACTCGACCACCTGATCGGGATTGCCGGTATGGAAGAAGGGCACCGAATACCGTTCCCGCCCCGATGTATTGATGACGCGGTGCAGGGTGGAGCGGTAGCGGTTATTGGTCCAGCGCGAGATCATGTCGCCCAGGTTGACGACGAAGCTGCCGGGAATGGGCGTGGCGTCCAGCCAGTTTCCGTCCGGCGCGCGCACCTGCAACCCGCCGCTGTCATCCTGAAGGAGCAGCGTCAGCCCGCCGAAATCGGTATGGGCACCTGCCCCCTTCTGTCCCGGCGGGGCCTTGGCGGGCTGGGGCGGATAATGCAGCAGGCGCAGCGTGGTCAGCGGGTCATGACAGAAAGTGGCGAAATAATCTTCCGCCAGCCCCAGTGACAGGGCGATCCCGCGCATGAGCTGTTCGCCCAGCGCAGTCATGGCCGCGCTGTATTCCATCATGACGGCGCGGAACCGCGGCATGTCCTGCGGCCACTGGTTCGGTCCCTGATTGAAGCGTCCGGCCACCACGGCGGGATCGGAAAGTGATTTTTCCGGTCCGATATAGAACCCTTCCTTCAGGTCCGGCGGCGTGCCGGGTTCCAGCGTCTGGTCGCGCAGGGGTTCATACCCGCGATTGCAGGTCGAGCGGTTCTTGTTCAGTGCTTCCTTGCTGGTTTCCGGCAACGCGAAGAACTGGCGCGACTGTTCAAATACCGCGGCAATCAGGTCCGCTGGCACGCCATGGTCGACACAGTAGAAAAAGCCCATGTCGCGGCATGCTTCGTGCAAGGTTGCACCCACTTCCTGCCGCCGGGCGGGATCATCCGCGCGCAGGCCCGCAACCGATATGACAGGAAGACCCTGCCATGCCGCTGCACATGACTGTTCAGACATTGTTATTCCCCCGGTTTGATATGCAGGCCGCACGATCCGCCCCCCAGACAGACCGCGCACCCCAGGTCAACAGTCCAGCGGCCATATCCGCCTGCTGGTCATCATCAGTTTTCCACCAGCCTGCCGGTTTTGACAATAGTGGCATGCGCCATTGTGGGGTAAGGCCGGGTCGTTGCGGGACTGGAACGCCGGAAATCCAGCCTTCCGTCCATTCCGATATTATTGCCCCGCACCATGCCGCCCGACGGTAACATGGCGTGTGGGCATTCAGGTTAAGGGGCATTTCACATCCGTTACACCGCCATACCCGCGCCCTGCCCCGGTTGTGCGCGGGTCGGGCGCGTGGCATGATGTGATAACAATCCGTATCGGGGCCGCCACGTCGCAACCGGCGGCGGGAGGGCATGGCCATGCGGGCCGGATGCCGACACCCCGCACGGGCGGACAGGAACAATGCTGGTTCACGAAGGGACATCACGCAGTATCAGTACCGACCTGCGGCTGGGCTGCACACTGGCGGCAATGGCGGGGGCGATCAACGTGACCGGCTTTCTTGTGGTGGGGTACTATTCCGCCAACATGACCGGCAACCTGTCGGCGCTGGCTGCTGATATTCTGGGTGGTGGGGCGGTGTCCGTCCTATCCTGCCTTGGCCTGATTGCCGCATTCGTCGTGGGTGGGATTTCCGCCACGCTGCTGGTCAATGCGGGACGCAGGCATCACCTGCATGCGGTCTATGCCTGCGGCATCGTGCTGGAGGGCATGATGCTGGTGGCGCTGGGGGCGACCGCCGATTTTCTGCCCGCGCGGCAGGCCACACGGATGCTGGCCTATGGGCTGAGTTTTCTGATGGGCCTGCAGAACGCCACCGTTACCCATATTTCCGGCGCGCGGGTCCGCACCACGCATATGACCGGCATGCTGACCGATCTGGGCATAGAACTGGCCCAGTGGCTTGAACACCGCCGCACCCCATGGGCGGATGCAACGGCCATGCGGGTGCGCGAACGGCTGCGGCTGCATGGGGCAATCGTGCTGTCCTTCGCACTGGGGGGTATTGCGGGCGCGCTGTCTTACCGCTGGTGCGGGGTGATGGTACTGCCGCTTATGGGCGTGATGCTGATTGCGCTGGCGCTGCCCGGGGTTGTGCGCACGCTGCGGCGGGGCTGACGGGCGTGCGGTTGCATGCCACGCGGTGCCAGTTTATCCTTGGTGCCAGAAATGGCGGGCATGGTCCGCGACCCGTCCAGCGCGCGTGAGGCATCATGAAACAGACCCCGGCTACCGAATTCCTGTCCACCACCGGCGTAGCATTCACGGTGCATGATTATGAATACGCACCGGGCGGCGGGCTGATCGGCATGCAGGCTGCGTCCTCCATCGGTGTGGACCCGGCCTGCGTGCTCAAGACTCTGGTGGTGGAAGTCGATCGCACCACGCCCGTCTGCCTTGTGGTGCCTGCGGATCACAAGGTGAATTTCAAGAAGGTGGCGGCCCTGTTTGGTGGTCGTAACGCGCGGATGATGAACCCCGAAAAGTCAGCGGATCTGACCGGTTTCCGCTCCGGCGGCACCAGCCCGTTCGGTCAGGCGCGGCAAATGCCCGTCGTCCTGTCAGCCGACGCCATGGCGCAGCCGCAGGTCTACATCAACGCGGGCGATCAGGGACTGGTGGTCTGCATCGCCCCGGCGGACGCGCAAAAGGTGGTGAATGCGCAGGTAGCCGAGATTTCAGCCCCGCCCGCGCCCCCTGCCGCATAAGGCCAGCCACGGGGGCCGGGGTGACAGCGTGGTGGCCCACACGCCAAATCCATTATCGTCCCGTTTCGAATCCTGCTATGCGGACGACATGAACAAGCTTGCAACCCGCGTGCTGCCCCTTGCCGCCGCGACGGCCATCCTGTCCTGGTCCAGTGCCTATCCTGTCGTGCGGATCGCGTTGCGGGACATGCCGCCGGTACCGCTTGCGGCCATACGTTATGCCCTCGCCGCCCTTCTGGCCGGGGCATGGCTGGCATATAACCGCATCCCGCCCCCGGCGCTGCGTGACGTGCCGCGTGTTCTGGCCTGCGCGGGGATTGGCATCTCGCTGTACAATGTGCTGTTCAACATGGGGGAAGTCACGGTTTCCTCCGGTGCGGCAAGCCTGCTGATCGCATCCGCGCCACTGATGACCGCGCTGATCGCCATGCCGGTCCTGGGCGAACGGCTGAATGGCTGGGGCTGGATTGGATCGCTGCTCAGCTTTTCCGGCGTGATCCTGATCGCGGGTGGGCAGGCCGGTGGCATCGCGTTCGGTTCGGGGGCAACCTTCGTGCTTGGGGCGGCCCTGTGTTCGGCCATCTACATCATCATGCTGCGGCAGGTGATCCAGCGTTACGGCGGCCTGCCGGGCATATGCTACATCCTGATCGCGGGGGCGATACTGCTGCTGCCCTGGCTGCCCCGGGCATGTTCCATCCTGCCGAATGCTCCGTGGTCCTGCACGGCGGCGGTGGTTGAACTGGCGGTTTTTCCTGCCGCGCTGGGGTACGGGGCGTGGACATTCGTAATCGGCCATATGGGGGCGGCGCGTGGTTCGGCGCTGCTGTATACCCTGCCCCCCGTGACGATGGTGCTGGCCTTTATCCTGACCGGTGAGATCCCCGGCCTGCGCACGCTACTGGGTGGTGCGGTTGTGATGACGGGCGTGATCATCATGAACACATGGGGCCACCCGGACCGCAGGCAGGCCCGCATCCGCGCGGCACAGGACAGGCAGGTTTCGGGCAGTCCGGGCACGGCATCCGTTCGCTACGACAAAAGCTGAAACGCTGTGGGCGACCGGGGATCGCCGCGATGGCGTAGCCCCCCTACGCCAGAGATATGGGGCGAGCGGTGAAAGAGGCCGCTAGCCCGCCCCGATGCGCGGGATCACGCCCTGTTGCTGCTGGCGTTCAATCGCACTGATCAGAACCGCCAGCGGATCGGCATCCTGCGTATATCCGGCCAGCCGGATTTTCGTCATGTCAGATATGACATCGGCTTCCGTTCCGAACACGAAATCCCCAAATCCCCAGCCAACAGCCCGGGCGAAATCGGGCTGCACCAGATCCCTGCCGATCCGATCCCATATCGGGGTCAGTGCGGGCATGTGTCCGGCCAGCGAGAACGGGATAGGCTCGCCCACCTCAAAGCCGAAATGCCGGGCCAGACGTTCCCATATGCGACGCCACCGGAAAGGCGGATGCACATAGTTGAACGCCTGACCAGCCGCCGCATCGGACGTTGCCGCCCACAGGCTTGCCCGCGCCAGCGCATGGGCATCCGTGACCTGCGCCAGACACCCGTCATATGTCCGATATGACCCCGGAAACCGGAATGCCGCCTGATCCGCTGCGCAGATCGCAGCATAGGCCCCTATGACAGTAGCAATATTCATCGCGTTGCCAGCAGCGTCGCCCACAACCACATCGGGGCGCAGGATTGTCCATTCCGGGCCACCGGCTTCATGGCGTGCCTGCAATTCGCGCTGCTGGGTGAAATAGAAGTTTGGGCCAATCGGCCGCGGGTTTTCGTCTTCATAAAATGGCGTTGCAACCGGGCCAAGATGCACGCCATACACCTTGGCGCCCTGATAGAGGACAACACGCTTCAGCGACGCGCCCGCATGCTTCAGCCCGTCCAGCAGGTTCCGCAGCATGACCGAATTGCGGGCATCCTCCTCGGCCAGTCCGCCACCGGGGCCGTAGGCTGCGTAAAACAGGTGCGTGCAGTCCGCTGCGGTCTCCAGCGCCTTTCGCGTCTGTCCGGCATCGGTCAGGTCAGCGCGAACATCCCCATGACTACGGGAGAGACCCCGCCCTTCCCAGTCGGGTGTCGTGGCCATGACTTCAAGCAGGGCCTTGCCGATAATGCCGTTAGCCCCTGCCACCAGTGCCTTGTAAACCATGCCCGTGTCTCCTTCTGACGGGCGGAATAATACATGCTGGCATTCCGCGCAGGGCTATCATTTTCGTGATGGATACCTTTCGCATGAACCAGACGGGATTTTGCAAAATTCCTTTGACGCGCCGTTGTTTCACAAAAATACGGCCCAATCCTTTTCTGTTCCGATAGCGCCTAAAATAGAAAGCATGGCACGGAAACATGATATGCGATGTTCAACACCTGTTCCATGAAATTACTTCGCGCGCCGGGGCCAGCATGGAACAGTATTCAAAGAGCATCGTCAGAACATTATAAAAAATCATTACTCATAAAATATCGCAAATGAGGCGACAGCTTCTGCCCGGCTTCATAGGGAGATTGCCTCAATCGGCGGTTATGCCAGTCAGGGCCATATCGATTACCGTCCAGTTCGTGCTTCTGGCGGCCGCCGCGATGTAGCCATCGGGACGTATGAGCCAGATACCGTTTTCATCCGGTGGCTGACACACACGGGGAGCCAGCAAGGATGAGTGACGCGCGATCATGGCCCGCGCTCCGGCATTGTCCGTGGATGCAAGCACAAAGCGGGGAATACCGCCCCCCGCGCCGTCATGTCCGAAAACCCATCTCTGTCCCGGTTCGGGGCCATGCAGTCCCCGCGACGACCCCGCGTTGAGGGGGCTGTCAGGATACCCTGTCGTGATACCGGCAAACCTGTTGGCCATGCCGCGACGGATTGCCGGAATGCGGAAACCCTGTTTTACAATAAAGTTGCGTATCTTCTGCGCCAGATGACCTCTGAGCAGAACAACACGGGTCATGCGACCGGAATCCGACAGGATCTGCCGTGCAACGCCGCTGCGTTCGATACTGTAGCTGTCCAGCAGGGATCGCCGCGCCAGCCGCTGCTCGACAAGCGCCAGCTTCCAGCCAAGATTGAAGGCATCCTGCATGCCCGTATTCATGCCCTGACCACCGGCGGGACTATGGACATGGGCTGCGTCGCCCGCCACAAACACGCGGCCCCTGCGGTAATCCCGGACCATGCGTTCATTAACCCCGAAATCCGACAGCCACACCGGATCGGACAGGATGGTCCCGTCCGGTCCCCGCCGGTCAACAATGGCCTGTATTTCCTCAAGATCGGGCCTGTGCAACGGAACCGGACCTGAATCGGCTATGATACGGGAACGGTCATGCGAAATCGGAAAGAACATGACAGCCCCGTCGGGGTGCCAGAAAATCGCCGGCTCGTCAGGCGGGATCGCAGCCCCAGCTATATGGGCATCCGCGATGACAAAACCCGTAGGCAGGGTGTCGCCTTCAAATACAAGGCCAAGCCTGCCGCGCACGAAAGAATGCGCCCCGTCGCAGCCGATGAGCCACGCCGCCTCCAGGACTTCAATCCCGCCCTGTGCATGCGTAAGCGTGCAGGTAACACGCGCTCCCCGATCCACGAAATCGGTCAGTTCCGTTGCGCGTTCGACCGTGACGCCAAAAGTGCCGAGATGTTCTTCCAGCAACCGCTCGGTTTCAGACTGCGGAATCATCAACAGGTAATTGAAGGATGAGGCAATCGTCCCGAACGGAATCCGGGCGAGTGTCGTATTACCAGTATGCAGGCTGACAGCGTGCGCATGCAGTCCCGCAGCCACGAAAGCATCCGCGCAGCCCGCCGCGTCAAGCAGTTCGAGGGTTCGGGGCCAGATGGCCAGCGCGCGGGACCGGGTGGTCCGTGTCGGCAGCCGGTCGATAACCCGGACAGGCACGCCATACCGGGCCAGTGCAATGGCCATGGTCAGCCCGACAGGCCCAGCGCCGGTAACAAGAACAGGCTCCGACATGATTTTGATCCGAAAAAGAGGAGGCAAGCCGAAAAATACGGATACGCACCACCCCGTTAACGTCAGACATGTCGGGACTGTTTCCTGTGCCCCAAAGCTTATGGACCGGCTTCTGACAGCTTGATTGGCTTTTCGATGACCGGAACCCGCATGGGGTGCCTTCGGTAATCGGGACAGCCGGTTCGGAGGCAGCGCGAAATGCCCGGAACGTGATGTCGGCCCCATGAATCCCGCCGTATAAATCATGCAATCGCTGAGGGCAGGATTACGGCCATGATTGATCTTTCGGACATCGATACGCTGATTTTTGACTGTGACGGCACCCTTTTGAATACACCGCCCATTTATGCGCTGGCATGGACCAAAGGGTTTCAGGAAACCGGGAAACAGATGCCGCGGGAATGGTTCATGGCCCGCGCGGGCATGTCCGATCATGTTCTGATGGACGCGTTTGAAGGGGATTTCAAAGTTCACATCCCCAGCCGCGCCAGAGCCATCGAAGCCATGCGCCGGGAATTTTTCACCAACATTGCCGACCTTAGGGAAATCGCGACCGTGGCCCAGATCGCGCGATCAAACCACGGAACCCGCCAACTGGCGGTCGCATCCGGCGGTGCCCGGCCCATTGTCGAGGCCTGCCTGAAGGCGACACATCTGTTCGATCTTTTCGACAGGATCGTCACGATCGAGGATGTTGCTCACCCCAAGCCTGCGCCGGATCTATTTCTGAAGGCAGCGCAGCTCCTCAATACAGCGCCGACACGCTGTTTTGTTTTTGAAGACACGCAGTCCGGTCTGGATGCCGCCCATGCCGCAGGGATGCGGTGTATAGATGTTGCACAGATAATTCCCCCGCCATGACGGGCACGTATTGCCATTAATCCTTTGGACCTGCCCCCCTGCCCATGAACAGCAATGCTGCCGTCCTGTCTGCGTTCGAGAAAAACGGGATGACTGTTTCTGGACTGCGCTCACGCATTGACGGCGTGTCAGCCACGCATCGGGTAGAACGGCAATCCATGCATGAAATGACCCGTGGGCGTGGCGATGCCCATGACATTGCGGCGACTTTTCAATCCTGTCATGCGGCTGGCCGCGATGATCGCGGGGGCAGCTTTCCCATGTGACCAGCCCCCACCACGCGGTTGATTAAACCGGCACATGGCCGCACAAGGGATGGAGAGGATCGCCCGTTATTTATGGCCGCCCCGGAAGCCGCATGAACAACAGGGCGAACCGGCAGGCAGGCAAGGCAGGAACCGCATGGACCCGTTAACCGATATTTCCTTTGCCCCCGGCATCGACGCGGCATTGCAGGCGCGCGTGCTGACAGCGCCGCATTTCCGCCGCTGGTATGACGGCATGCGCGCCCGCTTCACCCTGCGCCATGTGCTGGTGCGCGATGCGGTGGCCTTCAGCGCGACCCGCATGGGCTTTATTCTGGTGCAGGCCGATGCCCTGCATCATGGCGAGCCTGTCCCCGGCCTCGCCCTGCTGCGTGGTGATTCCGTCTCCGTGCTGATCGTGCTGAAATGCCCTGGCCATCCCGATCCCACCATCCTGACACGCGAAGCACGCGTACCCATCGCCCGGCCCGACCTTCTGGCCCTGCCCGCGGGCATGCTGGATGGTGGCGCATTTGTCAGTACCGCGCTGCGTGAACTGTCGGAAGAAGTGGGCGCGGATCTGCGCGTGCGGGAAAAGGACCTGATCAGACTGACGGACGTCTGGCTTTCCCCCGGCGGCTGTGACGAAGCCATCGGCCTGTATTACACCGAACTGCATATAGAGGAGGCGCTGGCCCGCAGCCTTGCCGAACGCCAGACCGGCCTTGCCTGCGAGCATGAATATATCCGCCTGCACGTCGTCAACATGGCTGACCTGCCCCGTATCGGCATGACGGACGCCAAGACCCTGCTGTCATGGCATATGTATCAGGCACGTCATAAATAACCGCGCCGCTTTTTTTGTTGACACAACCCCGTGAGGTCAATCATAAGGGTGGGAAGCAGACCTGCCTTGTGCAACTGCTTCTTGGACGTTTCCTCCCTAAACTCAGCGGTGCGCATGCACCGCTTTTTTTTATCCTTTTTTATAGATAAGTCCTATAACTGTATGTCGTGTCGTATAATCACAGCCACGACATAACAGACCGGAAGGAAGCAGCATGAGCGGTATCTTCAACGACGTGATGGGCAAGCTGAGCGAACTGGCGGGTGCCACCGGCCTGTCGCAGCAGGTTCATTCCTATCTGTCGCAGTTGCTTACGCCCGATACCCTCAATACCATGCTGGCACAGGCGGAACAGGCCGGACTGGGCGACAAGGTCCGTTCATGGGTTGGCGATGGCCACAACCTGCCCATTTCCACCGATGAACTGCGCACGCTGCTGAACAACCAGCAGGTACAGGCCATGGTGGACAAGACCGGCCTGCCCGCCGCAACCATCCTGCCGGTTCTGGCCCACCTGCTGCCAGAAGCCGTCAACGCCCAGACCCCGCAGGGCAGCGTCCCCCCGAAAACGGCGTAAGCCATGATCGGGCCGGTCACGGTTCCGGCCCGTTCCTATTCCGCCGCCACCTGCCGGGCCAGCAGGTCGCCGTATTGCGCGATGGCGGCGAACAGGTCGGTCAGCACGGCCTGTAGCGATACGAAGCCCGCATGGGGTTCCAGCGAATCCTGATCCATGTACAGGCCACGGCTGATTTCAAGCTGCAGGGCCTGCACGCCCCGACGTGGCCGACCGTAATGACGGGTCACATAGCCACCGGCAAACGGCACGTTGCGGGCTACCGTGTAACCATGCCCGCTCAGCACATCTTCCACCAGCACTGTCAGTTCCGCCGTGCAGGACGTGCCCCAGGCATTGCCCAGCACGAAATCCGGCATCTCGCCCCGCCCCTGTGGCGTCGGCATGGAATGGGCATCGAGCAGGATGCAGCAGCCATGCTGGTCCCGGCATGCCTGCACCAGACGCGACAGCGTATCGTGATAGGGCTGCCAGCAGGTACGGATGCGCGTTTCCGCCTCGCTGAACGGTAACGGACGGGGATAGATCGGCCCGTCGCGGGAGACGATGCGGGCAATCGTACCAAATCCGGCGCGCACCTTGCTGCTGGTCGTATTGCACCAGTGGGGCAGCGGATCGCGGAACATGGTGGGGTCCAGTTCCCACGCTTCGCGGTTGACGTCGCAATAGGCACGCGGAAACGTGGCGTGCAGCATGGTCGCCCCCTGCCCCATCGACCCTTCGCACAACTGTTCCACGTAACAGTCCTCGCTGCGCCGCAGCGCATGTGCATCCAGCCGTGACATGCGCAGGAATTCAGCCGTGTAATCACGCCCCGAATGTGGGGACGCGACGATGACGGGGGCTGCCCTGCCCTGCGGCGCAAGGATGCGCAGTGGCGGGTCGACAGGGGCCGTCACGGCAGATCCTGCGCCCCAGCCGGGCTGGCAGGCCGCGTTATGCGCGTGGACAGGCAGGCATGGTGACACATCCCGACATAGGGACAGGCGGCGGCTTTCGGGTCAATGCGATTTTTTTCAAAAGGGGGGTTGCATCCCCCTGAAATGGTGAGTAAAAGCCATCTCACCGGAGCCGATTGGGCGCATAGCTCAGCGGTAGAGCACTATCTTGACATGGTAGGGGTCACAGGTTCAATCCCTGTTGCGCCCACCACTCGGCTCCGGGTATTCCGCCAAAAACCAGCGTTGTGTGTGATAATTCCCGAAACGGGAAAGTCTACCAGCGTCTATATCTGTCTACGGTAATCTACCTCGATCTGTGGAAAATCCGTGGAGTGTTTTTGGCTTGTACCCGCGCCCTATTCCCTCTATAATCCACACGCTGCGGCACCCATCCGGTTGGTGCTGGTCACACTGTCGCGGCACCATGCCGCTGCGACAAGGCGTTCACAACGAAGCGGAACCACAGGACAGTTCTGGGATCAATTTTCACATTCCTGCCGCTGCCAGAGGAAAATCCAAGCCAGCATGTCTCCCCCATCGCGCTGGCGGCGGGTGTCCGTTATTCCATGCTGTCACCTGCTGTCCCGGACGCCCTTACCAGTCTGAAACCGGCCCTTCATCCTCCTCATCGGGTTCCAGCGGGTCTATCAGGCCGTCCTTGTCGGGATCTATCGGTTCATCCTCATCCCAGTCGGGGGCGGGACTGTCGGGATCGCCCAACGGGTCGTCATCCGGGTCCTCGTCGGGGTCCGGGCCGGGATCGGATATCGGTGTCGGCGGCACGGATGGCGGCGCTTCAGACGGCACGGGGATATCCGGGTTATCTTTTACCTGCATCCTGAGCATGGCGCTTCTCCATAAAGGATGCCCGTGCAACGGACGGTACGGGACAGGAGTTTCACCGCAGGCAGCACGCTTTTCTTATACTGTGATGCAAGGGACGCGGCACTCACTTCTTCGGTAATTGCGACGCACTCGTAATTACGGCAAGCTGCCATCATACGGGGGGCATCACGCGGTGCATCGTGCCAGCATTCCAGGCGTTTGCAGGCATGGTGCGCCGCTTTCCCGATGCACCCTGAACCGGAAAAGGAAATGCCTTATGCCTGTCTCCCGCCTTAAACTATCTGCCGCCCTTGCCATCGGTCTGGCCGTTCTACCTGCAATGGCCCATGCCGCCGATACGGCAACGGCCCATCTGGTCGGAACGGACGGAACCGACCGGGGGACAGCCAACATCGCGGAAGCACCCAAGGGCGTTATCCTGCGCATCATGGCCAAGGGGCTGACCCCGGGCTGGCACGGCATCCATTTCCATGAGAAAGGCGATTGCGGCCCGCCGAAATTCACCAGCGCCGGTGCGCATGTGCATGCGACCACGCCGGTCGTGCATGGCCTGCTGAACCCCAACGCCAATGATGCGGGCGACCTGCCCAACCTTTTTGTCAATCAGGACGGGACGGCGACGGTGGAGCTCTATTCCACGCTGGTTTCGCTTAATGGCAAGGATGGCCGCCCTGCCCTGCTGGATGCCGATGGCGCGGCGCTGGTCATTCACGCCAACCCCGACGATTACAGGACGCAGCCGATTGGTGGCGCGGGCGACCGTGTCGTCTGTGGGGTCATCCGCTGATTACTGTCTGACCGCTTGATACGTCGAAGCCGCCCTGCCCCGCTGCAGGGCGGCCTGTGTCCCTGCCCGTTTCTGGCGGGATGCGAAAATGGTGCTGCTTCATACTGGTGGACAGATTTTATCTGCCCGTCCGGAAGCCGATGCGTTGGGCTGACTTTGAAACGGCCCGCGCCGGTGTTCCGGTCGCGCTTCAGGGTGCCGTCCGCACGATCCTGCATCACGGCGCCCTGTCCCGTGCAGTCACGGCATTCTGGGTGCGCGACGAAAGTGTATCGCCCACGGAAAAATTTGTTCTGCTAAAACTGTCCAGACTGCCAAGGGACAGCAGTATCGCCAGCCAGAACAGGCTGCCCAGTGCAAAGATCGCAGCCAGTGGCGGCGCCAGCGTAATACGCATGAAGCCGAAAACAATAACCAGCCCCATCAGCACCGCCACCGCACATATGCCCGGCCCGAAACCGGTCGTGGCGATAGCCAGTTCCCCCATGAAAAGCACCATGAGCGCGCCCCAGCATGCCATAACGCGAACCATCACACCCGCCCGACCAGATAGAGGACGGGAAACAGCAATATCCAGACCAGATCTACAAAGCTCCAGTACAGTCCAACCACCTCCACCGGTATGACGGGCACGGGCTGCCCCCTGCGCCGGGCCATGCGGTAACAGACCCACAGGATCAGTCCGATCCCCACCAGCATGTGCAACCCATGCAGCGCGGTAGACAGGAAATAGAAGCTGTAGAACAGTTGCGCGCCACCCGCATCCGGCCCCGAAATGGAAAAACCCGCACCGGGAAACAGGTGTTCGCTAAATTCGAGATGCCATTCCCAGCTTTTCAGCCCAAGAAAGGCGACCCCCAGCCCGGCGGCAGCCAGTGCGGGGGCAATGATGCGGCGCGCGCGTCCCGCCCGCGCGGCTACGACCGCAAGAGTGTACATGGCGCTGCTGGTCAGCAGCAGCAGCGTGTTGATGCTGCCTATGATAAGGTTGGTATGCCGCACGCCCATGATCCATCCCGCCCTACGGGTGTGCGAATAGACCAGAACGACCAGAAACAGCCCCCCAAACAGCAGGACTTCACTGGCAAGGAACAGCCACATTCCCGCCACCGCCGTTTCGTCACGGTGTTGCGGCGTGTCATAGGGGGCAAGGTCGTCAGGCATGGGGCGGCTCCTGACTGGCGGCCCGGTTCGCCTGATCCAGCGCGGCGTAATCATATGCGTCATGATTTACGACGGGGACATGTGCAAAGTTTTCCGTAGGCGGGGGCGAGGATGTGCGCCATTCCAGTCCGGTTGCCTGCCACGGATTGTCGCTCGCGCGCGCACCACGCAGCAATGACCATGCGAAATAGACCAGCGGCAGGATATAGGCCAGCGCAAGGATACTGGCACCCGCAGATGACAGTACATTAAGCACCTGAAACTGCGCCGGATAGGTTGCGTACCGCCGTGGCATCCCCTCATACCCAAGCAGGAACTGCGGAAAGAACGTCAGGTTGAACCCGAAGAACAGCAGCCCAGCCGCAGTCCGTCCCCACATTTCGGGATACATCCGTCCCGTTATCTTGGGCCACCAGTAATGCAGCCCGGCAAAATAGGCCGAAACCATGCCGCCCACCATGATGTAGTGGAAATGGGCCACCACGAAATATGTCTGTGTCAGGTGTACGTCACTGGCCAGCGATGCCAGAAACAGCCCGGTCAGCCCCCCCACCGTAAACAGGCCGATAAAGCCCATGGCGTACAGCATGGGGGCATCCAGCCTGATCGCCCCGCCATGCATCGTCCCCAGCCAGTTGAAAACCTTGATGGCCGAGGGAACCGATACAAGGAAACTCAGCATGGAAAACACCACGGCGGCGTAAAGCGATGTGCCCGCCACGAACATATGGTGCCCCCAGACCAGAAACCCGATCGAGGCAATGGAAATGGAAGACCAGGCCACGAACCTGTAACCAAAGACCGGCTTGTGGCAGAAAGTGCTGACCACCTCGCTTATCACCCCCATACCGGGCAGGATCATGATGTAGACCGCCGGATGGGAGTAGAACCAGAACAGGTGCTGGAACAGCAGCGGGTCCCCCCCCAGCGCGGGATCGAACACGCCCACATGGAAAAAATGCTCGAACGCCAGCAGCACCAGCGTAATGCTGAGTACCGGCGTCGCCAGCACGAAAATGACACTGGTGGCATACAGCGCCCATAGCATCAGCGGCAGACGGTACCACGTCATGCCCGGCGCACGCAGTTGATGGATGCTTATGATGAAATTCACACCCGTCGCGATGGAGGAAAAACCGCTGAGGAACACCCCCGCCACCACCGGCAGCACATGGCCCTGCGTATAATCGGTCGATAGCGGCGTATAGAACGTCCACCCCGTTTCCAGTCCGCCCCGGAACAGCCCGTAAACCACCAGCATCCCGGCCATGACGAACAGGTACCAGCTCAGCAGGTTCAGCCTTGGAAAGGCCAGATCCCGCGCGCCCAGCATCAGCGGCACGAGGAAATTGCCCAGCGTGACGGGAATGGAAGGCACCAGAAACAGCCAGACCATGACAACGCCATGCAGGGTGAACATGCGGCTGTAGGTCTCATCGGACAGGATGGCCCCGGCAGGCACGAGCAGTTGCAACCGGATCAGGGCCGCCCCTACGCCGCCGAGTATGAAAAACGCGGTGATGGACGCCATGTAAAGAAGTGCGATCCGTTTATGGTCGGTCGTCAGCAGCCATGACCGCAGGGTGCCGTCCTGCCACAGGTAACCGTTCGCGCTGTCTGCCATCGGTGCCATGGACATTCACCCCCCGTCACGCGCGGTAACGGCCGCAGCCCCCATGCCCGCAGGCACGGATGGCGACAGTGTCTGGAGATAGGCCACCAGTGCCGCCAGATCATCTTCCCCCAGCACGCCACGGAAGGACGGCATCGTGGTGGTATAATTTGCCTGCGGTGTGCGCGCGGGCCCAACATGAAGGATGGCGTCATGCAGGAAGCCGCCATCCACCCGCACGGGCCGCCCGTCGGGGCCGGGGACCAGGCTGCCATACAGCCCGACCATGGACGGTGCGCGGCTGGTGTCCTGCGCATCGGGCGCGTAACGCCCCGATACGTGGCAGCCGCTGCATCCATTATGGATGAACAGCATTTCCCCCGCCGTGGCCAGACTGCCACTGGCTGGGGTATGATCCAGCCAGTCGGCGTATTCGGTGCTGTCCAGCACCACCAGCGTACCCGTCATGCGCGAATGCCCGATGCCACAGAACTGCGTGCAGTAAAAACGGAAGGAACCGGGACGCGTGGCAATGAACCACAGGCTCTGGTACCGTCCAGGCAGGACATCGTGCTTGATCCGCAGCACGGGGATCGAGAAATCATGGATGACATCTTCCGATGTCATCAGTAGCTGCACCGGCCGTCCCAGCGGGACATGCAGCGCGTTGATCTCCCGCTGGCCGCCGGGATACTGCACCTTCCACATCCACTGCCTGCCGGTCACATAGATCTGGATCGCACCCGATGGTGGCTGGAACCCCACTACGTACAGCCGTGCCGCCCATATGAACAGGGCGAAGAAAATCACCAGCGTCGCCACGGTCCAGCCGATTTCAAACCCCCAGCTTTTATGGACCACGGCTTCATGCGAAACCGGCACCCCGCTTCCAACCCGGAAGCGGATGATGTTGAGAACCATCAGCCCGAACACCAGCCCCAGCACCGCCAGACTGATAAGCAGCAGCCCCGCCAGCAGGACATCAACCCGCGTGGCATGCCCCGAGGCTTCAGGCAGCCAGCTCATCGCAGGCCCCGCCTGTGCGCCATGAACAGCATCGTCCCCAGCATCAGTACGGTCAGCCCACCGCCGATCCGTAACAGCTTTTCCACCGCCAGCGTGTAACGCCCCGTCGTTTCGTCGTAATGGAAACACAGCAGCAGGACCGGCGATGCCGCAACGCGCTCGCCCCGCGCAGCATGGGCCACCGCCTGGCGCACATCGCCGGGCTGGTAGCCCACCCCCAGCACATAACCGGACACCACGCCCGCAGGGGTCACGAACACCAGCCCCATGGGATGGAGATATTGCCCCAGCCGGGGATCAAAGCGCGCATGGAACCCCACGGCGCGCGACAGACGCCCGATGCTGGCGGCGTCCCCAGTCAGGAAATGCCATCCTGCCCCCGCCGTGGATGCTGGAAAATGGGCCAGATCGTCATCGCGCGCCTGACGCGCCTGCACTGGCGTTTCAGACGGGTCGATGCTGACAACCAGCAGGGTATAGTCGGCCGGGCTGTGCAGCCCGCTACGCGCCAGCGCATGCAGCAGGTCCGCGCGTTCCAGTCCGCACATGTTGGGACAGGCGTAATACCCCATTGATACAATGGCGGGCCTGCCACCAAGGAACGCCCCCAGCGGCCGCACCTGTCCCGTGGTATCGGCAAAGCGGGCATCCAGTGGCAGGGCGACACCCTGCCGGGGCGTAAAGGCCAGTGCCTGTATCGCCTCATCCGCCGCGACACCGGTTCCACCCCACGCAATAATGACCGGGCATGCCAGCATGGCCGCCAGCATCACGCTGCGCCATCGTGCCGCCATTGCCCCCACCGTGTTCATGGCGCATCACCTTGGGGCCAGTCGGGAATACCATCGCGCAGGGTCTCCTGCATGGCCTGATCGATGGGGATATGCCCGATGCCGCGTGGCCGGTCGGTCCAGCCGAAACTGTTCATGATGGCCATTTCCCGCGTGTGGAACGCCGCCATGTCCGCCGGCGGGTCGGATTGCAGGGCCGGTTCCGCAATGACGGGAAAGGGCGGCCGGAGCAGCCGGTCGAGTGATTTCTGCGGGAACAGCACGTCCGCCAGTATCACCAGCCCGCCCACCACCATGCCGATGACCACGCCCCCCATGACCGCCGCACGCAGGGAAATGTCTCGGGTTTCATGGTGCGGTTGCGCTGATGCAGGATGTTCAGACATGGGCGTCTCCCGGCTGTACGGAACATGACAGGACGCTTTCGCGGTTCCTGTGGCGCAGGACCAGCAGCGCGCTGCCGCCACCGAAGAAGAGAAGCGACAGTCCCACCCCCGCCAGCGGTACGGGCTGTGTCCATGTGGGCAGGACCAGCCAGAGGTTGCGCAGTATTTCCATGCCTGTCAGCAGTCCCGCCGCCAGCATGATGGCAGGCCGCCAGGCCTGAAGTGGCGACAGCACCAGCACGGCAAAGGGCAGCAGGAAATGCAGCGCCACGATAGTCAGCGCCACGCCCCCCCATGCGCCCCGCAGCCGGGGCGCGTACCACGCGGCCTCCACCGGCAGGTTCGACTGCCACACAATCAGGAACTGCATGAAATCCAGATATGCCCACAGCACCGTCAGCCCCAGCAGCAGGCGTGCAAGGTCGCGCAGGTCCTGCCCCCGCGCCCACATCCCTTCCATCAGCACACCCACCGCGAAGGCCAGCAGCACCGAACCGGCGGCGGCGATCAGCCCGTACGCGCTGGAACTGAAATGCGGATCAAGGGATTCGGTCAGATCAATCGCGGCAAAGCCGGAGGTAAACGCCAGCGCGATCAGCCCGACAGGCGCAGTACGCCCCACATCACGCCCGCGCAGGCAGACAGTCCCAAGCCATCCCCATACCAGCACGTAGGCCACCACCCGCCCCATGGCGAAGGGCACGTTCAGGTAAAAACCGTTGGTGATCCGCGCCCCGCCGCCGGGCTGCACCCACGGATACAGGTGGCGCGCGCCCCACAGCACACCCGCCAGCGCGGGTATGCCCAGCGGCAATGTGGCAATCCCGGCGCGCAGGGCGGGACGCAGGATATCCCCCCACCGTCCCCCCGTCAGCGCATGCACCAGCACAAGCGCCATACTGCCCAGCGGCCATCCGATCCATGCGGCGCATACCGCCAGCCACGCCGGGAAAACCGCCTGCGGCACCCGGATCGCCGCTGCCACCACAGCCACCAGCGCAACAGCCGCGACACCGGCGGCGATACGAAGCGCGTGCTTCATTGCGCGCTCGCCTGCTGTTCGGGCGTCATATCGGCGCGGGTGGCATGCTGGCTGCGCGCAAGGGCGTGAAGATAGGCGACGATGGCCCATCGGTCCTCCGGCGCGATCCGCTGGGCAAAGCCGTACATGATCCCCTGCCCCACGGTAATGACATCATAGACGTGGCGCGACGGCAGGGCATGGCCATCCGGCGTGACCAGCGGCAGGGGGGCGGGAAAGCCGCGCTGCACCACCATGCCGTCACCATTGCCCGTTTCGGCATGGCATGGGGCGCAGAAGGCATGATATTCGTTGCGCCCGCGTTGCAGCAGGCCCGCCGTAAGCGGGGGCACGGGATGCGGCGCGTCGTGATAGGGCACGGTTCCCTGCGCAATATCCGCCGGTGCGCTGTTACGGCTGGCGTACGGGTTTTCCCGGTCCTGCTTCGACATGTCATCGCACCCACCGGCCAGAAGCGGCAGGGAAATGGCCATGATGCACACGGGCCGCACCGCGTTCATGGCCCGATTTCCTCAATACCCAGCACCTCGTAGCGCGACAGCATCTGGCGCGCCCTGGCACGGTCGCCTGAACGCACGACCAGGACATGCGCCCCCTTCATCACATCGCGCATGGAGGCACTTTCATCCACCGGGTCATACAGGCGTGGAAGGCGCACGGTTACGAAGTAGCCGATAATTCCCGCCAGCACCGCGCCCAGTACCGCCAGTTCAAAGGTGGCGGGGATATAGGACGGCCATGACAGGTTGGGCCTGCCGCCAATATCAAGCGGATAGCTTATGGTCGTGGCATAGACCTGCATGCCAAAACCACCCATGCCCCCCGCAACACCCCCACCCAGCATCAGTACAGGCAGGATGGAGCCGCCGCCATTATCCCCGGGCTGCGTGCCGGTATAGGTTTCGACCACGCATGCCCCCTCCCGCCACAATGTGGTGGCGGCGTCGTTCAGGGTCGCCTCCGTGGCGAAGGCGGCGATAATCAGGGCCTGTCCTCCAGCACTGCCCGCATCTCCGCCATGGCCAGCATGGGGATGAAGCGGACAAGCAGCAGGAAAGCGGTCAGGAACAGCCCGATCGTGCCCGCCAGAAGGCTCCATTCCCACAGCGTGGGCGTATACTGACCCCAGGCGGACTGTAGCTGCGTGCGTGCAAGGCTGCTTACGATGATCTGGAAACGTTCGAGCCACATGCCGACCAGCACGCCCAGACTGATTGCCCATACCACCGGCTGGTTCATCCGCACCCCGCGCCACCACAGCAGTTGCGGGAACACGATATTCAGCATGATGGTGCCCCAGTAGACGGGCGCATAAAGTCCATGCAGCCGGAAAGCGAACATGGTCCGGTCAGCCTGATCGGGGCCGTAGAATGTCGAAAAGACATCCATGACATAGGCATATGCCACGCACAGGCTGGCGGTCAGCAGCAGCCTGCCCAGCACATCAATATGCCAGTCGGTGATATAGGGTTGCAGCCCAAGGGCCGGACGCAGGGGAATGACAGCCAGCAGCACGATGGCGAACCCCGACAGTCCCGCGCCGAATACAAAAAATGGCGGGAACTGTGTGGAATGCCAGCCGGTTGCGGCCCCACCGGCAAAATCCATGCCTACAATACTGTGCACCGACACCACCAGCGGGGCCATCAGGGCCGCCATGACGCCGTAGACCGGCTGGTAATGCCGCCACTGCCGGGCCGACCCACGGAACCCCAGCGCCAGCACGCCATAGAACACGCGCTGCCACCGGCGCTGCGCGCGTTCGCGCAGGGTGGCAAGGTCAGGCAGCAGCCCGAAATACCAGAACAGGACGGAACACAGCACGTAGGCCAGAATGGCGAAGAAATCCCATACCAGCGGACTGCGGAACTGCGCCCACAGCCCCATCGTGTTGGGATAGGGAAACAGCCAGTAGAAAAACTGCGGCCGTCCCAGATGCAGGATGGGGAATATGGCCGCACACAGTGCCGCGCACAGCGTCAGGCTTTCGGCCAGCCGGTTGAGCGATGTCCGCCATGGCGCGCGCAGCAGGAAAAACAGGGCGGAAATGAACGTACCGCCCGATGCAATGGCAATCCACCACACGTAATTGAGGATATCGAAACCCCACGCCACGGGCCAGTCGATGCCCCATATCCCCAGCCCCGCGTAAAACAGCCACGCAACCGACACCATGCCCCCCGCCAGCAGCGCCAGCGCCGCGCCAAGGCACAGCCACCACCACAGCGGCGTCCACAGCCCCGCATCGGGGCGCAGGGTGGTGACGCATACCCGTTCCGTCATGGACCACGGGGTCTCGCCAGGATGGACGATGCGTCCGGTCATGACCCGATATCCGGGTTCGGGTTGCGGATGCGTCCTTCATATGTCACGCGCGGATGCGTGCCCTGTTCAGGCAGGGCGGCATAATCCAGCGGGCTGGCCTTGCGCCGCGTTACGTCCGCAATGGGATCGTTGATGTCGCCAAAGCTTATGGCCTGCGTGGGACAGGCGGCCTGACAGGCGGTGACTACCTGTTCGGGCACGCCATCACGGTCCGCCACGATCCGGGCCTGCGCTATACGCTGCACGCAGAACGTGCATTTTTCCATGACCCCGCGCGTGCGGACCGATACATCGGGATTGCGACTGGGGGCGGGGCGGTTTTCGCGCTGGGCAAAGGCAAAGTAATTGAACCGCCGGACCTTGTAGGGGCAGTTGTTGGAGCAGAACTTGGTCCCGATACACCGATTATAGACCATGACATTCAGGCCTTCGGAATCATGTGTCGTCGCCCCCACCGGACAGACGGTCTCGCACGGGGCCTGCTCGCAATGCATGCACAGCATTGGCTGGAAGAACGTATCGGGCGCGGCCTCCGTTCCTTCGTAGATGCGGTCAATCCTCAGCCAGTGCATTTCCCGCTGATGCAGCACCGCATCGCGTCCAACCACCGGCACATTGTTTTCCACCTGACAGGCGACGACACAGGCATTGCAGCCGATGCAGGCATTCAGGTCGATGCCCATGCCCCATGCCACGGTTGCATCCGGGGGCCTGCGGTACAGCGTATCCTCCTGCCCCGCCTCCGTATCCTTCAGGAATGCCGGGTTGGCCCTGTACTGCTCCAGCGTGCCATGACGGGCGATGTCCGATGGTGCGGTGTTGATGATCGTGGCGTGATGTTCCGTACACGCCACCGGAACGGAGGGAACCTTCGTCACGTCAACCCGCACGGGGCCGGTCGCGTCACGGAACGGATACAGGTCGGTGCCGACGTGATTGCCCGTCTCCCCCGCATGAATGCGCCCCCAGCCCAGAAAGCCAACCACGCATCCCGCCGCCTGTCCCGGCTGTATCCATACGGGCAGCCGCGCATGGTGTTCCCCCTGCGACAGATCCACCACATCGCCGTTGCGCAGGTGCAGGTCGCGCGCAAGGTCCGGCGGGACCAGAAGCGGGTTGTCCCACACCACCTTGCTCAATGGGCGCGGCAGTTCCTGCAACCATGGATTATTCGCCCCCCGCCCGTCCCATAGATGGGGATCTGGCCGCAGCAGCAGGACGGGCTGCGCGGGCGTGCGGGGAAATGAGGCGGGAGACGCCACCCGTACGGCCGCGGGCTGCAACGCCGCACTGACGGACGGGGAGCGGGTCCGCGCGATGACGCCCGACGCCAGGGCATCATGCCAGTCCCGTGCCGATGGCATATGCTCGCGCCACGTCGCACGCAGCAGATCGGATGCGGGGCGCAACGGCTGGCCCATGCAGGCATGCAGGGCGCTGAGCAGGTTCATCCCGCCATAAAGCGGCATGGCCTGTGGTTGCACGATGGCGACCGTACCGTCATGCCCACGCGCATCGCCCCAGTCCTCCATCCCATGCGCCAGCGGGACATGCCAGCGCGCGGCCTGCGCCGTTTCATGCGGGCGGTCCGCAAGGGTGATGCTGTGCGCCACATGGCCAAGCGCGGCAGCGAAACGCGGAGCCTGATAGACCGGGTTGACATCCAAAATCAGCAGCGCGTCCACGCCCCCGCTTTCCATATCCGCGATCAGATCCGACAGCGTGCCCTGTGGGGCAGCGGGCTGATATTCGGGCGTTGCGATCACGTCGAACACCCGACCGCGCCCGCCAAGGGCCTCGTTCATGGCGTGTACCACGGCGTGGACCTCCGGCGCGTGGTCGGGACCGAGATGGATGACGGCCCGCCCCCGACTGGCACGCAGGTCCGTGGCTACGGCACCCAGCCAGTCCGGGCCACCCGATGGCGCTTCGTTTTGCAGGATACGGGCGGATAACCGGCCAATGACCTCGTTCAGCACGGCAGGCGACACGCTGAAGCGGTGGTCCGCCGCCACGCCGGTCAGCGATGGCGTGGATTCCACCGCGTATACCCGGCTCATGACACCCCGAACCGGATTGCGCCGCGCGGCAAAGGCGCGCGCATGGGCCAGATGCCCCGGCGCGCTGTCCAGCAGATCGCTGTCCAGCGCAAGCAGCACATCCGCCTGCGTCAGATCAGCAGTAACCGCAGTCGGCTGCCCGTAGGCGAGACTGGTCCCCCGGCTGACATTCTCCCGCCCGATCGCATCCCATCGGTGCCACACCGCACCCGGACAGGCAGCCAGTAGCTGATCTATGGTCCGGCCCAGCGCAGGCGACGTGACCGTGCCCGTCAGGATACGCAGCCTGCGGCCCGGCTGGCCCCCATCGGAACGCGGGGCCGTGACGGCAGCGCGCATTGCATGCATCGCATCCGCCAGATCCTGCCACGATACCGGCATGCCCCGATGCAGCGGGCCGGTGGCGCGGTCGGGATCGTAAAAATCATGGATGAGGGCCTGCGCCATGACATCGGTCGCACCAAGGCTGGCGGGATGGGCGGGATTGCCTTCAACCTTGATGGGACGGCCCATCTGGTGCGTCACCAGAATGCCCTCGGCATAGCCATCGCGCACATGGGCGGTGGCGTAGATGTTGGGGATACCCGGCACCACGCCTTCGGCAGCCCTTACGGCGGAAACGAAGCCCCGGTCAGGCGTGCCCGGACCGCACCCGGCCATTCCCCCGCCAGCCAGCGCCAGTGCAAGCAGCCGCAGCGTCCGCCGACGGTCCAGCGGATGCGACAGGGCGGCTTCAAGGTGGGGAAACCGGCGTGCCAGTTCGCTATCCGGCAGGGCCATGAGCCGCCGCGCCGCCTGCGCACCGGAAAACCGGCCTAGCGGTGACATATCGAACATTCCGTAAGATTACGCCCGCCTACGTGATAACGCGCCAGCAGCGCCGCGGGTCCGGGCGTGGACGGGACGCGATGCCAGTCGGTATCGAATATGTTTTCAGCGGGACGCAGGCTGGGGCCGGGATCGCGATGGCAGTCCAGACAGAACTGCATTGTCAGGCTCTTTGCCTTGTATGTCAGCGCCATGGTGGCGACATTGCCATGGCAGCTTTCACAGCCCACACCCTTCGTGACGTGGATGCCATGGTTGAAATAGACATAATCGGGAACATCGGTCACGCGCTGCCAGGTCATCGGTGTATTCCTGAGGAAGCTGTCACGAATGCCCGCCAGTACCGCTGCATCCGTCCATATCTGTGAATGGCATGTCATGCAGGTAAAGGTCGGGGGCATGCTGGCCTGCGCGCTGCGTTCGACGCTGCTGTGGCAGAACCGGCAGTCAATGCCCAGCCCCGCGACATGATGCTGGTGACTGAAGGGAACCGGCTGTTCGATCGTCCACCCCACCTGCCGTGCATAATCGGTATACGGCCACGCGAACCACAGCAGGCAGCCGCTTGTGACCGCGCAGGCGATGGCAAGCAGGGATGCAGTCATGATGACATTGGCGCGGGGCGTGAACAGCGCTGCCATCCGTTTGCATCCCGTTTTTTATATTACGCTTTATACTTCCGGTTACCGCATGATATCAGGTTGCCCCGACCATTGCGCAGGCAGAACGCCGTGGACGTAAAAAACGATCCCTTCACAACGCAGTGAATAATAATTCTCCGTCGTGTGCCGACGTTTTCACTTCTTTATTGACGCCTTTATTGTTCCACTACGAAACTTACGGCGCGGGGGTAACGTTCAGGCAGCGCAATCCAGCAACAGGAATACGGCCATGAGCAGGAATTTCAGGACGGATGGCGAACCCCCTCCCCTGGCGGACCGAAGCATCAAGCCCCCTTTCGCCACGCCTCTGGAACGAAGGAACGGCATGCTGACCACCTTGATGGTCATTCTTTTTCTGGGCGGAATTGTTATCGGGTGCCTGTTCTCGCCCCATATTCCCCTGCCCAAATTCTAGCTGCCCTGGCGGCAGGTCAGGTCACAGGGACGCGCAGGCCCATTTACGCCGCAACGTCTGTCAGCAGCACGACCGCTGCTTCGTGTGCAATTACGGTCAGGTCCGTGGCATCGGTTACAGCGGCGCCATCGCCCGCGTGCAGTATGCTGGCGTCAATACTTACTGTGCCTGACACCACCACAAGATACAGGTCGCGTCCGGCGCTGGTCTGGTAGGCCGCGCCCTCCCCCGCCGCAATGGCGGCGTGCAGCAGGCGTGCGCGCGCACTCAGGGTGACGGGGGCACCGTCCGATACACTTTCGCTTTCCTCCGGGTCATCTTCGGGAAAGCCGGATGCAAGGATCGTAAACCCCCCATCCTCGAACTGCGCCAGCGCGGCGCGGGTTTCCTGCGCGGGGGTCGTGCCCTCCGTATCGGCCATGAGCCAGAACTGAATGAAGGACGCGCCATCTGCACCCGCCGTCCATTCCAGTGTCCGGCATCCCCTGCCCGTGCTGGCCAGATGCAGGCCGCCCGCACATACATCTTCGGGCGCGAAGTCATCGGCATGGGCAGTGACACGCCCGCTGCCCAACCAGGTCAGGATATCAACGCTGGCTTCCGGGCCCAGATGGTAGGACCCGCCGGGTGGCAGCGTACCCGTATTGATGGCGCGCAGGCGTCCTTCGTGCATGCAGGCCGGATCGCGGTAATCCGCAAATGCGAAATGACACCGCAGCGTCAGGCCTTCCGAACGGGCGCTGCCCAGTGTATCCGCGCGCCGGATCGTTATCATGCCCTGTCCCTCATGCCCGCTTTTTCGTCTTCTGTTTCTGCGGATAGATATCTTCCCATCCGCCCCCTACCGCGCGGTAGAGATGCGTTACCGATCCTGCCACATGCGCCGTGGCGTCCACCAGTGCGCTCTGGGATGACAGCAATGCGTTCTGCAATGTCAGCACGTTCAGGAAGTCGGATGAGCCCTGCGTGTACTGTGCCTTCGCCGTCTCGACCGCGATCTCGTTTTCCTGCACGGCAAGGGCCAGTTCATCACGCTGCCGCTGGGCCGCCGTGAAATCGGCCATCGCATCGTCGATTTCCTGCCATGCCTTCAGCACTGTACGCTGGAACATCGTCGCCGCTTCCTTCTGCTGCGCGCGACGCAGGTGCAACTGCCCCGTCAGGCGTCCCCCTTCAAAAAGGGGCAGGGTCGCCGTGGGGCCAAAACCGTACTGCCGCGATGCCCACGACCCCAGCCCGCTGAACTGGAGCGCCTGCACATCCAGACTGCCCGACAGGGTCACGCGCGGGAAGAAATCGGCGATTGCCACGCCAATACTGGCGGTTGCGGCATGCAGGTGATCCGCCGCCATGCGGATATCGGGGCGGCGTTCAGCCAGTTCCGATGGCAGGCCGACAGGCACCACGGCGGGCACGGCCGGAATATCCCCCGCCTTGCCCAGTTCGGCATCCAGCGCGCCGGGTTCACGCGCCACAAGGAAGCTCAGGGCATTGAGCCTGTGCGTCACCTGCGCGCGCAGCGGGGCCAGACGGGATGTGAATGTATGAAGCTGTCCCGTGGCCTCGGCCACATCCAGCCGGGTTGCAGCCCCCTGCTGGAAACGCAGGGTCGTCAGCCTGACGCTATTGGTGGAGATCTCGATATTATGTTCAAGGATGCCAAGCTGGGTCTGCGCGGCACGCAGGTCGATGTAATCCTGCGCCGTCTCGGCCATGAGGGAGACGAGCATGTCCCGCCGCATTTCCTCGGTTTCGTGCATGGCGGCGGTGGCGGCTTCCACCTGACGGCGCACATGGCCCCAGAAATCCACTTCCCATGACGCGTTCATGCCATATTGCGGCAGGTTGAAGGACGGATTGCCAATGCTGCCGGGCAGCGCGGTGGGGCCAAAGCCCTGCGTGCCCGATGCGATGGAACCCGCTCCCTCACGCTCCATCGTGCCCAGCAGGCCCAGCACGCCATTGGTGCTGGCGCGTTCACGACCGTAGGACGCATTGGCCTGTGCATGCGGAAACTGCGCGGCGCTGGCGATCCGCCGCTCCGCCTGGCTTTGCATGAGACGCAGGCTCGCCGCACGCAGGTCGAGGTTGGAAGCCGCGACCTCGTTTTCCAGCCGGGTCAGGACGGGATCGTTGAACAGTTTCCACCACTGCGGATCGGCGGTGGCGCCCGTCACCTGGCTTTCGGCTGGCGGCTGGGTCGCGCGCCATGCCTCGGGCGCCCTGACCTGCGGCTTGTGATAGTCCGGGCCAACGGTGCATGCCGCCAGCGCCAGCATCGACAGCCCCGGAAGGAGGAGGCGCTTCACCGCGTTACTGCCAGACATAGCGCGCGTCACTGGCATGCGGGCCTTCCGGCGTGGAAGATGTATCGATATTCGCTTCGACCGACATGCCGACACGCACCCGCTCCGCAAGCGGCTGGCCGGGGTCGAAGGTCAGCTTGACGGGGATGCGCTGGACCACCTTCGTAAAGTTGCCGGTTGCGTTATCGGGCTGGATGGGGGCGAAAGCCACGCCGGTCGCGGGCGCAAGGGAGTCCACATGCGCCTTTAGCGGATGGCCGGGAAACGTATCGACCCATATGGTCGCGCGCTGCCCGGTCTGCACCTTCGTCAGTTGGGTTTCCTGAAAATTGGCCAGCACGTAGGCTTCATGCGTTGGAACGACGGCAAGGATGCCCGTGCCCGGATGGACGTAGTTACCCACGCGCACCCCGCGTTCGCCCACAACGCCATCCATGGGGGCGGGAATGGTGCAGTAGGACAGGTTCAGTTCGGCCTGTTTTTCATCCCCCTGCGCGCGCAGCAGCACGCCACGGGCGCGTTCAAGCTGGCCCTGAAGGACAGCAACCTGACGGATGGCGGCGTCCACGCCGGCCTGATCGCGTGATATGGCGGCTTCGGCTTCCTTCTCATGGGCATCGGATGCCTGTTTCTGCTCGATGGTGCCTGCCCCGCCTGACGACAGGTTGCGGTACCGCGTCGCGTTCTGGCGCGCGAACACCAGTGCCGCCTGATCGGCCAGCACGGCGGCGCGGGCCTGCGCGATTACGGAATCCTGCCGTGCGATTTCCGCTTCCAGATTGGCGACATCGCCCTGCGCCGCCTGCCGGTTGCCGCGTGCGACCTCCAGTGCCGCGCGGTAGTCGTCATCCTCGATATGGGCCAGTTCCTCGCCGGTGTGGACCTGCTGGTTGTCCTGCGCGATCACCCGGTCGATACGTCCCGAAACCTTGGGGGCCACGGTGGGGAAATCCGCCGTGACATAGGCATCGTTCGTGTACTGGTTGACACCATCGCCATTGACCAGCCGCGTGCCACCCCAGGCGACAAGGGCGAGCACACCTGCGGCGCAACCGGCGTAAAGCAGCGGTTTCTTGTAAATCATGATCGGTAATTCCGGTTTAGCGGGCTGGAGTATCGGGGGATGGCGCACGCGGCGGATAGACCCGGTGCGGCAGGATGAGATTCATGACGGCGTAGCCAAGACAGACCCAGATGAGGATGTAATAGATGTCGTTCAGCGCCAGTACGAGCGCCTGTTCATGCACGTAGGTATGGAAAACCTGCAGCGTGTTGCGCGCCACATGCGCACTGTCGGGTGATGTTGCGGACAGCTGCTGCCCGATGGGGTTGCCCATGCCCTGCAGCGCAAGGCCGTGCGTGCCGTTATGGTCCAGCAGCATGGTGGAATGATACTGTTCCCGCCGCCGGGTCAGCGCGGCAAACAGGGCATAGGCCACCGCATTGGCCAGCCCCTTGAGCATGTTCACCATGCCGGAAATGAACGGCCCGTCCGCGGGCCCCATGGCCATGGTCGCCAGCATGAGCGTGGGGATGACGGTCATGGGCTGGCCAAAGACCTGCAGCACCTGCAGCACGTAGAAATTGTCGCGCACCCAGTCCACCGTAAGCCACGTGCCCAGCCACGCCGCTGCCGCCAGGCACAGCATGCCCCCCGCCAGCACATAGCGGCAGTCCACCGTGCGCCGGTTGCAGATGGCCGCGATCAGCGGCAGCATGATAAGCTGCGGCAGCGCCACCACCAGCGCCACGGGCGCGGCCTGTATGGGACGGTAACCACGCACGCCCTCAAGATAGACCGCCGGAATATCCCCCATCATCGCGCAGATGGCGAGAATCCCCACCAGCGATAGCAGCGACGCCTGAATGTTGCGCGACCGCCAGTACTGGATGCGGAAATAGGGGCTGGGGTGAAACGCCTCGTTAATGACAAAGACGACGAAGGCCGCACCACCCCACAACGCCAGATCCGTGATGATTGGGGAACGGAACCAGTCCAGCCGGTCGCCCTGATACAGCACGATGACCAGCGAGCAGATGGCAGGCAGGCCCACAAGGATGCCGAACCAGTTGAACTTCTCGAACCGTTCGAAATGCATGGGATCGCGCGGCAGGCCGTAAGCCATCATGGCGATGGCGGCGGCGGCCGTGGGTATGATTTCCCAGTACAGCCAGTGCCAGCCCACATGCTCGAACCAGAACGCTTCCAGCGGCAGGCCGAGATTGGGGCCGAAGGTGGCGCTCATGGCATAGCCGCCGATGCCGAACACCCGGATCTGTGGTGGCAGGTATTTCAGCATGACGGTCATCAGCACCGGCGGCAGGCACCCGCCCGCCAGTCCCTGGAACGCACGCAGGATGCACAGTGACGTCACATCGGGCATGAAGGGCGCCGGGATGGACAGCAGCGCGAGCATCGCCGTCATGAAAATGGAAAAACGGTAGATGGAAAACGTCATGTAAAACCACGGCGTGAAAGCCATGGCGGCAATATTGAACGCTTCATAGATGGCGATGACCCACGTGCCCTCGTCGTGGCCGATATGCATCGCCCCACGGATATCGGACAGGCCGATTTCGGTTACGTGTTCATTAAAACCCGCCACATGCACAGCCAGCAGCATGCCAAGGCAGCCGATGACCGTCCGCAGCCCGAACGGCGGAATATACGAAGGCCGTGGCGGGGAGGCATGAATGACAGGCCCGTCAGCCGCCTGTGCAGTAGCAAGGTTGTTCATGTGCGCACTTGATCCCCACGCCCCGCGCCGCGACAACCCCCATTTCCGGCAGATGACGATTTCGATTTGCGGAATGAAAAACCGGCAGACCCCGCAACTGTCACGATAGCACGGACCGTGACCGTATCCGGTTCACGATGCGTAGGGGACGCCACGGCCCATACCGCCCCCTTCCTTCCCCGCTTCCCCTTCACACCTGCATTGATTGGCGTCCGGACCGGCGTTGCGCTACGTTCATGTTCCAGATGCATGCGGAGAGAGGTCATGGACACAAAAGCCATCGCGGAAGCCTATTTCAACGTCCGCGCCCAGATCGAGGAAAGTCAGGCCCGTGTCAGCGACGCGGCTGAAGCCCTGCTTCCCCTTGTGAAACATGGCAACCCGGCCGCGAAAACGGCGCTGGAGAACCTGCGCAGGGCCGCCGTTTCCATGGAAGAGGAACGCACGCGCTCCGACTATCTGTGGCGTCTGGCGTCAGGCCAGAACCCGCCGCCACCCGCTGAGGCGCAGGCCGGGGAGCAGTCCCCTTCCGACGGGGGAAGCGGACGCCACCGCACTTTCCTTGACAACCTGATTGACGATGTGATGGGCGCGGGTTTCCTGCCCTGATCGAAAACCGGCCTTCCCTGCCCGTCCCTGCACAAAGTTGATTGCGGCGCAGGGGCCGGGATTGATATGAGGGGACATATTACAGGGCAAAGGTAGAAGATCATGGCCGTGGGCACGGATGCCATCGCACGATGCCGGTTCGGGCTGTCTGTCGCGTTAACGCTGGCCATGGCGGCGTGTACCACGGCACCGCAGACGGTGCGCGGTCCCCTCGCCACGGCAGGACAGCGCATCTACCACGCGCCGGGCACGGCTGATGATCCATGGGGCCCCTATATACAGGAAGCCGCAACCCGCTTCAGCGTGCCGGATTCATGGATACGCGCCGTCATGCAGCAGGAATCCGGCGGTAAGGAGTATCTGGGTGGCCAGCTCACCACATCGGATGCCGGGGCGATGGGCCTTATGCAGCTAATGCCCGAAACCTATGCCGACATGCAGGCCCAGTACGGGCTGGGCGGCGATCCGTACGAACCCCATGACAACATCATGGCCGGGACTGCCTATATCCGGCTGATGTATGACCGGTTTGGCGCACCGGATTTTCTGGCCGCCTACAACGCCGGGCCGGAGCGCGTGGATTCATGGCGGCAGAACGGCACGCCCCTGCCCGATGAAACCGTGCAGTACGTCGCGGCGATCACGCCCAATCTGGGTGGTGGCGTTGCCCCGTCGGCCCCTATGGCGGCCCCGGTCATGCTGGTCAGTGCTGATGGCATCAATGCCAATGCCGCCTATGCCGGTGGTGGTGGCGCGCAGGTCATGCCAGCGCAGGCCGCTGCCCTGTCACGCACGGCGGATGGATGCCTGCGCAATGCCGATGCCGCCTATGACCCTGCTTCGCCGTGCCTGATGGATCAGGACACCCCGCATGCCGATAGCGCGGGAACCCGGCAGGTGGCCTCGGTCGCGGATGATACGGTATCGCGCGATGCTGTCATACCCGATGGCGCGCAGCCCGTGGGTGAACCGGGCCTGCCCGCGCGACCGGCCTTTGTCCAGCCGGTCAGCTACACCGCCGCGACCCACGGAAGCTGGGCGGTTCAGGTGGGTGCGTTTTCCACCAGTAACGAGGCCCGCAGCGCACTGGATACCACGCGGCGCATGATTGGCATCAATGGCGCTCAGCTTTCCGCCGTGGTCATGCCGGTTCCGGCAAGCGGGGGCACGCTGTACCGCGCGCGCCTGATCGGTTTCGCGCCCGCCGATGCCAGCACGGCCTGCGCAACGCTGCATGCCCATGCCATGGCCTGCTTCGCCGTGCCGGACCGGACCTGAACCCCGCCACCGCCCGCAAAACCTTTCCTGTCCCGTGGCGTTCCTACCTGCATCCCGCAGGAGGTTGCGATGAACAGAACCCTAAGGATACTGACCACGCTTGTTCTGGCGCTCTCCGTCGCAGGCTGTTACGGACCACGCTATCACCATCGCGGCTGGCATGATGGTTATTACCGTGGCGGCCACAACGGACCCGGCCCCTACCGGGGTGGACCAAGGGGACACTGGTAAAAAACGCCCCCTGCCTGACGACAGAGGGCGGTAACGGATGGCGGCGTCCCTTACGCCGCCAGTTCGGCATCCGCTGCGGAACCGAAGAATTCAAACCGGATCGCCTTTTCGGGTACTCCGGCTTCCTTCAGCGTGGCGACCATGCTGCGCATGAACGCATCGGGACCACAGATGTAATAGACACTGCCGGGCTGGACCTGCGCCTTCAGCCACTCGGGGGTAAGGTGACCGGCGTGCTGCGTCGTGCCCGCATCCACCACGTCGTCCGCCGGGGTTTCACGGCTGTAGAACACATCATGACGGATACGCCCGCCAGCCGCGAGAGTGCGCACGTGGCTGCCGAATGCCTCGGTCTGCGGGGTGCGGGTGGCGTGAATATAATGCAGGGCGGGCGCATTGCCTGCACCCATCAGCGTATCCAGCATCGACATAAGCGGCGTAAGACCCACACCCGCACTCAGCAGGGTAATTGCAGGCGCCTGCTCCAGCACGAAATCACCCGCCGGGGCCGAAACCAGAAGTTCGGTGCCTTCATCCACGCTGGCATGCAGCCAGTCCGATACGACACCGCCTTCGATCCGGCGCACGCTGATGCGATAGACGCTGTCATCAGGGGCGGAGGAAATGCTGTAATTGCGCCGCTGCGATCCATGCCCCGGCACGTCAAGGCGGAAGCTGAGATACTGACCGGGCTGATGACGCATGACAGGCTGGCCGTCGGTGGGGACAAGTTCAAAGGACGTAACAGTCTCGCTTTCACGCACGCGACGGGCTACGCGGAAGGGCCGCCAGCCGATCCAGCCGCCGGGCGCTGCCTCATGCGCCTCATAAATCTCCTTTTCACGCCCGATCAGGATATCGGCAAGGAACCAGTAGGCCTTGCCCCACGCATCCAGAATTTCCGGCGTGGCGGCATCGCCCAGAACATGCCCGATCGCCCCCAGCAGGGCCTCGGCCACATACGGGTAATGTTCGGGCAGGATATTCAGGCCGACATGCTTTTCAGCAATGCGTTCGACCATCGCGCCCAGTACGCCCGGATCATTGATATGCCGCGCATAGGCCAGAACCGCCAGCGCAAGCGCGCGGGGCTGCTCCCCATCCTTCTGGTGGGAAATGTTGAACAGGTCACGAATGGCCGGGTTGGCCAGAAGGCGCCGGTACATTTCGGTCGTGATTGCCAGTCCGTGACCTTCCAGTGCCGGCACGCAGGCCGTGATGATCGCGCGGGTCTTGTCGTCCAGGGGAGCGGCCATCTCTGACTCCTAAGATGTATGTTTCGCACATCTTTAAAGTCCGCTGGAAAAAAGATGTCAAGTCTGTATATCTTTAAGCATGCGACTGACCCTACATACCGACTATGCGCTGAGAACATTGATGTATCTGGCCGTCCATACCGAACGGCTTTCATCCATCCGTGAAATCGCGACAACCTACGGTATTTCGGAAAATCACCTGATGAAGATCATCCACCGGCTTGGCCTTGGCGGTTTCATCGAAACCGTGCGCGGGCGTGGCGGCGGGCTGCGTCTTGCCCGCCCGGCAGCCACCATAAGGATCGGGGATGTCGTACGCTTTACCGAGGACGATATGGCGCTGGTCAGTTGCATGCAGATGGAACCGGGCAAGGACGCACCCTGCATCCTGGCCGATGCGTGCCGCCTGCGCGGCGTGCTGGGACAGGCGATGGGCTCCTTCATGGCCGTGCTGGACAGCCATACGCTGGCTGATGTCATCACCCCGGCAGAACGGCAACGCCTGACCCGTCCCGGCGATACGCAGGCGGCGACCTGACGCCCTACCCCGGAAACCGGGCGGTAACAGGACCAGTGGGTGATGCCTGTTTTGTGATCGGGCGTGCTTCTTTTTGGGCCTTCACGCGGTAGCAGCCCCTTTCCGGCCACCCTGCGCCCACCCATATGGCGTGGTATCGGAAGGATCTTCCTGCCGAACTGGAGGTTGCCATGGTTATGGGAACTGGATACCGCTCAAATCCCAATATCATGACCATACTGGGCATTGGGGTTCTTCTGCTGACACTGGCATTATGGCTGTCGCTGATCTTCATATAAAGCCCGATCCGTACAGTCATTGCTGACACACACGACCCAACCGGGAATATGGCTACAGGAGCCTTGCAATGTGGATGTATTCGCGCCGCCAGCGTAATACTGGCACTTCACAGGCCGGACGTCTTGACAGATGGGACATCATCGGCCCCGCCCTGCTGGCAACGGCATTCGCGATTTCAACCGCGCTGATATTTTTCGTATGACAGTAAGATGCGGATGGAAGCCCGGACAGTAACGGGCTTCCGTTTGCAGATATCGTTCCGTAATCAGCCATCCGCCTGTGCATGACGGGCGACGACGGCGTTTGCCTCGCGGATCGCGCGGCCTTCATCACCTGTACGGTCCAGACATTCATTGGCGACCTTCGCCCACAGATTGCGCAGGACCGGGGTAGTAGCTTTGTGCGTATGCTTTTCGGCCTCGTCAGGTGTCCACGGCATGCGCGGCACTCCTATACGGTTGTCTGGTTAAGGCGTTCGGCGACCAGATAACCCGCTGATACCGCAAGCATGCCCAAAACGACGGAAATGCCGATATTCAGCAGGGCACGACCCGGCGCACCACCACGCAGCAGGTCAAGCGTCTGTAACGTGAATGATGAAAACGTAGTATACCCGCCACAGATGCCAACCATGAAGAACAGGCGTCCCACATCCGAGACCGGGTAGCGCCCCGCCGCTGTTGTCAGCGTGGCGAAAAACGCGATGGCGAAAGACCCGGTCACATTGATCGCGATTGTGCCCCATGGCAGGCTCTGGCTCCATCGCGCCATCCAGATACCGACCCAGTAGCGCCCGACCGTGCCCAGCGCACCGCCCGCCGCAATCCACAGGGTTGCGGGCAATCTATCGAAATCCATGAACATTCTCTTGTTTAATACGGTTCCACATGACCCGATCAGTGCTGCAGGAAAATCGGGATTTCGGGACTTTCGAGCATGATCTGCGTAACGCTTCCAATAATGTGGTTATAAAGCCTGCCATGCGCGTATCCCCCCATAACCAGCATATCGCGCCCGTTGTCACGACACAGCCGCAGGAGGGCTGCGGCGAGTTCCACCGGGGCCCCGCCATCATCCGCCATGACAGGCGTGACCTGTAGCCCCGGCAGCAGTTTATCCACGGCGGACCCCGCGCCATCACCCACGATTTCCACATCCCGCGCCGCATCAAGGATGGGCCTTACTGAAAGGAATGTCCTGCGGCAGGAGGCCGTATCCTTCCATGCCAGCAGGACATTACGACCCACGGGGCCATCCCAGCCAGGCGGGATGAACAGCACGGGCCGGGCAGAATCAAATATCGCGGCCCGCACGGCGCGGCGTTTCTGGTCACTATCATGCGACTGGGGAAAACCGATTACGATCAGGTCGGTCTCACTGGCATAGGCACGGATCATCCGCTCAACCGATATTTCGGGATCGAGCCAGTTGGTTTCCATCTCCCCCAGCGTACCATCCGCGCGGCACTTTGCCAGCCAGTCGTGATAGCGGTCATGCAGCCCGTCGGCCCATTCACGCTGCTGCGCACGGATACGGACGCGATCCGTGTCGGTCAGCATTTCCTCGGTCGGTACGATGGTGTCCTCGGGCGGTTCACGCGCGGCCAGAACACTCATCGTCATGCCCCCAACAGCACGAAGAACCGACAGCCCGGCAGCCAGAAGGCCGGTCACATCCTGCGGGCGGTTAAGGATGACCAGTGCCGTTTTCATTGTCGTTCCCCTTCCTGCCATACCGGTCTGGCAGGGCCTAACGCAGCCGGGGAACGGATGCACGGCTGTGTACCATTCCCTGCCGTCCCGGCCCGTTTCACGCCGTTCAGATCGTGCTCAGCACGCCCCCATCCACGCGCACGGATGCCCCGGTCGTGGCCGATGCCTGTGGGGATGAAAGATAGACCACCATATTCGCCACCTCCTCCACCGTGGCGGCACGGCGGATGATCGAACTGGGCCGATGCGCCATGACGAATTCCGCTGCCACTTCTTCCAGCGGTTTGCCGGTTTTTTCCTGCTCGGGCCTGAGCATCTCCGCCAGTCCTTCGGACAGGGTCGGCCCCGGCAACACGGAATTCACCGTAACCCCGGTTCCGGCCATCCGTTCGGCCAGACCGCGCGCGACGGAAACCTGTGCTGTCTTGCTGAAGCCGTAATGGATCATCTCCACCGGGATATTGAACGCGGATTCCGACGATATGAACACGACACGCCCCCAGCCCCGCGCCTTCATGCCCGGCAGGTAGGCACGCGAGAGCCGTACCCCGGACATGACGTTGACCTCGAAAAACCGGCTCCAGTCCTCATCGGGGGTGTCGAAAAAATCCTTGGGCTCGAATATCCCCAGATTGTTGATCAGGATATCGCAATCCGGATGGGCCTTGACCAGCGCCGCACACCCGGCAGCCGTGCCCAGATCTTCCGTAAAGCCGACCGCACCGCCAGAACCAAGGCCGGACAGCGCAGCCACGGCCCGTTCAACCGCTTCGGGCCGCCGCCCATTCACCACGACCTGTGCCCCGCTGGCGGCAAGCCCCTTTGCAATGGCCAGTCCGATACCGCCTGTCGAACCTGTTACAATGGCCTTGCGACCTGTCAGATCAATGCGCATCTCGTTTTCCCATATCCGTTCAGGCAGGCAGCATCGTACAAAAAGGGGCCGCCGCGCAACCCGGCCAGCCGGGCGCACGCCCTGCCCGCCTGATGGGATAAACGCATGGAGACGCCAGATGTCGGCGGAAAATTCTGGTGTGACAGATTCCGAAGCTTTTTGAAAAAAGCTTCACAAAAAACTTTCTTTTGACGACGCCCAAAAGCAAAAAGACGAAAACGTCACCATATCAGTATCTTTACGCCATGTATCATCCGGGCGGCATCAGCCATACGGGCAGTTTCTTCAGGGCTGTTCCGGTCTCTGCCGCATCAACACAGGCGGCCAGACTGCCGAAACGCACCTGCCTGCCGACCAGACCCGGCGCGTAATGGGCATATTTACCGGAATTGGTCATCAATGTCCGGGCGTTGCGGGGAATGACCGGCTCCCCGATCATGCACCAGCATGTATCGGTTATGATCTGCGCGCCGAATGCTTCCAGTACCTTGATATAACCGGCCGCGCTGGCCCGGTCATGGATCTCGCGTCCCATGGTCAGAATGAATTCGGTCCCGCCATGCCTGACCCTGCCGTTGCACAGGGCAGCCAGATGCCCGCACTCCTCAAGGGAGAGATGCGGATTACCAAGCGATACAAGCTGTATGGCCGTTTCCGCGGCGCTATCGAGTTCCTGCCACGACCGGACCAGATCGCCCGGCCGCACCCCATATTCACGCCGCGCCGGTTTATGGCCAAGGGCGGCCTGCGCTGTGGGGGCTTCGGGTGTAACACCAACGATATGAAACATCGGCGCGGCGGAAGTCGTGGCGAACGCCGCGCTGAAGGCCTTGAGCGCGTCCCGATCCGGCGCCATGTCCTGCAACCCGCTTACCACCGGGATTTCGGTGCTGCTCAACAGGCCAATATGATAGCCCAGCAGCGGGAAGAAGGATTCATCGGCATTATCGGGCGGCTGCACCGCAATATGTACGGTCCTGTGCCGTCCGCTATCGCAATGCGTACCGACAAAAGGCGTGCGCCCCGTCAGTGCAACGCACAGGTCCAGATAATCCGGATATTTCAGCGTGCGCGCGCCCAGCACACTATTGGCGAACGCGACCGCATTGGATTCCGCCCATACAATCTGTTCACCACGCACCGGCGCGCCATCCAGCAGGTAGGGCGCACAGGTAAAGCTGGGCTGCGCACCCATTTCCACATACGCATTACCCAGTGCTGCCGCCGGGTCGCCCAATGATGGATCGACGCCCTGCGCACGCCAGCGCCGCTGATCGACGGAAATGGAATTGAGCGTGGTGGGGACCCGGACCTTCGCACCCCATTCCACAAACTGCCGTGCAAAACGCAGGCTTGCGGGGCCGGTGTAGATACAGCCATCTATATGCGCCTGCCCGATGTCAATCAGCCTGTCCGCATTCTGTAGCGCTGCCATTTCCAGCACGATATTCATGGCGGCCTGCGCGGCTTTCCCATGCGCACCATCCAGCACGCGACGGTCATATGCGCTTAAGGAAACCGTATGCCCGGCCTGCCGTTGTGCTGGTTTCGGATCGGCAATATGGACATTTTCACCCACCATGACGCAACCATCCGCCATACAGGCGGACCGCGCATGTTCAAGGGTGGTGAAGGCATCGTGACCGACGCTGATCACAGGCAGGGAGCGGCCAAACATGAAATTGGCCACAACCACACCCAACACCAGAATTTCGTCAGGTTCCGCCAGTATCAGGCCCGCTGGCGCATGTCCGTTCAGTATCAGTTCCAGCATGACGCTGCTGCCGGTGCATGACCCCCGCCCCTTGGGGATGGCCAGTATTTTGCCCGCAAGACAGGCCCCCCTTAACGGGTGGTGACTGTCAACCACCATCCCCGTGAAGGGATCGACCGCGCCCCAGAAACTCAGCCCCACATCGGCATAAAGCAGCGGGGCCTGCGCCCTGCCCTGCACCAGCATGCGTCCTGCCAGCGTGCGTCCGGCTTTCATTTCGGCGGCCTGCGATCCGGTCATGCCCTGTCCCCGCTGATCTGCCGCACGGATGCGCCTGCGGCGGTCAATCTGTATGTCAGGACAAATGTTTTGACAAGGAAACGTGTTTGATCCGCGCCCCTAATCGCCAAATACCACCGTGCGCATGCCGTGCATGATGACCCGCCCGTCCAGATGGTAATGTACGGCACGCGACAGGGCGCGGCTTTCGATATCACGCCCCTTGCGGATCAGGTCTTCCGCCGTATCCGAATGGCTGATGCGTTCCACGGACTGTTCGATGATCGGCCCTTCATCCAGATCGGCCGTAACGTAATGAGCGGTCGCGCCAATCAGCTTTACCCCCCGCCGATGCGCTTGATGATAGGGCCGCGCGCCCTTGAAGCCAGGCAGGAAGGAATGATGGATATTGATGCAGCGCCCCGCAAGTTCACGCGAAAGCTCATCAGACAGTATCTGCATATACCGTGCAAGAACGACCAGTTCCGCGCCGGTCTGCCCGATCAGTTCGCGCAGGCGGTCTTCCTGCATGGCCTTGGTCTGTGGCGTAATTGGCAGGTGATGGAAGGGGATGGTGCCCATATCCACCTGCCCGCAGGCCTCGACCGGGTGGTTCGATACGATGGCGACGGGGTCCATATGCAGTTCGCCAATACGCCAGCGGTAAAGCAGGTCCGCCAGACAGTGATCGAAGCGGGAGACCATGATCAGCACTTTCTGCCGTACCGCCGTATTGCGCAGCGACCACATGGCCCCGAAACGACCTGCAACCACCGCCAGTTCATCATGCAGTCCATCATCGGGCATCCCACCGGGATGGGTGAAATAGATGCGCATGAAAAACTGGCCATTGGCAACGTCATTGTACTGATTCATTTCAATGATATTGCCGCCGGTTTCAAACAGCGTGCGGGAAAACGCAGCAACAATGCCGGGAACACTGTCGCAGGTGACAATCAGGACCCACGCAGTCGTTTCCTGTGATGGAGACACCCGTTACAACTCCTCAAACAGACGCACGCCGACACGTTCCGTCAGCGAACGTTCGGGCATGAAGGATATGCCACCGTCGGGCACCAGACGTTTCGCGCCCCTGACCTCGCTCGGGCTCTGGCCGAACATGGATTTGAAATGCCGGGAAAAATGCGCGCAGTCTGAAAACCCTGTCTCGACCGCGATTTCCGTGACCGACAGTTCCCCCTGCTGCAGCAGGGAGCGCGCGTAACGCAGGCGGATCAGGCGGTAAAAATCCGTCGGTTTCATGCCCAGCGTCGTCTGGAACAGGCGTTCAAGCTGGCGCGAGGATATGCCCAGATAGGATGCCAGCCGACTGATCGAAACCGGTTCATTCATATTCTGTTCCATTTCCAGCACCGCGCGACGGATACGGGAATCAGTAATATGATTTATTTCATCAATAATGGGGGGATAGGGTTGCAGTAATGGCGCATTGCTTCGCGTCGGACGGTCCAGAAGCAGGATATGACTTGCCTTCTTGGCGACCTGACGGCCCAGATACTGTTCGATCAGGTACAGCACCATGTCCGCGGTCCCGCCGCCGCCCGAACAGGTAATGCGATCGCCTTCGACCAGGTACATCCGGTCACTGACGACTTCATGTTCGGGAAACTCCTCCATGAAGTCCTGCCGGTGATACCAGCTCAGGCAGCACGCACGGCCTTCCATCACCCGCGCACGGCACAGGACAAAGACGCCGGTGCATAGCCCGATCAGCGTGACACCCGCGCTGGCGGCGCGGCGCAGGTACTGCAGCGTGCTGTCATCCACCTGCCGCCTGCCATGCAGCAGGCCGCCGACAACCGCGATACAGTCGAATTCGGAAGGATCGCGGAACTCGCTATGGCGGCTGATCGGGATGTCGCAGCTTGAACGCACCGGATCGGGGCGACTGTTCATGATCGTCCAGTTACACAGGATGGGACGGCTGTTATCGTCCTTGTCCCCTGCAAGACGCAGGTAATCGACAAACAGCGAAAAAGCGGAAAGCGTGAAATTTTCGGCCAGTATGATGCCGACCCGCAGACGTGGGGTTGGCCTGGCACTATCGGACTGAAAACGCATCATGCTTACCCCTGCACAGCCTGGCCGCACGGCAATGACCGACCGATTATCCCGATGGCGTATTCATGAGAGTATGAGACAGTATCGCCCCAGACTTTTCCTTATGCGACAGAAATTTATTTCATTACGGCATTGAATATAATCTGTCCGGCTGTGGCCATGCGCATCCGCGCCAGATGCACACAGGGGGACAGGATGGTCCTGTCCCCCTTTCCGGACCATCCATATGGACAGCCTGCGCCATGTTACGGGGGAGACGGTCAGACCGTCTCCGCATCGGTAAAGGTGACGACCAGTGGTTCCACCCCGAGGGCGTGGAGAAATTTACGCAGGTCATCAGGACTGATGGAAAATGTCTGCGTATTATCCATCGGGTGCATGGTGATGTAATCACCCTGCAGAAGTGCGGCATCAATGGCGAAACGCACCTGATGATCCGTATCCGCAATCATGCTGAGCGGGCCGAGTGACCCCGGTATGGTCTGCAGTCTTTCCATCATCCGCTCCGCACTGCCAAAGGACAGCCGCTTGCAGTCCAGCAGTTGCGGCAGCTTCTTGAGATCGACCTTCCTGTCCGCCGGGACCGTCAGCAGGAACATCGCCCCCTTTGCATCCTTCAGGAACAGGTTCTTGGTGTGCTGGCCGCGTATATCCCCCCAGTAGGCCTCCGCGTCCTCAACGGTGCGCACCGGCGGATGGGACAGGATTTCGGGCTGGATGTCGAGTTCGGCCAGCAGGTCAAGCAGCCGTTGGCCGGTATCCGTCACGGCTCAGAACTCCACGACGGTACGGATGCTCTCGCCACGGGCCATCATGTCGAAGCCTTCGTTGATGCGCTCCAGCGGCAGGGTGTGGGTAATCAGGTCGTCGATGTTGATGCGGTTTTCCATATACCAGTCAACGATCCTGGGCACGTCCGTACGCCCGCGCGCGCCACCGAAGGCCGAGCCGATCCACCGCCGTCCGGTCACAAGCTGGAACGGGCGCGTGCTGATCTCCTGTCCCGCACCCGCAACACCGATGATGGTGGACACGCCCCAGCCCCGATGCGCGCATTCCAGCGCCTGCCGCATGAGGGTGGGATTACCCACGCATTCGAACGAGTAGTCCGCCCCACCACCGGTCAGTTCCACCAGATGGCCCACGATATCGCCATCCGGTCCCAGATCGTTGGGGTTGACGAAATCGGTCATGCCGAACTTGCGCGCCATCGCTTCGCGTGCGGGGTTGATGTCCACGCCGATGATCCTGTCAGCCCCGACCATCTTCGCACCCTGGATCACGTTGAGGCCGATACCGCCCAGCCCGAACACCACAACGGACGCACCGGCTTCCACCTTGGCCGTGAACAGCACCGCGCCAATACCCGTGGTGACGCCGCAGCCGATGTAGCAGACCTTGTCGAACGGCGCGTCGGGACGGATTTTCGCAAGCGCGATTTCAGGCAGGACCGTGTAGTTCGCAAAGGTCGAGCAGCCCATGTAGTGATGGATCGGCTGCCCCCTGAACGAAAAGCGCGACGTGCCATCGGGCATCAGGCCCTTGCCCTGCGTGCTGCGGATGGCCGTGCACAGGTTGGTCTTGCGCGACAGGCACGACTTACACTCCCGGCATTCCGGGGTGTAGAGCGGGATGACATGATCGCCGGGCCGCAGGTGCTTCACGCCCGCGCCAACTTCCACCACCACGCCTGCGCCCTCATGGCCCAGAATGGCCGGGAACAGCCCTTCGGGGTCCGCGCCGGACAGGGTGAACTTGTCCGTGTGGCACAGCCCGGTGGCCTTGATTTCCACCAGAACCTCGCCCTCGCGCGGGCCTTCAAGCTGTACGGTCTCGATTTCCAGCGGTTTGCCCGCTTCAAATGCAACGGCTGCCCTTACATCCATAACCTTAAACTCCCGGTCTTTTATGAAAAATTCATGCCACGACCTGCCTACCTATCGGTTTGCAGGACACCCAGCATGACCAGATGGTCCCTGATCGCCTGCGCCGCTGCCCGCGGCGTGGGATCAATCATGACCTGTCCCCCCGTGCCCGATGCCTGAGCCTGTATCAGGCGTGGCCGGGCGCGGTAGGGCCGGATCTGCATGTCTGCCCCTGCCATGTCGGCAGGGGGGCTGTCGGCTGTCTCGCCATATGTCAGCACCTCGCCCCGCCGCATGGCGGCGAAGGAAAATGCAGGGGTGAAGGGCGCCATTTCATGCACGCCCAACACGCACGGACCTTTTACATGCGCCCTGCGCCGCACCCCGCGTGGCAGGGCCTGTTCAACCTCGACCACGCCCTGTGTCGCCTGAATGGCAACGATATCGCGCATGATGGGCCAGTCCAGCGCATGCGCCAGCGCGTAGGGAAACAGCCCGCTATCCTCGCCGCCCGAACCCCGTCGCCCGGTCAGCACAAGATCGACCGGCGCGCCGGAACGGATATAGGCCGCAAGGGCTTCCACCACTCCCGCCTGCCCCGCCCCAAGGGCGACAATGCGTTCCAGCCCGTAGCCTGCATATTCACGCATCGTGGGGCCAGCAGGACCGACATGCACGCCCAGTACTTCGCCACCTAACGCCAGCGCCATGCCAATCGCGCCGATTTCCCCCGCAACGGGTGCGGGCCTGCCTGATACCGTATCGTATCCGGCTGACAGCAGTATGATCGTGCGCATCCTATTCTTCCGTCCCGTTGCGCAACACGTCCAGCAGGGCTGGCATGACAAGCTGGGCATCCGCGATGATCGCCAGCCCCGCGCGCTCAACCATGGCCGCGTGCAGGTCCGTATTCACCGCCACGACATGCTCGACCCGTCCCAGCCCCTGCAGGTGCTGCGGCGCGCCGGATATGCCCATGGCGACATAGCATATGGCATCCAGCACCGTACCCGATGCGCCCACCTGCATCTCCCGTGGCAGGAGCCCTGCATCACAGACCATGCGACTGCCACCGGGGGAAGCATGCAGCGCGCTCACCATCTGCCGGAATATGTCGAAATCCGTTACGCCATTCCCGGCGGAGACAACAAAGGGCGCTTCCGCCAGCGCCATCGTCGCCGGATCGCCCGGCTGGGGCGGGGCGACACGTATGCGCCCCCCGCCATGGACCGGGGACTGACGGTCATCACCATCCATCCCCGTCACGCGGGCTTCGTGCGCATTCCCGCCATAGGGCGCCACCCGATCGGGCGACAGGGCCATGATGCCCGGCAGGGTGGATGCAACCTGTTCCGACCGGCGGGCCATGGCGGGACGGATGGCGTTGCGGGGATTGAGAACCTCCACATCACCCATGAAACTGCGTCCGGTCGCAACCGCCACGCGCCGGGCCATGTCGCCGCCATTGGTGCTTTCGCCAAACAGCACCGTCCGGGGCATAAACCGGGCCACTGCGTCACCGATTGCCGCGACACTGCGTTCGGGGTCGGTGGGGTCCAGCGGCAACGGCAGCACCCGGTCCGCGCCTGCCTGAGCAAAATCAGTATAGGCTGCACTGTCCAGACTGGCAGGACAGCACAGGACAACAGCCCCCTTCCATGCATCGGCCAACAGGCGGGCCGCGCCCATCACCTGCCGGTCAAGACGCCCAGGGCGGCCATCAGGCAGGTCAGGCACCACCATGACCAGACATTGCGGGTCATCAATGCGGATGACCTGACTGCGTGCTTCCTGAACGGGGGTGGCGCTGCCACCCGTGCCTGCCCGCCCGTCACGAACAAGGCGCGCACGGGCCAGACCGGGCACCAGCAGGCGCTGACGTTCCGCGCGCGGGTCCCGACGCAGGCGACCGGACGGCGAGACCTGCCCTGCCCTGTCTGCAAGTGCTGCCGGGACAAGGCGCACACGCCCGGCCTGCCCCGCCGTCATCCGGCGCAGGCGCAGTGCCCGGGGATCAGGCCGCAGCCGGGTCATGCCCGCACCACGGCGTCAAGAACCAGTTCGGCTATATCGCGCACGTCCGGTCGGTCGCCCGTCACACCTTCCAGCATGGCGGTGCAGCCGGGACAGCCAACGGCAACGATACGCGCCCCCGCATCACGCGCCTGCCCCATGCGCAGGTCGGGTATACGCACCTGCGCGTCAACATCGCTGACCGGATTACCCCCACCACCACCGCAGCACATGGCCTGCATGCCATGGCGTTCCATTTCCACGGTCCGGGTGCAGGCGGCCTGCAGCAGGCGGCGCGGGGCCTGTGTTTCCCCATTGTAGCGCGCCAGATAACATGGATCATGCCATGCGACCGGCGGCAGGTCGCGCGCCGCCAGCACCAGCCTGCCCTGTGTGACCAGATCATCCAGCAGGGCCGTATGATGCCGGACGCGCCATATGCCCCCAAGCGCCGGATATTCGTTACGCAGCATATTATAGCAATGCGGATCGGCAGTGACGATGGTGCTGAATTTACGCCGCCCCAGCGTCGTGATGACATCCGCCGTCAGCATCTGGAATGTCGCTTCATCGCCCAGCCTGCGGGCCAGATCGCCGCAATCACTCTCGGCTTCACCCAGTATCGCAAAGCGCAGGCCCGCCTGCTGCATCAACCGGACCAGTGCCTGCAGGGTGCGGGCATACCGCCGGTCATACGCCCCTTCCCCCAGCCAGAGCAGGATGTCGGTTTCTTCCCCTTCCTTCAGGACGGGAATATCCATCGCCAGCATGTCCGCACGTTCGGACAGGGGGCGACCGCCCGGTTCGGCGCTGTCGCGCATGCGCCGCAACACCTGTGCCGCGCCGGGGCGGACATCGCCATGCATAAGGGTCTGCCCGCGCCGCAGGGCGATGACCGTATCGACATGTTCGATCATCATCGGGCATTCCTCGACACAGGCACGGCAGGTCGTGCATGCCCATAACGTGTCAGGGTGGATCATGGCGTCCGTTCCGACAACCGGATGGTCCATGCCGCCATTCCCTGCCACGGGTGGGGCGTTGGGGGCCGGACTGCCGGTATAGGACGCGCCGCCATCGTCACGCATGGCGCTGACCATGCCCTGTATCAGCGCCTTGGGGTTCAGCCTCTGCCCGGCGGCGAAGGCGGGACAGGCCTGCTCGCACCGCCCGCACTGGATGCAGGCATCAAAGCTGGACAGCATATTCCAGGCAAAATCGCCCGGCGTCACCGCCCCCAGCACCGGCTGGGTCAGATCAAGCGGTTGCAGCGCGGTATCGCGCCCGCCACCGAACCGGCCGGGACGGGAATGGGCCACCAGCCATGTGGAACCCGCGAAGGCATGGCGCATCGGGCCATACAGGAACAGGCCCAGCAGGCCGAAACCACCCACCGCCAGCAGCATGGTGGCGAACGCCATTACCCCCTGCCGCGCGGGCGTGTAGGCAAGGACAACCTGACAGGCCGCAAGCACGGCGATCGCCCCGGTCATGGCAGCAAGGACGGAGGCAAGCCAGTTGAACAGACCGCCGGACAGGAAAGACGGCCGCACCGGCACCCGCCGCGCCCGCACCAGCGCCGACCCGGCCATGCCCGCCAGCGCACATGCCAGAACCAGCCCCCAGTAAATCCGGCTTGATCCCAGCGGTGGCAGCATGGCCAGCATCACAAGCACAAGGCTGCCCAGCAGGCCACCGGCGGCAAGGACATGCATGCGCCCGGCACCGGGGCGACGTTCGACCACATGGTGCACATCCACCAGATACCGCCGGGGCAGCGCCAGCAGGCCACCGACCCAGTCCACCCGCGCAGGAGCGCCGCGTCGCCACAGGCGCACGAAACCCGCAGCCCCGACCGCAACCGCGATGGCCAGCAGCCAGACCAGCCCGATCATAAGCCATGCCATGGGTGTTACAGATCCTTGCACAGGCGCAGCGCATCATACAGGGCGGCATGGATATTGCGCCCGGCTACCGCATCGCCGATACGGAACAGCGCGTAACCATCCTGTCCTTCGGCAAAAACGGGCTGGGTCCTGCCTTCCAGCAGGGCGGGCAGGTCGGTCTGGCCGTGATTTGCGGCATTTTCCTTGAGCGCGAAATACAGATCCTCACGCGGCAGGTTGCCGTATTCGACAATCACATGATCGACGACGCGCTCTTCCTCCACATCCGTCATGGTGTTGCGCAACACGGCGACCAGACGGGAATCCTCGCGGTAAACTTCCGTCAGTTCCATGTTGGGCGAAAGCACCACGCCAAGGCGGTAGAGTTCACGCAGATGCACCGGCTGGTTGGTCGTTCCCACTTCCTGCGCGATCAGGCGGTCGCCTGTCGCCATTTCCACCAGACAGCCGCGCGTGGCCAGAACTTCCGCCACGGATGCCGCGTTATGCTGGCCCATGTCATCATACAGCAGCACGCTGCCCGTGGGTTCCACCGTGCCTTCCAGCACGGCGCGCGCATCATGCACCAGATCGGAACCCGGACGGTCCCCGACCGAGGCATGGCCGCCGGTGGCCACGATCACCACGTCCGGCTTTTCCGCCGCGATCAGTTCGGGCGTGGCGCGGGTGCCCAGCCGCAGGTCAACCCCCAGCTTGCGCACCTGCGCGTCCAGCCAGCGCACGATGCCAGAAAGCGCTTCGCGCCAGCCCGCCCGCGCGGCGATGGTTACCTGCCCGCCCGTCTGGGCTTCCTGCTCGAACAATACGACATGATGCCCGCGCAGCGCACAGACGCGCGCGGCCTCAAGCCCCGCCACCCCGCCGCCCACGATTACCACCCGGCGGCTGATGTCCGCGCGGGGAATGTCGTGGGGCATGGTCGCTTCGCGCCCCGTGGCGGCATTCTGCAGGCACAAGGCATCGCCGCCGACGTAAATGCGGTCGATGCAGTACCCCGCCCCCACGCACTGGCGGATATCCTCCTCACGCCCCTGCGCCAGCTTGTTGACCAGATGCGGGTCGGCAATATGGGCGCGCGTCATCGCCACCATGTCGATATGCCCTTCGGCCACCGCACGCGCGGCGGTTGCGACATCGGTAATGCGCTGGGCGTGGAAAACCGGGATGTCGACCTCACGCTTGATGCCGCTGGCCAGATGCAGGAAGGGCGCCACGGGAAAGGCCATGTTCGGCAGGCTGACGGCATGCGACATGTCATCGCGCGCCTGACCGCCAAGGACATTGACGAAATCGATCAGGCCACGGCGGGCATATTCGGTGGCGATGGCGATCGCATCTTCGTGCGACACGCCGTCCTTCAGCAGTTCGTCGCCGCTCATGCGCATGCCCATGATGTAATCATCACCCACGGCTTCACGCATGGCGGTCAGGATTTCGATGCCAAAGCGCATGCGGTTTTCCAGCGATCCGCCATAGGCGTCCGTACGGCGGTTGACCCCGGGCGACCAGAACTGGTCCAGCAGATGCCCATGCGCACCCGAAATCTCGAACCCGTCCAGCCCCCCCTGCCGGCACCGCCGCGCGGCATCGGCGAAGGAGCGGATAACGCGGCGGATGTCCTCCACTTCCATATCCTTGGGCACCGAGCGCGATGCGGGTTCGCGCACGACGGATGGGGCGATGACCGGCAGCCACGCATCCGTATCCCATCGCGTGCGACGGCCCATATGCGTAAGCTGGATCATCAGTGCCGCGCCATGCTGGTGCACACGGTCCGCAAACTGCTGGAAATACGGAATGATCCCGTCATCCGCCACCGCAACCTGATTCCACGGCGTTGCCGGGCTGTCGCAGTCAACCGAGGACGAGCCGCCAAACATGGTCAGGCCAATGCCGCCCTTCGCCTTTTCGGCATGATAAAGCTGATAACGCTCCTGCGGCCTGCCATCGCGGGCATAGCCCGGCGCGTGGCTTGTGCTCATGATGCGATTGCGAATTACAAGACCCTTGATGCGTAGTGGCTTGAACAGCACCTCTGCATTGGCGTTCATTCAGGGAATCCAGCATTGCTTGGTTGTCGGGAAAGATAATCGTTCAGGCGCGACATGGACGGACGGAGCCGCCGTTCATCACGCGGTGCGCAGCCGAAACGGCTGCGATAGGCCGTACTGAAATGCGCTGGCGATACGAAACCGCAGGCCAGACTGACATTGGTGATCGACATGCCCGTCTGCTGTAGCAGCCGCCGCGCGCGCTCAAGGCGCACACCCACGATATACACCGCAGGCGTGCAGTCGGCATGACGACGGAAAAGGCGTTCAAGCTGGCGGACGGACAGCCCGACATCGGCGGCGATGCCGCTGATCCGCAGGGGGCGGTCAATATCGCGTTCGATCAGGCGCATCGCCCGCATGAGGGCGGGCGGCGCATCCGCCAGCGTGGAGACGGGCTGGGCCTCGTTTCCCGTGCGGCTGCGATCAAGGATGAACTGCGCGGCAACCGCCTGCATCCGCTCGCGCCCGAAACGGGCTTCAACAATGCGCAGCATCATGTCCAGCGGCACGGAACCGCCCGCGCAGGTCAAACGGTCACGGTCGATTACGAACATTTCGTCCGTAATGTCGATTTCCGGAAATTCCTCCCGGATCGCGGACAGGTTTTCCCAATGGATGGCGCATTTGTAACCGCGCAGCAGCCCCGCTTCCGCCAGTGTGAAGGTGCCCGTGCACAACGCCCCCAGCACCACATGCGCCCGGGCCTGCACACGCAGGAAGTTACGCAGCGATGCCGAACTGGCCGCACGGACATTGATGCCGCCGCACACGAATATGACATCGTATGGCCGCGTACGCTCGGGCGCGACGGTGGGATGCAGCATGAGGCCGTTGCTGGCGGTCGCGGCCTCCCCGCTCTGGGTCAGGATGTCCCATTCATAGACATCCTGCTGCGTTACGCGGTTGGCCATGCGCAGGACTTCGATCGCATTGCTGACCGCGATCATCGAATAGCTGTTGAGTGTCAGGAAACCAAAACGGCTCAGCCCGGCGAGATCCAGCTTACGATTCATGATCAGCGTTCGATAACCAGATCGCTGGTCGGTTTCGCGCAGCACAGCAGGATCATGCCGCGGTCGATCTCACGCTGGCGAATGCCGCCATCGTGCTTCATTTCCACCGTGCCGGATACCAGACGGCATTTACACGTCCCGCACATGCCCTTGGCGCACGATGCGGGCAGACGCATGCCCGCCGCCCGCGCGGCGGACAGTACCGGCGTATCCGCGCCGCACTGGATATCGCGCTGGCTTTTGGTGAATGAAATGCTGAACTGGGCCGCTTCCAGTTCCTCGATAGCTTCGATGATTTCGGGTTCGTCGGCAACCAGCGTACCGAAATCGAAGCTTTCCTCATGGTGGCGGGTCATGTCGAAACCGCCCTGCCCCAGCATGTTCCGGACCGCATCCATAAAGGGCGCGGGACCGCATACGAATACCTCACGCTCACGCCAGTCGGGCACGGCAAGTTCCAGCGCGCTGGCCGACAGCCTGCCACGATAGCCATCCCAGCGGTCAGCAGGCGTATCATGTTCGCACAGCGTCACCGTGCGCAGATGCGCGTTCGCCTGTTCCAGTGCCGCCAGTTCGTGGCGGAAGATGCGGTCGCGCGGGCTACGGGCCGCATGGACAAACATGATATCCACATCAGCCGCCATGTCGCTTAACGCACGCGACATGGACATCATGGGCGTAATGCCGCTGCCACCGGACAGGAACAGCATTTTCCGCGCCTTGGACCCCGCACAGGTGAAATCACCCATCGGGCCAAGGGCGCGCACTTCCATGCCCGGACGCAGGTTGTCATGCAACCAGTTCGACACCACGCCACCGGGCACGCGCTTGATGGTGATTTCCAGCGTGTTGGGCCGCGTGGGGCTGGAGGAAATCGTGTAGCAGCGGTTGATTTCCTGCCCGTCGATCATGACCGTAAGCGTCATGAACTGTCCGGGTGCGTAGGAAAACAGCCGTGCCTGCGGAGCGGTAAACACGAATGTACGGACATCGTGCGTTTCATCGCGTACCTGACGGCAGACCAGAACCTCATCACGTTCAGGATCCCAGAACGGGACCCCCTGGGCTGGTGGATGTGTCACAATAGCCGACATGGATGCGCGGCCTCCGTTCATTTCACGTTATGGGAGAGGCGGTCGATGTACCAGCTCACGAATTTCTCAACCAGACCTTCTGTATGGGGCGAATAGGGACCGGGTTCATAGGCCGGGTCCATAGCCCCCTGCTGGCCGATGGCGACAAGGTCGGCGTCCTGCTGGTTGGTGGCGTTCCACACTTCGGTCAGGCGGGTCAGGTCGTAATCGACGCCTTCCACCGCATCCTTGTTCACCAGCCAGCGCGTACGGACCAGCGTATGGCCCTCGTCAATGGGAATGGCGGAGAAGGTGACGATATGATCGCCCATGAAGTGATGCCAGGAATTGGGCTGTGTCCAGAACGACAGGCCACCAGCCGCCATGTCGCCTATCGTCCCCAGCGGGATGCGACATGCGGCGCGGGTGTCCATCGTCTGGCTTTCGCCCGCGCGGTCGATCGGCAGGCGTTCGGTACGAAAGCCGGTGACCCGGTCGCTCAGATGCTCGACCTCACGCGATGGCAGGCCCGCAGCTTCCCATTTCGCGCGCGACGATTCACTAAGCTGGTTATAGCGTTCGGCTTCCCTGCGCCCTTCCTCATCAAGGGATTCCGGCGCGAAACCGAAACCATAGGCAAACAGCGGGATGGTCAGTTCGGGATGGTTCGGGCCGCAGTGATAGCACTCGCGGTTGTTTTCCATCACCAGCTTCCAGTTGCCGTTTTCAATCAGGTCAGCCTGATGGGCAACGCGGGTGTTGCGGATGTCATGGGGGGCCAGATACGGTTCCATGATTTCGGCCATCGCGTCGATATCGTCGGGCGCATCTTCGGCCAGACAGATGAACAGCAGCCCCCCCACCGAACGCAGGTGGACCGGCTTCAGCCCGTGGCAGCCGCGGTCGAAATCGGGGGTCATGTGTTCCGCGAATTTCAGGCCGCCGTCCAGCCCGTAGGTCCATGAATGGTAGGGGCAGACAATATTGCCGATGATTGTCTTGCCTTCAGGGATCATGCGCGCGCCGCGATGGCGGCAGACATTGTGGTAGGCCCTGACGGCACCTTCATCATCACGCACGATGATGACGGAGGAATTGCCGATATTGACCACCATCGCGTCACCTTCCTCGGCTACGTCGGGTTCAACACCGACATAGATCCAGTGACGGCCGAAAATCGCCTCCATATCCATCCGAAAGATTTCGGGACTGGTATAAAACGGCGCTTCCAGCGAAAACCCCGGCTTGCGCCGGGCGATCAGTTCGCTGACTGAAACCACGCTATCCTTGGCCATCGCACGGTGGACCTTTCCTTAGAAATACGCGTTATGCGATTACCAGTATCGTTCCAACACAATAACATCTTATGCGTATATGCGACATATTATTATATCAGAACGACTTTCTTGTATACGGCGCTAACATTCAGGAAATCCGACAGCCAGCCCCCCCTGCGAGGTTTCCTTGTAGCGGCTGCTCATATCCGCACCCGTCTCGCGCATGGTGACGATCACCTGATCGAGCGACACGAAATGCGTGCCGTCCCCCCGCATGGCAAGCGACGCCGCATTGATCGCCTTGACCGCGCCAAAGGCGTTGCGTTCGATACAGGGAATCTGCACCAGGCCGCCAACCGGGTCGCATGTCATGCCCAGATGATGTTCCATGCCGATTTCGGCGGCGTTCTCGATCTGCTGGACATTGCCACCCAGAGCCGCCGCAAGGCCCGCCGCCGCCATGGAACACGCAACCCCGACTTCCCCCTGGCAACCAACTTCCGCGCCGGAAATGGAGGCGTTGCGTTTGAACAGGCCGCCCACCGCCGTTGCGGTCAGCAGGAAGTCATATTCCCGCTCCGGCGTGGCGCCGGGGCAGAAGTCACGGTAATACCGCAGCACGGCGGGCACCACGCCCGCCGCCCCGTTCGTGGGCGCGGTTACGATACGGCCCCCGGCCGCGTTTTCCTCATTCACGGCAATGGCGTAAAGGCTGACCCAGTCCATGACCTCGTGCGCCGCGCGCACATTGCGGAAACGGTCCCCTTTCAGCCGGTCATAAATGGCCGCCGCCCGCCGTCGCACCGCCAGACGCCCCGGCAGGACCCCCTGCTGGTGCATGCCCCGGTCAACGCAACCCATCATGGTTGCAATGATCCGGTCAATCCCGGCGGTGATTTCATGTTCCGGGCGCAGGGCGCGTTCATTGGCTAGCACGATTTCGGCAATCGTCAGGCCGGTACGGCGCGTGATCTCCAGCAGGTCGCGGGCCGATGTAATCTCGAACGGCACATCCGCCGTGGCCATCACCGCATCATGGGCATGGGCCTCGGCCACGATAAAGCCACCACCGATCGAACAGATCCGCTGGCACGCAACCTGTTCGCCGACCGCATCATAGGCGATGAACTGCACCGTATTGGGATGGACGGGTGGCACCGTCACACGGTCGAATACGATGTCACCGGCCGGATCGAAGGACAGCGTCCGATCCGGCAGCGACAACCTGTGGGCCGCCCTGACATGGGCGACCAGTTCATCGGCCATGTCTGGATCGACGGTATCGGGCAGATACCCCATCAACCCCAGAATGACGGCCTTGTCCGTCGCATGTCCCACGCCGGTCCAGGCCAGTGATCCCAGCAGGGTGACCTCTATCCGCGCCACATCGGGACAGGCGCGCAGCGCGACCGCGAAGTCATGCGCCGCGCGCATCGGCCCGACCGTATGGGAGGACGATGGGCCGATACCGATCTTGAACAACTCAAAAAGGCTGATCATGCCGTCCCTGTTTCGCTGCTCGCTGCGTCGTCAGAACCTGACATCGCAGGCTACTTTCTGCAGATATTCCGTCATGTAGGGGACGAACGAACGCCACACCTCCAGCCGGAACGATTGCGGCCCCGTGCGCCAGACCATGCCATCCGCCTTGGCCAGCAGCGTGCGCGTGGCCATGCCGACGGGAAAGGCGCGGATGTTGAAATCCATCGGGGAGAGGCTGGACAGAACCAGTTCCACGTCTGGCCCGCTGATATCGATGGCAACCTGCCGGTCGCTGATTTCAACAAGGCTGGAAGGGATATCCTTCAACCCGGCCTGCAGGGCGGAGTAAATGGCGTCCGCCCTGTCCGGCTCGGCAAAAAAGACCAGTTCGTGCGGGCCGAGGCGGGCGGCAGTACCGCCAGCCACCTGCGCCGTACGGAGCATGTCCGGCACACCGGACAGGCCAAACGCCGCAGCCCCCGCCGCAAGTCCGGCATCGCGCCCCTGCAGCACCCAGCGGCGCAGATCCGGTCCCGCCGCCACATCAAAACGGGCTTGAGACGCTGTCATGACATCAGACATTCAGGCGGGCTCCCTCGACATCATAAAACACGGGATTGGTAACCTTGACCGGGATCGACCGGCCTTCCACGGGCACATACAGCGTCTCCCCCATACGGGCGCGGCCACCGGCCACCATCGCCAGCGCGATGGAATGACCCAGCGTCGCGCTGAAATAGGATGACGTGACATGACCCAGCTTGTGCATGGGCACGGCCTCATCGGGACGGGCCACAAGCTGCGTGCCTTCTTCCAGCACCTCGGACGGGTCCAGCGTCAGCAGGCCGACAAGCTGCAGCCGGTCAGGGGCCTTGAGCGCGGGCAGCGCCAGCGACCGCTTGCCGACAAAGTCCTTCTTGACCTTGCTGACCGCCCAGCCACATCCGACATCATCAGGCGTTGCCGTGCCATCGGTTTCCTGACCGACGACGATGTAGCCCTTTTCCGCACGCAGCACGTGCATCGTTTCGGTGCCATACGGCGTCATGCCGTGCGGCTCGCCCGCAGCCCAGATCGCATCCCAGATCCTGCGGCCATGCCTGCTGGGCACGTTGACCTCGAAGCCGAGTTCACCGGTGAAGCTGACGCGGAACAGTCGCATCGGCACACCGCAGATGCTGCCTTCGGCCATGCTCATATGCGGCAGGGCCTCGGCGGAGATGTCCAGACCATCGACCAGCGGCGCCAGCACCTTGCGCGCCAGCGGCCCCTGTACCGCAATGACCGACCATTCTTCCGAAGTGGAGGTCAGCCACACATCCAGATCCGGCCATTCGGTCTGGAGATAGTCCTCCATCATGTTCAGCACGCCGGCGGCCCCACCCGTGGTGGTGGTGACGTGGAAGCGGTCCGCGGCAACCCGGCCCACAACGCCATCATCATACACGAACCCGTTTTCACGGCACAGCAGGCCATACCGGCACCGGCCGACCGCAAGCTTGGTCCAGCCATTGACATACATGCGGTTCATGAATGTGGCGGCGTCGGGGCCGACCACCTCGATCTTGCCCAGCGTGGAGGCATCGAAAATGCCCACCGCACTGCGCGTGGCCAGACATTCGCGCCGGACAGCCGCTTCCATGTCTTCCCCGTTGATCGGGAAATACCGCGCGCGCTGCCACAGGCCGACATCCTCGAACACCGCGCCACGATCCCGCGCCCAGCCATCCGCTGCCGTGCGCCGCACCGGATCGAACAGGAATTCGCGCGCATGACCGGCAAAAGCGCCAAACGTGACCGGCGTAAACGGCGGGCGGAAGGTGGTCAGGCCAACCTTTTCCACCGGGCGGCCCAGCGCTTCGGATGCAATGCCCAGCGCATTCACATTGGATGACTTGCCCTGATCGGTCGCCATGCCGGTCGTGGTGTAACGCTTGATATGTTCGATGGAGCGGAAGCCCTCGCGCACGGCAAGCTTTACGTCCTTGGCCGTCACGTCGTTCTGGTAATCGACGAAAGCCATGGCACGCAGGCCCTTGCCGCGTCGTGGCAGCGCACCGGCGAAACCACCCCGGCCCGGTTCGTCCAGATCGCCCGTCTGCCATTGCGGGGCCGATCCATCGAACCCGGTGGCGGCAGCGGCTTCGGCCCCTGCCCGCGCGCCGTCTTCCAGCACCCTGTCCAGACGATAGACGCCACGGCACGCACCGGCGGAACGTTCGCGTTCAGCCGACTGGCCGGGCACGTAAACGCCCAGTTCCTCATCAAACACCAGCTTGCCACGCGACTGGGAGAACATGTGGACGCTGGGCGTAAATCCGCCCGACATCAGCACCAGATCGGCCCGCCACTGGTGCCCCTTGCCCACCGAACCATCGGGAAGCAGTTGCGCCAGTTCCACGCTGCACACACGGTTGAGACCATGCGCGCGCTGGATGGTGGTGTTGGGAAGCACGGTAATGCCCGCACGGATGGCAGCCGCCACCAGCACGCCATCCGGCGCGGGCCGCAGGTCGGCAATGGCCGCGACCGTCACCCCCGCATCCTTCAGGTCCAGCGCCACGCGGTAGGCGGCGTCATCCGCCGTGACCACGATCGCCCGCCTGCCGCAGGCCACGCCGTAGCGGTTCAGATAGGTACGCGCCGCAGTCGCCAGCATGACACCGGGGCGGTCATTGCCATCGAATACCAGCGGGCGTTCCAGCGCGCCCGCCGCCAGCACGACTTCCTTCGCCCGGACCTGCCACAGCCGTTCTTTTGGCTGGCCGACGGCCGGATGCGCCAGATGATCGGTCATGCGCTCATTCAGCGCGACCATGTTATGCGGGCCGTAATTGAACGCCGTGCAACGGGTCAGAAGCCGCACATTGGGCATGGCGTTCAGTTCATCAACGACTTCACGCGCCCAGGCGGCGCCCGTCTTGCCATCAATGCGCGATGTCGTGTCCGACAGCAGCCAGCCACCGGCTTCCGCCGTTTCATCAGCCACGATGACACGCGCGCCAGCCCGGCCCGCCGCCAGTGCCGCGGCAAGACCGGCAGGCCCGGCGCCCACCACCAGCACATCGCAGTGTTCATAACGGAAAGCATACTGGTCCGGGTCCGGCGCGGTGGGTGCTACACCCAGCCCGGCTGAGGCACGGATGATCGGCTCGTACACCTTGTCCCAGAAGCTGCGCGGCCACATGAAGGTCTTGTAGTAGAAGCCGGCAGGCAGCAGCGGGGCAGCCAGCGTGTTGACCGCGCCCAGATCGAATTTCAGGCATGGAAAGCGGTTCTGGCTGATGGCGACAAGGCCGTCATGGATCTCGACCTGTGTTGCGCGCAGGTTGGGGGTCTGCAGCGCAGGGCCGGAGCCTACCGCGACCAGCGCATTGGGTTCATCCGACCCGGCGGAAATCACGCCGCGCGGGCGATGGTACTTGAACGAACGCCCCATCAGGTGCTGCCCGTTGGCCAGCAGCGCCGATGCCAGCGTATCACCTTCGTAACCCTGGAATTCACGGCCGTCGAAAGTAAAGGTCACGCGCCGCGCAGTATTGACGCGGCCACGGCCGGGAATACGGTACTGCTTTGTCATCGTGCCGCCTCCGCCGCCGCTTCGCTGTCGATGGTGGGGCGTGGCTGGCCCATTTCGTAAGTCATCACAAAACGATCCGTTCGGGTATCACGGATGGCATTGAAAAACCGTCCGCATCCATGGGAATGACGCCACCGTTCGGCAATCAGTCCCTTGGGATTGTCACGCATGTAGAGGTACTGGGCCCATTCCTCATCACTGACCGCCATCGGGTCGGCAGGGCGGACGATGTGGGCTTCGCCAGCATTGGCATATTCGATTTCGGCACGATCACCGCAATAGGGACAACGGATCAGAAGCATGCTGACCTCCTTAGTGGGCGACGGCCGCTGCCGCGGCCTCGTCGATCATGACCCCGTCACGGAAACGCTCTATCGTGAAAGGCGCATTGATCGGGTGCGGTTCATTCTTGGCAATTGTCCAAGCAAACAGGTTGGCGGCCCCCGGCGTGGCCTTGAACCCGCCCGTACCCCAGCCGCAATTGACATACAGGCCCGGGATCGACGTCTTGGCCGTAATGGGCGAACGGTCGGGCGTATTATCGGTAATGCCGCCCCATGACCGCAGCATGCGCAGGCGGCGGAACATGGGGAACAGTTCGCAGATGGCTTCCAGCGTATGGGCGGGAATGTGCAGCCCGCCGCGCTGGGTATAGGATACGTAGGAATCCGTCCCTGCCCCGATCACCATCTCACCCTTGTCCGACTGGCTGATATAGGCATGGATGGTGTTGGACATTACGATGGTGGGAAACGCGGGCTTGACCGGTTCGGACACCAGCGCCTGCAGCGGGTTGCTCTGCAATGGCAGGCGTATTCCCGCCATGCCCAGCACGACCGAGCTGTGACCCGCAACCGATACGCCGATCTTGCCCGTGCGGATATCGCCGCGCGTGGTGTTTATGCCGGTCACTTCACCCGTGGGTGCGCGCATGATGCCCGTCACCTCACAGTTTTCGATGATATCGACACCAAGGTCGCTTGCCGCGCGGGCAAAGCCCCACGCTACCGCGTCATGACGCGCGGTACCTGCGCGGCGCTGCAATGACGCGCCAAGGACAGGGTAGCGGATATTGGGGGAAATATTCAGCGGCGGGCAGAATTCCTTGGCTTCTTCCGCCGTCAGCCATTCATTGTCGATCCCGTTCAGGCGATTGGCATGAACATGGCGCTTGAAGCTCTGCACATCATGGACCGTATGCGCGACCATAAGACAGCCGCGCTGACTGAACATGACGTTGTAATTAAGCTCCTGCGAGAGGTTTTCCCACAGTTTAAGCGAATGTTCGTAATAGGAAGAACTTTCATCAAACAGGTAATTCGACCGGATGATGGTCGTATTACGTGCGGTGTTCCCCCCCGCGAGCCATCCCCGTTCGATCACGGCGATATTACGCAGTCCGTGCTGCCTGGCCAGGTAATAGGCCGTGCCCAGACCGTGGCCGCCACCGCCTACGATAACGATATCGTAGGCCGGTTTGGGCGCAACCGACCGCCACTGGGGCTTCCAGCCAAGATGACCGCCAATTGCCTGGCGCGCTAGTGAAAGTGCCGAAAATTTCTGCATGTTCATCCTACATGCTGCGAGACGATATGACGCCGAGCATGCACCCGCCGCCTGTTTCCCGCTGGTATGGATAAGACGGAAAACTTGAATAATAGCGACATGCTGGTTTTTTTATCGAAACGAATCTGAAAACCCGTCATAGCATGCACGACTGCGCATAATTTTTATTTAATTCAGTTGGTTATGAAATAACCCGCAATGCACGGCTGTAGCCCTTACGACACGGCGCACCATCACGCATGTCGTATCGACCTAAATGATCCTGTGCATAAATTTTCAGCCACGCCGCATCCATACAAACCCTGCGGCGCGTTATGGATCAGGCGTTACGGCGGGTTGTTTTCTAAAGATTGTCAGCCAGGGAAAATCAGCATCCTGTCCGGCAGACGTATCCGTTACCATCGCAACAGGAAGATGCGCAGTCAAAACCGCGTAAAGTTCCGCCCGCCTCGACTGCCTCCATGCAACATCGCATGTCGTTTCTTCATGACAATGGACGGCTGATTAAACTGTTTTTTCAGGAAACCAGCTATCTGACACCAAAACCGTTACGCCCGTTTGTTCGTTTCCGACATTTTCATGCATGTTAAAGCCATGTAGTTCTAAAACAGGTCACATATTCAATATTTTGAATTATATGATTTCAGTCCGTTTTTCGGCCTTGCATCTGCAATCGGTTCTTATGCAGAATGAATTACCGTCCGGTTTTTCCACAAAGGATATTCCGCCCGTCATGCATCGCCTGTCTCCTTTTCTATTCCTTGCATTGGGAGCGCCCGCCCTTGCCCATGCGGCGGACCCCGCTTCGTGCCACGCGGTCAGGCTGGCCGATGTCGGCTGGACCGATGCATCCGCCGTTACCGCCGTGGGGGCGGAGGTATTCGATGCGCTCGGTTACACTGCATCCACCCCCATGGTTACGCTCAGCCTCGCCTATCTCAGCATGCAGGACGGTCATATCGACGGGTTTCTGAGCAACTGGGACCCCACGGGCGTATCCGTGATCGCGCCATACCTGAAAAACGGCAGCGTGCAGCAGATCGCGGTCAACCTGCCCAATGGCCATCTGGGCCTTGCGGTGCCCGATTATGTCGCGGCCGAAGGGTTGCGGGACTTCAAGGACATCGCGGCATGGGGCGCCAGGCTACACCATGTCATCTACGGGCTGGAATCAGGCAATGACACGAATGATCATGTCCTGCGCATGATCAATGAAAACATGTTCGGACTACAGCATTTCCGGCTGGTTGAAAGCAGCGAACAGGGCATGCTCAGCCAGGTTGCGCGATCGGTCGAAAGCCATCGCCCCATCGTCTTTCTGGCATGGGAACCGCACCCGATGAACATGGACTTCAGGATTACCTACCTGACCGGTGGGGAAAAGGTCTTTGGCGCGGGTGCCCATGTCAACACCGTTGTCCGCACCGGCTATGAGGCCGCATGCCCCAATGCCTACCGGCTGCTGAAACAGATCCGGTTTTCGGTGCCGGGTGAAAACATCATGATGAAGGCGATCCAGGACGATCACGTCCCCCCGCGGGAGGAAGCCCGGCAGTGGCTGCGCGCCAATCCGGATGTTCTGGCCACATGGCTGACAGATGTGACCACTTTTGACGGACAGCCGGGACTGGCCGCGGCCCGCACCTATCTGGGCATTCATTAAGGACGACCTGTCATCATGAAACATATGGAAACCTGGATCACATCGCACAAGCTGCCGGTGGGCGCCGTCATGGCGCAGCTTGTCGATTTCGTGCGCAAGCACTTCATGTTTTTCTTTAACGGCGTAAGCGACGTGGTCGGTTCCCTTGCCGATGGGCTGACGGATTTCCTGCTTGGCTTCCCGCCCCTGCTGCTGCTGGTCGTCTTTACGGTGGGATCGTACGTCGCCCGGCGGTCGGGATGGCTTACGGCACTGGTCGGGCTGGGGCTGCTGTTCATCATCAATCAGGGCTACTGGCAGGAAACGATGGGCACGCTGTCGCTTGTGCTCTTTTCCACCATTATCTGCCTGCTGGTCGGCGTTCCGCTGGGTATTGCCGCAGCCCATCGCCCCTGGCTGGGCCGCCTGCTGCATCCCGTGCTCGATCTCATGCAGACGCTACCCACCTTCGTCTATCTGATCCCCACCCTTATCCTGTTCGGTCTGGGTACGGTTCCGGGCATGATCTCCACCATCGTTTTCGCCATTCCCGCCCCGATCCGGATGACGGAAATGGGCATTGCCTCGGTCCCGCGCACCCTGCTGGAAGCGGGAGAATCCTTTGGCAGCACGCCACGGCAGCTTCTGTGGAAGATCGAGATTCCCGCCGCACTGCCCATGATCCGCGCGGGGCTTACGCAGTGCATCATGCTCAGCCTGTCCATGGTCGTGATCGCCGCACTGGTCGGTGCCGGGGGGCTGGGGGTGCCGGTTGTGCGCGCGCTCAATACCGTGCAGGTCGATACGGGCTTTGAATCCGGCTTTGCGATTGTTCTGCTCGCCATCATGCTCGATCGCCTGTGTCGCGCAAAAGGAACGTCCTGATGACTACCGCCCTTGCCTTCAGCCACGTTGACATCCTCTTCCACCGCCAGAACAGCAAGGCCGCCATCAACCGCGCGCTGGCCATGCTGGATGAAGGTGGAACGCGCGAAGAAATCGCCCGCACGACACAGGTTACCGTGGGCGTAGCCGATGCGAACCTTGCCATTGAACGTGGCGAGATCAGCATACTGATGGGGCTGTCCGGCTCCGGAAAATCCACGTTGCTGCGGGCCGCGAATGGTCTGAACAAAGCGGTGCGGGGGGAAGTGCAGATCGGTAATGGCGTGGCCTATGTCGATCTGTCCAACTGCGATGACGATACGCTGCGTGAAATCCGCAAGACCCGCATTGCCATGGTATTCCAGAATTTTGGCCTGCTGCCATGGCGCACCGTGCGTGACAATGCCGGGTTAGGACTGGAACTGCGTGGCATCACCCCGTCCATGCGCCGCAAGATGGTGGACGAAAAGCTGGAACTGGTCGGGCTTTCCCGCTGGGCCAATTCGCGCATAAGCGAACTGTCGGGCGGCATGCAGCAGCGCGTCGGTCTGGCCCGCGCCTTCGCCACGGATGCCGACATCCTGCTTATGGATGAACCTTTTTCCGCGCTTGATCCCCTCATCCGGCGCAAGCTTCAGGATGAACTGCTTCACATCCAGAAGCAGTTGAAGAAAACCATCATCTTCGTCAGCCACGACATCGACGAGGCGCTGAAGATCGGCAACCAGATTACGATCATGCGCGAAGGCCGCATTATCCAGACCGGCACGCCGCATGACATCCTGTTCCGTCCGGTCAATGATTACGTGGGCGAATTCGTACGCCATATGAATCCGCTGCCGGTTCTGGACGCGGCATCGGTCATGCGCGGGCTTGAGCTGCCGGGCAAAACGGATGATGGGTTTACCCCCATTGACGAAGCGGGCCTGTACAGGTTCGATTTTGTCGCTGATCAGGTCAGGCATATCGGTGGCAGGGTGCACGCCATCCAGCGCCACATGACCGTGCCCGATACCCATACCTGTGAAATCGGGCCGGGTCTGGTGCAGTGCGTACCCACGGGAACATCACTGCATGCCGTTGCCCTGTTGCGCCAGCGCAGCAACATGCCGGTCCTGATCCACCGGGAAGGCGAAGTTGTCGGCCTGTGCGACCATGGCGATATCATTCGGGGCATGACGCAAATAATGGGTGGCTGACAGAACGCACGTACAAGCGTAAGAAAAGAATGCAAGGCATGTTTTATTTTATATTACGCAGGTATCTGTCGTAATCTGAAAATAAAATGACGCCACTTTCCAAAAGCACTGTCCGGGGATACCCCTTCCCCTGTATAAGCACCTTATAACGCGGAGCCGTCCGCCCTCATCCTGTTTTACACTATTTATGGCGGTTCTGCATTTTCTGGAGATTCGATCATGTTGGACACTATTGATCAGGCAGGTCTGCGCCAGTACTTCCGCGCCCCGCTGACGGAAGCGGACCCGGATGTTGCTGCGATCATTGGCGCGGAACTGGAACGCCAGCGCGACGGTATTGAACTGATTGCGAGCGAGAACATGGTGTCGGCCGCGGTGATGGCGGCGCAGGGCAGCGTGCTGACCAACAAATACGCCGAAGGCTATCCCGGCCGCCGCTATTACGGTGGCTGCGTCGAGGTCGACAAGGTCGAGACGCTGGCCATCGAGCGCGTGAAGAAGATGTTCGGCGCGGAATTCGCCAACGTGCAGCCCCATTCCGGCGCCAACGCCAATCAGGCGGCCTTCATGGCGATGGTCAGGCCGGGCGATACCGTCATGGGCATGAGCCTTGCCGCCGGTGGCCACCTGACGCATGGCGCGGCCCCGAACTATTCCGGCAAGTGGTTCAACGCCGTGCAGTATGGTGTCCGCCGCGAGGACGGCCTGCTGGACTACGAGGAAATGGAACGTCTGGCCCGCGCCGAAAAGCCGAAGCTGATCGTCGCCGGTGGCTCCGCCTATCCCCGCATCATCGACTTTGCCCGCTTCCGCGCCATTGCCGATGAAGTCGGTGCGTATCTCATGGTCGACATGGCCCATTTCGCCGGGCTGGTGGCGGCCGGTCTGTATCCGTCGCCCCTGCCGCATGCCCATGTGGTCACGTCCACCACCCACAAGACCCTGCGCGGGCCGCGTGGCGGACTGATCCTGACCAATGACGCGGATCTGGCAAAGAAGATCAATTCCGCCGTGTTCCCCGGTCTGCAGGGCGGTCCGCTCATGCATGTCATCGCCGCCAAGGCCGTCGCCTTCGGCGAGGCGTTGCGCCCCGACTTCCGCGCCTATCAGGAAGCCGTGGCCAATAACGCCCGCGTGCTGGCGGAAACGCTGGTCGCCAGCGGCTTCGACATCGTGACTGGGGGCACCGACTGCCACCTGCTGCTCGTTGACCTGCGGCCCAAGGGTGTGACGGGCCGTGCGGCGGAACGCAGCCTTGAACGCGCGGGCATCACCGCCAACAAGAACGCCATTCCCTTCGATCCCGAGAAACCCGCCATCACCTCTGGCATCCGCCTTGGCAGCCCGGCGGCCACCGCGCGCGGCTTTGGAGCGGCGGAGTTCCGGGAAGTCGGCCTCATGATTGACGAGGTCCTCACCGCCCTTGCCCATGAAGGCGGCGAAGGCTGCCCCGCCACGGAACAGGCCGTCCATGCGCGCGTCAAGGCGCTGTGTGCGCGGTTCCCGATCTACTGAGCAAAAACGCACCACAGGGTCCGATGTCGCTGAGTGTTGAAACCATAACCGGGGCGGCGATAGCCGGGATCATTCCCGCTCTCGCCCGCCTGCGTATCGCGGTGTTCCGTGAATGGCCTTACCTCTACGCTGGGGATGACCCGGTGTATGAGGAAGCCTATCTGGCCCCCTATGTGGGCAGTTCGGGCACCGCCATTATCGTCGCACGCCATGAATCACAGATTGTGGGGGCATCGACCTGCCTGCCGCTGAAGGATGAAGTGGCAGAAATCCGCGCCCCGTTTGCACAACGGGGACTGGATCTGGAACGGTTTTTCTATTTTGGGGAATCCGTGGTGCTGCCACAATGGCGGGGACATGGGCTGGGCAAGCGCTTCTTTGCCGAACGGGAACGGCAGGCCCGCCGCATGAAGGCGGAGTTTGCCGTTTTCTGCGCGGTCCGCAGGCCGGAAGATCACCCTGCCCGCCCGGCATCGTTCCGTCCGCTGCATAAGTTCTGGACTGATCGGGGCTTCATCCCCCTGCCCGCCGTTTCATGTGCGCTGGACTGGCGCGATGTGGGGGCCACGGAAGAAAGCCCGCATCAACTGGATTTCTGGATCAGGCCGCTACGCGATACCGCCATCCCCGATACTTTGTTGACTGGAATACCCGCATGACATCTCCCCTGCGTCTGGGCACGCATTCATGGCAGGTGGAACAGTGCCGCAGCCTTGATGATTATGCGGCCCATCTGGACCGTGTTACCGCCGCGGGTGCGGCACAGGCCGACCTGCTTTTACTGCCCGAATACAGTTGCATGGAAGTCGCCGCCGCGTTTGCAACCACGCAGGCCGACGCCACAACGGAACTGCACGCCGTATGCGACCACAGCGCCGAAATCCTGCATATCATGTGTCAGGCCGCGCGCAGGCACAATGTCTGGCTCATGCCCGGCACCCTGCCGTGTGCTGACGCATCGGGGCACATTCATAACCGCGCGCCCCTGATTGCCCCGGACGGACGCCATGCGTTTCAGGACAAGCATGTCATGACGCGCTTTGAAACGGAAAGCTGGGATGTAAAAAGTGGCCGTTCGCCCGGTTTTTTCGAAACGCCATGGGGCCGGATCGGCACCAGCATATGCTATGATTCCGAATTCCCCGCCCTGGCCCGCAGCCAGATTGAGGCGGGTGTCTGGCTGCTTCTGGTTCCCACCTGCACCGACACGATGCACGGGTTCAATCGCGTAAGGATTTCCGCCCGCGCCCGTGCGCTGGAAAACCAGTGCTTTACCGCCGTATCACCGACCGTAGGCATGGCGCCATGGCTTGCCACGCTGGACGAAAACCGGGGTATTGCCGGCATTTATGGCCCCATGGACCGTGGTTTCCCCGCCGATGGCATCATTGCGGAAGGCAGGCCCGACATGGACGACTGGGCGTTTGCCACGCTGTCGCCCGATGCACTGGAAGAAGTCCGTACCAACGGGGCGGTAAGGAACTGCCGCGACTGGCCACGATCCGTAGCGACCGCAACCACCCTTCCCTTTGTCTGATACATATTCCCGATACTGGAGAATCCCATGTCCGCTGAAGCTACACGCGCACTGATCGCGTCCTACTATCAGGCTTTCAATGACGGTGACCATGATGCGTTCCTCGCCCTGCTGAGTGATCAGGTTGAACACGACATCAATCAGGGTGGTCGGGAGACTGGTGTGGAGAAATTCCGCACCTTCCTGAAAAAGATGGATGCGCATTACAAGGAAACCATCAAGGATATCGTCATCATGGTGAACCCGGATGGCAGTCGGGCAGCGGCTGAATTCATGGTGCATGGCGAATATCTCAGCACGGATGACGGCCTGCCGCAGGCTGCGGGCCAGACCTACGTGCTGCCAGCGGGCGCGTTTTTTACCGTAACAGACAATAAAGTATCGCGTATTTCCAATTACTATAACCTGACTGACTGGATTGAGCAGGTTTCCCGATAATTTCGGATATAATACGATATGGAATGAAGGGTATTCCATTACGGATGCCCTTCATATCAACCTGTTTGAGATCATAAGGAAGTTTCTGGTGAAGCTTTTTTCAAAAAGGCGACACCCAGAAACTTTTCCTATTTTCTACCTGATTACTCTATCGCCTGCCCATCCGCGCTTTACGCTACATGCAGTTCCACGCCGTGTTCCCTCAGCATGGCGGTAATGTTTTCCGACGGCTGACGGTCCGTGAAGAAACCATGGACATGCGAAAGATGCCCCAGCCGCCCCATGGGCCTGCGCCCGAATTTGGTCTGGTCGGCCAGAAGATAGACACGTCTGGCATTGCGCATCATGGCCTGCGTTACGCTGATTTCGTCTGCATCGAAATCCAGCAGCGTGCCATCCTCCTCAATGCCGCTTATGCCGATCACGGCAAAATCGGTGCGGTACTGTTCGATAAAGGTGCTGGCAGTGGAGCCGGTAATGCCGCCATCGTAAAAACGCACCAGCCCCCCCGTCACGATCACCTGAAAATCGGTCTGGGCGGATAATGGACTGGCCACATGCAGGTTGTTGGTAATGACCCGCAGCGCCTTATGCCGTCGCAATGCCTTGGCAAAGGCTTCCGTTGTCGTGCCGATACTGACGAACAGCGATGAGTTATCAGGAATATGCCGCGCGGCCAGATGCCCGATGGCTTCTTTCGCACGGCGATTGAGGACCTGACGTTCGGAATAGGCGATATTCTCGACCGAGGACGCAAGACCGGCCCCGCCGTGATGCCGGGCCACCAGCCCGCGCCGGGCCAGCATGTTGACATCGCGCCGGATGGTCTGGACCGCGACATCAAGCCGCTGGGCCAGTTCCTCATTCGATACGTAACCCTGTGTACGCACCAGTGCCGTAATTTCCCGGTGGCGTTCTTCTGCTGACACGACGCGTGTTACTCCACTCCTGCCATGCGCATCCTATACGGCACGCGCCACGCTGCGTCCCGTGGCACCCAGATCCGCAAAAGCCTGCTCCAGCCGTGCAACGATACCCGTTTCCCCAACACGTAGCCATTTGCGCGGGTCATACAGCTTCTTGGTCGGCTTGCCCGTTGATGGGGCGATCTGGTGGCTGAATGCCTCCACATGGTCCTGAACATAGCGGCCAATGCTGCTGGCGAATGCAAACTGGATATCGGTATCAATGTTCATCTTGAACACACCGTAAGATACGGCTTCGGTAATCTTCGCCTGCTCCGATCCCGAACCGCCATGGAACACCAGCGCCAGCGGTTTTTCGCCCGCACCGGTCGCCCGCGCCACCGCTTCCTGCGAGTTGCGCAGGATTTCGGGACGTAATTTGACATTACCGGGCGCATAGACGCCATGCACATTGCCAAAGGACGCGGCAATCGTCACGAAACCCAGCGGGGAAAGCGCCTCATAAGCTTTGAGGACATCCTCGGGCTGGGTATAGAGATGGGCGTTATCCGCGCCATCGTCGAGGTCGTGCCCGACCCCGTCCTCCTCCCCGCCGGTGACGCCCAGTTCGATTTCAAGGCCGATACCCAGCGGGGCCATGCGGCGCAGGAAGCTGGCGCATTCCGCAATATTATCGTCCAGCGGTTCAGCCGACAGGTCGATCATGTGGGAGGAAAACAGCGGGCTGCCCGTCTCCTCCACCGCTGTAGCGCTCGCGTCGATCAGGCCGGAAATCCATGGCAGCAGCTTACGGTCCGCATGATCGGTATGCAGGATCACACACACGCCGTAAGCCGCCGCAACGGTATGAACATGACGCGCCGCAGCCACGGCCCCCAGCACGCGGGCCTGCTGCGCGTCCTTCATGCCCTCGCCCGCGTAGAAACGCGCACCACCGTTGGAAAGCTGGATGATCACATCCGCCCGGTTGCGCGCGGCGGCTTCCAGCACCGCGTTGATGCTGTCGGTTCCAACCACGTTGATGGCAGGCAGGGCATAGCCCTCGTCCCGGCAGGTTTCAACCAGGCGGCGATAATCCGCCCCGGTCACGACACCGGGCCGGAGACCAAGGCGGGCGGAAGCCGGGCTTGCTTTGTCGGTCATGTCGTTTCCCTATTGCCTTTTATTGTTGTTATGCAACGGATGAAATGATTGTTACCACGTTTTGGTATGGTAGTCGTGATGGCCTTCGACAAACCGCAGCGTGCCGGACTTGGACCGCATGACCAGCGAATGCGTGACCGTACGACCACCCGAACGGCGGATGCCACGCAGCAGCGCGCCCCCGGTTACGCCGGTAGCGGAAAACAGCACATCACCCCGCGCCATGTCTTCCAGCGCCAGCTTGCGGGACGGATCGGCGCCGGGGTTCATTTTGCGCGCGCGTTCAACCTGCCCGTCATCCTCGAACAGAAGGCGACCCTGCATCTGCCCCTGCACGCAGCGCACGGCGGCCGCGGCCAGCACGCCTTCCGGCGCGCCACCGGAACCGGCATAGATGTCGATCCCGCTGTCATCAAGGCAGGCTGCGATGGCGGCGGCCACGTCCCCGTCGCTCAGCAGCGTCACACGGGCGCCGGCTTCGCGCGTGCGGGCGATCAGTTCCGCATGACGCTCACGGTCAAGGGTACACAGCATCAGGTCGGACACATCGCATTTCTTGGCCTGCGCCAGTGCCTTCAGGTTCGCCTCGATGCTGTTGTCCAGATCGACCACCCCTTCGGGCAGGGCGGGACCAACCACGATCTTTTCCATGTAGATGTCAGGCGCATGCAGGAAGTTGCCGCTTTCGGCCAGGGCCACGACAGTCAGTGCATTGGGCAGGTTCTTGGCGCACAGGTTCGTGCCTTCCAGCGGGTCAACGGCAATATCCATGCCGGGACCGCCCGCGCCCACCTTTTCCCCGATGAACAGCATCGGGGCTTCGTCCATTTCCCCCTCACCAATCACCACCATGCCGTCGATCGCGACCGTATCGAAGGCGCGCCGCATGGCTTCCACCGCCGCGCCATCCGCTTCGTTCTTGAGGCCGCGCCCCGTCCATGCCGACGCCGCAACAGCCGCGGCTTCCGTTACGCGCACCAGTTCCAGAGCGAGATTGCGATCCGTAACCTGATAGGGATTATACCGTGAGGAAGTCATGAAGCACTCTTTTCCTGTCTTCTGAATACGAAGGTTACGCCGCTACGGTGGAACTGAGCGTACGCCGCACCGCCGCATGCCACCCTGCTACCATAGTGTCGCGCTGGGCCTTGTCCATCGCCGGGCGGAACAGATGCCCACGGGTCCATGTCCCTTCCAGCTCGGGTATGCTGCTCCATACCCCTGTTGCAAGCCCTGCCAGAAAGGCAGCGCCCAGCGCCGTGGTCTCAACCTGCCGGGGGCGTTCTACCGGCGTCAGCAGCATATCGGCAAGAAACTGACAGAACCAGTCATTGACTGACATTCCGCCATCAACACGCAGTGCGTTCAGCGTGCCGCCCCCATCTTCCCGCATCGCGTCCATCAGATCCAGCGTCTGGTAGGCAACCGATTCCAGCGCGGCGCGGGCAATATGCGCCGCCGTCGCATCCAGCGTCAGCCCGCAGATAAGGCCGCGGGCATCGGGGTCCCAGTGGGGGGCGCCAAGTCCTACAAAACCCGGCACCATATACACGCCGTGGCTATGGGGAACGCGGGTGGCCATGTCATCGGTCTGGGAGGCATGGGTAATCAGGTTCAGCCCGTCGCGCAGCCAGCGTATGGCCGCACCCGCCACGAAAATCGACCCTTCCAGGGCATAGGTCGTCTCATCCCCGATACGGTATGCAATCGTGGTGAGCATGCGGTTTTCCGAACGGACGGGCTTCGATCCGGTATTGAGCAGCGCGAAGCAGCCCGTGCCGTAGGTCGCCTTCGCCGTGCCGGGCTTGAAGCAGGCCTGTCCCACCATGGCCGCGTTCTGGTCGCCCGCCATGCCCGCCACCTTCAGCGGTTCGCCGAACAGGTCGGGATCGGTCTCGCCAAATATCTCGCTGTTGGTGCGCACGTCGGGCAGGATGGCGCGGGGCACGTTGAACAGCGCCAGCATCTCGTCATCCCATTGGCAGGCATGGATGTTGAACAGCAGCGTGCGCGACGCGTTGGTGGTGTCGGTCGCATGGACACGGCCACCCGTCAGCCGCCACAGCAGGAAGCTGTCGATCGTGCCGCAGGCCAGTTCGCCCTTCTCCGCGCGGGCGCGGGCGCCTTCCACGTTATCAAGTATCCACGCGATCTTGGTTGCGGAAAAATAGGGGTCCAGCAGCAGCCCCGTGCGTTCGCGCACAAGGTCTTCATGCCCCTGTTCACGCATGCGCGCGCATACCGCCGCCGTCCGGCGGTCCTGCCACACGATGGCGCGATGGACCGGCCTGCCCGTCTTGCGATCCCACATGACAATGGTTTCGCGCTGGTTGGTGATCCCGATACCCGCAATCGTACCGGGGCCACCCGCCTTTTCCATGGCCTCACGCGCGGTGGACAGGACATTGGACCAGATTTCCTCCGGGTCGTGTTCGACCCAGCCCTGATTGGGGTAATGCTGCGCGAATTCGCTGCGGGCGACAGACAGGGCGGTGATGTCACGATCGAACACGATGCTGCGGGTCGAGGTCGTTCCCTGATCGATGGCGAGAATTCTGTTCTTCTTGTTCATTATCGTCTCCTGCCTCTGCGGGCGGATGCTGGGTTCTGGCCGCAGGCGTCTTTTACACACGCGACCCGTGTTTTACGAAGCCGCTGTCGCCGCCCTTGGCTGGCGGGCGCGCAGATAGGCGTCAAGCCGGGCTGCGTCCTCGTCCGTTACATGCAGCCCCAGCCGGGACCGCCGCCACAGGATGTCCTGTGTCGTCTGCGCCCATTCACTGGCAATCAGGTATTCCACCTCACGCGCGCTCAGCCCCGCGCCGAACTGTTCGCCCATATCCGCCAGACTGCGCGCGTCGCCCACGATGTCATGGGCGCGGGAACCGTAATTGCGGACCAGCCGCCAGCATGACTTCGCATCAAGGAACGGTGCGCGCGCCGACAGGCGGGCAACAGCGGCGTCGAACCCGCCCTCCCCCAGATCGCCGCCGGGCAGCACACGGTCCGCCGTCCAGCCGGGCGCGGACAGCACCGGCAGGAAGGGCTGGAGCTTTTCGATTGCATGTTCCGCCAGACGACGGTACGTGGTGATCTTGCCGCCAAAAATGGACAGCATCGGCGCCTGATCGCCCTGCGTATCCACATCCAGCACGTAATCGCGCGTCACTGCCGAAGCGTTCTTTGCCGCATCATCATAAAGCGGGCGCACGCCAGCGTAGCTCCATACCACATCATCCGGCGAGACGGATCTGGTGAAATACCGGCTGACGCTTTCGCACAGATAGGTGATTTCCTCGGGCGAGATTTCCACATGGCCGGGGGCCTGCGTCCACGGCACGTCGGTCGTGCCGATAAGGGTGAATTCCTGCTCGTAAGGAATGGCGAAAACGATCCGCTTGTCCGGGTTCTGCAATATGTAGGCCTGCGGCCCGTCAAACAGGCGCGGCACCACGATATGGCTGCCCTTGACCAGACGCACCTGCTTGGTCGAACTGACCTGCGCGCGCTCACGCAGCACTTCGCTGACCCACGGTCCACCGGCATTGACCAGCGCCCTGGCCCGCAGGGTCGTGCGGCTGCCATCGCGCGTGTCCTCGATTTCGGCTTCCCACACGCCGTCCACGCGACGGGCCTTCACCAGCCGGGTACGTGTGCGGATGTCAGCACCACGCGCCTGCGCGTCCATGGCGTTGAGGACAACAAGACGACTGTCCTGCACCCATCCATCGGAATAGGCAAAACCGCGCGCAAGCGTGCCGTTAAGCGGCCTGCCCGCCGAATTGGTGCGGAAATCAAGTGACTTGCACCTGGGCAGCGTCATGTTGGGGGCAAGGTGATCGTAAAGGAACAGGCCCAGGCGCAGCATCCATGCCGGACGGGCCTGCGGCGTGTAGGGCAGGACGAAACGCATCGGCCAGATGATATGCGGTGCGATGCGCAGCAGCTTTTCACGTTCGATCAACGCTTCGCGCACAAGGCGGAATTCATAATATTCCAGATAACGCAGGCCGCCATGGATCAGCTTGGTGCTGGCGGACGAGGTATGGCTGGCCAGATCATCCTGTTCCACCAGAACCACGGATGCGCCACGGCCCGCGGCGTCACGCGCGATGCCGGTGCCATTGATCCCCCCGCCCACGACCAGCAGGTCGACCGGGCCACCCTGCGCCGGGGGGGAGCGGAATGTTTCGTCCATGGACGCCATGTAGATGTTCCTCCTGATGCCGATGTTCGTAAACGAACATTATGGGCATTTCAATAGGGGAACCGCACATTGGTCAGGACTGTCACAGGAAATAAATTTTACATTAATATTACAGAAACACACCATAAATTCGCCACAGAACAGAAATTACAGGACCGGATGATTTTTGTTCATGTGCGAAAACGCACAGAACCGCCAATCATCACACTCGGACAACGTGCTGACCCGAGACGGGTTGCCTGACCTCTCTATTTTGTCAGATCGTTTTTATTAGCAGAAAACCGGTGAAAACGTAGAATAGAGGCCGCCCGGGACCATTCTTTCTATTCCCTGAGCGCCCATGTTCGTTTAAGAACATACACTAGCTCAACACCGGCACAGGCCGGATGGCTGTTCCCATCAAACGATAAAAATAATCAGAGTGGGTTGAAATGCTGAAGAACCGACAATTTCTTGGCGAACTGATATCCGAATGCATTGCCGTCATCATCATCGTGATGGTCGGCGACAGCGTGGCCGCCATGTATACGCTATATGACCCCAGCCCGTACAAATTCTCCTACTGGGGCGTCTGTATCGTGTGGGGACTGGGCGTCACCATCGCCATTTACATAACCGGCAGCGTATCGGGCACGCATGCCAATCCCGCCGTGTCCATCGCCCTTGCCCTTTACCGGGACTTTCCGTGGCGCAAGGTGCCCGCCTACTGCGCAGCGCAGGTGCTGGGCGGTTTTATCGGGGCGGCACTTGTCTACGCATTGTACCAGCCGGTCATCGACCATTATAACCAGATCCAGGGCGTGGCGCGTGCCGATGGCGGGGCGGCAGGGGTATTCTTTACCCATGCGGGTGATTTCATCACCCCGCTGCATGCCTTCATGGATGAAACGATCCTGACCGGCCTGCTTCTGTTCGGCATCTTCGCGATTACATGCGAATACAATACCGTCGCCCCGCAGGCCAATTCCAGCGCACTGATCATCGGGCTGCTTGTCGCCAGCATCGGCGCGTGTTCGGGCTATCTGGAAGCGTGGGCGATCAATCCCGCGCGCGATTTCGGCCCGCGCCTGTTCTGCTACCTTATGGGCTGGGGCAGTTCGGCCCTGCCCGCGCCGGGCAGTTTCTGGTGGGTGCCAATCGCGGGGCCTGTATGTGGCGGCGTGTTGGGGGCCGGGGGTTACCAGTTCCTGATCCGGCCATTCATCCCGCGCCAGACAACCCTGCCGACACCACCCACACCGTAAACTGGTCACGGGCAATGCCGGACCGGGGGCAGTTTCCCTCCGGTCCTGCTGGTCGCCAGTTCCGCGCGGTCCGGGATCGGGCGGCGCGTCTAACGCTGGACTACGGTGCGAATGGCAAAATTGCTCTGTATCCGGGCCACGCCCGGCATGCGCGACAGTTCTTCCTTGTGGATGCGTTCGTAATCGGCGGCGTCGCGGGCTTCCACGCGCACCAGATAGTCCGCATCGCCGGTCATCAGGTAACATTCACGCACATCGGGACATTCACGTACGCGGGCCTCGAAGCGACGCAGGCATTCCTCCGTCTGCCGTTCAAGCGTGATCTGCACGATCACCGTGGTCATGCCATGGACCGAGCGTTCATCCACCAGCGCGCGATAGCCGCGGATGACCCCTTCTTTTTCCAGCATGCGCACACGCCGTAGACACGCCGATGGCGACAGCCCCACCCGCTGCGCCAGATCCGCGTTACTCATCCTTCCGTCATGACGCAGGTTACGCAGGATGGCCTCGGTCAGGCGATCGAATGGCATGGTGAATTTTCCACTTATTTTCGCATATAATTGCGTGACGTTTCTTACAATGGCATGAAATTGCGTCAAACGACAGGACATTCTGTTGTCACATGCATACGATCAAACCTGCCCCACACCGTTACCGGAGTATCTTCCGCATGCCTGACCTGCCTTCCCCCACGCCCACGGCTGGCTGGTCCGCACCCGGCGCGGGTGCGATACTGGAAATCAGTCTGGGCGCGATCGCAGCGAATTTCGGCCTGCTCAATGCCCGTACGGGAACCGCCACCTGCGCCGCCGTGGTCAAGGCCGATGCATACGGACTTGGCGCGGACCGGGTAGCACCCGTACTGGAACAGGCCGGGGCGAAAGTCTTTTTTGTCGCGCATCTGGAAGAAGGCATCCGGCTGCGCGTCCATGTCTCCCCCACCTGCCGGATATTCGTCCTGCACGGTCCCATGCCGGGGACGGAAGGAGAATTCACCGCCTATAACCTGCTGCCCGTGCTGAACAGTCTGGAACAGATGGCAGGCTGGCGCGCTCACGCAGTTGCAGTTGGAACACCCCTGCCCGCCGCCATTCAGGTGGATACCGGCATGTCGCGCTTTGGCCTGTCGGAAGCGGACGTGGCACTTGTATCGGGCAATCCCGCACTGCTGGACGGTATTGATACGCGGCTGGTCATGAGCCACCTCGCCTGTGCCGATACGCCCGCCAACCCGGCCAATGCGATGCAGCGCGACAGGCTGCGCGCCATGGCGGCCCGGCTGCCGGATGCCGATCTGGCCCTTTCGGCCTCATCGGGGATTTTCCTTGGGCCGGATTATCATTTTGACCTCGTGCGTCCCGGTGCCGCGCTGTATGGACTGGCCCCCAATGCGGACATGCCCAACCCGCTGCACCCGACCGTGCGCCTGTGCGCCCGTATCGTGCAGGTCCGCACCATCGCGGCGGGGGACGCCGTGGGCTATGGCCTGACATGGCGGGCCAGCGGGCCACGGCGGATTGCAACACTGGGCATTGGCTATGCCGACGGCTTCCTGCGCCATGGCGCGGATGGCGGTGGCTGCGCCTGGCTGGGCGATTACCGGCTGCCCATCCTTGGCCGCATTTCCATGGATTCCACCACGGTAGACGTAAGCGACGTGCCCGAAACCATGCTTGATGCCGCAACCCATGTGGACATGATCGGCCCCCGCCGCAGCGTGGATGATGTGGCGCATTCCGCCGGCACCATTGGCTACGAAGTGCTGACAGCACTCGGTTCCCGTTTCCATCGCGCTTACCTGACACAGGCCGCGTGATGTGTTTTCCCACGCCAGAAAAGGCATCTGAGTAATGAAAATCATCGTTCTGGGTAGCGGTGTCGTCGGTGTGACATCGGCTTGGTATCTTGCGCAGGCCGGCCATGAGGTGACGGTAGTCGACCGCCAGCCCGAAGCCGGACTTGAAACCAGCTTCGCCAATGCGGGGCAGGTCTCGCCGGGATATTCCTCCCCATGGGCTGGGCCGGGCGTGCCGTTCAAGGCCATGAAGTGGCTGATGATGAAATACCGGCCTTTCGTTTTCTGGCCGATGCCTGATCCGCATCTGTGGAAATGGCTGGTCCAGATGCTGGAAAACTGCACCACCCCGGCCTATGATCGCAACAAGGGCCGCATGGTCCGTATTGCGGAATACAGCCGCGACATGATGCGCGACCTGCGCGCCAGCACGGGCATTGCGTATGATGACCGGCAGTTGGGCACGCTTCAGCTTTTCCGCACCCAGAAGCAGATGGATGCCATCGCGGGCGATATCCGCGTGCTGGAACAGTACAACGTCCCTTACGAGATCCTGACGCGCGAAGGCTGCGTCCGGGCCGAGCCGGGTCTGGCTTCCACCGCGCATAAATTCATTGGCGGCCTGCGCCTGCCCGGCGATGAAACGGGCGACGCCTTCCTGTTCACCCAGCGTCTGGCCGCCATGGCGGCCGAAGCTGGCGTCACCTTCCATTATGATACCGCCATCCGCACCATGACGGAGGAAGGCGGCCGCATCACCGGTATCGAGACCAGCCGGGGCCGGATGGTGGCTGATTCCTATGTCGTGTCGCTGGGCAGCTATTCACCCGCGCTGGTGCGCCGTCTGGGGCTGGACCTGCCGATCTATCCGGTCAAGGGCTATTCCATCACCGCCGACATCGTGAACGAGAGGCAGGCCCCGGTTTCCACCATCATGGACGAAACCTTCAAGATCGGCATCACCCGCCTTGGCGACCGTATCCGCGTGGGGGGTACTGCGGAACTGGCGGGCTTCAGCACCAGCCTGCGCGCGCCCCGGCGCGAAACGCTGGAACATTCCGTAACGGACCTGTTCCCCGGCGGCGGCAACATTGGCGGCGCGAAATTCTGGACCGGCCTGCGTCCCATGACACCGGACGGCACGCCCATCATTGGCCGCACGCGCTATGACAACCTGTTCCTCAATACCGGTCACGGCACGCTGGGCTGGACCATGGCCTGCGGTTCGGGCCGCGTGCTGGCCGACATCATGTCCGGTCGCATGCCCGAAATCCCGCATGAGGATCTGGGGATCGTGCGCTACGGTCAGTAAGGCCAGACCACGGCCCCTTCCCCTGCCGCGCTGGCGGCGGCGGGGGTAAAGCCTTCGGGTAGTCCTTCCCCGCGCTGGCGCACGACACGATAGACCGTCCCGCGTAGCCAGCGGTGGACCGGGTCGCTGTCCCGGCGCGGATGCCATGCCTGAAACGAGTGTACGACAGGCAGGTCGAAGGGAAATTCGAACTCCGCCAGATGCATAGACCGGATGGGCAGGTAATCGATGGCGATACCCGGCAGGGGCAGGATCATATCCGTCATGCGCAGGGTTTCGACCATGGCGTAATAAGTGGGCACCACCATCACCACACGCCGCCGCAGGCCGAACTGCTCGCGCAGCACCGCATCAATCGGCCCGTGCAGCCGCCCCCGCCGCGATACGCTTATATGTTCGTAGCGTGCAATGGATTGCGGTGTGATCCCTTCGGACAGGATGGGATGGTCCGCACGCACCAGGGCGCGGAAACTAGTGGGAAACAGGCTCTGTCGGCGGATTTCGGGCCGCATGTCATCCGATGCGCCCAGATAGAGGTCAACGCGGCCTTCGCGCAGGTCATCGCTGGGTTCATCATCGGTCTCGGGCGCGAAAGTCAGGGTGCAGCCCGGGCAGTCCTGCCTAAGGGCGGCAAGAACAGCCGCGGCGAACGCACCCACGATCAGATCATTGGCCCGCAGCGTGAAGTGGGGCGACAGACCGGCAAGGTCGGGCGTTTCCTGTTCTTCAAGCAGCGAGTCCGCCCCGTCGACCAAGGCACGCACCCGGTCACGTATGCCCAGCGCGAAGGTTGTGGCCACCATCCGCCGTCCCGATGCCACAAGGATCGGATCGCCAAAAATCACGCGCAGTTTGGCGAGGCTGCGGCTCATGGCGGCCTCACTCATCTTCAGCCTGCGTGCCGCGTGGGAGACGCCTTCTTCTTCAATCAGGACCTGAAGGCTGCGCAACAGATCGAGATCGTAGCGTTTTCTCATGCGGCGCGCCTTCTGTGTTTTGCGGACCAGACCGGAACGGCCTGACTATTCATAAAGAACCGGATTTCACCAATCCGCAAAATGAAGGTATCGACCCGCCCGATCAACGGATAATTCCCGCTGCCCGGTATCGTGATCCGGGCGGGAGGGACTGCACCGTGAAATACGGCCCCTTCCCTCCCGCCCTGTTGCGCCATTCATGACACGGTCAGGCGCGATTTACTCCACCCCGGCTTCGATCGCGGCGATGCACGCCGTGGCGGTCCGGCCAATCCCGTCCAGACAGGCCAGCACTTCCAGCAGCCTTCCGTTACCGGGGTCGGCACGTTCCATCCGGGCGATGCGCATGCGCGCCGCCCGCACCACGGCAATACCGCGCGGGCTTACGGGCCGGTAGCGGACAAGGGCGCGCAGCAGCACGGTTATCACATCCGATGCGCCGTCGCGCTGCTGCCGCTTGAGCTGGCGCAGCAGCAGGATATTCAGCCCCGCGGCAGAAAACATCAGCATAAGGCGTATGCCCCCCCCTGCCGTCCTGTCATGTTCCTGCGCCGCATGCCGCACCATGCGCCCGATCCGGTCCAGACTGGTGCCGATCCACCATTGCGGCGTGGGAGAAAGCGGCACAAGGCACAGTCGCCGCAGTTCCCCACGGATATGCGCACCGAAACGCAACCGCTCGTCGCGGGCACGAAATGGCAGGACCAGCCGGAACACCAGAACGCTCAGCCCGACCGCCAGTACCGTATGCAGCGCACTGTTGAGGAAGGCGACCTCATCCACCCGGCTCTGGTTACCGGGCATGAGCAGGTTGGGCATGAGCAGCCCGTAGGCGGCGGCAGCCCCCGCCGTGCCCCGGTTGCACTTCGCCAGTCCGCCTACAAACAGGAAAATGCCCAGCACAAAGGCAAATTCCTCATAGTCACTCAGGTACGGCAGTATCCCCAGATCAAGGCAGCCCGCCGCCACGGCGGACCACACAGCACCTGACAGGAAACGGGTCGTACCGACCACCGGGTTTTCACGCGTGGCGAACAGGCCACAGACCAGCGTGGTAATGGCAATGAACCCCATGCCGCCGGGCCATGCGGTCAGTTCGTATACCAGTGCCGCCAGCATGATGGCCGCAGCCCCGCGCAGGCCATTGTAGAAAGCCAGCCGCACGTCCCGATGCCCCGCCAGACGGAAGCGGAAACGGTCATGGGCCGGCGGGCTGAAAATGGCGTGACAGTGGTCAAGCGCGATCCCCAGATCCGCCATGCTGGCCCCCAGAACCCCATGGGTGATGCGGGCCATTTCCTGCGTGCCATCCGTCGCACGCCGGTTGAACAGGGCATGCAGGTGGGATACCTGTTCACGCAGTTCGTCCAGCATTCCACCCTTCAGCCGACAGGTTGAAAGCCGGTCGCACAGATGCAGGAGTTGCCCGCGCGTATCGGCAAAGGCGTCATCCCCCGCCAGTACCGCGCGTTCCGCCCCGCCTGACAGGCCGACAAGGCGGGTGACCAGAATTGATACTTCCGCCAGCACCGCGCGCGCATGGTCGCCCGCATGCAGGTGACGGCCCATTTCAATGGCGGGAAATTCAAGCCCCTGATGGACCGAAACCAGCATGTCCGAAAACTCACCGGCATGGAGCAGCGTGTCGCGCTCATGCAGCACGATTTCACGCAGCAGCCCGCCCAGGCGGTGCAGCACGTCCTCCACCCGCGCAACCATGATGCCGCGGGCACGGGTGGCGAGGTTGAGCGTGAACAGCATACCCATCACCGCCTCGCACACCACGCCCAGCACGATATAGGTCGCGCGCGAAATCCCGATGAAAAAGACGTTATCGGGCTGGGATGCCGCCGCCACCGCGATAATGGAACACGTATAACCCGACAGCACGAATGCGTAGGAGCGGAAATTCAGGCTGAACGTGGCCAGAAAACTGCACAGCCCGATCCAGATCGCCACCGCCGGGAAAAACAGCCATGCCTGCTGCGGAAAGGCCGCGATGAACACCACGGCGGCCACAGCCCCCACCAGCGTACCGACAATGCGCCACCGCGCCTTGGACATGCTTTCCCCACGGCCAAGCTGGGCCACGGACCATACGGTCGCAACCGACCATTGCGGGCTGTCCAGTTCCATCCACAATGCGATGGCCAGCGCGACAAGCGATGCAATCGTATTGCGCAGCGCAAAAGCCACTGCCTGCGGTGCAGGGCAGAACAGCCAGTGCAACGCGCGCAGGTTAAGGGGCCAGTACACGCGCGCCATCGCCGCACCGCCGAAGCGCGAAATATGCATATATTCCTGCCCGTCTTGCGTGGGCGGGCATGTTACCGTTCCTGCCGGGCGGGAATATCCCGCCCTTCAGGCCAGTCGCCGCCCGGTTAGCGGGATACTTCGCCCACCGCCTTTTCATAGGGGCGGTACTGCGCGGTCCATACGGCTGCTTTCAGTGCAGCTTCCGTTGCGTCGTCCGATGCGGGCGGGGCGACGCCTTCGGCCCGCCCCTGCCGGATGACGGCGCGTGCCACGGCCATGGCGACGGTACGCAGTTCGGAAACCGGGGGCAGCAGCGGGATCGTGGTCGGATCATCGCTGTCCGCAGCAGGCGACAGGCCAGCCAGCGCATGGGCCGCCGCCAGCAGCATGCCATCGGTCATGCGCGTGATGCCACCTGCCACCACCGCCAGCCCCACGCCGGGAAACACGTATGAATTGTTGATCTGATCCACCGGACGGCTGCGCCCGTCATAGCTGACCGGCGCGAATGGGCCGCCCGTACCGATAATGGCGCGGCCTTCGGTCCATTCCAGCAGGTCGCCGGGCATGGCTTCGATATTGGCCGTGGGGTTGGAAAGCGCGAAAATGACGGGCCGTGCGGATTGCTGCGCCATCGGGGCCACGATATCGCGGGTAAAGGCGCCACCCTGCCCTGAAGTGCCGATCAGCATGGTGGGACGGACATTCTCCATCACCTCCGCCAGGGTGATATGGGCGGGATCGGCGACCGTCCAGCCCGATGCGATGTCAGCAGGCTGGGCAAAAGGCTGCTGGCCTTCGGTCACGTCTGCCATGCCTTCGCACACAAGGCCGTTGATATCGACCATGAAGAAGCGCCGGTTCGCTTCATCCGCCGCCATGCCTTCGGCCACCATCATCTGCACCAGCAGGTCGGCAATGCCACAGCCTGCGCCGCCCGCGCCGAAAACGACAATCCGCTGCTGCGCCAGCGGCGCGCCCCCGGCCCGGATCGCCGCCAGCAATGCGCCCGCAGTTACGGCGGCAGTGCCCTGAATATCGTCGTTATAGGTACACATCCGGTCACGGTAACGGCGCAGGATGCGCAGCGCGTCGGCGCCCGACAGGTCTTCCCAATGCAGGGCGACATTGGGCCAGCGCGCGTGAACGGCGGTAACAAATTCAGCTATGAACGCATCGTAATCGGCCCCGCGCACACGTCTGTGCCGCCAGCCGATATATTCCGGGTCTTCCAGCAGGGTCGTGTTATCGGTGCCGACATCAAGCAGGATGGGCAGCGCGCAGGCCGGGTCCAGCCCGCCACATGCGGTGTAAAGCGACAGCTTACCAATGGGAATGCCCATACCGTTGGCGCCCTGATCGCCAATGCCAAGGATGCTGCCGCCGTCGCTTGCAACGATCACGCGCACATTGTCCCATTGCGGCGCGGACAGGATTTCCGCGATCCGGCCCCGGTCCTCGAAACTGAGGAACAGGCCGCGCGGGCGGGTCCAGATATGGCTGAAGCGGATACAGGCCTGACCGATGGCGGGCGTGTAGATGACGGGCAGCCATGCTTCCAGCGCCTGATCTACAATGGCGTAGAAAAGCGTTTCATTGCGATCCTGGATTTCGCGCAGCGCAACATGTCGCGAAAAGTTGTCCGGCAGGGCGGCAAGCCGCGCACGGGCCAGATCGACCTGTTCCGCCAGTGTCGCGACACGCGCGGGCAGAAGGCCATGCAGCCCGAACAGGTCACGTTCGCGCCCGTCGAACGCATTCCCCTTGTTCAGAACAGGGCAGTCCAGAAGTTCCCTGCCCGACAGCGCCGTATGGAGGGAAACGTTACCTGTGGACTGTACTGTATCCGACATAAGAACCCGATATTGCGATAATAGTTGAAGGAAGCGCAGGATACGGATCTGCACATCTTCGTGTAGAGCACGTGGCTGCACGCCAACCGTGCGTCAGACGCAATCATGGAACGCCTTATGCCCGATGAGATCAGTGACCTGAAGTTTTTCTGCATCCTTGCCGCCGCCGGAAGCATCGCGGGATGCGCGCGCGCCATGGGCATGTCACCCGCCGCGATGAGCCGACGCCTCAGCGCGATGGAATTCCGTCTGGGCACCCGTCTGGTCACACGCACATCGCGCCATTTCGCGCTGACGGCGGAAGGGCACCGCCTGCATGAACATGCCGTACGCATCATCGGCGAAATCGAGGAGGTGGAGGCCGAACTGACGGCGCGCGCCGGCATCCCGCACGGACTTCTGCGCGTGGGCGTGCCATCGGAAATCGGGCGCAAGATGCTGGCGGGCATCGTGGCCGCCTTCGTGGGGCAGTACCCGGATGTGACCGTTCACCTGACCCTGTCGGATGCGGGACTGGATGTAATTGATGACGGGCTGGACATCGCCATCCGCCCCGGCATGCCATCGGATCAGGAGGTCATGACCACCAGCCTCATCAACAGCCGCCGCGTGGTCTGCGCATCACCCGATTACATCGCGCGCAAGGGCCTGCCCGCCACGCCGCATGACCTGCTCAAGCATGACTGCATCTGCCTGATCCGCCGCCAGCGCATATTCAGTGAATGGGTATATTCCGACGCCAAGGCCCGCAAGGAAATCCATGTGACCCCCCGCCTTGCCACATCCAGCAGCGAGGTGGTGCATGACTGGGCGGTCAATGGCCGGGGCATCGCGCTGAAGGTGTTGTGGGATATTGCCGATGACCTGAAATGCGGACGGCTGATCGAATGCCTGAGCAATTACGCGTGGGAGGACGTGACCCTGTATGCGGTCTATCCATCCCGCGCGCATCTGCCCTCACGCACGCGCTTTTTTCTGGACTTCGTGCGGCGCGAACTGCGTCAGAGCTATTTTGGCACCTGAACGTCCGTAATTCAGCCCATCACATCCAGCCCGCGCACGACATCGGCGGCCCGCGCCATGAGGGCAGGCATATCCAGACCGGGAATGTGGCCATCCACCACCACATGCCGCCCGGCAGTAAAGACATGACGCACATCCGCAGCCCCTGATGCCACAGGGGCAATCAGCGGATCATGCAGCCCCGCATGGCGGGGCCGGTCCAGCCCATGCACCACCAGATCGGCCGCCATGCCTTCGCGCACGGTACCGGTTCCATCCAGCCCCAGCACCTGCGCCCCGCCTGCCGTGGCCCAGTGGATCACATCCTCGCACGTCACGGCCGCAGGGCCATGGACCGCGCGATGGACCATCCACGCCGCATGCATTTCAGCACCCATGTCACAGGCCTCGTTGGAAGCAGCGCCATCGACCGCAAGCGATACGCGCCCACCGGCGCGCATCATCGCAGGGGCCGGGGCGATGCCCGAACCCAGACGGCAGTTGCTTTGCGGACAGTGCGCCATGCCGGTGCCGGTCCGGGCCAGCAGGGCGATTTCCGCCTCGTCCATATGGACCAGATGCGCATACCACACATCGGGGCCGGTCCAGCCATGTTCGGCCACGAACTGCACGGGGCTCATGCCGTATCGTTCCCGGCAGAAGGTGACGTAATTGGTGGTTTCCGACAGGTGGGAATGCATGCCGATCCCCATGTCACGCGCCGCCTGCGACGATACCCGCAGCTCATCCGGCGTCATGCCCCATGTGGGGGTGTTAGGGGCCAGCGCGACACGCCGCATGGCATCGGGTGCTGGATCGTTATACCGGGCGGCAAGATCCGATACACGCCGCAGCATCGTGTCCAGATCCTCGTTCGGGCTGGGGATGATGTCGTCCGTATCGAGCTTGCGGCTATGGGTGGTGCCGCCACGCGCCAGCACGAAACGCAGGCCCATCCGGGTGGCAGTATCAAACAGGACGTGGGCTGGGTCATAACGGTAGGTATCGGCAAACAGGTAGTGATGATCCGCCACCGTGGTACAGCCCGACAGCAGCAGTTCCGCCATGCCGACTGTTGCCGCCGTAGCCAGCGCGGTTTCGTCGATACGGCTCCAGTAAGTTGACGGTACAAGCCGGAGCCATGTTTCCAGCGGGGCATCAATGGCCGAGGGAATCCCCTTGAGCATGGTCTGGAACAGATGGTGATGCGTGCAGACCAGCCCCGGCGTAATCACACCGCCACGGGCATCCACCGTAATTTCATCTGGCTGGGGTGCAATCGCACCGATTGTGGCGATAAGTCCGTCGCGTATATGCACATCGCCCGTACGGCGGGCCAGCGCGCCACGCTGTCCCGTCAGAATGCCCGATGCGTTGCGGATGACGATATTGGTCTGGTTCATTATTGGCTGGGTCCTGATCCATTACGCCAGAGGCTGTATCCCGCTTTCACGCACGCGGCGTGTAATTGGCCCTGATCCGCTCATCCAGATAGGCCTGTGCGGTAATGGGTTCGTATTTCTTTTCCGGCCCCTGAATGATCGCATCCCGGTTTGCCTGACAGAAGAAAGGCAGCGACAGGCGCGGGCCGAGATATTCGTCCCGCCGTGGCATGCGCACGCGGTGCAGGGTGGATTTGAGGCGGTCGTCACTCCAGCGCATCAGCATGTCACCAATATTGCATGTCACCGCGCCACGCACGGGGGGCACGTCGGTCCATGCCGGATTGTCCGCATCCTTGCCGGGACAGACCTGCAGGCCGCCCTGCCCCGGTCGCTGGTGCAGCAGGGTCAGGCAGTCGAAATCGGAATGCGCGCCCGCACGCCAGAATTCGAAATCCGCGTCCGTGGCGTTTTCCATGCTCATGTAATGGATCAGCCGCAGCGTACTCTGGTAATGCGCGGAAGCGGGATCATGGTTGTGGGTAAAGAAATCCGCATCGAACCCCAGTCTGACCGCAAAACAGGACAGGATTTTCATGCCCAGTTCCCAGTTCTGGCGCTCGAACCGGCACATGCGTTCCTGAAATCCCGGCAGGATGGCTTCATCCGGCCAGATATTGTCCATGCCAGACATGGTGATCTGGTAGGATTCCTTGTTATCCGGCGTGCCGGTGGACGGGCGGACCTGCGCACGGTATTCCCACCCGGCATTGGAGCCGACCTTGCGCAGGTAGTGTTCCTTCTGCGCCATCGGCAGGTCGAAAAAATTCCATGCGGCGCTGAAGGCTGCATCCACATCCGCTTCGGCAATGCCGTGGTTCAGTACCTGAAAGAAGCCAACCTGCGTCGCCGCATCCCACAGCGCGTCGGTAATCTCGGCCTTGCGGTTTTCGTAATCCGACATGTCGATCTGGGGAATGGCGCGATCGACGCAGGTTCCCTGCCCACCGATCGTGGCTTCACGGTTGAGTTCTTCCAGCCCGTAGGCGGATGGCGTGGATATATCGGGGCGAGACATGCTTGTTCTCCGGTCAGAAGATTTTCCGAATGGCATGGCGGACAGGACACGGCAGCCTGAACACGGACGGGTTCAGGGCCTGGAAACAGAAGTCTGTTTTTCAGGGAATGTCGTACATGTCAGCGGTCCACCAATCAGAAACAGATTTGTGTGGAGCAATGCCCAGGATCAGGTCCAGACCGCTTCTACTCGCCCACCAAGAACATCATGGATGGGCGTGGATGGTCAAGCCAAAAACGTAATGAACACCATCGGCGGAATACGGTTACGGCAGCCAGACCGTGCAGCATGTGCCCTGCCCCGGCGTGCTGGAGATGTCCAGCCTGCCGCCGTGACGGTCCACGATATGGCGAACGATGGCCAGACCCAGCCCCGTGCCCTGATCGTTGCCGTTGCGCGTGCCCGAGGGTGGCACGCGGTAGAAGCGTTCGGTCAGGCGGGGCAGGTGCTGGGGTTCGATCCCCGGCCCGTTATCGCGCACATACAGGTCAAGGCCGCCCCCTTCGTGCCAGCGCGCGCCGATTTCAATGCGCGCCACGGCGGGCGGAAGCGGGCGGCCATAGCGACAGGCATTTTCACACAGGTTGAGCAGCACCTGCACGATCTGGTCCGCATCCCCGCGCACCGTGCCATCCGGCGCGGGCTGGATGACGATATCGGCCCGGTCCGCCGCCGGCCTGCCCTGCAGTTCATCATTAAGGCGGGCAAACAGTTCCGGCACGGAAATCTGTCCCTGCGGGCGCTGGTGTTCGAGCATCTGCACGCGCGAAAGATACAGCAGCCTGTCAATCAGGCGCTGCATGCGCGCGGCCTGCCGCGCCATGATGGGAAGGAACTTCTGTCGTGCCGCGGTATCATTCGCCGCGGGCCCCTGCAGGGTTTCGATAAAGCCGAGCAGGGCCGCCAGCGGGGTGCGCAGTTCATGGCTGGCATGGGCGACGAAATCGCTGCGCGCGCGATCCAGCGCTTCCCGCGCGGTGGCGTCCAGCAGCGCGACGGTACAGGCGGGCTGTCCCTGCCACTGACCCGCCTTGATGAAGGCTTCCACAATGCGGCGTACGGGTACGTCCGTCTCGATCCGCACCCGGCTGATAGTGCCGGGCTGAAGTTCACTTATGGCGCGTTGCAGCACGGGATGGCGGATCATGGTGCCCAGCCCTTCCGCAAACTCGGCCTGTGCGGTCGCCCCGGCATGAAGCAGCCGCCCGCTGCGTGCGAGAACCAGCAGGGCCACGGGCAGGTCATCTACTGCCAGCGTGTCCGTTTCCGTGCCGGATGCAGGATCGGCCTGCAAGCGGGCAGCATAATAGGGCAGCCGCCCCGCCGCGTGGTACCGGCGCATGACGCCATAGGTTCCCAGCGCACCCATCACCAACCCAGCAACCAACCCGACCAGCGTCGTCACATCATACTCCCCATCACGGGCATGCCCCATGGCACGCATGGGCGATACCATGAAGGCGTGGCAACGCAAAGCCCGGCATTACTGAAATAAAGTTATTATTTGTGCAGTGCAAAATTAATATAATTATGAATTATTTGACGTTTCAATAATTTTAAATTAAATGACAATAACCATAAAATAAAAACAATGGTGGTTAAATCATGATCCTTTTCCCGTATCGCGCCGTGGCGCCTGTCGCTGTCCCTGCCGCCGCCGTCCGTCAGCTTCCGGGCTGAACGGTCGTCCGCTTTCCGGCCCTGCAGCCGCGTCTTCATGCTCCGGTCGGTCATGACCGGGCCACGAGAAAATCGACAGATATGAAAAGACAGATACGGTGCGCCCGCACGGGGCGCGCACGCCATCCGTTTCCCTACGCATGCAGATGGCTGCTTGCCATGGGCACGGTGGCCACCGCCCTGCCCGCAGCGACAGCCCATGCGCAGGTATCCAATGCTATTGTGCCCTCGCTTGTCTCAAGCAGCGCGGTTTCGGCCATGCCATCGAACGGCATGACACAGGAAGCCCAGATCAGCGCCCGGCTTGATGCCCAGAGCCTCGGCCCCACGCCGCAGGCTATCCGCAGGCCGCCCAATACCCCGATTCCGCCCAGCGGGGTGCCCAACTATCCATCCGCCGGTCTTGCCACCATGAGCGTGGCGCCCGTCAGCAGCCCCGGTGATAACAAATCGTTCCACAAGATCGAACTCGACGCCCTGCTGCGCCACGAAGGACCGTCCGCCATGCTGCCCGCATGGCTTGATGCCCAGCACGATCAGGATCTTGAGGACCCGTACTACGTTCCCACCGCAGGTAGCGGGCACCTGGTGCCCCAGCTTGCGCCGCTGCGCAAAACCCTGCTCAACCACGGCGTCAGCTTTGCCTTTACCTATAAGGGCGAAGCCATGGGCGTGATCAATGGCGGTGTCGAACGTGGCATGAGCTACGTGCATGAACTGACATTGCAGGTGAACTTCGACCTTGAAAAAATGGCGGGCATAAAGGGCTGGTCTGTCCATACACTGGTGATGGAACGTGCGGGCCATGCGGTCAGCCATGACCGGGTGGGCGAATATTACGTCAACCTGCAGGAAGTCTATGGCCTGTCGGGCAACGTGGTGGCGCATCTGGTGGATTTCTATGCCGAAAAGAAGCTGCTGAACAACCATCTGGACGTATCGTTCGGGCGCATGGCGCTGACGCATGTATTCGCCACATCCCCGCTGCTGTGTTCGTTCATGGTGACATGCTCGGCCCCCGTGGCGCTGAAGCTGGACCCCGGATTCAGCGTCTACCCCAAGGCGACATGGGGCAGCCGCATCCGCCTGCGGCCCACGCGCGATACCGCCATCCAGCTTGGCGCGTATTCGGTCAGCGCGCTGTCTGACAATCCCAGTGGCTGGGCATGGGGTAGCGAGAATGCAACCGGACTCATGCTGCCGGTCGAATTCACGTGGCAGCCGTATCTGACCCGCAACCGCATGCCCGGCCATTACGTGCTGGGCTACGCACACGACACCACCCGTTACCCCGACCAGATCGGGGTCGGCCTGCCTGCTGCCCTGACACAGGCGGCGGGGCACCAGCGTTCGGCCCCGATGGACATGTTCTGGTTTGAAGGGGACCAGATGATCTACCGCCGTGGCGGGCGTAACCAGATGGCTGGCGGCTACCTGATGGCAGGCTACATCCATAATACGCCGCATGTGACCTCGATTTCGGATGAAGCCTATGGCGGCCTGTCCTTCGCCGGACTGATCCCTTCCCGCCTGACGGACCGGCTGGGCATCATGTATTCGTGGTACCATGTCAGCGGCCGCAAGGAGGCGGGGCAGATCCTGCGTTATGAAGCCGGGTATTCGCTGGGAACCGCCGTACGCGCGCCACAGACGGATTCCCATATAATAGAAGCCTATTACGCGATCGACGCGGCCCCCGGCATACTGGTGCAGCCGGAATTTGAATACATGATCCGCCCCGGGGAGACGAACCGCATACCCAATGCCGCGCTGGTGGGACTGAAGCTGATCGCCAACCTGTAATCCTGCCCGGCCTGTGGGGGCGGGCGAAATCCAGTCCGCCCCCGACTGATCGGCCCGCATCAAGCTTCTGTCGGGTGGAACACAGCACGCGCACCGTAATTTCTTACCGTGCCACAGGTCCCCGTTTCCCGCCAATGTGGCAGATTTTGCGATGCCGTAACGGAAATAATTTGGCAATTCCTGAATATTTTACGTGCTATCTGCGTCCAATCCCTATAACAAGGATCGCACGGCTGGACTTTTCAGCTACGGACAAGATTTCAAAGCAGCTCGCTACGCGGCCGTCTGGCATCCCCGATAAAACGAAAAGTCTTGATCCCGCGCATGTTCGTGTGGGGTGCCGGTTACTTAAGGAGGCCAGATATGGCCGCAGGAACAGTTAAATGGTTCAACGCCCAGAAGGGCTTTGGATTTATCCAGCCGGAAGACGGGAGCGCCGATGCTTTCGTTCACATCTCTGCCGTTGAGCAGGCTGGCCAGCAGACCCTGTCCGAAGGACAGGCCGTGACGTATGATCTCGAAAGAGGCCGTAACGGCAAGTCTTCTGCAGTCAATCTGAAGATTGGCTGATAATTTCGGCAGGAACTTCGGTTCCTGCCGTTTTTATATCTACTACCCCCCCATTCCTACCTGCGACCGATAACTGGCATATCTGACCGGCACGATCCGGTTTCCTGCCCTTATCAGGGTCCGTCCGCCAGCTTCACGGCATGGACAGGACATCCCCACTAGCTGAAATGGTAGCGGCCCTATCGGGCACGCACTGACTGTTCCCATTGCCAGCGCGCCATGTCCGATACCGGCCAGACCAAGGCCACGGCAGCCAACATTCCGCCAGACAGACCTGAATCCTTATCCGCAGACCGGCTCCCGACGGGACCGGGCATATTTCTGCGATACGAATCACACGTCCTCGGTGCTGGCCCATTCAGATCACCAATCCCCCTTCATCCGGTTCCGCCGCTTTCGCTATAGCGATCCCTTGAATACGGGATGCCGGGACTGCCGGATTGCGCCCTGCGGAGCCTGATGGGCGTTGCGGCGTATCGATCCTACCCGATCGTAAAAATGTCGCGCATGTTCATGTTGCTGGCCACATTCCATACACGCGCCGTCAGGGCGGTGGGCAGGGATGGTGCAAGACGGACCAGCCCGACCTCCGGCGCGGTGCATGGACCAAGCGGGCGCACCTGCAACCGGGCATGGCCGGTATGGGTCGGCAGGGCCGCAACCGGCAGGATGCTGGCCAGGCGCCCGGCCAGCAGTTCGCCGTACAGCACTTCAAGCGAATTCGTTTCCAGCACGACATCGGGCGTGACCCCCGCACACCGGAAGGCCGCGTCCACGATCTGGCGCGAACGCATTTCCGGCCCCAGCAGGCATAGCGGCAGGTCGGCCAGCGTATTCCAGTCCCGCCGTCCCGCTGGCAGGATCAGCGGTTCCACCGCAACCAGAACGTGCTGTTCGGTGTAAAGAGGCAATGTTTCAAAAGGTCCATCCGGCGGAATCTGGTCAAGATAGACCAGCCCCAGATCAAGCTGCTGCTCGCGCAGGCCATGAATGGTGTCCGTACTGGAACCCATACGCACCTGCAGGTGCAGTCCAGGCACTGCGGTACGGAAACTTTCCAGCAGCAGCGGGATGCCCTGTATGGCAGGCGGCATCAGTCCGATGGCCAGATTGCCGCCCGCTACTTCCTGCGCGAAGGCGGCTTCCTGCCGCAATCCGTCAAGGGCCGCAAGCGTCTGTCGCGCCCAGTCCAGAACGCGCCTGCCTTCATCCGTCAGACCATTGAAACGACGGGTGCGGCGGATGATGGTGATGCCCAGTTCCGTTTCCAGTTGCCGCAGCGCCGCTGACAGGGCGGGCTGCGAAACACCACAGCTTTCCGCCGCGCGGGAAAAATGCCGATAACGGTCGAGCGCCATGAGATATGTCAACTGCCGCAGAAACACGCCACACCTGTCCTGATATGAATATCCCCTTTTCATATCGGACAAGCGCCCCCATCACCAGACCGCCCCCGGCATGGCTGAGAGGGTTATCCGGCAGGCCGCAGGCGTGATGTGATGAGGGCGACACGCTGGCCCACCAGCCGCCCCGTTTCCAGATCGCCAGTACGCGGCGCTTCCTCGGTCGAGGCATCGGAGGGGGAGATGGCCATGATCCCTACCGACCCGCCTGACCAGTTCACGTCCCCCGGTCCGTTGGCCTTGGTGTTGGCAGGCAGCAGGCCCGTACCTACCCATATCTGGCCATGCTGCTGCGACAGGGTCCAGAAATAGATAAGGGTAATGGCCTTGTCGCCATTGACCGTGGCGGAATTGGTGAAGCCCGCCGCGATCTTGTCCTTCCACCCTTCGGCCAGCCAGATGCGCGCGGTGGATTCCGCAAATTTCTTGAATTGCCATGCGGGGCCGCCCATGTAGGTCGGGCTGCCGTAAATGATGGCATCGGCCGCCGCCAACTGGTCCAGCCCGCCTTCGGGCAGGTTGCCATCGGGGTCTATGCGCAGGGATACGGCTTCGGTGCCGGGTATTTCCGCCACGCCAAGCGCCACGGCATCGGCCAGTCTGGCCGTATGCCCATAGCCACTGAAATAGACGATCGCGATACGGGACATGGGATCACTTTCACGTAAAAGTTGCACCTGCGGCCCCTGTGGGAACGTTACATCATCGTCCCGGTTCGCCCCGCGCGGTAAAAGCCGCCATTTCCCGTCTTGCGCGCCCTGTCCTGTTCTTGATCGGCTGCGTTCATGCTAGCATCGGGCCTGCATGAAATGGCGATACCATATCCCCCCGCTTGCTGCCCTCAATGCGTTCGTGGCCTATGCACGGACCGGGGGTATCCGCCGTGCCGCCGTGGCGCTGGGGGTGGATCATGCCGTGGTCAGCCGTCACCTGCGCGATCTGGAAACCGCACTGGGCGTCGGACTGCGCAACCGGACCGAAGGCGGCCTCAGCCCACAGGGGCATGAATACTATGCCCGCATCGCCCCGCTGCTGGATGGTCTGGCCCGCGCGACGGCTGACATGCGCGGACAGATGCCCCAGCTTACGCTGACCTGTTCCCATGGCATTGCCTATCACTGGCTGCTGCCGCGCCTGCCTGCGTTCCGACAGCTCCATCCCGGTGTGGACGTGCTGCTGCGGCCTGTCGATTCAGACTGCCGGTTCGATCCCGAACGGATCGACACGGTCCTGCATGCCGATATCCGCTACATCAATGACCAACACCCGCTGCGCGATCCACCGCGCATACAGGCCCTTGAACTGGCGCGGCCACTGGTGTTCCCGGTCGCCAGCCCCGAATGCCTGCGCCGTCTGGCCCATCCCCCACGCACCGCCGCCGATCTGCTGCATGCCCCCCTGCTGATCGAGGACAATGATACGGAATGGCGCGTGTGGTTTGCAGCGCAGTCGGTCAATGTGGCGCAGGTCAGCGGCCACAGCCGGTTGTGGCAGGCCCATCTGGCGCTGGCCGCCGCCCGCGCGGGGGAAGGCATCGCCCTTGCCAATACCTATCTGCTGGAAGACGACCTGAAGGCCGGGCGGCTTGTCCGGGTTACGACAACGGATGTGCCGCTGCGCGACGTGACACTGGGCAGCTATGTCCTGCGCAGCACGGATCAGGCGTGGCAGGCGCGTGCCTTCGCGCTGCTGCGCACATGGCTTGAGGCGCAGTTCCATACCGGTTCCGAAACGTTGGTGACGAAAGATCACCATGCCCCACCGAAAAAGCGCCTCCCCATCATGCCGTGAACCCGTTACGCCGGGATGACAGGCTGAAAATCCGGCCATACCGCCAACCCGACAGGATAATGAAGCAGGCCATGACCGCAACGAACCAGGCCCTCCTCGCCCGCCGTGAACGCGCCGTGCCGCGTGGGGTCGCCACTGCCACGCCCGTTTTTGCCGACCGGGCGGAAAATGCCGAATTATGGGATGTGGAGGGCCGCCGCTACGTGGATTTCGCGGGCGGTATCGCCGTGCTGAATGTCGGCCACCGTCACCCGCGCGTGGTCGAGGCCGTGCGGGCCCAGCTTGACCGCTTCACCCACTCCGCCTTTCAGGTTTCAGCTTATGAGCCATATATCGCGCTGGCGGAAAAGCTGAACGCGCTGGCCCCGTTCGATGGACCGGCCAAGACCATATTCTTCACCACCGGCGGCGAAGCCACCGAAAACGCGGTCAAGATCGCGCGCGCGGCCACGGGGCGCAACGGCATCATCGCATTTACCGGCGGGTTTCATGGCCGCACGCTGCTGGCTTCGGCCATGACGGGCAAGGTCAGGCCATACAAGGCCCCGTTCGGCACCCTGCCGGGCGAAGTCTATCACCTGCCCTTCCCCGATGGCGCGGTCAGCGTGGCGGACACCCTGCGCATGCTGGACTTCCTGTTCGCCGCCGACCTGCCGCCGAGCAGCATCGCCGCCATCATCATCGAACCCGTGCAAGGCGAAGGCGGTTTCCGTGTCGCCCCGGTCGAACTGCTTCAGGCGCTGCGCCGCATCTGTGACGAACATGGCATCAAGCTGGTGGCGGATGAGGTGCAGACCGGTTTCGCCCGCACGGGCCGCATGTTCGCCATCGAACATTCCGGCGTGCAGCCGGACCTTGTATCGGTTGCCAAATCCATGGGCGGCGGGCTGCCGCTATCGGGCGTGATCGGGCGTGCCGGACTTATGGATGAAGTTGGGCCCGGTGGCCTTGGGGGTACCTATGGCGGCGCGCCGCTGGCCTGTGCCGCCGGGCTGGCCGTACTTGACATCATCGAGGACGAAAAGCTGATCGACCGCGCCCGTGTCATCGGCACGAAGCTGCGCACCCATATCGACCGCATGCACGCCAATACCGCCCTGCTGCCCATCAGCCGGGCGCGCGGGCTGGGCGCCATGATCGCCTTTGACATCCTTCAGTCCCATGGCGGCACGGATGTCCGCGCTGGGGCTGCGGCGGATATCTGTGCGCGCGCCTGTGAAAAAGGGCTGATCGTACTGTCCTGTGGAACGGAAGGGGCCACCGTTCGCATTCTTGTGCCCTTGACCGCCCCTGATGCAATCATTGATGAAGGCATGGCCATCATCGAACAGGTCCTGGCGCAGGTCGGGGCTGAATGATCCCATGTCCGTCCCTGCAAACCAGCCCATCGGGCCGGGAGACCAAGAGAATATGACCGTGTATCTCGCTAATACATCCCTGTTCCGCAAGGATGCGCTGATTGACGGCGCATGGCGCCCGGCGGCGGATGGCGCACGCCGCCCCGTCCATAATCCCGCCACGGGTGCGCTGGTGGCGGAAGTGGCCGAATGCGGGCCGGACGACGCCGAACGCGCCATTGCCGCCGCAGTGAAGGCACAGGCCCAGTGGCGCAACCGCACCGGCGCGCAGCGCCACGGCGTGCTGACGCGCTGGCATGATCTGGTGATGGACAATCTGGATGACCTCGCCACCCTGATCGTGACCGAACAGGGCAAGCCCCGCGCCGAAGCGGCGGGCGAAATCCGCTATGCCGCCAGTTTCCTGCTTTGGTTCGCGGGCGAAGCCATGCGCGCCTATGGTGATGTCATTCCCCCCACCAACCCGGCAACGCGGCTGAGCGTGATCCGCCAGCCCGTGGGCGTATGCGCGGCGATCACCCCGTGGAATTTCCCTGCCGCCATGATTACCCGCAAGGCCGGTCCCGCACTGGCGGCGGGCTGCGCCATGATCGTCAAGCCATCCGAACAGACACCGCTGACCGCGCTGGCGCTGGCGGAACTGGCGGTGCAGGCGGGCGTGCCGTCGGGGCTGCTGCAGGTGCTGCCCGGTGACGGGATCAGGCTGGGCAAGGCGCTGTGCGCCAGTTCCGATATCCGCAAGCTGTCCTTTACCGGCTCGACCCAGGTCGGGCGTATCCTGATGGCGCAGTCCGCGCCCACGCTCAAGCGCCTGTCGCTGGAACTGGGCGGGAACGCGCCGTTCATCGTGTTTGATGACGCGCATATCGATCAGGCCGTCAAAAGCGCCATTGCCGCCAAATACCGCAATGCAGGCCAGACCTGCGTCTGCGCCAACCGTTTTCTGGTGCAGGACGGCATTTACGACGCCTTCGCCACCCGCTTTGCCACAGCCGTAAGCGAACTGCGCGTAGGTCCCGGCAGCGACCCGGAATCCGTTATCGGCCCGCTGATCAGCGCACAGGCGCGCGACAAGGTGGAAGCCCATGTGCGCGATGCGGTGGAACACGGGGCGACCGTGCTGTGTGGCGGCGCGCGTGATAGCGCGGGCGACCTGTTCTATCGCCCCACCGTGCTGCGGGACACGACACCCGCCATGCGGATCGCCCATGAAGAAACATTCGGTCCCGTGGCCCCGCTGTTCCGCTTCCGCACGGAAGCCGAGGCGATCGCCATGGCCAATGACACCGAATACGGACTTGCCGCCTATTTTTTCACCCGCGACCATGCCCGCGTCCATCGCGTGGCCGAAGCGCTGGAATACGGGATGGTGGGCCACAATACGGGCCTGATTTCCAACGAGGTCGCGCCATTTGGCGGCATCAAGCAGTCCGGCATGGGACGCGAGGGTTCGCGCTACGGCATGGATGAATATATGGAGATGAAATACATCTGCACCGACATAACCGACCCGGATACCTGACCAGACCGGCCGGGTTACGTGACGCCCTGCCCGTGCGCCTGTGGGCAGGGTGCATTTACTTCCGCTTTCAATGGATTACGATGGCGGCATGAATGAATTCCGCTTCCTTCATGCCGCCGACCTGCATCTGGACAGCCCGCTGCTGGGGCTTACGGAAAAATCAGGCGATTACGCGCGCCTTGTGGCCGATGCCTCGCGCCGCGCCTTTGACGACATGATCAGCCTTGCCATTGAAACCGACTGCCGCTTCGTGGTGCTGGCGGGCGACGTGTTCGATGGCGACCTGCGTGATACGCAGTGCGGCCTGTTTTTCGTCAACGGAATGGCCCGGTTGAAGGCGGCGGGCATCCGCGTTTTCATGATCCTTGGCAATCACGATGCGGAAAACCGTTTCGCCCGGCACCTGCATGTGACCGATAATGTGTACCTGTTTTCCTCCACCCGCGCGGAAACGCGAACCATGAATGATCTGGGCGTTGCCGTGCATGGACGCAGCTTTGGCAACCGCAAGGTCGAGGACAACATAGCCCGTCACTACCCGCCCCCGGTTCCCGGCCTGTTCAATATCGGCATCCTGCACACCGCCTGCGAAGGGCGTGAAGGCCATGAAACCTACGCGCCCTGCACGGTGGAGCAGTTGGTCAACCACGGCTACGATTACTGGGCGCTGGGCCACGTCCATAACCGTGAAATCCTGCATGAAGACCCGTATGTAGTCTATGCAGGCAACCTGCAGGGGCGCCACGCACGCGAGGCGGGGCCAAAGGGTGCGTCACTCGTTACCGTCCGTGATGGAGAAGTGGCGGGCGTTGCCCATCAGGTACTGGACGCCGTGCGCTGGGCCAGCGCCACGGTGGACCTGTCCACCGCCGCCACGCATGCGGACATGACCGCCCTGATCCGTGATATCGTCAGCGCCCTTGTGGAACAGGCGCAGGGGCGGCCACTGGCGCTGCGTCTGGAACTGACCGGCACGACGCCGCTGCACCCCGGCCTGATCCGCGCGCCGCATGACCTGCAACTGGAAGTCGAGACGGTCCTTGCCAGCCTGTCGGATGAAATATGGCTCGAACGGCTGAAGGTGCATACACACCTGCCTGAACGGCCCGCCGTGCTTGATCCGTCCACCGGCGGCCGGATCGCGGCAGATATACGGGCGGCGGCAACACCCGATGCGCTGCGTGCGGAACTGGAACAGCTTCTGACCGGGGTGCTTGACCGCATGCCTGCCCACAGCCGGACGGAGGAAATGCGCGACAGCATCCTGAAGGACATTCCCGCCCGTGCGCTGGACCTCGCACTGGCCGTCGTTGAAAATCCGGAAGGCGGCGACGATGCGCATTAAGCGGTTCACGATTTTCAAATACGGGGCCATTGGCGAACTGGACCTGAATTTTGGCGACGGCTGCGGCCTGCATGTCATCCACGGCCCCAACGAGGCAGGAAAGAGCACATGCCTGTCCGCCATATCGGACTTCCTGTTCGGGATCGGGCATGGCTCCCCCTATGGCGCGGTTTTCGGCAATGACCAGATCAGGCTGGATGCCCGGCTTATGCTGTCGGACGGGCAGGAACTGGACCTGCGCCGCCGCAAGGGCCGCACGCGCACCCTGTCCACCTTCGACGGACAGACCGTGGGCGATGACCGGCTGGCAGCCGTACTGGGGGGCATGACGCGCGAACGCTTCGCCGCGCTGTTCGGCCTGAATGATGAGACACTCCGTACGGGCGGGATGGACCTGCTCAGGGCCAATGGCGATATTGGCCGCCTGATTGTGGAAGCGGGCGGGGGCCTGCGCGCCCTTATGGTGCGTCTGGATGAAATAGACGCACGCCGGACACGGCTTTTCGCCGCCCGGCGGTCAGCCGACCGGGAATTCTATCAGGCCCTTGATGCCTTTGGCGCTGCGCAGAAAACCCTTCGCGATGCTTCGCTGGGACATGATGCGTATGAACGGCATTGCCGCAGCCTTGAAGAAGCCCGTCAGAAAAAAGCGGACATAAGCACCAGACAGACCGAACTGCGCCGCCAGCACACCCATTACGAACGGCTGGTTAAGGCAGTGCCGCAACTGCATGATATTACCCTGCTGGAGACCGAACTGGCGGGGCAGGCTGATCTGGCCCCCCTGCCTGCGGGCATGGGGGCCAGCATCGCAGCCGCGCTGGAAACATACAACGCCACCCGCACCCGCCACGCCAGGGCAGTGGAACACGCGACGGAACTCAGACACAAAACCGCCGTGCCACAGGTGGACGCCATACTCGCTGCCCTGCACGGCCCCGTAATGCGCGCCATTTCACTTGGGCAGGCCGTCAGCACCCATCGCGGGCCTGAAGCCGAACATGACAGCAGGCGACGCAGTATTGACGAAAGCCTTTCCAGCCTGCGCCGGCGTCTGAACGCCGGACCGGACGCTGACCTGCGGCAATGCATGCCGCCGCGTGCGGTGCTGGACACCATCCGCCAGCTAGCCGATGCACAGGCACAATGGCAGGGCCAGCACGACAGCGTGCAGCAGAAAATCGGTCAGACGGAACTGGAGATCGCCCGCAGGCAGGAGCGCCTGTCCACCCTGCACGCGGCCGGGCGTGATCTGCCCCTGCCGGAAGATGCGGCCCCCTTCACCGCCCTGCCTGCGGAAATGAAGCGGCTGGACCTTCGCGCTCAGGCGCTTGAAAAACAGCAGGCCGATCTTGATGCGCGGCTGGGCGCCATGGGGTTCAGCAGTATCGACCTGCTGCGTCACCTGCCCTGCCCCGACGCGGATGGCGTACGCATGGCCGCTGAACACCAGCACATGTTGCGCACCGAACGCGACAGGCTGGCCAGCAAACTGGCGGGCGAGCGCGAACACCTGACCACGCTTCAGCCGCAGCTCACACAGCTTGAACAGACTGGCAGTCCCGCAACACCAGAAATGCTTGCTACCGCCCGGACCCAGCGCGACGCCGTGTGGCATATGGTGCGCGCTGCCTATCTGGACCCACAACACGTGGCCGCCGATGCTGTCCGACAGGTCAACGCCACCGCGCTGGATCACGCCATAAGCAGGGTTGATGCCCTGTCCACCCAGTTGTTGGCCGAAGCCAGCCGCATTGCGGAAATCGAGAACCTGCGCCGCCGCATTGCGGACTGCACCGACCGGGTGACCCTTTATGATCGCAGCCATAAAGATGCCGATGAACGGATCGCCGCGCACTGGCAGGGTTTCATCGCGCCCTTCCCGGCCCTGCACACCCATGCCGTCACGCCGGAAGCTCTGGCTACATTCATACGCCAGCGCACTGACATCCTGACCGGGGCCGAACAGATCACCCGCGAACGGGAGATACTGGCGCATGAACGCATAAAGCCCGATACCCAGCAGGATCATCTGGAACGGCTGGCGAAACGCTTCGGCATTGATCCCGGCACCAGCCTTGCAGCCTGCGTCGAATCTGTCACCGCCGCCATGCGCCTGCATGTGGCCGAACATGATGAATACAACAGGCTGAAACGCGAATGCGATGAACTGCGGCCCGTTCTGGCGCAGCAGGCCCAGCAGGCGGAAAGCCTGCGTATGGAGCGGCAGGCGTGGCAGGAAAAATGGGCGACGGCCATGCAGGTGATCGGCCTGCCCGCCGATGCCGCGCCCGTCACGGCACGTGATCTTGCCGGGGAATGGGCGGCGGCCCCGGCCTATATAGAACAACTGGCCGAACTGGACGACGCGCGTGCGCACGCACGGCAGGCACTGACCGAACTGACGCAGGTGATGGACGATCTGCGCCCGCGTATTCCGCTTGCCCTGCCATCCGATAGCATGGATGCGGCTCTGGCCCTGAGCGACCACTGGAAAGCCGCAGAAAAAGCCCGCGTCCAGCGCGAGGCCCTGCACGCGGAAATGAAACGGGCCGCGCAGGCTGTTACCGAGAGCGAGACGACCCTGTCCGCAGCCATGGCGGATATTCAGGCCCTTCAGGTCCGCACGCATACCGAAGCTCCCGAGGGCCTTCAGCTTCTGGCGGAGCGTCTGACCCGCCGCGATCAGGTACACCAGAAGCTTGAGCACGCCCTGCATACCCTGTCCCGCATGACCGATGGCCAGTCCCCCGCCGATCTGAAACAGGCGATTGACGGACGGACCTTGTCCGAACTGCTGGCGGAAACCGCCCGGATCGAGGACCAACTGAAGGAACAGGAGCAGTTACGTGACGATGCCGTCCGCGCCGAACAGCATGAAATAACGGCTCTGGGTGCGTTTGAGCACAATACCGAAGCCCCGCAGGCCGCCGCCCGGCGCGAAGCCGCAATCAGCCGCCTGCACCGGATTGTGGAAGAATATGCCGAACTGACCCTTGCCCGCACCCTGATCGCCAATGCGATCGACCGTGTCCGGGCACAGGAGCAGGACCCGCTGGTCACACGCGCGGGCCAGTTCATGTCCCTTGCGACACGGGGCGCGTTCGAGGGCATCCGCACCGAACTGGATACGACAAACGAACCGGTGGTGCAGGGCCTGCGCCATGACGGCAGCATCGTACCGGTAAAGAAGATGAGCGCGGGCACGCGCGACCAGCTTTTCCTTGCGTTCCGGCTGGCCAGTGTGGAGACCTACTGCCGGTCTGCCGAGCCTCTGCCCTTCATTGCCGATGACCTGCTGGTGCAGTTTGACGATGCCCGCAGCCGCAGCACGCTAAGCGCACTGGTGGATTTCGCCCGCACCACGCAGGTCCTGCTGTTCACCCACCATGACAGCATCCGTGACATGACCCGTCGCCTGCATGAACAGGGCGCGCCGGTCAATCTTGTGGAACTGCCCCCGGTATATGCGACCCGCCCCGTGGTGGAAAACGGCGCCGTCTGATCCCCTGCCGCAGCGAATTGCCGTCCACCCGTCAACCCGGTGCAGCCTTCATTCACGATATTATAAAAACTTCAATTTGTTATAATGTGGCACACCTGCCCCTTTACAGACTGCCCTGCTTCCTGTCCTATGTTCGGCATGAAACCGAAACAAAAAGCACCGCACAGGCCCGTCTGCCCGCGCGTGACCAGCCCGAAACCGGCATGATCCTGTCTGGCTTCCGGCATACGACGCCGGTTTTCATCCCTGAAATGCGTCCTGCATCCTCATCTGCCCGATCCGGCCTGCGGGCTGATACGGACAGTCGGCGTCCCCACCCGATGATGTCGGAACCGGGGCCAGCGCCTTTCACTTCGCGTCCCTGTCTTTTGTGGAATGAGCATCCGGCATGAGCGATACGACAGCCCCCCAGCATCCCGCCCGACCGGTGTCACGGCTGCGGAACCGCCACATCATCATGATCGCGCTGGGTGGCGGGATCGGGGCGGGACTGTTTGTCGGCAGCAGCGCGGCCATTGCCGCCGCAGGGCCTGCGGTCCTGCTGGCCTTCGTCGCCGTGGGCATGCTGGTCATGCTGATCATGCGCATGCTGGGCGAAATGGTCACGGCCAATCCGGGCAAGGGATCGTTTATCGAATATATCCGTCTGGCGCATGGGAATGGCGCGGCCTTTACCGCAGGCTGGCTTTACTGGTTCTTCTGGCTGGTGGCACTGGGCAGCGAAGCCATTGCCGGGGCCATCCTGCTGCATGACTGGATCAACCTGCCGGTGTGGGTGCTGGCCACGGCGCTGATCGTGGCGCTGAAGCTCATCAACCTTGCGGCCGTGCATATATTCGGGGAATGCGAGTTCTGGCTGTCACTGGTCAAGGTGATCAGTATCGTGCTGTTTGTGGCGGCAGGCGGCCTGTATGTCGCGCATCTGTTCGGCCCCGGCGTGCCGGTCACGCGCAACGTGCTGGGGCATGGTGGCATATTCCCGCACGGTATGGTGGCGATGGTTTCCATCATCCCCTCTGTCCTGTTCACCATGATCGGATCTGAAATCGCGACGGTTGCCGCAGGTGAATCAGCCGATCCGGCACGGAACGCCGCGCGCGTGACCCGAACCATCGGCCTGCGGCTTACGCTGTTCAACAGCCTGTCCATCGCCATGATCCTGATGATCGTGCCCTGGAGCGATGTGGTGCCGGGTCATTCGCCCTTTATCGCGGCCCTTGAGATCATGGGTATTCCGGGGGCTGCCCTGTTCATGCAGATCGTGGTGCTGACGGCGGTTGTATCGTGCATGAACTCCAGCCTGTACATCACATCGCGCGTGCTGGCTGAACTGGCGCGGCATAACGATGCCCCGGCCCTGCTACAGCGTTATGGCCGCCAGCACACACCCGTCAACGCCATCATCGCCAATTCCATCGCAGGCGGGATCGTGGCGTTTTCATCCATCCTCGCACCCGGCACGGTGTTTGCGTTCCTGCTTAGCTGTAGCGGCGGGGTGATCCTGCTGGTCTATTCGCTGATCGTGACAGCCTATCTGGTCACGCGCAGGCAGGCCCGCACCGCCGGGCAGCGGGCTGCTTTCCAACTGCCGTTTTTCCCGGCCATCAATATCGCAACGCTTGGTGCGGTCATTCTCATTTTCGCAGCGATGGCCTTCGACCCACACCAGCGCATGATCGCCATCGCCAGTCTGGGCACATCGATATTCTTTGTCCTGATTCACCTCATACGCTGCCGGGTGCGGAAAGCAGCGTAATTCAGGACGCGGGATCGGCGGGGCGCGTTTGGGGCAGGAGTTCGTACAGAACTTCCCTGGGCCTGCACGGACGCGCGGCCTGTTCGGTCATCACCACCGGACGATTGAGCAGAACCGGATGGGCGGCAATCGCGTCAAGTATCTGCCCATCCGTCAGGGCAGGATTATCCAGCCCCAGTTCCGCATAGGGCGTGCCCCGCTGCCGCAGCAGTTCACGCACCGGCACGACCAGCCGGCTGGCCAGCACGTCCAGTTCAGCACGGGCTGGCGGATTTTTAAGGTAATTGACCACGACCGGCTCGATCCCCGCCGCACGCAGCATGGCCAGCACATTGCGCGAGGTTCCGCAGGCAGGGTTGTGATAGAGGGTTACAGTCATGACAATGGCGTCCCGTAAGGTCTGGCTGGAAAACTGGCGCGATATAAGCATGTTCCGCCGGGACGTGCAGTACCATCCATCCGCCTGATGTCAGCCATGGTGCAATCGGGCGCAAACTCCGTTATGACTGACCCTGCCTTATGCCCGGACGCCGGGCTTTCCTGCCCGCATGCAGGGTGCGGCATCGTGCCGTGCCATTGCACGTGGCAATTTTCAGCCCATGGTTGCAGTGTAATGGATATGACTTCCCCCGTTGTCCCGACCGAGCATGAGGGCGCGCTGCCCATCCGTGTCGCGGCCCTTTATCACTTCACGTCGTTTGCGGACTGCACGACGCTGCGTGCGCAGTTGCTTGAAGCATGCCGGAAGCTGGGCATACGGGGCATCCTGCTGCTGGCGCAGGAAGGGATAAACGGCACGATTGCGGGAACCGACAGCGCGATTGCGGATATTCTGGCGGTCATACGCGCCCTGCCCGGTTGCGCGGATCTGGAAGTTAAGTTTTCCCGTGCGCCTGCCCTGCCCTTCCACCGCATGAAGGTCCGCATCAAGCGTGAGATCGTAACCATGGGTGTCGAGGGACTGGACCCAAGGCGTGATGTTGGCCACTACGTTGCGCCAGAGGACTGGAACGCGCTGATTTCCGATCCCGACACCATCGTGATCGACACGCGCAACGATTATGAAGTGGCGATCGGAACCTTTCGCGGCGCGATTGATCCGGGCACCCGCAGCTTCCGTGAATTCCCGCAATGGTTCCGCGAACGCCAGCAGGAACTGAAAAATGAAGGCCGGGCACCCAGGATCGCCATGTTCTGCACCGGCGGCATCCGGTGCGAAAAAGCCACCGCCTTCGTCCGTGCGGAGGGGATAGAGGATGTATTCCACCTGCAGGGAGGCATCCTGAAATATCTGGAAACCGTGCCGGAGCCTGAAAGCCTGTGGGACGGGGAATGCTTTGTGTTCGACCAGCGCGTAAGCGTGGGCCACGGGCTGAAACCCGGTTCGTTCGACATATGCCATGCCTGTCGCACGCCGTTGAGCGAGGCCGACCGCAAAGCCCCCGAATATGAAGCCGGCATCAGTTGCCCGCACTGCCATGCGGAACGGACCGAAGCCCAGCGCAGGCGTTACGCGGAACGTGAGCGCCAGATGCAGCTTGCCAGCCGCAAGGGCACGCAGCATCTGGGCGCAGATCCTGTTAGCTGAACAGCGTTCGCCAAGGCTTAAGTTACGAAAATTATATCTTACGATATTTTAATGGGTAATCCGCTTGAACCCTATCGTAAGATATTCTATATCGTAAAACATGATTAAAGAGCATAACACACACCATTCCTCCCATTCTCATGAATCCGGCAAGGGACGTGGCGGACGACGCCATGGCTTTGGCCACCGGATGGGGCGCGGCTTCGGTCGCGGTTTTGGCCGGGGCGACTTCCCCGCCGGACGCAAGCTCAGTTCCGATGAACTGCAGCTTGTCCTGCTCAGCCTGCTGGGCGAGCGCCCGGCGCATGGCTATGAACTGATCCGTCAACTGGAAGAACATTCCGGCGGCTTCTACACTCCCAGTCCGGGCATGATCTATCCCGCGCTGACCTATCTGGATGAAATCGGCCACACGGCATCCAGCAAGGACGGCAACCGTAAGCTGTATACCCTGACCGATACAGGCCGTGCCTATCTGGATACCCGGCGCGAACAGGCGGCGACCATTCTGGAAACACTGGCCCGTATTGGCGGACGCATGGCGGAGGTGCGCGAAGCCTTCGCCGGTCCCGACGGCACGGATGGACCCGATAACGAAGTGCTGAATCAGGCGCGGCATGGAATCAGGAATGCCCTGCGCAGCAAACGTGGCTGCGGGCCGGAAGAAGCCCGCCGCATCGCCACCATTCTGGAACGCGCCACGGCAGAAATCCTCGGTCAGTCCTGACGGATGGCGGGGTGCGGGCAGGTCCCGCACCCATCGACTTTCCCTGCTGCCTATCAGCATGACAGATCATGCAAACGACCATCCCGGCCCCGCACATTTTATAATGTCGGGGCTGAAGCTGTATTCAGACACCTGTCAGGGCGATGCCGCCCTGCCCTTGCGGGCCTGTCAGGCGGATACTGGCAGCACATCCATGATGGCAGCAGTCATGTCATCAAGCCCCACGCAGGCTACGGCCCCCGTAGCGGTGATCTCGCCAGTTACGTCCACCGGCAGGCCGGAATTGGAATCAGAGGGAATTTCGTTCAGTCGTCCGCCCATCAGCAATCCGGCCTTCAGGCCGCATGCGTCCATAGCTGCCTGCACTTCGCGGCAGTAGCGCAGGGCGACGCCATTATAGGTGCTGACGGCGATAATATCCGCCCTGCCCGCCACCGCGCGCGCCACCAGATTTTCGGGATCAACAGATACCCCGCCATCGACAATCCGCACGCCCAGTCCCGATAGCGCGCGCTCGACCAGATACTTGCCATGCTCATGCACATCAGACGTGCCAACGCATACACACGGAACCGTGTCGCCCGCCGCGCGGATGCGGGCAATAAGCGCCCCCTGGGTCGTCAGCCATTCTTCCGCCATCTCATCCAGTTCGCGTGCCCACTGGGCGACCACAACCGGCATCCGGCTGCCGGTATCCGGCGCGATCGCACCGGGGCCGTATAACGCTTCCAGCGTGCGCGGCCCCGTCCGGCGTATGGCCAGCATGAGCTGCGCGGGATCACGAATATCCACCCCTGCCGCCGCCATGCCCGCCAGCACATCCTGCGCGAAGCGTTTTCCCGCATCCACCAGCCGGGTGGCCATGGCCTCCACCCGTGGCCAGTCGAACAGATCCTGATAAAAACCTGCATGCTGCACAAGGCGCGTGGCAAAGCACTGGGCGTCGATAATTTCGTCCACATCAGGGATGCGGCTGTTTTCCGTTACCGGCACCGGATTGATGGCATGGCCCGTGGGCCAGCGCCGCAACGCCGCGATATCGGCCAGCAGGTAATTGGCAAGGCTGGCGTAATTGGCGGCATCCGCCGCGCGATACGCCACCGTATTGCCAAAAATCATCGTGCCGGGTGTATCGTTGACCTGCCGTAACGCCGCATGAAAGGCCATGCGCGACACCGGATCTGAAAAATGATGGCCATAACAGTGTGACAGGGGCGCGCCGGTCAGATCCTCGATAATATATTTTTCTATGATCGCCATGCCGAGGCTACAGCCCATATCCACAAACAGCCCGGCAAAGCCGTCATCCAGATTGGAATGCACCAGAATTTCGGCATCCTGCGCCGCGATCAGACCCAGCGCCGTCACCGTTGCTTCCGTGGTGGCGACATCATCATCCCAATGGGGCAGACGAAAGGTAAAATACTGGCCCAGATTACCGATTGAGGTCACGCCAGCCGCAATGGCCGCCCGCGTATTGTCCAGCGCACCGGGCAGGCCGAGCATGAAATCCCCGAAATGCGTAGCGGCGGAACAGGCATTGACGATGCGGGCGAAGTCACTGGTGTCATTCATCACGATACCCGTGCCCCGTCCGGCCCGGGCACGCATTTCCAGCGGATATCCCATCGACCAGTCAAGCGTAATGCCGAAACGATCCACCGTAACGCCCCGCGCGGCGCATGTATCGCGTACGCTGCGCATGCCTTCGACCGTGCGGCCTACATCACGAAAGCCAATATGGGCGTGCTGCATGATGCGCCCTGTCGCGCCGGTTGCGCGTTTATAGGCCGCTTCCGATGCAAGGCCGCTGGCGCGCATGAACGCGCTTTCCCCAAGGCGGCAGGTCTGCGCCAGTGCGCGTCCCGCATCCAGAAGGACATATCCGGGGCGCATGCGCGCATCCATTAATTGACCGGGGGAAGGCAGGATCAGATGCATGACCACCCCTACGAACGGACAGGAGGCATCCAGCCTACCCTGCCCGCGCGCGGACGGTCAATGCAACATCGTAATATATTGCCACTGCCCGCCACCGCTCCGACAGTCCCGCCTGCATGCACGGCGCGTGGGATGAAAATACCCTATTTGGTGGTATAGCCGCCATTGACCAGAATGGTCTGGCCGGTCATCCACCATCCCTCCGACACGATGAAGCGCACATAAGGGACGATATCCTCGATCTCCGTCAGCCCCGTTTTGCTGAAGGCGGACAGGGCGGCAGCGGATTTGTGGTAGGCCACCGCATCGGGCGCTTCCTGACCGTAGAAGAAGGGCGTGTCCATCGGGCCGGGGCCGATGGCGTTGACCGATATGCCGCGTGCTCCGTATTCCTTCGATGCAGCGCGCGTGAAATGTTCAACCGCAGCCTTGGACCCGGCATAGGTGGAATAGAATGGCGTATAGGCCCCCAGAAGCGATGTGACGATGCTCAGCAGCTTGCCGTTATCCTTCAGGTGTACGCCCGCTTCCTTGATGAAAAAATAGGCGACACGGGTGTTGATAGCGAACATCGCGTCGAATTCAGCTTCGGACGTTTCGACAATCGGCTTTTTCAGCACCTTGCCCACGGTATTGATTGCAATGTCCGGCTGCCCGATTGCCGCAACCGTATCGGCAAACAGGCGGGCGACCGCGCCATCGCGCGTAAGATCGGCCTGCAGGGCCACGGCATGCACGCCTGCGGCCTTCAGGTCCGCGAGCGTCCTTTCGGCCTCGGGTCGCGTCGCCTCGCTGTTATAGTGAATGGCGATGGCCCCCGCCCCGTGCGCGGCCAGATCACGCGCGATCAGACCGCCCAGATTTTTCGCCCCGCCTGCAATAAGGACCGTCTTGCCCTTGATGCCATGATCCGTCATGTCCGTCTTCCCTCCGTTATGCTTTTCAGGTGGGCAGGTTATCAGTTAGATTAACGGTATAAAGCGTGCATTCCTGACAACACATGTCAGAAATTACGAACAAACCATAAGCCTGCCCCGGGGTTATCGTGGATCGTATCGACCTGTTCCGTATCTTTACCCGCGTGGTGGAAACATCCAGTTTCACCCATGCGGCCGAGACCCTGAAAATGCCCCGCTCCTCCGTCTCCACCGCCATACAGGAGCTGGAGACCCGGCTGGGCACACGCCTGCTGGCCCGCACCACCCGTTCCGTCGCCCCCACGCCGGACGGAAGCGCCTTTTACGACCACTGCGTGCGGCTGATAGCCGATGTGGAGGAAGCGGAGGGCCTGTTCCGCCGTGATGGCGCAGGCGTCCGGGGCCTGCTGCGCGTGGACATGCCGGGCCGGATCGGGCGCCTGCTGGTTGCCCCCAACCTGCCGTCCTTTTTGCAGCGTTATCCTGAAATCGATATCGAACTGGGCGTAACCGACCGGGCCATCAACCTGATCGGCGATGGGGTGGACTGCGTGCTGCGTATCGGACCGTTATCTGATTCCGGCCTGATTGCCCGCAGGATGGGCGAACTGGCGCTGGTCAACGTGGCCAGTCCCGCCTATCTCGCCCGGCATGGCATACCCCGGACACCGGCGGACCTGACGGACGGGCATGAAACCGTGCGCTATGCCTCCCCCACCACCGGACGGGTGGAAGCATGGGAATGGATGGAAAACGGCACGGCCCGCAGCCTGACCCTGCCGGGCCGCGTGACCGTAAACAATGCCGAAGCCCTGGTAGCCTGCGCCCTTGCCGGGCTGGGGCTTGTGCAGGTGCCGCCCTATGACATCCGCCACCATATCGCGGCGGGCGAACTGGTGACGGTCATGCCGGAATGGCAGGCGGAACCAATGCCCATGGCGCTGCTTTACCCGCATCGCAAGCATCTTTCGCGCAGGCTCCAGCTTTTTGCGGACTGGCTTGAGACATTGCTGGCACGGGAAATGGCATAGGGTCAGATCAGACCGCCTTCCGCCATCATCTGCTGCAGGTCCAGTTCATGTTCAAGCTGATGCAGGACCGCATCATGGATCGCACCGGTACGGTGCAGGCGTAGCAGTTCCTTCCGTCCCGCCGTGATGATGGCCAGCACCACCCGGTGCTGCGTGTCCTGATGGCCCTGCAATGCCTCGGGTTCATGGCTGAAACGCTCGGCCAGTTCCGCGCGATAGCTGTACTGTTCCAGCAGATGTCCGTGGATCAGTTCCCCATCCGCGCCATAGGCCAGTTCACGTATCGCGCTTTCCTGTGATCGGGCGACCAGCGCGCGCGCCTGCGACACGGACAGGTAATGCCACAGCCCTTTGGGCTGCTGTGCCCGTTCTTCCCCCATCATGCGGATAACCCAGCCGATGGTCGTGCCCTGCCCCAGCACGGTTACAAGAATGACCACGAAGGTTGCGATCTCCATGATGTCGCGGTTGGGCATTTCTTCTGGCAGGGCGAGCGCAATGGCAAGACTGACCACGCCGCGCATGCCACACCACCCCATGATGACGACAAAGCTGGAAAACATGTGCCAGTCGGGTCGCATTTCACGCGGCAGCCAGACAACGCGCAGCCCTTCGGTCACAAACATCCACAGAAAGCGGGAGATCAGGACTGCGGCAACAATACCCGCCACCGGGCCGAACACGTCCTGCACGACCCAGCCGGTGCCCATATGCCGCAACGCGATCGCATGCAGCGATGTGCCGATCAGCACGAACACAAGCGATTCCAGCAGGAACACCAACACTTCCCACACGGCCGCCCAGCGCAGGCGCTCATCCGCACTGAACACGTCATGCTGCCGCCAGCCCAGCACCAGCCCCGCCACCACCGTAGTGATGACACCCGAAACCCCGATCCGCTCCCCCCCGATATAAGCCACCCACGGCAGCAGCAGGGTCATGGTGATGCTGAGGATACGGTCACGCACCCTGTGCAGCAGCCTGATCCATACCCACCCCAGCACGCAGCCCAGAACCAGCCCGCCCGCAGCCAGCAACCCGAATGTGACCCCGGCATTTACAAGGCTGAACGCCCCCGTCAGCGCCGCAATGGTGGCGAAACGGTACAGGACAAGGCTTGAGGCATCATCCAGCAGGCTTTCACCTTCCAGCAATGTGGTGATGCGTTCAGGCAGGGACACGCGCCGTAGCACGGCCTTGGCCGCCACCGCATCCGGCGGGGCCACGATCGCCCCCAGCGCGAAACAGCCTGCCCACGGCATGGACGGAATAAGCCAGCGCGTGGTCACCCCCACCACGAAGGTCGTGAACGCAACCCCGCCTATCGCCAGTTGCAGAATACCCGCCAGATTGGCCCGGAACGCATGCCATACCGAAAAATAGGCCCCGCCCAGCAGCAGCGGCGGCAGGAACACGATCAGCACCAGATCAGGATCAATCCCGATGACAGGCAGCCCCGGCATAAGGGCGATGGCAATCCCACCCAGAACGAGTGCCGTGGCGGGCGGCAGGCGCAGCTTGCGCGCCGCCAGATCCAGCCCAACGATCAGCACGATGAGGAGCAGGATAAACTCGAAACGCTCTACATTAGACATGCGCACCATACCCGCCACGTAACCAGCACCCGGTACCGGCCCGGAATATCAACGTGGCAGAACGCGCCGGGTTGGCCCCGTAACAGGGACGGCATGACGGAGAATCTGACACCGCTCCCGCACCCCACAACCCGGTTCACCGTCCCATGCAGGCAGATGCAACCTTTCGCCCCCTGAAGGCTTTAAGGGCCAGTGTGTTTTCTTTGGCAAGACGGGAAAGCCATGACCCGGACATACGGTCGGCCCGACCGGGTAAAACCCGCCCCGCTGCCGCTGGGCAAGGGCGGATAGACGGAGCGGAACGTCAGGTCGGCATAGACCGCTTCCGCCAACGGCGACCACCGCAAGGCCCATGACACAGGCAGGCTCGATCGGTGGGCAGACAGGCTACAGCTTCCTGTTTTCCATGAACAACCCGAGTGAGAACCGCAATGTTGACACCCTTCACCCAAGTATCGGGCCAGCCGCCCTTACCACCGCCCAGCCCGCCCTTTCCGTGGGAATATCCGCCCGGTATTCCGAATGAGCCGTTTCCCTTTGATACACCAGCACCTCCCCCGCCGCCACTTCATTACCGGACCGGCAGCGTCATGAAGCCGGATGGTGAATATGTTCAGCAAGGAATCCAGACCATGCCCGACACAACGAAGCCCGACCGGGAAAAGCCCCCTACACCCGAAGAACAGCACGAGGACGAAGGTCGTGATGAAGCGCTGGATGAAAGCTTCCCCGCAAGCGATCCGCCCTCGCAGGGGCGCACCACGGGGCCGGATAAATGAATTTGCTGCCCTCGGGTCCCCATGACCACATATCGATCCACCGGTCTGAAACCGAAGGGGCCATCGTGCATTCATGAAGGACTGATCCGGCATCTCGACACCGGGCCAAAGTAGAAAAAGATCGGCCCGGAGCGGGTTTGCTCAGTGTTTATGGCAAGGCAGAAACCTGCCGCTGAGGGTAAGAAATCCCACAGCGGCAACGGTTTTTCTGCGCAATAAACATCAAGAAAAAAATCGGGAAATGGGATGTAGCTGACTGGTCGCTACCCCTTGGGTCGCCCCCCAGTCATCTGCACACCCACAGAAAAATGACCGGGCGCATCACTTCCGCCTGCATTCTGCCGCCCGCGTTAGGAACCTGATGTGCCCTGACCCTGTCAGGCAAGCCTACCTACAGAACTTCATGCTGCGTTTCAGGTGCCCATAATGCACAGAGCCCCGCACCCGCAACCAGAAACAGCACGCATATGCCCAACGTAAGGGGCGTGCCGATCACCCGCATGAGCACAGGCAGAACGAAGGTCCCGATCACCGAGCCAAAACGGCTGCAAGCCGTGGCGATGCCTACGCCTACCCCACGCAGGTTCACCGGAAACAGTTCCGGCAGATACACCATTTCCAGCGAGGTCGCCGCCGAAAGGGTAAGCGCGAACAGCCCGAACAGCACCAGCGTCATCAGCACCGGCAGGTACGATGCAAAGGCCACCCCCGTCAGCAGTGCCGCGGCAATGGTGAAACTGCCGATCAGGAAAGTACGCCGCGTCAGGCGGTCAACCAGCCACAATGCGCTGGAAGACCCGATCAGCAGGAACAGGTTGAAGACAATACCGCCGGTATAGATATCCCGCACACCCAGCGCTGTGAACAGGGCGGGCAGGAATGTCCCGATACAGAAATAGGGCACGACCTGAGCCACAAAGAACCCGATGCCCACACCCAGCCTTACACGCCAGGGCGGAGAAAACACGGCGCGCCAGTTTTCATCCGGTTTTGTGACCGCCTGCACCACAAAAACGCGATCCTTGGGGAAACAGCCATCCAGCACGGCCTGCGCCTCGTCCGGGCGATTGCACGCCATGAGCCAGCGCGGGGATTCCGGCAGGAACAGTCGCAGGATCATGACCACGAAAGCAGGAATGGCGCTGCTGAACAGGCATAGCCGCCAACCATTCGCCCCATGCAGCGTGAAAAACATGCCAAAGATATTGGCCATGCTGTACCCCGCCGACCACCCGATGATCATGAAGGCAAGAAAACGGCCCCGCAATCGCCGGGGCGCGAATTCCGACAGATACGCCGCCCCCGCCACATAATCCGCCGCCAGACAGGCCCCCAGACATATCCGGGCCAGAACCAGTTGCAGCGGCGATGTCGTCAGCGCCTGCACGATGGACAGGATCAGGAACAGCGGCATGTTGACCCGCAGCAGCCTGCGCCGCCCCAGCCTGTCGGTCAGCGGACCGACCAGAAGGCAGCCAAGGAACAGCCCGGCAAGCGACGCGCTGCCGATCGCGCCGATCCACACATCGCTACAGCGCATGGCGTGTTCCACGCCCGGCAGGGCCGCGCCGATCGTTCCCAGCACATAGCCATCACAGAACTGTCCCCCCGATGTCGCAAACAGGGTGAGGAAATGGAACCGGCGCAGCGGCATGGCATCCAGTCGCACGCGGTCATCAGGTTGGACAGCCGGGCAATGGGGGTCAGGGGTCAAGCCGTGTTCTCCGTTGCGGGGAATGGAATACAGACAGTTGCGCTCAACCGCCAAAACGACCGGGACGCAGGGCGGCGGGGGACACCTCACCCGCCTGCGCCGGTGTAACCATCTGCGCTGTCAGGATGCGCGCCGTTACAGCCGCAAGCGTCAGGCCCAGATGCTGGTGTCCGTAGGCCGCGAAAACGCCCGGCGCATCGGGCACCGGCCCCAGCGCGGGCATGTAATCGGGCAGCGATGGCCGCGATCCCGCCCAGCGGCTGAAGGGCGATGCCACGGGCAGCCCCAGTTCGGACACATGGCGTTCCAGCCATTCCCAGCGGCGCGGCTGAAGCGGCGCATCCGCGCGGGTGAATTCGGCAATGGATGTGGCGCGCAGCCTTGCGCCAAAGCGGGTTACGACAACATTGCGATTTTCAAATACGATATTGGGCAGGGTCCACCGTCCGCCATGATCCCATTCCAGATGATAGCCGCGTTCCGCCATGAGCGGGACACGCAGTTTCTGCCTGCGCAGCACGGCGGCGGAACCGATGCCACAGGCCACCAGCACCTGATCGGCTTCCAGCGGGCCGTCATCGGTCCAGACCGTGGGACGGCCGCCCTGATGGGCGATGGACCGGGCGCGGCCACGCATGACCTGTCCGCCTGCGCGTACGAAGCCTTCCATCACTGTGTCCAGCACCTGTCGCAGGTCGCGCATCTGTGCCGTGCCCTGAAAATGCACCGCACCGGCAACCGGCACGCTTAGCTGGCTGGCAAAGCGGGCACGTTCGGCATCCGGCACGGCCTGTGTCACCACGCTGCCGTAATCGCCGCGCAGGCAGGTCGCCATGCCCGGACCGGGTCGTTCCCACAGCTTGTATGTGCCGGTGGTATCCAGCAGGTCAGGCCGCCCCAGTTCCGCTGCCAGATCCTGCCATTCCGGTAGGGCGCGGGCCATAAGATCGCGCAGAACGACCGATGCGGCACGGAACTGGCTGGGTCGGCACGCATACAGGTAACGGGCGAACCATGTTCCCAGCATGACGGGATGACGCCAGTCCAGCACAATCGGACCACGCGGGAACAGCGTGCGCGGCACGCCGGGCAGGATGCGCGCGTCCGCAAAGGGCGTGACGTATTCTGCTGCGATATGACCCGCGTTGCCCCATGATGCGGGCCTATGTTCTCCTGAATCCAGCAACGTGACATCCGCCCCGGTCTGACGCAGGCGCAGCGCGCAGACACGCCCCACGATACCTGCCCCGATGACGACGATGCGCACAGGCCGTCCCGCCATCATGGCCGCTGCCATCCGTTGTACCCAAAAGGTGGCATCCGTATCATCCCCGATGCAGGAAAATGGGCAGAGGCCGTATCCTCCCCCCACCCTGCCCCGTGTCCGTTCGGGCGAGAACCGGCAGAAAGAGATCGGCATGATGGCGGGACGGCTACATATAAAGCCAATTCGTCCTCCATAATCGCAGGAAGCGCCCCGGCGCGCTCCAGCCGTATGATGAAAAGCACCCACGCAGCCATCCGGTGCTTCCTGTCGGGTGGGACCAGATGGTTTTGAACCTGATTCGTATCATTACGAAATCGCAAGTATATGCAATAGCTGGTTTTCCAAAATCGCACAGGCATCCCGGCCAGCGGACATCATTCCCTGTCCGGGCCAACTGGAATCACGGCAGCGATCCGGACAGACAGTGCCCGGCCCATAACCGAATGATGGAAAAGATTTGCTGGTACATCCGCACCGGGTTTCATAACCACGGTAGAGATAATCCGCAGATTTATACAAAAAAACCAAACCGGAACACGCAGTCCGGCAAATCAGCATGCGGTTCATACGCGCATGCCTCAGTCAGCGCGCGGGCCTTTATCCGGCAAGTAAGGTTTCGCTCATTATACGACGCGCATCGGTTGCGGCTGGCGCGCGGTATCCTGAAAACGGCTTTTAAGCGGCGAATTCAAATTCGGTGGAAACAGCACGTGTCGCAGAGACATGGGGGAATCACGACGCATACACACATGAAGACCGGACGGATCGCCCGGCACAAAACGTTGCGCCCGGAATATGCCCCCCCCTGCGGGAACACCCCCCACACGACCACGCGCAAATATATGAATTTCAGCAGCGCACCCACTCAAAAGGCGGTCGTCCGGCAGCAGGTGAACCGAAGGCGCATATGACCTTCCCGGTCTTCGGGACTCAGAAACCGATTACCGCATCGCCACCGAAGGTGAACATGCCGTTATTACGCCCGCCATTAAAGGGCGTGGTGTCGTTGAGCGAACGGTCAAAGCGGATTTCAGGCCGCAGCATGAACACACGCACATGGTGGCCCAGATCCGGCTTGTAGGTCACGCCCAGTGTCATTTCGCCATAGGTCGTGCCATGGCCGGTCGGGCCGGGCATCAGCGCATCGCCGGGGCTGGAACGACCGGAAATCCCGTCCATATAGGCGTTGTTGCCGATGAAGGTGGACACCATCAGGTTATTGTTGTCGCGGTAGATTTCACCACGGTAATTGAAGGTCAGTACCTTGTTGATCCTATAGCTCAGGAAGCTGACGAAGCTTTCGGCATCGGCGGCCTTGAAATCGCCATTGCTGCGGATGCCGTTCAGCCCTTCATCGTGGATATAGTTGAACTCCCCCGTCAGGGTCAGGCGGTCATTGACGGCGTAGGTCGCATTGATGTCATTCCAGAACCGTTCGGCATGATCGGCTTCATAGCGCCCGCCTGCGGATGAATAACGGGAGTTTTCCGGCCCGACGCGGCTCAGTTCGATGATGTTGAGCTTGCCATGCGCAAGCCCGTTCAGGTTGAAGCCGAAATAGCCCGCCGGCGCGTTGTTATTGTCGGACCGGCCAAAGGATGTCTGGTTGCCGGTATCGATACCGAACGTTACATCCACCATATCGGTTACATGCCAGTTGAACATGGCGCCGATATGCTGGAACGGCACGGAATATTCCGATGTATAGGCAATGGTATAGAACGGACGCGTTGTGGGATCGAGTGTTTCCACCCCCATCGGGGCCTGAAGGATACCAGCATGCATGTCCAGCCCGCCCTTGGTTGCCCATGGCAGGTGGACATCGGCATGGGCCTGCGCCGGGATCAACTGGTAACGGGCATTCCATTCATGCGCGCTGACGCCCAGAAGCTGATAGTACCGCGCGTCCGAGCCATACATGCCTTCCAGCGTGAAACCGATCTGGTAGCCGCCCTTTGACGGGTCGATGGCTTTCTGAAGCGTGAATTCCGCCTGGTTGAGCTGCACCTGATTGGCGTGATCGGCAAAGAAGTCACCAAAGTTGTAACCCGGCTGGGGACGCGCGGGGTTCGCCATGATGCCCCCTTCGATCTGGCCGGTCAGCGTAATTCCAGACAGCCAGCGGGCCATGTCGGAATCACTTTTTTCCATACTTTTGAATACCGAAACCTGGGCATGGGCGGTGGGTAAATCGAACACCAGACCCACCGTCAGGGCGGCTGCAAACCCAACACCGGACCGCAGTAATGCCCGTCTCATGCCCATTTTCTTCATGGTCGTCCCCACGTGTCGCCTTATCTAAAAAACTGTTTAACAGTTTTTGTTTGGTCGCCAACCGAAATGTTTATGGGTCCGTACGCATGCAGGGCATCATGTTGTAAAAGCGACACATGTTGTTATCGTTCCGTAATAACGAAACATCGCCTATTATATCAGCTAAGTTTATAAGTATACGAACGTCATAGTCGTACAAAAACAATCCATATGGCAGATGGCGACCCTGCGCCCTGGGGGCCATCGTGTGGTAACGCACAGGATGGTCAAGAAGTTTCTGCCCCCACACGATGACGCAAACAGGAAAGTTTTTCCACTATTTGGAAAGTTGCTTCAAGTGTCTGAAACAGCACCCTGCTGCGCTGTAATATGGAAGTCCATATCCGGTTCCTGCCCTGACAGGTGAAGTAACGGCACCATAATTTCAAGCATGTCAGGTCGTCAGGCGGCGTGCGACAGATCCATAAAATGGTTGCCCTTCGGGAAGGGGTCGATGATGTTCCCTGTCGGCGGTCCCGGCATCCGGTAAGCCCCTGCCACCAGACAGGGGGCTTGCAGGGATCATCCTTCAGCCCAGCGGAAACTGACTCCATGGCCATTGCGCGGCGTTTTCTTCCTTCCACATCCCTGCTTTATTCCTTTGAGGCCGCCGCACGGCATGAGAGCTTCACCGCCGCGGCAGATGAACTCAACCTGACCCAGAGCGCGGTCAGCCGACATATCCGCGCACTGGAGGACCATCTGGGCGCGGAACTGTTCATCCGTGACCGGCAGATGGTACGACTGACGCAGGCGGGGGAAGTCTATGCGCGCGAAATCCGCGATGCGCTGCGGCATATTTCCACCGCGACACTCGCCTTCCGCGCCAATCCAACCGGGGGCACCATCAATCTGGGGGTGCTGCCCACCTTCGGCACCCAGTGGCTTACGCCCCGGCTGGGTCATTTCATGACGCGGCATCCCAGTATCACGGTCAATCTGTATACGCGCCTGTCACCCTTTGAATTCGCGGGCGACACGCTGGATGCGGCCATCCATTTCGGGCCATCGGAGTGGCCGGGGGCGGACCTGTCCTTCCTGATGCGCGAACAGGTCGTGCCAGTATGCAGCCCCAGATTGCTGGCGCAGCTCAATTTCAGAAAAGCGCAGGATCTGCTTAATGCGCCGCTGCTTCACCTTGTATCGCGTCCCGATGCGTGGGAACGCTGGTTCATCGCACAGGAAGTCGATGCAACGACCCTGCATGGCCCGTTATTCGACCAGTTCAGCTTTATCGTCAGCGCAGCCTCCGCCGGGGCGGGATGCGCGCTTATTCCGCGTTTTCTTATTGAGGACGAACTTGAAAATGGCACGCTGATCGAACTGGTCGCCAATGCCATCCCGACGGAAGATGCGTATTATTTCGTCCGCCCCCTGTCGCGCGCGATGTCGGCGCCACTGGGCATGTTCCATAAATGGCTGCTGGAACAGATTGCCGGTACATAACGGTTTGCCAGCATATCCGGGGGGCAGCCGGTCACGACTGCCCCGCACGGTATTCAGATAATGGCTTCCTCAAGGAACGGCGTATTGCTTACCACACGCGCATAACCCAGCGGAGACAGGTCAAGGGAACGGAACCCGCCATAGGTGATCCATTCGGACAGGCCGCGGCCTATCGCCGGGGACTGTTGCAGGCCATGACCGCTGAAGCCGTTGGCAAACAGGAAATTGGAAACTTCCGGATGCGGACCGACAATAACGTTATGGTCCAGCGTGCAGTAATCGTAATGCCCGGCCCATGAGTTCACGACTTTCAGGGCCTCGAACGCGGGAATACGTTCAGCCAGAACGGGCCAGATCTGCTCCTCGAACTCATCGTGCGCCACGGCAAAATCATCCGGGTCCACTGCCGGGTCAGGGTCTGGTACGGTACCCATCAGGTAATAGCGCCCCTCCGGGCGGAAAAAGACACCCGTGGGATCAATCGTAAGGGGAACCCTGCCCGGTAGCGAGGTACGACAGTCCACCACAAACAGGCTGCGGCGGCGGGGTTCGACCGGCAGGTACAGCCCCGCCATTTCCGCAATGCGCCTGCCGCGCGTGCCGGCGGCGTTGACCAGCGTGCCACAGCCCACCTGCGCGCCACTTTTCAGGGTGACGGACGCAACCCTGCCGCCCTGCCCCGTCACGCCTGTCACTTCGTCTTCAATATAGGTGACACCCAGCGCACGGGCCTTTACACGCAGCCCGTACAGGAAGCCGGTATTGTCGAACCATCCCTCGCCCGCCAGACCAAGGCTGGCAAGGGTCAGGTCATCGGTATTGAGCCATGGGAAACGTGCTGCCACTTCCCGCGGCGTCAGCAGCACGCCCTGCGCGCCACATGCGGCCTGTGTGGCGCGGTTACGCGACAGGATGTCGCTGCCGCGCTGGTCATTCGCCAGAAACAGGTAGCCATTTTCATGCAGCGCCAGATCATCGCCCTTACCGTCAACGGCGGTCAGTTCGGGAAACTGGCGGATGAATTCCGTCCCGAACATGGACATGCGCACATTCAGCGGATTGGAAAACTGATGGCGGATCGAACTGGATGACAGGGACGTTGCCGCGCGCGCATACGTCCAGTCCTTTTCCACAACGAGGACGGAGCCGGTAAAGTCGGGGTTGCTGGCCAGAAAATAGGCCGTAGCACTTCCGACTACGCCGCCGCCGACAATAACGACATCATAGGAAGACCGGAGATCGGACATGGCCATGCCCCCTATGCCGGATCTTCAAAATGACCGGCCGCGCAGAAACTGCCGCCCTGAAAGCGGACTGCCGGATCATCGGGATCGCCCTGTTCCGTGCGGGCAAAAACGGCATCGCGGTAGGTATCGGCATTGTCCTGCGGGGCGTAACCCAGAACGGACGCCAGCCGGTTATCCCAGAACGACTGGCTGTTTGCCGATGTGGCAAAGGAAATCATGTGCCCCACACGCGGCGCGTCAAGGCAGACTTCCACCAGATGGCGAAAATCCCGGTACGACAGCCACGTAATCAGGTGCCGCCGGTCGGTCGGTTCGGGAAAGCACGACCCGATACGCAGGCATACCGTCTCGATCCCGAATTTATCGAAATAATAGCGCGACAGGTTTTCGGCATATGCCTTTGATACCCCATACAGGCTGTCGGGCCGTGTCGGTGCGCTGGCGTCGATTGTCTGGGTGCGTTCGTAATACCCGACCGCATGGATCGAACTGGCATAGACGATACGCTTTACGCCGCACTGCCGGGCGGCCTCATACACGTTATAGGTCCCGACGATGGAGGAATTGAGCACGGAATCCCATGTCCCCTCAATCGCCTGCCCACCCAGATGCACGATCGCGTCACAGCCGCGTACGGCATCCAGCACCGCGCCAAAATCGGCCAGTTCAGCCACGCGGTCTTCCTCATGCGCCGCCAGATCGGCAGAGGGAAAACGGTCCGTCAGCCGGATATGGGGGGCCAGTTTCAGGCCCGATACGCGAAGCTGCCGCCCAAGGGCGCCTGCGGCCCCGGTAATGAGGACACGATTATATTTGGACATGATGCGCTTATTCCTGTTCCAGCAAACCAAGGGTTCGCGTCATGGCTGCCATGGCGATCCGCAACTGTTCTTCCGACGTGGCGAAGGACAGGCGGATATAGGGTTCAAGCCCGAACGCGGCACCCGGCACGGTCGCAACCCCACCTTCATGCAGCAGGTATTCCGCCAGCATGACATCGTTTTCGATCCGGCGGCCATCGGGCGTCCTGCGCCCGATGAAGGCCGAACATTCGGGAAAGACATAGAAAGCCCCCGCAGGCTTGCAGACCTGCAGCCCCTCGATCCCCGCCAGTCCTTCCATCACGATGGCAAGACGGCGCGCATAGGCGGCCCCTGCCATGTGCAGGAAGTCCTGCGGACCATTCATCGCTTCAGCCGCCGCCACCTGCGAGATGGAGGACGGACAGGTCGAAACCTGTGATTCCATCTTGTTGAGCATGCGGGCAAAACCCGGCGGGGCGGCGGCATAGCCCAGCCGCCAGCCGGTCATGGCGTAGGCCTTGGATACGCCATTGATCAGGATGGTCCGGTCCTTCAGTTCCGGGCAGGCGGCAGCGAAGGAGACAAACGGCGTATCCCCGAACAGGATATGCTCATATATCTCATCCGATATGATGCCGATTTGGGGATGTGCCGCCAGCACCTGCCCCAGCGCCTGCAGTTCCGCGCGACCATAGACCGCCCCGGACGGGTTGGACGGGGTATTGAGCATGACCCAGCGCGTGGCGGGCGTGATCGCCGCCGCCAGTTGCGAGGGTGTCAGCCTGAACCCGCTTTCCAGCCCGCAGGGCAGCACGACCGCCCTGCCGCCGTTAAATTCCACCATGTCCCGATAGGATACCCAGAAGGGTGCTGGAATGATGACCTCGTCCCCGCTTTCCAGCACCCCCATGAACAGGTTGAACAGGATCTGCTTGGCGCCCACGCCGATGGAGATCTGTTCGGGCGTGTAATCCAGCCCGTTTTCACGCGCCAGTTTGGCCACGATGGCCTCACGCAACTGCGGCAGGCCGCTGGGGCCGGTATAATGCGTGACCCCGTCGCGCATTGCGCGGATTGCGGCTTCGATCACATTATCCGGGGTATTGAAATCCGGTTCCCCCAGCGAGAGGTCAACAATCTGCCGCCCCTGCGCCCGCAGCGCACGCGCGGCCATGGAAACCACCATGGAGGCCGAAAGCTGGATCGACGATGCCCGTCGATTTTCAAAACGCATGGTCGTGCCCTATGCCCCTGTCGTTAAACATTGCCCGAAGGGGTCGCCCCCAGATAACCGTTGTGACGGTCACGTTCGACCGCAGCGGGGGCACGGTTCGCGGGGTCACCATAACCACCGCCGCCGGGCAGATCGAGCCGGAGCCTGCGCCCCGGTGGCACCTGCTGCTGACCCTTGCCGCGCATGATGGTGCCATCATCAAGCGTGACAGCCCCCGGCGCGCCGTCCTGCCCGCCAGCCAGACCGCGCGCCGGGTGGCTGATACGGTCGAACATGGCCGAAAACCGCAGGGAGTAGCCTTCCGCCGCCTCGATTTCCATGGACTGGCCAAGGCCGCCACGGAACTCACCCGCGCCGCCAGAGCCTTCGCGCAGTTCCTTGCGCCAGACGATGACCGGGCCGACACTTTCGGTCGCCTCGACCGGCATGGTGTGAACGCCGCTGGGAAACGCCGTAGCGCTCAGCCCGTCCAGCGTGGGCCGCGCACCCGTGCCGCCACTGTTGAACATGAGGATTTCCGCCCCCCTGCCCGTTCCTTCCATGCCGGGCAGCGGGCGCAGGCTCATATGCAGGTTCCAAAGCGAACCCGCCCCTTCCGCCGGAACACGGTCAGGCAGGGCCTTATGCAGCGCCCCCAGCACCAGATCAGGCACGAAATGCCCCAGCACATGCCGCACCGATACCGGGGCGGGCCGCTGCGCATTGAGGATGCAGTGATCCGGCGCCGAGACGGAAAATGGCGCGAGGGAGGCAGAATTATTGGGGATTTCCGGGGCTACGATACATTTTATGCCGTAACAGGCATAAGCCTTGGCGTAAACCAGAGGCACATTGATGCCAAAGCGGCTTGGGCCGGATGTCCCGGCAAAATCGACATGCACACCCTCCGGCCCGATGGTCAGGGCCGCATGCAGGGCCACAGGTTCGTCATATCCATCCAGCAGCAGGCTGTTGGTCCATGTGCCGTGCGGCAGGCTGGCCAGACTTTCACGCGTCGCGCGCTCGCTATGACTGAGAATGAAACCACCCAGACGCTCCAGATCATCCAGCGCGAATTCCCGCATCATGTCCACCAGCCGCTGGTGGCCTGCCGCGTTACAGGCGGTCAGGGCGAAAATATCGCCCACCACCTTGTCCGCCTCGCGCACGTTGTTGCGGATCATCAGCACCAGGGTATCGTTGACCCGGCCCGCATCGAACAGCTTCATGATGGGGATGAAGAGCCCTTCTTCATACACCTCGTTCGCATCGGGGCCAAAGCCACGGCCACCTACGTCCACCACATGGGCGGTAGATGCGAAATACCCCACCAGACGCCCGCCATGGAAGGACGGGGTGACGATGGTGATGTCATGCAGGTGGCCGGTGCCCTTCCACGGGTCGTTGGTGATGTAGACATCCCCTTCGCGGATATTTTCGCGCCCGATATCGGTAATGAAATGCCCGACCGATTCCGCCATGGCGTTGACATGCCCCGGCGTGCCGGTCACGGCCTGCACCAGCATGCGGCCTTCCAGATCGAACGCACCGGCGGACAGGTCGCCCGCTTCACGGACACTGGTGGAAAACGCCGTGCGGATGAGGGTCTGCGCCTGTTCCTCCACAACCGAGATCAGGCGGTTCCACATGACCTGCATGTGGATATCTGCGAGAGCGTCGCTCATGTATCGCTCCTCAATGGCGGGTGGCGAGCAGACAGCCGTCGCTCTGCACCGTTGCCGTGAAACAGGTTGTCAGGATGGTCGTGGTTTCGGGTTCGACAATGATGGCGGGGCCCCGCACCACATCCCCGACCGAAAGGGTGCGGCGGTCGATGATGCCCGCATCGACAAAGCCCCGGCTGGCGGCATCGAACAGGGGGCGATGCGCTTTTGGCTGCACGGGCTGCGTGTGGCTGACCGCCCGGGCGACATCGACACGGACGGGGGGTGAGCTGACACGCAGCGCCCAGCTTATGATCTCGCTGCGCGCGCCATCAATCGTCTGGCCGAAGTAGCGACGGTATTCGCTTCCGAACGCAGCCAGTATCTCCTGCGTGCGGCCGGTGCTGAATGTTTCCAGCGGAAGGCGGACGGGAATATCCCACCCCTGCCCTTCATACCGCATGAACGCGGTGCATTCGATGACCGGCACGATGGCGGGATCAATGGCGTTGAGGAAACCCGTAGCTTCCGTGCGCATGGCATCCAGCAGGGCGGCAACGCGCTGCGTGTCGTAATCCGCAAGCGCCACCACGGCGCTACGCACGGATTCGTAACCGAACGGCGCGCGCAGAAAGCCGATGGCCGATCCCACCCCCGCGCCGGGCGGCACGATGAAAGAGGAAATGCCTAGCTTTTCGCACAGCCGCGCCGCATGCAGCGGGCCGCCGCCGCCAAAGGTAATCATGGTGAAGCCGGAAATGTCCTTGCCATTTTCCACGGCATGCACGCGGGCGGCGTTGGACATGTTTTCGTCCACGACCTCGCAGATGCCATAGGCGCTGGCCTGCGTGTCCAGTGCGAGCAGGCTGGCGATCCTTGCATCCACGGCGCTGATCGCCCCTTCGCGTGACAGGGTCAGCGACCCGCCGGCGAAATTGTCCGGGTCCAGCTTGCCCAGCAGCAGGTTGGCATCGGTTACGGTCGGCTCCACCCCGCCGCGCCCATAGCAGGCGGGACCGGGTTCGGATGCGGCGCTGCGCGGACCCACCCGGATCTGGCGCATGTTGTCGACGCTGGCGATGGACCCGCCCCCGGCCCCGATTTCCACCATTTCCACCACGGGAATGGAAATCGGCATGCCGCTGCCCTTGCGGAAGCGCCAGGTCCGCGCGACCTCGAACGTCTTGGCCGTGCGGGGGGCGAAATCCTCCACAAGACAGATTTTCGCCGTCGTCCCCCCCATATCGAAGGAAACCACCTGGTCGCGCCCATGCCGCCGGGCCACATATTCCGCAAAGATGACGCCACCGGCCGGACCGGATTCGACCAGACGCACCGGAAATTCCGCCGCGTGATCGACCGAGATGATGCCCCCGCCCGAGTGGATCATGTAAACCGGGCACCCGATCCCCAGCACCTTCAGCGACGCCACCAGACGATCCAGATAGGATTTGATGGCCGGTTTGACATACGCATTGGCGCAGACGGTGTTGAACCGCTCGAATTCCCGGAACTGGGGCGAGACTTCGGATGAAATGGAAACCGACAGCGCGGGCATACGCTCCAGCAGCGCTTCACGCACCCGGCGTTCATGCGCCCCGTTTGCGTAGGCATGCAGGAAACCGATGGCGACACTTTCATACCCGCCCGCCGCGATGGCATCGACCACACCCGCAAGCTGCGCCTCGTCCAGCGGCAGCAGCACGTTACCGCCTGCATCAAGGCGTTCACGCACCACGAACCTGTCCGCGCGTTCGATCAGCGGCGGCGGCAGGACGATATTGAGGTCATACTGTTCAAAGCGGTTTTCGGTCCGCATTTCCAGCACATCGCGGAAGCCTTCGGTCGTGATGAACGCCGTGCGCGCGCCACGCCGTTCGATCAGCGCGTTGGTGGCCAGCGTGGTACCATGAATGACAACGCCGATATCCGACAGGCCAATACCCGCCGTGGCACAGACCTCGCGCAATCCCTTCAGGATGGCGCGTTCCGGTGCTTCGTAATCCGTCAGGACCTTGGTTGATTCCAACCGCCCGTCCACCTCAAGGGCGATATCGGTAAAGGTACCGCCGATATCGACACCGACCTGACAGGTTCTGGCTCCGCCCATTCCACGCCAATCCTTTTTTTGAAAGCCACGGTGACTGCGCACCCGTGCGCCATAAAGTGACATGACAGGTTTAGGGAACTTGTAATACAAATGTCAATGTCATATCGTAATGTTCCGGGCATGGATCATTCCACCGGGCCGGCGCCACCGCCCGCCACGCAGGCAGCAGTGAGGTTACGCAGTTGAGTTCACCAGACAGCAACGCGACACACATATCCGGGCGCACGCTTTCCCTGTTCGACCTGATCCTGATCGGTTGCGGGGCAACATTCGGTTCCGGCTGGCTGTTCGCGGCTTCTCCCGTCGCCACCATGGCCGGGCCGGGGGCGATGATCGGATGGCTGTGCGGCGGTATCATCGCCCTGCTGCTGGGGCTGATCTACAGCGAACTGGCCGCAGCCCTTCCACTTACCGGCGGGGTCGCGCGCTATCCCTACCTGTCGCATGGCAGTTTTCTGGGCTTTATGGTGGGGACTGTCACCATCATCGCGTTTTCCAGCATCGTTTCGATTGAGCTGGTCGCGGCGCGACAGTATGCCTGCACATGGTTCCCCTTTCTGGGGGCGCCGGGCGGGGGGCCGTCCGCAGTGGGGTGGCTTGTACAGTTTTTGGTGCTGTGCGCGATTTACTGGCTCAATACATCCAATGCGAAGTCCTTCGCATGGGTTAACAATATTGTTACAGTTCTGAAGTTTCTGGTGCCCGCACTTGTCATAATCGTGCTGTCACGCAGTTTTTCGCTCGCACCGTTTCATGTGCCGCTTGCAAACGGACATATGGCGGACGGCATCATGGCAGCCCTTTCCACCGGTGGCATCATGTTTTCCTTTCTGGGGCTGACATCCATCGTGTCGGCGGCGGGGGAAGTGCGTAATCCGCAGAAAAACGTGCCCGCGGCACTGTGCCTGTCGGTGGGTTTCGTCACGCTGGTCTATATCGCCCTTCAGGCCATCTTCATGGGGAACCTGCCGCATACATTGCTGCAGGATGGCTGGCTTGGGGTCCGCGAGCGGTTCCCCCTGCCCTTTCACGACATTACGGTACTGGCCGGGGCAATATGGCTGGCGCGTCTGGTGCTGTTCGATGCGTGCCTTTCCCCCATGGGGACGGCGAATGTCTATCTCAGTTCCACATGCCGGGTCATGCAGGCATGGCTGCTTGAAACGGGGCTGAAGCGCGATACGACCTGCCAGAAGGTGGCGCTGCGCCTTTCATTCGGGCTGTGCGTATTCTGGACGCTGCCCTTTCCTTCGTGGAGCAGCCTTGTCGGCATCGTATCCACCACCATTGTCATGAGCTACGCCTTCGCGCCGGTCATCCTGGCGTCCTTCCGCCAGACCATTCCCGAACTGCGGCGCCCGTTCCGCCTGCGCTACCTTGCCGTGCTTGGTCCACTGACCTTCGTGCTGTCATCCTTCATCATCCTGTGGGCTGGATGGACCACGGTGGCATGGCTGCTTTCCGCCCAGATCGTGATTGGCATCGTGTATGTGCTGGCCACGCAGGCGGGGCGGCGGACGATGGCGGGCGACCACGGGCGCTCCCTTTGGATATTTGCCTATTACATCGGCATGATCGGCTTTTCATGGCTTGATCGTGACCTGTCCATGGAAACGCTGCGCAACATCCCCCTTCTGGTGGCCTTCCTGCTGTTTCTGTGGGGCATCTACGCATGGGGGGTCAGCAGCGGCCGCAGGCCCGCATCGCACGAACATGCCGAAACCTTTGCCTTCACTTCACCCTCTGTTCATTAAGCGGGACGATCCGTCATGAAAAATCTTACAGCCATTATCGTCGGCGGGGCTTCGGGCCTTGGTCTGGCGACAGCACGCCTCATGATCCGTGATGGCGCAACCCGTATCGGCCTGGTGGACATCAACGCCGAACGGCTGGAAGCCGCGAGCGCCGAACTGTCCGCCCCCGGTGTATCGGTGCATGTCGCGACCGGCGATATTGCGCGCCAGAGCAGCGCCCACGCCGCCTTCGCCACGCTGGCTGGCGAAATGGGCCGCATTGATACGCTGGTCAACAGCGCTGCGATCTACCCGCGCCGCCCCATCCTCGACATCACGGATGAGGAATGGGACCTTGAAAACGCGATCAACATCAAGGGCACCTATCACATGATGGTCGCCGCCGTGCGGCACATGCGCGAATTCGCACAGCCCGGCGCCGTTACGGGCAGGATCGTGAACATATCCTCCGTCGATGCCTTCAAGGCCCACCCGCAGAACGCGCATTACGCGGCGACAAAGGCGGCGGTCGTCAGTCTGACCCGATCCTTCGGTCAGGAATGTGCGCAGTGGGGCATACTGGTCAATGGCGTCGCCCCGGCCGGTTTCGCCACCGACCGGGCGAAGGAACTGGGCTTCCTGCCCGAACTGGCCAGGGCCAGTCCGCTGGACCGCGCCGCCGAACCCGAGGAAATGGCCGAATGGATCGTCATGATGGGCGGACCGCGCAACACATACGCCACGGGCGAGACAGTTATCGTAAGCGGGGGCTACATCTATGCGTGACACCGTATCACACCCGCTGCGCACCGCACTGGTAACGGGTGCGACCAGCGGCATCGGCCGGGCCATCGTCGCCGCGCTGCGCACGGCGGGACTGAACGTCATCGCAACCGGGCGCAATCCGGACGCCCTGGCGGCGCTGGCGCGCGAATACGGGGCGATAACGGTTCAGGCCGATATATGCGATACGGATGCCATCTGCGCCGCCGTCGCCAGCCATGAAATTGATATCGTGATCAACAATGCCGGTATCCTGTCAACCAGCGGCCCCTTTGCGAATACGGATATCAGCCAGATCGACGCGATGATCGACATCAATCTGAAGGCCCCGCTACGCCTGACACACCAGCTTCTGCCGCCCATGATCGCGCGGCGGCGGGGGCATGTGCTGTTTGTGGGGTCCATTGCGGGACACTCCCCCTATCCGGGGTCATGTGTCTATGGGGCGTCCAAGGCGGGTATCCGCCTGTTCTGCGACGCCCTGCGCTGCGACCTGCTGGGAACGGGCGTGCGGGTGACGGAAATCGTACCCGGTCGGGTCGAGACGGCGCTGTATCGGGATACGCTGGGACCGGACAGGGCGCGCGCAGCACTGTATGAGGGCTACCGTCCCGTCCAGCCCGAAGATGTAGCGGGCCTTGTCCGCACCGTCATTGACATGCCGCTGCATGTCGATGTCACGCGCATGGAAGTCCTGCCCACCGATCAGGCCAGTGGGGGCGGAACCATGGTCCGCTTTGACCCGGACGGCACGACCGCCTAAAGCCACGGAACCGGATAATACGAACCATGCACCAGTCGGATCAGGTTACGCGCCCCGGTGTAAAATGAAACCGATGAAGGGAGTACCGCGCCATTAATGCCAGTGGAAATCTGTCTGAAAACGTTGCCGATGAACTTCTGCGCCGTATTCAGGCCAAAACCTACATGCCGGGCGAAAAACTGCCATCAACCGCCGTGCTGTGCACGGAATTCGATGTCAGTCGCACAGTCATAAGGGAAGCCATTGCATCCCTGAAGCTGGGCGGACGTATCGTGACGCGACAGGGTGCGGGCACGTTCGTTACGACGGAAGACAGGTGGGTACCCCATTTCCTCGCCACGCCGATTGACGATGTGCGGGCGGCGCTGGAAATACTGGAACTGCGCATCGGGGTGGAAACACAGGCGGCATTCCTTGCAGCCCAGCGCAAGACCGCACAGAGCCTTGCGCATCTGTACCAGATGCATGCGCAGTTCGTGGCCGTGGATACGCGCGACCCGGAAATGGAAGTAAGGGCCGACCTGGATTTCCATCTGGCCATTGCGCGGGCTGCGGGCAATCCGCGTTTTCCGGCGTTCCTGGGGCATCTGGTTTCCGATATTTCGCGCGACCTGTTCCTGAAATACGCCAAGATATCGCGTTCGCTCCCCGCCTATCTGGACAATACCAAAAAAGAACATCAGGCCATACTGGAAGCCATTTCGCGCGGAAACGCCGAACAGGCGCAGAAACTCATGCGCCGTCACCTTGAAGGCAGCCTGAACCGCTACCGCAAGCTGCTGGAGGTCAAAATTCGTGACTGATACGCGCCCCCTACCGGGCGAAACATCCCTGCGCGCCTGACGCCAGCCCTAACCGCCTGTTACGGCTTTTCAGGTGCGGCTTATATGTTACGATCCGCAAACCACATGGATTTCCGCAGACAGGGATACGGTTTTCAGCCCCTGCATTCCCTAACATTCCAATCGGACCGCCAGATCAGATGAAACAGTATTCAGCACAGGAAACCTGTGATTTCCTGCCCTTTTCTCCGCTGGTTGACGCGCTTGCCACCGCGGTTGGGGAAACGGTGTCCGGGCAGATCGTATGCCCCGAACGCATGACCGTACCGGCCACGGATGGCACGGGTGTCCTGCTGACCATGCCGTCGGTCGGCAGTGACCTTATGGTGACAAAACTGCTGACCATCTTCGGTCACAATCCGGCGCTGCATCTGCCTACAATTCAGGGGCAGGTCGTCTGCGCGGAAGCACGTAGCGGGCGCTTCCTGTTTTCACTCGATGGTCCGACCGTGACCATGCGCCGCACATCGGCCATGAGCATGCTGGGCATCCGCCTGCTGGCCCACCACAAGATCGGGCGCGTGCTGATTATCGGCACCGGCACGCAGGCCGTGGCCCATGTTCAGGCGCTATCTGCGCTGTATCCGGGCATTACCGTGGCCATCCGCGGGCGGTCACATGACCGTGCGGCCACGTTCTGCGCGGAGCATGCGACGCCGATGCTGACCCTGCGTCCCGAAGGCACGGATGAAGCCCCCTTCGATGTCGTCATCACGGTTACCAGCAGCGTGTCCGTCATTTACGATGAACCTGCCAATCCGTCCTGCCTTGTCATCGGCGTGGGCGCCTATCGTACCGATATGGCGGAGATTGGCGCACGGACCATCAATGACAGCGACCTGTATGTCGATGACCTGATCGGCGCCCCGTCCGAAGCGGGGGACCTGTATCGCGCGAATGTGGACTGGAACCGTGTTCGCTCCATTGCGGCGGCAGCAGATGGCCGGGCAAGGGAATCCGGTCGCCCCATCGTATTCAAATCCGTGGGCTGCTCCGCATGGGATCTGGCCGCCTGCCGGGTCGCACGCATGCATGGGGCCGGATAACCACCCCACCTGGGCCTGCGCCTGCGTACCACGGTTGAACAGGCCCATTTCCCGCTATCTTAACATATTCCACTTCAAGGACAGGTTCCCGGCATGTCGCACCATGAATTACAGCGCATATACGCGGCCCATGTATATTACGACATCCGCGCGGAACTGGAAAAACGGCCATCCGCCCCCCCCTGCACACAGGTTGATACTTTCGATGGCCTGAAGGCGATCATCCCGCAGGCCGAAGTACTGGTCGTTTCCATGTTGTGGCGTAACGAACTGCTGGATATCGCCCCCCGCCTGCGGCTGATCCAGTCGATCAGTTCCGGGGTGGAGCAGTTCGACCTTGACCGCCTGAAGGAACGCGGCATCCGGCTGTGCAATGCGCGCGGCGTGAACGCCAATGCCGTAGCCGAGCATGCGCTTGCCCTGATGCTCAATCTGGCACGCCGCCTGTATGAAGCACGCGATAACCAGAAAATCGCGCGCTGGAGCACGACCGGCACGGATGAACGCCCCCGCCTGCAGGAACTTTCGGAAAAAAAGGCGCTGATCGTTGGCATGGGTACGATCGGGGATCGCATTGCGCGCCTGTGTCTGGCACTGGGCATGCAGGTCAGCGGCGCACGACACAGCGCACGTCCGCTGGATGTACCCGGTGTGACGCAGGTGAACATGGCCGATCTGCACGATGCGCTGCATGAAGCGGATTACGTTATCCTGACCTGCCCGCTTACCGCGCAGACGGAACACCTGATCGACCGCAGGGCATTTGCCGCGATGAAACCCGATGCCTGCCTGATCAACGTCGCCCGTGGGCGCGTTGTAGAAGAAGCAGCCCTGATCGAGGCACTGACCACAGACCGGATTGCGGGTGCAGCACTGGACACCTATGCCGAGGAACCATTGCCGTCCTTCTCCCCCCTATGGTCGCTGCCCAATCTGGTCATGACAGGACATACCGCGGGCGAGACGCAGTTCTATGAACGCAATGTTGTCGATATCCTGATGAAGAACATCACGGCACTGGAAAACGGCACCGAAATGACAAACCGGATCGTATGATGGGGGAACGCCAGAGCTGTTCCGGCGTCACCTGAAGCTTTTAAAAAGAGCTTCACCAAAAACTTCTTTATAAGTTCGGCAGGTTCATGGCCCCTTTAGGGACCATGAACCTGCTGGATGATATCAATCAGCCCACGTCGAACTTGACGCCCTGCGCCAGCGGCAGCGTACGGCCATAATTGATGGTGTTGGTCTGACGGCGCATGTAGCCACGCCATGCGTCCGAACCGGCTTCGCGGCCACCGCCGGTTTCCTTCTCCCCACCGAAAGCGCCACCGATTTCAGCGCCGGACGGTCCGATATTGACATTGGCGATACCGCAATCCGACCCTGCCGCCGACAGGAACAGTTCCACATCCCGCAGGTCGGTGCTGAAGATGGAGGAAGACAGGCCCTGCGCCACGTCATTCTGCAGGGCAATCGCATCCTCCAGTTCACTGTATTTCAGTACATACAGGATCGGGGCAAAGGTTTCTTCCAGCACAGGACCGGTCTGGGCGGACATTTCCACCAGGGCTGGACGGGCGTAGAAAGCCTCGGGGCCATGAACGTCCACCCGCTCCCCACCGTGTACGATGCCGCCCGCCGCCTTCGCAGCCTGCAGGCTGGCCTGCATCGCCTCGAACGATGCCTTGTCGATCAGCGGACCGACCAGCGCATTCCCTTCGATCGGGCAACCGACAGAGATGTTCGCATAAACCTGCTTCAGGCGACCGACCAGCGAGTCATAGACGCTTTCATGCACGATCAGGCGGCGCAGGGACGTGCAACGCTGCCCCGCCGTTCCCATCGCACCAAAGGCCACCGCACGCAGTGTCAGGTCCAGATCGGCTGATGGCGTAACGATGGAAGCATTATTGCCACCCAGTTCAAGGATCGAACGGCCGAAACGCTTCGCCACGCGCTCACCCACGATACGGCCCATGCGGGTGGAACCGGTAGCGGAGATGATCGGCACGCGACGGTCTTCCACCAGCAGTTCACCCGTCCGCGCATCACCGATCAGCAGCGTGGACAGGCCAGCAGGCACTTCACCAAAGCGGGCGGCTGCCTGTTCAAACAGGGCCTGCGTGGCAAGGGCGGTCAGCGGGGTCTTTTCCGACGGTTTCCAGATGATCGGGTCACCGCACACCAGCGCCAGCGCCGCGTTCCACGACCACACGGCCACCGGGAAATTGAAGGCCGAAATGATGCCGACCACGCCAGCGGGGTGCCACTGTTCGACCAGACGGTGTTCAGGGCGTTCGGACTGGATCGTCAGGCCATAAAGCTGGCGGGACAGACCAACGGCGAAATCGCAGATGTCGATCATTTCCTGGACTTCGCCCAGCCCTTCGGAAATGACCTTGCCCGCTTCGTAGGACACGAGGCGGCCCAGTTCTTCCTTGTTTTCCCGCAGCACATTACCCAGCAGGCGGACCAGTTCGCCACGGCGCGGGGCCGGAACCTGCCGCCACTGTCCGAACGCGGTCACGGCCTGCGCGATGGCGGCTTCAACCTGTTCGGGGGTAACGGTCGGGACATCGGCCAGAACCGCACCCGTAACGGGCGTGCGGACGCTCAGCGTGCCACCGGTATATTTATCGCGCGATACGCCCATCTTTTCCAGAAGGCTGTGTACGTCCGATGCGATGCTCATATGTCTTTTGTCTCCAGGGATGATCTACGAGTTATTAAGGGGATATATACGCTCTAGAACCGGGCGCCAGCGGCGTGGCTGGCAATTGAACCAAAGCTGTAGAACGCCTCCCGCGCGGCGGTGGCGGACACGGCATGGGGCCGGGTCAGGGGCAGCGGCATATCCGCAATCCCGATCTGGCCACAGATCAGTTGCGCCAGTGTCCTGCCAAACACCGTGCCCGGCGAAATCCCGCGCCCGTTATACCCGCTGATGGACAGCACGTTGGGCGCAAGCTTATGAAAACGGGGCAGCGCATCGGTGGTCATGCCGATATTGCCATACCATTCGGTCTCGAAAACCGCATCCTTCAGTTGCGGATAGATCCGCCCCAGCGCCCGGCGTGCCCATGCGTGATGGACCGGCTCCCCCACCTTGTCCAGCGCGCCGATGCTGCCGACAATCATGCGCCCCGCCTGATCCAGACGGAAGGATGTCAGGATCTTCTGCGTATCCCAGGCTCCCTGCCTGTATGGCAGGATGGTTTTGAGCAGATCAGGCGAAAGCGGTCGGGTCGCGAAATTGAAATAGGGCAGATTGACGATTTCCGAACGCAGTTCCGGCCACATGGTGGTGGTGTAGGCATTGGTGGCCACGATAACCCAGCGTGCCCGGACCGAACCACCACCTGCCGTGCCCAGATGCCACCATTCCCCTGCCCGCTGCGCCGCGTTGACGGCGGTGCCGGTATGAACGGCGGCACCCGCCCTGATGGCGGCGGCGGCAAGTCCGCGTGCATAGGCAAGCGGCTGGACCGTACCCGCGCGATCATCCACCAGCGCGCCGCTGAATGCCGTGCTGCCGATATGGGCGATGGCTTCGTCGCGTTCCAGCAGGTGAACCGGCGCGCCCACGGCCTGCCACTGGCATTCGCGTTCACGCAGGGCTTCCAGCCCGCTTTTGCCAACCGCACAGTGCAGGGTGCCCGTCTGCTCGGCTTCGCACTCGATATTATGTCTGGCGATCAGGTCGAACACCAGGCTGGGACCATTGCCCAGCAGGTCCAGCACGCGATGACCCATCTCGTGGCCCAGCGTGGTCAGCAGGTAGTTGGGCATGACCCAAAGTCCCGCATTGACCAGGCCGACATTGCGGCCCGATCCGCCAAAACCGATTTCCTCGGCTTCCAGCACGGCGACATCACGCCCCTGTTCAGCCAGATGCAGCGCCGCCGACAGGCCGGTATAACCAGCACCCACAATGGCGACATCAACATCAACATGCCCCCGCAGGGGGGTAGTGGGCGGGGCCGGTGGGGCTGACTTTTCCCACAGGCCATGGCTACGCGGATCATTTTTCATACGCGTCTTCTCTCACTCGGTGAACAGCCTTGCGGCGGAACCTGTCCCGACGCATCGGGGCAAAACCCGTTCTGCATCCGTTACTGTCATTTTCAGTCAGCCTGCGTCAGGTGCAAGCGATAATCGCAACTGCGGTCATTCCAATATGGAATGACCTGGACTGCCATTCCATGGTGAACCGCTGTCTGCCGCGGTGTAATGTCCATAGCTCATTACACACGCACATAAGGACGGATCACCTGCGCGCCGTACCATACGCGGGATGCCGTCATTCCCGGCCCCATTACAAGGAATGAACCATCTTGCCCTTTTCCACCCCGGCTAGGTGGAAATGACAGGCTCGTTTGCGATAACCACATCCGGGTCCATCACCGTTCCCACCGGCGGCAGGCTGGATGCAGGAAGCTGCATGTCCCGATACGCGGCGCGTTCGCCCCATACGAAAATCAGGCCGGAGAAAACAGCCACCACCACATCGTCCAATGGGTGCGCCAGCAGGCTGTATCCCCCCAGCGACCCACAGGCCGACAGCACCAGCATGCCCGCGAAGTAGGCCAGCACCCATGCGCTGCTACGCAGGTTTTCACGCATGGCGTCCATATCACGCGCGCCCTGCACGGCCAGAAAGATGACCCCGAACGCAAGCTGCACGGCCAGCAGCCATGAAAGCGTATGCCATCCGGACCAGAATACGATCAGGCTCGCAATCATGAATGAAACCGGGCCTAGCACGCGCATATACGATACGCGGAAGGGACGTGTCAGATCCGGGGCCGAGCGACGCAGCGCGGCGGCCGCCACCGGGGCGAAGGCGTAGCTCATGATAAGGGCGGAGGAGACCACCCCGATCAGCGCCTCCCACGATGGAAAGGGCAGCATCCAGAAAATGCACAGCCCGAATGTCAGGAAAGTGGCGCGACGGGGCACGCCATGACGGGTATCGAGCTTTCCAAACCACGGCAGGAACGTTCCCGAACGCGACCAGGCATAGATGATGCGCGCCGTCGAACCCATGTAGATGTTTCCCGTCCCGCTGGGCGAGACAACCGCGTCGATCACAACGGCGGTGGCCAGCCACCCCAGCCCCAGCGCGATGGCTATGTCGTGAAAGGGTAGCGGCAGCACGCGATCAATGCCTGCCCATCCCTTTGCCGTCAGCATGTCGGCGGGAACACAGCCGATAAAGGCCACCTGCAGCAGCACATAGACCAGCGTGGCCAGAAAGATCGACAGGGTCAGGGCGATGGGAATGGTGCGCTGGGGGTTACGGACCTCGCTCGCTACCGCGATGATGGGGGTAAGGCCCAGATAGGCGAAAATGATGCCGCCAACCGACACGGCGGCTTCCACGCTCTGCCGACCGAATGGCGCGAACCCCCATGCAGTGAAATTGCCCGGATGCATGTGCACAAGCAGCATGACCGTCACCATCACCGGCACGATGAATTTGAAAACCGTAATGATATTGTTGAACAGGGCAAAGGTTTTGACGCCGGAAATATTAAGCCGCAGCATCCCCACAAGCACCAGGAACTGCACACCCCAGCCCAGCAGGGTCGCATCCCCCGCACTATTGGCCGTAAGCCCCGGAATCCATGATCCCGCATACTGGCGTGCGGCAATGATTTCGATGGAAATAAGGCTGGAATAGGCAATGACGGTAATGAACCCCAGCAGCGCCCCCAGCAGCGGCCCGTGGGCATAGGCGGGATAGCGGATCATGCCCCCCGCTTCGGGCAGGGCGGCGGCCAGTTCACAATAAACCAGCCCCAGAAGCAGGACCGCAAACCCGCCCGCGAACCATGACAGGATGCTGGCAGGCCCCGCGATGGCCGCCACGTGCGAGGCCGCGAACAGCCAGCCGGAACCGAAAACCGCCCCGAACCCCAGCATCGTGAGGTCAAGGAGGGAAAGCGAACGATTGAATGCCGGTGGCGACTGGGCCATGACGTGCCTCCTTGATGAATAAGGGTCGTCGCATGGCGCGTCCTGTCATCCGCGCCATGCCGGTGGGTTAGCGGAGATCAGCGGGTCTGCATGGTTCCATCAACCAGACGGCTCAGACCCAGTGGATTGTCGTAAGCCAGTTCGGGCGGCAGCAGCGCATCAGGCAGGTCCTGATAACAGACGGGGCGCAGGAAGCGGCTGATCGCGCCGGTGCCGACCGATGTGGTCCGTGCATCCGTTGTAGCGGGGAACGGGCCGCCATGAACCATGGCATGACAGACCTCCACCCCCGTTGGCCACGCATTGACCAGAATACGGCCCGCCTTGCGCTCGAATATTGGCAGCAGCGCGCGGGCGTGGGCCATGTCATCATCATCCATCTGCAACGTGATGGTAAGCTGGCCTTCCAGGCTTTCCGTCAGGGCATGCAGTTCAGCTTCGCTGGAATAGGAAACAAGAAGCGAGACCGGACCGAAGATTTCATGCCGCATGGCCGGATCGCGCATGAAATCCGCCGCCGTGGTGCGGAACAGGGCCGCACGGGCGCAGTTGGGCCGGGCCGCTTCCTGCCCCTGTCCCACCAGCGTCACACCGTCGCACGCACTCAGGGTCGAAACGCCCTGCCCATAGGCGGTGCAGATACCGCCGGTCAGCATGGTGCCGGCATCCCGCATGGCGATGGCAATCGCGGCAAGGCGCACGAACTCCTCAAACACGTCCCCTGCCGGTGCAATGACGATGCCGGGATTGGTGCAGAACTGCCCCACCCCCATGGTCAGAGAATTCACAAAAGCGGACGCCAGCGTATCCGTCCGGGCAGCAAACGCCTGCGGGCACAGATAAACGGGGTTGATGCTCCCCATTTCCGCAAAGACCGGGATGGGCACGGCCCGCTTCGCCGCCAGTGCGGAAATGGCCATGCCCCCGGCATATGACCCGGTGAACCCGACTGCCATGATGGCCGGATGCTGCACCAGCCATCCACCCACTTCGTGCCCTGACCCGCCAAGCAGCGAAAACACGCCTTCGGGCAGGCCACAGGCCGCAACCGCGCGGCGGATGGCCCGCCCCACCAGTTCCCCTGTGCCCGGATGGGCGGGATGGGCACGGCATACGACCGGACATCCCGCCGCCAGCGCGGACACGGTATCCCCCCCGGCAACCGAGAAGGCGAGCGGGAAGTTGCTGGCCCCGAATACGGCAACCGGCCCCACGCCAATATGGCGCTGGCGCAGGTCGGCGCGCGGCATGGGCGTACGCTGCGGCATGGCGGGGTCGATACGTGGCTCCGACCATTCACCCTGCCGCACCAGCGTCGCAAACAGGCGCAGTTGTCCGACAGTGCGCCCCATTTCCCCTTTCAGCCGCCCTTCGGGCAGCGCCGTTTCCAGTCCGGCGCGCGCGACGATCGCATCCGTATCCTCGATCAGGCAGAGGGCGATTTTTTCCAGAAAGGCGGCACGGTCGGCAAAGGACAGGGCGCGATACGGATCGAATGCCTGTTGCGCCAGACGGCAGGCGGCATCCACGTCCGCCTGTGTTGCGCAGGCGAAAGCCGGTTCCATCTGTTCGCCCGTTGCGGGGTTGACCGCCAGAAAATGCGTCCCCGCCGGAACGTCACGCGCACCAATCAGCAATGTGCCTGTCAATGTCATGGTCTGTTTTCTCCGTTTATGTTTCTGGTGATTGCCGCCCGCATCCACGGATGGAAGCGATCGGGCCGGAACGGGGCAAGCAGGTCGGCAACCGGTGCGCCCACCGCCACGCCCGCCACCAGTTCCCCCGTAAGGGGCGCCAGCGTCAGCCCCAGATGCTGGTGCCCGCACGCGGCAATCACCCCCGGCATGCCCGGTATGGGACCGATGGCGGGCAGATAATCGGGCAGTGTGGGCCTGCAGCCGACCCAGCGTGAAAACGCGGAATGGACCGGCAGCCCGGCCCCGCGCACCCGTTCTTCCAGATACCGCCATTTCCGTGGGTCTGGCGGCGCATCGGCCCGCGTGAATTCGACGAATGTGGACGCCCGCATACGGTCGCCAAAACGCGAAACGATGAAGGAGTGATCGGCAAAAACCATCGGCGGTACCGTGGCCGCCCCGCCGTGATCCCATTCAATGGAATACCCGCGCTCTGCGATCAGGGGCAGCGTCCATCCGCGCACCAGACCGCGCGTGCCCACACCTGCGGCCATCACCACCACATCAGATGCAAGACATGTCCCGTCCGCCAGACGGGTCACGGGGCCAGATGGGGTCGATACGACTTCGGCCACGCGGCGATCCAGCAGTTCGCATCCTTCATCGGCGGACAGACGCTGACGCAGGGTTTCCAGCACCATACCAGGCGAACTGACCTGCGCGGTGCCCGAAAAAACCAGCCCGCCGCGTGGCGCATGACCCAGCAGCGGGACCAGCGCATCCAGTTCCGCAGCATCCATCGGGCGGGCCGTGGCGCTGCCCATATCCGCACGCAGGACACTACGCATGGCAGGCGCAGGGTCCGCCGGGCCGCGCCACAGCATGAGGTGGCCATGTTCAAGCAGCAGGTCGTCTGCATGAATATCGGCCACCATCCGACGCCACGCCGGCAGGGAACGCGCCAGCACGGCCCGCAGCGCCGCCTGCCCCCGCCGTGCCGTTGCGGGCATGCTGGCGCGCAGGTAGCGCGCGCACCACGGCAGCCATGTTCCCGGATAGCGCCATCCGATATCCAGCGTCCCGCCGGTCAGTGCGAACATGCGCCGAGGCGCGGACAGCAGCATATGGGGGGTGGCCAGCGGCATGACCTGTTCCGTGGCGATATGTCCCGCATTGCCCCACGAAGCCGCATCACGAGGCGTACCGTCATTCAGGACACGCACCGTAAATCCACGGTCGCGCAGGCGCAGGGCGCAGGCCAGGCCGACAACACCACCCCCGACCACCACGGCGGACGGAGCGTGACCGGATTTCGGGATCATGGGCCGTTTTCGTCCTTTTCAAATCATTTAGTATACGATAGACGAAACGATAGCGGAATCAATAGGAGAGTTTCCCATGCAGTGGACGGGTGTTTTTCCTGCGGCGACCACACAGTTCGCCGAGGATCTGTCGATCGACTTCGCCGCGACACAGAAGGTGCTGGACAACCTGATCGAGGACGGCGTTCACGGCCTGACGATCATGGGAACCTGTGGCGAGAACAACTCACTAGAACCCGATGAGAAGCTGAAGGTACTCGAAGCCGCATGCGAAACGGCGAAAGGCCGCGTGCCGGTCATTGTTGGCGTGTCCGAGCTGACCACGCCACGCGCCGTAAAATTTGCAGCCGATGCCGCCCGCATCGGGGCGGATGCCCTGATGGTTCTGCCCGCCATGGTATATGTGCCCAAGGAACGTGAACTGGTCACGCATCTGAAGGCCGTAGCCACCGCGTCTGACCTGCCGATCATGCTGTACAACAACCCCACCGCCTATCGCGTGAACATCAGCATGGATGTGCTGCGTGAGCTGACGGACGTGGAAAGCGTTGTCGCACTGAAGGAAAGCTCCGCCGATACGCGCCGTTATACGGATGTGGTCAATGAATTCGGTGACCGCTTCATCATGATGGCCGGTCTGGACGACGTTGCATTCGAAGGGCTTCTGCTGGGTGCGGCAGGCTGGATTTCGGGCCTGACCAGCGCCTTCCCGCAGGAATCGGTCGAACTGGTCGAATCCCTGCAGAAGGGCAATATCGAGCGCGCGCGCGAAATCTATCGCTGGTTCATGCCGCTGCTGCATCTGGATGCGGAACATGATCTGGTGCAGTCGATCAAGCTGTCCGAACAGATCATGGGCCGTGGCAATGAACGCGTACGCATGCCCCGCCTGCCGCTGGAAGGCGCGCGCCGCGCGGAAGTGACGGCCATGGTGGAAAAAGCCGCCGCAACCCGCCCCTGCGCCCGCTGAAAACAGCGTTCGTACCGACACGGCTGCTGCGTGCCCGCCCCTTGCGTCAGTCGCAGGCACGCAGTGGCATAGGGAACTGAATCCTACTGATCACGCCATCTGGGTCCGTGCAGCAGGGGAATAACGATGCGTCATACGTTTTTCTGTATCGATGGTCATACGGCGGGCAATCCCGTACGCCTTATCGCCGGTGGCGCGCCCCTGCTGCGTGGTGCCAGCATGAGCGAACGGCGTCAGGATTTCCTGACCCGTTTTGACTGGATACGCACGGGGCTGTGTTTTGAACCACGCGGGCATGACATGATGTCCGGCGGGTTCCTGTATCCCCCCACCCAGCCCGATACGGATGGTGGCATCCTGTTCATCGAAACCAGTGGCTGCCTGCCCATGTGCGGTCATGGCACGATCGGCATGGTGACATTCGCGCTGGAAAACGGCCTGCTCCAGCCCCGTGAAGACGGGCGGCTGCGGCTGGAAGTCCCGGCTGGCATAATCGAAATCGCCTATACCACCGAAGGCAGCCGCGTGACCTCCGTCACCATCCGCAATGTTCCGGCATGGGTGGCAAAGACCGGCATTTCCATCGACGTGCCGGGTTTTGGCCCGCTTACGGTCGATGTTGCCTATGGTGGCAATTTCTACGCCATTGTCGAACCGCAGGGGAATTACCGCAGCCTTGATGATCTGGGCGCGCGACGTATCCTTGAACTCAGCCCCATCATCCGCGATCTTGTGCGCAAGGCATATACGCCCGTCCATCCGCTGGACCCGCGCATAGCGGGGGTAAGCCACGTCCTGTGGGCGGAACCGGGCGAAAATCCTGCGGTACAGGGTCGTAACGCCGTATTCTATGGCGACAAGGCGATCGACCGCAGCCCCTGCGGCACCGGCACATCGGCGCGGCTGGCGCATCTGTGGCACAAGGGTATTGTCAGGCCCGACCAGCCCTTCATCCACGAAAGTTACATCCACAGCCGGTTTACGGGCCGCATCGAACGTGAGACCATGGCAGGCGACCAGCCCGCCATCATTCCGCTGATTACCGGGTCAGCCATTTCAACCGGGTTCAATACAATCTGGATCGACAGGGAAGATGTCTTCCATGCCGGTTTTCAGGTCGTGTGATAGTGATTGCCCCGTTCTGTCTCTTGTTATAAAGGCCCCATCACCATGGGCAGCTTACATAACAGACCATCCCTCAACATACGGACCATTGCGGATCAGCTCTATTACCTGATCCGGGACCGTATCCTGCAAGGGGTGCTGGAAGAAGGCGAACCGATCCGTCAGGATACGATCGCGACCGAACTGGGAATCAGCAAGATCCCCCTGCGGGAGGCGCTTGCCCGGCTGGAGCAGGACGGGCTTGTCCGCTCACAGGCCAATCGCGGCTTCATGGTCAATACGCTGAGTGCCGAGGAAGCGGACGAGGTCTTCCACCTGCGTCGTCAGCTTGAACCCACCGCGACCGTAGCGGGCAGCCGCGAAGCCGGGCCAGCCGACCATGCCACGGCACGCAGGGCGTTCGAGGCGCTGCGCGATTGCGGCGTTTCGGACAATGCGGACTGGGGGGAATGCAACCGCGCCTTCCACATGGCGCTGATCCGCCCGGGTGCCGGCAACCTGACCTATACCATGATTGAACGGCTGAACGTCATTGCCGACCGGTATGTCCGCTTCCATCTCGGTCCGCAGGGCCGCCCGGAACGGGCGAACTGCCAGCATGAGGAAATTCTGGAAGCATGGCTGACAGGCGAGCACAAGATGCTGCTGAAACTGGTGCGCGATCATATACAGGAAACGCACGATGACCTGCGGCATGAACTGCCTGCGGTGACAGGGCGCAGATAGCCCCCTGTCGCATGCTGTCGCCACGATGGTCGAAAGCAGCCGGTAGCGGGAGACGGCCATCCGTCTCCCGCCCCTGAAAATCAGGGGTTTACCAGCCGCCCCAGCCCCATCCGCCAACATACCCGCCATACGGATACCCGTAATATCCGGGATAGCCATATCCGTAGTAGCCGTAGCCGGGATAGCCGTAACCATAATAGGGGTAAGGATAGGCACCACCCCAGCCGCCGCCCCAGTATCCGCCGCCGCGACCGCCCCAGCCGCCACGGTATCCGTCGCCGCCCCCCGCCATGCCATCCACCGCCACCGGGACCACCGCCGCCCGGACCGCCACCATGGCCAAACCCACCGCCGCCAGGTCCACCGCCACCGGGTCCGCCACCACCATGGCCACCGCCGCCCGGTCCCCCGCCGCCACCATGTCCCTGCGCATGCGCGCATGACAGGACGGTCACGGGGGACGCCGCGAGAGCCAGAGCCATCAGGGCTGTTGTCAACGATTTCATGTGCTTCATCGTCCTACTCATCATGTTAAGGTAGTCTCATGCCACACCACGACAAAACAATGGCGGATTGTCACATAACTGTTTCAGAACCATACCCTGAGCACGCAACAGGCATGATCGCGGCACCTGTCGCCTGAAGCACCGACCGTTACGGACCTGCAGGGCATTCCGGCAGACGGGGCCCTGTACCTTGCCGGAAACAGTGTTAACATTCCCCTGACGGTTGCATCGGGCGACTGCGTTAAAAATGGTCGCGGCGTCTCTTATCCTTGATCCAACAGTGATATAATCCAGCCATGGCATACCCGCGTGGCGGGTTCCGCCGTGTTTCCACGTGTCCGGGTACCAGCAGATCATGACCTCCCCTTCCCGTCCCACGTCTCCCGGCCCATGGAAGCAGGCCATACGGATACTGACGCGCAACCGGTCGGCCATGATGGCGCTGGCGGTGCTGGTGCTCATTACGCTGGGCTGCCTTCTGGCCCCGCTTTACGCCCATGTCGTGGCCCGGACAGACCCGTTCACTTCCAACGTTGCGGGCAGCATTTCGTTTGACGGCCAGCCGGTTGATATCATGCAGCCCAATGACAATCCGCTTCACCTCGGCCTCAGCCCCATCGGCCCGACATGGCGGACGACCTACCTGCTGGGGGCGGACAGTCAGGGGCGCGACCTTGCGGCGCGACTGCTGTACGGGGGGCGCAATTCGCTGCTGATTTCGGCCTCGGCGGCGCTGCTGTGTCTGCTGCTGGCGGGGACGGCGGGTATTGCCGCCGGTTTCTGTGGCGGCGTTGTCGACATGGTCATATCGCGCGTGCTGGACATCATGTGGGCCGTGCCGGTCTATCTGTTCGCCATATCGCTATCCATCGTCATGGTCAGTCAGCACATACGTCTCGGCCCGTTTGAAATCGGGGCGGACAACCTGCTTGTTCCCATCGTCATCATAGCGCTGGTTTACGTGCCTTATGCCGCGCGCCCCATACGCGGGCGGGTCCTGGCTTTGCGACAGGCCGAATTCGTGATGGCGGCGCGCTGTCTGGGCGTGCCGGGATGGCGTATCATGCTACGCGACATCCTGCCCAACCTGACCTCCACGCTGGTCATGATGGGGCCGCTGCTCATGGCGCTGGCCCTGCTGGCGGAAAGCGCGCTGTCCTTTCTGTCGCTGGGGGTGCAGGCGCCCGCCGCATCATGGGGCACCATCATTCAGGATGGGGAAGGACTGATCTATACCCGCCCCATGGTTTGCGTTGCGCCCGGTGTGGCCATTGCAGGCGTGGTGCTGGCGCTCAATATCCTTGGCGACGGACTGCGTGATGCGCTGGACGTGCGCGACGCCGCGCGGCGGTCGGCATGACGGGGCGCGCCTGATGACCATGGCCCTGCTGCGCCGCGCGGGACAGACGGCTTTTGTGCTGTTTGGCGTATCGGTTCTGGTATTCATGGTCTTTTTTGCAACGCCGGGGGTCGATCCCACCGCGCGCATCGCCGGGCGCAACGCATCGCCCCAGATCATGGAAAAAGTCCGCGCGGAATACGGCTTTGACCGCCCGCTGCCCGTACAATACGTGACCATGATGAAAAAGCTGTTCGTTACGCGTGATCTGGCTTCCTACACTGATCGGGGTGAACTGGTGGTGCCCGAAATCATGCAGGCGGCTCCGGTCACGGCCTGTCTGGTCTGCGGGGCGGCTTTCATCTGGGTTACGGTTTCGATCGTGATGGGCACACTGGCCGCCGCCATGAAAAATACCGCGGTGGACCGCGGGCTTATGATGCTGGGGATGATCGGCATTTCCATACCCGTATTCTGGCTGGGACAGGTCGCCAACCTGATAACGCAGGCCCGCTATCATGATACATGGCTGTTTTCGTGGGTGCCGGGGCTTGGCTATACGCCTTTTTCGCAAAACCCGTGGGAATGGTTCCGTGGGCTGGTCATTCCGTGGATCGTACTGGCGGTCATGTTCATCGGGATTTACAGCCGCGTGCTGCGTTCCGATCTGGTCGCGCTGGAAGGCGAGGATTTCATGCGCACCGCCCGCGCCAAGGGCCTGTCACCTGCGCGCATATTCCTGCGCCATGGACTGCGTACCGCAATGATTACCTTCGTTTCCCTGTTCGGGCTGGATTTCGCACAGCTTGCGGGTGGCGGCGCGCTGCTGACGGAAGTGGTGTTCGGCCTGCCAGGCGTAGGCAGGCTGACCTATCGCGCCCTGACCACGCTGGACCTGCCGGTCATTATGGCCACCGTCATGTATTCCGCTATTTTCGTGGTGCTGGCCAATATGATGGTGGACATGCTCTACCTGTTCCTGGACCCAAAGGTGCGCAATGACCGGTAACGCCCATCCGCTGCTGGTGGTCCGCGACCTGTGCGTAAGCTTTCCCGCACGCGGGCGCATGATCCCGATTGTGGAACATGTCAGCTTTACCCTGCATGAAGCGGAAATACTGGGGCTGGTAGGGGAATCAGGGTCGGGCAAATCGGTTACCGTCATGGCGCTTATGGGTCTGATCGACATGCCCGGCGTGCAGGTCAGCGGGTCGGCATGCTTCCGGGGACGTGAACTGGTGGGCATGCCGCAAAAACACCTCCGCCAGTTACGTGGGCGCGACATTGCCATGATCTTTCAGGACCCGATGACAGCCTTTACACCGGTCTACACCATCGGCTGGCAGATTGATGAACAGATCCGTGCGCATGAACGGGTTTCCCGCCGACAGGCACGGGCGCGCACCATCCGCCTGCTGGGTGACATGGGCGTGCCCGACCCGAAGCGGACGGCCCAGCGTTATCCCCACCAGCTTTCGGGCGGCCTGCGTCAGCGCGCGATGATCGCCATGGCGCTGTCATGCAATCCCACGCTGCTGATCGCCGATGAGCCGACCACCGCGCTGGATGTGACCGTGCAGGCCCAGATCCTTGACCTGATCCGCTCGCTGCGCGCCACGCATGGATCGTCCGTATTGCTGATTACACACGACATGGGCGTGGTGGCCCAGACCTGCGACACCACGCTTGTCCTCTATTCCGGTCGCGTTGCGGAAACCGGGCCGACTACCGACGTATTCAGTGCCCCCGGCCACCCCTATACAGCGGCCCTTCTGGCTTCCATCCCGCCCCTGTATGGCCCCCGCCCGCACCGCCTGCCCGCCATTGCCGGTGTGCCGCCTGCCCCACAGGACCGTCCGCCGGGCTGCGCCTTTGGCCCGCGCTGTAACTATGTGCATGAAAGCTGCCGGATCGCGCCGCCACCGCTGGTTGCCGTTTTTCCGGGGCAGGAGGCCGCCTGCGTTCTGCCCGCCGAAGGTCATCCCCTGCCACCACGGATGCCATCCACCCTGACCACCGGAGAAATGATGGGGAGAGGTCCATGACGCTGCCCGTTCCCCCCCTGCTGGCGGTACGCGACCTGCACAAGACCTACCGGCTGGCGCATGGTGAGAGCCTGAAGGCGGTTGATGGCGTTTCCCTGTCGGTCATGCCGGGGGAAATGCTGGGTCTGGTGGGGGAATCAGGATGTGGAAAATCCACGCTGGGGCGCTGCATGCTGCGTCTTACGGACGTGTCATCGGGCCAGATCCTGTTTGAAGGGCGCGATATAACCACGATGGGCGAACGCAGCCTGCGCCCGTTACGCCCACGTATGCAGATGGTATTTCAGGATTCCAACGCATCGCTCAACCCGCGTCGTCGTATTGGCGATCTGCTGGCCGAACCCCTGCGCGTACATCGGGACGCCGATGGACGCAGGCGCTCCGCCACGGTCATAGTGGACAGGCTGCATGAGCTCATGAATCTTGTCGGGCTGCCACCTGCGGCACTGGACCGGTATGCCCATGAATTTTCAGGGGGCCAGCGCCAGCGCATCAATATCGCCCGCGCACTTGCCCTTTCGCCACGGCTGATCGTGGCGGATGAACCGGTTTCGGCGCTGGATGTGTCGGTGCAGGCGCAGATCGTCAACCTGTTTGCCGACCTGCAGGCTCAACTGGGGCTGACCTATGTGTTCGTGGCGCATGACCTGGCTGTAGTGCGTCAGATTTCAGATCGCGTGGCGGTCATGTATCTGGGCGCGGTTGTGGAACTGGGGGAAACCGACAGTGTCCTGCACCATCCGGCCCATCCCTATACCGCCGCCCTGACCGCCGCGATCCCGCGCCCCGTTGTGGGCGGGGACAGGGCGATCCCCCTGCGCGGGGATGTGCCAAGCCCGATCTCGCGCCCCGATGGCTGCCGCTTTCATACCCGCTGCCCCCATGCGCGCGATCGCTGCCGGAGTGAGGAACCCCGCCTGCGACCGGTCCGACAGGGCCATGAAGCGGCCTGTCATTTTCCGCTTTTATCGGAATGACAGCTTCCTGCGACCACGCCGGAACATGCAGTCGCATGTCCCGGCATCGCCTGCATCAGATAACGGCTTCGATAAAGCCCGGAAGGTTATCCCACGGGATCATGTGACCCGCATCCGCTACGTGAACGATTTCCATGGCGGGATTAAGGGTTTTGATTTCCGCCTCGTCCTCGGCCTGAATGACGCCACCACGGGTTGCGACAACAAGGCGCGTCGGCACCTTCAGGTGGGGAATATCCTGATGGATGTCCTCGGTATGGAATTTCTCGAACGTGATGCGCGTGGCCAGTTCATCACAGGTGTGAAGCCATTCCGCGCGCAGTTCAAGCTGTTCATCCGTCCATGTCGGGCAGAAACGGCGCATGTCCTGCGCACTCATACCCAGCCGGGACAGGCGGATCGAGTCCGTATACCATTCCAGTCTGGCGGGGTAGGCACGGCGGCCCGGCCCGCTGACCGGCGGATCAACCAGCACAAGCCGTGCAAGAGACGTATCATTATGCCGCGCGGCACGAATGGCGATGCGCGCGCCCATCGAATGCCCCAGCAGGGTCACATCGGACAGGCCAAGCGCGTCAATCAGTCCCCGGACATCGGCGGCATAGCTGTCCAGATCATAATCAAGGTCCGGACCGGTCGCCGAAAGGCCACGACCGCGCACGTCCAGCACATGGACATCGTATTTTTCCGCAAGGCTTTCAGCCACGAAACCCCATGTAATGGCGGGGCTGGTGATGCCGGGAACCAGAACCAGCGGCGTGCCTTTGCCACCATAACGCAGGTAGTGCTGGCGGATGCCGTTGGCGTGGACGTTAGCACCGTAAAGCAGGCGTGTATCAGTCATGAAAACTCCCTTTTGAATGCTATGCGTTGGGCAGGCGGGACAGAAGCGTGTCGAGGTCGATCACGTCCCCGCATTTCTGCGCCATGTCGAACAGGTTGGCCTCATGCGGGCCAATCGCACGATCCCCCACGCAATCCGAAATGATGATGGGCCGGAAGCCGTTCTGCATGGCATCCAGCACGCTGGCGCGTACACAGCCCGACGTGACACACCCAGCCACCACCAGCGTCTGTATTCCGTGCGACACCAGCCACGCGGCAAGTGGTGTCCCGGCAAAGGCCGAAGGTGAAGTCTTGCGGACCACATATTCCCCCTGCACCGGCGCCAGTTCCGGCACAATGGCGGAGGCCGGGCTGGTTTCCGTCAGCCCCAGCATGGTCGGCACCTTGAGCGAGAAGATATTCGCATCTGACCCGTCATCAGCAAACACGATGCGGGTATGGGCCACCTTCCACCCCAGACGCCGCGCATGGGCCAGAAGGATGCGGGTGCGATCGATCGCCTGAGGTATGTTGCCACCGCCGAAGGCTTCCGGGTCGGCAAAACCGTTGACGAAATCGATGATCAGCAGGCCGATGCGGCCCACCATGCCCATTTCGTTTCCGAAACCCTGCTTGCGATAACGGTCCTCGTCGCGGCTGGTGTCAGGGGTCATTGCGCGTCCTCCACAAGTTTTCCGTCCTTCACGACCGGCACGCCATCCAGCATGACCGTGCAGCCACGCATGGGAATGTCGATATGGCAGGCGGTGTCGCGCGTGCCGCCGGCTTCATTATTTGGCCCGGTAGACCACAGGAAATTGCCCGCGCAGGCACGCGGGTCCATGCCAATGCTGGCCTCCCGGTCATAAAAACCCATGACGGCCCAATGTGCGCGTTTCTGCAGGCCCCAGCCGATATGGGACACGGCGTAGACTTCGGGATCGTTGAAGCTGTCCATGTAATCGCGCAGGTGATCGGCCTCGAACCCGCCTTCGATCGCGCGGACAAACCCCTTTTCAAGGTGACAGGTGATCGGTGCGGTCAGGTAGCTTTTCTGCGGCAGCAGGATGTCACCGGGCGCGAGCACGATCCGCCCTTCCGCCGATCCTTCATTGGACCATGTGGCCAGAAAACCGCTGGGCCAGTGGTCCCACCGGCCCGGCCTGTCCACGAAGCCGTATTCTTCCAGCATCGGGTAATCACCCAGCGCGAAGGTGGCGTCCGTCCCGGCCTGCGACGTGACGCGCATCTGTTTTGCGGCCTGAAGCTTTTTCGATGCGGCCAGAACCTGTTCACGGTCCTGCGCCGTTGGCGTCATGCGGACCAGCACTTCGGGCGGCTCGACCGCCAGAAGGATACGACCGCCTGCGGCAAGGATTTCATGCTGTTCAGCCGAAAACAGCAGCGTCATGAGGTCAAGCACCAGATCGCTGGCCTTGAGCATTTCGACCGCCGCGCGGTTGTTCGTAAGCGGCGTGGTCCCCACGAAGGCCAGCGGATCACGCGACAGCGACGTGCCGCCATTGACCGGCTGCAGGTCAAGCCGGTTGGCGATGGCCCCCTTCTCCTGCACGGCGATGATGGCGCAGCGCAGGGTCTGTTCATTCGTGCCCTGCGCGGTCAGCAGCGCGACGGACTGCCCCGCCTGCAGGCCGGAGAGTTCAAGAACCTGTCGCCAGGACTGGATGAGTTCAAAGTCACTTACGGGCATGGGGGTCCTCCCTCGCTCCTGTTCTGAATGAAAGAATCTGGTTAAGACCAACCGCCGCAATGGTTGCCGTGGCAATGCCGCCAAGGGTCACGCCGCCCACGGTAACGGTCAGGTCCCCCGCCCCGGCGACCAGACAGACGCCAACGGGAAAAAGTGTGGCGGGATCGGTAAAATCGACCCGGTTTTCGATCCAGATACGCACCATGGTCGCGGCGATCAGACCCAGCAGACCCAAGGCGAGACCACTCAGCACCGCATCCGGTATCATACGTAGCAGCGCGCCGAAAAATGGCGAAAAACCAAGCAGGATCGCAAAACACCCCGCCACGGCGAATGTCAGGGTGGAATAGACCCGTGACAGCGTCATCACCCCGATATTTTCAACATAGGTGGTGACCCCTGTTCCACCGAAGGAGGCAGCCAGCATGGTCGCCAGCCCGTCCCCCACAAAGGCACGGCCCGTCATGGTGTCCAGCGAGTGGCCGGTAATCGCCCCGATCGCCTTCAGGTGGCCAAGGTTTTCCGCAACCAGCACCAGCGCCACCGGGGCCAGCAATGTGGCCGCATGCGCGGAAAAGCGTGGCGCGATGACGTGGGGCAGGCCAAGGAACGGCGCATCCCGCAACACGGAAAAATCTAGCGGGGTGGCCAGATGCAGTCCGTTCGCCACGACGGCATAGACCAAGGTGGCACAGACAAGGGACAGCAGGATCGAGATACGCCGCACGAAGACCGTGCCATACCCTGCCATCAGAACGACACAGAGCAGCGCAAACATGCCGCATGCCGTCCCTGCCCCGCCATGGCCGACCCCACGCACCGCAACGGGGGCAAGGTTAAGCCCGATCGCCGCCCCGATCGCCCCGGTCACGGAAGGTGGCATAAGCCGTTCGACCCAGCCCGTACCCGTCAGGCCGACCAGCACGCCAATGGCGGCATAGGTGGCCCCGGCTGCAAAGATGCCACCACAGGCAAGTGCCACATCTGGGTTGGGGCCGTGGCCGGAATAACCGGTCAGTGCCACGACCAGCGCGATGAACGAAAAACTGGACCCAAGGTAGGAAGGCACGCGGCCTGCCGTAACCACGAAGAACAGCAGCGTGCCAATACCGGAAAACAGAACGGCCACATTCGGGTCAAACCCCATAAGCAGCGGCCCGATAACGGTTGATCCGGTCATGGCCAGCACATGCTGCCCGCCAAGCAGGACGGTCTGGAACGCGCCGGGATGTTCGTCCGGTCCGACCCGATCGTGATGCGCCGCGCGACGCCATGCAGGAAACCAGCCCGCCATTAGCGCGCCCCGGCGGTTTCGGCGCGGATATGGGCGATCTTTGCTTCCAGCCCTTCCCATGCCGGACTGCCCGCCGCAATCGTATCCCGCAGATAGGTGATCAGTTCCGCCATCTGCCGGTCAGACAGCAGGTTGCGATAGGCGGGCATGACGGTTTCAGCCTGATGGACCGGGGCGGATACGCCATCCATCAGGATGCGGATCAGGTTGTCGGGACTGTCAGCCCAGATATTGCTGTTCAGCGCCAGTTGCGGGCGCGCGCCAAACAGATGGGCCGCTTCGCCTTCATGACAGGCGGCACAGGCCCCCTGATATATGCGGCTGCCTTCACCACGCACCAGCGTCTGGCGTTCGCGCGCGCCCTGTATCACATCCTCACGCCGCTGGCTGACAGGCTCCGCCGCCGTGCGGGTGTCAAACGACGCCACATAATGGGCCATGGCCCGCACATCCTCGTCCGGCAGGGCGGACATCGCATGTACGACGGGAGCCATCGGCCCACCGGCGGGGCCATGATTGCGGCTGTAGCCCGTGCGCAGATAGGCGTACAGGTCATCCTCGCTCCACGGCAGGGGGGAAGATGACAGGGCCGACAGGGGGGGCGCGCTCCACCCTTCCGCCTCACCGCCTGCAAGGTAGCTTTTCCGCCAGCTTTCCGCCCCCATGGCATTGCGTGGAGTATGGCAGGCCGAACAGTGTCCCAGCCCTTCGACCAGATAGGCGCCCCTGTTCCATTGCACGGAACGGGCCGGGTCCGGGGTGAACGGAGCCGGATCGTGGAACATGGCGTTCCACCCCGCCAGCGTAAAGCGCTGGTTATACGGGAACTTCAGCCGGGTTTCCGGCGGCGCATTGCGGACCGGCTTCTGTGCCATGAGGTAGGCATACAGCGCCTGCATGTCACTCTCGCTGGTCTTTGCGAAGGCGGTATAGGGAAAGGCAGGGTAGAGATGGCGCCCGTCACGACTTATGCCGTGGCGCATCGCGCGGGCGAAGGCTTCATACGACCATCGCCCGATGCCCGTTTCCGGGTCCGGGGTCAGGTTGGTGGTATAAATGACACCAAACGGGGTATCGAGCGCGAAACCGCCTGCATTGGTCACCCCGCCCGGCGCGGTATGGCATACAGCGCAGTCGCCAGCCGCCGCAACCTGCGCACCACGGGCGATGGCGGACGCGGAAAACAGGCCGGGATCGGGTGGCTCAACCGGCGCGATGGCCGCCCGCCACGGCGATAGCGTGGCAAGCGCCCCGCCCACGGTTGCGAATGCAAGGGCGAAGCCGCCCACGCGCAGCCGGTTGCGCCATGTGTTGCGCGCCATGGCGGGCTGGGGCGCAGCCCCGCTAACAGCCAATGGAACGTACGGGGCCACGGGCGCGGGATCGAATGGTCCCAGTGCCTCATCCAGCCGGGCCTTCACCTTTTCCGGGGTGAAGGGCACATCACGAAAGCGGACGCCGGTTGCATCATACAGCGCGTTGGCGATTGCCGCCGCACTGGGCACGGAGCTGGATTCACCTGCCCCCATGGGCGGCTGGTCATCACGCTTCATCAGCACCGGCTCGATATCCGGCAGTTCGGGGAAGGTTATCAGCGGGTAACCGCCCCATTCCCGACTTTCCACGCCCTGTGCGTCAAAACGCACTTCCTCGGTCAGGGTGCGGCTGGTAGACTGGATCACATTGCCATGAAGCTGGTGGCGCACACCGGCAGGATTGACCATAAGCCCCGCATCCTGCCCCACCACGGCCCGGGTGACGCTGACCACGCCCGTCTGGCGGTCCACTTCCACATCCGCGATCCATGCCGACCATGCGGCGGGCATGCCGGGGAATGTGCCATGCACGTACTGGGCATAGGCCGCGCCACGCCCGCGCAGGACGCGCGCCGACAGGTCGGGGGAAACCGGGCTGGTGCGCGGCGTCCATCCCGCCCTGTCCGCTGTTGCCTTCAGCAGTTCCGCCGCCCGTGTATCAGGCAGGTGACGCAGGCGGTATTCAACCGGATCGACACCGGCCTGAGCCGCCAGCTCATCTATATAGCTGTCATGGGCGAAGCTGTTGGGCATGGCCGATACGCCACGGAACCACGATGCCCGCGCGATGGGTGGCATATCCTTTACGGTTACACGCGCGTTCGGATAGTCATATGGCGGGATGGATGTCCGGTCCCCCATCTGCGCCACGGCGGGGATTTCCGCCGGGACCACGCCCGTCAGGACCAGCGCCAGAAGCGGCGAGACATTGGACGGGTAGCTGGTATCCAGATCATACGCGACCGGACTGCCCTGCGTATCAAGGCCACCACGCACCCGGATAAGCTGGGCCGCCCCCTTGGGTTCCCACACATGTTCCTGTTCGCGCGATAGCTGCACGCGCACGGGCCGCCCCACCGCGCGGGCAAGCAGGGCTGCGTCACCACCCACGTCATCGGCGCAGTTTCGACCGTAGCAGCCTGCGGCTTCGTGACGGATGACGCGGATATCGGCAATGGACATGCCCATGAGCAGCGCAAGATCGGCGCGCAGCATGTGGGGGTTCTGCGTGCCCGACCAGACTGTCAGCTGGCCGTCCTGCCAATCCGCGACCGAGCATGACGGCCCGATCGAGCCATGCATCTGGTACGGCCAGTAATATTCGCGGTCCAGACGGTGGGCGAGGTTTTCAAGCCTGTCGTCCACCGCCCCCCGGTCCAGCACCACGCGGGGGGTGAAGGGATTGTCCCCGATGGCTTCCGCCGGGTCGGACAGGTCGGGCAGCGAAAGCGGCGCCCATTCGACTTTCAGCCGCCGGGCGGCCTCGATCGCCTGTTCCTCGCGCTCGGCAACGACACCCACGAAATCCCCGATAACGACAACATCCACCAGTCCCGGCACGTCCGCCACCGAAACCCGGTCCACCGACAGCAGCGAGCGGGCCACATACGGGCCATGGTCGTAGCCGTTATAGGGTGGGCGTATCACGCGCGCATGCAGCATGCCGTCCACGCGCACATCGTGTACATAAACCGCGCGGCCCGTGACCTTGTCGGGGATATCCACGCGCGGCATTTCAGAGCCGACAATGCGATATTCGGACGGTTTCTTGACCGTAACCGTCTCATCCAGCAATGCGCGGATATCCACGCCCGCCACAAGGTCCCCCAGCGTGAGCGGCCCTCGGGCGAGCGACGGCTCGCACATCACCACGCCATCACGGATCGAAAGATCCTCCACCGGGCGCTGGGTCAGTTGCGCCGCGCGCTGCAATAGCACAAGTCGCGCCTGTGCCGCGGCCCGGCGCAGGGGGATGGATGTGACCTGAATGGTCTCACTGGCGATGGTCGCCCCCTGATCAGGGGTCTCATCGGTATGGCCCAGCACCATACGGACCTGCGCTGGCCGGGCGTCGAGTTCCTCCGCAATGATCTGGGCAAGCGAGGTCGCAATGCCGGTCCCCAGATCGACATGGCCACAGAATGCCCGGACCGTGTTGTCGGCATCCACCTGCACCAGCGTTTCATCGCGGGCAATAAACTCGCCACGCGCCGCCAGACCTTTGGGGGGCAGGGCCGCGCGATAGACGCGCAGGGAACCCGTATCCTGTGCCGTTGCGCGGGTCATGCAGTCCCCTCGCCTTCCAGCCCGGCGGCGATCCGGGCGGCCCGCATGATTTCGACATGCGTGCCGCAGCGGCACAAATTGTAACGCAACGCTTCCTTCAGTGCGCGTTCATCCGGATTGGGCGTGGTGTTGAGAAAGGCGCGTAGCGTCATGACCATGCCATTGAGGCAGTAGCCACACTGGGCGGCCTGCGCGGTAACGAAGGCCTGCTGGACGGGATCAGGCCCGTCCTGCGCCAGTCCCTCAAGTGTTGTGATGGCGTAACGCGATGCCGTATCGACACGCATGACGCAGCTTCTTGCGGCCCTGCCATCCAGCAGGACCGTACAGGCGCCACACTCCCCCAGCCCGCAACCATATTTGGGACCATTCAGCCCCAGATCGTTACGCAGCACCGTAAGCAGTGGCGTATCGGCCGCCGCCGTCACTTCGTGGCGGTGGCCGTTGACTGTCAGAAAGAAGCTGACCGCCATGCAGTCCCCCTTTGGTTCAATCAGGCACCGATTTTCAGATCGTAGACATTGTCGCCATAGCACCAGTAAGGATCTTCGGGCTGGCGCAGCCATGTATTGGCGTTGGAAATCGTCTGGACCTTCGTCGCACGCTCCCTGCGCGCATCACAATAGGCCCGGAACGTGCCGTCCAGATCCTGCGTGCCCAGAAGGCTCATGCACCGGGTCAGCACCGCCGCGTCTTCCACCGCCATTGCAGCACCCTGCGCCATATGCGGCTTCATCGGATGGCAGGAATCGCCCAGCAGAACGACACGCCCCTCATACCACTGCGGCAGCGGCTGGCGCGTCTTGAGCGGCCATTTGTTCACGACATCCGTTGCGTCGATATACCCCTGAACCAGCGGGTGGAAACCCTTGAACGCCGCCTTGAATTCGGCGCGCGTGCTCGGTAGCTGGCCCGAGGCACTTGTCCACTCACCCGGCTCACCTGTGACCAGGTAGAATTCGTCCTCGTTACGATCAAGGTAGTAGCACACGATATGCCGGTCATCCGACCACCATTTCGCATTCACATCCGCCCCGAGGCCACGCGCCACGGAACCGGGAATGATGGCCCGGTGGGCAAGCCAGCCGGTATAAACCGCCTCTTCCCTGCCGAAGATTTTTTCGCGTACACGCGAGTTTATGCCATCGGCCCCGACAAGGATATCGACCGTCTCGCGCGCGCCATTTTCAAAATTCAGCGTGACGTCACGGCCATTATCCTGAAAATCGACCAGCTTGTGGCCCCAGCGCACACGTTCGGGCTGCACGCAGTCCAGCATGAGCTGATGCAGGTCGCCACGATGGATGGTAATGTAAGGTGCCCCGTAGCGGGAACGTTCGGCGTTCAGGGGGATCTTGGCCATGATCTCGCCCGTGTCCCACTGGCGGCTGACCCAGTAATCCGGCAGACAGGAAATTTCCTCCAGCTTCTTGTCCAGCCCGTCAAGATGGCTGAGAATCTTGAGAACATTGGGACCAAACTGGATGCCCGCGCCCAGACGGGCAAAACCGGGAGCCTGATCGAACAGGATGACATCAAATCCCGCGCGCTGAAGCAGGCCCGCAGCGGCAACGCCCCCCAGACCGGCCCCTGCTATGCCTACACGTACTCCGTTCGCCACGTTCAAACTCCTTGTCCTGCCTGATTCCGGACCACCATTCACCGTGCGGTCCACATTAATAGCGTATACACGATATATGCAGGTTTCGGCAGTTTGGACGCCATGTCAAGAAAAAATTATTACGGTTCCGGATCTGATGGAAACATTACGGTCACGTTCCATCAGGCCGCAAGGGCCGCGGGCGTCGCCGTGGCATCATATTCATAGACCCAGTTGGCCTTGATGCCGCCCTTGTGGGGATTGATGAGATTGCGGACCCTGTAGCTGAAATCGCGCATGAACTGTTCCAGCGGCGAAGCAAGGTGATAGGTGCGCCCACGTTCACGCGATTCAAGCTGCACACGTCTGGTACGGGGCCTGCGCGATTCCTCATATATCCGCAGCGCAGAGGCAATATCGGCATTCTGGTCCAGCGCACGGGCCAGTTCGTAGCCATCTTCAATCGCCATAGCCGCCCCCTGCGACAGAAAGGGCAGCATGGGATGCGCCGCATCGCCCAGAAGCGTTACAGGGCCTGCGGACCAGTTTTCCATCGGGTCACGGTCGAACAGCCCCCATTTGAACGTGGTGTCCACGCGCTGGAACAGTTTCTGGATATTGGGGTGCCATCCCCTGAATGCGGTCAGAAGTTCCTCACGCGTGCTGGGCAGGTTCCATGATTCCTCCACCCAGTCACGACTTTCCAGAACGGCGACGATATTAACCGCCCGGCCACCCTTTACGTAATACGTGACCACATGCCCGTTCGGCCCCATCCAGAAGGAGGAGTCCGGCGTTACAAAATCCGGCATCGCGTCAAACGGGACCACGGCACGCCAGCACATATGCCCGGTAAACCGCGCCTGCTGCGCACCGAACAGGCTTTTACGCACGGCGGAATGGATACCATCCGCACCAACGACCAGATCCGCGCGGAAGCTGTCACCATCGGCAAAGTGAACGACACCCCCGTCAGATTCCGAGGTAACACGCGCACATGCCTTGCCCAGCGCGATGCGATCACGCCGCACGCCCGACAGCAGCAGTTCATGCAGGTCGGCGCGATGGACGTGGAAGAAGCTGGCGCCGTAAAGCCGCTCACACTCCCCACGCAGCGGCATGCGGAACAGGGTCTTGCCTGATTTCCAGTTCCGGCCGGTCAGTGATTCCGGCAGGAATCCGACATCCTTCAGCCCATCCAGAAGCCCCAGCGCCCGGATGACCTTGACCGCGTTGGGCGTCATCTGCACGCCCGCGCCAATTTCCCCCAGTTGCGCCGAACGTTCAAACAGACGGTAGTCCACGCCCCGCTGCTCCAGCGCCGCGGCAAGGGCGAGACCACCAATCCCCCCACCGACAATGGCCACGTGACAATCAGATGACATGCCCGGTACTCCTCGTTTCATATCTGAGACAGACGGGTCGTTGACCCGCGTGTTCGTATACAATCAATGGATATGCACAAAGACGAACCCATTCAAGGAAAATATTTCTTATCCGTTACGATGGCAGGAATTCCACGCATGATACCCCTGCCTCACCATATGAAAAAACAGGCTATACCAATGTTATTTATTGTTTTTATTTTATAAAATCTTCCACCACCATATCCCGCCTCGCGCGTCATGATGCTTATGCCTGCATACCCCCGACATGATTCCCCATGAAAAATACATTGCGAATCCGTTATTATTGTATACCATAAGTGCATCCCTTCCCCTCCTGTCAGGAGTCAATGATGCCTGCGTTCCCTGAAACATTGCCCACCGTCTGCGAAGACGAGGTGCTGCTGAACGACTGGTTTCCGGTTGGCTATTCATCCGATTTTGAAAAAGGCAAAATCGCACCTGTCCGCCTGCTGGATCGTGACCTGATCGCCTGGCGTGATGATGCAGGCGAAATCCATGTGTGGGAGGATCTGTGCATCCATCGCGGGGCGCGACTGTCCAAGGGGTGTATCCGCGACAATCAGGTTGTCTGCCCCTATCACGGCTGGCGCTACAACAGCCGTGGCGAATGCACGCTGATCCCCGCCGCCCCGCGTGAAACGCCCATGCGCAAGGCCCGTGCCTTTTCCCATCATGTGGCGGAACGGTACGGATTTGTATGGACCTGTCTGGGCGATAATCCGGGGGAAATCGCCCCCTTCCCCGAATGGGATGATGAACACTTCCAGAAGGTGCTTTGCGGCCCCTACCCTTACAACGCCAACGGTTATCGCGCCGTGGAAAACTTTGTCGATGCCACGCATTTCCCCTTTGTGCATGCGGGGCTGAATGGCGTTATGGAAAACCCGGACGAGATCGCGCCCTATACCGTTGAAATCGGGGACGAAGGCGTGGTTTCATCCGAAGTGCGCGTATTCCAGCCATGGGGCGATGCGCGCGGCATACCGGTTGTCGGTTTCTATACCTATAAATGCCTCCGGCCCCTGCTGGCGCGTTTTTCAAAACGCGTCCTGAAGGCCGATGAAAATGGCACGCCGGTCGACAATAACAGCGAATATTTCGCAACCCTGTTTACCGTTCAGCCGCTCAGCGCGACGGAATGCATCGTGCGCATCTGTTCCGCCACCGATCTCCAGCCCGCCCCCACAGCGGAGACCGTGCGCGAACGCGCGGATGTCGTATTCAATCAGGACCGGGTCATTGTCGAAACCCAGCGCCCAGAACGCATTCCCACCCATCTGCGCTACGAACTGCACCACCGGACGGACCTTATGGGGCAGAAATACCGCACCTGGCTGCGCTCGCTCGGCATTACCTACGGAACAATTTAGGGGGACGATGCCGTGCTTACGGTCAGGCTTGTCAGCATTCATTACGCAGCCCCGGACGTGAACGTATATATGTTCCGCGCACCCGATGGCACGGCATTACCCCCCGCGCCGGGTGGGTCGCATATCGACCTGCATGTCGATGCCACGACAACCCGGCAGTACTCACTGGTGAACGAGGGTGAAGCCCCCGATACCTACCAGATCGCCGTCCGGCGCATGCCCGACGGGCGGGGCGGGTCCGACAGGTGGCACCGGGAAAGCATTGTGGGCGAGACCTACACGATCTCCGCCCCGCGCTGCATTTTCCCTGTTTCTCCACCGCCCGGCATGCGCGAAATCCTGCTGGCGGGCGGAATCGGCATCACACCCATGCTGTCGATCTGGCGGGCACGCAGGCGCGCGGGGCTGAAGCCGCACCTGTATTACTGGGGGCCGGAGCGCGGGCGCATGGCCTTTTACGATGAACTGGCCGGGCAGGACGATGTAACCCTGATTGAGACCGCGCACGGCATGGACCAGCCGCGCGTATCTGATATCATCCGCGCCCATCCCGGCTCCCACCTGTTTTATGCCTGCGGCCCGGAGCGCATGATACACGAAGCTGAACAGGCACTCGGAAACAGCCAGCAGTTACTGATCGAACGTTTCGCCCCGCTGGGGGCGGTCCCGTCCGTTCAGGACAATGGATATACGGTGCGTCTGGCCAGAAGCGGGCACGACCTGCATGTCCTGCCCGGCGAGACGATACTGGCCGCCTGCCTGCGCAATAATCTGGATGTTGCCTATTCCTGCGAACAGGGCGTTTGCGGGGCGTGTGAAATACGGGTGCTGAAGGGGCGCGTCAATCATCGCGATGCCCTGCACCAGCCGGGAACCGACCGGGACGTGATGATGATATGCTGTTCGGAGCCAGCCGATGCCAGCATTCTTGAACTTGACCTCTGACCCCGCGCCATGCCCTGTCCGCCTGCCGGGAAACAGGCTATGGACATGACGCCATGAATATATCCGTAGACGAAAAAAAGAGTCGCGAAGGCACAGCCAACCGGGAAGTCCTTATGAAAGGGCTGCTGCGTCAGCTTCGCGCGGAAATCATCAATGGGGTGTGGGAACCGGGCAAGCGCCTGCCGGAGCAGGAACTGTGCCGCGAATATAACGTATCACGCACCCCCCTGCGCGATGCGCTGAAGGAACTCGAACGCGAGGGACTGGTCATGATCACTCCCTTTTCGGGGGCGACGGTCACACCGGTCCGCGGCACCGATCTGGAGGACCGTTTTCAGGTACTGCGCAGCATTGAACAGTTTGCCGCCGAACTGCTGGCGCAGGATGGTTCTAAAACGGCAGTCGAGAAACTGTCGCGTCTGCAGGAACGGATGGACGAGTGCATAAAGAACCAGGACATAACGGGATACTACCGCCTGAATGATGATTTCCATGTCACGCTTGTGCAGGAATGCGGAAACACCGCGCTGGCTGACATGCACGCGGTCGCCATGTCCCACATCGCGCGGGCCAGAAAAATCGTAAATGAATACGAAGGTGTAGACCACTCGGGATCATGCGAACACTGGGGCATCATCCAGATGATCGAGATGAAAAGCCCGCTTCTGGCGGTTGAATATGTACGAACCCATCTGGTGAACATTTCGGAAAACGTGTTGCGTAAGATCGTGATACTGTAACCACCCGTTTGCCTGACTTCGGGCGGACCGGCAGCCTGTATTGTGATGCCTGCGCGACACCTGATACAACCTGCCCCGATACAGCGGGGAGGACCATGACCAATGAACGCAACAGTGGATGAAGCATTCTGGCACGGAAAATGGCAGCGCAATGAAACCGGCTTTCATGAACTACAGCCCAACCCGCTGCTTCTGCGTCATTTCCCCGCGCTTGGCCTGCCGCCGGGGGCCTGCGTGTTTGTTCCCTTGTGCGGAAAGAGCCTTGATATCCACTGGCTGCTTGAACAGGGATACAGGGTCGTCGGGATCGAGCTGAGCCAGATTGCGGTGGACCAGTTATTTGCGGAACTGGAACTGACGCCACGTATTTCGCAATTCGGTGGCCTGCGCTGTCTGGAAGCCGGGAATATCCGCATTTTCGTTGGCAATATTTTCGATCTTACCCGCACGACACTCGGCCCTGTCGATGCCGTGTATGATCGCGCATCCCTGATCGCCCTGCCTGAACCCGTACGCACTGCCTATGCTCCGCATGTGATCGCAATCACGGATGCTGCCCCGGAACTGCTCATCTGCCTTGAATACGATCAGTCATTCAGGCCCGGACCACCCTTCAGCGTAAACGAAACTGAAGTCCGACAGTATTATGGTGGGCCATTCCATCTCACCTGCGTCAGGCGGCATGACGTACCGGGCGGACTGAAAGGGACCTGTCCGGCAACGGAAGTCGTATGGATACTCGAACCGGCGGCGAAAACACGCACGCAGGATATCCAGCCCTAACGGCCAAGACGACCCATCCCGACACGACAGACAGATAAAAGCAGGACAAGGACAAAAAAGCATTCCAGGCCGCTGCGTCGCTCATCACCGCCAATAACGGCGGACATCACACCGGCACTGAGCAACAGTGCCATAAAGGCCCGCATCCTTGTCATTGGCGATAATGCCCTGCCCGTTGCAAAGCGGATGAAGGACAGGCTGATGACACCGTAAACGACAATGGTGATGTAGCCACTGACATCCAGCAGCAATGAAAAGGCAGCCGCGCTGAACAGCGTCGCCCCCACGCAGAGCATGCCACCCGCCGCCGACACCCCCATGATGCATGATGCGAACGACACGGGCGCCATGCCCGTTCCGTCCCGGTCATGTGTCCGCAGTTCATTCATGACGCGGGACGCGATATAGGTGCTGGAATTGATACAGGACAGTAACGTAACCAGAATGACACCATCGAATACGGCTTTGCCATGCGGCACATGCAGGAAAGCCAGCGTATCGGCAAAGGGAGAAAATCCGGGCCGGACAGATGATAACGGCAGGATCAGCAGGATAAGCAGCACGGGAACGAGATAAAAGGCGACCATCCGCACCGTGACGAGACGGGCCAGACCGGAAAGGGTCTGGCTGGATGTTTCCGTTTCCCGATGGGCTATGGTGATGATTTCAGCCCCGGCCATGGTGAACATGATGGTTGGCACGGTATAGAACGCCGCGCCGATCCCGAACGGGGCCAGATCAATCCCATTCAGATCATGCAGGATCTGACGGCCATGGTGATACAGGTCCACCGTGACCGCCCCCAGGCAAACCGCACAGAACGCCATGATGGCAACCAGCTTGACCATGGTCAGATAGAACTCGACCTGCCCGAAAAGCCTGACCGACTGCAGGTTCAGCGCACATGCCGCCGCAATCAGCGCCAGTGCCGTCGGAAGGACGGGCAGCGGAAGATACTGATGCAATAGCATCCCCCCACCCAGTCCTTCCGCCGCGATGACGCAGGTCCAGTACGCACAGTAAAGCCAGCCACAGACAAACTCCTCCCCCGAACGGCGCGATGTGCCCAGATAGGCAAGGAACGAACCCCGGTCCGGGTCAAGCGCCATATAATCCGACAGGGTCCGCATGGCGCAGTATGTCAGCATGCCCGCATACAGGATGCTCAGCACAATGGCGGGACCGGCCCTATGTATGGCGCTGCCACACCCGACCAGCAGCCCCATCCCGATCAGGCCGCCAAAGGCGATCATCGTCAGATGCCGGGGGGCGAGTTTATCCGCCATGGTTATCGGTTAACGCCGGAGCGGTCTTCACGCAGACCATGCTGCCCGCGATAATCCGAACGGACCGGCGGCGTCCATCCCTTCAGGCAGGCGGGATCGGTATCGTAGATTTCCACCTTGAGCGGCCGGCATACGGACAGCGTGCTGCCAGCCTCATCCCCCCACATGGGCAGCGACAGATCGCCGCCGGGACAGGTGGAAATGGCGCAGAGGAGATCCACCTCCGCAAAGAATTCCAGATAGTCACCCGGCCGCGCGGGGGACGCTTCCATGAAATAACGGTCTTCGTGATTAAGACCCGTTACCTGAAACACATTCAGCACGTCATGCACATCAAATTCCGTCAGGCCATAAGGCAGGACGGCGCGGGTCAGGTTGGAATGGCAGTGATGGTCGAACTCCTCCCCGCTCAGCAGTTTGTTGATGTAGGGATCGCACCGCGTGCCCAGCAGGTCGTGAATACGGCCACCATACGCATCCACGCCATAATCGTTCAGAGAATCCCCTGTAATGGTCACGAGCGGACGCATGAACGGCAGCGTTGACCACAGGCGGTTGAAGGTGGAGACATGCGCCCCTTCAAGCTGGCGGGTGCGCGATGCCCACAGCCGTTCACGCGGGTCGTGACGGTACCAGATGTTAAGATCGCCAACCTGCGGCCCCTCCGGGGCGACAATACGGAAAACCTGCCCCTGTTTTACTTCCCATGCGTAGCCGGTACGGATTGGAACAACTTCCGATAGGACGGGCGGGCGGGACAGCGCCGATTTCGAGACGGTATTATAGAACTCCCTATCGACCGCGTATTTGAAGTCGGGGGGAATCTGGTAGGCGGCAGGATAGTTTTTCATTCGTCTATTCCGGGAATGAGGGTGAAGAGAAGGTCTTCCGAATACTTCAGGTAATCCTCGATCAGGGTGATGGCCTGTCCTGTCTTTCCTTCCCTGAGGGTTTCAAAAATGGCGACATCCTTTTCCAGCCATGGCCGCTGTATGGCGTCCTGCGGTTGCACCATCTGAAATGCCAGCCGCATCTGGGCGCATATATTGTCAAAAAAGGCGGTCAGTTGATCGCTGCCGCACGCCCCAACCAGAAGGCGGTGAAAAAGCAGGCTGGCTGTTCCGGCCATCCGCCACTCACCATCGCGCATGGCGGAACGCGCCTGCGTAAAGGCTGCGGTAAATACGGGGGCAAGCTGGGTCCACCGACCGGTTTCGACCCGGATGCAGCAACCCGTTTCCACAATACGGCGGATTTCGTAAATCTCCCGAATGTCGGAAGCGGTCAGTTGCCGGACAAAACTGCCCTTGTGGCTGATAACGGTCACCAACCCGGACTGCGCGAGTGAGTGCATGGCTTCGCGCACCGTGTTTCGGGATACGCCGAACCGTTCCACCATCTGCGCTTCGACCAGAGGCTGTCCGCTGACCAGATCGCCATCCAGAATATCCTCACGCAGACGCTGGGCAACACTGGCAGGCAGGGACTGATGGGAAGAACGTACCATCATTTTCCGGCCCGTGCCCATTTCAGCCGTAATATTCCTGTGGGCAGATCACGAATGGATACTGTCGGGCAGGCTGCGGCCTCCATACCCGTTGCGGAAGTCGGGAGGCTGAAAATATGCCGGCATCTGAATAAGGGTACATCATACATTTTCTTCATCATGATCCATTTTTATTGACCGGACCCATAATCAGGCAGTCATCCTGATACATAAATCGCATGCCACGCGCCGGATGGCGCAATCCAGCGTCGGTACGGGAATTCATTATCACATTGTTCAACAATGATTTTTGATAACGAGATGGTCCGGCATTTTTATCCCTGTTTCATCCGCAAAACCGATGGCCATGACGGGGCCAGAATTAAAGAAATATACAGAACATAACGCCTATATTATTGTCATATAGGGAATATTTACTAAAAATAATCAGTTACGGTGACATTCCGCCAGATACCGAACGGGTCAGATCATATTCATCCCATAACGAACCCTATACGAAACATTTTTTTCTGGTCAAGGGATTGTTGAACAATTAGGCTGCCAGCATGAAAACGTTACGGATAAAAAAGAAACCCGTTGCCAGTGACTGTCAGCTCATGCTGAATCGCGTGGTGATAACGTTTCTTTCCGTTACCATTCCGTCCCTGGCATCCCGCACCGAAAACCGGGGGACCATGCACCTGATACAGCAGGAGACCCCGGCATGACACGTATCAGCATGGCGGGAGCGGGCGGATTGCTGCTGGATGCCGCCGACGGGGCCTTCAGCGACCAGACCCAGCGCCGGATATGGGCAGCGGCCCGCCATATCGCAAAACATCCCTGCATTACCCACGCTGTCCCCGGCGTCAACAACCTGCTGGTCATGTTCGATGTCACCGTTACCGATCCCGTCGCGGTGGAAGACCTGCTGCGCGAAACATGGGCACAGGCGCCGGATGATCCCGTCCCGTCACGGGAAATCACGGTTCCCGTCACATATGGCGGCACGGCAGGGGAAGATCTGGCGGCGGTGGCGCAATTTGCCGGCCTGACGGAAGCAGAGACGGTCGCAGCCCACGTTCAGGCCACCTACAGCGTTGCCGCGATCGGTGCGATGCCGGGATTTGTCTACCTGACCGGTCTTGATCCCCGCCTGGCCATGCCGCGCCGTGCCTCCCCCCGGCTGAAGGTGGAACAGGGTTCGGTCATTATCGGGGGCGGGCATGCGGGCATCATGCCCTGCACCGCGCCTTCCGGCTGGCATATCCTCGGGCACACGTCCCTTTCGCTGTTTGATCCCTTCCGTGCCGAACCCTGCCTGTTCAGGCTGGGCGATACCATCCGCTTCGTGAGGGCATGATGATCGAAATCCTGACCAGTTCGACACTGAACACCATACAGGATTTCGGGCGACCGGACGCCATATCGCTTGGTGTCTCCCGTGGAGGAGCAATGGACCGTCTGGCGCTGGCGTATGGCAATATCCTGCTGGGAAATGATCCGGACGCCGCTGGCATCGAAGTTGTCTTTTTTCCCTTCCGCATACGCTTTGACCATGCCACCAGCTTTGCCCTGACCGGCGCACGCACTGCCGCCACACTGGATGGCACGCCCCTTCCACCGGACTGGGCCATGCAGGCGCGTCCCGGTCAGATCCTGACCATTCCCGCCCCCACGGCAGGCGCGCGCTGCTACGTCACCCTGCGGGGCGGGGTAGATGTTCCTCAGGTTCTGGGGTCACGCTCAACGGACCTCAAGGGTGGCTTTGGCGGTCTGGCCGCCCGTGCGCTGCGCAGGGGGGACCGGCTGCAAACACTCCCGGTCCCGCCGCTACCCTTCCCTGCTACGGGTTACGGACTGACATGCCCTACCCCGCTTCCCGATGGCGGCGATGTTGTCGTACGCGCGCTGCCTGCCGCCGAATACGCCCTTTTCACCGCCGGTTCACAGGATCGTTTCTGGGGACAGCCATGGAAACTGACGCCCAGCGCCAACCGCATGGGCTACCGGATGGAAGGGACAGAAACCCTGACACTGGACAGCCCGGTCAACCTGTTTTCCCACGGCATCCTGCCCGGCACGGTGCAGGTTCCCCCAGCGGGACAGCCCATCGTGCAGATGGCGGACGCCAATACCTGCGGCGGCTACCCCAAGATCGCAACCGTTATCGAACCCGACCTGCGGGTACTGGCGCAGACAGCCATCGGCCAGTCCGTCCGCTTCATCCAGATCACGCGACACGAAGCGGTCGAGGCCATGCGCCTTGATGCCCGTCACCTGCACGCACTGGCATGCGGGATTGACACCCTGCGCCCTGATCTCGCCCCCGCCATTTCCGTAACATCCTGACCCCTGCCCTTATGGAGCACGACACCATGCCTGTCAGCACCGTCGATCTGAACGCCGATCTGGGTGAAAGTTTTGGCCATTACACAATCGGCGATGATGCCGCCATGCTGGACATCGTGACCTCGGCCAATGTTGCCTGCGGTTTTCACGCGGGCGACCCGCAGGTCATGGCCCACACATTCCACATCGCGCAGGAAAAAGGGGTAGGCGTAGGCGCGCATCCGGGCTTTCCCGACCTGTGGGGTTTCGGGCGGCGGGCGCTGCCGCTGTCGCCTGCGGAAATCGAACATATCGTCGCCTACCAGATCGGTGCCGCAATCGCTCTGGCCCGTTATGCGGGGCATGAGATCACGCATGTGAAGGCGCATGGCGCACTTGGCAACCTGACGGAAAAAGACCCCGCCGTAGCCCAGGCCGTCCTGAATGCGGTCCGCCGCGCGGCACCCGGCCTGCCGATCATCGCCATTGCGCTGAGCCATCTTGAACGCCTTGGTCATGAACAGGATGCTCCGGTCTTCTCGGAAGTGTTTGCCGATCGCGCCTATGACGAACATGGCCATCTGGTCTCACGCACGCAGCCCGGCGCGGTCCTGCATGATGCGGGTTTCGTGGCGGAGCGGATGGTGCGCATGGTGCGCGCTGGCGGGATCGAGACGGTATCGGGCAGGTTCCTGCCCACGCGGATCGATACGATATGCGTCCATGGCGACAACCCGCAGGCCGTGGCGGTCGCCCGCGCCGTGCGGACCGGACTGGAAGATGCGGGCGTTATCGTAAAACCCCTGTGCTGAAAGCGGATCGAGCGGACATGAATATCGACCTTACGCATCTTGAGACTCTGATGGCCCGCATGGCGCAGCTTGGCATTGCGGAACTGGATTACAGGCAGGGTGACGAACGCATCCATCTTGTGCGCACGGCGACACAACCCGCAGCCCCCACGGCGGATACAGATGCGCCACCCGCCCTTCCCATGCCATCAGTGCCCGCTGCCTCCGCCCAGACGATTATCGCAGCCCCAATGCACGGCCAGTTTTACGCCGCAGCGGCACCCGATGCGCCGCCTTTCGTGCAGGTGGGGGATACCGTATCGGAAGGGCAGACGCTGTATATTCTGGAAGTCATGAAAACCCTGTCGCGCATGGAAGCGGAATATCCATGCCGCATCGTGGAAATACTGGTGACGAACGGCCAGCCTGTCGAACCGGAGACGCCGCTCTTCCGCGTGGAGCGGCTAAATGCGTAAGATCCGCCGGGTTCTCATCGCCAACCGGGGCGAAATTGCCCTGCGCATTGTCCGTGCCTGCAACATTCTTGGGCTGGAAACCATTGGCGTTTATTCGGAGGCCGATAGCAGTCTGGCTCATCTGCGCCTTGTAGACCACAGCATATGCATCGGCCCCGCCACCGCCGCACGCAGCTATCTGGACATCCCGCGCATCATGCGTGCCGCCAGCCTGACGGAAGCGGACGCCATCCATCCCGGTTATGGTTTCCTGTCCGAAAATCCGGATTTCGCACAGGCCGTAGAACAGGCAGGGCTGGTTCTCGTTGGTCCGTCCGCCGCCGTCATGCGACTTATGGGCGACAAGATCAGCGCCAAGCAGCAGATGCGGCTTGCTGGCGTGCCCTGCCTGCCTGATTCGGACGGCGCGCTGCCTGCCGACCCCGCCATGGCCCGGACAATATGCGCGGCGATCGGCTACCCGCTTATTGTCAAGGCAAGTGGCGGGGGCGGTGGACGCGGCATGCGGATTGTCCACCATGAGACGGAACTGGACACAGCCATTGCCACCGCGCGCGAGGAAGCGGGACGTGCCTTTGGCAATCCTGTCGTCTACGCCGAACGCTTTTTGCAGAAACCACGCCATATCGAAATTCAGGTTCTGGCCGATACCCACGGCCATGCCGTATGGCTGGGCGCGCGCGACTGTTCGGTCCAGCGTCGCCATCAGAAACTGGTGGAGGAAGCGCCCGCCTGCGGCATCGCCCCGGAACGGATCGCGGCTCTGGGCGCATTATGCGCGCATGCCTGCATCCGGATGGGATATGTAGGGGCGGGCACCTTCGAATTCCTGTACGAAGGCGGCGATTTTGCATTTATTGAAATGAATACCCGCCTGCAGGTCGAACATCCGGTAACGGAGATGACCACGGGTATCGATATTGTACACGAACAGCTTCGTATCGCCATGGGCCATCCCCTGTCCATTTGCCAGCACGACATTCATACCACCGGGCACGCGCTGGAATGTCGCATCAACGCCGAAGATGCGGTGACATTACGCCCCAGCCCTGGTCTGGTTACCAAATGGCGCGCCCCCGGTGGTCCCGGCGTACGGGTCGATACGCATTTATATGATGGCTATGCCGTACCACCCCACTATGATTCGCTTGTGGCGAAACTGATCGTTCACGGCACTGATCGCGCGGATGCCATCAATCGCATGAAGGCCGCGCTGGATGAAATGCAGATTACGGGCATTGCGACAACGGCCCCACTGCATCGCCGCCTGATGGACGAACCCGCATTCGCGGCAGGCGAGATCAATGTACATTATCTGGAAACCATAATGGGCACAGCCGCATCATGACCCTTCTGGAAATGCTGGACAGGCTGGCGCCCGCAATGCGACGCCACGAGGTCTCTCACCTGACCCTTGCCGAAAATGATGCGGTCCTGACCCTTACGCTATCACCCGCCGTAGCGGCCCCGGTCGCGCAGACCATAGCCCCGTCCGTCCGACAGAACACCGTGCCCAGTCCCGAAATGGGCGTTTTCCGCATGGGTGCGATCAGGCCCGGCAGCACAGTCGCAACAGACGACATCCTTGCCTTTGTTGAAGTCGGGCCTGTCCGCCTGCCTGTCATAGCACCCGCAAACGGGGTGGTTCATACTATTCTGGCGCAGGACGGGGATACCATTGGGTATCATGCCCCCCTGTTCATAATCCAGTCGGAGTAAACGCGCTGTAGCGGCCACACACAGAAGGCCGCTACAGGATCGTGAACTGGTCGGGCGGCAGAATCTGGCGTATCTGGACTGGATATGGCGGTATCTCAACCCGACCGGGCGGTCCCTGCTGCCCGCGAAGAATGCCGCGCGTATTGTCCAGATCCCAACCCGGCCCGATCCACATGACCCGACAGACAGGCACGCCCGCCGCACGCCAGAATTATTCCCCCATGATCGCCCTGATAATGGCGGCGACGTCATTCATGCAGAACCTTGATGGCGCGATCATCAATACATCCCTGCCGCAGATGGCGCACAGCTTTGGCGTAACAACCATTGACCTGTCCATGGGGATTACGGCCTACATGCTGGCATCAGCTGCCCTGTCGCCCCTGTCCGGCTGGCTGTCGCAAAAAATTGGTGAGCGCACGCTGCTGCTCGTCTCCGTCATTGCCTTTACCCTTGCATCCGTCTGGTGTGGGATCGCGCCTGACCTGACAATGTTCGTGCTGGCCCGTATCGCGCAGGGACTGGCCGGGGCCATGATGATGCCCGTCGGCATGTCCGTGGTGTTGCGTCATACCCCGAAATCCGAATGGATGCGCGCACAGGCAGTAACCGTCTGGCCTGGCCTCATGGCCCCCATCATTGGCCCGGTTCTGGGCGGCTTCATTACCCAGACACTGGACTGGCGTTGGAATTTCTGGCTCAACCTGCCCATCGGGCTGGCAGGGGCCATCGCCATCCTGCGCTTCGTCCCGCAGGAAGAAAAATCCGAACCGCCCCCCATGGATTTCGTGGGCTTTTCCCTGTGCGCCATCGGGCTGACCACGCTGCTTGCGGGTTTCCAGCGTTCGGCGGAAAGTGGCCGTACCCGCGAAATCGCCCTTGGCCTGATCATTGGCGGCATTGCAACCGGATGGGCCGCCATACGGCACCTCAGGCGGCACCCCACGCCCATCCTCTCACTTGCTCCGCTAAACCGCCCCAGCCTGCGCTATGTCGTGCTGTATCCAGGTGTGCTGTTTCGCACCCTGTTCTCCGCCATGCCATTCCTGCTGCCACTGCTGTTCCAGCTTGGTTTCGGGTTACGTCCGGCTGCGGCGGGGGGATGGGTTCTGGTCTATTTCTGTAGCAATCTGGGCCTGAAACCCTTTACCAGCACGATTATACGGCGGTTCGGTTTTCGGAACATATTGCTGTTCAACGGATTGATGGTTGCCCTTTCGCTTGTTGCATGCGGTTTCGCAGCGCCGGATACGAACAGGGGCCTGCTGGTATTGATGCTGGTTTTCGCGGGCGCCACGCGATCCATGCAGTTGACCAGCCTTTCCACCGTAGCATTTGCCGATATTTCCACCGAGGAGCGGCGTGCGGCATCCGGACTGCTGTCCATCCTGCAACAGGCTGCGTCGGCCGCAGGCGTCGCGGGGGCTGCGTTCGGCCTCTCCCTTTTCCAGACCATCGACCACAGCCACGGCGTGGGACTGGCTGAACTGCATGCAACCTTCTTTGCGGCAGCCATTATCGCGCTGGTGGCGGCCCTTGGCTGCATCCGCATGCCACGCACCCTCGGGCAGGAAGTCAGCGGGCATAGGGCATGACCTGATCCATTATGCCGGTATTTTATGATTAAGGGGTGATAATAACACAGCCATCAAGACAGGCCCTTCCCTACTCCCGGCAAAACCGCGATACACGTGGCTGGTCCTTCACAGCCCGCACATCCGTTTCCCTGCTCCCCGTCAGTCGCGTGCGAGAAAGGTTCCCGACCGCAACCGCTTCTCGATACCTTCCAGCGTCGTTCCCGCCGTTTCGGGCACGAAAGCCCAGACAAAAACGAACGAGATGACGTTGATAAGGCCAAACAGCCAGAACGTGCCAGTCGTACCCAGCCCATTGACCAGCGACAGCGTGACGAGAGAGACAAGGGTGTCAGAAAGCCAGACGGTGGCGCTGGCCAGCCCCATGGCCTTGCTGCGGACATGCAGGGGAAACACCTCCGCCGCAATCAGCCACACCGCCACTGATAACGACCCGAAATTGAAGAAAATATAGCCCAGCAGCGACGCAACCATCATCACCATGCGCATGCCCGCAATAGGTGCCGGACTGAGAAAGACCGCCCCCAGCACGAACAGGGAAAGGGCTGCAAACGGCAGCATCAGCAGGAGCATCCGGCGGCGTCCCACACGGTCGATCAGCGCAATGCCCATGCCTGTTGTGATAGTGGACGTCACACCCACCAGAACCGATGTCAGCAGCGCCGTGGAATGACCCAGCCCCGTCTGTGACAGGATGATTGGCGCGTAGTAGACAATCACATTCGGTCCCGAAAGCTGGGAAAGTGCCGCAATACCCAATGCGGCGATCAGTGCGGGCCGTAGCCATGCCTGTCGCAACGCGCCCCAGCCTGCGTCCTCATCACGCCCGTCCTCGTCAATGGACAGGACGGCGTCCAGTTCCATCCGGACGGGATCATGATGCCCGCGCAGACGGTATAAAATCGCAATAGCGCGCCGTTCCTGTTCATGATGCAGCAGCCAGCGCGGACTTTCCGGCAGAAACAGCATGCCCAGCGCCAGCAATATCGCGGGCACCGCCCCCAGCATGAACATGGGCCGCCAGCAGTCGGGTGGCCCCGCCATTTCGTAACCCACGAAAAAGGCCAGTAACAGGCCGAGCGAAAACACCATCTGGAACAGGGATACAAGACCGCCACGTCGTTCCGCCGGGGCCAGTTCGGCAACATAGACCGGCACGATCTGCGTGGTGGCCCCTATCGCCACGCCAAGGAACAGCCGCGCGATGATGAGGATCGTCGTATCCGGCGCCAGACCACACCCGAAGGAGGCAAGGATGAACACCGCCGAAGCCAGCATGATTCCCGGGCGACGGCCATAGCGATCTGAAACCGGGCCGCTGAGCACCGCACCGACAACCGCCCCCAGATTAAGGGCCGCCGCAACCCATTCCTGCCCGGCGGTGGAAAGCGAAAAGCTCTGGCTGACGTAAATCAGCGCCGATGCGATGATGCCCGTATCATAGCCGAACAGCAGGCCACCCACTGCCGCCACGGCGGCGGCAATGCCGACATAACGCCGGGCCTGCGGCCTGCTGTCGCCCAGATGGGCGAAGTGCGGCAGGACATCAAGCGCGCGCTGGCGCAGCCTGTGCCGGGGCGACGGATGTTCAGTGCTGGCGCTGGAAACGGTTGTCATGCGGCCTTTCCTTTCTTTTCGCCCCGGTTCTGCCCCCGTGGTCAGGTGACGCTTCCCTTTCAGTCCGATACGCCGAATATTTCCTGCAAGGTGCGCTGCATCACGCCGGAATCCAGCTTGCGCCCCAGCCATAGCTCCACCCCGATGACACCCTGATTGACAAGCATTCCCAGCCCGTCCAGCACCGTACAGCCCTGTGCGCGCGCCTTGCGCAGCAGGTGTGTCATGGGTGGATTGGGAATGACATCCGCCACGACCATGCCGCGCCGCAGCGTTTCCAGCCCGATCGGCGGCAGGGCCTGTGCATCGCCCAGACCGATTGATGTTGCATTGATGACAATATCGGTGCCCTCGGGCACTGAGATTTCTCCATCCCATGCCATGACCTCCGCCCCGCACGGCGTGTTGTCAGCGACAAGGGCTGCGATCGTCCGTGCCTTGTCAGGATCACGGTTCGTCACGGTCAGATGCTTTGCCCCGGCCAGCCCCAGTTCGACTGCGATGGCACGTGCGGCCCCGCCTGCCCCCAGCACAAGCACGCGCTTTCCCGCCGGGTCCGTCACGCTTTGCAGCGAGGCAAGGAAACCCTTGCCATCAGTATTGTTGCCGATCAGCCGACCATCGCGGATGGAGACACAGTTCACTGCGCCAATGATGCGCGCGGATTGCGCCAGTTCATCCAGATGCTCGATCACCGCCACCTTGTGCGGCAGGGAACAGTTGAAACCGACCCATTCCATCGCCACTGCCCCCGCCACGGCGGCGGCCAGGTTTTCGGCCTTCACGTCGCAGTTGATGTAGCGGGCGTCGATACCGGCATGCCGGTATGCGGCCTCGATCATTGCCACCGTTGGATTGTCACCGCAGGGCGTCGAGAACGAGCCGGTAAGAATGCTGCGGAAATTCCTGTCTGCCATAATCTCACTCCCCAATGTCAGGCGGCTGCATAGGTATTGCATAGCTATGCACAGGTATGCCGCCGCCAAACAATCGCAAAATCGGTAACGTTTAAATGAACTGGGGCGTGGTGCTGCGTCGGACGACCAGCTTTGCCTCGATCACGCAGGTACGTGATACCGGCCCGCTTTCGGGTTGCAGCGCGGTTTCAAGCAGTTCCGTCGCCACGGCAACCAGCCTTTCCGCCTGCTGATCAAAACTTGTCAGATCGTAGGCGTACCAGCCAGCCTGGGGAATATTGTCATATCCCATCATGACGACATCTTCCGGGCAACGCAGGCCACCACGTTGCCGCAGCGCGTCCATTGCCCCACAGGCCATGAGATCATTGCTGCTGAACAGGCCATCCGGCCGCGCACCACCCGCAAGCATTTTGCAGATCGCGTCGTAGCCACTTTCGTAGCTGTCATCCCCGTGCAGTTCGATCAGATCGCCCGATACGCTGGAATCCGTCCGTAACCCCTCGATAAATCCCTGTCCGCGCGCACGCGATGCTGTGTTACGCACGGGACCGGCCAGCCAGGCCGGACGTTTCACGCCGCATTCCAGCAGCACACGCGCGGCCATATTCCCCGCTGCGCGGTTGTTGGACACGACGGTCGATATCCATGGTCCGGTCAGGCGGGAATTGAAGCAGATTACGGGAATTTTCATATCCGACAGCGCGCGCGCTGCACTGCGCGTGCCTACGGCCAAGGCTGTAACGACTGCATCGACGCGATAGCTCAGCAGGTGATCCAGCGCACTATCCAGTGTCAGTGCATCATCCACATGCACCAGCAGGATCTGCAACCCTTCGGCACGCAACGATATGGCCAGACGCTCCAGAGCGGATGCGTAGAATGGATTGGACAGCCCCCCAACCACAACGCCCACCATGCGCGAACGCCCCGACAGCATGATGGCGGGGATACGGTTGGGCCGGTAGTTCAGCGCCGCCGCAGCCTCCAGAACCTTGCGCCTCGTTGCGGGTGCAATGCTCGCCCCCGGCGAAAAGGCGCGCGACACGGCTGATTGCGACACACCGGCCTGTCTTGCGACATCAGTTGATGTTACAGGGCGTGTAATGCTGATCTCCTGACATGGTGCGCATATACCTGCATTCTGTCCCGTGCGCCATTGAAGTCGCCAGCCCCCGGAAATCAACCTGCATATCTACAGGCGAGATCAGCACTTCCACGAACGAAACCATAGGCGGAGTGGAGCCTTCTGATTACGGCAGTGCATCCCTATGGGCAAGATATTGCCATGGAAAATCTCCCACGCACAATATTCAGCAATATCCCGGCATCACGAGAATAGAACGAAGGCGCGAAGCAGCCCTCCTTGCGACGACTATGGAGCAGGGTCTGCGTAATCCCGCGCGGACAAGGGAAACTTCCGGTTTTTCTTTCGCCCGCAGACAGGCGGATGACCTGCTCTTGACTGCCATCATGCTCAGCAACCTTTCCGATGCCCCCTACGACGACATGCGATCAGGAATACGCCCATATGCGTTTTGAGGCATATCTGGAGCCTGAAACGCGAAAAACACCGGGCTCCTCCCGCCCATCCTAATGAGCCTATCGTGCCCATGTCTCATTAAAAACGGGGAGCACATTAAGGAATGATATGCTGTCATACCGCGATATGGACAATCCTTACTTATGCCTGTCATCACCCTATTACGGTCGCAGCAGGTTGGATCAAGCCCCGGTCCAGCCCGCGATGGTTTCTGTTCGCACCCTGAATGACGCTGGAAATGAATGGTGGGCATTCATGATGTTCCAGATTACCGCTTACTGATTGCCTGTGGGGGAGCATCCTTATCGAACAGGTAGGTGATAAACAGGTTAGGGCATGTCTCGACTGTCCGTTTTTCATATATGTCGATATTAGTGTTTTCACCGATATGTATGGATTTTACCGGATTTCCAAATGTATTGAAAACATCGCGCCGGAGCAGGCCATCATTATTCTTTGAAACAAAGTCATGCGTTATGAAAAACAAATATTTTTCCTGCTCCACATTGTCTCTGGCGTACCAGTCCAGCCTAGATAACCATTGATGCGGATATAGATTGCATGCTTTCTGGTGGTCAGGATCATGTTCATCATATATCGCCCGGGAGATAACTTTTTCCCCACTCTCATATGTCACCAGAGAACCTTCCCAATAACCGGCATATCCATGGTGTACATTATTTTCATTCAAAGCCTGAATAATGTACTTTGTATTAATCTGATGGTCGATATGGAAAGGATCAGATTTATGATCTGACAGGTTATAGTACGAAAAAGGATAGATTATAACAGTTACAAATATGGGAACATAAAACGCTATTGGTTTTATGGAAAAATTACGTGAAAAGAACAATACAAAATATATGAAAGATGGAAGAAAGTATCTTATTATATCTTCCTTCGTCAGATAGAAATCAGAAAAGAACGCAGCAGAAAAATCTATACAAAAACCAAAAATGAATACTCGAGATAAATAATCGTAATTATTAATTTCTTTTATGGTGAACCTTTTCGATAATAGGAAAATTCCGCAAACCATTCCTACGAAGGGTATCGCACGAAGCATACAGATCAAGGAATTCCCAACCCGTTTCCCCAGGAAATCGACACCAAAAAAATCCAGAACAGACTGTATGGTGTAAATGGCGCGTTGGGGCAATTCATCAAATGGCAGAAAGCGCGCATGGATTTCGCGGGAATAAAATCCGCCATTTTTAACAATTATGATATGAATTATTTTTGACGCAACAAGTCCACATATAATTGATGCTGATATTTTTGGAACAAAACTTTTTTCTTCATATGACCTGGCATTCATAATTAACGCCATGATTGCCGGGACAATGGCGACAACAACACCAAAGAAGTCTGATGTTGATATTAACGTTGTGAATAAAAATATCATCATCAATGCAAATGGAACATTTTTTCCACTAATCACTGACTGTATGGATACAAAAATACATAGGCCAAAAAAAACGGTACCTACATGATAAGGTATGTAAGAGATGAAACTTTCGGGACCATGATCATAAAGCGGCATTAACGCCAGAAATAATATAACGGGCAGACATCTCTGCCATGAGTAATCTTTTTTCGATATATTGCATAATATTAAACTAAGAAAAGTTATACCTCCCCACCACAGGGCCGCCATAAGGTGCGGTATAAACGGTTTGTTACCGAATATACTGCTGAGGGCATACATGCCCGCGACATCAATTGTCCAAAAATTATCGGGAGAGAATACCCAATTTTTTAAAAAAAAGTTCCCTCGCGCCATGTCCTGCACAGCGAGTGCATAATTAGCCTCATCAGAATCAATATAAAGATGCTGACCAAATATGAAGCATACACAGGACGCTACCGCAGATAATAATAAATATAGCATCATCCGAGTTTTTTTTGATATCATCTTTAAATCCCTAATACAATCTTTACTGTATTTTCATATCTCGGTTTGCAACATTCATATGACTCTCTTAGATTTTTCTATCCTGCGGCAGCTTTTTCTAGCACATGACGATACAGTTAATCCAAATTTCGGATTTATCCTAGGGCTTCCCTATGTGTAAAAAATATACATTCCGTAACAGCAAAAGATATATCAAGGCGCGGGTCGAGGATTGGCCTGCGAGTAACATGTTTCGCTGCCCTGACTGAACGGACCGGTCATTTGAAGCGCCTGATGATTGATACGATGCTTCTGAAAGTTCACCGGGCACCAGCCTCCCCCACTAAAAAGAGGACTTCCCCTGCCCTATCTGACGAACAGAAGGCGGCCGGCTCCATGACAGCAACGGCTCTCATATGTTCAGGGCTACCACTCACATAGCATACGCCTTCATCTTCTATCTCACGCGATGAAGCCCGCCCCCCAAAATGACACCCTTCGCAAACCTCGTCGCTTTGTGGCATAGATATGACATGCGAATAATTCGCATTAATATGTCGTTTGGTAACAGAAGAGTTCCATGTCCCGCGTTACGGTCTCCCCGAAATCCCGGCTTATGCTCAACAGGCTTGTCAATGCGGCTGGGGGCTGTCTTTTTTCATATCTGGTCGCCCATATGCTGCTGATGGATCTTGTCCAGCGGGCACGCCCCACCCCGACCGATGCTGCGGCGGCAGGTCACATGATCGCCCTTGCATGCCTGCCGGTCCTGATCCTGACATGGTTTGGGCTATACACCCGCTATCGGGGTGCAATGGTGGTGATTACGGCAGGTGGCGTTGCCGCCCTTTCCCGTCTTGTCGTATCCTGATGCGCGAAACCCTGCGGACACGGATGGGCTGGCTGCATGGTTGGGTCGGTCTGGTATCGGGACTGTGCCTGCTATGCGTTTTTGCAACCGGCACACTGGCGGTTTTCGATACTGAAATCACCCGGTGGATGCAGCCTGAAACCGAAGGGCATTTTTCCACTCATCCCACCGATATGGCCCTGTCGGATGCTACGACCCTATTACGCCTCCAGCAGGCACGGGGTATTGCCGCCTTTCTTGTCCTGCCCTCCGCCCGGTCTCCCGTGCTGGAAGTCCTCCATTACAACGGTCATGAATTCGTGGGAGACGTTCTCGACCCCGCTACCGGCGTGGTGATTCCGACGCGAAGGACAGCGGGCGGGAAGTTCTTCTATAACTTCCATTATACGTTGCGCGGGGGGCACGAGACAGGCATCCGTGTGGTCAATATGCTGGCGATGGGCCTGCTGGTCGTGGTAGGGGCGGGCATCGTCATCCACCTGCACGCACTGGTGCCTGATGTGGTCCTGCTGCGCCTGTCCACATCACGCATCCGGTCGTGGCTGGACGTTCATCTTCTGGCGGGCGTACTGGCCCTGCCCTTCATGGTCATGATTGCCTACACCGGCATCCTTGTTCATGCCGATACAATCATGCCCGCCCATAGCCTGCTGCATGGGACGAAAAAAGGGAGGATATCTTCTCCGTCCGCTCTACCTAAGCCGCCCCTGCAAGCTGTGCCGCCCCTATCCCCCCTTCTGTCCATCGCGCAGCAGGAACTTGGGGGGCGGCCGTATGGTTTCATCCTGTTCGGACCTGACCGGATGAGCATTTTTGCCAGTGATGCCGCCGCTCCCTACCTGACCCGCGACCATGTGGATTTCAGCCTGCCTGATGGGCATCTGCTTGGGGTTACGCTCAATACGGGTCAGATCGCCACGACCATGCAGCTGATGCACGGATTGCATTATGCACGTTTTGCAGGCCCCGGCTTGCGATGGCTTTATTTTATCTCCGGCCTGTTCGGCACCGCTGTCATCGCAAGCGGACTGGTGCTGTTTTTTATGAAGCGGCGGCGCAAATCCGGCCATCTGGCCATCTTCCGCGTGGCGGAAGGACTGACAGTAGCCAGCATGACCAGCCTGCTGACGGCCATATTGGCCTTTTTATGGAGCAATCGGCTGCTGCCCTCCACGCTGCCCGATCGGGACGGGATGGAAATTGACATATTCTTTGCCGTCGGGGGGCTGGGCGCATTGCATGCGCTGTCCCGCTCTTTTTTCGGCAGCCCCCTGTCCGGCTGGCAGGAACAACTTGCTGCCGCGGCAATCATGGGATGTGGATTGCCGCTACTGGATATGGTCAGCGCACCGCAGGCTCTGATACGTGACGCAGCCATCCATATGGGAGTGGATGGCATGGGGCTGGTGGCCGGGCTTGTCGCCCTTCATGCGGCCCGCTGTTTACAGGCGCGCACCGCATGACCATTCTTGCATCCCTGCTATTGTGGGTTGTGTGCCTGTCCTGTCATGCGGGCCTGCAACCGGTGCGTTACGGGTTACCCCTTTCCTCTGCGCCATATCGGACTGGCATGTGGGCAGTCCGCCTGATTACGTCCCTCATGGCGCTGGTGATCACCTTGCGGGACGGCACCATCATCGGAATGGTGGAGTGGTGCATGACATTTCCGGTTGCCGGGGTGATCGTTGCCGTCTGTGTTGCGGGACTGCGCAGGGACAGACCGTAGCCGTTCATGGGGTAACGGAGGATATTTGCTCCGCGCCGTCGATAGGACAGGACATTAAAATATCATAGTATCATGATGTTATGACGGAACATGCAATTTTTTCCGCCGATGGATGGACACATGCCGGAGGGATGCTTATTCAGGCGCCATGTCTTCCATAACATCTTCCCGAAACGTGCGGCTTGGCATAGATTTTGGCACGACCAACACGGTTGTTGTCCTGCTTGACGCCGACGGGCAACCGCAGCCCACGCGCTTCACCTTCCCCCACCATCCGCCCGATGAAACCTGCCGCACCCTGTTGTGCCTGTGGCAGGAGGAAGCGCGGCCCGGCCAGCCAGCCCTGCACGAAGCGATCGGTCCGGCGGCTATTGACGCCTATCTGGAAGATCCGGCGGAAAGCCGACTTATCATGTCCATGAAATCCTATCTGGCGCAGGCTTCATTCCGTCAGACACGCCTGCTTGGCCGGATCATGACGCTGGAGATGATGATTGCCCGCTTCCTGACCTGTCTCATGCGCACGATACAGGTTGATCCGGCCCACGTTACCGCAACGGTGGGACGCCCCGTGCAGTTCGCCGGGGAAATAGCGGATAATGATTTTGGCGAACAGCGCCTGCGCGACAGTTTCCGTGCTGCGGGTTTCCAGCATGTCAATATCGCACTGGAACCCGAAGCCGCCGGGTGGCGCTTTGCCCAGAGGCTGACAGAACCCGCAACGGTTCTGGTGGCGGATTTTGGCGGCGGCACCAGCGATTTTTCCATCCTGCGCTTTGACCCCGATGCCCCCCACCGCGCCATACCATTGGGCTATGCTGGCGTAGGCATTGCGGGCGACCAGTTTGACTATCGCATCATAGACCGGGTGATCGCACCCGAACTGGGCCGGTCAACCACATATCGCGTTATGGGCGGACAGCCCCTGCCTGTTCCGGCGGAATGGTATGCAAGCCTCGGGCACTGGCACCGGCTTGCACTGATGCGCACCCCCCAGACCCTGCGCAACATTGCCGATGTCGCCCGAACTGCCGCAGAACCTGAAAAGCTGCATGCCCTGATGAACCTGATCGAAGACCAGCAGGGACAGGCGCTGTACCGCGCCGTAGGGGCGGCGAAACGGGAACTGTCCATGGCTGACCGCACCACGTTGACATATGACCACCGCGATATCCATATCAGCCGAGACATCACCCGCGCCGAATTTGAAAGCTGGATCGCGCCCGACCTGATCCGTTTTGACAATGCGGTCGAAACCGCGCTGGAGCGCGCCAGCCTGCCCGCCACGGCTATTGATCGCGTGTTCCTGACGGGTGGCACGTCTTTCGTGCCTGCCGTACGCGACCTGTTCATCCGGCGTTTTGGCCGGGAACGGGTCGATATGGGCGGCGAATTTGTATCGGTCGCCGAAGGGCTGGCCCTTATGAATGCAGCATAACAGTCCATAAAGAACCGCGGGGATCAACCGCAGGCCATACCCGGCATCATCTCCCGATAGCCCGGAGGGAAGCTGCCGGGGCAGATGACAATATAGGGCGGCCCGTTTTCCCTGCGGGGGATACGCCCGGAGTGTTTTTTAGCTGTCAGGCCACCTGCCCCATAATATGTTCTACAGACAGGGTCTGCTGCCCCTTCCCGCCAATGCCCCTCACTGCCTTGATCCCTGTCACCACAGATAGACAAATTTCACGTAATAGGCGTTGCTTTCAGGTATGTTGCGCCCGTCAACGGAATGCGTGTAGCGGGTCGTAAACGACAGATGCTGTGAAATATTGAACATCATACCCAGACCAAGGGCTATTTCCCGGCTGCTTGAATCATCCAGATATCGGGATGCCGTCCGGTCATACGTGCCTTTTACATTCTGCCAGTCCAGCGCAAAAAAGGGTTCAATCAGCCGGGTGGCCTTCCAGCTAAAACGCAGGTTGCTGTAAAATACCACGCCGGGAGAATAGCTGTGTGCCCCCTTTACATGCAGGGTAGAGCCGACCACCGTTCCGGCATCGCCATCAAAGCTGAAATGCTTCCATTCATAATCAAAAATGAAGCTTGATATATTGGACCAGTAGTTGGTCGATGTCGCCGTACGCGTGCCCAGCGGAGTCTGCATGAAGGTCTGGAAACCGAAGGTACTGTGCCGGTTGGGTTTGAACCACGCGGCTGGCCCCACGATCGTCGGACCTAGACCACCAAAATCCGTACCATTTGCCAGCGTATAACTTTCGGACTGGATCAGTTCGAAGGCAAATCCCACATGCGGAATGGCGTCAAAACTGCGGAAATGCACATATTTTGTCAGCCCCGACCATGTATGGCTGCCCCCACCGGGATTGCGCTGGCCAAGGCTGTTGTAGGTATTTCCCGCCGCATTGCCATCACCATACTGCACCAGCACGTTGAAGGGTTTGAAATCGACGGGCAGATCGTATTCGTGGGGACCGATGATACCCAGCGTAATATCCGCGGCACGTGCCCCCATCGTGCCGCAGGTAATGACCAACGCAAGGGTAAGACAGGGCATGGCGCAAAGCCATACCGACCGTTTTGACAGACGCATGGGATACTTCCATGAAAAGGCGGGGGTATCCAGCCGAAGCCGGATACCTCCGGTTTATTGTTCTTATTGCGCCGTGCCGCCGTTCTGGGTGCCATCAAGCGTATAGGCGATTATGTAGTCGCCACTTCTGGTATCCAGTCCGCCATGGCCGCCTGCGGCGATCAGGACATACTGCCTGCCGCCGATTTCGTAAGTCATCGGCGTGGCCTGCCCACCTGCGGGCAGCCGGTCACGCCACAGGACCTTGCCAGTTGCCAGATCAAAGGCGCGCAGATAATCATCCGCCGTCGCAGCCATGAACACGACGCCGCCCTTTGTTACGATATTGCCGCCGATATTGTACATGCCAGTTGGCAATGGCAGGTTGTTATGGGTTCTGAACGGTCCCGTATCGCGCGTGGTGCCGACGGGATGCTGCCAGACAATCCGGTGCGTTATCAGGTCAATCGCAGTAAGCGTGCCCCAGATCGGTCCCTTGCAGGGGATCTGAAGCGGGTTGAGCCAGGCATCGGTAAAGGCAACATAGGGCGTGCCGTAATCAGGCGAGACCGACAGGGCATCGCCCTTGGCCGCCGGTTCTTCCCCCTGCCCGTTCCATTTCGGCAGGGTGCCGGGTTCCTCCAGCTTCTGCCGTCGCTCAAGCCGAATACGGAATGGCAGATAGCTGGCATTGGCCAGCATGATCTTGCGCTGAGGATCAATTGTAATGCCCTGCCAGTCCACTATGCCGTAGAAGGCGGGATAAACGATGGTCGTCTGGCCCACATGCGGGGGCGTGAACTGGCCCTCATAGGCGGACTGGCGGTACTGGATGCGACAGATCATCTGATCCAGCAGCGTTGCCCCCCACATATCCCGTTCGTTCAGGTCGGGCGGTGTAAGGGTGGGCATGGCGACAGGGAAAGGCTGCGTGGGGGAGACGTGATCATCCGGCGCGGCCCCCGCTGTCGGCACACGGCGTTCCTCTACAGGATAGCCGGGCACGGTTTCGCCCGTCCGGCGGTCAAGGACGAAGAATTCACCACGCTTCGTGCTTTGTACCAGTGCGGGAATGACCGTGCCGTCAGGCCCCGGCAGGTCAACCATTGACGGGCCGGAGGGGATATCCATATCCCACAGGTCATGATGCACGGTCTGGTATGTCCACCGCCGTTCCCCCGTGACGATATCAAGGGCAATCGTGGCAGATGACGTGGCATCGTCAAACGGTCGCCGCGTGCCGCCCCAGTTATCCGGCGGCGCATTGCCGGTGGGAATATAGACCAGCCCAAGATCAGGGTCGGCTGTATAGACGCCCCACGCATTGGGCGTATCGCGCGTCAGTTCATCATTGGGGCCGGGTTTCCATGTCTCGGGCTGGTGACCGGCATCCCATGCCCATGCGATTTCACCCGTAGTGGCGTCAAACCCGCGTACCGCGCCGGACGGTTCGAAATTGGCCTGGTTATCGAATATCCAGCCCCCGGTAATCAGCCGGTTTTTGGCAACCAGTGGCGGTGATGTCACAAAATGGAAACCATGGGGAACATGGCCGAGATATTCGCGCAGGGAGATGAATCCGTGATCCCCGAAATCATCGCATGGCCTGCCGGTCTGGGCATCCAGCGCGACAATACGGACATCCGCCACCGGGGAATAGATACGGGTGCGGCAGGAAGTCTGTATTTCATCAGGAATGCGATAATAGGATACGCCACGGCAGGCGACATAGACATTCTTCGCCAGATCCGCCGCATCGGGATGTGGGTCGAATTTCCATTTGATCTTGCCAGTCGCCGCATCCATCGCCACGACCCAGCTATGGGGCGTGCACATATAAAGCGTATCGCCAACCTTGATGGGCGTAACCTCCAGATTGAACTCATGCCCCTGATCGGGGCCGGCGGCCGTTCCTTCGCCGCCCTGCCGCACATCCCCCGTACGCGTCAGCCATGCGCGCCGGAGTTTGCCGATATTGGCGGGTGTAATCTGCGCAAGGGGGGAATAGCGATCACCACCGACCGTGCGGCCATAGGCGGTCCAGTCACCATCCGGTATTCCCGTACCTGCCGTATCAGGCTGCCCCTGTGCCGCCATCCGGTCGGCAGGAACGGTACCGTTTATGGAATATGGGATGAAGCCGCTGATAACCAGTGCGACACAGGAAATGGCAAGGGCTGCGAGAATGGGGCGCTTGTCGTCAAACCAGTCATCAGTACTCCGCCATACGGCAGGCAGCAGCAGCCACAGGCCAACGCCCATCAGCGTAAACAGCCGGACTTCCAGCCCCCATATATGGAAGCCCACTTCAAACAGGGCCCATACGGTTGCGACCAGCAACAGCGCGGCATAAAGGCCGGTAGCCAGCGCAGGCTTGCGCAAACTGATGAATGCAGCGCCGAGCATGACGCCGCCTGCAAGAACATAAAACCAGGAGCCACCCAGAAAGAGCAGCCAGGCGCCACCAAGAAACAGGAACAGGCCCATCAGGGCGAGCAAGATCAGGGTTATGATGGACAATAACCTCTTATTATTTTCCCGCATGCTGCGTTTCTTTCTATAATTTTTCATAACCGCGCAGCGCATCTGCTTCTGGCGGCCATGGCATCTGTTCAGCATGAATGAACAGAAAAACGCCATGGCAGAGTCATGCGTATTCACACAGGTTTGTTTAAGGATACCCAAACTGTCGCAATAGTGAGACAGTCCGGGATGGAAACCTCCGGGATGGGCGAGACCGACACAGGTCTTGAGCAGGACATCCATGAATTCATACAGAAGGGATTCCGGCCACGAGGGAGCGAGCGTATTTTCTCCCTTTATTCAGGAGGGAGTACGGCCCTCTGCATAAAATGGCAGGCGGCTTCCTGCCTCCCGTCCCTTTTTCCTGCCCCATGCTGTATTGATTTCACGCCCTGAGAGCCATTCTGGCAAATCACAGAGACAGAGAACGCAGGGGAGCATGAGTGGTCAACCGGGGTCAGCGCCATCTCACGCTCATCCCCGGTCAGTATTACGATCCGATCGAGTTTGTTTCTTTTTCTGAACAGTCGGATACAGGGCATTTCTTGCCAACACAACGTTCAACGTCCACTGGATCGTGGACACCCTATGAACGAAAGACGCCTGCATGGTCATTCCCTGTGCAGAAATCGCATCAACAGATACCCATTCAATGGTGAACGCTCATCAATGACTTATTGTGAAAAATAAATGCTTGAAGCATACCATCGCTTAATGTGGATGTATTATTTCCACACACGATATATATTTCATACAACTCAATAATTTATTATTATTTATAAATTAATTGCATTGTATTATGAATATTTATACCTATTAATACTCTTATCAAATTATACCGACAACGCATCCTCACTGACCTTTGCCAGAATGGATGCCCCATATACCAACGCCTCATCATTAAAATTGTACTCCGGGTGATGAAGCATTTCCGAATTGCCGTTACCCAGACACATATAGGCCCCCGGCACCCGATCCAGCATGTAGCTGAAATCTTCCGATGCCATGACCGGTTTCATATGCCGGTCGACATGGCCATCGCCACATATGTCAGCCGCCGCATTCGCCATCATGTCCGCGCAGGTCGGGTTATTCACGGTCGGCAGGAATTCGACGGGATACCGGATTTCCGCCGTAGCGCCGAAAGCGGCAGCAACACCTGTGACGATGGTTTTCATACGTGCGCGCATTTCATGCAGCACGGCGGTATCAAGGCAACGGAACGTACCGGCGATGGTCACGGCTTCCGGTATGATGTTATAGGCATGGCCACCTTCAATTCTGGTTACGCTGACCACGGCTTCCTTTCCCGTGGGGATATTGCGCGAAACAACGGATTGTAGCGCCGTAACGATATGGCAGGCTGTCAGCATCGGATCGATGGAGCGATCTGGCCGGGCCGCATGGGACCCCACACCTTTTACGGTAATCTCGAAAAATCCACCGCCCGCCATGACCGGCCCGCTGTTGATCGCACAGTTGCCTACGGCAAGTCCCGGCCAGTTATGCATGCCGAAAATATAGTCACAGGGAAATTCCTCAAAAAGTCCGTCGCGGATCATGGCGACCGCGCCAGTACTGCCTTCTTCCGCGGGCTGGAAAATGAAATTGACCGTTCCGTCAAACCGGCGCGTTTCCGACAGATAACGCGCCGCCCCCAGCAGCATGGTGGTATGACCATCATGCCCGCAGGCATGCATGCGCCCGGTATTGCGGCTTTTATAGGGAACGCTGCCCAGTTCATCCATCGGCAGGGCATCCATGTCCGCGCGCAGGCCCACGGACTTACCGGACGTCCCGTTTTTCAACACACCGACGATCCCTGTCCCCCCGATGCCCCGGTGAACGCTGATACCCCATTTTTCCAGCAGGTCGGCAACGATGTCGGATGTCCTGTACTCTTCCATGCCGAGTTCAGGATGTTCATGAAAATCCTGACGGATGGTTGTCAGTTCCTTGCGATACCCGCTGATTTTTTCAAGAACACCCATCACTCACCAATCCGACTTACATCTGAACTGAACCCAACCGAAAGGATACGATATCATAACGGTCATACCTCAACCAGAACGTTATGAATGTCCGCAGCCTATGAAGCTGCCCGAAAAATTACGGAACAGGCCAGCTACGGTCCATCTGAAGCCTTCCCATCTTCTATACTACCATATTAGAACCCTGCGCCGGGTGGCCATTCAGGCCGGGTCCACCGTCTCAGTCTGCGGCAGGGTATAGTGGAAATCGCAATGGGTTGCGCCCTCCATAATGGTCTGTCCCCGCTCGAACACGATATCGGGATTGAATCCCTCACAGAACGTACCGTCACGATTGCACGACAGCAGGCCGCCAATCGCGCCCAGCCCCATCGCGCGATAGAGTTCGGCATAACGACACCGCCTGACGTTGAAATCCAGCCGGGAGGGTGATGCCTCCACAACCTCGATCTCGAGCGCATCTTCCGCCGTCCAGAACTTCAGGATTTCCGCAAGGTCCAGCAGGTCGGGCATATGATCGAACCGCGCACGCATCGCCTCGCCCTGCTCAATGGCCGAGCGGGCTACAGCGGTACGGATGGTTTCGATGGCGACGGCTTCCCCATGGCTCTGGACCAGCGTGTTATAGACGTGCTTGAGAATGCCCGCTTCGATGCGCCGCTGTTCAATGATAGGCAGATTATCGCTCACCGGCTTTCCCTTTTATGTTGAACGGTCGGTGCATAATCATCATTCCATGGATAACATGGACAGAAAGAGAGACGATATTCCCGGTTATTCCGACGCTATACCGTCACTGAGAGGAGTGATGCGCAACTGCTTGAATTCAGCGCCCCCGCCTTCTGCGAATGCAATGACATGATCCGCGCCAGCCGGTGGAAAAATAAGGTCCGTCATAACGACTGATCCGTCCAGAGCCAGCACCTCCACAGAACTGCGGTCCACGATGATATGCGCTGACATGGCCTGATCCGCAGGCATGTTAACGATATGCACCGGACTGAAATGGGGAGAGAAATCCGTTTTTCCAGATCTTGACCTGTCAAGAGACACGGTATGGTGTTCAAAATCATAAACGATCCGCGTGCCCGTTGTACCGTCCGCCGAAGCACGCACCACGACCCCGGCCTTTTTGGCACCTTTTGCCTGAACTTCCAGTTGGATGTCCAGCACATCGCCACGGGCGGCATCAGGCAGAACCCGCTGTTCCGCGTCCAGTTTCAGGGCGCTGAAGGAATGCGAAGGATGCTTTGCCACCAGTGCAGTGTAATGCTCATCCGGTGCGAAGCACAGTTGAGGGCGACCACTGACCGTTTTGAGGCTGGCCGTCATGGGCAGGGTCATCTGACCTTTCCATGGGGCAGTTGGAACCGCTGTCGCGTAGTCCCAGTTATTCATCCAGCCAATCGTAAGCGGAACGCCGGTCGGGCGGCCTGAAAACAGCATGACAGCATAGCGGTCCGCGCCATGATCCCCCCAGTTATAGGCCGAAGGGTCGGACCCCGCCGGTGGCAGGTTTTCCGCCTGAAAGGTTGTCCCGTCAAAGGACCCGACGAAATAGGCGGTCCCCGATCCCCCTGCGATGCTCGACGGGTTCACGCCAATCATCATGACCCATTTCTGCCGTGCCGTATCGCCATCCAGTGGCAGCGCAAACAGGGACGGCATTTCCCACAGCATGCCCGGACGCACGAAACCGGCAGGCCCGAAATCACTGAGGAAGGTCCAGTCGATCAGGTTATCCGATTTGTAAAGCTTGATAACCGGCGCGTCCGCTACGACGGCTGTCATGACCCAGTATTTTCCCGGCGCATACCACGTTACCGAAGGATCACGGAAATTCTTGGAAGCCGGGGCAAGCGTCAGGACCGGGTCCTTTTTATATGCCTGCCATGTGTAGCCGCCGTCACGGCTGTAAGCCAGTGACTGCGCCTGCACACCGGGTTCATGGCCGGTCCCCGCCTTGAACACGCTGGTGTAAAGCGCCACCATGGCCGGGTTTTCCACTGTACCCAGTCCGGACGTATTATCCCGGTCAACCACGACGGAGCCGGAAAAAACATCCCGCTCCGCATTGGATATCATGGCGACCTTGTGTTCCTGCCAGTGCAGCAGGTCCGTACTGGTGGCATGCCCCCAGGACATATTCCCCCATTCAGCCGCCATGGGGTTATATTGGTAGAAAAGGTGATACACCCCCTTGTAGAAAACGGGGCCATTTGGGTCGTTCATCCAGTACTGGCGGGGCGCGTAATGCAACATTGGCCGCCACTGCGATGTCTCGCCCGGTTGTACCGCAGGGGGTGTGGCATCGGCCTTCTGCGCTGCCATATCGGAACCTGTCATCGCAGCGCAGAAAAGCGTCATCAATATCACCTTTTTCTTCATCAAGAACCGTATCCGTTACCCTTAGAAGATCATCACTGCCCCAGCGATGCAAGGGCGACGAGTGGGTTGGTAGGCGTTGAACCGTTGCCCGATGTCAGATCCTGCAGGAAAGCCACGACATCAATATTATATCTGTTTGCAGGAATATCACCATATCCGCCCAGACCATTCTGTCCATAGCCCAGGTTGATTGCCGTATTCTGGCCACTGATATTGATCTGGACTGTTGGCGCCAGCGCACCACCGCGACGGTTTTCAACCGTATCGATAAACGATTCCACCAGTCCGCCGGGCATCACGTAATGCGAATACGACTGGAATGCGCGCGGATTCTGCAGGGGATTTGGATCAAAGTCGGAACCTGCCGCCTGGTTCAGGTCGGTCGGATTGCCAAGAACAAGACCACTGCCCCAGTTCATAGGCTTGAAATCGCTGCGAATTCCGTTCCCCACAAATCCATAGACCCCATCGGGACCATCCATTCCGGCGGCAAATGTTGTCCGATGGCTTATGGTGAACAGGTAATATTTGTTGTCCTTAATATAGATCTGGGGCCGTTCCGTCTGGTCATTGACGCAGTTTGCCGAAATGATCGGCGGCAGGAAACGCCATTTGGTCAATGATCGGTTCAGGGCTACGGCCAGACCGATGTTGGCTTTCTGGTAAGTGGCGCCGGAATTGAGAACATCATTGAGATTTTCCGCATAGGGATCACCCGAACGATAACCCAGATCCGCTGCCGTGCAGTCCGCAGCCCCGCGCTCACCCGCCGTATTGCCTTCGAACACCATGAAGGTGTAGCCGGGATGGGCCGGGTCTTCAAACGTAAACGGGTCGCGGAAGGAATAGAACTCGTTCTGCTGGCCGGTCTGGTAATAGACGCCATCAGGCTGCAGCAGTCCTTCATGATTGTTGAACCCGGTAAACCATACATGCGTAAGATCCGCATGAATTCGACCATCTGTTTTTGAAATAATCGCAATCGGTGGCGCAATATTAGCACCTGCATCCGTACGGTTGAACCCCAGCGCGGTATAGAACACGCTTACCCGGTTATCGCCCACTTTAACCAGCCGGGTAGACCCCGACCATTCCGCGTTCTGCGTAAGGGTCGTCGATCCGAATACCTTCGCGCTGGCACCATCGGGGAACAGATGCCCGCCATATATCCAGCCCCCGTTACGCGGGCGACGGGATGCGGGAATACCCGCCCGCCGGTAAAAAAAGCCAATTCTGGCATGGACATGCCGGTCATCAAAAGTATAGCCGGCGTTGGGATCGGCCGTAAGTGAGAAGATGACTTCCCAGCCGTTATAACTGAACTGATTAGCCTGTGCGTCAATCAGTGTCCATGTATCCCATACCCATACATCGGGATTGGTCTGCGGGAAATTGGCGGGAATATCGGGCATGGTCAGGCGGGCTGGCAGGGAATTGCCCCCCGTGGGATTGGTAAGGCTGGATCGCGCCCTGATCTGGCGGGCATCCGCGCGCGTCCAGCGGGACGTATATGTATCAAAGGGATCATAGGCCTGCTGGGTATGTATCGTGGGCAGGGCATAGCCTGACACGCCAACGGTCTGCGCCCCGGCCGCTATCGGCTCGCCCGACATGCTGGCTGCCAGCATGCCCGCCCCCAGCAGGAGCCATCGCGCCCGCTGGAAAAACATACTGTAATGGAACGGATGTTCCTGCTCTGTATTTTCTGTTTTATTTGTATTTTGCATGTTATGTCCTCCGGCATCAGGTACACCCTGCCTTCGGACCATCCGCCGAAGAGCAGGTTATGGACTCGACGGTACTGTTCCAATCACGCCATATTTCTGTGGTTTCATTAGACCTCTATAAAATATGGGCTTTTATTGCGCCCGATGCGGTTTTTCAGGAAGAAGTTCCCTTCCTTACAATAACCTATACATCCGGTGACGCACGCTCCTCGAACGAGGCGACTGTCCGGCAAGTTGCTTTATTGTTAAAATAATTTTCGAAATTATATCGATATAAAATGCGGAGATCAGTAATTCTGCGGCATATCCCATTGCACGATCCGCACGGGAAAGGCGGCATTTCCCCCCGGTTGCGTCGTGATGACCGCATGCCGCAGGGCACGCGCACCAGACGTGTCAGTGACGGTTACGTCTATTCCCACAATGGTCTGCGCACGCGCTTCATCGTCGGGTGCCGGATTACGGCCTGTCATGACCAGAGCCTGCCGGACAACGGGCGATGCCAAGGACAGGATCGGGTCGGCATCCCAGTACAGGCTGAGATAGGGGAGTAACTGCCGCGTCAGGCCGGGTGTCATACCCAGAACCAGACCGGTTTCCTCGGGCGTCTGGAAGGGAGCGCCCGGTGGTCCATAGGTCAGCCCGGCTGCTACGTAGGCAGCCGCACTCCCCGCCGGGGGCGTGGCCCCCTGCTGCAACGGAAAGCGCCATGCGCGAATATTCGCAGCGACCATCTGCGCGATACGATCCTGTGCGCCGATAACCCGCAGCAATGCGGCCAGCAGATCGGGGGACGCCAGATTGGGATTGACCTTTCCGCCCTCGCTGACAATGCGATATTGGATAACGATGCGATCATGCCGGACCTGATGAATCACGCCATCCGCGCTCCAGTGCCCACGCGCGGGGTCCAGAAGATGGAACGCGGCTTCCCATACGCCACCATCCGCCTGTGCCTGCAACTGCGCGTGCAGGCGTTCCAGCGCCGCCATGCGCACCTGCCGCCTGCCCGTGGCAATAATGGCGAAGGCAAGGAAGGACAGCATCACCATCGTCCACAGCACCACCAGCAGGGCAAAACCGTTATCTTTGCCTGCCAGCCGTCGCGCCTTCATGGCCCAAGGCCCACGCCGCGTCTTATGCGCGCCTGCGGGTCGGCGCTGCCACTGGAATGCATCCGCGCCAGTTCGTCTGGCACGGCGGCGGCACTGGTCAGGCTTTCGCGCATATCCTCGGTCAGGGCCTGCGCATCACGCTGGTCATGAAGGACATGCGGGGTGATCAGCACCAGCAGTTCCGTACGCTGGTGATTATTGCTCTGGTTCCCGGCGAGAAACCCCAGAACCGGGATATCCTTGAACCATGGCACACCGCTATTGTTACGTGACGACGTATCGGTAATCAGCCCCGCCAGACCGACTGTCTGCCCATCCTGTATGACCACGCGGGATGTGACGGAACGATCGTTGAATGTAGGATTGACGGTGCTGGATGACGTATCGTTGACGGAACTGACTTCCTGCGAGATATCAAGCGTGACCAGCCCGCCATTATTGACCCGTGGCGTAACCTGCATGATGACGCCGGTCGGCTGGTAGGTAAACTGATTGTATATGGATGTACCAATCGTGCTGGACTGCGATCCGGTCTGGATCGGCACCAGTTGCCCGACCTGCAACCGCGCAGGCTGATTATCAAGAACCATGATCTGTGGCGATGACAGGACATGTACCTTGGTCACGTTCTGCAACGCATCAATGGCGAAGGGCGCACCGCCACCCGTTGCCCCCCCTATGATAAATCCCGGCAGGGTATGGCTGAACGCGGCGGTAGCCAGCCTGCCGGTGGTGATGGTCTGGCTGTTGGCGCTCAGTACGCCGTTGATCCCACCTGATTTGAAGAAGAACTGCGTGCCGTAACGCAGGGCATCATTCAGTTGCACCTCGGCGATCACGGCATCGATACGGACCTGCATGGGCAGGATGTCGATCCTGCGCAGCATGTCCTCCACCGTATCGTTTTCCTGATCGGTACCATAGATCAGCAGGGCGTTATGCTGCGGGCTGGGGATAATCCGCATACCGCGCTGCCGCCCGCCATTGCCGCCGCCACTATTATCCAGCCCCCCCAGTAACGGATTCTGATTGGCTGCCTGCCCCGTCCCGGTCCCCGCCGCCTGCGCAGGCTGGCCCAGAAGGGAGGCGGCCCCGCCCGCTCCCCCCATCAGGCCGCCGCCCGTCATGGCCTGTCCTGTCCCAAGCCCACCGCCACCAGTCAGCCCCCCCGTGCCCTGCCCCATCTGCTGATTGCTTGCACCAGGAATATTGGGCTGGGGCGGCTGGGTGGGCTGGGCCGTAACGTCGTCCGGCGTGAAAGCCTGCTGAAGGACGTAGGCTGCATCATTCGCATTGGTATTCTGCAGGTAATAGACATGCCAGTTCCGCATCGTTGTCCGGCGTGTCCGTTCGAGCAGATCGAACAGACGCCGGGCATCGTCGATGTAATGGCTGGACGCCGCCACCACCAGCACCGCATCGACACGCGTCATCGGGATGACCCGCACTTCCTGCGTCAGGGCGCCCCCACGCCCATGCAATGCTTCCTGCAATGCCGTGGCGGCGTCTTTCGCACTGCCTGAAGGCACAGGCAGAAGGGCATATGACTGCCCGGCCAGAAGATCGATATCGAACGCATGCACCAGACTGACGATCGTATCGCGCGTAACGGGATCACCACTAACCAGCAGCGCGTTGGTGCCCGCCATCGGTGTAACCCGGCTGCCCGCCTGCACAAAAGGCTGGAGCGCCTTGGCCAGATCCTCCGCCCCGGCGTAATGCAGGGCAACCATGGTGCTGCCCGCCAGTCCGGCATCTTCAGCCATGCTGACACTTCCACCCGCCCCGCCGCCACTACCCGCCTTCCCGCCCACGGGCAGCACGCGATACAGGCCGCCGGTCTTCCCCAGGCTTGCCCCCACTTCCCCCAGCAGCATCTGCAGGGTTGGCAGCACTTCCGCAGGCAGAAGGGGGGTTGCCGTATGCAACGTGACCGCCCCGGTAACAGCCGGATCAATCGTGTAATTGACATGCAGCACACCGCCCAGAATCTGGGCGACGACATCGCGGATATCCGTTTCAGCGAAATCCAGCATTATGGTACCAGCCTGCCCGCTACGCACATTGGGGGTCAGGCGCGGTGTCATGTCGCGGCCATAGCTGACCTGCGCGGGTGTGATCTGGTCCGTGGAACCAACCTTGCCATTGACGCGCGGGGCGCTGCCATCCCCCAGAAGGAGCGGTTCGGACAAAGGCTGGATTTTGGGATGGTCGCTGTAATCACAGCCGACCAGCAGGCAGCATAGAAATACGACATAATGAACGCCATTGCCCATCGATCGGGAATGTCCTGTTTTCAGAATGCGGGCATGCTTCATGGATGGGGCTGGTCCGGACGGGAAGGTGGGGCGGGAAAGCGGGATGCGGGTATGAGGATCTCATCCTCGGCAGAGGAAGGCGGAACATCGTCTTCCTTCCCCGCCAGATGTGTCGGCCCGTGACCGGAGGCACGTGCAGGCCGCAGGGTCTGGACACCCCCTGCCCCGTCCACTTCAACTGTCTGCGCGCCGATATGGCGCACATGCCATGGCCCGGCCTGTTCACCTTCACCTACAGGCATGCCGCGGAGGGACGTTTTGTCCGCACCCGCTTTTTCCGGCACGCCGCTTACGACAAAGATTGCCTTGCGGCCTGTCGGACTGATGATGATCCCCGCCAGTCGCAGGCTCTGTGCTCCGGCTGTAACGGACGCAACAGGGCGACGGGAAGGGTTGAAAAGTGGCCGCGCGAGGATGGCGTCGGCCCAACCGGCCTGCTCCCCCCGTCCATTTTCCCTTCGTATCGGGACAGACAATGCGGCAAGGCGCGGAGGGACAGTATGCCTGTCTCTACCCCCATAAATCTCCGTCCCGATAACACCCGCCAAGGCCACCCCGCACAGGATCATCGGCGTGATGCCCACCGGCATCCTGCGCCGCAGTATGGAAACAGGCGGGATCAAGGCGCCACCTGCGGACGCGCGCCATCCTGCGGATCACCCCGGCGGAATGCCAGAACCGTCATTGCTGCCTGAAGGGAGGGCGCGCCGCCCACATTCTCACCCGTGACATGCAGTTGCAGGCCATCAACCAGCAGAACGGGCGATGCGCGTTCCACGGCGTCCAGAAAATGAATTACGGCGGGAAATGACGTGAGCGTTGCGATGCTGACCCCGATACGCCGGTACCGGCCCACGGAAACAGCGGCAAGGGTCTCCACGCTGGACAGGGCCATGCCCTGTTCCGTCGCCATCTGCTGCACCCTTTCCTGCAATGCCGCCGCTGCAACGGTATCGTTCCCGCCTTCCAGCAGGAATGAGGGCCCTGCGGGTACACTGGCTTCCTGCCTGCGCAGGGCGGGCAACGCCGCAGCCAGCACCGCCATGCGCGCAACAACCGCGCGCCTTGTATCCAGCGCCTCCGCCCGGCTGTGGTACCAGCCCCATAACGGCATGGCGACCATATTCCACAGCACAAGCAGCACGACCAGTCCGATGCCGACCGCCAGAGCCTGCCCCTTGCGTCCTTCCGGCAGAACGGTCTGTCCCGTCTGCTCCGATGAGCCGGAGGCCATCATCGCACGGGTATTCCGGCCCGGATGGAAAACTGGCTGCTTTCGCTGCCTTCCGTGCGCGTTACCGGGGCAGCGAATGCAGGGGCGGCGAAAACCGGGTTCGCACTCATCGCCTGAATGACGCGCGTGCTGACGGGCGAACGACCGCTGACCAGCAGTTGACCCTGCTGCAGCGTCATATCGGTCAGATAGGTTCCATCGGGCAGGGCGTTGGTCAGTGCCGCCAGTATGGCAAGGGGATCACCCAGCCGCTGGCGTTCCGAATGGACCATGACCTGCCCTGCGGCACCATCCAGAAATTTCTGGCGTATCTGTTCGGCGGCACGCGCATCCGGCCCCAGCGCCGCCATCTGGCGGTCCAGCCCTGCGTTATCGTGCTGTTGCCGGACAAAAGGAAGTATCAACGCAATTACCGCCATTACCATGCAGGCTGACAGCATGCCCGTTCGCACACGTCCCCCCGCCACCTGATCGCGGGTCAGCGGCAGGCGTAGAACCGTACTGTCAGGACGGGAGACCTCCAGTGCTACGGGAATGACACCTGCCGCGCGCAGGATGGCGGGCAGACCACGCAAGGCCGCCAGCGGCACAACCGAAAGACGTATATGAATACGCCCCCCGGACGTATCCCGCCGCCGCACCGCCCAGCCGAACACCACGTCAGCTGCGGCAAAAGGGGTCAGTCGATCCATTTCATAGGACAGGATGCGATCCAACGCTTTTTCGGCCACCATAGGAAACGCCACGTCCCGCTCCAATAATGCCCCCTCGCCCGGATATAGGATGGCCTCGTTCACGCCATGGGCGGCAACCATGCCCTTCATGGCATCATGAAGACCCGATACAGCCCCCATGAAGGCATCATCTCCATCCGGCTCTGCCGGGCTGCCGTGTGAAATGAAAGTCCGGTAAATCTCTTCTTCGTTATTTTTCCGAATTATAACCTGGTCAGAATAATACCTGACCTGACAGGCACCTGATAAACGTTCCGCGCGGTGGAAGTGGATGGGCAGAAGATCGCGCATCTGCCGCATCCACCAGCCTAAAATGTCACGCGCGTTCATGATGCGGGAACTCGCAGGGAATGAATGAGTTCCAGTTCCACCCGTAATTATCCTGAAATATTACAAAACACATGCAAGGCACAGGAAAAGACAGGCCCCATCCGTTACGGTGCGGGACCAAGGGTTGCGAACAGCCGGGCTGCGGATTGCTGAACCTGTAACTGGTATGTCCGGTTCAGGGTTGGAGTATGGGAATGATAGTCGCCGATCGCCTCAAGCAGTATTCCATGCGTCCTGTCCAGATGCGTCCGCATGATCGCCCCGGCGGCGGCGATATTATAGCAGGCTTCGTCCCGCAGGCGGCGGTAGACGGTAGCCACAGGCATCCGGGTATAACGGGCAAGCGGTTCCAGCCACACGGTATTGACCTGCATTACGCCGAGGTCACGACTGCCATTTCCATTGGGATGTTCAAGACCGGGATATCCCCCTTCTACAGCCTGAATGGCGGGCAGGACACGCGGCGGCAGATGATACAGTGCTGCGACCAGCGCCATGCAGCCCAGATAGGGAACGCCCATGATACCCCCGACAATGCAGGTCGCCATCCGTTGCGACATATTCTTCACCAAATAAGTAAAAGTCGATATTTTATTTCCGCATCCTGTCGAAAACGTGTATCGGCACCGTCCCCGCACCCTTTACGTGATGCCGGTTTCACCCTGATCGAACTGCTGGTGGTCATCGCCATCCTTGGCCTTCTGATCGGACTGGTCGCGCCTGCGGCACTACGCCAGCTTGGCGGTGCGCGGACATCCATTGCCCGCCAGTCCATCGAGCGGATCGGACAGGTGCTGGACCTGTATAAACTTGATGTCGGCTCCTATCCCTCGACCGAGGACGGATTACAGGCGCTGGTAACCAGACCGGCGGATACGGAAAACTGGAATGGTCCCTATGTAAAAGATGGCCGCGCGCCGCTTGACCCGTGGAACCACCCCTATCTCTATCACAACCCATCGGAAAGGGCCGGACATGATTACGACCTGTGTTCCGCAGGTCCCACGGGCCGGAACGATGAGACCGCACACCAGATCTGCAATCCCTAGGACGGCGGACGTGATGGATGAGATGACACTGCTGCCCTTGCTGGCGGCCCCCTTCATGGGATCATTTGCCGGGGTCCTGATAACGCGCCTGCCCCATGGCCGCCCCGTCATTTACGCACGTTCAGCCTGCGATAGCTGCGGAAGCGGACTTTCAGCCCATGAACTCCTTCCCCTGTTCAGTTACGCCTGCCTGCACGGCCGGTGCCGCACCTGTCGCGCGCCAATCGGCTTTTTCCATCCTGCGGTGGAACTGGCCGCCATCACGGTGGCGGCCATTGCCCTTGTCGCCACAGGCGCACTCTCCGGGGTGCCTGACATGGCGCGGCTATGGGGCGGGTGCGTTCTGGGGTGGGCGCTGCTGGCGCTGGGCTGGATCGACCTGCGCACCCTGCGCCTGCCTGATGCGTTGACACTGCCGCTGGTACTGGCGGGCCTTGTCGAATGCGATATCATAAACCCGGCGGCACTTGGGGACCATGCCATAGGGGCCGGTATCGGTTATGCCGCTTTCCGGCTGATCGCAGGGGCCTATCGTTACATCCGGGGGCGGGAGGGTCTGGGGCAGGGAGATGCGAAGCTGCTTGCCGCCGCCGGCGCATGGATCGGATACGAACAGTTGCCGCTGGTCGTCGCCGGGGGAAGCATCGTGACCCTGCTGGCCATAGGCATCTTGCAACTGACGCGACCCGTTACACATATGCCGGATGATGCGTGGCCCGCACGCATCCCGTTCGGGCCGGGGCTGGCGCTGGCATTATGGGTTCTGTTCCTGTTCGGCCCCGCCCCATGGGGAACGTCATGATGCCACGGGATTCCGGCGGCATGACCGAAAGCGCCGCCCCCCCTCCCTCAGCCGAGGAACGCCTGTTGCATCTCCTTGTGGAAACGGGACGGTGTGATGCGCGCACGCTCGAACGCGGACGCCGCGCTGCGGAAGACATGGGGGGGCGGGTGGATATCGCGCTGCTCCGCCTTGGTCTCGTATCAGAACGCGCGCTGGCGGAAACCTATGCGACATTGCTCGATCTTCCCCTCGTAACGCCTGAGCAGTTTCCGATGGTGCCCGTTCTGGCGGATCGGTTGTCCATGCGGTTTCTGCGCGACAGCCACGCCCTGCCGCTGACCTGCACGGATACCACCATCACACTCGCCCTTGCCGATCCGCTGGACCCTTTTATCCATACCGCCATTACAGCGGCCACGGGCCTTGCGGTCAGCATGGTGGTCGCCGTCCCGGTTGAGATCGAAGCCGCGTTCGAACGCCTTTATCCCGGCACCGGAGAGACGGAAAAGGTCGAGCATGACGCCCCGCTGGAAGATGATGCGGAGCGCCTGCGCGATATGGCGTCCGAAGCGCCGGTTATCCGCCTTGTTAACCAGATCATTTTCCGGGCGGTGGAAAACCGTGCATCCGATATTCATATCGAACCCTTCGAGGACCGGCTGCGCATCCGCTACCGTCATGATGGTATCCTGCAGGAAGCGGAAAGCCCGGCGGTGCAACTGACGGCGGCAGTCATCTCCCGCATCAAGATCATGGCACGACTGGATATTGCCGAACGACGGCTGCCACAGGACGGCCGCATCCGCCTGCCGGTGCGGGGGCAGGAAGTGGATTTCCGTGTTTCCACCATTCCTTCCCTGCATGGGGAAACGGTGGTGCTGCGCGTTCTGGACCGCTCCGCCGTGACATTCGACTACGGCGCGCTGGGGCTGGCCCCCGGCGTAATCGGACTGCTGACGAAAACCCTCCAGCTTCCCAATGGGATCGTACTTGTGACCGGGCCGACAGGATCGGGCAAGACCACCACGCTTTATTCCGCCCTGCTGACGCTCAATACCGTTGATCGCAACGTGGTGACGGTTGAGGACCCCATTGAATTCCAGTTGGCCGGGATCAGTCAGGTGCAGGTCAAGCCGCAGATCGGTCTGAATTTCGCCACCCTGCTGCGCGCCATCCTGCGGCAGGACCCCGATATTGTGATGGTGGGCGAAATCCGCGATCTGGAAACCACCCAGATTGCGGTGCAGGCGGCACTGACCGGGCATCTTGTCCTGTCAACGCTACATACCAATTCGGCTGCCGCGGCCATTGTACGCCTGCGTGACATGGGGGTGGAAGACTACCTGCTGACAGCCGTGCTGCGTGGCGTGATGGCGCAGCGTCTGGTACGTCGGCTGTGCCTGCACTGCCGGGTGGCCCATCCTGCCCCCCCGGAACTGATTGCCCGTTTCCGGCTGGAAGAACGAACAGCCGTAAGACCCATCATGCTGCATCATCCGGTCGGCTGTGCCCATTGCCACGCAACAGGCTATGCCGGGCGACTGGCCATTGCCGAATTCCTCGTGCCGGACGAAACCATTGCCCGGCTGATCTTCGCCCATGCCGATCATGCCACCATTGAGCGCGCGGCCACGGCTGCCGGAATGGTCACAATGTTCGATGCCGGGCTTGAAGCCGCACTGGCAGGCCAGACAACGATTGAGGAAGTCACCCGCAGCATCGCATCGGACGGCATGTAATGGCGGACAGCCCCCCCCCTTCGGTCTTTTACTTCACGGCCATAACCCCGACGGGGCAGACCATACATGGCGCCGTCAATGCCGGGAGTGAGAGCGAAGCCATTGCGTGGATACGCCGTCAGGGCAACATGCCGGTGCGGGCGCAATCCGGTGCGGGACATGACCGGTGGCGATCCATCTTTTCCGCGCTGACACGCGGCCTGCCCTTCCGCCGCCGTGAACTGCGACGCACGGAGGCCGCATATCTTACGCGCGAACTCTCCGTCATGCTGGCGGCAGGGCAGGATCTGGACCGGGCCATGCGCTTTCTGGTCGAGACCGCGCCAAACCGCCGGGTCAGAGCCGTCGCGGACAGCGTGCGGGCGGCCTTACGCGACGGGCGCAGTTTCCATGCCGCCCTACTGCGCCATCCGGGCAGTTTCCCGCCGCTTTATGCAGGACTGGTGCGAGCGGCGGAAGCGGGCGGCAGCCTGCCATCCACACTGGAACATCTGGCTGGCATGATGGAACGCGAGCGCACACTGGTCACGACCATCCAGTCGGCCATGATCTATCCCGCCATGCTGATGCTGGCGGCGATCGGTTCCGTCATTCTTCTGCTGACACAGGTTCTGCCCCAGTTCGTTCCCCTGTTTGCGGAAAACAATGCAGCACTGCCCCCATCCACACGCCTGCTGATCGCCATGGGTGACTGGCTGGAACATGACGGTCCGTTTCTGCTGACTGGCGTGGTGATGGCGGGGCTGGTGGTGCGGTTCGTTCTACAGCGGCCGGGACCCCGCCTTTGGGCGGACCGGCTGTGGCTGCGGGTGCCCCTGATCGGGACGCTGGCGCGCGAGATCATGGCCGCCCATTTCACCCGCACGCTGGGCACGTTGCTGATGAACGGGGTGCCGCTTCTGTCTGCGCTGGCCATCGTGCATGACGTGATCGGCAATCGCGCGGCGCGGCAGTCGGTAGACCACGCCGCCGACACCGCACGCAGCGGCGGTCCGCTGTCACGCACACTGGCCGATAGCGGCATCTTTCCCCCACGCGCGGTCCATCTCCTGCGCCTGGGGGAAGATACGGCCCAGCTTGGCCCCCTGGCCCTGCGGGCCGCCGCAATTCATGAGGAGCAGGTGCGCGTGCGCCTGCAACGCATGGTCGCGGTTCTGGTCCCGCTCATCACCATCGTCATGGGCGCGATGATCGCGGGGATCGTCTCGTCCCTTCTGCTGGCCATGCTGGGACTGAACGACCTTGCACAGCAGTAAGGCGATACGAACCGGCGGTTTCACGCTGCTGGAAATGATCATCGTCCTTGTGGTGGCGGGGCTGGCGGCGTCGCTCCTGCTTGCGCGGGGACCAATGCACGCTCCAGCACTGGAACTGCGCGTCGCGGCGGAAACGCTGGCCGCGGAACTGCGCGAAGGACGGGCAATCGCAACCGCCACGCAGCAGGCTGTGGTATTCCTCGCCACGCCCGGAGGGAACTATGGACTGAGTGGCCACACACAACGGACGTTGCCCGTGGGCATGACCCTGCAGGTTCCGGCCCGGATCGTCTTTTTCCCTGATGGCAGCACTTCTGCCGGAACAATCGTTCTCGCCTCCCCTGCTGGCAGGATTGCGATTACCGTTGACCGCCTGACCGGCCATGTCGCCATGCGAAAGATCACCTCATGAACGCACGACACCCTGAATCCGGCTTCACCCTGCTTGAGGTGATGGTGGCATTCATCATCGGCGTCCTTGCGCTTGGGGTGCTGTGGGAAAGCGGGATTGGCGGATGGCGCGCCGCACGAATAACCGAACGATCGATGGAGGCCCTGTCCCGTGCGCAGTCCCATCTGGCGGTCGTCGGCCATGGCCTTGCCGTAAGGCCGCTTTCCGAACACGGCGAAGACGGCAGTGGCTTTTACTGGCAGTTACGGATCACACCATCACAGACCAGCGGCCGGATGACGCTCTACACCGTGGAAATTACGGAATCCTGGTCCGATGCAGCAACAGATACGCACAACGATGATACCGTAAACCGTCGCGCGATCACCCTGCGCACCGCGCGGATTGGCCCAACCGCCGGACCGACACCATGAGCGCACGCCCGACTGGCGACCGGAAGCATCAAGGCGGATTTACCCTGCTGGAATTACTGGTGGCGCTGGTAATATTCGGCATCCTGCTGGCCAGCCTTACGCAGGGCACCCGATTTGGCCTGACCCTGTTCCAGCGCCAGCAGGCCGTGGTTTCCAGCACGGGTAACCTGTCCGAAATCGATCATCTGATGCGTCGTCTTATTGAAGAGGCGGAGCCGGGCAGTCAGGATGATCCGCGCACGCTTACAGGCACACCTCACGGCATTGCGCTGCGCAGCCGTATTCCCACCGGCATCGCCACATCGCCGCTGAACCGGCTGTCCGACCTCCGCCTGTCGCTGGAGGGCAATCAACTGGTCCTGACATGGCTGCCCCACCGGCATGCCATCGCATTGACCCCGCTCCCACCGCCACAGCACGCCATCTTGATGACGGCGGTGTCAGATCTGGAAATCAGTTATTTTGGCATGGGCCAATGGCATCCATCGTGGGTACAGGATCAACTGCCGGAGCTTGTGCGTATTCGCGTGGTCTCCACCAACGAACATAACAGGCACTGGCCCGATATAGTAATTTCCCCCATGCGGTCGCGTTACGACTGAAAGCCATTTTTCATCCTGAACACGCATCCCGCTCCTGTTTTATACGTTGCCCTGATGCGATACGCACCACCTCCCCTATTCCGTCGGCATGGACTGCATCCCTAAGGGGCCTATCGACAGACAGTATGCTCGCGTCCAATGGTATATGATGAAAAATGATGCGGTTATCAGGCTCGTGATTACCGCAATATCATTACTAAATAAATTATATTTCTGTAAAATAACAGAATTAATAACTTATTTTAATTGTGTTTAAGGAAATTATATAAGTATTATATCAATTCCCAAGGCGATTTTATAGAATTTAATAAAACTTATGAAAATAATAATTCATGGAATTGAATTATTACTACAAATCAATCGGTCATAAAAACAAGAAGGCGCATATGACGGAGCATGAAAATGCCAACTGGCCCGCAATTTGAAGACCGTTACCGTACGATTGACGAAGGCCGGATACTGGAAGCCATCATGCTTCTTGGCTGGGCCTTCTCCGAACCGTCGGACACCATCCGGCTGGCCGCCCGTCAGGCGCTAGACAGGTGGATACAACAGGGGTTGAGCGTGCGCATCACCCAGGGTGGCCAGTGCCTGTTCGACCCGGTTGAGGTTGTATTCCACCTGAAAAATGCCGGGCGGCTTGGACACGATGATTTCTGGTCCAGACATTACGTCACGACCAGTCGACGACTGGTGCAGGAGTTACCCACGCACCCGCCTGGCAGGATAACGGTAAGCATGAAGCGCCGTTTTTCCTTACGCGCCGTGACGCCGGGCCGAACGTTGCGGCTGCGCATGCCCCTGCCGCTGGCTGAACGCTGTCATGATCTGGATATTCAGCCCTTTACCACGCATGACGGCGGAACCTGTATCGTAACAGACGGCCGGATGGAACGACATATCCGCGCAGGCGACACCGATCATGCGTGGCTGGGCGCACGGATCAGTTTCGTCCCTACCGAAGCCGCATCGGATGATAGCGTAACCGATCCTGCATTATACCTGAAATCCGGTGAGGGACTGATCCGGATTACGAACCGGATCTCATCCCTGTCCCGACGGCTGGCGGGTAATCAGTCCCCACGCCTGGCCGTTCTTGCCTTCTGGAATTTCATTCTCGATACTTTCCTGTCCGGCCCGGTACATTATGACCAGATTCCTGCTGACACGCCGCTGGACTGGGTACTGGACAATGGTTGCTGCGACTGTCATCTGGCATCGTCCTTTCTTGTCGCTCTATGTCGCGCGCGGGGGATTCCGGCGCGGCTGGTCAGTGGCAACTTCCTTTATCCCCACTCACCCACAATGCATTACTGGGCCGAAGTCCGGATGGATGATAGCGGCTGGCGCCCCTTTGATTTCATGAGCTGGGACCTGTCATGCGGCGGGCAGGAAAACGACTGGCGGCAGTATTTTTTTGGTCGGGTCGATGCCCGCATCATCAGCCAGTGCCTGCCGAGATCCTGTACCGGACCGGTCGGTATATCCATCCCGCCCGACTGGCGCGTCATCCAGACGGCGGAGGAAGGCGGCGTCAAGATAGATCTGGTGGCAGGCGATGGATGTTCGCTGCACACTGATCACATCACTGTCGAAACGACAGAAAATGCGAAAAAAGAAACACCTGTCTATTCTATGGCAAAATGATGGCAAATAGTGTTACTGCCTGCAACATTCGTTCACAGCTTGCGTTTCCAGTATTCACAAATCCCTTTCATCAATAAAGGTGAAATACGATGCTGTACGAATTCCGCCTTTCCGAAATCGTGCCACAGATGTCAGGTGCGACAATTGAATGTATCTATGCCGCTATTGGTGACAGACTCCCCATGGGCGCCAAGCTGCTGGACCTGAGCGTGGATCTGAGCAGCGCCTTCGCGCAGGAATGTCCCCCCGTTTCCTATTACCGGCTGGTACTGCGTGAGGCCGTATTCCTGCGGCGGTTCGACGCGGTACCGGGCAAACATTATGCACTGGGCGAACAGGTCGCCCTGTTCAGCACCGATGCGACCGAGACACTGAACGGACCGATAGGCCGCCCCGTACGCTGCACCGTGGCGGGCATCATTCACCATGAAGCCATGTGGAGCGGGGGGTGCGTGGCATGAACACCATTGCCCTGCGGTTCGGCCCCCTGAAAGCCGACAGCTACACTATCGTGCGTTCCGGTGTGCGCTGGCTGGTGGAAGATGGCCAGCCCTGTCGTGCGGGCCAGCCGATCGGGTATTGCAACATCAGTCTGGAACCTACCAGCGCCCGCCTGAAATCCGCACCCACCTTTACGGAAGAACAGGATATCCAGATCGTTTTCGCCCCGCGCGTAAGCGGTCGGCTGGCCATCCGGTCCGATATGGCGCGCGGCGGGTATCTCAGCACCCGCGCCATTGATGCGTGGGACCCGGATACCGTAGTGGCACAGATCACGCCAGACGGCCCGACAGACACGGGCGATCCCGGCAGACTGCGCCTGATGGGGGTTGCGGGACGGCGGATGACACGGCTGGCCGATATTCATTCCGGCCTCCTGTCCGGCTGGTACAGCCGCAGCCGGGGCTGGTGGTGTGAAGGCAATGAACCGCCCATCACTCTGCTTAGCATGGGCGTGTGTGACGCCACCGGGGTCATACTGGGCGAAAAATGCAGCTTTCTGGATATGTTCGAGGCCACGCGCGCGCCCACCCAATGCGTATTCGTGCCTGACCATCCACTGGCCCCCTGCGCGCCAATCCTGATCGAACAGATTGAGCGCACACCGGCGCAGTCCGACGCGATTGCCGAAGACCTGCGCCAGTTTTTCTCCCGCCCCAATATTCACCCCACACCGGAAGACTGGATATTCGCAGGCACGTTGCTGTCTGTCCTGCGCAATACACCGCTGAAGGACCGGCTGGATATTTTTTCCGACACCGGCACCCGTAAGCTGGCTCCGGCCAATGCGGTGCTGATGTCACTGAATGTGGAGCCGCAATCAATCCTGCGCCACCGGCAGCTTGGGTACCATGTCCATATCATGCGCCACCATCTTGCCGGTGCGGGCCCGGCAATCCGCGCATGGCTTACCAGCGCGTTCGAGCCTGTAAAACGATCGCTGGACGTTATCCGCCGCGATTATGAAACGCTGATCGACACACTGGCACGGACAACGGGGGGACGTATCCTCATCCTCAACCGGATGTCCACATCCGGTTATGAGGACATATCGAACTATTCCGCCTTTGACGCGCCGATGAGTGCTACGCTGTCGAATATTGCGGCCAAGGAACAGAACCTGATGCTGCACGATATCAGCGAAACCCGTAACCTTGCCGTCATTGATGTTGATGCGCTGGCGGCGGAACTGGGCGGGGGGATGCACCTGCCTGATGGCATTCACCAGAGCGGCCGCATGCAGATGGAACTGCGTCAGGAAATCGTGCATGTCCTGTCGGATATGCGCGGCTTACGGCAGACGGCCCGGACGCCAGCCCGGGCCGCCGGCTGAAGCCGGTCAGATTACCGAAAAGTCAACCAGGATATCGGTGGCGGGGGCCTTGCTTTCGGGCAGGGCCTCATCCGCCGTGTCGCTGAATACCGCCAGACGCAGGCCCACGCCCAGCCAGTCTCCGGGCCGGGCGTCGATCTCACGCAGGATGCCGGGCTGGCCTGCCCGCACCTCCACAACCGCCTTATGCGTTTCCAGTTCGACGATCAGGTCGCCCGTTTCGAATATCGTGCCCGGCTCGCCGTGCCATTCCAGAATGCGGATTTCCTCAACGCCGGGCACGGCAGCAGGAACCGACAACTGATAGATCATGTCTTTCTCCACTCAAATGCAATTATGTTCACAGGTCCAGAACGGCGCGCGCCATGGCCATCACCCGGGCCGCATCGGGAATGCAGGCCGCTTCCAGAACGGGATTTGAGGAAACCGGGGCACGAAGCGCCCCCAGGCGTTTCCATGGGCGGGGACCGATCCGCTCGAATGTCTGGCAGGCGACTTCCGTTCCGACGCCGCAGGTACTCTGGCCTTCTTCCACGGTCACAAGTCGCCCCGTTCGGCTGACCGAACCTGCAACGGTGGCGATATCCAGCGGCGACAGGGTGCGCAGGTCAATCACTTCACAGGATATCCCCTCGCCTTCAAGGGATTGCGCCGCCTGCATGACCACACGGGTCATGTAGCCATGGGTCACCAACGTCACATCCGTCCCGTCGCGCCGGATACAGGCCTTGCCAAAGGGGACGAATTCTTCCGCCAGCGAGACTTCGCCCGGTGTGGGAAAAAGCCGCTTGTGGTCGATATAGACCACGGGTCCATCCTCGCGCAGCGCCGACTTCATCAGCCCGTATGCGTCAGCGGGCGTGGAGGGGGCGACAATTTTCAACCCCGGCACGCTCATCAGCCACGACTCAATACATTGGGAATGTGCAACCCCCTGCCCCTGCGCACCTGCCGTGGTCTTGACGACCATCGGCGCATTCAGGCGACCCGCTGTTTTATACCGCAGCTTGGCGGCATAATTTATCAGCGCATCGAAGCCCAGCATCAGGAAGTCCATATAGGTGATGCTGATTATCGGCCGATAGCCTGCCGCCGCCACGCCCGCCGCGATCCCTATGCTGGCCCCTTCCGCAACCGGGGTATCACGCACGCGCGCGGGACCGAACAGTTTGTACAGTCCGTCAAATTCGCGGTAAGAGCCGCCAAATGCCCCCACGTCCTGTCCCATGACCATGACGTGACGGTCAAGCGTCATTTCCTCGCGCACCGCACGGGTCACGGCCTCACGAAAGAACAGGCGCTGGGTAGCGACCTCTGGTTTATCCAACATGCAGCATGACCTCTTCCACGTCCGGATAGGGTGAAGCATCGGCAATACCAAGCGCACCATCCGCGCGTATCGTAGCCTCCAGCGACAGCCTTTCGTGCTGCTGCGCGTCCAGATCGCCACGCTCCATCAGGGCCGCGGCATAACGGCGGATGGGGCAACGTGTGTGTAGTTCCGCCAGTTCGGCGCGGCTGCGCGTTTCCCGGGCCGTTGTCGAATGCGACCGCATCCGGATGGAGACACATTCCAGAAAGGCAGGCCCCTGACCGGAACGGGCATGCTGCACTGCCTGTGTGGCGGCATCGGCCACGGCACAGACATCCAGCCCGTCCACCGTACGTGCCCACATACCGAATGTAGCCCCCAGATCAGACAGTTGCCCAACCGCCAGCGCATCCGATCGCGCGGTGGAAACCGAAAGCTGGTTATTGTTGCATATGAACACCAATGGCAGTTTCCATAATGCCGCCATGTTCAGGGTTTCATGCAAGGCCCCTTCACCGCATGCTCCATCCCCAAACAGAACGGCGACGATGCCGCTGTCATGGTCCATCTGCCGCGCCAGCGCGACCCCGGCTGCGATGCTGATATTCCCGCCCACCACGGCGTGCGCACCAAAAAAGCCTGCCGCCGGGTCCGACAGATGCCCACGCCCCGCGCGCCCCCGGTTCATTCCGGCCGTCCGCCCCAGCAGCTCCGCCATCAGCCGTTCAGGGGCCACACCCCGCGCCAGCGCGGGGCCAATGGAGCGCCCGCCGGTCAGAAGCTGGTCGCCATCGCGCAGTGCCGTGGCCAGACCGACCGCCACCGCTTCCTCTCCCGTGGACAGGAGCTGGAAACCATGATCCCTCCGTCGTGCCAGCGCATCCTCAAACGCGCGGATCAGCATCATGGTGCGCAACATCTCAACCGGCGTCATGAGGCACTCGGGCGCAACAGGCGGAACATGCCCGATGAGATCGCGTCAAAACTGTCCCGCAGGCCCCGTTTCCGCACCGCGCTGACCAGTTTTTCAAAAGCCTGCCCCGGCGGGACCTGCCCGGTCAGCACACGCCGGATCAGCGTGGCCATGTGGTTTTCTTCAACCGTATCGGTAATGGTGGTGACAACCTGCCTGCGCCGCCCACGCCCCATGGCGATGACTTCCTGCGGCATGACACTGGCGGCGTTGCGCTGCACCGGGCATTCGGCCATGAGGATCGCCTTCGCGCGTTCCTGCGCTTCGAATGGCATGAAGGCATCAAGTGCGTTATTGACCACAACCAGCGCCAGCCCCTGTGCCGCGATCATGGCGGCGGTGTCGCTACGCAACCTGTAATCCGTATTCAGGGTCGTGCCCCCGGTATCAGCCAGCATGCGATCCAGATCCGCCACGAATACCCCGTGCCGTCGTGACAGTTCCGCCGCCAGAAAGTTAAGTCGACGTATGCGGATGCGTAGCGCATGGCTGTATCCGCCATCATCTTCGTCAGGTATATCGACATGGCGGAATACGGTTGTAATCATGACCGGATCACCGCGTTCACACAGCAGCGCGCAACGCTGGTCCAGCGTATGGGCCACCTGCACCCATGGTACATGCGTATTCGTCAGTTCATGGGCCATCGACATGACACGCAGGCTACCGGCAGGCATCGCCAGCAGGCTGTCATAATCCGTCGCCACCATGTGCGACACGCTCGCCCCCTCCGCTTCCAGCCCCTTGCGCAGCAGGGACATCGTGCGGGAAATGGTCGGCTGTTCGTTTTCAGTGACGAAGGTTGCAATATGGATCTGCGTCATCGCGGCAGTTCTCCATCCAGGGTGGGGGATGACGGGATATTCATCGCCGCCATATACGCGTCACGCACGGCGTCGGGGGTATCGAGCGTGGGGTAACGCGCTGCAATTGCTGATAGTTGCGGAAGGGAAAAGATACGCGCGCGCTCATGTACGCTATGCGTATCGCTCAGGCTCTGCCACAGGATCGGCAGCAGGGCGACATCCGTGCGCGGGTGCGCCTGATAGAAAACAGCTTCCCAGTCCCTGTCATCCAGCGGGTCGCGCCAGCCGCTGCGATGGATCATGTGGTAACTGCGCGCGACGCAGGCCACCATTTTCAGCCCCGCCTGACACAGGCGCAGGGCAAGTTCCCGATGTTCGTTGATTGAAATATCAGGATGGAAGCCGCCAGATTCCACAAATGCCTGACGCGGCACCGACTGGTTTGCACCCGCTGCAGCGGCCCACAGAACGTCACACGCGCCGTCCTGCCGCAGCGCATCCATTTCCAGTTCGTATAGCCTGCGTGGGCCATAACCGGGATAGACACCGGGTTGCGCACGCCGGTCCACTGCCGCGAAATCCGTCAGGATCTGCTGGCGTGTCACCACGGCACGCGCCAGTTCACCCGCCGTCATGCGGCCCACACGACTTTCTTCCCCCGGCTGGGGCGTGCCGGTTTCCGGGTCTCGAAACGCGCGGGTGCAGCGCAGATGGTAATTTTCGCCCCGCGCCACCACTTCCGCAGGGCCGGAATGGGATATCAGGTGTTCGGCCACAAGGTCGGGACCCGCAAGGGTGTCACCATCCAGAAAAATCAGGATATCACCCGTAGCCTGCGCCGCACCCGCATTGGCAGCAGCCGACCGACCTGTCGCACGCGTATGATGCACGGCGACAAGATCGAGATCCTGCGCCGCCGCCGCAATGACATCGGCGGTGTGATCCGTAGAACCGTCATTGACAACCACCACCTGCGCGGGCGTACTCTGTGCAACCAGTGATGTCAGGGTCAGGCGAAGGCGATCAGCTTCGTTGCGTGACCGGATAATGACACTTGCTTTCATGAGTTCCTGTTCCCCACATTGTCGAATACGCCAATGTCATCCATTACGCGGACGGTTTCTTTCGTTACTTCCTCATACCCTTCCGGCGTGAGGTGAACGGTATCCAGTTTCAGTCTGTCGGAACCATGGCGCGCGACGATGGCGTCCACGTCAATAATAGAGATGCCAATTTCCTGTGAAAGTTCCACGAGCGCCAAATTAAAACGACGAATTCGTGTAGGATATGTTTCATCCAGCCCCAGATAGCAGTGAACACCATCGCCCGGCATAATAAAAGACAGGTTATAGATCATTACCGGCACATCGCGCACGACCTGCAGGCGGGACACAATGGCGGCCAGATTGGCCATGGACTGTTCCGGCGTCAGCAGGCCAAGCGGCTCGAACTCCCGCCGTAGCCAGGCCCTGTCTTCCTCCCGCCAGTCGGTAATATCGGGTGCATAAAGATAGTACCCTTCGGTGCGGTGTCGTAATATGCTGCATGTCACATCAGCCTGGATCGACAAGATGACCGCATCGGACGGGGTAGTGAACAGTGTATCGCTGAACTGGCTGGCCGCCGGATAGCTGCCCAGAGGCAGGTCCCGTTCCGCCACGGATGCGGGAACCACACCGGTTGCAGCCAACAGGGCATCGGAACGTGTCCAGGTTTCATGCCGGACGCGTGCGGTCAGGCCGGAATAGTTTTTACGGATGACATCGCTGATTCCATTCCAGCGCAATACACCGCCAATCCGGCATGAATGCAGCGAGTCATGGATATCGACATTGCCTTTCGCAAAGAGGGTAAGTCGCTGCATTTGGCACTCAATTTTTATTACTGCCGTGTAACGCAGTGTCACAGGAAAAGATGCACGGTTCCGTGCGGCGTTGCATCGATATCTGATGTCATGTGGTGATCTGTCAGCCAGTGGCGCCGCGATAACACGAATAATGAATCATACAGTATTCATAAGGGAAACTTGCGATGATCCGGCGGGTTCAGCCTGTCGAATACTATTGGCAGGCAGGAGCGTGAAACATGCCCTATTTTGTTAATCCGGTTGCACCGGGACGTCTGACTGCCACGCCGGGCATGCGTCCCGCAACAGCGATGGTCCAGAAACTGCGCGTTGCCAGCCTGTTCATCTTCCTCTCGATGTTGATAATCGGGACTTCCATTACAGTAATACATTGGTACATGACCCGTGACGGGGGCAACATTCCTATGGAAAGCCCCTACTTCGTAAACAACCTTGTGACACTACACGCCATGGAGCGACTGGACGGAACGGATTCATGGTCCCCCATGCTTTCGGTTCGGGACTGGCTCCGGCTCAATCCGGACGCAGATGCCTATGAACACTTCTTTTTCGGCCTCGGGACAAAGTTTCAGTATCCCCTTACTTCCCTGCTGACGGTCCAGTGGCTACCATTTTCCGGTTTTGCCGCTGTTCGTTTTCTGAATGTCATGGCCACTCTGGCATGGCTGTTCATGGCAGGCGGAATGATGCTTCTGGATCTTCAACTGGTACGATTACTAGGGTTGTCCGATCAGTCTGATCAGCGCGGTTTCCGTTTATGGATATGCGTTACCGCTGTAACGGCTACTGTATGTTTCTACCCACTCATGCGGGCTGTCTATCTGGGCCAGATCCAGATTTTCCTCGATGTTTTATTCGTTTTTGCCTGCTATTTCTTTGTACGCGGTCAATCAGGATGGGCAGGCGCGCTGATCGGGTTATCCGCACTTGTAAAACCACAGATGGCCCTGTTCCTGTTATGGGGTGCCGTAAGGCGCGACCGGGCTTTCGTTGCCGGGGTGGGAGCGTGCTGTATCGCAGGCTACGTTTTTTCGGGTCTGCTTTACGGCTGGAACTGGCCGGTCAGCTATTTGCGGGTCCTGGGTTACATTGGACAGCATGGCGAAAGTTTTTATGCCAACCAGTCGTTTAACGGTTTACTTAACCGAATGATTGGTAATGGTCCCAATCTGTTATGGGATGGCGGGCACTTTGCTCCCTATAACGAATTTATCCGCTGGATAACGCTGTTTTTCACGCTTGCCTTTATTATCGGCGCACTGTGGATCGCCCGCATGGCGGCAAGCCATCTGGCTGCAACAACATCCCTTATGGTCTCTGCCGTGTGTTTTACAGCCGCATCGCCGGTTGCATGGGAACATCATTACGGAATCATACTTCCGCTCTTCTCTCTGGCGTTTCTGGCCGTGCTGGGAAACCGTTATGAGCCCGTCCGGCAAAAACTGTTATGGACATTGCTGGGCACCACCTTTGTCCTGATTGCCAATTCATGGGCACCCGTCAATTTTCTGGCCGATACAGCACTGAATTTTCTGCAATCCTACCTGTTTATCGGGGTGTTGGGGGTTCTTGTTCTGGTATTCATGCTCCGTCATGAACTGGGCTGGTCTGATCGCACATGATGGACCGCCTTATTTCTGCCTAAAAATATGTAACACCCACTAGCAACCGCCCTGTGGTTTTCCCGTTCAACGGCAGGTGTTTTATTACGACGTGACTGGCGGGCGCGTAGAAAAACACGCGCCCTCCCCCAATCTTTCTACGTTTCTCCTAAAACGTAACCCGTATTGAGGCTAAAATGACACTGACAGCATTGTCGGGTAAAGAGCCCTCATACCCGCTCGTGGTTGATCTGGATGGCACGCTGATTGCAACGGATCTTCTGATAGAGTCCTTTTTCAGCTATCTGGGACGTAGCCCGGCCGGACTTCCCTTTCTGGCGCTATCACTTTTCCGGGGACGCGCTTACCTGAAAGACGTTCTGGCATCGCGCACGCAGGTCGATGCCGCCACGCTGCCTTACCACCAGTCCGTACTGGCCCTGATTGACGAAGCACGGGCGCAGGGGCGGCCAGTATATCTTGCCACGGCCTCCAACGAGCGTTTCGCCCATGCCATTTCCGCGCATCTGGGCCTGTTCGACGGACTGTTTGCCAGCAATACGCGCCACAACCTGGCCGCCTCCAACAAGGCTAAGGTCCTGCTTGAAGTTTTTGGCGACAAGGGCTTCGATTATGTCGGAAACCATCGCGACGATCTGGCCATCTGGCGACATGCCAACCGCTGTCATGCAATCGGGCTGGATGCCCGGTCCTCCCGCACGCTCAATACATTCAGCGATGTGGACATAATAGAAAAACCTCGACAAACAATAAAAATATGGCGCAAAGCCCTTCGGGTTCATCAGTATGCCAAAAACGTACTGGTCTTCATGCCTGCGCTGGCCGCACATGATTTCAGTATCCATACGTTTGTGCAGACTTCCATCGCCTTTGCAGCCTTCTGTGCCGCGGCATCAGCGATCTACCTTCTGAATGATCTGGCTGATCTGGGAGATGACAGACAGCATCCTTCCAAGAAAAAACGGCCGTTAGCCAGTGGCGCACTGTCAGTCCATGCCGCACTCATGGCTATTCCGCTTCTGGCGCTGTTTGCCCTGATCGCCTGCCTGTTCCTGCCATGGATGTTTTCGCTCACCCTTGCGGGCTACGTCGCCCTGACGACCGGATACTCTTTCTGGCTCAAGCGCAAGATGCTGGGGGATGTGGTGGGGCTGGCTCTTTTATATACCGCTAGACTTCTGGGCGGGGCAGCCGCGACTGGAATAGTACTGTCAGAATGGCTACTGGCGTTTTCATTATTCGTGTTTACCTCCCTTGCCCTCATCAAGCGGTATACCGAACTGCTCGTCCGACTGGACGGCAACCTGCCGGAATCCAGCAGTCGGGCCTATCGCAAGGATGATCTTTTCATTCTGGCCGCAGTGGCTGCGGCATGCGGAACCAATGCTGTAACTGTTTTTTCGCTTTATATTTCCTCTTCCGCTGTGCGGGAAATATATACGCGCCCTTATGTTCTATGGCTCCTGCCCCCGATCCTGCTGTTCCTGCTTGCACGATCCCTGATGGTAGCGCATCGGCGACAGATGAATGACGACCCGGTCATATGGGCTTTGCGGGATCGTACCAGCCTGATTGCCGTGGGAATTTCCGCCCTTATCGTTCTGACGGCCATCTGATATGGCATCATCCATCGCGCAGCCAGCAATGGCGCAGACATTTGTGCATCGTATTCCAGACTGGTGCGTGCATGCGGCACTGGTTGTATTCGGCGCCTTATTTTCCATTGGCGTATCGGGCTATGCGGGGGGGCAGGAAAACAATCTCTATCACCTGCCCGTTCTGGCCCGGCTGTACGATGAACCTCAATTCGCAAATGACATGTTTATCCAGAGCCTGCGTTTTTATGCGTCCGGGTTCTGGATGTTGCTTGCTGGCCATGTGCCGGAGCAGGATGTCTATACAGTTCTGTTCCTGTGCCAGATTGTCTCGCGGATCGTATTATTCAGCGGATTGGTGGTCTGGGCGCGACTGGTTGGGGTAGCGGATATTCGTGCACAGTTCGTATTTGTCATACTGGTGTCACTTTCGTCCATACTACGGGGATATTCGAAAGCGGGTGACGGCGGTCTGCTGATCGATTATTTCACGCAATCGGAACTGGCTAACGGAACAACGCTACTTTCCCTTGCGTGGATGGTACGACGGCGCTTAGCCGCCGCCTTCGCCATGAATGGGATTACGTTTTTTATCAATGCCTTCATTGCCGTATGGACGGCTGTGCCTCTCGCATTCATTCTATGGTTTCAATGGCGCGAAGGGAAATGGCGTATACGTCCCCTTTTTGCCCATGCGGCGATCGGGCTTGCCGTCTTTACGCTGCTGGCTATTCCTGTCTTGCGTAACATTCTGGCAAATCCTTATAATATTTCAATTCCGCCGTTTGACTACATTACTTTCCTGGAAGAGTTTTTTCCCTATCATTTCCTGATATGGACAATACCGTCACAGGAAACATGGTCTTTTCTTGTCATCCTGTGCTGTGGCGCGGCGGGAGCAATGGCGTTATCGGCAAGTGGGGCCTTGCTTGCGGTCGCGTTATCGGGTGCGGCTACGGTGTGGATTATCGGTGTCGTGCTGCCCTATCTCACACATGCACGGTTGCTGCTGAACCTGCATCTGCTGCGTTCCGGTACTACAGTGCATCTTCTGACGGCCATGGCAATCGCAGGGCTTGCTACCCGGTGGCTATTCTCACGAAATGAAACAGACCGCCATGTCTGGGCACCGGCCCTGATCCTGTGCAGTTGCACGACAGACAGGATGTTGCCCTTAATTATCCTGCTATTGCTGATGCGACGGGCAAGACCTGATCTCGCGTTCCGACGACGTTATTTCGTAACGATAGTATTACTGCTTCCTGTTGTCTTTTTTATCACAATACATACGGTTCACACCTATGCCGCTGAACGCCAGATCATCCAGCAACGCGATGAATGGCAGGACCTCGCCATGTGGGCGCGGACGCAGACCCCTGCCCAGGCGATCTTTCTGCTTCCCCCCGGCACATCAAGGGGAACCCGGACCGGCTTCACAACCGATATGGAGCAGGAACAACTGTTTCAGGGTGCAGTTGTATTCAACTACTTTTCACACCGTCAGGCATGGATATTGCGGGCTGATGGTTCAGCCGTCATGTGGGCGCCCTCCTATTACCATACATGGCATGACAGGTTGCAGGACGTCACTCACCTGAGGAACCTGTCCGAGCGCTCATATTATGCGGCACAGCATGGAATAGCCTATGTCGTTGACCGTTGTGCTTCGACCGATCCGGAGCATGCGATAGCACGATTTGGTCGCCTGTGTGTATTCAGGACATTCAAAGGAACAGAAACATGAAGTTCGGGACAGTGGTACTTGTTATGGTCAGTGTATTACTTTCCTCATCCGCGCAGATCCTGCTCAAAACGGGTATGTCCGCACCCCGCGTGCAAAATGCCCTTAGTGGGCGGGAAGATGTGCGGCATATCATCTGGGCAATCGCACTTAATCCTTCAGTGGTCGCGGGTCTTATCGCCTTCGGGCTTAGTGCTGTCGTATGGCTACTGGTTCTGGCCCGGATCGACGTGTCTCAGGCCTATCCCTGCGTGGCGCTGGGGATTGTCCTGACCGTTGTTGCGGGTATTGTCTTTCTGGGCGAACAGATACACCCCATGCGAATTATCGGGCTGGTCGTGATCGTCTCTGGCGTCATCTTGATGGCACGTGCCCGTTAGGCCCAACAAAAAAGTTTTCAGAAGCTGTTTAAAATAAACTGGCTTATTCCCAATCATTACGCCCACGGGGGAATGTTAGCCCATGGAGCGATGGTTTGCAGGCATTCCCTACGCGAGCAGTGATGGAAGAATCATTCATATCCGGCAAGGAAGAGACAGAAATCCGGCCGAGGAATTCCATTGTACTACCGCAGATATCACGTGGCGTGGCTCCAGAAGTTTTCGATGCCATAGATATGGTTTAAGCCCTCGCTGAATCGGTGGGCGTGGTTGATCCTTACGTGGCGAAACTCGGAGTTGCCCAGTCGCCTGCAAGGCTGCCTTAAATCTGAATAAAGCATTGAGCCCGAATGTATTTCCTTTCGAATGCGCTTCCGGCGTCAGGGACCATCATCGCATGAATGCGACCGCCGCGCTTGAGCAGTCCCAGACTGCGACTTTCCTGCAGCGCCCCAGCCCCTTCTGCCCTTGCGATATCCACCGATACAGCTTTCATTGACTTTGACGCCGACACTCCCCGGCACATTACACACGGGTACGCCCGCAACGGAGCGAACCAGAAGCCGTTTCCGGGACCAAACCTCTGTTACTGTATGCTTTCATATAACATATCAGGTTCTATGGTTTACCTATACCAGATCATCCGTTATTAATAATATCCGCATCCTCATACGAAAAATATATCTTTATTTTTAATATATTACTAAAAAACGAAATATATTATAAATATTAATAAACCCCTCTTTATGCGGAGATCTGTCGGTTATTCCGTTCCGCCATGGCATAGTGTTCTGATGCCGTCGCATAGATATTCGATAGCATAAGCTGTTGTGGCTGAGGCGCTGCGGCAGTCCTTAACAGTCCGACCCGCGCGATGGCTGCAATCAGCATGGCAACAAGCAGGTAGAAATCAAGAAAACCTACTGTAGGGGCGGAAAGACAGGCAGCGATCAGACGCCCGACTATGGCAGGGATTACTCCCTCGATTACCAGTCGTTCTGGCCCCGGTGGCGTGGACTGACGTGCCTGCATGGCCGCGCGCAGCAGTTTCCAGTCAAATACCAGCAGGCCAATTACGCCAACAAGACCGATGGTTGATAGCAGGCCCGGCAACAGGCTGGACGCACGGTTACTGCCCCACCCCACCCCAAGTCCATAAGTTTCCCCAACCAGCGACATGGAATCATGATCAACCTGTGACCGATCCTGATAGGACTGGCTGTCTTTCTTATCTGTCGTGGATTGATACACAAATTTGGCCGCAGGAACGACCTGCGGAGCAACGGTGACCACCACCAGAATGGCGCAACCGGAAATAGCAGCACCCAGCAGCATGAGTCGTGTGATATTTCCCAGTACTTTATGCGCACCCGTTGCAATGGCTGCGACAGGTAAAAGACATATTTCCGCTCCCACGGTAATAAATCCGGTAGTAGATGTGGTACAGGCCAAAGCCAGTGCCGACGCAGGAATCAGCCATCTGGCGAATGCAATTGAATACCCCTGCAACACAATCCATACGCACGAAAACAGGATCTCGCTCAAAAAGGAAGCACAGGCTGCCGGCTCCGAAAATGAAGCATTGATACGCGGCACCGGACCCGCCATCTGTGTATCAAGGACAGCCCAACCCGGATTAGAATAAAAGAATTTATCGGCAAACGGAACGCCAGCAACCCGATGGGCAAACTGCCATATGCAGATAGCCACCACACACCATCCCGATAGAAGGAAAGTCCGATACAACCGGTCAATCCGTATATCGCTGCGGGTGAGGAAACGGGCGGCCAATACCAGGAATGTGGCATTGATAACCAGATACATATCCTGTGAAATATTGCCAAAACTGGGCCCCAGCAATACACGCCCGCCCACGGCATCGGTTTTCTGTGGCCAGACCATGACCTGATTCATGAACAGTCGCGGCATGATCAGCGATGCCAGCAACGTCCATGTCACAACCAGAATGAATGGAAAACACAGGCTCATGACAGTCCTGTCGCCGGGATAATGCACGCCCAGTATCCATTGCAGCAGCACAAAGCTCATGAACGCCAGTGCGGGCACCATGGTAGGCTGCACCCCCAGACCACCGAGCACGAGGGCGGCCGCCGCCGGAAATATCCCTACAAGCAGCAGAAGCTGAAGCATCAGGAAAGGACGTGCCCAGAACAGGAGGCAGATGGGGAACAGAACGATCCCAAACATAGGAACTGTCATTATGCGTCATCCCGTGTGATTGGGTTATTTTCCCCTGTATTGTGCTATGTGGCCTCTATTGTGCCGGGGCGCATTTCATGCAGCGCCTGTTCTACAACGCGGGACATGGACTGACGAAAAGCACTCTGTGAAAACCGCTGTGCATTGGCGTGACAGGCCTGTGGCGTGATGCGGTCCTGTATGCTTTCAAACCGCTCTACCGCGGTGATGATGGCATCCGCGCCCTGTTCATCAAAAAACACGCCGGTTGCCCCCCCGGCATCGCCCATATCGCGCACGATATCGCAGGCCCCGCCCCGACCGAATACAATCAGCGGCGTGCCACAGGCCTGCGCTTCCACCATCGCGATGCCGAAATCCTCCTCCGCAGCGAACACAAAAGCCCGTGCCTGACGCATCATACGCAGCACTTCCACATCACTCACACGGCCATGGAGAATGATATTGGGCGCGTTATCAGCCAGTGCCGCAATCCGTTCGCGTTCCGGTCCGTCACCCGCTACATGCAGCACCCGTTCCGGCATGCGGCGAAATGCTTCCACCACCAGATCGATCCGCTTGTAGGGCACCAAACGCGATACCACCACGTAGTCCTGCCGGGGGGCTGTAGACATTTCAAAACGGTCAACATCCACCGGCGGAAAGACCACCGTTGCGTTCCGGCGATAGACCTTTCTGATCCTGCGGGCGATATAACTGGAATTGGCTACAAACACATCCACACCGGCGGCCGAACGTACATCCCAGTTACGCAGGCGGTGCAGCAGCCAGCGCGCATATAACCCGCGCAGGCCCCGTTCAATCCCCCCCTGCCGCAGATAGGCGGCCTGCATGTCCCAAGCATACCGCATGGGGGAATGTACGTAACACACATGGACCTGATCGGGACCAGTGATGATGCCTTTCGCAACCGCATGGTTACTGGAAATCACAAGATCGAAGCCGGACAGATCCAGCTGTTCGATCGCAACAGGCATAAGCCCCAGATAATAGCGGAAGCAGCGTCGGGCAAAGGGCAGTTTCTGGATGAAAGTCGTATGCACGGGCCGCCCGCCCAGCATGCTGCGTTCGGCCTGTGGCATGAAGTCAACAATGGCAAAAATCTCAGCCTGCGGGTACATGATGAGTAGCTGCTCGATCACACGCTCCGACCCAGCATAATGTTCCAGCCATTCATGAACAATGGCGACACGCATCGCCTGATGCGCAGGACGTGGCGGATGGACAACATTCATGGTCGACCCCTCTGGTTCGCTGTGCGGCGACCCGTCCCCACCGCGCGTGAACCCATATGTTTCATTTACAGGTCAAGGGACTGGACGTTATCCATATCTTCAGGCATCAGCATTTCAGTAGTGGCAGAACGCACACCTGAATCGGTGAACCCTGTGCAGGAGATCATCTTTGACTCTGGAATCCCGTCACAAACCGTCCACAGTTTCCCCTGTTGCAAAGTCACGTCCCACGCCCCCCGATCGCCTGCGCCCGGCACGGGGCGTTGTGATCGGCGTCCTGACCGGACTGGTGATATGGGCCGCCGTTATCGCAGCGTTCTTCCTGATCCGATAGACGCGTTCTAGAAATGCCGTTCGTAAATCTTGATAACGTCGCCCGGCTTTACATAATCATAAGGCTTGAGATACCCCACGACCGTATGGCCATTCTCCTGCCGGGCGACATAGGCCCTTGTTTCCAGCGCGCGATAGGTAAAGCCACCACCAGCGGCAATCGCCGTCAGTAACGTCATGCCCGGCTGGTACGGGTATTGTCCCGGCTTTGCCACTTCACCCAGTACGGCGACAAGACGGTAGGCTGTAACCTCGACGGAAATATTGGGGTCCCGCAGCATCCGCGCCGATTGCAGGGCCTTGGTCACTTCCGCTGCGAATTCGTCGGTCGTAAGCCCTTCCGCCTGAAGACTGCCCGCGACGGGGAAAGCGACCTTGCCGCTGCTGTCTACCCGGAAATCTGAAGTGAACTGGTCCTGTTCATACGTCATGACACGAATTTCATCATCAACGCCAAGACGGTACTGCCCGGGATCATAAGGGGGCATATGATGGAGATCCCAACCCGGGGAGCAGCCTGCAAGCAGCCCCCCTATCACGCCCGTAAAGGCAGGCAACCAGTTGGCTGCCCGGCGGGTTCTGGAACAGGTCGTCGGCATGCGTCGTATGCTCCTGTCATAATCTCTGTCCAGTAACGCAGACCCGGCATCAACGGTGCATGGCTTTAAAGTGCTACATGAAATCCCACCAGAAAGTTATGAATCGGGAAAGGTCCGGTTCCTACCGTGTTCTGGCTGGTAAAATCATAATTGGCCGTCAGGCGCATATGCCGGTTGATGAGCCATTCAGCACTGGCTCCCACCCCGTATAATGTCTGGTTATTACGTTCCTGATAAAGAACTGTGTTCTGTAGAAAAGCGGGAGCGGCCGGATAGTTCGCTTTCTGTATCTGTGCATATGCAGAAAAAACTATATTGCGCTGATAGGTGTGTGTTACGCCGATACGCGCGCCGGTAAAAGTATATCCGACCACGTTTTCAAACGCACTGTCCTCGATCCCGTGCCGGACGCTGGCGGTGACAATGGTCAGGCGCGTAGGCGACCATGTCAGTTGCCCTTCCGCCATGGGGGAATTGATCGTGCCGTATCCGTTCCCCTTGTAACGCCGGGTCTGGTACCCGACCAGCGCGCGGAAACGGATGGGACCGCGCAGCCCGAAGTCATAACCGGCCATGACGGAAGCACCATTGGAATCGCGGGAAGGTGCGTTTTCCAGCTTGTTCTGGTAACGGATTTCCGTTCCCTGCAACACCAGCAGGATATGACTGTCCTGCCGCATTTCATATTGCGCGGTAACCCCTTCGCTAATCAGTACGCGGTCACGATAATTCTGATTGGGCGTCTGCTCAGTCGGTGGCGTATAACCAAAACTGTATCGCTGGATTTCCCCCTGCGGGATAAAGCTCAGCCGTCCGCGCGTGGTCGCGGTATAACTCAGCCTTACGTCATCCACATGATACGGTACGGGGCGATCAAGGATCAGCGCACCCAGATCCGTTGGCATCTGGACAAGGGAAAGATGCGTATAGGTCAGCCCGATCGAATCATGGGCGAAATTGTGGACCCCACCCAGTTCGGCATTCCAGTTCGTACGGTTCTGGATCGTGCGGGAAGGATAGCGGATGTCGTTGACGCTAATATTGCCATGGACCTGATCGTGCTGTCCCCATCGCGATACCGCCGCCAGGTGCCCCTGCGTCGATACGACCGCGCTGCTGCGGCCACCCACGATGCAGTCAACGTTGCTGTCGTAACCTTCTGATTCGCTGCCATCCGCGTCGATACGCAGGGGGCCATAGCGCTTGCCCAGCGGGGCGTAGGCCGCCCGCGCCTGCACCTGCGCGGGTTCACGCGCCAGTTCGCCTGCCTCTGCTCCGATGGCGGGGAAATAGTTGTCGATGACCTGAGCAAATGCGCTATCGGCCAGCAGAAAAGGGGCGGTAGCAGTCAGGCTCAGCCGGAGGACCATTATTTTGCGCACCAGATACCCTATTGATCTTTCATTACAGGACAGACGAAAAAAGCGGCCAACCTTCAAATGATCCCCGCCGGTACACTATTTCATTTATACACAGATAACATGCTACGCATCCAGTCTCCCATGAAGACAAAAAACTTCCAGCCTCGGTATCATTCGCATGTTTCCGGGCCGTGACGGTCGTCACATTTGTGTCATTAGAGAAATATTCTTTTTTAACGTTTCCATGAAACTTGGATCCCCGCTGCCACGTATAGGGCGTGGTACGGCCAGACGGGCAATCGTGACCCAACTCCACCTGACATGGCTGAACCAGAAAAACCAAAAATAAAAGCATCAAATATTCTGGCTCTACATGTTCTGTATTTATGCGGAGTACATCATGGATGCTCATGTTTCCCCCGCGGCGATAGGGTCCGGTGCTACGGCATTCAGTCTCGATGGCGATCCGTCGCGCGATATCCCGGATATTGCCCTGCCCGGCACGCGGCTGCGGCATATCCATCTTGCATGCGCGACCACACTGATTGCTGCGGATTGCGCCGCCTTTGCCGTATCGCTGATCGCGCAGGAAATGTTTTTTTCAAAGAACATTTATTACGTCGATGATGGATTCTTCATTTTCTGCCCCCTGTTTTTCATTATGCTTGGTTACTTCGCATATCAGCGCCACTACACTGACCGGCTGCCATTCTGGCAGGAATCGGCGCAAATTGTCGGTGCGGCCCTTATGGCGGCATGCACTGCCATGGCCCTGTTATGGTCCATCATGCCGATATTCGTGGCCGCGCTGCCTTTCATTGTCTTTCCTGTGGCGGACCTCATACTGCGACAGGTCGTAAAAAGGCCGCTTCACTGGCTGGGGTTATGGCGCATTCCCGTTCTTGTGGCGGGTGAACCCGAAGCCTGCGCCCGCGCCATAGAAATTTTTTCCAGCGAACGGTTCCCCGGCCTGCGTTCTGTCGGGTGCGTATCGTCCTCGCGCCTGCTGGGCATGTCCGGCGGCCATCTGCATCGCATGCTGCTGGCCCGGCATGGTGCCGTGCGGCTGCTTCTGGTCATGGATGTGCACGATCAGAACGGACAGGCCGTGGTTGAACATATTACCCGCACACGCCTGCCCTTTTCCCTGATGCCCGCGCTGGGGGGACTGCCGCTGGATTACGGCTGCCGGTCCTATTTCAGTCATGACGGCATGATGATGACATTCCGCAACAATCTGGACAGCCCGCTGCATCGCGCGGGAAAGGTGGCGCTGGACCTGTTCGTGGCCTCCCTTGTGCTGCTGGCCGTCCTGCCGGTTCTGATCGGGGTTTACATGCTGGTCCGGCTGGATGGTGGCCCGGCCATATTCGGACATACCCGTATTGGGCGCAACGGGCGTTCCTTCCGGTGCCTGAAATTCCGTACCATGGCGGTCAACGCCGATGCCATCCTTGCCGATCTGCTGAGCCGTGACCCGCAGGCAGCGGCGGAATGGGAGGCGACACGCAAGCTGACCGACGATCCACGGATTACATCTGTCGGACGACTGCTGCGAAAGACCAGTCTGGATGAACTTCCGCAGATCCTGAACGTATTACGCCTGGAGATGAGCCTGGTGGGACCACGCCCGATCGTAGGGGCCGAAGAAGTCCATTACGGCAAGGACATGGCATATTACACCGCCACACGCCCCGGCATTACCGGTCTGTGGCAGGTCAGTGGCCGTAGCGACACGTCCTATACCCGCCGTGTCCAGCTTGATAACTGGTACGTCCGCAACTGGAGCCTTTGGCACGATGTGGTGATCCTGGTGAAAACCATCCCGGCTGTTCTGGCGCAAAAAGGTGCCAGATAAAGGAATAGCGGCACCTGCCAGCCCACGGCACGGTGCCGGTATCCGCCCCTCCCTTTCCGAGAGGACGCAAGCGATGAATACACTCCAGATACCGTCATCCTACAACGGCTCCTCGCCGGAACCGGAGGCGATACAACAGATTTCACCCTTGCATGCCTTCAGCGTCATGAACCGGCACCGTCTTGCCATTGCCATCGTGACGCTGGCTGTCGCCGTTCCGGCAGGGGTGGGTATCTTTTCCCTCAAACCTTATTACAACGCGGCCTCGATCCTGATTGTCGGCACGCGACAGGCGCCATTCCGCGACCTTCAGGCCACCGTAGCCTCGCCCGAGGTCGATACCGTGGCGGTCAACAGCGAAGTCAGCATCCTGCGCAGCCCGGCCATAGCGCGCGCCGTGGTGCAGAAGCTCGATCTGCTCAATGACCCCGAAGTGCGGGAGGCACTAGATTCCACGCCCATTACCAAACGCATCATGGATCTTGTAACGGGTCTTTTCGTAACCCGTCCGCCACCGGTGCCCATGACGCATGATGAACGTGTGCAGGCGACCAGCATCCTGCTGGACCGCTGGGTTACGATCCTGAACGATGGCCGTTCCTATGTCATCACCGTTACCGCCAGCACGGGCAACGCGCAGACCAGCGCGCGGATCGCCAATGCCTATGCCGATGTCTATCTCGACTTCAAACGGCATATGAAAATAGCCGCCACATGGCAGGCCAACGCCATGCTGGATGAACAGATTGTCCCCCTGCGTGAGCGCCTGCGCAAGGCCGAGCAGGCCGTTCAGGCCTTTCGGGAGAAAAACGGCCTGATCGCCGCCGAACTGGAACGTGCGCCGGGCGCCAATGCCAATAACAACGATAATGGCGGCACGACGGTAACCGACCAGCAGTTGACGCAGATGAACCATCAGCTCATCACCGCGCGTGCCGATCTGGAATCACGCCGCGCCCGCTATGCCGAGGTCCGTAATGCCATCCGCAATGGCAGTGTGGACAGCATTCCCGATGCCGTCTCCTCCCCCCTGATCCAGCAGTTGCAGGCACAGGAAGCCCAGCTCAGCAGCCGCGCCGCCAGCCTGAGCCAGACTTTCATGGACGGCAATCCCGACCTTCAGGCCGCACGCGCCGCCGCTGCACAGGTCCGCCGCCACATCGCGGCCGAAGTCAACCGCATCGCCAGTTCCGCCGCGAAGGAACTGGCCAGTTCCGAAGCGCAGGTCGCGGCGCTGACCGCCACGGTCGACAGGCTGCAAGGTCAGGTCACAGCCGAAAACGAGGCGGATGTGACCCTGCGCCAGTTACAGAGCGAGGCCACAGCCGCCCGTACCGTCTATCAGGACTATCTTGGCCGCTTTGCCCAGACATCCACCCAGGCGGAGCTGCAGGTTGCCGAAGCGGACCTGATTTCACGTGCGGAGACCCCGCTCAGCCCATATGGGCCGCCGCGCAAGCAGTATATGGCCATCGCAGTGCTGTTTTCCCTGCTGATTGGCGCGGGCTCCGCCCTTGTTATCGACAAGATGCACAAGGGAGTACGCAGCACGGCGGAACTCGATGCCATTCCCGGACTGTTCGCGCTGGGGCTGGTACCCACCTTCGCCGGTCCGCTGCGCCGCCAGTATGTCAGCCGGGAACGTTCGGCCTATCTGGAAACCGTGGAATCCATCCGCAGCGTCCTGTCCTTCGGCCATAGCCGTTTCCGCGCCAAGGTGGTGCTCGTCACCTCCGCCGAACAGGATGAGGGCAAGACCACTTTCGCCCTGTCGCTCGCGGCCAATACGGCCCGATGCGGACAGCGGGCGCTGGTCATCGACTGTGATCTGCGCAACCCGTCCGCCATGCGGGTGATGGGGGGCGTCAGCGTGCTGCATAACAGCCATATGCCTGTGGACCCGCTTCTGGTCGGGCTGGAACGCGACGTACTCCCCGGGGTCGATATCCTGACCCCGGAAGGCATGATGCACCGTGGCGGGGGGGCGATGCTACGGCCCGAGGAACTGGGGCAGATCCTGTCACAGGTCAATTCGCAATACGACATGATCCTGCTCGACACGCCACCGGCGCTGGCCTTTCCCGATGCGGCCGTCCTGTCGCGGCAGACGGATGGGGTGGTCATGGTGGTCAAATGGGGCCGTACCCCCGCATCCACGCTGGTGCAGGCGATGCGGGCGTTACGCACCTATGACGCCCGGACGCTGGGGGCCGTGCTGACACAGGCCCCGCCGAACAGTTTGGGCGAAGCGGAAAAACATCCGTTCCGTATTTACAATCACTACGGATTGCTGCCGCCGGGCTGAACCGTCGGGCAGAGGTGGAGCGCTTTGGTGAGACCAGTCATCCATATCAACGGACGCTTCATGACCCAGCCACTAAGCGGCGTGCAGCGCTTCGCCATTGAAATCAGCCGCGCGCTGGCCCGCGTCAGCCATGAAGATGGGGAACCGCCCCCGGTCATGCTGACCCCCACCGCTGCGATTGCCGAAAACGATGCACCCGCCCTGCCCCGGCGTACGACAGGCAGATGGCATGGACAGATATGGGAACAGCTTGAACTGCCATGGGCCGCGCGAGGCGGCATCCTGCTCAACCTTGGCAATACCGCCCCCCTGTGGGGCGGCGCGCGGGTCGTGATTATTCATGATGCCGGTATTTTCAGCCAGCCCGGTTCCTATTCATGGAAATTCCGGTTGTGGTACCGGTTTCTGCATACCCTGCTGCGCCATAGCCGCGCCAGACTGGTTACGGTATCCGAATTCTCCCGCGCGGAATTATCCAGATATCTGCATATTGCCCCCCGCCGCATCGCGGTCATGGGCGAAGGTGCAGACCATATCGCGCGGGTTACAGCCGATCCGTCCATCCTTATCCGTCATGATCTCCGCCCCAACGGCTTCGTGCTCGCGGTAGGCAATCTGGCGCCGCACAAAAATCTGGCCCGGCTGGGTATGCTGGCGCGCATGCTGACGCTGCGCGGTGTTGAACTGGTTATCAGCGGCAGCGTGAATTCGGCGGTATTTAACGCAAGCGGTGCACGGAACCTGCCGGAACCGGCCATTTATGTCGGGCGCGTCAGCGATCCCGAACTGCGTGCGCTGTATGAATCCGCCGCGTGTTTCGTATTTCCATCCCTGTATGAAGGTTTCGGCCTGCCGCCGCTGGAAGCCATGAGTTGTGGCTGCCCGGTTGTTGCCGCCGATATTCCCGTGCTGCACGAAATATGTGGTGATGCCGCCCTTTATGCCGATCCCCTTGATCCGGAAGCCATTACCCGCCGTGTGACGGAAATACTCGATGCCCCCGCAATCGCGCAGGAAATGCGTGCAGCAGGTCGGGCACGGGCCGCCAGCCATACATGGGATCGCGCTGCGCGGACTCTGCTGGATATTGCACGGGGTACGACGCCATGATCCCCCTGCATCCCGACCGATGGACAGTAACCATGATGATGGCCTGCATCATCGGCGGCATCCTTATGGGTCATCCCTCTCCTGCCCGCGCTCAGGAAGAGCAGGCGGCACAGTCAGTGTGGTGCAGTATTACCGACGGCAATAGCGGCCAGCTGTTCATAAGCGATCCCATGCGCCTGCCACAGGCATCGCGCATGAGGGTGTTTGCCTACGGCGGCAGGTTCGCACGCACCGTCAACATGCGTTACGGCGTGCATTATGCGCTGGAGGGGAATTACTGCTTCGCCTTTCCTTCCCCCCGTCGGGCAGCCATAGCGCATGCGGACCTGATCGCCCGCATGGCGGACCGGAATTTCCAGATCGTTACAGTCGGTATTTTCTGATTTTCCGCTACGGAGATGCGTTCATGCCCGCGCAGATATCCACGCCCTTGCGCATTTTTATTCAGCTCAACCACGGATACGGGGTCCGTAACCATCATGCCCCATGGCGACAGGATGCCCTTCCCGCGGGTGACGGGTTCCATACCCCGCCCCATAACCATATGGCAGGCCCGGATGTTTTTATTGAACAATCCGAATATGGGGAGGAAAACGTTCTCTCCCGCCTGTTCCGCTATGGCATACGCTCCCTGACCGGTTTTGATTTCATGCAGGCATGGCGTAATCGGGGTGGCATTCTGTCGGCCGATGTCGTCTGGACCCTGACGGAGGCACAGGCACTGGCCGTATTGCTGCTCTATCGTCTCACGCCCCTGACAGTACATCCCCCCCTGATTGCCCAGAGCGTCTGGCTTATGGACCGCTGGTCCCATGAACCCCTATGGCGCAGGCTATTCATGCGCTCCCTGCTGTCGCGAGTGGACCTGCTGACGTTCGTCTCGGCGGAAAACATGAAATACGCCCGCACCCTTTTTCCCGGTCAACGCATGGAATGGGTCGGATTTCCGCCACCTTTCGAGGAAACGCCACCAGAGCGCTCCACCTGCCCCATAGTGGGACAGCCCTTACGGGTCCTGTCATTGGGAACGGACCCGCAGCGGGACTGGATCAGCCTGCTGGACGCGGTGGCCCATCTGTCGCGCGAACTGCCGTGCAACGCGGCGGTTGGTACGATCCGGCGCATTACGGGAACGGCCGCAACCGGGCGGACTGTCGCTCCCCATGCCGGTTCCACGTTCCATGAGCATGTGGATATCCTCGTCCTCTCCCTGACTGAAAACCTGCATCCTGATGATATGGCCGTGATTGAGGACGCCGCCCGATACGGTGTGCCTGTCATCGCCACCGATACGGAAAGCCTTCGCCACTACTTTGATGACCACTGCGTGTTATATGTCCCGCCTGACGATCCTGCCGCACTGGCACGGGCAATTACCGCGTTGGCCAGTGATGTGGAACGGTGCCGCGCGATGCTTGCGCATATCCGCGCGCGCATCCGCACTTTTCCCGCTTCCTACGCCCATACGCTGCGCCATGTCGCGTTTTCACGCGAACTGATGGGGCAACAGGGGCCGATCCGCGCGACATTTGCAGCCAATAAGAGCCGCGCAGCGCAGGAACTGAAGATTACCATTGGGATCGCAACCAGCGGACGCCCGACAGTCCTGCGTGAAACCATCGCAGAACTCCGTGCCCAGAGCCACCCGCCCCAACACATCATCATCTGTGCCCCTACGCCCCAGGATGTGGCCGGATTGGAGGCCGCCCCTGACCTGACCCTTATCATGCAGGCACCACGCGGGCTGGCGCATCAGCGCAATGTCATTCTGGATCTTGTGACAGAGACCGATATCGTCATGTTTTTTGACGATGATTTTCTGCCGGACCGCGACTATCTGGCCCAGTGCGCCATGGCTTTCGCCACCGCCCCCGATATTGTGGTCACCACGGGGCGCGTGCTGGCGGACGGTGCGAAAGGTCCGGGGCTGACGGTGGAGGCCGCGCGCGCCATGCTGGCTGACCCGCACATCAACAATACCGCAGCCCTGCCTGCGCTGCAGCCGGCATGGAATGGATATGGGTGCAACATGGCCTATCGCCTGTCGACCATCCGGCAGGCGGGCTTACGCTTTGATGAGCGACTGCCGCTTTACGCATGGTACGAAGATATCGATTTTTCCCGCCAGATGGGGCGACTGGGCCGGATTGTGCGTGTCAACGGGGCCAAGGGCGTCCATCTGGGCAGTAAACTGGGACGGACCCCCGGCAGGCGGCTGGGTTATTCCCAGGTCGCCAATCCCCTCTACCTGTCGCGCAAGGGAACCTTTCCACTCGATCATGCCCTGCGCAGTATCGGGCGCAACATCGCCATGAACGCCGTGCGCAGCCTGTGGTCTGAACCCTATATCGACCGGCGGGGGCGGATCGTAGGCAACTGGCTGGCATTGCGCGATGCCGTGCGCGGACGCATCAGCCCCGAAAACATCCTGACCCTGTAGCCCGTAAAGGTCACTGCCATGTTTTTTTCCCTGATTGTACCAACACTAGGCCGGGTTGAGGAATTACGCGCACTTCTTCTATCGCTCACGCGCCAGTCCGTAACCACATTCGAAGTCATCATTGTCGACCAGAACGGTGATGACCGCCTGTTACCTGTTCTGGGCGATTTCACGGACAGACTGAACATTACCCACCTGCGCAGTCCGGTGCGCCGGTGCAACCATGCCCGTAACCTTGGCGCCAGCAGGGCGATCGGGGATATTCTGACCTTTCCCGATGATGACTGTGTTTATATGGACAATGTGCTGAAAACGGTCGATGACCTTTTCCACGGTGACCGCAATCCTGATTTCATTACCGGTTCCGTGGTAACGCTGGAAGGACAGGCAGGCAGGGCCGGACGCTGGCATCCGTATGAAACCACCATCGACAGCCACAATGTCTGGACATGCCTGATCGAGTTCAATTTTTTTATGCGCCGTTCTGCTTTTACTTCCGCAGGGGGATTTGACGAAAGCGTTGGACCGGGAACACCTTTTGGATCAGCGGAAGGACAGGATCTGGCCCTGCGGCTGCTGAAAAAGGGATTTACAGGACTCTATGTCCCAATGCTGAAGATCATGCATCCAGATAAGCCGGTTACCCTAAACATTGCCCGTGCCTACAGCTACGGGGCCGGGATGGGGTATGTCATGCGCAGGAACCATCTGGATATACGGACTGTAGGCACCTTCCTCCTCCGCTCCATCGGGGGAAGCCTTGTCTATCTGCTCAAGGGAAAATTTCCGCTGTCACGCTACTATTTCCTGACCTTTCTGGGCCGTCTCAACGGTTATCGTTCGGTACGTAGGGGCGTGCTGACAGCAGCCCCTGTTACAGGATAGGACGGTCCTACCATGGGTTTGCCGTCATGACCGCGCCTGCGCGACAGGAAAGCACGTACCGGTTCATCTATCCCCTTGAGCACGGCAAACGACACCAGCACCGCCAGAATACCGATCAGCGGCATCTCCACCCCCGGCATGCGTTTATGCGTCATGGCCTGAAACAGTCCGTTTACCCAGCAGAATACCGGATAATGCAGGGCATATAACGGATAGGATATTTCCCCACCCCACAGGGAAAGCCGCGCAAGACCGGGTGATAGACGCACCCGCGCGCCGGATATGACCAGCAGGGGTGAAAATAAAACGATCCATATCATGACCACCCCACGCGGGATTTCGGCTGGCCAGAAGAACAGAAAAACCATCCCTCCCATGCACAGTACAAACATATAAGGGCGCGTCAGGAATGGGGGGACCACCGGCGCGAAACGGTACAGGGCCACCCCAATGAAAAAAGATGCCCCCACCCGTGGCAGGCCAATCCAGAAGGTACCGGGTATATCCCCCCCAAGCCCGTACATATAAAGGGCCGGGATACATAGAACGATCAGGACAGGCGCAAGGTAACGCTGATCCATGCGCCGTGTCAGCCACCAGAACAGATTGATGAACAGTTCAAGGAAAAGGGAATATTGCGGTCCGTTCAGCGGAAAAACCTGCGGACCACCAATGGCGTGCGGGGCATCAAGGTATGGCAGGTTTGTCAATGCCAGAATGACTGCCAGAAACAGCGCCCCATGCGGGATGAGCGCACCGTTCAGGTACCCACGGGCCATGACATATATTGCGCCAATAGCTGTTGCCACGATAATCACAGGCATGAGACGGACAAGCCGCCGATAGAAAAACTGTCCCGTTGAAAGGGCCTTGGGACCTTTCATCCGCTGTCCGTATGAAAGCGAAAGCACATATCCGCTCAGACAGAAAAACAGATCGACCGCAAGGCCACTATTGACAGCAAGGCCGGGCACACCCAGCCAGTGCCCGAGATGGTAGATCATGACGGACAGGGCCGCAAAACCACGCACGCCATCCAGGGCCGCATAATGGTGTCGTGGACCCTCCATCTTCCGCTCCTTTTATGGATCACGTATGCCATGATGCCGTGCATGAAACAGGCCGGAGCGATGAAAGGTTTTCCATGCAGGGAAAATATTTTTGTTACACTGGACTAAAAATACTTTCGTAAAATTGCTTTTTACTGAAAAGAACAAGTGTGTAGCGCGGATTAAAATTCCCCAATCGTCCCGGCAATCTGCAACCCCACCCACCCTGCGCCGTTCGCAAATAACAGCCAAGTCGAAATGATGGCGGCATGTGCCTATCGCCTTTCAACAGACAGGAAAAAAACGGTGCATTACCTGGTGACTGGAGGTGCCGGCTTTGTCGGTAGCCACGTAGTACTCGCGCTGCGCGATGCCGGTCATTGCGTGGTCGTATTCGACAATCTCAGCACGGGACATCGCGCTGCCGTGCCACATGATGTACCATTGATCGTGGGCGATCTTTCGGACCGGGTCCTGCTGGCCTCCGTTCTGGAAAAATACAGCTTTGATGCCGTGCTGCATTTTGCCGCCCTTTCGCTTGTGGGCGACAGCATGCGTGTCCCCTTTACATATTTACGGCAGAATTACCTGAACAGCCTGAACCTTATCGAACTATGCGTGCAGCATGGGATCAGACGGTTCGTATTTTCTTCCACCGCCGCCCTGTTTGGCACGCCGGAACAGCAGCCAATCATGGAAAGTGCCACCATCAATCCGGGTTCGCCTTATGGCGAGAGCAAATTCCTGATCGAACGCGTCCTGCACTGGGCCGACCGTATCCACGGCATGCGCAGCGCCTGCCTGCGCTATTTCAATGCCGCCGGATCAGATCCCGCAGGGCGTGCGGGAGAAGATCATCGCCCCGAAACCCACCTGATTCCGCTGGCGATTGATACAGCACTGGGTCGAAGGGGTCAGCTTGCCATTTTTGGGTCCGATTATCCTACAGTGGACGGTACATGCGTACGCGATTACATCCATGTCACCGACCTTGCCAACGCCCATCTGGCGGCGCTGGAACAGATCGAGACCTGTAGCGTCACCTACAACGTTGGCAATACAACCGGTTTTTCCAACCTCGATGTCATCCGGTCTGTCGAACGTGTCACCGGCCAGCATGTCGACTGGCGCTGGGATGCACGGCGCGCGGGTGATCCGGCTGTCCTGATCGCCGGATCGGAACGGCTGCGCCGGGAAACCGGGTGGGTTCCCCGTATCGCATCCCTTGATGACATTGTGGAGAGCGCCTATCGCTGGCGCCTGACCCATCCGGATGGATATGATTCACCCGTTTACAGTCAGGAGGATTGTGAAACACCCGTTCCCGTTTCGCCATTCCCTGTTCTCCCGGTCATTGAGACACCATACAGGCCCACCCCACCCTGATTCCCATGGATCGGCTACATCCCCTTAATTACTGGATGTATTCGCCTGTTTCTTTCCCCTTGCAGTAAAACATGACAGCCGACGCATGCTGTTGAAAAAACGGGCAGGATCTTGCTTCCATGACATCACCGGACCTGACGCGCCTGACCCGTATGCAGACCGTTTTATTCAATGCGGGATGGAATATGCTGGGCCGCATCGGGCCGGTTGCCGTAGCCCTGCTGGTTACTCCCCCGCTGATCACCCGACTGGGGCTTGCCCGTTGGGGCGTACTGACCATAGCGCTAAGCCTGATCGGCACGTTTGGCATATTCGATTTTGGACTGGGGCGCGCCCTGACACGCGCCATAGCCGAGCGCATCGCGGAAGGCCGGGAAAAGGAATCCGCAACGCTGGTCCTGACCGGCATGCTGGCGCTGGGCCTGTTCGGGCTGGTCGGGGGCGGTATCGCGGCGTTCGGGGTTCATCTATGGGTTTATCATGGGCTGAAAATCGCAGCGGACCTGCGGCACCAGACGGTGGTTGCCATGTGGATTCTCTGCGCCACGGCTCCCCTAGTCATGATAAATGCTGCCATGTGGGGGGTCATGTCCGCCTATCAGGCGTTCCGCACCGCCAATCTGATCAATATTCCCATTTCCATCATGTACTATCTCGGCCCCCTGCTTATCGTGCAGGTGTGGAACAGTCTGGTGGGTGTCATGCTCATGCTGGCACTGTGTCGGGTGGCGATGACGGTGGGATATGGCTGGGTATGCCTGCGCATCATGCCCACCCTGTTTACGGCCCGGCCCGCTTTCAGCCTGCTGCGGCCCCTGTTCCGCATTGGCGGCTGGATGACCCTGTCCAACCTTATGTTCCCGATCCTGTCCTATATGGACCGTTTCATGATCGCGACCGTACTGTCCGCTGCGGTCACGGGGTATTATACGACAGCGTTTGACGTTGTCGCGCGCCTGTCCATGATTACCATGGCAGTCACCAGCACCGCCTATCCCGCAATGGCGGCATCATGGCGTAACGACACATCGGCCACGACAGCACTCTATCGCAACAGTATCCAGACCGTGGTGGGGCTGCTATTCCCGTTCTGCCTGCTGGGTGCATTGTTCAGCCATGACATCTTATCCCTGTGGGTCGGGTCGGATTTCGCGCGACACAGCACCCTGATCATGAAATGTCTGAGCATCGGTGTATTCTTTTTTGGTATCGACGCCGTTGCCGCCGGTTTTCTGGACGGGATCGGACGCGCGGATCTGAATGCCATCCTGTCGGTCATGGAGGTCATGATCTATATTCCCCTGCTGCTGGTGTTCCTGCACTGGTTCGGGGTGAATGGCGCCGCCTTTGCATGGGCAAGCCGTAGCATCATGGACTGCGTGGTGCGCATAGCCCTGGGCATCCGTCTGTATCAATGGCTGGCGCAGGTCGTACGACATCTGGTGCCAACGGCTGCAATCGGGCTGGGAACCATGCTGCTGGCCCTTCCCCAGACCGGTCATCTGACCAGTTGCCTGATTGGCGCGGCAGGACTGATCGGGTTTTATATGGTGCTGTGGATGCATGGCCTTGCGGAAAGCGAAAGAGCCTATGCCCGCAACGCGGTTGTCCGGGCGTGGATAACAGGGCGGCAGAGCATGCGCTGGCCCCGTTCAGCGGGATAAGGCTGAGATGGAAGATGGGCGTCAGACGGAAATATCCGATGCCAGCCATATACGCATCACCTGAAACGGGGAGTAAAGGCCAGATGAAGTATCCAGTTTTTCTTGCGCTGCTGGGGGGCGTCATTCCAGCAGCATTGGCCCGGGCCGATGATAGTACGGCCCTGCAGGCCATGCTGAATGGCTGTTACGCAGGCACACGAAGCTGTATTGTTGATCTGCAGGGCGCAACAAAAGTTCTGACCAGAACATTACGGGTCAATCCTGAACTGGTGACGATACGCAACGCAATACTGGAATGCCGCATGACATCGGGCACCTGTCTTTATGTGTCGCAGGACGGGTTTCCCCATCATGACTGGGCAACGACAAACCGGCTGGAAGGCATTACATTACGGGGCAACAAGTCCATTGACGGCATAACAATGAATTATACCGGAAATAACAACTATAACGTCAATGCCGCCATGGCACTTTTCAGTGTTTCAATTCAGGGGTTCAATCACGGTCTCTCTCTGGGCAATAATGTCTGGGGCGTTGATATGTTCAATGTCATGATCGGCAATGGAAATATTGGCATTTATACACAGCCCGGCACGCATAATGCAGGGGAACGTTCCACCTTTTCCGGTGGAACCATTTATAACAATACCTTTGCCGGGATAGATGAGGAATCATGCTGGGAATTTGATTTTGAAGGTACGAGTTTTGATTTCAATGGTCAGCAGATGATCCTGCGCGGTGGCACATCCTTCACCGGTCATATTGAAAATGCCGATACGGGCAAACCGGAAATCGTGCTGGGTGCCCTGGTTGGCGTGCCCGCCGGATCGCTTTACATGAGTGCGGGTTCAAGCATTACGGTCGATGGATGGGACCCCAAGCACCCCAAACAGCCCTGCTTCGTCCAGAGCACCCTGCCTTACAACAACATCAAGATCCCGGCGACCCTTTATGGCTTTGGGGGAACGCAGGGGGCAGTCTGTGGGCCGGGAAAGGTCGTGACCTGGGATGGACAGCCCTTTTCCAACAAATAAGAACCTCTCTCCCTGCCCCGTTCATGCATATGAACAGGGCAGTCAGGACATGATCAGGGGGCCGGGTTGGAATGCACCTGATGGATGGCGTTGATCCTGTCCTCCAGTTCTGGCGTAATGGTTACATTCACCGAACCCAGAATGGTTTCAAGCTGTTCCGTGCTGGTCGCCCCGATGATGTTGGATGTAACAAAGGGGCGTGATGTTACGAAGGCGACGGCCATCTGGACAGGGTCCATGCCCTCCTCCCGCGCCAGTTGCAGGTAGGCGGTAATGGCTTCATCCACACCCGGTTTCTGGTAGCGCTGGCCACGGTTGAACAGGGTGGTACGCGCACCCGCAGGCCGTGCGCCATTAAGATATTTCCCGGTCAGGTATCCTTGGGCCAGCGGCGAATAGGCCAGAAGCCCCACGCTTTCACGCAGTGCCATTTCGGCCAGACCGATTTCAAACGTGCGATTGATCAGGTTGTAGGCGTTCTGGATCGAAACCACCCGTGGCGCACCGTTTTTTGCCTCGGCCAGATATTGCGAGACCCCCCATGCCGTTTCGTTGGACAGGCCGACATGGCGAATCTTGCCTTCATTTACCAGATCCCCCAGCACGCCCAGCGTTTCCGCAATGGGAATTTCATCTGCATCCGGAACGGTCGTAAAGGTGTTCCCCCCCTCCCCGAACAGTCCAATCTTGCGATCTGGCCAGTGCAACTGGTACAGGTCTATGTAATCCGTGCCCAGCCGCCGCAGCGATCCTTCCAGCGCATAACGGATCTGGCCGGGAGACAGGCGGGTTTCTTCACCATTGGGCCGGAACCATGGGGAATTACCGCGCCCCACCGCCTTGCTGGCAATGATCAGCCTGTCCCGCCCGCCACGCGCTTTTAGCCAGCTACCGATAATCGCTTCCGTAGCGCCCTGGGTCTCGGCACGCGGGGGAATGGAATACAGTTCGGCGGTGTCGATAAAATTGATACCGTGCGCAAGGGCCATATCAAGCTGGGCATGTCCCTCCACTTCCGTATTCTGCTGGCCAAATGTCATTGTACCAAGGCAGATTTCACTTACCAGAATGCCTGTACGACCGAGTTCACGTGACTTCATGTAAAAACCTGTTGCTTGAATGGCGGACACGACATGTACCCGCAGGCATGCCTGAGCGATCCATGAAACACAGTCTTGCAGGGCATAAACGATGACGCAACCGGCACGGGCGCGCGCCCGTCTTTACCGATCACCCTGCGCATGCCGTGTTTTCATGGATGAGACGCACGAAAAGACAATCCGGAACATGGGCCAAATGCCTGTATTTCCAGCCTGTCTTACAGGATGCACCATTGCCGCATCATGTTGTGATAGATGTTGGTCAGCGACAGGACGGCTGGGTCGGAATCACCCAGCCGCTCCCGCAGCAATGTGACCTGCATGTCCAGATCGAACATGATCTGCCTGCGGCTTTCTTCCGCAATCATCGACTGGGACCAGAAAAAAGCGGCAACCCGGCTGCCGCGTGTCACCGGCGTCACGCTATGCAGGGCGGTGGTGGGGTACAGCACCATATCGCCCGCTGGCAGTTTGATGGCCTGTTCATTGCCGTTTGTATGGATGGTTAGCTCACCACCATCATATTCATCCGGATCCGCCAGAAACAGGGTGGATGACACATCCGTGCGGATACGCGTATGGATGCCAGCGGCCAGAATGCCCCGGATGGCATTATCCACATGCGCGCCAAAGCTCATGCCGCTGTCATAGCGGTTGAACAGCGGCGGGCTGACCCGGTAGGGCAGCACCGCGCTGTTGAACAGGGCATTGCGCCCCAATGCCCGCAGGACCACTTCACCCAGTTCCCGGCAGGCTTCACTATCCCGCGGCAGTTGCAGGTTGTTCTTGCTTTTGGCTGACTGTATCCCCGCCGTCTCGCGGCCATCGGTCCATTGCGCATTTTTCAGCGTGGCGCGGCAATGGGACAGTTCGTCGGCGGTAAGCAGGGCGGGGATATGCAGCAGCATGAAAGATTGCCTCGGTTAGCATGTCGCTGTCGCGACATGCGGGTCAGTACTGTGCGGAGATGTTGAACAGAAATGACCGCCCGATGGAAGGGGTAACCCGGTTTGAAAACAGGCTGCCGTAATTCAGCCGGTTATCAAGGTTATAGGCATTCATCGCCACCTTCCAGTGATCGGCGAAATGGTGCGAGACCATCGCATCGAATTCCACCGTGGCGGGCACGCGCGCGGTATTGGCCTGATCCAGCCATACGCCCTGCCGCCATGTGATACCGCCGCCGATGGTCATGTTCCATGGCTTGCGGGGCGCGATCTCATAACTGGTCCAGGCCGTTGCCTGATTATGTGGCACGTACTGGATCTGCCCACCCTGCTTGGAAGTCGTGGAACCGGCCTTGGTAATGGTGGGATCGTACAGTGCATAGGTGCCGTAGAACATCCAGTTGGGCAGGAGCGTGCCAGATGCGCTGAGTTCAAGCCCCTGATTGCGTTCCTGATCGCTGGTCGCGCTGATATCGCCCGTGCTGGGGTCGGTCTGGACCGAATTGTTCTTTTCCAGCCGGAACAGGGCAGCGGTAAAGCCGATGCGATCGTGGAAGGCGCTGTATTTCGTGCCGACTTCATACAGCCTGCTGCGTTCTGGGGCAGCACTCGCACTCTTGGCGTTCAGGGGTTCCGAGCTGTTGGTGACATACAGGCTGAGCGGCGTGGTGGATTCCGACCAGTTGAAATACACCATGAGGTTGCTGCGCGGGGTGTACATGATGCTGACGGACGGGTTGATGGTCGTCTCGTTCTGGCCGTAATGCACATCGGGCGTAGCCGTGCTGCCACCGGTGGCGCTGTAATGGCTGTTCCAGTTATCCCAGCGGAAACCGGCCTTGACCGACAGGTAATCCGTCAGCCAGACCTGATCCGACAGGAAGAAGCCGACATCCAGCGCGTCACTGTCCTTGTAGCATTTGCGCCCTACGCCATTGCCGATATTGACCAGCCGGTTCGGATACTGGCTACAGTTCCCCAGCGTCAGCCCCGGCACGTAAGGCGAGGGATCAAGCAGGCTGGTGCCGGGACGGTTGGAGCCATAAGCGTAGTTCTGGCGATGGTCGGTCACGTATTCAATGTCGAAACCGCCGATGATTTCATGACGGATACGCCCGGTCTTCAGGTGTGCGACACCGGAAAACACATCCTGTATGGACCAGTCGCTCTGCCGGTAGGGTTCCGGACCACCCACTCCACCATTACGCGCCACCTGTGCCGCGGCAGGGTTGGAGGAAAAGAAATCGGACTGGCAGGTGGACGACGGTGCAACGCCATTGATGGTATTGTTCGTCAGGGTGGCGCCGCTGCTGAAGTTCGAACATGCTTCCTGCGATGCGGAGAAGTAGCGATGGAAGATACCGCCACGCATGTCGTTATATAACGTCAGGATCGGATTGACCTTGGCCGTCAGGCGACCGGTGATCATGTCCGTGCTGGAATCATCCTGATCATAGGTGGTGCCATACCAGTTGGTGCGCTTGACACCATATTCGGTAACGGGGCGCCCAATGGCGTTGGCGGATGAATAGACGACCGGCACGCCGTAATCAGGGATGCGGTTATCGTTCTGGTGGAAATATTCCAGAACGAAGGACACTTTCTTGCCCAGACCGAACGCAAGCGACGGTGCAATGCCCCAACGGTGGGAATAGATGTAATCACGCCCGACCACGTTGTTCTCATTACCCATACCGGTCAGGCGGAAGGCGGTCGTGCTGTTAAGCTGATAGTTCACATCCAGCGTGCCGCGATAATAGGACCCGCTGCCGCCTGAAAAACTGGCCTGATAGCTGTTGCCCAGATGGGGGGTCTTGGTCACGATGTTGATCGCGCCCCCGGTCGTGCCATTGCCAAACACTTCCGATGACGGTCCCTTGATGACCGAAACGTGGTCATAATAGAAGCTGTCGCGCGTGTAGACGCCAAAGTCACGCAGGCCGTTTTCATAAATATCGTTCTGTGCCGCGAAACCACGGATCAGGAACTGGTCCCCGGCCATGCCGCCTTCGCCCTCGCCCACCGAAGCGGTGATGCCCGGCACGTTTTTCAGGGCCTCATCAAGGGATTTAACATTCTGCTGCTGCATGAGTATCTGCGGCACAACGTTCACGTTCTGCGGCGTGTGCATGGCGTCCTGCGGCATGCGGCTCAGACCGATGGATTCATGCAGCACATTCATCGGGGATGCCGTGACGTGGGTCAGATCATGGCTATGGTCCGAATCATGTGTGTAGGCATCCTGAACACTGGTGTCAGTCCTGGTGGACGAACCCGTCGTGGTCGAGCTGGAATCCTGCGCGGCGGGAGATGCCGGGTCCGACGCCGCCTGCGCACCCGATGCCGCGCAGGCAAGAGCCATGCTGGCGGTAAGCAGGGAAAAAGGCCTGAGTTTCTGGCGTATGGTCTTGTTTCTCATTATTGCGACAGCCTCTTAATTGCAGACTGTTGCCATAAACACTTTGATAATTATTCTCAATATCCTCTATTGCAGATCATTGCAGGGTGTCTCAGAAATGCAACAGTTTCGCATTCTTAACTGACGTCGTGCTTTCCGGAGAAGGATCAGGAGACACGTCAGTTTCCTTCTTTTTTGCGGGAATCCTGAACAGAAGCGCTGCCTTATGCTTCGGGGGCCTCACGACCTTCTGGCGGTGGAAAATTCTCCTCCGCTTGTCATTGTAGTGAGGAGATCAGCTCCATACAGGAGAGAGAACAGGCCTTCTCTCCTGTATGGGCAGTATATAAAATACGAAGTAGTGCATCGGGCCCCGGAGAAGGCCCTCTTGTGCCACAGGCGACACGGCCCGACCGGAATGGGCAACATTCCCCATCCGATGCCCCGGTCAATGCTACCGCCACGCCCGGATCGGCAAATCAGGTTGAGCGCCACATCTGGCGCTCCCTGTTTATTCGTGTCCCGCTGCCGTCGCGCCCTGCCCGTTTCCGGTAACGCGCCAGATAACACCGCCTACATCATCCGCCACCAACAGGGCACCGTCATGATCCAGCGCCATGCCCACCGGGCGACCGTGTACATGCGCTTCGTCAGGCGTCAGAAATCCCGTCAGCACATCTTTGGGCGTTCCCACCGGATGGCCATCGACAAACGGTACATAAACGACCTTATAGCCACTTTTGGGCCGTCGGTTCCATGAACCGTGCTGGGCGACGAATAATCCGTGCCGCCAGTCATCGGGCAGAAGGGCTGCATTGTCGGAAAATGCGATGCCGAGGGATGCGGTATGCGGCCCGACCGCGTAATCCGGCGCAATCGCCCGCGCCACCATGTCGGGCTGCTGTGGCTGCGCCCGCGTATCGACATGCTGTCCATAATAACTGTAGGGCCAACCATAGAACGCCCCTTCCTGCACGGCGGTTATGTAATCAGGCACCAGATCACTGCCGATCTCGTCACGCTCATTGACAACCGCCCACAGCGCACCCGTATGGGGTTCCCATGCCAGACCATTCGGGTTGCGCATGCCCGTAGCAAAAGGTGTCAGTTCTCCCGTCGCGATATCCAGCCGGTCGATCCGGGCCCGCCCTTCTTCCACCGCCATGCCATTATCGGCAATGTTACTGTTGGAACCGATGGTGACATACAGGGTCCTGTTGTCAGGGCTGGCCAGAATATTCTTGGTCCAGTGGTGGTTATAACCCGCGGGCAGATCCGTGACCTTTACGCCCGGCCCGGTAATATGCGTGTCGCCCTCATGATATGGGAAGCGAAGGATCGCATTCGCATCCGCCACATAAAGATCATCACCCACCAGCGCCATGCCAAAGGGAGAATAGAGATGGTCGAGCAGGACAGTCTGCACATCCGCCACGCCATTTCCTTTTGTATCCCGCAGCAGGATGATGCGGTTCGGGCTTTCTCCGCCTGCCCCCACCTGCCCCATAATGAAACGGGCGATCCGATTCTTGAGCGTCTGCTTATCCGTTCCGGGGGAATTGCTCTCGGCAACCAGAACATCTCCATTCGGAAGCGTATAGAGCCAGCGGGGATGATCGAGATGCGTGGCATACGCACTGACAGACAGTCCGGGCGCGGTAATCGGGTGTTCCCCATCATGCCAGACGCTGGGTGTCGCTACGTTCACCGTTGGCATGAGCGTCCTGTTCGGTGCGGGCAATACAGGATGCGGCCCGGTTCCCTGCGCCACCTGCAGCGTCGCCTGTTCAGGGCGCATGGTCACTTTCCACGCTCCCACCCCCAACATCAGGGCGATGGCTGCCGCCCCCGCCAGATAACCCCGTTGCGTTGCGTTCATCGTGCTTCTCCCATCCTGAACCCTGCATGATACAATCCCGAACGTAGGCCGTGCCGACTGGATCATGTAAAGTCATCAATTATCTTTCCGGGTCAGCAATTCCCGCGCATCTGGACCGGATTTTTTCCAAAAACAGGCGGCCCGGCATTCAGTCCGGGGTTCCCCCGGCAAGGAAGGGTAATTCGGGATCGTCCCCGCCCTCCCTGCAACGTCCCCGATCTCCTGAATGCAGGTTACGGTCTCCGCCTGTGAAAAACCTCCGGCGATCTGGACACGAAGAAACGCTGCTGACATGCGTGTCCCGTCTGTCGGATACGTCGGGGCGTGTTGGCGTAAAACGGACATATCATGTTATGTTTCATGCCATATCGTGGCCGACAGGCTATAAATTCAAGGATGAAGCATGGCTGACACCCCATCAAGACCACCCCGCACAGGTGGGCGCCCAACCCCGGAAGGTTCGGCGCAGCTTGACCGGCATGTCCTTGATGTGGCGACCGCGCTTTTTGTTAAACAGGGTTATGCCGCCACCTCGCTGGAACGGATCGCCCGCGTGGCGGGGTGCAGCAAGGCCAGTCTCTATCGCCGCTATCCCTCAAAGGAAGCCCTGTTCAGGGCCGTGGTCGCCGCGCGTGGAAAACTCCTGCTGGAAGAAGCCAGCGCGGTCGAGGCTTCATCCACCGATCCACTGGCGGCCACACGGGAAATAGCGCTGTTCTTCCTTGATTTCATGCTCAGGCCCGAAACCCTTGAAGCCTACAGGATCATTATTGCCGACGGACATCGCATCCCCTCCGTAGCGGAGGAAATGCGGGAGACGATCGTGGACCCTTTTGTGGCGACGCTCGGCCGGCTTCTGAAAACTGCGGCTGACCGAGGCTACATTGAATCCACTGATCATGAGGAAACGACCAGGGTTCTGATGAGTCTGGTGCTGGGCTGGCCATTACAGAATACCATGCTAGGCCAGAACAAGATGCGCGACCCGCAGATACGCAACGGGTTTTTCGAACGCGCGTGGGAAGTCTTCCTGTCCGGAATACGCAAGGACCGGACATAAGCCCCCTGCCCGTCCGACGTATAAACAGGCAGACTGCAATCACATGCGCCATTTCTTTGCATGCATTTCGATACGTGGGGCCTGCTATGACAGCCCCGGAAACACCGCCTTAAGACCCGCTACAACCATACCCACGGAAATGGCCAGAAGAATCATGCCCATAAGACGGGTGGTGATGGTCCGCATCGTCTCGCTCATGACCCGGCCAATTTCCGATGAAAAGAACAGCACGCCAAATAATATCAGAAGAATTCCGGCAATGATGCCGCCCACTTCCAGCGTAGCGCTCAGTGACCCGCCATGGCCCGTATAGATGATGATGGTCGCGATCGTGCCGGGACCAATCAGCATGGGAAAAGTCAGGGGATAGAAAGCCAGTCCGGACAGGTTCTGGATCTGCGCCTGCTCCTGATGGCTGCCCTGATGGGAGGCGATATTGCTGCCGTTGAGCATCGACCAGGAAATCTGGGCCAGAACAATACCACCAGCAATCCGGAACTGGTCAATGGTAATGCCAAAGAAACCGATAATTTTCTGCCCGGCAAACAGTATTACCAGACACATGATGGCTGAAAATAATGTAACCTTCGCCGCCAGAACGCGCTGCTGGGCAACCGTGAATCCTGATGTCATCGCCAGGAATACCGGCAGGCTGAGGAAGGGATTCATAATCGCCAGAAAAGTGCCGAGCGCCTTGACGATTTCTGTATGGTCCAACTGCTGACTTCTCTCGTGAAACTCTACGGCGGCACGGAATACCGCATTGACCGGGCGATGGAGCGTTACCTGACGGATGGGGCGGCCCCCGCTTCATCAGCCTGTCTTTATAGGGACCGTTACGACCCCACAAAATGAATTTGTCGGCAGCAGGGTTTCCGCTACAGCGGGGCGGCCCATCATGGCCAGAAGCATGGGCATCTGATGGCAATGCGCCATGCTTCCTGACCGGTCCGGCGCCTTCCCCGGAAAAGTCCCGGCGGCTACCGGTCTCTAGCTGCCCAATGCCATACGACCGATTGCAGGATCATCGGTAAAGAAACCATCCAGCCCGAGGTCGAGGGACCGTCGTATTTCGGCAATGGACCCTTGGGGATTACGCGCATTGTCCCCTTCCCCATTACGTAACTGCGCAGGCAGGAAGCAGTTTTCGGGCCGGAAAGTATAGGAATGCACCAGCAGCCCGACGCCATGGGCATCATCAATAAGGCTGGTCGGCTCAAGCCATGCACCCGAAGCATCGCGCGGAATGATATCTGTATTGGATGGACCGATCACGTCGGCGTATTGCCTTACGCTGCGCAGCCCCTCAACCGTCATGAGATCACCAAAGGTAACAGGGTTTGCTGATCCCAGTGTATCGGGAATATGCTGGTTGCGTTCGCCCATCAGGAACATAAGCCGTGCCTGCGGGTTGATGGCCTGTACCCGGCCGTGAAGCTGGCGCAGGTTTGCTGTCTCGAACGACTGGACCTCCAGCGGGCAGTACCGTGTATATTCGTGCGCGGCCAGAACATGGAGGAATGTTTCTTCTGGCGTATGGCCCAGTTTATGAAAATGTGTCGAGTTCTTGATTTCAGGTATCAGTCCGATTACACGTCCCCGCGCTGCTGATTCGGCAGCTACGAAATCTATGACTTCCTCAAATGTGGGAACATCGAAATACCCATCATAACGGGTATTATGCGCCCGCACGCCGGGCAGACGCTCCTTGGCGCGCAGGGTCTTGAGTTCCGCCAGCGTGAAATCTGTCGTAAACCACCCCGTCTCCGTCGTGCCGTCGATTGTAAGCGTGCGGCGGCGGGATGCGAATTCGGGTCGCAGTGCGACATCGGTCGTGCCTGCGATGTTACTTTCATGGCGTGCTACCAGCACGCCATCCTTTGTTGGCACCAGATCAGGCTCGATATAGTCGGCCCCGTCACTTATGGCCTTGGCATAAGAAGCCAGCGTATGTTCAGGCCGTAGGGCCGAAGCCCCCCTGTGCGCCATAAGGAGAGGCTGCGGCGCCAGGGAGGGCGCCGCAAGAACCTGTCGCGTCATCAACATGCCCAGACCCGTCAGGGTACCTGTCATGGCCTGTCTACGTGTCAGCATCCATCTGTTCCTAGAAGCTCGCGCCGACAGTCAGGAAGAACATGCGCGGTGCGATCGGGTAAGCCGTGTACTGAGCGGTCGCGTTGGTGGCGCTAAGGGTAGACCAGCCCCGGTCCCCTGTCAGGTTGGTGATATTACCCTGTATCTTAAGCCCCTGCACATGGGGAATGCCCCGGATGGTGTATCCCGCATTGACGCTGAACAGGGCATAGGATTTGACAGACAGGTCATTGGTAAATGTCGCGTAACGCCTGCCGATCACATCACCAGTGAACTGTGCATAGAAATCACCCCAGTTGGTGGATGCTACGAATTTTTCGGTCCAGTCCGGCAGGCCGACAACATTCTTGCCTGCCGTATGCACCACTGTCGTCCCGCTCATGTAATTATCGTTATAGACGGATTTGTTATAGGAAAGCGCATTATAGAATGAAAAATGCGGGCCGAACTGCGCCGTGAACGAAAGATCCATACCGTCCGTTGAAACCGAACCCACATTGGTCAGGATGGTGGCACTACCTGAAATATAGCCAAGGGAGGGAGAAGAAGAAACAGCGAGCAGGCGGTTGGAGAAATGGACGTGATAATATTCAAGCTGACCGCTGAAATTGGTAAGCGGGCCAAAGTGCACACGCCTGCTGGTACGCAGACCCGTCTCATAGGTCCAGGCAGTTTCCGGCTTGCCGTTTTTCTTGAAATCTTCAAACGCGGCCTGACTGGTCATGCCCCAGGGGCTGGCACTGCCATAACCCGTATCCTGGAACGAACGCATGTTTTCCTGAATATTGGCGAACCACTGCTCATGCGGCGTAAAGTTCCACAAGGCCCCGAACGCAGGCAGGAATGGTTTGACCGCCGCAATCGTGCCGCCGGGAATTGTCCGCGCATTGGACGGGGAAAGCGAACCGGGCAGCGCCGCAACGGGCAGCGTGCCGTTGGTATAGACCAGTTCGGACTTGAACCCCGCGCTAAGGGAGAAATTCTGCGTAATCTGCCAGTTATCCTGCAGATGGGTCGTCCATGTATTTGTATAGAAATAGTTGGTATATTGATGGATCAGCGGGTTCGACTGCCGGTCATAAGGTGTGGTGGGATTATTGATGTCAAAAGCGTACCAACGCCGCGCCTGTGTATTGTTGTTACGCTCGTACCATCCACCCAGTTCAATATGATGATGCCCTACATCATAATGCAGGGTCGACATGATGCCGCCCCGGTTATCCCAGTATTCCGTAGTACGTGTCGCCATGCCAGAACCACCGAACACATCCGAAAGCTGGCTGGAGGAATCCGTAGGAAAGTAAGCGCCAAACAGGGTCGGCAGTCCGGCAGCGGAAATCGGGCCCGCAACCACACCTTCGCCCATATCATGATGATAATAGATCTGGTTATCCCAGTGCAGGTGGGAACTGAAATCGTGTGACCACTTTACATAGGCAAGAAAATCCTCGCGCTGCGCATCGGAATAGTAATTGCGGTAATTCAGTCCTGCATTCTGGTATTGCGCTGAATTGTAATATTTTACCGCTTCGTTCAGGCTGGGATACAGGAACGGGCGCACATACATGTTGCCGCCCTGTGGTTCGACAATACCGTCCTCGTTGGGTTCAACCTTGTCCGACCAGTCGAAGAAAGCAGTGATCTTGTCCTTTGATCCCTGATGAACGAACTTGGCATTGACCTGATTGCCGCCCTGATGGCCCGCAAAATCCCATGCCCGCGCATCCTGTCGCGCCCATGATACATAGGCGGAATTCCCGTTACCAAAATCACCGGTATCAACACGCGCGAACGTGCGGAACGTGGACCAGCTACCAAATGTCTGGGACAGTTGACCGCCTGCCTTATGCAGCGGGTCCTGTGTGGTAAACTGCAGCGATCCGCCAAGATTGCTGGTCGATGCCGTGCCCAGCGCACCCGACCCCGTTGCAACCGAAGCGGAACCAATATTCTCGCTTATGGCCGCGCGCTGGGGAGAAAGGCCGTTAAAGTTACCGTAGGACTGATCCCCCAGCGGGACACCATCCAGAGTAAAGCCAAGCTGGTTCTGATTGAAACCATGGATATACAGTGATGAATTCTGTTCGTTATTTCCCCACGGATCAGCATCTTCAAATACCACACCGGGCAGGATCTCAAGGGCCTTGACCGGGTTTATACCGGGCAGGATACGCTGAAGCTGGGTATGGTTGATACTCTGTTCCGATCGCGTGCGACGGGCCGTGGCCATGATCTGCTCGACATTGGCAGAAGAAGAGGCTTCTTCCTTATGACCATGCACAGGCCCCGCCGTCTTGCGGGCAGACGGGTCAGGTTTTCTGTCCTTTGCATAAGGCTGTACCGTCTGGGCATGGGCCGTGGACAGGGCCATTGCGGAACAGAACAAGCCAAGAGCAACACGCCCATTACGCCGTAACTTCGTTGGCACAAGTATTCTCCTGCAATATCGAATGCAGGAAACCATCTACTGATCGCCCTTTTGCGGTTCACGTGAAGTTTAAATGACAGTGCAAGCAGGCAACACATCCGAAACAATACGTTTCATCATCATGAATTTTTTATGACAAATACGCATAAGATAGGTTTATTTTCCTTTATGCTTCTATATGCCTATCCATTCGTCATTCCGAGACGGTTAGATGCGATAATATTATCATAAATAGCTGATTTCATTATGCAGATTTCGCATCAATCAATGATTGCAAGATTTTATAAATTTATACACATCAATCGATCCTGACGATCGCCGATAGGATTGTTTCTTAATGTATAATGCTACCATGGATATACGATCCTTTTGCCACCCGAATTATATCTTCCAACTTTTCAACCCAATAATTGTATCTGAGCAATTTCTGGCCCCAACACACCTATAAACGTGTTGCAACGTTCTGTTTCTGTCGTCATCGGAACAGAATGTTGATCGCCTATCTGGGAGCGAAACCTGAATGGCGATGGGATGTCTCCCGCCGAACCCTGTCGCAGCCGTGAGCGGAAGCAATGAAGTATCGACAGCGCCTATCCACTTGCAGCTATGCCGCCGTTCATCGAGAACTTCCGGAGATCCAATGAAGAACAGCGGACGCAACACAGGCTTTTAAACCGTTACAACGCTCCACCTTCCCCCTCCGTCCGCCTTGCGAAAACGGCGGGACTGTCATCTCTTTCCCCATTCCATCTGGCAAACAGCCCCACACATCCCGATAAAACCTGTTTGCTGCCATGGTGCTGAAAAATTATGTAATAATACTGATTTCCTCCTATTCCAAAACCACCTATTCCGTTTTTACACAGGGAGTGCCAGAAGGGTTTCGAAAAATCGGTATCAGTCCGAATGACAGTATTCGAAACGGGTCGTCATGCTTTTTAAAAATCTGCCGGCTGGAGCCGTTATTGGTCTCTGGGCGTTGTTTGCGTGTACCTTCACAGCCCTGACCAGTGAAGTAGCGCCCGTTGGCATACTGATCGATATGGCTCGGACCTTCGGTATCCCGGCAGGACAGGCGGGACTGGCCGTCAGCGCCTTTGCCCTCATGGTCACATTGGGGGCCGTACCGCTTACGATCATGACCGCGCATATTGATCGCAAAAGGCTGGTACTCGTCTCGCTGTCAGGCTATGTGCTGTCCAACCTTGTCGTCGCCATGGCCCCTACCTTTGCCCTGTTATGCACAGGGCGTCTGATCGGGGGACTGGCGCATGCCCTGCTGATGTCGATTGTTTCGGCCTATGCGGCGCGACTGGTACCACAGCGCATGACCGGACGGGCCATTTCATTCGTTTTTGGCGGCACCTCTCTTGGTGCAATTCTGGGCGTGCCGGGGGCTGCGGCGGTCGGGCATCTGGCAGGATGGCGGGTTGCCATGTTCATCATGACGGGCCTTGCTGTCCTGCTTACATTGTGCATCGCGTTTTTCCTTCCCCCCGTCTCGTCCCCCGTGCAGGTCAGGGACGGAATTCCCAGCCTTGCTTCCCGCCGGGTCATGCGGATCTTTCTGGTGGTGGTGGCTGTCAACGCCGTATTCTTCGTGGCGCATAACCTGCTTTATACCTATGTCACGCCCCTGCTGCTCGCCCATGGACTGACCACAGGCGCGCTTAGCATTGCGCTGTTGCTTACGGGTGCCGTCAGTATTCTTGGGCTTTGGGGGGCAGGACAGATTATTGACCGGCATCCGGCCGCGGGCCTGCTGGGCGGTGGTCTTTGCATGCTGGTTGGCATGGGATTGATGTATGGGCACATCCTGTCCGGCTGGATGGCCGTGGGTGCGGTCGGACTATGGTGTACTGGCTATTCCGCCATTATTCCCTGTGTCATGTCCGGCGCAATCCGTGCCCGCGCGACACGCCCCGACGTGGCGGGGGCTGCCATCAATTCCGCCAGCAATGCCGGCATCCTGCTGGGTTCCGCCGCAGGCGGACAGATACTGACCCATGCCGGCTTTGGGGTCTTAACCCCTCTGGCCATCGCAGTCGCCTTCGGCGGCATCCTGCTTGCCCTTTTCAACCCGGAGGCCTTTCCATACAGCCTGTCTTCCGCCGAGCATGAGGACTGACCCCCGCCATTATCTGCTGCCTTTACAGGCGTACCTGTACAAAAATAATACCACCATGCTATCAGCCTCGTGATGCGTACTATCAATCATGAGGCGCTCCAGAACACCCGCCTGAGCTTTCCGCACTACTTGAGCAGGGCATTTGGGATAAAGATTCCCAACAAATGCGACCAGTGATCCATGGATGACCTGCTGTAGCGGGAACTGACAACGAACAATGACTGACGATCAGATAGAGAAGTATGGCCTGGATCATTTCTGGTTGCACTGGATCATAAAGTGCAGTGAGCGATAATTACGGATTACATTGCAGGTTTGATCGCCTCCAGTGACCACAAGAATGCGCAGAACCCGCGCTGGACACGGGATTCCGCGTAATCAGGAAGTCTATCCAGTTAATGTGGAAATGGTATTTCCAATCAGAAAACGCAAACCATCCCGCATCCCATCCATTACCGGAGCAGCAATCTGTTCCTACCCATAAGATACTGAAAACTGCGGGATAGCGCAGGGTCAACTGACATCGCGGAACCGGAGAGCCGAAATACTACCTTTCCAATCGACCTGCCGACACGTCCCTCAGGCTACGCTACTGGCCGCTGCGAACAGGCGTATCAGTAACTCAAAGAGCAACCGGTTCTCTATTACTTGGAGGGTGTCTGCACGGGCATGCCCTGTTATCCATGGATGGCCTTATGTCTTTCTCTGGTACCGATGCCTCATGATGGCAGGACGGAAGAAAAGAGCCAGTGGCCTACCTCCACAGCCCAGGCTGCCAACAATACGACAGGCCATTCCTGATCGTATGCTGCGACTAACCCGCCGGGCAATGCCAGCACTGCAGGAACCATCTATTTTGCTCCGCCCAAAACACATTCTGCCATTGTAGCAATTTGGGAACAAATCCTGTCCCCGCCCCCGCTTTCGGTTTGTGAAACCCCACGATATCAGCAGGCTCGTTTTTTGTTTGGGTGTATAGCCTGATTGATGAAAATGACGGATGAGCGTTGAACTGTTCAGCTTTTGCTTTGGTCCAGAGATTCAGCCAGATCGAGTGCATTCTGTGTAGCGGCACCGAAGGTTGTATTATCATAGATTGTCCAGACTTCGACGCCCTGTGCTGCAAGAGATGCAACCGTTTTTGCCTGCGCTGCAATGGTCTCTTTACCATAGGTAGATTCATAAATGCGTGGCGAGCCATGAAGGCGGAAATACGCAAGACCCCGCCATCCTCCGGGGTATGCTGCCACAGATATTGGTTTGGCTGGATCCACAGCGACCCGTGAGACCTGCTGCCTCTCCAGCATATGGTCGACCTCTGGGACAAACCAACTCGCATGCCTGGGCTCCAGAACAATCGGCCCGGCAATCAGGCTTTTCAACTCTTGAAGAAAATGTTCCACGATGTCACCGCGATAGGAAAAACTCGGAGGAAGCTGCACCAGGATAGGGCCTCGTCTGTCGCCCAGGCCGCTCGTTTCCTTGGCGAATTTTTCAATGAGAATCTGACAATCGACGAGGCGACGATCATGCGTAATTGCTCTGGGGAGCTTAAGGGCGAAGTGAAAAGAAGGTGGCACGCTTGCTGCCCAGCGCTCATATGTCGTGCGGCGATGTGGCCGGTAGAAGCTGCTATTGATTTCGACACAGGAAAACCGCTTACCGTAGCGTTGCAGGTGCGTTCCGGCAGATGGGAACTGTTCCGCCATCGAAGAAGGAATCGACCAACCAGCGACGCCAATGCGGATAGACATGGGCAACTTCTTTCGTAACGGGCTACCGATGAACGTACACTTTGCAACCTCGGCCCAAGAATCCTTTTTGAAAATTGACGTGATAGGTTTTCAAGAAGGTTTGAACGTGATTCATACGCAGGATGTAAACGCCAGCACAACAGGGCCGTATGGCCAGCATGACGCGCAGGAAAAACACTATCCCTCTGATCTGACCGATGAGGAATGGGAGTACATAGCTCCCCCTGCTGCCCCCCGCGAACCGGCACGGCTGGAAGTTGGCGACCGATTTTCGCGAGATCATAAACGCGCTGCGCTATCCTGTCCGTTCAGGGGATAGCTGGGAAATGTTGCCGGCCCATTTTGGTCCGTGGCAGACCGTCTATTGGCGGTTCCGCAGACTGATGCGTCGTTTCCTGTTCCAAACCATCCATGATGCCTGCCTGAAGCCGCGGGACGCGAGGCCAGTCCATCTGGGTGCATGGCGTCCAGGCATTCCATACAAAGGAACGTGATTATGCCGCTGGCAAGAAGATCGTTGGTTTTAATCAGCATATTGCCGTCGATACGGATGGCCGCCTGCTTCTGGTCAGGCTGGCACCGCCCGATATTTCGGATAGCGCGGGACGCCAGATGATCCTGGATGCCATCCGCAAACGCTGAAGCATCTGTTTGCAGACGGGGCCTATGATCGCCTGCAGTTGATGGACAGGGCCGCCTTTCTCGACTTCACGGTCGAGATCATCCGCCAGTCCGACACAGCAAAGGAGTTTGAAATCCTGCCGCGTCGATGGGTCGTTGACCGGACATTCGGCTGGATGATCCGTCGGCGCCAACCGGTGAAGGATTATGAGCAGCGTATCGACGTGGCAAAGGCCATGATCCACATCGCCAAGAGAAACCTCCTGTTACGCCGAAACGCTCATCAGCGAATTTCCAAAAAGGACTCTAACAGAAGCTTAACCCAAACGTGACTTTTGTACAAACATAACAGGCTTGATCTCGCAGCCTGATCGCTGAACAAATTACGCGCCAGTCAAATCAGTGCAATCCGTATCCCTGTTTCTTCAGGATGTTAATGAACTGCTTTTCTATACATCAACAGCGTTTCGTCTGCCGTATCCTGCTTGATTGACTTTACTTTAAAGGGATTGATTTTCCGGACGCATATCACATGAGGCGACTGGGGTGGGGCCCCAGCGCCTCTATTCCTTCCGCGTATGACCCGGTCATGATCATGGGGCTTTCCTGCCCTGATGAGATGCCGTCCCACCTGTCGGGAAGAATTCCGAAGCCTCAGGCAGCATGCTGGTTCACACCCGCCCCGGCAATACGCGTCAGCTTCTGGTCGGCTGCCTTTTCTTCCTCAAGCGTCTGCTGCAGAAGGCTGGCACAGTCGGGTCGGCCAAGCTGTCGGGCATACGCGATAAGGCTTCCGTAGCGGGTTATTTCATAATGCTCGACGGCCTGTGCGGCCGAGAGCATGGCTGCGTCACGTACTTCGGGGTCATCGCAGTCGCTGATAATTTCCTTCGCCTCGGCCAGAATGCCATCCATGGCCTGACAGGTCACGCCTTTGACGGGCTGATCATGCATCTGGAATACCTGCTCCAGCCTGCGCACCTGCCCTTCCGTTTCCGTCAGGTGATGCTGGAACGCGGCCTTCAGTTGTGGGTCCGTGGCTTCTTCTGCCATGGTCGGGAGGTTTTTGACGATCTGGTTTTCGGCGTAATAGATATCCTGCAACGTATGCACAAACAGATCGTCAAGGGTCTTTATCGGTTTTGAAAACAAGCCCATTGATTTTCTCCATTTTCAAAGCGCACCTACCGCCTGACCACCATGTGACAGGCGGTAGACTGGGTGGCCTGTTCAGTTTTCAGGGATAGAAACGGTAGCACCGATACCACTGGCATCCGGTATGATATCAGGTATTCTTATGGCTCTGCTGGCCTGCTTTGACATGCTGCTCATGCGTGCCACCACGGGTACCAGAGCCATGTTCGTCGTCGCTTTTTCCACCCTGCGAAGAGCCGGTGTTCTTGTGGCTCTGCTCGCCAGCTTTGACATGCTGTTCATGCGTGCCGCCACGGGTACCAGAGCCGTGTCCTCCTTCATTCTTTTCGCCCTGCGAGGTGCCAGCATTCTTGTGGCTTTGCTCGCCAGCCTTGACGTGCTGTTCATGGCTTCCGCCCTGATTTGCCATTGTTCCATTCCTTTTGGTGATATGCGGCGGCCTCTCACTGGACCGACGCATGACAAACCATCGGGCACGGGCGAGGTTTCATGGGTTCAGAGAAAAATATAACATTTTATAAAATAAAAAACGTGACGGAATCGTGTCGAAATTTTTTATATTTCTATGACAGAGTGGTTTTGCTGAATAATACTTACAATCAGTTTTGATATTTACGTAAAATTTATTACAATACAGATGGATATCCCGGCCCTTTCCTGAGGTGACCGAAAGAAAATCACTGAACCGGGCGTCGGGATCGATTGACGAAATGCAAGTCTGTTCCCTCAAGCTGTCCCTGTGGGAGCAACCGGACCGTCCACAGCATCATTCCCGAAAGAAAATTTACCAGAACAGATAAATATTCATTGATAAAATCATCATATGTTTCGTTCGGTCAACGCCCGGTACGGAGGGTATCTCCGTGATGGTGAGGGCTGAGAACCTGTTTTGGAAATACGGTTGAGCGTTTCTGCGCATGAAATTGGTCTCCATGGCGACGGATAATCTCAAGGACGAAGGCGAGATAAGCCGCCTTGTCCATGAGCTTGAGCCGATCATCGGTGTCATCGGCGAACAAATGCTGCTGGCATTCAGGATTATCAGGGCGTCTGCATTGTCCGATGGATTGCCCCTCAACAAGTGTCTACCCTTATCTACGGCAAGGTGGCACCAACAGCCCGTCTTGCCGGTGTCATAATCATCCTTATCGCGCATGATGGAATTGAAGCAGGTCGGATCGGCTCACCCCTGCCACGTATCATGCCACCACTGGTTTTACAGGGGCGTGTTGCCATATCCGTCCACTGGGGCAGTGTACGCAATTTTGCGAGGCAAAATCTTCCGCTTGCCTTCACCGATCCCGCCAGACGGAACATCTTACGACATGAGGTGCCTTTTTCCCTCCCTGACGCCGCAAAGGAATCCGCCAGCCCAATCGTGCCCCCAGAGTTGAGACTGCAATCAGCACTGCGCCGCAAAGTTGTAACGGAGTCAGCCTGTGTCCATAAACCAGTCGGTCGCACAGGATCGCCACAAGCGGATAGATGAACGTCAACGACCCGATTGTTGGCATCGTCAGACGTGGATACGCGGCATACATCAGTACAAAACAGAGGCCGGTATGGATAACGCCAATCCCGATCAGCCATCCCCATGCAGCATCCGGAGGCAGGTGCGCATGACCGGCGAAGGGCGCAAGCATCACGATGCCAGTCAAGGTCTGCCAGAAGACCGTGATCTGCGGTCGCTGCCCATGCATATGTTTCGTGATTAAGGTGGTCAGAGCATAGAGCATTGCGGAGCCAAGCGTCACCAGCATCCCGAGAATCCACGAAGAACCGAACGAGATATGGGATGCGGAGACACCACTTGCCATTGCGACACCGGCAAACGCTGCCAGCATCCAGACGCACTGATTACGTGTGATGCGTTCGTGCAGGAATACAGCACCACTAAGGACTACAAAAAATGGCTGGATGTGATAGACGACGGTGGCGGTGGCAATCGAGATCAGCCGATAGGCGGTAAATAGGCCGATCCAACTGATTACGATGAATACGCCACACAGGACGCCCAACAGGCTGCCACGCCAGGTCAGTTCGTGGAACATACCCCGGATCAGGCACCATCCTCCCATGAACACGCTGCCAAAGACACAGCGCCAGAATACGACATCAACCGGATCGAGCCCGCTCTGGACCACGAACACGCCGATCGTGCCGGAGAGGATCATCGCCAGTGCAAGTTCTGCAGCCGGGCGTCCCGTCCAGGGGGATATGGGCGGGGGTGCATGTCTTGCGGGATCTGCTGGAGTATTAAGCGGGAGGCCAGGCTCTTCCGAGCTTTGCAATACAGATGATGACATGCCTACCCATCCTTCCTTTTTCTAATGGACCTAACGTTACGATTTGAATATCCATTAGAAAAACGATGATTTGTTTACGAAGGCATTACAGTTCATGATGCATATGCTCGATCTGGTCGTGATCCGCACTTTTGTTATGGTGGCGGATCGTAACAGCATGACAGCCGCCGCAAACGCGCTGAACCTGACACAGGGCGCGGTCAGTCAGCATGTCAGGCGACTGGAGGACCAGTTGGGAAGTGCCCTGTTCGAGCGGTCGCGTGGCGGGTTGTTACTGACGTCGTTAGGTGAACGCCTGCTCGGCAGGGCGCGCAGCATGCTGGCACTGAATGATGAGATCTGGCGCGAGATTGTCGGCACGACCATCCGTGGCCGGTTGCGTCTGGGTGTCCCTGCCGATCTGATCGGTACGAGCGTAGCCCCGGCCCTCAAGGCATTCGCGGAAAATCATCCGCAGGTCGAACTTTCCCTCGTTTGCGCATCCTCGTCCGATCTGAAAGCTGCAATCGAAAGCGGGGAACTCGATCTTGCCGTAATAGAAGAGCGCAGGGGAAGTGAGACAGGCGAAACGCTTGCCGTAGACAGGTTGGTATGGGTCGGGGCAAAAGGAGGCCGCGCCTGCCGACAACGCCCTTTGCCGGTTTCCATGGTGGAGCGCGTATGCGTTTTCCGATCTGTCGTTTTTGAGGCGCTGGAAAAAAGCGGTCTACCCTGGCGCAGTAGTTTTGAGACCGGAAGCAATGAAGCAACGCTCACAGCAGTTCGGGCCGATATGGCAGTCAGTGCCTGGCTTGTCTCGACCGTTCCGTCAGATCTTATTATCCTGACTGATGCGGGACTTCCCGAACTGGCGTCTTTTTCCATTACACTCCATTTTTCCGGACAGACTGCCTCCCCTGCGACTATCGAGATGGCCCGAGCCATTCGTGAAAATTGTTTTCGTTACAGGTTAGCTTGTTGAGCGATAATCTGCGCATAGAGTTAATTGGCGTCCCCACATAGCCCTTGGAGTCAGAATTCTTTACGGCGCGCATCAGTCATGATGCGTTTCGATACCGCATAGGCCTTAAGTTTCCCGACTCTGTAGCACTGCGCACAAGATGGCGGTTATTGAGATGGTCTGTTCGATTTTGATTGATAGAATGCAGGCGAAAATCTCGTGCATAGCAGCAGCGTCGCGGAAACGGGCACCACGTCAATCGTGCATCCGCCCTGCCATTCGAAATTAAGATAGTGAGGCATCCATCAAGAATTCGAATTCAGGCCGCAGCATGGGGCACCTTGAGATTTGGACTGTCGATCATGAGGTAATCCGAACGTCGGTATGTAACGTTAGAGTCGTGAAGACTTTCCCGAATACATCACGCCCCCCCCCCGCCAGAAGATAAACCTGTTATAACGGGTTTTGTACGATCCGATCTTCTGGCGGATCTTTCCACTATAAGCCATTGCGGATCGCATAAACGATCTCACTAATGCTTTCACCTGCCATAAACGCCGCGCACAGGGCGTTTATGGCTACAGAATTTTCATCTGGGTATAAGCAGTCTGCTCATTCCAATCCTCTATAGAGGACTGGAATCACATTAAAATTATACCGTAAAGAGAAGTAACCCTACGGCGTGTCGTCAGTTAAGCAGGATGATGATTGAGGCGAACTGCACGGCAGCGAGGAAGGTCGATTTCAGTTTATCGTAGCGGGTTGCGATAGCGCGAAACTGCTTGAGTTTATTGAAGAACCACTCAACAAGGTTCCGTTCGCGGTAGAGAGAAAAATCGGTTTTCCGTCGTGTCGTTCTGTTGCGTTTTGGCGGGATGACCGGGATAATCTCGCGCTGTATCAGCCGATCGATCAACCTGTCCGCGTCATACGCCTTGTCAGCAAGGAAAGCATCTGGGTCGATGTTTTCCAGAAGTGGTTCCGCCTGGGTGATATCGGCATCCTGTCCCGGTGTGAGGCCGAGTTCCACCGGATTACCCAGAGCGTCCCAGATGGCATGGATCTTTGTAGTCAACCCGCCTCGTGATCGTCCGATGGCCTGATCCGTGCCCCTTTTTTGAGAGCTCCGGCACTATGCTGATGCACCCGGACAATTGTGCTGTCGATCATCATGTATTCGTTGTCGTGATCAGCGGCCAGATAACGAAATATCCGTTCGATGACGCCGCTTTCACACCAGCGGCGCAGACGCCGGTGCACGTTTTTCCAGTCCCCGAAACGGGCAGGAAGGTCGCGCCATGGAATACCCGCGCGATAGCGATACAGCACCGCCTCCACGAACAGACGGTTGTCCACCGCAGTGCCGCCGACATAGCCTTCTCGACCGGGAAGAAGATCCTTTATCCGCTCCCACTGGTCATCGCGTAAACTATAGCGCCGCATCTATCTGTCTCCCTCAAAACGGGAAAACAGTCAGCACACGCAGACACAAAGTACAACCCTCACATGCCATATTCAGAGCTTAACTGACGACACGCCGTAGCTTTTCTGGGTAGAAGCCTTGTATATCTGATCAATAGACTTCTCAAGTGCCGCATCGAACGCGACATCAGTCATGCTATAGCGCAGATCCTCCACCAGCGCACGGGAGAAACTGGCAATCATGCCGTGGTTCGTCGATAACCGACGACATGCTTCATCCCGCGGATAGCCGCCGGAAAGTGCCACGACACGTTGCACCCGCGGGTGCTGGACCAGATCAAGATAAAGATCGGATTTTTCAGGAATTGTAACCTTAAGCATGACCTGATAATCGCCCGGAAGTTCCTCAAGCTCACGCTTCAGCCCATCATGTAGCAGGGCTTCGGCCCCGGCCTTATCCGGACTCTTGATCAGGACTTCCGGTTCCAGAATAGGCACAAGCCCCCGATCAGCAATACGGTGTGCAAGTTCAAACTGCTGCCTTACAATCGCTGCCACCCCCTCCGGTTCAGGCAGACGAATGACCGAGCGCGCCTTCGTGCCGTAAACACCTTTGCTTACCGCTTCATCCAGCAGGGCATCAAGATTCGGGATGGGTTTCATCAGCTGGACGCCACCGGTTTCAGGCTGCAGTCCTTTGTCTACCTTCAGGAAGGGAACAACGCCTCTGTCCTGCCACAGGAATGTGGGAACAGGCGTATCTTTTACCAGTCCATTCATCGTCTGCTCGAACAGAATGGCCGCAATCACCTTTTTTCCTGTAAATGCCGGTGCGGTGATCACCCTGACACGCATCTCATGCATAAGGGTGAACATCTCTGCGTCGTTGCTGTAGGCGCTGTCCGGTATGCCATAATGCCTGAGCGCACCCGGCGTGGATCCTCCACTCTGATCAAGGGCTGCAATGAATCCGGCACTTTCGGACATCTGTTTATGCATCTGCGCAATCGACATGATTAGTTCTCCCTACCGTTTTTAATATTTATATACCATCGAACCAGATTTTAAACATGATACACAATCATTCACAATTTTTTAACTATTTGATCATCACATATTATGATACCTATCAATTAAAACAACGATAAAAATTCCGAGCCAATGACATGCCTGCCCCAACGCCAGCAGGGCTTGATCGCAGAGCAATGCCAATCGGTTCGTATTATATTCTTGGGTCTCACACGCAGGCAGTTGGCTAGAGGGTGTTATGCACCTTGAGCGACTGTAGCGGCGTTTCTGAGCATAAAACGCAATGGCATGGAGACTTGCGGGCCTTGAAGCTTAACGCTCTTACTCCTTGACGCGTCTGCGGCATCGCGTGGCCCATACGAAAGATCGTTCTACGACCCATCGACGCGGCAGCAGGACAAAGCCGCGTTTAGCCGTCGGCAATTTGATAACCTCAAGGGCGATATCATGGGCCCGTGCTGCCCCGGCAGGTTTCTCGCCGGCGTATGGCCTGATCGACATAGGCCAGTTCAACGCGCTCGTCCGTCGTATCCTGAATGGCGGCGGCAAGGCGTCCCACCTCAGCGTGGTCATCCCGACGACTGGCTGGTGTGACATGCAGGGCCAGCAGGTGCCCCAGTGTGTCCACGGCCATCCATGTGCAGCCTTGATCCCTTTTTGCGTTTGGCCCCATCGTATCCGGCGCGGGGACCGCTTTCCGGCGTCGAACGTAACGTCCGACTGTCGAGGATGGCTGTCGTTGGCTCAGCCCTGCGACCAGAGGCGATACGCAGCACGGCACGCAGATCGGACACCAGCACTTCGAAGTAGCCTGCCTCCATCCAGCGACGGGACTGCTGGTAGACTGCCGACCACGGTGGCAGGTCATTCGGCATGGCGCGCTAGGCAATTCCGTAGCGGATCACATAACGCAATCCATTGAACAGTTCGCGCAGATCACGGCGCCGCTGTTCCGCACCCCCGCGCATCCGGACCAGACACAGGACAACCAGAGGCCATTCTTCATCTGATACGTCAGAGGGACACGGTTTACGTGCAGGCATCAGTCCTCATTATTGCACCAATCAGGTACGAAAGTACATAACACCCTCTAGAGGGTGTTATGTACTTTGGGCGAGCAGTTGAGCGGCATTTCTGAGCATGAAGCCAGCGAAGGCGATGATGTGCATTGCGGCGAGGGTTGAGGCGCAGCGCTCGTAGTCTTTTACGAGCCTTCTACACCGTGTCGCCCATGCGAACGATCTCTCCACGATCCATCGTCGGGGCAGCAGCACAAAACCCCGCTTTGCCTGAGGCAGCCTGACGATTTCGAGGGTGATATCCTGCTCTCTGGCAGCTTTCGCCGGTTTTGATCCGGTATAGCCCTGATCAGCCCATGCCAGTTCAACGCTACCGTCTGTTGCCTGCTGAATGGCTTGCGCGAGCGGAGCGACTTCTGCCCGATCATCTCTGTCTGCCGGGGTGACGTGCAGGGCCAGAAGATGCCCTAGGGTGTCGACCGCCATGTGCAGCTTCGATCCCTTTTTTCTTTTCGCGCCATCATACCCGGCGCGTGAACCACTCTCAGGGGTTGAGCGCAGTGTCCGGCTGTCGATAATCGCCGTTGTCGGCTCGGCCTGCTTTCCTGCAGCCAGACGCAGCACGGCCCGGAGATCGTGGACGACAACCTCGAAACATCCTGCGTCCATCCAGCGCCGGGATTGCTGATAAACCGCAGTCCACGGTGGCAGATCGTTCGGCATCGCGCGCCATGCTATACCGTAACGGATCACATACCGCAGGCCGTTGAACAACTCTCTCAGATCATGATGTCGCTGCTCTGCATCCTCTTTCATCAGAAGGAGATAGGAAACAATCAGAGACCACTCTTCGTCACTGATATCAGACGGATACGGTTTGCGAGCAGTATTCATCCACATATTCTGCAACAATTACACAAAAAAGTACATAACACCCTCTAGATACGATCAGGGCATAATAATACCTGCTATAGCAGCACTCATCAGATTGGATAGCAAGCCGCCCAGCACAGCACGCGCGCTTTTTCGGGCGATTTCCTCACGCCGGTCAGAACACTGACTACCAAAGGCAGCGACGAGCAGACCGAGCGAACTCAGATTGGCAAATCCACATAGAGCAAAAGAGGCAATGGCCGCTGCCCGTTTTGACAGGCGGCCTGCCTGTATATCCGGCCCCAGATGAAAATAGGCTACAAATTCATTCAGTACGACTTTCAGACCAAGTACGGAACCAACAGCATCGCATTCGCCCGCGGGAACGCCTAGCATCCAAGCAATGGGCGCAAAAATTAAGCCCATCAGATATTCCAGCGACAGCATGGACAAACCGATATGCCCCCCGATACCCTGCAATACGCCGTTGACCAGCGCAATCAGTCCGATACAGGCAACCAGCATGGCAGCTACAGCCACTGCGGTCTGGGCACCTTTCTGCGCACCTTCCATCAGCGCTTCAAAAAACGCGCGATGATAGGCGGCCTGTCCCGCATTGATCGAACTGACTGGCGCGCCAGATGCACGGGGTTCCAGAATCTTGGCAAACATCAGGCCGCCGGGAATAGCCATGAAAGACGCGGCCACAAGGTAACTGGCTGGTATACCCAGCCCGAAATAACCGATCAGTGTCGCCCCGGAAATTGATGCCGTGCCACTGCACATTGTACTCGCCAGTTCGCTCTCGCTCATGGAAGTGAGATAAGGCCCCAAGGCAACCGGTAATTCACTCTGACCCACAAAGATCGTGATGATAGCGCCAAAAGATTCAACGGGCGAGGTACCCGCCAGCCACTGCAGCCCCCGACCAAGCAGTCGAGCGACACCCTGCATAATACCGAAGTGATAGAGAATGGCAATCAGTGCACTGACATAGACAAGGGAAGGCAATACTTGAAACGCAAAAATATAAGACCCATCAGGAAAGATCTCATGCATCTTCGGCCCGACAAGCGCACCGAACAGGAAGCCTGCCCCCTCCCCCCCATAGGACAGGATCTGTGTGACTATGTCCGATATCGCCCGCAGAACAGCCTGCCCGGCAGGTAGACGCAATACAAGCACCCCGATACCGGCCTGCAACAGCAGACAGGCCCCGATAATGCGCAGGCTGATCTGCTTGCGGTCTGTGGAAAACACCAGACCAATACACATCAGGAATATGATGCCAATGAAGCCACGGACGTGCATGAGCGAACTTTCAGCCAGCAGAACCGGAAATTGGAATTTCCTGACCATTAAGTTATGTTATCGTAACATCACATCGGATACCGTCAAGCGTCGCTCGATCCCGTACGGCAACAAACCGCATATGCAGCCGCCAACTGGAGTGTAATTCCGTGACTGGCTGTCAGGTTAAAAGAAATTATTCAGATAATATAATCTGGACTGTAGCCTGTTATAGATCGATGCTTCTGCGGTTACCATTTGTAATGCAAGAAATGTCTGCCAGTCGAGGATGGCTGTTGTGGGTACCCCCAGTGCCCAGAGACAATGCGCAACATATTACGCTGATTACACACCAATGCTTCAAAGCAGCATGCGTCCATCAGCAACAAGAGCGCAGACCATACCGAAAGGTCATTTGGACATGAGACGCCAGACAATTCCGTAGCAGGTCGCGTACCGCAATTTACAGGATCGTTCGCCCAATGCATAATGCCGTTGTTCTGCATCCTTGCGCAACAGGATCAGATACGGGGGCTACCAGTGACTGTTCTTCGCCTTATACTTCAGAAGTAGCACGGATTTCCTGCAAACATCATATCCCATTACCGAACCCATCAGCACACAACGGACGCCAGAGGCGGGGACCGACAGTCATCGGTCCCGCACGTTATTAAGACAACTGGCGTGAAGGTTACTATCTGGCGTTGAAGACCGTATCCGCTTTGAGAACGGTTTTAAGCAGGATACCGGCACCTGCCTCCGCATCCTGTTCGGTAATGCTTTCGGCTTCATTATGGCTCAGACCGTCGGCGCAGGGGACAAAAATCATCGCCGTGGGCGTAATCCGTGCCATATAAGCAGCATCGTGACCAGGACCAGAGACAATGCGTCGGGCCCCGTACCCGCTGTCTGCAGCCGCGGTCTCAACCATATCAACGCAGGCAGGATCGAAATGGACTGCCGGGGCATCCCATATCCGCACGATTTCCAGTGTAACGCCACTGCGCTGCGCGATTTCGGGGAGCAGGCTGTACAGTTCCTCCTCCATCTGCGCCACAACTGCATCATCAGGGTCGCGCATGTCGATGGTGAAAAAGACCTCACCCGGCACCACGTTGTTGCTATTAGGACGATTTTCGATCAGCCCCACGGTACCGACGGCACTGGGCGCATGGGAAACGGCAACCGTGCTGACTGCCTCGATCATGCGCGCGGCGGCAAGCAGTGCATCATGACGCATGGGCATGGGGGTGGAACCGGCATGGGCATCCTTGCCCCTTACTGTCACCTCATACCAACGCGCGCCCTGTACGCCTGTTACGATGCCGATGGTCTTGCCTTCAGCTTCCAGAATCGGTCCCTGTTCGATATGCAGCTCAAAATAGGCTGTGACGGGATGCTGACCGCACGGTTCGCTGCCACGGTAGCCGATGGCCTCCAGTTCGTCACCAAAACGCAGCCCGGCCCGGTCACGCTTGTCCAGCACTTCCTGTTCGGTAAACACGCCGGTAAAGACGCCCGAACACATCATGGGCGGGGTGAAGCGGGAACCTTCCTCATTTGTCCAGTTGATCAGTTCGATCGGGTGCCGGGTAACATACCCCGCGCGATGCAGCGCGCGCAGTACGGCAAGCCCGCCCAGCACACCCAGAATTCCGTCAAACTTACCGCCAGTGGGCTGCGTATCGAGATGGCTGCCGATGGTAATAGGCGGCAGGCTGTTATCCTGACCAGCCCGGCGGGCAAACTGGTTACCCATGGAATCATGCGTAACCGTGCACCCCAACTCCTCACAGGTCTGCACGAACCAGTCGCGCACCAGTTTATCTTCCGCCGTAAGCGTCAGACGGCGGATACCACCCTTGGGCGTGCCGCCAAACCGCGCGGTCTGCATGAGGTCAGACCACAGGGCCTGCGCGTCGATGCCAAGATTGCTGCCATGTGTCGCGTTTGTATGCTGTATCATAAAGCTCCCTTCCTCGTCGGACTGCATCCTTGTGGACCTGTTACGAATCTATGGCCACACGCGCCGGGTTGTTGGGGTGTTCGGGCCATGTCAGCACACCCTCTACCGGCTGTGGCTGCATGGTAATGCAATCATCAATGGGGCAGACATGCGCACACAGGTTGCAACCCACGCATTCCTCATCAATCACTTCGTAATGGCGTTCCCCGTCCACCCGGGTCCGGGCGATGGCCTGATGGGAAGTATCCTCGCACGCAATATGACACAGACCACATTTGACGCAGGCGTCCTGATCAATTTTCGCGATGGTCTTGAACTTCATGTTCAGCCGGTTCCACGGCACGAAGCGTTCAATCGCGCGACCGGTCACGTCATCAATCGTGGCGTAACCCTTCTGGTCCATCCATGCGGACAAGCCGTCCTTCATGTCCTCGACGATACGGAAGCCGTAATGCATGGCCGCCGTACAGACCTGCAGTGTGCTGGCACCCATGGCAAGGAATTCAGCAGCATCCCGCCATGAACTGATCCCACCAATACCTGAAATGGGCAGGGCGCCCAGTTCGGGGTCACGTGCGATATCACCGATCATACGGAGTGCTATGGGCTTGACGGCAGGTCCGCAATACCCGCCATGCGTGCCCTGCCCCCCAACGACCGGCATGGGCGCCATCTGGTCCAGGTCAACGCCAATGACGGACTGGATGGTGTTGATCAGCGAGACCGCATCCGCACCACCGGCCATGGCTGCACGCGCGGGCATGAGGATATTGGTGATGTTGGGGGTCAGTTTGACGATAACGGGCATGCGGGTGTTCTGCTTGCACCAGCGCGTGACCATTTCCACATATTCGGGCACCTGCCCTACGGCTGCCCCCATGTTCCGTTCGGACATGCCATGGGGGCAGCCGAAGTTGAGTTCGATGCCGTCCGCGCCAGTTTCCTCCACGATGGGCAGGATCGCCTTCCAGCTCTCTTCCACGCAGGGCACCATCAGGCTGACCACAACGGCGCGGTCGGGATAATCGCGCTTGACCGACTTGATTTCGGCAATGTTCGTGGCCAGCGGGCGGTCGGAAATCAGTTCGATATTGTTCAGCCCGATCATGCGGGTGCCGTTGTAGTTCAGCGACCCGTAGCGTGAACTGACATTGACCACTGGCGGATCTTCCCCCAGCGTCTTCCATACCACCCCGCCCCATCCGGCTTCGAACGCGCGACGGACATTGTACTCCTTGTCCGTCGGCGGCGCGGACGCAAGCCAGAACGGGTTGGGCGAGCGGATACCAGCAAAATTCGTACGTAGATCAGCCATGTCCCGTTTCCTTACTTGCCTGCCGCCATCCAGGCCGCATGAATTGCTTCCGCCGCGTTGCGCCCGTCGCGCACGGCGGCAACCGTCAGGTCCTCGCCCGGCGTGCAGTCGCCACCTGCGTACACACCCTGCATGGTGGTCTGCCCTGTCTCATCAACCATGATGCGCCCGTCAGAAATGGCGATACTGTCCCCCTCCAGCGGGTCGGGCAGGAAGGTCTGCCCCACGGCCTTGAGCACCATGTCCGCCTCCACCACGAACGTATCGTCGGGATCGTAGGCGGGCCGGCCATCCGGCCCGAGGCCACCCCGTGCGAATGCGACGCCAGCCAGTGCGCCATCATGCGCCACGAGCCGGACGGGAGACGCCCATAGCCTGACGGTGACGCCATTCGTCTGCGCCCATTCACGCTCCACAGTCGTAGCCGACATATTCTCCGCGCCACGACGATAAACCAGGGTCACATCCTGCGCCCCAAGCCTGCGGGCCTGCACGGCCGCATCCACCGCCGTATTGCCCCCACCGATCACCACGACGCGGCGACCGACCGGTACGGTCTGCTTGCTGCTTGAACGCAGCCCTTCAATGAAGTCAACCGCATCCATCACGCCATCAAGGTCTTCCCCCTCGATCCCGAGCGACCTTACCCCTGCAAGGCCCACGGCAAGAAATACCGCGTCATAGGCACGCCGCAGGCTGGCGACCGTCATGTCACGGCCCAGCGTCCTGCCACCCTCAAAGGAGATGCCACCAATGGAGAGCAGGAAGTCCACCTCGCGCTGGGCAAACTCATCCGCAAGTTTGTAAGCGGCGACACCATATTCATTCAGGCCACCAGGCAACGCATGACGGTCATGGATCACCACATCATGCCCATGCATGGCCAGCCGGTGCGCGCAGGCAAGGCCGGCAGGTCCCGCACCGACAACGGCGATACGATGGCCGGTTTCCGGTGCGCGGGCAAAGGGCTGGCCGCCATGCTCCATCTGCCAGTCGGTAGCATGACGCTGGAGCATGCCGATGCGGATGGGCTGGCCTTCCTCACGCGTGTTATGCACGCATTTCTGCTCGCACAGTATCTCGGTCGGGCATACCCGTGCGCAGGAGCCACCCAGAATGTTGGATTCAAGGATGGTCCGGGCCGAACCCGCCATGTTGTCCGTGGCAATGGCGCGGATGAAGCGGGGAATATCAATACCCGTAGGACAGGCTTCTATGCACGGGGCGTCGTAGCAGTAGAAACAGCGCTCGGCTTCGACCACGGCCTGGGCGTGCGTAAGTGGCGGATGTGCATCGGAAAAATTATGCGCCAGTTCAACATCTGAAAGACGTCCAGGCGCGATATCGGGACCCTGCGGCATGATCGCTCCAACAACTGTGTGTTGGATTTACCTTAAGGTCATTCAATAACAGACTGCAATGTTTTTTCTGACTATATGGTCAGGTTTTTTGACCAATTCTAAATCGACCCGGATCATATCTTCAAAGAAATGATATATAAGAACGCATTTATTTGTATGCAGATGAAATCCCGCCTTTCATCCCTGAATGTAACAGGAGACTGAAGCAGCCGTCATTCCGTTCATGCTGATATCAGGCTGGCTTGTGAAGGTAGCGTGCTGCGGATGTAATCCGGGATTTGACATAGGCAGCCAGAGTGCCATGGCAGCCTTCCTGCACGAACAACACGACACCAGACGGATGCGCCTTACCCTGACGGGTGTATCAGGTTCGGTCAAACCAGACGGAACCTGCCGCACGATAGGCATCGTGCGGCAGAACTGGATCAGGAAGCATCTTGCCGGACATCCCGGCTATCATAAGGACGTTTTTTCAGAAATCGGTCGAAATCGTTCCCGTCATGGAAAAACGTGGCATGACATAGAAGTTCGCCCCACCACCGCCTGCTGCGGTCTGACCATTAAGCAGGGTGACATCATGCATGTTGTAAGCCACCCCCGTCGTGCCGACACGCACGATGGAACCGGTCAGGTTGGTGAAGTTCAGGCGAAAAGTCGGCGTTTTCATGAACGAAATCGGGTGAAAATGATAACCGAGCGCCAGGGTATCGGTGACGAACCCCGGCATCCGTTCATCACCAACCATGGTAACGGATTGCGGGCCGGTATAGTGCAGGCTGAAATTGCCAAAAAAGCCTTCATTGGCATAGGTCAGCCCGAAATTCGCCATCACGCGCGGCGTGGCGATCGCCTGCTTGCCCTTGGTCGGCAGGTAGGAATTGCCATAGGCGATATTGGAATCCATCCGGCCATACAGGTATTCAACCGATGCATAAGGGCTGAAATGATGGAACTGGCGACCGGCGATCATCGCATCAATACCACGCACCGTTTCATTCCCGGCATTGACTGTCGCGTACTGCGTTGTAGGCAGGTAGACGGACAGCAGGCGGTTGGTAATGTTGGAATTGAATACCGAAACGTCAGCAATCAGCCACTTGTTGTTAAAGCGATAGCCAAGCTGTTCGGTAATGGAATACTGGTCCTTGGGCAGTGTCGCCATACCTGCGGGCAGCGCCGATGGCAGGGGCTGGCGGAAATCGCCTTCCGCGTTCATGTAAATCTGGTGATGCTGGTTGAAGCGGTAAGCAACCGCCAGATGTGGCAGGGGGGCGGTCGTATTTTCCCCCAGCCTTGTGCCGCTGCCCAGCAGACCACTTGAGCGATCCCAGTAATTGGACATGACGTACTTGAACCCGGCATTGACCGTCAGCCGGTCATGCAGGTATTTCGCGCTGTCCTGAATGAAGAACGAATTCAGTTCATAACCGGCATGGTCCGTGCTGACCAGTTTCTGTCCCTGCATGTTGTACAGCATCTGCTCGGCATTATCGGTTTTGGGGTTCCGCCCGGATGCCATGGTCGCCATGGTTGGCGAGAATTCGGATACGGCGTTGTTTTCATACCAGTAACCAAAGGTCAGGCGGTTATGGCGGTCAAGCTTGTAACTCAGCTTGGCCACGACACCGACATCAGGTGACCAACCCTGCGCGTAATAGGTGCTGAGTTGCTGCCCGCTGGCCGCAGGTGTGCCATTGCCATATTTGCACCCATTCGCGCACGCGCCTGTCGTACCAACGGTTCCCGCTGACGATCCATCCCAGCCAAAACCGGTGCTGAGGTAAGATGTTACATCCAAATCAAGCCTGCGGTTTATGACCACATGCACTGGAGCACTGACAAAAAACTGGTTCCAGGAATCCAGGTTGCTTTTCCAGTAATCTCCGGCATTCGCAGCCGTCGGGTTCCAACTGGCTGTCCGGTTGAAGCCTTCGCCGGTATGTTTGTAATTATAGAACTGGGCCGCCGTCGCGTAATTATCGATGGTAAACATCGAGTTGTTCCACGAGGTGAACAGTTTGATGTATGATCCGTTATTGAAATCCTTCTGCAGCCCGAAATCCACATGTTCGCGCTGGTTTATGCCGCCGCCCATCCACTGCCGTGAATGTGTGTTGGAAAAGGACGCATAGGTGCGCACACCCGAATGCCCGATATAGCCTGACTGCAGGCGAATGAATTCGCGTGACATATTATTGGTGCCATACGAAAAATCCATCGCCCCACCACGCTTGGCGCTAGGTGTGATTGTGCGTTCATCCAGCGCACCGGCCGAGGCATTGGCAGTCGGCATGTCCACCTGCGAACTGCCGGGGGTGACATTAACGCTTTCAATATTCTCTGAATCGACATTCTGCTGCAGGTACGCCGCAAGCGAAGCAGGCGCACCATCCAGCATCAGCCCCATATCAGCATCCGTAAAGCCACGGATAAAAATCGAACCACCCTTGATGCCTGAAGTATCCGGCATGGCTATACTTACGCTGGGCAGGTTCTGAATTAGGTCCAGACCGGTGGAGGTGGGGCTGCGCATGTCGATATACTGCTTGCCTACGCTCTGCACTGCATGAGGTTCGGTTTCAATCCTCATCATCCCGCCACCTCCGTCACGAGCGTGACGCGAAACATGCACTGCCAGCGTCTCCGGCTGGCTGGAAGCCATCTGATGCGCAGGTGCCGTGTGGTGGGACACGCCATGGGTCGGTGAACGGTTTGGGGGTCTGTGCACCGCCGCCTGCTGCACGGTCTGGGTACGGGCATTATGACCAGAGAAAACCGCTGTCAGCACGACTGCACTGACAAACGAATGTAAATAAACCTGATTCATTTATTCTTACCTCTCGGCGGCGGCACACAAATAAAATATGGCTTTATCGTCTTTAATGTTATATATCGTTGTTATTATTTTCATTTTACACAAAAGACGAAGTATTTCTGAATATCTAAGGATATAAAAACGATAATATATATCTTTTCTAGAACGCAATAAGATTCTAACCATATGATCAGGTTTTTAAGATCGTTGCAGAAATGGCACATTTTGTCATGAATGAGCTGCCATGGAAAAAACTGTTTTTTCCAATTGCTTACATGGGATTTAACCATTGCAGCGCCACGTGCGGCAGAACGGATTTCCAATCTGTCCGCTATGGTCCAGTGAAGTGAGATGAGACCAGACGCTGCTTCTGTCCCTAAAAACCGGTTACGCATTGCAGACCCGCCTGCACGGCAGGAAACGGTCTGGACGCCATCACGAGGGAGATATTCTTTTGAAACGGAAAATCATCATTGATACCGACCCGGGCCAGGACGACGCGGTCGCCCTTTTCCTGGCGCTGGCTTCACCCGAAATAGAAGTGCAGGCCGTTATCGCCGTCGCAGGAAATGTGCCGCTGGCACGGACAGGTGAAAATGCCCGCCGCATCCTGGAAATGGCTGGTTTCCCCCATATTCCCGTTTTCTGCGGCGCGCCACGTCCCTTACAGACCATCCAGACCACGGCTGAACATGTACATGGCCCCACGGGGCTGGATGGGATTGACCTGTCTGTTCCACCCGCCATGCCCCTTCAGACGCGCAACGGGGTCGTGTACCTGATCGAGGCTGTCCGCAACGCGGAACCGGGCGAACTGACGCTTGTCATGCTGGGGCCGCTTACGGATCTGGCCCTTGCCCTGACCCTTGCACCGGATATTGCAGAACGCATATGCGAGGTGGTGCTGATGGGCGGGGCATGGTCGGAACTGGGCAATATCACGCCTGCGGCTGAATTCAATATCTATGCCGACCCGCATGCCGCCGATATCGTGTTCAGCGCCGGTATCCCGCTTGTAGTGCTACCACTGGATGTCACACATCAGTGCCTGACCCTGCCTGAGCGGCTGGCAGCGCTACGGGCAAATGGCAATCGCTGTTCCGATGCGGCCGTGGATATGCTTTCATTTTCCGAACGTTTCGACCTGGCTAAATATGGCTGGAAAGGTGCACCCCTGCATGATCCCTGCACCATTGCGTGGCTACTGAAGCCCGACATTTTTGGCGGTCGCCACGTCAATGTCAGTATCGAGACGGAAAGCAGCCTGTCGGTAGGCATGACGGTTGTGGACTGGTGGAAGGTGACAGACCGCAAGCCCAATGCCCTGTTCATACGTGACGTGAAGGCCGACGCTTTCTTTGAACTCCTGACCACGCGACTGGCCACCCTGCCCTGAGCCCATATGACCTGCGGGCGGACAGATCATCCCGTCCGCCCGCAGGTCTTTCATCTTGTCTGCCGATTCTCACCGACTGCACGAATCCTGATATGGAACAGGGCAAGATAACTTGCGATCGCGCAGGAAAACCCGACAAACCATGACAGGTTGCGTACTGGCGCGAAAACCGGAACAAATACCAGCCCCAGTCCGCACAGGACAGAAAACAGCAGGCTGGCCATTGCCGTGAAGTTGATACCGTTGCGATACCAGTACGCGGCCTGCGGGCTGGCTATATACAGGGCTGCGGTTTCCATCCGTCCTTTGCGCACACCGTAGTAATCCGCCAGTAACACACCCGTCAGCGGGCCAATGAACGTGCCCAGAATGTCCAGCGTCAGATGAATCAGTTCAGGCCGGGCATACAGGTTCCACGGGGTAACCACCAGCGCCCCGACCGCTGCAATCAATCCGCCTCTGCGCCAGTTGATGGTGTGTGGCGCGAGATTGGAGAAATCGAATGCGGCCGAGACGAAATTGGCCACGATATTGATCCCCGCCGTGGCGGTGACAAAGGTCAATACGCCTATGGCCACGGCGGTCGGGCTGTCGATCTGGGACACGGTTTCCACCGGGTCGAGAATGATGCGGCCAAAGACCGGACGCGTCAGTACGATCGTAACCAGCGTCAACACGGAAAAGCAGATAAAATTAACCGGCAGCCCCCAGAAATTGCCACGGCGGATATCACGCAGGCTGATGCCGTAGCGGGCGAAATCGCCAAAATTCAGCGCAATGGGTGAAAAATAGGCCACAATGAGCGCCATTGCGTTGACAATGCCCAGTATTCGCCATCCGGTACTTTGCGGCACGACGTCAAATACATCCAGCGATATGTGCCCCCCCGCTTTCCACAGGAGCCAACCATCCAGCGCGATCATGACAACATAGATCACGGGACCGGCCCAGTCGATGAAGCGGCGGATCGTTTCCATCCCGCGCCAGAAAACCGCAGCCTGCATCCCCCATAACAGCAGAAATGCTGCCCACCCCAACGTGGACAGGCCCAGCATTCCATGCTGCCGCAGGTCAGCCCATGGTGCGAGTGCTGGCCACTGCCGTAGCAGCAGGATCAGCACCGCGTTCGAGGCCAGCCATGTCTGGATACCGTACCACCCCACCGCGATTACGCCACGCACCAGTGCAGGCACCACCGCCCCCCGCACGCCAAAGGCCATGCGCGCCATGACCGGATAGGGCGTGCCGGATTCAAAACTGGGCCGCGCGACCATATTGCAGACCACCTGTATGATCATGATGCCCGCCACCAGGGCAATGAACACGTCGCCTGCAGGCAACCCGACCGCAAACAGGCTACCTGCCGTCACATAGCCACCCACACTGTGCACGTTGGACATCCATAGCGAGACATAATCAAACCATCCCCAGCTTCTGGTCCGCACGGGCGCGAGATCCTCGTTCACCAGATGGCTGTCCATGCGATCCGTGCTGTCCAGCATGGTAATTCCTTTTTGGTCTGTATGCGGCAAAGATATAATCTTGACCATTAGGTCAGAATAACAATACGGTTCCGATATGGAATGACAACCCGCTTTCGAACACGCAATACCAGATCAGAAGGAAGACGATCATGCTTCATGTAAAAGGCGGCACGATTGTCACAGCCGAACGAACGTTCAGGGCCGATATCCTGTGTGACGACAATGGGCGTATCGCCACCATCGCACCGGAAATCGATACGCCCACCGGTTGTGAAATCGTGGATGCCCATGGCCTGCTGGTGATGCCGGGCGGCATTGATCCGCACACCCACATGGAAATGCCCTTTATGGGATCAATCGCCAGTGATGATTTCTACACCGGAACGGCTGCCGGGCTGGCAGGTGGTACGACCAGTATCATTGACTTTGTCATTCCCGATTCCGGCAGTTCATTGCTGGAAGCATGGAAAGCATGGCGAATAAAGGCCGAAAAAGCGGCTGCCGACTATTCATTCCACGTGGCGGTCACCCATTGGGATGATCAGGTCCATCAGGACATGGCCACGCTGGTGAATGAATGCGGGGTCAACTCCTTCAAGCACTTCATGGCCTATAAAAATGCCCTGATGGTGGATGATGATGTACTGCTGCATTCCATCCGCCGTGCGGGAGAACTGGGTGCGCTATGCACCGTCCATGCGGAAAATGGCGATGCTGTAGCCTACATGCAGGCCAGGCTGCTGGCTGAAGGCCGTACCGGTCCCGATGCCCATCCCGCCTCCCGCCCCCCAACGGTGGAAGGCGAAGCCGCCCAGCGTGTCATTGCCCTGGCGGGACTTCTGGATGCGCCAGTCTATATCGTCCATGTCTCCACTGCCGAGGCTGCGCACGCCATTGCCGATGCCCGCATGCGTGGCCAGCGCGTATATGGCGAAGTGCTGCCGCAACATCTGGTATTTGATGAAAGCGTCTACTCCAGCCCTGACTGGCTGACCGCCGCGCGCTATGTCATGAGTCCGCCCTTTCGCCCCAGACACCATCAGCATGCGCTATGGGCGGGCCTGACATCGGGACAGCTACAGACCACGGCGACCGATCACTGCTGTTTCTGCGCGGGGCAGAAGGAAAACGGCCGCACCAATTTTACCCACATTCCCAACGGCACCCCCGGCATTGAAGACCGGATGAGTATTCTCTGGCATCATGGTGTCACCACTGGACGACTCAGCCCGCAGGAATTCGTCGCCATTACATCCACCAACACGGCACGTATCTTCAATATGCTGCCGCGCAAGGGCTGTATTGTCGAGGGAGCGGATGCTGACCTGGTACTATGGGATGCACAGGGTACGCGCACCATCTCTGCGCGCACCCACCACCAGAACGTGGATTACAATATTTACGAGGGCATGACCGTAACCGGCGTCGCCCGTCGTACCATCAGCGCGGGGCGCGTTGTATGGGATGAGGGTGATCTCCGGGCCACGCGCGGCGCGGGCCGTTATATTGAACGCCCTGCCCTGCCGCGCCGCTAACCTTCCGACCGGGTGGCAGGCAGGATGCCGCCACCCGTATCATGCCCTAGAACCGGGCAAGGCGTTCGATCAGCAGGTCGTAGACACCGTCCACATCCACCTCACGCATGAACAGCGCATTTCTGTTCGCACTGCTTATGCCCCACCAGTCCACCACACTCATGCCCATTGTCAGCGGACTGCCCGTTTCAATCTGTACGTTAACCTGCCGCCCGCGATACAGGTCCGGTTTCAGCAGCCATATAACCGTGTTGGGATCATGCAGGGGGCCGCCATCCGTACCGTATTTCGTCGCCTCGAAGCGCTTTTCAAATCGCAGCCATGCCGCAACGACCGGGCCGATCCGGTTTGGTATGGCCGCGATGCGGGCCAGTCGGGCGGCGCTGGTATGCAACTGATGCGTCACATCCAGCGGAAACACCACCAGCGGCACGCCCGACGCAAACACCATTTCCGCCGCGTGGGGATCAACATAGACATTGAATTCAGCCGCAGCTGTAATATTACCCACTTCAGAAAAGGCGCAGCCCATCATCACGATCTGCCCGATCCGCTCACGCAGGCGGGGTTCACGCCCCAGTGCAAGGGCAATATTCGTCAGGGGACCGATGGTACACAGTGTCACGGTGCCCGGCGGGTTCTCCATGACCGACCGGATAATGAAATCCACCGCATGTCCTGGCGTAGGCGGACGACTGGGTAGCGGAAGGTCTACCCCTTCAAAACCCGTGCGGCCATGCACATGGGTCGCGGTTACGCCAGGACGCAGCAACGGACGGTCAGCCCCTGCGTGGACCGGTATGTCGGGCCGTCCGGCAAGATCAAGGGTCTTGAGCGCGTTTTCCGTCGTCCGGGTCAGGGGCACATTGCCCGCTACCGTGGTGATACCCAGCAGATCAATCTCGGGACTGGCAAGGGCGAGAAGAATGGTAAGGGCATCGTCCTGTCCAGGATCAGTATCAATAATAATCTTCATGCATACTCCATGGAGGCAACTCCGGCCCATACACGGGGCGTCCCGATAACGGGATCAGGCACGTAACAATAATACGGGACGGGCAGAGGACAATTTCGTACTTTTTTCTTTAGAACGAACGGACAGGAACTTACATGACCATGCCTACGCAAATGACGCGCTCACATCGTATCTATCTGGCGGGTGACACGGTTTTTCGCCCTGATGCGCAGGATCTGTTCCGCGCGATGAAGGCGATATGTGCAGATGCCGGTCTTGAGGGCGTCTGCCCGTTTGATGGACAGGCGGACATAGATGCGCTGGCACCGGGTGCGCAGACCAGCCTGCTGATCGCCCGCCTTGACCGTGACCTGATGGATGGGTGCGATGCGGGTGTCTTCTGTCTCGACCCCTTTCGCCGGAGCGCCGACATGGACCCCGGTACCGCCGTCGAGATCGGTTACATGGCGGCACAGGGCAAGAAGTTGGCAGGTTATACTGTGGATGGCCGTTCCTATCCGCAAAAAGTCGCAGCTTATCGCGCCGCCGCATGGGGCGACACGCTGCGCACGCGTAATGGCCGCGGTGGAAGCGGCGGCATGGAAGATGCCGATGGCCTTATCGTGCATTCCGAAGGCATGGTTCAGAACGCCATGACCGAAGGCTTCATTCGTCTGTCAGGGGGAAACGTGGCAGTCGATCCCGACCTGCTGACAGCTTTCGGCAAAGCGATCGAAAACCTGCGCCTGACCCTGCACGGATAGGCACAGGCACTAGTACAAACAGTCCGCACCTTCACGCACATGACCGGACAGTTCCGGATTTTCGCGCAGGAAATCCGGAAAATCTGCCTGTTATTCAGGCTTTCGCCCCCGGCAACGGCAACTCACCCGTCAGAAACTGGGCGCGTCCAAGGCCGAAACTCCAGTGTTCATCCTGATTTTCAACAACCGATACCATAAGGTCGGATGGCAGCAGCCCAACACGGGCATGCAGGGTTTCCGCCAGCAACCTGTAAAAAGCCGCGATCTGCTCCTTACCACGTGGGCGCGAGACAACCTGCAGCAGCACTACCCTGGACGTACGGGGAATGTCCAGCCCCGTATCCTCAAGAATCATATGGGTCGGTTCATGTTCCGATACGAGCTGGTAGCGGTCCCGTGCAGGCACCTTGAAGGCTTCGAGCATGGCATCATGCGCGGCATCAAGCAGCGCACGCAGTTCGGCGGGGGAACGTTCGCCCTTCATGACATGAAAATGCATTAACGGCATGGTAGTCTCCTTGTCCTTGATTACGGTTTCTGTCTCAGCAGCACACTTCGATAATCAGCCTGCGCAGCGTACTGACCATGTCACGCAGTTCCTGCGCCGTGGAAATGAACGGAGGCCCGAAGGACACCGTATCCCCCGTACAGCGCAGCAGCAGGCCGCCGCGCAGCCCGGCCTCGAACAACGCCGCCCCCCGCGCTCCCGGTTTGTCCGCCGCGGGTTTGAGGTCGATGGCCGCCGTCAGACCGATATTACGGATATCGGCAATGACATCCATATCCTTCAGGCCGTGAATGGCTTCTTCCAGAACGGGCTCGAGTTCCCGCACCCGGGCCACCAGCCCTTCCTCGCGCATCACATCCAGCACGACATGCCCTACCGCCGCTGCCATCGGATGTCCGGAATAGGTATAGCCGTGACAGAATTCGATGGCGTTTTCCGGCCCGGTCATGAAGGTGTTGTAAATCTCATCAGTCACGATCACGCCACCCATCGGCACGATGCCATTGGTGACGGCCTTGGCGAAGGTAATGATATCGGGTGTGACGCCAAAACGCTGGGCACCAAAATTCTCGCCCATGCGGCCAAAGCCGGTAATGACCTCATCAAAGATCAACAGGATGCCGTTGGCGGTGCAGATCTCTCGCAGGCGCTGCAGATAGCCGACAGGCGGCACGATCACGCCGGTTGAACCCTGTACGGGCTCCACGATCACGGCTGCAATGGTCGAGGCGTCATGCAGCGTAACCAGCCGGACCAGGTCTTCCGCCCGGTGTTTGCCCCATGTGGGCTGCCCCCGGGTAAAGGCCATGTGTTCGGGTTCGTAGGTATGACGCAGATGATCCACACCTGACATCATGCCGGCTGCGAACATCTTGCGGTTAGACACGATGCCCCCAACCGACATGCCGCCAAAACCTACGCCATGATAACCGCGCTCACGCCCGATCATGCGGAAGCGGTTACCCGCGCCCTTGATGCGATGGTAGCCCAGCGCCACCTTCAGCGCCGTATCAACCGCTTCCGATCCCGAATTGGCGAAGAAAACGTGATTCATGCCCTCAGGCGCCATATCGGCAATACGCTCGGCCAGGGAAATGGCGCCGGGGTGGGTCAACTGGAAAGATGGGGCAAAGTCGAGCGTTTCCGCCTGCCTGCGCACCGCCTCCACAATACGGGGATGGGCATGGCCCAGTGGCGTACACCACAGACCGGACAGGGTATCGAACAGCCTTACACCCTCACTACTGGTGTAATAGGCCCCCTGTGCGCTGACCATGGTGCGCGGTTCCATATTGGCACGCAACATGCGGTTGGCTGTAAAAGGCTGCCAGTAAGTTCCCTCGCGCTCGTTGCGAAGAAGGGCAGTCTGTCCTGAATCCAGAGCCATGATGCAATCCTGTCCATACGGGCATACGCCGTCGGTCCCATGCCGGGGCGGTTCATTTCAGGATCGTAATACTGGTCTCGTTGTGTGTATATGTACAACCAGCCTATTTTATCTGAAACTGTACTGACCTGAAGTATCTGCCCATGGCCCATCTTCCTCCTGTCCAGACAGACCGCGCCAGTCCGATCCCGCTTGTAGGGCAGATCGGCGAAGACATTGCCCAGCGCATACGTACTGGCGTAATCCGACGGGGCGAACGCCTGCCTTCCATCCGCCGCATGGCACAGGACTGCGGTGTCAGCACACTGACCATCGCCAATACCTACTTACGGCTTGCGGCGGCAGGACTGGTGGAAAGCCGGGGTACGCGCGGTTATTTTGTAACCACGCCCCCACGCACTGCCCCCCTTATCCAGCGTTCCATAGATTCGATGTGGCTGCTTCAGCACGCCTATGAGGACGAAGCTCCGGTCATAAAGGCAGGATGCGGCTGGTTACCACCAGACATGCTGTTTGCATCCGCCACACGGCGCGCCCTTGCCGCCATACCGGCCGCACGCCTGACCGCCATGCTGGAATATGGCAACCCTTACGGCCATGCCGGACTTCGCCACAACATACGACAGATGCTGGCCCGTCGGGATGTTGCATGCGAGGACAGCAACATCATCATGACCCATGGCGCAAGCCAGGCGCTGGAACTGGCCGTGCGCTGCCTGTCCACACGCGGTGACACGATACTGGTGGAAGATCCGGGATACTGCAATCTCTACCCGGCGCTGCAGGCGCTGGGGCTACAGATTGCCAGCGTTCCGCGCCTGCCCGATGGTCCCTGCCCGCATGAACTCGAGCGCATGCTGCGCCAGCACCGCCCGCGCCTGTTCATTACCACCTCCATCCTGCACAATCCGACCGGCACATGCAGTACAACCCAGAACATGCGCCAGATCCTGCGCATCGCACGCCAGCATGACCTCACCATCATTGAAGACGACATCTTTCTGGACCTTGCTCCGCAGGGACAGCAGACCCTGTCACAACTGGGCGGACTGGAGCAGGTCATTCATATCGGCAGTTTCTCCAAAACCATCGGGCCGGGACTGCGGGTGGGTTACGTAGCCTGTGCGGCACCCACAGCCCAGCGTATCCTGCGCCAGAAAATGGCCAGTAACCTGACCACTGCCCCCCTGAATGAAGAAATCGTACACACCATTGTCAGCAGCGGATTGTACCGCCCGCATCTCGCCAACCTGCGAGAAAACCTGACACGCGCGCAGACACAGGTATGTGCACGTCTGGAACAGGCGGGCATGCGCCTTTATTTTCATCCATTGGGTGGCATGTTCGCATGGGCGCGCTTTGGACATGACATGGATGTGCGCGCCCTGGCGGAGCGGGCGTGCCAACATGACATCATGCTGGCACCGGGCCACCTGTTCCGGCCGGATAGCCAGCCCTCGCAATGGTTCCGGTTCAATGTTGCCCACGCCGATGACAGACGCCTGTTCGCCTTCATAAAAAACACCGCACGGAGAATGGAATAGATTGACGTGAAATGCCCGGCTTGAGAAGTTGGAGTTCACGTCGTCTGTTCCCTTTTTTACGGTAATGCTGGCCTGCTCATGTCTCTTCCCACATCGACCCGTTCAACACGCGGCAAACGCACCAGTGTACCCCGGCAGAACAATACCCGCCAGATTCTGGACGCGGCGGAAAAGGTTTTCGCGGCTCACGGCCTGTCTGGCACCCGGGTCAGCGACATTGCCGAAGCCAGCAACCTGCCCAAGGCCAATATTCATTATTATTTCCGCACGAAAGAGGATCTGTACAGAGCAACCCTGCAACAGTTGCTCGAAGACTGGCTGAATGATGCAAACTGCTGGCTTTCGACCCACTGGACACCACAGGAAGGGCTGTCGGGCTTCATTCGCGCCAAGATGGAATTCTCACGCCTTCGGCCCGAAGGCTCGCGCCTTTTCGCGCATGAATTACTGGCGGGTGGTTCCTATGTACACGATTTCCTGGTGGATACCCTGCGCAAGCATGTGGAGACACGCATCGCCGTGTTCGAACAGTGGCATAAACAGGGATTGATCGGGACGGTCGACCCGGTTCATTTCCTGTTCTGTCTATGGGCGATGACACAGGCCTATGCCGACATGCAGACACAGATGGCCGCCGTGCTGGGAAAACCCCGGTTGGATACCCAGGATTTCGAGGCAGGCACCCACACCATCATGCAACTGGCATCGTCGATTTGTCAGGTCGCACCACCTGACGGTAAAGGATCAGATACTCCGCCGCCACGTACAAGAGCCCGAAAAACCACGCGAGGCAGCGCACCGGCACAACTGGACTTGTAACGGTTTTGTGCCGGTCAGGAAGTGATTATGCTCCCCCTTGCTTCGAAAGCGAGGGGCTGAACCTATCAGGCTGTCGGGTTGAGCTCTGCCGTAGTGATGAGTGACGGAGGCGATGGCGTTTATGCGGCCTTCAGTCGCGTGATCCTGCGGCAGAGCCCAACCCGACAGCCTGCTTAGTGAAAACCAACACCCATGACCGTCGTTTGGATCCGTTATTCATGGAATTCAGGCGAAAAGGATGATGCCTTCTTTCTGCTCTGAACGGGATGTCGATCCTGTCAAAAGCCCTTGCGAGAGGGGTTCGTCCCCTATAATCGGAAGGGATCGCAGACAGGAGGTCGAATGGCGGATCAGGACAGAAGGAGGAAATTTGCAGGTCGGCCCGACAATCGCATGTCGGAAGAACTGGATGCCCTCATCCTGAAAACCGCCACCCGACTGTTTGGAGAACAGGGTTACGCGGCCACATCGGTCGAACAGATCGCGGCCGTGGCCAAGGTCGGCAAGCAGACCATCTATCGGCGACATCCTTCTAAGGAAAATCTTTTCAAGACAGTCATTTCCGAACTGGGAAACAGTTTTCTGCTTGCCGCCTCCCCGTCAGATGAAATGGTTTCCAGCGATCCGCTACAGGCGCTGTACAAAACCATGCGGATGCTGCTTGACCTGGTCCTCAGCCCTGAAACGCTCTCACTGAGCCGCACCTTCATCGCGGAAGGATGGCGTTTTCCGGATCTGGTGAACCATGCCGGTGCCCATATCTTTGATCCACTTGAAAAGCTGACCTGCAAGCTCCTGACCGCTGTCTCCAGGGCGGGCCTTCTGAAGGCGGATTGTGACCTTGAAGAAACCAGCCAGATGCTTGCCACGCTCTGCCTTGGCGGTCCCCACCAGCAGATGCTGTTCGGGCGCAGGATCCTGACGACGGCAGAGGAGCGGGATAATTATCTCAACCTGGCCTGGCATGCATTCATGACGGGCATACTGGCGGCCCCCGCTTCCGGCCCGCGCGACAGACGGAGCCAGTAAAAGAAGGGGCTGGTTTTTCCCGGCACGTATCCGTAGCCGGGCCGCCTGATCTATTACAGGTTGGCGGGCAGGCTCCTACCCGCTGTTATTTCTGTTTCCTGTCCTGCGGGGCCCTGGTATCAAATCCACCCCCTATTGCCCTGTACATGTCAACCGACGCATCAAGGCTGGACAGGAGTGCTGTCGTATGCGCCAGTTCCGCCTGCTGCGCGAGTACCTGTGCAGAAAGCACATCCAGCCTGCTGGAATAGCCGTGTTCCAGCCGCAACTGTGTCAGTTCAACGGTTTTTTCGGCGGCTGTTTCCTTGTCGCCATCGCCCTGTTCGCGCTCATGGGCATTGTTCTGTTCCAGCAGGGCGTCATGCACCTCCCTGAAGGCGGTGCGGATGCTCTGCTTATACAGGATGACCTGCTCATTCTTCTCGGCTTTTGCCAGTTTGACGCCACTGGACGTGCGGCCAAAATCCATCACAGGCGCCGCCATGGAGGCCGCCAGCGTCCATGACCGCGTGGTGGCGCGATACAGGTTGTCGATGTCGATGTTGTTCACCCCCGCCAGACTGGCCAGCGAGATGGTGGGGAAATAGGCCGCGCGCGCAAAGCCGATATTGAAGTTGCTGGCGATCAGCGTCTGTTCATGCATGGCGATGTCCGGCCTGCGTTCGAGCAGGGTGGATGGGATTTCCGGCGGTGTGGGGATGGGGATTGCCAACGCGTCTATATCCCTGCCCCGCTCCATTATCTGCCCGATGATCTGCTGGGGCGAGCGGCCCAGCATGACGGCCAGGGCGCTTTCCGCCTTGCCACGCTGGTCTTCCACATCCGGCAGGGCGGCCTGTGCGGCGTCACGCTGCTCGGTTACATTCTGCACCACCAGCGCATCCACCGCGCCCACTTCATGCTGGCGCTGCACAAGCGCCAGGAGCGCCGTCTGGGTCTCGATGGTCTGTTGCAGGATCTCGCGTTGCCGATCCAGCGCGCGCAGGCTGAAATACAGCTTTACGGTAGCTGCGGCGATGGACAGTCGGGCCGCCGCGTGACCATAACCTGCCGCCTTCACCCCCGCCTTTGCCGCCTTGCTCAGGCTGGCATTTTTGCCCCAGAAATCCGCTTCATAATTCAGCATGCCGCCGACGAAGCCAAGATTGCTCATCTTGTGCGCGACAGGCAGGTCATCGTGCAGGTGCAGGCGGCCATAGGCATCTGACCCTGCAACCGAAATGGAGGGCAACTGGTTGGCGAAGGCATATTTATACTGTGCCCGCGCCTGCTGAAGTTTCGCACCCGCCAGCGCAAGGTCGTCATTGTTCTTCAGCGCTTCCGCCACCAGCGCGTCCAGAACCGGGTCACCATAGCTGCGCCACCATTCGCCGCCATCAGGTACGGTAGCAGTCTGCTGCGTCCCCCATTTATCGGGCATGGGCATCTGCGGTCGGTAATAGGTCGGCGCCAGCCACGCGCAGCCTGCCAGCAGCACGGGGAGCAGAAGGATCGGGGTGCATTTCATCGGGCGGTTCCCTCAACCTGCGGCGATGGCGTTTCCTTTACCCTGAACCACAGCACATACAGCGAAGGCAGGAAAATCAGCGTCAGCACCGTGGCGACGGCAAGGCCGCCCATGATGACATCGGCCATCGGCCCCCAGAACACGCTGGACGCAATGGGCAGCATGCCAAGGATGGCCGCCACAGCAGTCAGCATGATGGGGCGGAAGCGTATCCTGGCGGCATTCATCACCGCATCCCATTCGGACTGCCCCAGATCCTTCTCGATCTGGATCTGGTGCACCAGAATGACCGAATTACGGATGATCATGCCAATCAGCGCCACCAGCCCCAGCATGGCAATGAACCCTATCGGGTTCTGGGTCAGGAACAGGGCACCCACCACCCCGATCAGGCCGAAGGGGGCAACACTGATGACCAGCGCAAGACGCCTGAAGTCCTGCAACTGGATCATCAGCACGCCCAGCATGACCAGGACCATGAGTGGCACGACGGCAATGACGGATTTCTGTGATCTGGCGCTTTCCTCCACCGTGCCGCCCACCGCGACATGGTAGCCCGATGGCAGGCCCGCGTTGAAGGCCGCGATTTTCGGGACCAGCGTTGCCACGGCCGTATCCGCCTGCACCCCGTCACGGAGTTGCGCCTGTATGGTCAGGGTCGGCAGCCGGTCACGGCGCCAGATCAGGGGATAGTCCTCGATGTAGGAGACGCTGGCCACGGTGGACAAGGGCACCGTCTGGTCATTGGGCAGGCGGATGTCGAGGTTGCGCAGGTCCTCGATCGACAGGCGCTGGGCATGGTTGGCGCGCAGCACGACATCGACCAGATAGATGCTGTCGCGCACCTGTGTCGCCGTCAGCCCGGTCACTGCCGAATTGATGGCCAGCGCAATCGCGCCGGATGACAGGCCCAGACGACGCGCCTCATCCTGCCGCACGTCGATCTTCAGCTTGCGCGCGGGATCACCCCAGTCGAAATTGACCATGTGCAACTGGTTGCTGTCGGCCATGATCTTCGCCACGTCATGCGCGTAATGCCAGACCCGGTCCGGGTCGCGGCCCGTGACGCGGTACTGTACCGGCCAGCCCACCGGCGGCCCGAGTTCCAGCGGGAACAGCCCATGCACCACATCGGGCATGTCGCGGCTCAATGCCACATCCAGCCGCCTGCGCAGCCGGTCACGCGCCATGGCGCTTTTTGCGACAATGACGGTCTGGGTAAAAAAGTCGTTGGGAAGCTGCTCATTAAGCGACAGGTAGAAGCGCACGGCCCCGCGCCCGATATAGGAACTCCAGTGATCGATATCGGGATCATTGCGCAGGACTGCGTCCAGACGCTGCGACACATCCGCAGTCGCCCTGATCGATGCACCCTGCCGCAGCGAAAGGTCAACCAGCAGTTCCGGCCGGTCGGATGCCGGGAAGAACTGCCGGGGCACCAAGGGGGAAAGCGCAATGGCCACGACCAGCGCCGCAAGGCTGGCCAGCACGGTCGCACGCGGCCGGCGCATGGTGAACAGCAGTGCCCGGCTGAATACGCGTAGCAGCCGCCCTTCCGGCGGGGTATGGGGCGCTGCTGCCGGACGCTGTTTGAGAATGGTCACGCCCACCAGCGGGGCCACCAGCACGGCCACGAACCATGATGCGATCAGCGCCATGCCTACCACGGCGAACAGGGAGAACGTGTATTCCCCCGCTACACTTTTCGCGAACCCGACCGGGATGAATCCCGCCACCGTCACAAGGGTTCCGGTCAGCATGGGGAACGCGGTCGAGACATAGGCATAGGTCGCAGCCCGCGTCAGGGTCCAGCCTTCCTCCAGCTTGCTGACCATGCTTTCCACCGTAATCATGGCGTCATCGACCAGCAGGCCCAGCGCAATGATCAGCGCGCCGAGCGAGACGCGCTGCAGGTCGATGCCGAACAGCTTCATGCATACGAACACCACCGCCAGCACGAAGGGTATGCAGAACGCCACCACCGTGCCCGCGCGCGCGCCAAGGCTGAGGAAACTGATGCCCAGCACGATGACGATGGCTTCAAACAGCGCCTCGGTAAAATCGCCTACGGCGTCATGCACGACCTTGGGCTGGTTGGCGACCAGATGCGCCTCGATGCCAATGGGCATGCGGGCGTGCAGTTCGGCCATTTTGGCCGTGATGTTCTTTTCCAGTTCCAGCACGTTGCCACCGCTGCGCATGGACAGAGCCAGCCCGATCGCATCATGCCCGCCGACACGGAACATGGTCTGCGGCGGATCGGAATAGGTGCGGGTGATGGTGGCAATGTCGCCCAGCCGGACCTTGCGGTTGCCCGCATAGACCGTAACGTTGGCAATATCCGCCACCGACCCGAACTGCCCGGTCGGCTGGACCTGTATCTGCTCGCGCCCGGTATCAATGACGCCGGATGGCACCGTGGCGTTCTGCGCCAGCAGGGCGGCTGCGATCGTCGCCCCGTTTATGCCCAGCCGGGCCAGGTGGTGGGTGGAGAAATCGACGTAGATCTTCTCATCCTGCGCGCCCAGCGTGTCGATCTTGGCGACATCAGGCACATGCAGCAGCTCATCGCGCACCGTCTCGACATAGTCACGCAGGTCACGATGGGAAAACCCGTCGGCGGTAAAGCCGTAGATGATGCCGTAGGTATCGCCGAACTCGTCATCGAAGAACGGGCCGACCGTGCCCTGTGGCAACTGGGCCCTGATATCACCCACCTTCTTGCGCACCTGATACCAGATATCGGGCACTTCGGCCTTGGGCGCGCCCGACAGCAGGTTGACGAAAATCGTGGTCTTGCCCGCCAGCGTATAGCTCTTGACGTAATCGAGGTCGGGCGTTTCCTGCAGCTTCTTTTCGATGCGTTCGGTTAGCTGATGGGTGGTTTCCTCCACCGACGCACCGGGCAGGAACGCCTCCACCACCATGGTCTTGACGGTAAAGGGCGGGTCTTCATTCCGGCCCAGTCTGAAGTAGGACTGGATGCCCGCAACACCGATCAGGATCATGAAGAACAGGACCAGCGCACGGTGGCGGATGGACCAGTCAGACAGGTTTATGCCCCCCGGCGCGCGTGGCTCAGGGGCGGACATCGGCTTCATCCAGCAGGCTGACCTTTTCTTGCGGATACAGCGCCTGCACGCCTGCTGTCACCACCCGCTCCCCGGCATTCAGGCCGGATGCGATCACCACGTCATCGGTGCCGTAGCGTGCGATGGTGACGGGGCGCTGGGATACGCGCAGCGTGTCAGGGGCAATGATCCATACGGCAGGTCTGCCATCCTGTGTCGTCAGGGCGGCAGGTGGCAGATGAACGGTTGGCGCTGATGGTACGGACAGATGCCCCGTCACCACCGCCCCCAACGGCATCATGTCCCGCGTGGCATGCAGCAGCGCTTTTGTATGATAGGTGCGGGTCAGTGGATCGGTATCGGGTGCAATTTCGTAGATCGCGGCGGGCGCGCAGACCACGGGTGCCGCGTCCAGACATACCTTCATCGTCATGCCCACGGTCAGACGGGACTGCGCGAGGGCCTCGGGCATGTCGAACTGTGCGTCCAGCCCGTCATTGGCCGCCATGCGCAGCACCGGCTGGCCCGCAGCGACCACCTCCCCCGCTTCTACCAGCCGGTCGGTCACGATGCCGTCCTCAGCAGTTACAAGGCGGGTATAGCCAAGCTGTTCCTGCGCCACACGTACCTGTGCCTGCGTGGCCTGCACCTGATCCTGCGCGGTTTTGTATCGACGAACCGCATCATCATAATCATTGCGCGAAATGGCCTGCACCGGCAGCAGGGCTGCAGCGCGCTGTTTCAGGGGAGCTGCCTGTTCCAGCGCCGTCCGTGCCGTAGCATTTTCGGCCAGCGCGGTGCGCAACGTCTGCTGTGGCACTGCATCATCCAGCCGTGCCAGCAAATCCCCCGCATGCACGACGCTGCCTGCCAACACCGTGCGTTCCACGACCTTGCCGGGCAGACGGAAAGCAAGATTGATGGAGCGGTGGGCCGCGACCTGTCCTGTTACAACCTCCCCATTTGCATCGGGCGCAGGTTCGACAATGACGGAGCGGACAGGCCGGACTTCCTCCACTGCTGCCTTTTTATGGCAGGCGGAGAGCAACAGCAGCAGGCAGAGCAGGATCAGGCCCGAAGCGCTACCTGTTTTTTTTACGGCGGGCGTGGAGCGCTGGCCCGAGGGAGCGCTGTCTTTACCGTGCGGGACCGGATGAAAAATGGTGGTCAGGAAGGATGGCGGCTGCACATAGCCCACGCCCTCACTGCCAGTATGTCTGGTTTGCATGGATACCGACCACCCTCAGTCATTTCCGGAACCCGGCGGCAGAACGCAGCCGTTATGGCCCACATAGACGAGACCGTATCGTATTGCAACGACGTTCAGGCACCATCCCCGGCGGCAGGTGTGCTGATAACAGGAACAGACAATGATCTCTTACATTGCACGACAATAGCGTCTGGCTGGCGTCCAACCGGGCCGTTTCCCCGGAAAGCTTATGGGAGTTATCGGAACAATGACCGTCCACAAACCCGGTCTCGTCGATGATGATGTGGTTGCGGATGAAGGATATGGACAACAGTCTTAAAGCGTTTCCTGAAAGCCAGATCAGCGCGCTTGAACAACGAATTGAAGACGTCATCGCAGAGGCAGCAGAACTCTATGCCAAAGCATGGCTTGTCCGTTCCATCCCTGCTATCGGCCCGGTATCAGTCGCCATGTTTCGCGCAGAAAAGCCAGAACTCAGCAGTATGACAGCGGCCGAAGCTGCGGCCATGACCGGACCTGCGCCAATGTCTCACGATAGCGGCGCGATACGTGGGGAACATATCATTTCATGGGGCGAAGTTCTCTCCGGCATGTGCTGTTTCAGGCTGGATCGGCGGCATGCCATAATCCGGTTTTGAAAACTGCGGCAAAGCCAACCGTAGCGCCACCGGCAGAATATCAGCCTGATCGGCAAAATCGGTGATGAAGCACATCAGGGAGGAAGAACCACTGTGCTACGTCAGGACATAACCACCAGAAAACTGAGTGCGCGCATGCTATGCACAGATGCTATCGGCAGTAGCGTCACTGCGGATATGGTCTGTATGTGCCGCCATTACGATAACATCCGTCCCTGTGTCATAAAAACAACGGTATGTTCCCGCATCTTATATCAATATCTGAAAACAGGACGAATCTCGTTAATTCATATCTATATCGTTTCAATAATTCCCTTATATATTAAGGGAATTATGAAGATATGCTTCATATATGGATGATACCGCATTCTGAATTCATCATACGTGGACAGTCTATATCCATCATGAAACGCCCGTTTTTAGAAACATAGACCCCCTATACGCAAATGTATTATCAAGGTAATTAAATTTCATAAACAAATGAAACCACTATTATTTTTTACATAAACCATGAATAATTTGAAATATTATCGATAGTTATTTATAAAATCAGTGCAATAAATATCAACAGGCCACGTAAAAATAACATAACAAGTACTAATTTATTTTCACAGATTCCTAATATACAAATTTAATAATACTGAAATCATAGTTTCATAAAAACATCACGAGACACCATGAAACCCCAAACATAGGGTGTGCCGCGTCATTCAACCACCACCAATCGGGGCCTTGTCATGAGGGATCACGCTGCATGAAAAAGAACACGTTTCTTCTTCTCACAACATGCATGAGTTCTTTGTTCTTCCATAACGCCCATGCAGCCGACGCGGCACAGAAGCAGCCCGCAACCAAGCAGACGGACCATCGTGGCAAAATCTCCGCGGGCAAGATCACGACAAATGCCAGCGCGGATTCCGTTACCGCCACCAAGGCGGAATCAATCATCGTCATGGGCGCGGGTGCCGCGCGTGAAACACAGTCGCTGTCCCACCGCGCGCTGCAGGAAGTTGCGCCTGGCACCAGTCCGCTCAAGACCCTGTCCAAGCTGCCTGGCGTCATGTTTACCTCTTCCGATCCACTGGGATCTTACGAATGGTCGCAGCAGATCATCATCCGCGGGTTTGACCAAAGCCGCCTTGGCTTTACCATGGATGGCATCCCGCTGGGCAACCTTGCCTATGGTAATGATAACGGCCTTTCCATTGGTCGTGCGTTGCAGACCGAAAACAACGGCCCCGCCAGCCTGGCGCAGGGCGCGGGTTCGGTCGGTGTCGCGGCATCCAATGACCTTGGTGGCGCACTGGAATTCACATCCATCGACCCAAGCAAGAAATTTGGCGTCGATGTCGCAGGTACTGTCGGATCATATGGCACGTGGCGCACTTTCGGGCGCATCAATTCCGGCACCCTGCCCGGTGGCGGGCGGCTGTATGTTTCCTATGACTATCAGGATGCCAACAAGTGGAAGGGCGATGGCATCCAGCAGCAGCAGCAGGCCAATGCCAAGTTCATCCAGCCGCTGGGTGACAAGGTCAAGCTGACCCTGTTCGGTGATTACAGCCAGCGCGCAGAAAATGATTATCAGGATCTCTCGCTGCAGATGATCCAGACCAAGGGCTATAACGTCGATAACATTACCAACAACTATGGCCTGGCCAAGCAGATCGCGACGGCTTACCAGACTGGCAAACCCTTCCCCGCGGGCATCGCCAATCAGGACCAGTCCTATTACAACTCAGCCGGCCTCCGTCAGGACGTGCTGGGATATGGCAAGTTCGATTTCCATCTGACTGACCACCTCAAGGGCTTCGCCACTGTTTACGGCCATACCAATACGGGTGAAGGCATTTACGCCACGCCGTATACGGCAACGCCTGCATCCCTTGGCGGCTCTCCACTCTCCGTCCGTACCACGGAATATGACATCCATCGTGAAGGTTTTATAGGCAGCCTGTCCTACGAGCTCGGTCACCATACGATCGAAGGCGGCTTCTGGTTTGAAAACAACGATTTTGAGCAGGCACGTCGCTTCTATCCGCTCAGCGCGGACAAATATACCGGCAGCTCCGTCCACTGGTTCCGCAACAACCCGTTCGAAACCCAATGGCAGAGCGCCTTCAACACCAAGACCTACCAGTTCCATATTCAGGATACATGGCAGATCACCCCGGCCCTGAAACTGAATTACGGTTTCAAGTCGCTGGTTGTTGATAATCGGGGCCGCCAGCTCGAAGGCAACTACATGGGTACACCGGTGGCCAATACATATGCATCGGGTTCCATTACTTCGGCCAACGGCTTCCTGCCGCAGCTTGGCGCCAATTACCGCATCAACCGCCATAATGAAATATTTGCCGACTTTGCCCGGAACATGGCCGCCTTTGACAACTCGACCACGGGTGCCACCAGCCCGTTTGCAATGACATCCGCCGCCTACGCCGCATCCAAGAAAACGCTGCACCCGGAAATGTCCTACAGCGAGGAAATCGGCTACCGCTTCCACAACCGGCGCATTCAGGCGTCCATTACCGGTTACTATATCGAATTCGAGGACCGTCTGGCATCCATCTCACCCGTATCCAGCGGCACGAACGTTCAGGGCTATGCCAGCATCCTGACCAATGTCGGCGGCGTGACCGCGCGTGGTATTGATACGGCTTTCAACTATCGCTTTACGGATAACTGGTCGCTGTATGCGTCCTATGCCTACAACCAGTCCGTGTATGACGACAACCTGACGACTGGCGGCATAACCTACGCCACCCGTGGCAAGAGCGTGGTTGGCATGCCGCGTAACCTGGCCAACGTCCAGATCAGTTATGATGATGGTACGATCTGGGGTAATATCGGCATGCAGTATCAGGGCCGCCGGACCTATACCTACACCAATGACCAGTGGATCAAGCCGAACGACATCTTCAACCTGAATGTCGGCTACCGCTTCCACAGCCATAACTGGGCGCTGCATGGTCTGGATGCACAGATCAACGTGACCAACCTGTTCGACAAACGCTACGTTGCAACAGTCGGCAGCACGGGCTTTGCTGTCAGCGACCCCACGGGCAGCCTGCAGACGTTGCAGGCCGGTGCGCCGCGCATGGTGTTCTTTACCCTGCGCAAGCACTTTTTCTGATTGCGGCACGCCGGCCTTCAATCCTCCTGCAGCCTATGGATGACCACACCATGTCCGATATCGCCAATCGCCGTCAGTTCCTGAAATTTGGCGCCGCCGCCGCCATCGGGGCGGCACTGCCGGAAAACCTGAAACGGGCACTGGCGGTCGCCCCCAACCGGGTGACCGGCACGATACAGGACGTGGAGCATGTGGTTATCCTGATGCAGGAAAACCGGTCATTCGATCATTACTTCGGCTGCCTGCAGGGCGTGCGGGGATATGGTGATCCCCGCGCTGAAAAATTGCCTGACGGCAGCAGCGTCTTTGCACAACCGGATGGGAAGGGCGGCCATGTCATGCCCTTCCTGTTCAACACCGCACATACCTCCAGCGCCTGCCTTGCCAGCCTTGATCATAGCTGGAAGGACACACAGACGGCATGGAATGACTGGAATTCATGGGTGCCACACAAGACGGCCATGACCATGGGCCATTTCACCCGTGCGGAAATCCCGTATTATTACGCGCTGGCCGATGCCTTTACGGTATGTGATGCCTATCATGCCTCCATTTTCGGGCCGACCAATCCCAACCGTCTGTTCCTTTTCACCGGCACGAACGGACTGGCGGTCGGCAATGACGGATTACAGGCCATACAGAATGTCGATGATGGCAACTGGTCGGCGGACATGGCGCATGACCGGGCCGATTTTCAACCATTCCGCTGGACCACCTATCCCGAAAAACTGCAGGCGGCGGGCGTATCGTGGCGCGTTTATCAGGAATACGACAATTTTGGCGACAACCCGCTGGCGTCCTTTGCACAATTCCGCAACCTTGATCCCCGGTCATGGGAATACCAGCGCGCCCGCATGATCGTGCCGGGATCAACTGCCACCAACATGCATGATACCGAAGGCCGCTACCTTGTCGCCGCCTTTGAAGATGATGTCGCCCATGGCAGGCTGCCGCAGGTTTCGTGGATCGTGCCACCAGCCGCCCTGTCGGAACATCCTGACGCCCCGCCCGGTTACGGTGAACACCTGATTTCCCAATTGATGGATGTCTTTGTGCGTCATCCCGATGTCTGGGCCAAAACGGTTTTTATCCTGAATTATGACGAAAATGATGGTTTCTTTGACCACGTTCCCCCGCCGGTCCCCGCACCTGACCCACGGTATGGCGGCAGTACGGTCGCGACCACGGGGGAATCCTATCACACCGTCCCAGTAGGACTGGGGCCACGCGTGCCTGCAATCGTAATTTCACCATGGACCAAGGGCGGATGGGTCAATTCACAGGTATTCGACCATACGTCCGTCCTGCGCTTTCTTGAAGCGCGTTTTGGTGTAGAGGTCCCCAACATCACCCCATGGCGACGGGCCGTATGCGGGGACATGACCTCCATTTTCGACTTCGCGCAAACAGATCGCCGGTGGACCGCACACCTGCCGCGGACGGATACCTATCTGGCGGAAACACGTCAGTCATGCATGCTGCCCAAGCCCACCATTCCCGCCCGGCAGTCCCTGCCGCAGCAGGAACCCGGCCAACGCCCGGCCCGCGCCCTGCCCTACCGGCTGCATGTGGACCTGATGGCGCCGGGACACCTCCATATTGCGAATGAAGGCAGTCAGGGGGCGGTACTGCGTATCCGTGATGGCAAGGTGACACGCCATTATACGCTGGGCGCCGGGTCCGATATGACCCTACCAGTCACGGCCAATGACAGCCTGCCCGTAACGGTTCATGGACCCAACGGTTTTTTCCGCCAGTTTCTGGGCAAGGGTCTGCCGGACGTGACCCTGCGTTACGACCCCGCCCGTGAGGTGGCGGTGCTGTCGCTGCATAACCATGACCATGCGCCCCGCACTGTCCGGATTGAGAACGCCTATACCCATACCACGCACGAAACTGAACTGCCCCCCAATGCGACAACCGACACCATATGGCCGATCGCTGTATCCGACCACTGGTATGACCTGACCATTCAGGACCCGAATCACGCGCACCGCCTGATCCAACTGGCGGGACATATCGAGAATGGCAGGCCAAGCCGTACGGATCCCCATATGGGCCGGACCGGCGCATGACAGTCCTGACCCGCCGCAACGTGCTGGCCGCCAGTATCGCGGCTGGCATCAGCCCATCCCTGCCTGCATGGGCTGAAGGATGCGCCCCGGTGCTGGCACCGCTGAAATGGGCGCCCCGCACGCGCCGCGTGATCGAACGCCTGATCGCCACATACGGCAGCGCCAGCGCCAGCTATAACCCTGCCCGACGCCCGTATGCCGTATTCGACTGGGACAATACCTGTATCGCAGGCGATTGCGAGGAAAGCCTGCTGCATTATACGGCCAACCATTTTGCATTCGCGATGTCAGCCGAAACTTTTGCCCAGGCAACGGCGCGTGACGTACCTGCACATACGTTTACAGGTCCTTTTCGGACCGTATGTGGACAAAATGTCCGCTTCAAGGACCTTCATGCCGATCTGTGCGCGGATTATGCCCTTCTGTCTGCCCGGTCCATGCCCCCTGCACCAACGGACCCGGTACTGCTCAGCCTGCGTGCCAAGCTGGTATTTGCCTATGATGCCATCAACGCCACATGCAATGGGGACGTAGCCTGCCGCTGGATCATCCGCCTGCTGGCCGGTCATGATGCAGCCGGACTGGTGGCGCTGGCCAGGGCGTCCAACAGATGGCATCTGGCTCAGGGCATGGGACAGGAAACATGGATCACTCCGGCCACCCGTTCCGGGCAGGCGGGCATTGTTGCGCGCCCCATCCAGACCGGACTACGCCTGACCCCGGAGATCGCGGACCTGCAATGGGTACTGCGTCAGGCAGGTATTGACGTCCATGTCTGTTCCGCATCACTGGAAGACGTCGTGGCCGTGTTCGCCACCGATCCCGATTATGGTTACGACCTGCCCCGCCAGAATGTCCTTGGCGTTCGTATGGACTGGTCTAGTGGCAAGCTGGGACTTGATGCCGCGCCGCATTGGCCCGTAACCTATCGCGCAGGCAAAGTGCGCGCCATACGTCAGGCACTGGCAGGGCCGCGAGGCTATGGACCTTTACTGGTGTGTGGGGATAGTGACGGAGATTACGCCATGCTGACCGAATTTCCGGACACCCGCCTTGGTCTGGTGGTCAACCGGCTGCCTTCCGGTCCAATTGGTACTATAGCAAGTCTGGCTGTAGCACAGCTATCCGCCCCCCAACCACGCTTTATCCTGCAGGGCCGCGATGAAAATACCGGCGAATGGCGACCATCGGAACAGAGTATTCCCTTAGGCTCACGATTGCCTGCATTGGTTGTCCATTCCTGAAACCATACTGATTAGGGGCCTGAGTCTGGATGTTTAGTCCCGGGGTTTTATGATGAATCTTTCTGGCTCTGAAGTCCAGATCCTGCAGATGTATTTATAGGGTCTGAGGGCCTGAATTAGAAAGCGGTTTGATTATTTTTCCTCAGAACTCTGCGGATATGGGCGATCATCAACCACGCGTGGGATGACGAGATTGTTGCCTCGAGATCCTTCGTGAGGCGACGACAGCATCCGAGCCATACAAAGCTGCGCTCCACGATCCAGCGTTTGGGCAGGACGACGAAGCCTTCGGCGCGATCGCTACGCCTGACGATCTCGATCGTCCATCGGCCGAGTTCAGCCAGCGCACCACGCAACCTCTCGCCAGCATATCCCCCGTAACCGATCAGATGGCGAAGCTAGAGGGTGTTATGCACTTTGGGCGAGCAGTTGAGCGGCATTTCTGAGCATGAAGCCAGCGAAGGCGATGGTGTGCATTGCGGCGAGGGTTGAGGCGCAGCGCTCGTAGTCTTTTACGAGCCTTCTGCACCGTGTCGCCCATGCGAACGATCTCTCCACGATCCATCGTCGGGGCAGCAGCACAAAACCCCGCTTTGCCTGAGGCAGCCTGACGATTTCGAGGGTGATATCCTGCTCTCTGGCAGCTTTCGCCGGTTTTGATCCGGTATAGCCCTGATCAGCCCATGCCAGTTCAACGCTACCGTCTGTTGCCTGCTGAATGGCTTGCGCGAGCGGAGCGACTTCTGCCCGATCATCTCTGTCTGCCGGGGTGACGTGCAGGGCCAGAAGATGCCCTAGGGTGTCGACCGCCATGTGCAGCTTCGATCCCTTTTTTCTTTTCGCGCCATCATACCCGGCGCGTGAACCACTCTCAGGGGTTGAGCGCAGTGTCCGGCTGTCGATAATCGCCGTTGTCGGCTCGGCCTGCTTTCCTGCAGCCAGACGCAGCACGGCCCGGAGATCGTGGACGACAACCTCGAAACATCCTGCGTCCATCCAGCGCCGGGATTGCTGATAAACCGCAGTCCACGGTGGCAGATCGTTCGGCATCGCGCGCCATGCTATACCGTAACGGATCACATACCGCAGGCCGTTGAACAACTCTCTCAGATCATGATGTCGCTGCTCTGCATCCTCTTTCATCAGAAGGAGATAGGGAACAATCAGAGACCACTCTTCGTCACTGATATCAGACGGATACGGTTTGCGAGCAGTATTCATCCACATATTCTGCAACAATTACACAAAAAAGTACATAACACCCTCTAGGCCATCTTGATCTCATCAGGTTCTCGCAAACCCATGAATCATAACCAGCTGAAATCACTCAACTCATTTTCGGTCAGACTCTAAGAAGCGATCATAAGCATCGATTCGGCACATGGCGATCGTTTTAGGCCGTCGAATACGCCACCCTCCAAGGGGGAGACTGGTTCAACAACCGCCGTATCCTTGAGCCTGTCGCCAACATCACGCCAGCCGAGGCCGAACAACATTTTTATGCTGCTATGGACCAAATTCTCATAGCCGCGTAATTTGTGAAACCCGGTCCCCGCCAATCCTGGGACTGTTTACATCGCGTAATCCAGCATAAACTGTTCAGGGTTCAAGATATTGTCTCTACGCCTTCTGCTTTCTTCCCTGAGCCTTGCTGTCCTTCCGGTTCTGTACCTCGCGCCATGCAGTCGGGCGGCCTCCACTGAGTCCTCGCCTTTCGCGTTCCAGCGCACCTCTCTCGATGCAACAGGCGAACACCCTGAAATCTGCCTGCATTTCAATCAGAACCTGAACGCACGAGAAACATCAACACTGGCCCATTCGGTCCATCTCTCACCAGAAAGCGCCTTCACATCGCGTGTTGAGAATGACACATTCTGCCTTGGCAAGCTTGCCTTCGGGCAGGGTTACACAATGAAGGTCGACCCGGATTTTACTTCAGCCGATGGCCAGAATCTCGCCGCCCCCCTCACGCTCAGCGCCCGTTTTGGGCGTCGTGATGCACACGTTGGGCTGACAGGAGACGGCTTTATCCTGCCCGGACGCACGACCGGGCATACGCCTGCCCTCGCTATCGAAACTGTTAACGTCTCCACGGTTCGTCTCCACGTCTTTCGGGTTGCTGCGTATCAGCAATTTCCCGGCACAGCTCAGATCGACAGCACACTGCCTGATCTGAACCAGACCAGTTTTGACCCTTATACGTTCCAGAACCTGCTGGACACGACCATGCGTGAAATCTGGCACGGCACCATGGCGATCGATCATGCTCCAGACCGATCTGTGACGACTGGCTTCCCGCTGGCAGAGACAATTGGCGCAGGACAGAACGGCCTCTATCTGGTGACGGTTGAAGACGCCGCAACGCCGCCCGAAAAAAGCCCCGTGGAAACCGCGCTTAAACGTGGGAACATCAACGCCGATCTTCTGCAAAACAAGGCTATTTCTGCCCACTGGGTTAATCTGAGCGATCTTGGGCTGACCATGCTGCGGGGTGAAGACGGGCTGACAGTCAGTGCCCGCTCCCTGATGAGCGGACAGCCTACTCCTGATGTCACGCTGACACTGCGCGCCCGTGATGGCGGCACTCTGGCAACAGTCACAACGGATGCGCGTGGCCTCGGACATTTTGATGCCCCCCTGCTCCGTGGTACCATGGCAGACCGCTCCTCGGTCCTGCTGGCCAGCAAGGGAGAGGATTTCGGCTTTCTGCATCTTGACCGGCAATGGTTCGATTTTTCAGAACAGCATCTGGAAGGTGCCGTCAGCCCCTTTCAGGGGAGCAGTCGCGCACTCGTGCAGCCTGACCGCGGGATCTATCGTCCCGGTGAGAGCGTGCATCTCCTCACTCTCCTGCGTGACCGGGCAGGACAGGCTATTCCAGACGCGCACCCGGTTCTTGTTCTTTACCGTCCCGATATGATGGAAGAACGGCGCATTCCGCTTACAGGTGCGGCAGAGGGCGGCTACGCCATCACCCTGCCCCTGAGCGCCAGCGCACCTACGGGCCTGTGGCGGGCCGATATTCTGCTCGACCCTTCCCTGCCTGCCATCGGTTCGGCCCGTTTCAGCGTTCAGGATTTCGTACCACCCAGTATCGAAGCCAGTTTCAGGCCACCAGCCTCCGCAACCGCCGGACAGGCCGTTGTGATTGATGCCTCGGCACGTTTTCTCTACGGCGCGCCCGGTGCGGGCCTTAAAAGTGACAGTTCCTACAGGCTTGTTCCCTCGACCGATCCGATCCCTGACCACACAGGCTGGGCTTTCGGGTTTGAGAACGAGGAGACACCATCAGCCAGCGGCGACATCAGCGCAGATCCAACCGATCATGAAGGCCATACGCAGTTGACCTTCACGCCGGATATTCCTCAGGGCCTTACCCGGCCGCTCGCCCTTGATATACGTGCCGGTTTTCTTGACCCCATGGGGCGGCGCGTGGGCGAACACTTTTCAATTCCCGTCCGCCGCACCGCACCGCTGATCGGCCTCCGTGTCGCGACAGATGCCTCCTCCAGCATGGGCAGTGCTGTTATCCCCATTGATCTCGCAAGTTTTGCGCCTGACAACAGTCCGGTTGCCATCGGCAAGATTCACTGGACCCTGTCACGCGTCAACCGGATCTATAACTGGTCCTACACGCCCGACAATGGCTGGACCTTCAGCAGCCACACTGTGGACGTGCCCATGCGCTCGGGCGATCTTGCAACAGATGCCAAAGGTACAGCGCGGATCACCCCAACGCTGGACTGGGGCGAATATCGCCTGAGTGCCGTCCCGAGCGAAAGTGGCGGCGTAACAGGCAGTTCACTCCGCTTTCAGGTCGGCTGGGGTGGAAGCGGTAATGCCAGCACACCGGACCATCTGCCGCTCAGCGTGCGCGATACCCATATCGTGCCAGGCGGCAGCACGGTCATCCACATTGGCGGCGGTTTTTCCGGACAGGCCCAGATAACGCTTGCAACAGACCGTGTGCTGAACACGCGCTTCGTGGACGTTCCGAAAGAAGGGCTGGACGTGCCGGTAACCGCCGCACCGGACTGGCATTCCGGCGCCTATGCGCTGGTCACTCTCTATCGCCCCCTCAACAGCCCCTCCGGCCTGCGCCCGCATGACCCTGTGCGGGCGGTTGGTGTCACATGGATTGGTGTCAATCAGGACACCCATCGGCTGAACGTAACGCTTGATGTGCCCGACACCGTCACGCCGCGCCATCGCATCACCGTTCCCGTGACAGTTCAGGCCAGTCAGGGTCTTCCGGCGGGGCATGTGCAGGTCGCGGTGTCCGCGGTCGATCAGGGTATTCTCAACCTCACGCATTTCACGCCGCTCAACCTGTTTGATGCCCTTTACGGTCGCCCCCGTCTTGGGCTGGACATGCTGGACAACTACGGGTCTCTTCTGCTGAGTGATGCGAAAAATGGCCGGATCCGGTCTGGGGGAGATGCAGGGTCAAATGACAGCAGCGCGGACGGCCCGCCCGTGCGGACAACGAAAAGCGTCGCGCTGTTCGATGGCCCTGTCGCACTCGACAGCACCGGACACGGCACCCTCTCGTTCGATGTGCCGGATTTTGACGGCCAGCTTCACCTGATGGCCTCAGCCTGGAGCAAAGATGCCGTTGGCAACGCGCAGGCAGACATCACGGCACGAGACCCGGTTTTCCCCGACCTGGGATTGCCACGGTTCCTCGCCCCGGGAGATACGGCACAGGCACAGGTCTCCATTATCAATGTTGATGCGCCATCAGCACCTTACGAGGTCCAGGTCACCACGGATGGACCGCTCCGTGTTCTCGGCTCCGGCACACTCAGCGCCCCTGTCAAACCCGGTGGGCGCGCTGACCTGCGTGTTGCGCTGGCCGCCACCCCCACCCTGCCAGACCGTACCGCCATTGCGCATATCCATCTCACATTGCGCCGATCCGGCTCATCAAAAGTGCTGCTGACGCGAAGCTGGCCCATCGGCATCAGACTGGCGCATGTTCCGCTTACCGTCAGCCGGACTGCCCCGCTCCCACCCGGCAGCCATAAGACATGGGACCGCACGGAACTTGCGGGCTTCAACCCGGCAGACGCGCGGATAACCCTCAACATCTCCGCATCGGACGGTCTTGATACAGTCGGGTTGCAAGAATCCCTGCAATCCAGCGTCTGGGGGGATTCTGATACACTGGCGGCTCAGGCCCGTGCGCTGCTGCAACAGGGCAACCCGGCCCTCTCCGAAACTCACGACCACAAAGACACTCCGGGCAAATCCATCCAGTCGGCCATCAATACGCTTTTTGATCGCCAGAACCCCTCAGGTGAGATTGGCCAGTGGGACCGCTCCGATGGTCTCAGTCTTCCCGACGATCTGGACTATCTTGCCGATTTCCTGATCCGGGCAAAAGCCGCGGGCTACACCGTGCCGGATGACCGGCTCGGCCTGCTACTCGACCATATTGAAAGCGAGCAGCTCCAGCCTCAGAGCGTCGATGATGAAGAACAGGACAGTGAAAGGCAGGCAGAACTGCTGAATACACGCGCTTACGCGGCGTACGTGCTGGCCCGTGCTGGTCGCCTCCACCCTGATGCAGTCCACACTCTCGCGGCCTCGCTCGTCGCGCGGCAGGATGGTACCCGCGTCAACTATGTCTGGGCTGGCATGGCAGGCTCCAACGCACAGGCCTATCCTCTGGCCCTTGGGCATCTCGCTGTCGCACTCGCGATGGACGATGCACCGGAGGACAACAGCGCGACATCACCAGAAGCACTGCTGGACGCAGCCATCTCGGCACTCGGGCCACCCCGCACCGGAAAGCCGGATTTGTGGGATTACAGATACTGGACTTACGTGCGCGACCTGGCCGGGCTTGCTGCCCTGACAGCCGAAGCGCATGACGACCGGCGCACCCACCTGCTCATTGGGCGGTTTGGCAAGCTGACTCTGTCGCCTGATATGCTGACAACCGCAACCAGAACGGCGCTGCTCGAAGCTGCCAGCGCCCTGAACAAGGATACTGACGGGCGAAGCGTGCGTGTGCAGGGGCGCTCCAACGCCACACCGCTTCGCCTGCCGCTTGCCTATCCGTTTGATTCCGCCGCACTCGAAAAGGGTCTTCAGGTTGAAAATACCGGCAGGAAGATGCTGTTCAGCACCCTGACCGTGCAAGGCGAGCCAGCCGGGAATGTCAAACCTCTCACCAACGGACTGACACTGGCCATGCAGGGCTTTACCCTGACTGGCCAGCCATTTGACCTGACACACATGCAACAGAATGACCGGTTTATCGTCAGTCTCAAAGGCACGGCCCTCCACCCGGGTCAGTATCTGGTGGGCATCACCAGCCTGCTTCCTGCCGGATGGGAAGTCGAGAGCATTGTGTCTCCTGAGGATGCCGCATCTGACGAGCATGACATGGACGACACTGAAAACGACCGCGCACAGCCCCCTTACGCTTTTCTGGGCACACTCAGCAACACTGAACATGCTGCCGCGCTGGATGATCGCTTCAGTGCTGCGGTGCGCTTCACGACGCAGTCTCCAGATCTTGCGACGCGGAGTTTCCATGTCGCCTACATCGTCCGCGCCATTACGCCGGGCCGCTTCACTCTGCCAGAAGCGATGGTCAGCGCACGGCGTCTTCCAAGCCTGATGGCTCGCACGGCATCAGGGACTGTCGAGATCACCGCACATTGAGGGCTTCCCCCCGCCTCATCAGAAACTGTACACTCGGCCTGCTGCTCACCAGCCTCATTCCGGCTGGTCTGCTGGTGGCCGACCGTTTTAATCCGCCAGACCTGCATCGGGCCGAGCAAGCCGCCCTTCTTGTTCAAGCCCGCGACCATACACTGCTTGACGGCCATGTAAGCCGCGATGGCTTCTGGCGTCTGCCGGTTGAAAGCCGGGATGTTGACCCGACCTACATCACACTCCTGATGACGACGGAAGACCAGCGCTTTGAAAGCCATCCGGGGGTTGATCCGCAGGCCCTTGCGCGCGCCATCTGGCAACTGGGCCGGCGTGGTCATATTGTCTCGGGCGGTTCCACGCTGGCCATGCAGACAAGCCGCCTCCTTACCCCGCACCGTCATACATGGGGCGGCAAGCTGCGCGATATCCTGCGCGCCCTTCAGCTTGAATGGCATTTCGGGCGCCGGGGTGTATTGAACCTTTACCTCACGCTGGCTCCTGAAGGCACGAATATCGAAGGCATCCGTGCGGCATCCCTGCTCTATTTCGGGCATGAGCCCAGCCATCTGACACCCACCGAGGCCGCGTTTCTTGTAACTTTACCCCGGCGGCCCGCCGCACTCCGCCCGGACCGCCATCCTGACGCCTTGCTGAACGCGGCGCACCGCACACTGCAACACGCCACTTCATTACGACCTGTTGCATGGCCAACACCAGACACACGCGGCGTACCGCATGACGCCCCTGAACTCGCCGGTCATTTTCTCAGCGCAGGGCGCAACGGCGTGGTGGTGACCACGCTTGACGCAAGGCTCCAGCGCAACGCACGGCAAGTACTTGCCAGCCACCCTGCCCCGCTGCGTGGAACATTTGCAGCACTGATTGTCGACCATGAACGGCAGATCGTTGCATGGGTCGGAGGGGCCGAGCATAAGGCTCCGGGCAATGCGATAGATGCTGTTTTGGCGCCCCGCTCCCCCGGTTCCACACTCAAGCCGTTTGTCTATGGCATGGCGTTCGAAAAAGGCTGGATGACACCCCGCACACGTGTGCGCGATAGCCGACTTGCCATTGGTGGCTATGCCCCCAGGGATTTTGACCATGCTTTCCGGGGTGAAACCACTGTGAGTGAAGCCCTTCAGCTTTCACTCAATGTGCCTGCCATTCAGGCACTGGAGCGGGTTGGCCCCTCCCGGTTCATGGACCGCCTCTCCGCCTGCGGTGTGCGGTTGCGACTGCCAGAAAACCCGGATGGCACACAAAGCGCGCCGAGCCTCGCGATCGTTCTCGGGGGAGCAGGCATCTCACTCCATGACCTGACAATGCTGTATGCGGCACTCGATCATGATGGTCACGTCGCCCCCCTGCATCGTGAACCGACAGGTCTGAAATCGGCAGGCCCTGCACCCGGGACAGTCCTGCTGTCCAGCAGAGCAAATGCCGACATTCGTACAATCCTGCGGGGCACCGCTCCACCGGCTGGCATAGCATCATGGGAGGGAATTGCCTTCAAGACAGGCACATCCTATGGCAATCGTGACGGATGGGCGATGGCCTCCACCCTGCAGGCAACAGTCGGTGTCTGGGCCGGACGCCCGGACGGCACCGCCTCTCCCGGGCTGACAGGACGGGATACGGCAGGGCCAGTGCTGGCAGTTCTCCTCTCTCTGCTTTCTTCACCCCCGCATATATCAGCCCCGCGAGCCAATGCCCAACCTCATCGTGCTGTTGCAGTCCTGTCACCTGCTCTGCGCACCCTGCAACAACGGCAGGCACCGCAGATCATCTTTCCGCGCAATCATTCCGAAATTGAAAGCCGCTCTTCCGAGGGCACGATGCTTCCCGTCGGGCTGGAAGGTTCAGGCGGCCGTCCGCCTTATCATTGGTATATCAATGGCATTCCGCTGGGCGTGCCGCCCGGTGCGCAACCTTCCTGGACGCCCGATGCACCTGGCTTTGCCCACATCACTCTTGCGGACGCGCAAAACGCCCATGCGACTATTGATATTCGTATACGGTAAAATGGAACCCTCTTGCACTGTCAATTTATTTTATAACAAGTTTTCCATTTCCCAGCCAATCAGCCTGATGTGGGCTAGGGCGTGTCGTCAGTTAAGCCCTGAGTGTGGCACGTGAGGGTTGTACTTTGTGTCTGCGTGTGCTGACTGTTTTCCCGTTTTTTGAGGGAGACAGACAGATGCGGCGCTATAGTTTACGCGATGACCAGTGGGAGCGGATAAAGGATCTTCTTCCCGGTCGAGAAGGCTATGTCGGCGGCACTGCGGTGGACAACCGTCTGTTCGTGGAGGCGGTGCTGTATCGCTATCGCGCGGGTATTCCATGGCGCGACCTTCCTGCCCGTTTCGGGGACTGGAAAAACGTGCACCGGCGTCTGCGCCGCTGGTGTGAAAGCGGCGTCATCGAACGGATATTTCGTTATCTGGCCGCTGATCACGACAACGAATACATGATGATCGACAGCACAATTGTCCGGGCGCATCAGCATAGTGCCGGAGCTCTCAAAAAAGGGGCACGGATCAGGCCATCGGACGATCACGAGGCGGGTTGACTACAAAGATCCATGCCATCTGCGACGCTCTGGGCAATCCGGTGAAACTCGGCATCACACCGGGACAGGATGCCGATATCACCCAAGCAGAACCGCTTCTGGAAAACATCGACCCGGATGCTTTCCTTGCTGACAAAGCGTATGACGCGGACAGGTTGATCGATCGGCTGATACAGCGCGGGATTACCCCGGTCATCCCGCCAAAACACAACAGAACGACACGACGGAAAACCGATTTTTCTCGCTACCGTGAACGGAACCTTGTTGAGAGGTTCTTCAATAAACTCAAGCAGTTTCGTGCTATCGCAACCCGCTACGATAAACTGAAATCGACCTTCCTCGCAGCCGTGCAGTTCGCCTCAATCATCATCCTGCTTAACTGACGACACGCCGTAGCAGCCTGTCGGGTTGGGGTACCCTGTGAAGGGGTGAGGTTGTAAGGTGGTGAGATGAGCAGCTTCATCCCGTTTGACCGGTCTCAGCCGTATCTTCTGCCACCTGATCTGAAGTCGTGGCTTCCGGCTGATGATATGGCGCATTTCATTGTCGCAGCCGTTGAGCGGGTTCCGATGAATGCGTTCTGCGTGCCAGTGCGCACGGGAGGCAAGGCGCAGTATCATCCGCGCCTGATGTTGGCCCTTCTGATCTTCAGTTACGCGAACGGGTTGTTTTCCTCACGCCGGATCGAGAGGGCGACATATCGCGACATCGGTGTGCGCTTCGTGGCGGCGAACCTGCATCCGGATCATGATACGATTGCGACCTTCCGCCGGACGAACCGGACAGCCATTGAAGCTGCATTTGCGCAGGTCCTGCTTCTGACGCGCGAGACAGGTCTGCTGCGTCTGGGTGTCGTATCGATCGACGGCACGAAAATCGATGCCGACGCTTCGAAATACCGTTCCCTGCGTTACGACCGGATCAGGGCGCTGCGCAAACAGCTGGCGGTGGATATCGCGAAACTGCTGGAGCAGGCGGAGCACGCAGATGCCACAGATAGCGATCCGCAGGCATTGCCGGAAGAGCTGGCCCGACGGGAAATACTGAAAGCGAAGCTGGACGAAGCCTGCGCCCGGCTGGAAGCAGATGCGAAGGCGCAGGCCGAAGCTGCACGTCCGGCATACGAGAAAAAGAAGGCGCGTATGACGCAAAAACAGGGCGTCGCGGCCGGGCGCCCAAACCGCCTGATGATGAACCACTACCTGAGCGGCAGATCAGCCTGACCGATCCCGACAGCCGCCTCATGCGGCGTTCGGACGCCCACGAGTTCCGGCAGGCTTACAATGCCTAGGCCGTGGTCTGCGCCGAAGGCAGTCAGCTGATCGTGACAACCGACGTTGTCGCCACGTCAGCGGACGCGCCGTCCTTTGCCAGCACCGTGCTGTCGATGGAAAACACGATCGGTCTCCCAAATACAGTGCTCGCCGACACCGCTTACGCCAACGGGCAGGCGGTCCGGGACCTGCGGAAAAAAGGCATCGATCCGCTGGTCGCCATCGGACGACCTCGCGCCCGCAGACCATATGATTTCCGGCCCCCTCCTGAAAACAGGGAGCCGCGCCGGATAACCGAACCCTGGCGGCTTGCCATGAAGGACAGGCTGGAAACCACAGATGCCGGAGATGTTTACAGACTACGAAAACAGACCGTTGAACCGGTCTTTGGAATTATCAAAAGCATCATGGGGTTCAGAAGATTCAGTCTGCGCAGCCTTGCAAAAGTCACGACCGAATGGACACTCGTCGCTCTCGCATACAACTGCAAAAGAATGGCACGGCTTCACGCAGCATAAGCCGGGTCAGCCTCGGTGTTATCAGCCGCAAAATGCCCAACCCGACAGGCTGCTAGGTTGCGGTGCGGATGAACGCCGGACTGGGATCAAGTCTGTCGAGCACGCGCTGAAGTCTCGGCGTGACATCCGTGTCCTGCCGATAACGCGCCTCGGGCGATCGCCCCAGCCCGAGAAGGAAAAGATGCTCACGTTCGGCGTCGGTCAGCATCAAGGCACCAGCAAGACGCTCCAGAGCCGCAGCCGACGGCATGCCGCCCCGGCCCTGCTCAAGCCAAGTGTACCATGTCACGCTCAGCTCCGCGCGCTGCGCCACCTCCTCGCGACGCAGGCCCAGGGTTCGCCGGCGGGTTGCCGGGAATCCCAGTGCGGCAGGATCAAGTTTCTGACGTGCATTGCGAAGATAGAGACCAAGCGCCTTCTCACTGGCATGCAGGCTGCTCATCCTGTTAGTTCCTATACCCCTGTAAGTTCACGGCTTTACCAGTGTATCTGATACCATTCAGTCTGTCCCCTTTCGGGAATACTGTCCGGATCTCAATCCTGAGTCGGGCTGGATCTTGTTTCCGGGAGACGTAGGGGCACAGCACATGAGCATATCTTCCGATAAGTCTTCACCACTGCGCATCGCCATTCTGGGTGGCGGACGGATCGGCAGCGCTTTCGCCTTTCATCTCGCGCGAAACGCGAGGCATGAGGTCACGATCATTGCCCGTCCGAATTCTGCGCGCCTTGCACAGTTGCAACGGGATGAAGGGATCGTGACAACGACGCATGAGCACGCCTCAGCGATCATCTGCGACACGCTGGATGAAAACATCCCGTATGATCTCGTTCTCGTGACGGTCAAGGACTACCAAGTGAGAGCGCTTCTACCGGCGCTGACGCGCTGTGCAGCCCGGAAAATCCATTTCATGTTCATGACGTTCAACCCGGATCATCTGCAACAGGCTGTCTTCCCCGACCGGGCTGCGTTCGGTATGCCGTTTCTCCAGTCCGATTTCGATGCGAACGGCCACTTCAAGATGTCCGTCGGAAAGCGCGAGACGCTGACCGACGACCCGGAATGGGCACATCTTTTCAGGGCTGCGGGGCTGCCCACCCGGTATGAGCCCCGGATGGACCTGTGGCTTCGCTGTCATGTTCCGCTGGGTGTCGCTTTCGAAAGCGTTGCCGTTGCTGCGGTGCAGCGTGGCAGGGGAGCTTCATGGAGCCGTGCCCGGACCCTGGCTCTTGGTGTAAGGGCCTGCTTTGCCATGATCAGGAGCCAAGGATATGAGATTTACCCGAAGGACAAGGCAAGACTGGAAAAGCTACCAGTTTTCATCGTGGCCGGAATGCTGTGGGGGCTGTCACGCATTCCAGCGTTTCGGACACTCCTAGCGACTGGAAAAGCCGAGTGCTGCGCTCTTGTGGACGACATGCTGGAATCAGCGCCCACAGCTGCCCAGTCAGTCGAGGCCAACGCCATTTGCGCGATGAAACCAGAATGATAACATGATTTTTTTCCGATATGGGGTCTCAGGCTGTTACCACACATGCTGTCGTGCGCATGACCACTTGCGGATAATTTTGATCAATACCGGACAGGCAGTAATCGCCTCCATGTCGGACGTGTCAAACCCTGTTTCCTTTCCAAGAAGCGGACAGTCGGAAACATAAAAGGTTCGCGGTTCTTAGATCGTTGTAGGCTATCGTTATCCCTGCATCCCTTCCCATAACCCACCTTGCTTCACGATGGCGGCAATAACAGCACGCAACAGCGAACTATTGTTCAGCATCTGTTTGCCCATCTTTTCATGTGTCTTCATAAGTTCGATGGTCGCATTCAGCCCTTCTTCCTGAATATCTGGTGAGTTGGCGAACTGGTCTCTGGTGTTGGCCTTTGCCTGCTCCCGTAGTTTTTCTGACTCTGCTAGCTTGGTTTCCAATCCGGTGACAAACGCCACCTTGTCACCATCCGTCAGATCTCCCTCGAACAGGTCATTGATCGCCTCAATGATGCGGGAAAGCTGAACTTTCACTTTGTCCTGCGGTTGTCCCGAACCGGCTTCCTTTATGGGTTCTAGCCCGTCACCTGCTTCGTGCTTTAGCCCAAGCTTCTGCTTGCCAAGGTCCTTCATTCGATGATGCGTCAAACGCAGTGTCGTCGTATCGATGGTCTCACGCTCACGGTCGAACTTCAGGAGAGGCCATAGCATTTTCGCGAACAAGTATAGCTTTTCATAGTCCGGATTGCCGTAGTTCAGCATCTGGCTGAAAAACTCATACATCCGCACGTAGGATGCCAAATCACTCCGGAATTGGATCAGTCCGTCAATGAGCTCCTTTGCTTCCTTCCGCTCCTGTGAGCCTTCCGGTTCGTCCTGAATGATTTTCCGCGCCTCGCGATAGCGGCCCAGCACACGGGAACTGACCGGCACAATGGCCGCATCAAGCTGCTGCTGTGACGCTTTCGGATTTGTGAGGATATGAGCCACCCGATCCACCTCAGGCTGATCATACAACCCGGCATCATCCAGCTTGTGGCGCAGGTTTACCACGCAGTTCGGGTCACTGAGATCCGCCAGTTCGGCCTTCGTGTAATATTGCTGGAATGCCTTGAGGATGTCTTCCGGGTCGTTCTCGAAATCGACCACGAACGTCATGTCCTTGCCCGGATAGCAGCGATTCAGGCGCGAAAGCGTCTGCACGGCCTGAATGCCGCCGAGCTTCCGGTCCACATACATGCCGCACAGCAATGGCTGATCGAAACCCGTCTGGAACTTGTTCGCCACGATCAGAATCCGCCATGGATCTTCGGCAAAGACCTCCCTCAGGTCGCGCCCTTTCAACGCGGGGTTAATGTTGCTTTCCGTAAAGGGCTCCGGACCACTTTCCGGATCATCCACCTCACCCGAAAACGCTGCGAGAAGCCCGAATGGATAATGCTTTTCCTTCACATAGCGATCCATAGCCAGTTTCCAGCGCACGGCCTCCTTGCGGCTGGCCGTCACGACCATAGCGCGCGCCTTGCCGCCAAGGAGAGGCTGCACATTCTGGCGGAAATGCTCCACCACGATCTGCACGCGCGCGGCGATGTTGGTGGGATGCAGGCGCACCCACTTCATCAGCGCTTTCTTTGCCTCCGAAGCCTCGACTTCTGTGTCATCCAGAATCTGCCCGTTCTGGCTCAGGCGAAACGCCTGTTTCCAGGACACATAATTCTGTAACACATCAAGGATGAAGCCTTCTTCGATAGCCTGCCGCATGGAATAGACATGGAACGCCTCAGGCTTATTGTCCTTGCCCTTAGGCTGAGGATGCGGCAGGCGCCCAAACAGTTCCAGCGTTTTGGCCTTTGGCGTAGCCGTGAACGCAATGAAGGAAATGCCTGCGTCTGCCGCAGTCCTTTGCGCCATTTCCGCCGCCAGCAGGTCTTCCGTGCTGATCTCTCCACCGTCCGCAAGCTCCGCCAGTTCACCGGCTGAAAGAGCCGCCTTGAGTTTGCTGGCCGATGTCCCGGTTTGCGAGGAGTGAGCCTCATCAGCAATCACGGCGAAATGCTTGCCCTCTGTCGCCGCAAGCTGACGGATTTCCTCCAGAGCGAACGGAAAGGTCTGGATCGTGCAGATAATGATTTTCTTGCCGGTATGTAGAGCCGCTGCAAGTTCCTGGCTCTTGCTGCCCCCGTTGCCAGAGATCGACGCCACCACCCCACGCGTGCGCTCGAAGCTCTCAATGGTTTCCGAAAGCTGCCTGTCCAGAACCGTGCGGTCCGACACCACGATGACCGTATCGAATAGCTTGTGATTGTGCACGTCATGCAGGTCGGACAGAAAATGTGCCGTCCACGCGATGGAGTTCGTCTTGCCCGACCCGGCAGAGTGCTGGATCAGGTAACGCTGCCCCGGCCCTTCCTCCAGAATAGTGGAGACCAGCAGCCGTGTAGCGGCAAGCTGATGATAGCGCGGAAAGATCCAGCCCGAGATCTTCCCTTTTTTCTTCACCGGAATGACGTAGCGGCCAAGAATATCCAGCCATGAATCTGGCTGCCAGACCTCCCGCCACAGATACGCCGTGGTGCCGGGATTGCCCGCCCCACCCTCGTTCCCCTGATTGAACGGCAGAAAGCGGCTGTGCGCGCCGTCCAGATGGGTGCACATCATCACATCGGTGTTGCTGACGGCAAAATGCACCACTGCCCCGCCGGGCACGGACAACAGCGGCTCCGCTGGCCTGCCCGGCGGCTTCGGCAATCGGTCGGTGCAATACTGTTCCACTGCGTCCTGAACGGACTGAGTGTAGTTCGATTTCAGCTCAACTGTTGCAACCGGCACGCCATTCAGAAACAGCACCAGATCCAGCTTATTGCCGTTGCTGGCCGAATAGCGAACCTGCCGTACCACGCGCAGGCGATTGGCGTCATAGCGATGACGCAGATGCGGATTCATCGTCACGGCCGGACGGAACTGACAGATTTTCAGCGTCTTCGTCAGTCCGATAATGTCCAGCCCGTCCCGCAGAACAACCAGCGCACCCCGCGTGTTCAGCGCATCCCGCACACGCTGGCACAACACAGCACCAGCCGAGCCGCCATGCGTTTTCTCCAGCGCCTCCCACGCCTCGGGCTCGCATTCGCGCACCCATGCCAGCAGGTCTTCGGGGAAAAGGGACAGGGTGACGTCGTAGCGACTGGCAGACCCTTCCTCATAAAGCCAACCGGAACGGCCGAGATAGTCGCAGATTTCGGATTCCATATGGTGCTCCTTGTGGAGGTCTGTCATAAGTCGGCCCCCTCGTCAGGAATGACCTCCAGCTGTTGCGCCTGCCAGTCCCGGAATGTGATGTCCGGGTTATCTTCCAGCTTCCATGCGGCAGGTCCACTTACGGCGTGGCCAAATACGACGGCAGCCGCTGCACTTGGGCTTCTGAACGCATAATCCTTGATGAACACTCGATGTTCGCCAGCCATCTGCAGAATGCCGGAGCGTACCAGTTCTTCATGCAGCGGTTTATATGTGCCTTCCCCGTGCCATTCAGTCCTGGCCTGAGACCCTGCCTCTACAACAAATTCACCGTCCTGAAAGATGGCTTTTGCCGTCAGATCAATGCGTGGTTTGTGCAGCAAAAAGCGGGCCGTCTCTGTTGTGGTGGGGTGCGTTCCAGCTTCCGACGCTTCAAAAGTTGGAACTGGCCGCGACGACCCCGCTGGGCGGCTGCGCTGGATGAACATATCCACCCGGATGGCTGGCAGGACAACCATCAGGTTGGCAAGGAAGGCCTCCATCTTGGCAATATCGGCTTCCGTCAGTCCCGGCAGGGAGGGCGAGTTGCCGTTATGCAGCGGTGTATGTCCGATCTCCCGCGCCATCGTGACCAGCCGCGCTTCCAGATATTTCACATGTGCCTTGTTTAGCCGATTTGCGCTGGCCGAGACTAGCACGGCCGTTTCCCACCAATCCTTGTCAGTGGCCGCCGCATGCTGCTTCAGTCGCGTGCTGAGGTCCTCGGCCTCGCCGATATAGGCGAAATCCTGCCCGTCCTTTTCACCCAGCAGCAGGTACACGCCTGCGTAACCGGCTTCCTCCCGTCGCAGCGCTTCGGTCAGGCGCGTGCGCGGGGTGACGAATACATGCCCCGTCCAGTTGAAGAGTTCAGCGGTCACCATGCCGTCCGGATGACCGTCGATATAGAAAAGCTCCAGAGAGCGGCCCTTGGTGTCGATCATGCTGCGAGGGCCTTGCTCTGGGCGCGAACGTCGATCTTGCCAGTGACGGCTGCGGAGATGAGAGCGGCGCGGCGTTCTTTGAGGAGGGTAATGGCGGAGTTGGCAGTCGCCACCAGCTCATCAAATTTAATGGTCTCGTTTGTGATATATTCAGCAATAATTATTTGTTCCAATAAAGGGGGAACAGGAAGCATTAATTCATTAAGTTTCTCTCTATTGATTTTGGGCATCGCGACCCTGTCTGACTCCAGAATCGCCCATGCAGTGAAACTTGGGGCAAGCATAAGCCAAGCAAGATATGCTTGATCAAGCCGTCCTCGACTGGTCAATGGATACATATCTGCACTGCAGAGACCGCTCAGAGGCGCGAGTGCTACCTTTGCCAAGGCTGGTCGAATTTTTGAGTAGATCACAGCTCCTGCTTCGTAAATATACTTGCCGCTTTCAGCTCTTTGGTCTGCAGCTGTGGTTAGCTCTAGTAAACGACCGGTTCCAGATTCAATATGATTTGGGGCGATTAAAATCATTGACAAATATGGCTCTTTTTTGGGATCTACTTGCCCTTCTGCGATCGCTACCAATCGTGAAAACCGCACAACCTCCCACTCTTCCGGCACCATCCCGATCCACGGGATGCCAGAGTCCTTCATGGGGGCGTTGGGGTTCAGGCCTTTTGTGACGGCATGGGAGATGACGGCCTGCCGCTTTTCCGCAAGGAGGGCAATCAGCCGTTCCTGTTCGGCAATCAGGGCGTCAATCTTCCCGCACTCGCGGTCTAGAAAGTGGGCTATTGCCTGCTGTTCGGGGAGTGGCGGGAAAGGAAGCTCAATGCCCTTGAGTATATCCCAAGATATAGCGCTACGATGAGCTAAAATACCATTGCCAAATGACTGACAGTAAGTTTGGTAGGTTTTGTTTTCAAATACATACCTAAAAAAATTAATATGGAATTGATCATTTACCTTTAGAACAATATAAACGGGACTACATATCCCATTATATTTAGATAGACCAAAAGAACCTATTCCAAAATTCATACTATTTATTACAAAATCGTTCTCCGACACAATTTTACATTTTGATAAATCTTCTGGTTTTTTGTTTCCAACATCTCCTTTTTCGGCATAAGGGATGACCCCAATGTTTGCTACGAGTGATAGATAATATTTGGTGATTTCAGGATCATTTTTTGCTGTTTTTTCTGTACAAATTGCACGTAAAGGAGCGGTCAACCACCCGCTCGGAATCTTTCCGATCCACTCAACTCCACTGTCCTTATAAGCCGGATACTTCGGGAAACTCATGCTGAAAGCTCCCCAAGCATCGTCATGATTTTCGCCGTCACGTCTTTCAGATCCGCATCAATCTCCTCAAGCGGTCGCGGGGGCTCGAACACATAGAAATACCGGTTGAACGGAATTTCGTAGCCGATCTTTGTCTTGTCCTCATCAATCCACGCATCAGGGGCATGGGGCAGGACTTCGCGTTTGAAGTAGGCGTGAATGTCATCATTCAGAGGCACGTTTTCCGTATCGCGCAGGCTGCTATCGGGCACGGGCTTGCCCTTCGCCTTGCCGCGCTGACCGAGGACGATATTGCCGTCCTCGTCGCGCTGCGGGCGCTCCACGGTGATGGTCTGGTAGCCAAAATCCTCATTACGGAAAATGCGGCTCAGCGGCGCGAGTTTGGCCTTGCCGCCTTCCGGGGCCTGTGGTGGTTCCGCGCCCTGCATCACGACCGCGCCCGTCTGCGTGCCATCGGCGGCGGTGATGGTGGCAAGCTGCGCCTCCTGCGCATCGCGGAACAGCCGGGTGACGAGGGTGATGTCGTCCTCCCCCATTTCCTTGCGTTTGGAGCCGAGGCTTTTGCGCATTTTCTGCCAGAAGGAGGAGGCATCGATCAGTTGCACCTTCCCCTTACGGTTTTTCGGCTTGCGGTTGGTCAGCACCCAGACATAGGTGGCGATGCCGGTATTGAAGAACATATCGGTCGGTAGTGCGATGATGGCTTCGACCAGATCCTCTTCCAGCACGAAGCGGCGGATTTCGGACTCGCCGGAACCGGCAGCGCCCGTGAACAGGGGGGAACCGTTCAGCACAATGCCGAAGCGTGAGCCGCCGTCCTTCGACGGGCGCATCTTGTGGACAAGGTGGAGCAGGAACAGCATGGAGCCGTCCGAGATACGCGGCAGGCCGGGGCCGAAGCGTCCATCATAAGCCAGCTTTTCATGCTCGGCCCGGACGGCCTTCTCGACCTTCTTCCACTCCACGCCGAAGGGCGGATTGGAGAGCATGTAATCGAATTTGTGGTCCGCCAGTTCATCATCGGAGAGCGTGTTGCCAAGGCGGATGTTGCTGACATCCTGATTACGGATCAGCATGTCAGCCTTACAGATGGCGTAGGATTCCGGGTTCAGTTCCTGCCCGAACATGGTCAGACGGGCGTCCGGATTGTGGTCGAGCAGGAACTCTTCCGCGACAGAGAGCATGCCGCCGGTGCCAGCGGTGGGGTCATAGATGGTGCGGACGGCAGCGTTGCCGGGGGTCAGCAGACTGTCATCCTCAGCGAAGATAAGGTTCACCATCAGTTTGATGACTTCGCGCGGGGTGAAGTGCTCACCAGCGGTCTCGTTGGAGGCTTCCGAGAATTTGCGGATCAGTTCCTCGAACACCTGTCCCATCTGGTGGTTATCAACGGCTTTATCACTGAGATCGAAGCTGATGAATTTTTCGAGCACCAGATAGAGGAGATTGGCTTTGGCCAGCCGGTCTGTCTGTTCGGTGAAGCGGAAGTGGTCAAAGATATCACGGGCGGCGGGAGAGAAGGCATTGATATAGGCGGACAGGTTCTGGGTCAGGTTATCCGGATCGCCCAGCACGCCTTTCAGTGTGAAGTCAGACGTGTTCACGAACCGCAGACCTGCGGCTTTCTCCATGAAAGGCATTGGGTCGATCCCTTTGCTCTCCCACTTCTCTTTTTCCTTCAGCACTTTGTCACGGGTCGGAGCCAGAACGGCATCAAGGCGGCGCAGAACGGTAAAGGGTAGGATGGCCCGACCGTATTCAGCTGGCTTGAAATCGCCTCGAAGGAGATCGGCGACCTGCCAGATCATGGAGGACAGGGAGGCCGTGCGGGGTGTCGTGCTCATGAGAAAATCTGGTCCGATGTCGAAAATATATAAATCACTGATTTTGGAAATGCAGCCGAAGCCACGCCGCGAACGCGTCTTCCTCCATTGCGCCAGACGCAAGAGTCACCATGGCCTCGACGGCGTCTAGGGCACTGACCTGCACACAAGTTCCATTCAGCCGAACGAAAAGGACGCAGCAACTCCAGGCTGTCCGCTTGTTGGCGTCATTGAAGGGATGATTACGCGCAATGCCATAAGCATAGGCAGCCGCCAGAGTCGCGGTGTCCGGCGCTGGGACTTCAGCATAGTGCCAGCGGTTTTCGGCGCGAGCTAACGCGCTGTGCAGCAGGTTCTCGCTTTTGAGACCATGTGTCCCACCATATTCCTTCAGAGCCTGATCGTGCATGAACAGCACCGCATCAGGTTCCAGAAACTCAGGCAGATCCGGCATCAACGCTTGGCCAGTTCCTGAAGAACGTCAGCCTGCTCACGTAGCGTCTCGCGCGCCATCTGCATCTGGCGTTCAAGCTTGAGATTGCGCTTCACCAGCTTGATTCCGTCGGCCATTTCGACCAGCGTGAGTACCTGCCCGACTTCTAGGCCAAGGCGGATACGTGTTTCCACCGGAAGGGTAACACCAACAGAATTACCCTGTTTGCGAACGACGACCGTTTCCATGGACTCAGCTCCGTATTACGTGTCGTAATACGTAGCTGAGCTTACTTAAGAGCAGCAAGCAAAATCGAGTTGTCACTGCGTCAGCTATTACGCTCGTCCACCCAAAACCGGACCTTCCGCTCCCCCCCCTGATCTGCCTGTCCGCTCAGTGACACAGGAGCAGACAGACGGCAGTCGCCTCATTTAAGACATTCATTGACCTTGAGAGCCTGCCCGTAACCGGACATTGATTACGGCTAAAGGTCACTCGATGTTATCGCTCTGTGTCAGGCTGACTATGCCTGCAGAACATGGTTTCGTGAACCAGCCGCCTCTTTCTACGCGTCAGACTTTCGCAAGTTTGATGGTCTGCTCGGGAAAGGCCTTTACACATAAACCACAGGCACGACACTAATCGGCATGAGGCGTATACGCGCCGTAAGGCCTGTCTTGGCCAACTGTCTCGTTGTAGATTCGTTTTCAGGAATGGAGATCAGCCCGCTACTGGCCTGACCGGGTTCAGATTCGCTTCGCCTGCAGCCGCTCTGCGAAACGGATGGGGTCTATGATCGCGCGACGATGTAGCCCCTCCCCGATCTGAATTGCCCCGGGTGTTGTGGAGACAGAAAGACCCGTGAGGTAAGAAGAATTCATGAGCAATAAATCGAAGCGTTTTCCGCCTGAATTTCGTGAACGTGCAGCCCGCATGGTTCTGGAGGAAGAGAAGAACCATCCTTCGCGGTGGTCTGCGGTGATGATGATCGCTCCAAAGCTGGATATTCACCCTGACACGCTGTCAAAATGGACCCGTCTGCATGAGCGGGCCAATGCACCTGCGGTGAGTGACCTGCCTGATCGAGAGAAGATCAGGCAACTGGAGCGAGAGAACCGCGAATTGCGGCAGGCCAATGAAATACTGCATAAGGCTTATGCGTATCTTGCCTAGGCGGAACTCGACCGCCGGTTCAGGCCATGACGCGCTTCATTGATGAGCACCGGCAGACATATGGTGTCGGGTCAATCTGCAAGATCCTGCCGATTGCACCATCTGTCTATTATGCAACCGTTTCTAGAGGGTGTTATGCACTTTGGGCGAGCAGTTGAGCGGCATTTCTGAGCATGAAGCCAGCGAAGGCGATGGTGTGCATTGCGGCGAGGGTTGAGGCGCAGCGCTCGTAGTCTTTTACGAGCCTTCTGCACCGTGTCGCCCATGCGAACGATCTCTCCACGATCCATCGTCGGGGCAGCAGCACAAAACCCCGCTTTGCCTGAGGCAGCCTGACGATTTCGAGGGTGATATCCTGCTCTCTGGCAGCTTTCGCCGGTTTTGATCCGGTATAGCCCTGATCAGCCCATGCCAGTTCAACGCTACCGTCTGTTGCCTGCTGAATGGCTTGCGCGAGCGGAGCGACTTCTGCCCGATCATCTCTGTCTGCCGGGGTGACGTGCAGGGCCAGAAGATGCCCTAGGGTGTCGACCGCCATGTGCAGCTTCGATCCCTTTTTTCTTTTCGCGCCATCATACCCGGCGCGTGAACCACTCTCAGGGGTTGAGCGCAGTGTCCGGCTGTCGATAATCGCCGTTGTCGGCTCGGCCTGCTTTCCTGCAGCCAGACGCAGCACGGCCCGGAGATCGTGGACGACAACCTCGAAACATCCTGCGTCCATCCAGCGCCGGGATTGCTGATAAACCGCAGTCCACGGTGGCAGATCGTTCGGCATCGCGCGCCATGCTATACCGTAACGGATCACATACCGCAGGCCGTTGAACAACTCTCTCAGATCATGATGTCGCTGCTCTGCATCCTCTTTCATCAGAAGGAGATAGGGAACAATCAGAGACCACTCTTCGTCACTGATATCAGACGGATACGGTTTGCGAGCAGTATTCATCCACATATTCTGCAACAATTACACAAAAAAGTACATAACACCCTCTAGGCAGAAAAATCCTTGTGTGCGCAGCCAGAAAGACAAAGAGCTGTGCGATGACATCCATAGAGTGTGGAATGATAATTTCTGCGTCTATGGAGCGCGCAAGGTCTGGCAGCAGTTCAAACGTGAAGGCTTGGATGTCGCCCGCTGCACGGTAGAGCGGCTGATGCGCCGGATGGGACTGAAAGGCGTCATTCGTGGCAAGGGGGTCAGAACCACACAGCCAGATCCGGCACGGCCCTGTCCACAGGATCTGGTGCAGCGCCAGTTTCATGCACCAGCCCCTAACAGGCTCTGGGTTTCGGATTTTACTTACGTTTCTACATGGCAGGGCTTTGTTTATGTGGCCTTCATCATTGATGTGTTTGCCCGGGTTCATTGTGGGCTGGCGTGTCTCCTCAAAGGCTCATACCGACTTCATGCTGGATGCCCTTGAGCCAGAGGCGGCCTGAGGGAAAAGTGACCCACCATTCCGACCGCGGCTGTCAATATGTGTCCATTCGCTATACGCAAAGATTGGCTGAAGCTGGCCTTGTCGCTTCTGTCGGCAGTGTTGGGGATTCCTATGATAATGCCCTCGCGGAGACCATTAACGGACTTTACAAAACCGAACTCATCTATCGGCAGGGGCCATGGAAAAACAGGGACGCTGTTGAGATGGCAACGCTTAAATGGGTCGACTGGTTCAACAATCGGCGGCTCCTGTCCTCCATTGGAAACATCCCGCCAGCAGAAGCTGAAGCACGCTTTTATGCGCAACAGAAATCGCATGCATTACGGCGTGTCGTCAGTTAAGCAGGATGATGATTGAGGCGAACTGCACGGCTGCGAGGAAGGTCGATTTCAGTTTATCGTAGCGGGTTGCGATAGCGCGAAACTGCTTGAGTTTATTGAAGAACCTCTCAACAAGGTTCCGTTCACGGTAGCGAGAAAAATCGGTTTTCCGTCGTGTCGTTCTGTTGCGTTTTGGCGGGATGACCGGGATAATCCCGCGCTGTATCAGCCGATCGATCAACCTGTCCGCGTCATACGCCTTGTCAGCAAGAAAAGCATCCGGGTCGATGTTTTCCAGAAGCGGTTCTGCCTAGGTGATATCGGCATCCTGTCCCGGTGTGATGCCGAGTTTCACCGGATTGCCCAGAGCGTCGCAGATGGCATGGATCTTTGTAGTCAACCCGCCTCGTGATCGTCCGATGGCCTGATCCGTGCCCCTTTTTTGAGAGCTCCGGCACTATGCTGATGCGCCTGGACAATTGTGCTGTCGATCATCATGTATTCGTTGTCGTAATCAGCGGCCAGATAACGAAATATCCGTTCGATGACGCCGCTTTCACACCAGCGGCGCAGACGCCGGTGCACGTTTTTCCAGTCCCCGAAACGGGCAGGAAGGTCGCGCCATGGAATACCCGCGCGATAGCGATACAGCACCGCCTCCACGAACAGACGGTTGTCCACCGCAGTGCCGCCGACATAGCCTTCTCGACCGGGAAGAAGATCCTTTATCCGCTCCCACTGGTCATCGCGTAAACTATAGCGCCGCATCTGTCTGAGAGGTGGCCCCATTTGTTCGGACAGATTTGCGGGTTGAATAAGCTATCGCCCGATGTTGCTATGCCGCCAATTTCTCGTTGTTGCTGACCGACACCGCTGCCGGGGTTAACCCCGGCAGCGGTGTCGGAGCGGATCCATGATACGCCTCATCGGGCGTGCGTCCAGCGAGCGCCGAGTGTGGGCGCCGCGAATTATAATGACCAATCCATTTCGCCAGGCCGGCACGAAGTTCCGAGCCGGTCTCGAAAGCGTGGAGATACACGCATTCATATTTCAATGACCGCCAGAGCCGTTCGATGAAGACATTGTCCATCCAGCGGCCGCGCCCGTCCATGCTGATGCGGATCTGCCGGCCCTGCAGCACTTCGGTGAAGCGCGGCGTGGTGAATTGGCTGCCCTGATCCGTGTTGAAAATCTCCGGCGTCCCGTAGCGGGCCAACGCCTCCTACAAGGCCTCGATGCAGAAGTCCGCATCCATGGTATTGGACAGGCGCCAGGCCAGAACCTTGCGCGTCGCCCAGTCCATGATCGCCGTCAGATACAGAAAACCCCGGCGCATCGGAATGTAGGTGATATCCGAACACCAGACCTGGTTGGGCCTGTCGATCGTCAGGTCCCGCAGGAGATAAGGATATGTGCGATGCTCCGGGTGGGGCACCGTCGTCCTGGGTTTCTGGTAGATCGCAACCAGCCCCATCCGGGCCATCAGCCGTCCGATCCGCTTGCGGCCTACCTCATGGCCCAGACGGCGAAGGTGCCGCGCCATCTGCCGGGCGCCATAATACGGCGTTTCCATGAACTGTTCGTCGATCAACCGCATCAGCATCAGGTTGAACGCGTTTTCGGGCGCAGGCTGATAATATACCCCAGATCGGTTGAGCCTCAGCAAGGTGCATTGCCTGACAATCGGCAAGCGGGGACGTTGCGGGTCGATCATTTCCCGCCTCTGGTCACGCCCAAGCGAACAGAGGCATCCCGCAAAAAATCCCGTTCCACCAAAAGCTGGCCGATCTTCGCATGAAGCTTCTCAACCTCGGCCGCACTCGTCGCAGGCTCCGCAACGGCCTTGCCCGAAAAGGTCGCTGCCATGCCCTCGATCGCCTGACGCTTCCACTGGGCAATCATCGTCTGATGCACACCGTGCTTCGACGCCAGTTCCGACAACGTCTGCTCGCCACGGATCGCCTCAAGAGCCACACGAGACTTGAACTCACACGAATACCGTTTCCTCGTAACCTTGCCCATCAGTCCCTGTCCTTATCCAAGCCGGGGATAGCTTATCACCCTGTCCGATTTTCCGGGGCCTCCTCTCTTAACTGATGACACGCCGTAGTATACACCGGCTGAATGAACTTCGTCAGGAGCCTGATTTGCCTTCCACTTTCGGCATTGTCGATCTGTTCGCCGGCCCGGGCGGACTTGGCGAGGGGTTCGCTTCCCTCGTCGAAGACGGCCATGCGCCGTTCCGGATCGGCATTTCAGTCGAGAAGGAGGCGTCGGCCCATCGGACCCTGACGCTACGTGCCTTTCTGCGCGAGTACCGTGCACGTCATGGCGTCTTGCCGAAAGAGTTCATCGATTTCCATGCCGGGCTGGTATCCGAACCGGACTGGTCAGCCGTCGATGCCGAAGCGTGGCAGCATGCCATCGACGAAGCTCGTGCGCTTGAGCTCGGCACCGGGGCTGCGGCGACCGCCATAGATGGCGCCATCGCGACGCTGAAAGCAAAGTACGACGACACGATCCTGATCGGCGGGCCGCCCTGTCAGGCCTATTCCCTAGTGGGGCGCGTCCGCTCCAGAGGCAAGGTCGGCTACGTCCCGGAGGAGGATGCGCGGCACTACCTCTTTCGGGAGTACATCCGGGTCCTCGACAAGCTTCGCCCGGCCGCCTTCGTTATGGAAAACGTCAAGGGCATGCTTTCGTCGACAGTCGAAAGCCGGCTTGTCTTCGAGATGCTGATGGAGGATTTGTCCTCGCTCGGCACTGGTCACGCCCATCACTACGAACTTCGTGCCGTCCGGGTAGAGGATGGCAAGGCCAGCCTACAGGAGGCGGCGCAGCCCTCGGATTTCATCGTGCGCGCCGAGGCGTTCGGAGTCCCGCAGCGTCGCCACAGGGTGATCATCGTCGGCATCCGCTCTGATCTCGCAGGACGTGCCGCCGATGCGGAGATCGCTGTATCGGGGATGGCACGTACTGTCCGCGATGTCATCGAAACGATGCCCGCCTTGCGAAGCGGCATCAGCCGCGGGCTCGACGACGCCGCAGCCTGGCGAGGAGAAGTCCTCGAAGCCGCAAACATGCTGGCTGGCATTTCCAAGGGGGAGGACAACCGGGCGCTCCGTGAGGCATTCCTGAGCGTTTCAGAGCAAGTGGAGGAAAACCCGCCGACTGTTCGGGCTGCGTCACGGTTTCCAGACGGCTACGGCACTTCGAACGATGAGCTACTGCAGTGGATCGAGCGACCGGAGCTGCGCGCGATCGCCCAGCACGAGACGCGTGGGCACATGGCGTCGGATCTGGGCCGCTACCTGTTTGCTGCCGTGTTCGGAACCGTCCATGGCTACAGCCCGAAAGCGGCCGATTTCCCTCTGGTGCTCAGCCCCGATCACCGCAATTGGCACAGTGGTGTCTTCAATGACCGCTTCCGGGTTCAGCTGGCGGACGAGGCATCGACCACGGTCACGAGCCACATCTCGAAGGATGGCCACTACTTCATTCACCCCGATCCGATCCAGTGCCGTAGCCTGACGGTCCGCGAAGCCGCTCGTCTGCAGACCTTTCCCGACAATTACCTGTTTCTCGGCAACCGAACGCAGCAATATGTCCAAGTTGGAAATGCCGTGCCGCCGTTTCTTGCAAGGCAGATTGCAGCGCTCATGCTATCTACGCTGAAACGGTGAACACTACCGATCTGTCATGAGGTGTTCGACGCATTAAATGCGATAACACCGATGTCAGGCATCATGATTGTCGCACCTCTTGGATTGAACCCCGCGGAACTGGGAATTCAGCGGCTCTCACCTTCGCCCAGGTGTCCGCGCGCTTCGCCACCTCCGAAATTTGCTGGCCCGGTGCGATCCTGCTGAACTCGGCGTTTACGACGACGGCCCAGTCCCAGAGCAGATCCCGCAAGCCATCTGAAATCCCTTGCCACATCCATATCTGCTCGAGATCGAGCCGGTCACCAAGTCGATCGGCAACCACCGATACGACGTAAGTGGCGATGTTCACCCATCCTTGGCGGAACACCTCTTTCGCCTCCTTCGTCTTGATCATACTCTCGACCGCCTTGAACAGAATGACTTTGGCGATCATCGCCCGATACCAACGGGCATCGAGCGGGCTCGGGACAATAGTCGGATCATCATCGAGTGCAGCCATGAAGGCCGCGAAGTTCTTCTCGCCAGCCATGGCGACTTGGTTCGGCTTGCCGCGCCACGCTTCATGGTACTTCGCGATGTCGTTCTTGGTCAGCTTGCGTTTCGGCGGGACCATCTCTTTCAGGTTCCGCCTCTTCGCGGGCGTGGTGCCTTCCCTCAGCAGCATGATGTTGTAGGCGCCAGCTGCGCGCTCATAGAACCATCGCGTTGCTCCATCGGGGCACCACATGTCGCTCGCGAGTTTCTCAAGTTCTCGATGGAACGGGCGGTTTGCCGACAGGTCGGACATCTTCACCGCGTTCTGACTGTTCGCATACCGTGACACGTTGCTGATCAGTCTCTCGCGCGCTTCGTCCTGCGATCCCTTGAGGATGATGATCTTGGCCGGGACCATGACATGGCTGAGATCGATGATACGATCATCGCGGGATGAGAAGTAGATGGTCGAGGTTGTCTGGCCGCCGTTCACGATCTGCAGACCCTTCAGGAAGGACAGGCCCAGATTACCGTCGTCGGTCCGCTCGAAGGCCGCTTCGTCGCAGACAAGCACAAGGCCATTGTTGAAGGCGAGGAAGTGCTCCGGTTCCTTCCGCAGCGTTTCGACGATGCCCTTGTTGACCGTGCGCTTGTTCCCCAGAAAGGTGCGAATATTGGCTTCAAGCAGCGTCGTCCCGTAGCGCAGATAGAGGTCCCGGATGAGCTGCCCGGGAATGGCGGTTAGGGCATACTCGTAGTCAGCGTCAGGGTCTGGGACATGTACGCAGGGAAGTGCCCGACCGATCGACTGGACGAAACTCACGGCCAGTTCGTCTCGTGGTTTGCCCTCGGTGTGGCGGAACAGCCTCTCCATATCCATGGCCTCGACGGCCACCATCTTCTGGTGAACCTCCTTGTTCGAGAACCGTTTGGTCTTGGTCTTGCCATCGGTGATCACGAATACTCGAAGTCGGTCGATGTCGCCCCAGCGAGAACGAATGGTGGCGACCAGATCCCTGACGGGATGAGTCGGATCGATCCTTGCGTTGAGGTTGCTGCTTGCCGCTCGAAAGAGAAAGCGAACGCCTTCGCTTGCAGTTGCGGTAGCATCCGAGTCCCTGAGATCGTTCAGTTCTTCTGACCCGAAATAGTGGGTCACGAAGAGGTCGAGAGCCGTTTCATCGGAGCTGAGCGCATAGCCCGTAATGCGGAGTTTCGCGTTGCCGACCTTGCCGCTCCAGTGGCAAACGGTTGGTGCCTCGCAGATCCCAGTTTCCGCGACGTGCTCCATAACCATTTCCGCAAAAACGAGCTCATCCGAAGGAAATGGGCCTTCGCCGGCCTCTACGCGCTCGGCGATGGTGGTCTGCAGATGGGAACGAAAATTGCGGTGAAAATCGTCGAGGCTCATGTCAGTCAAGTCCAAATTCGTCGATCAGCTCCAGAATCCCAATAGAGGGGATTTCCAAGGCATCGAGGTCGAGTTCATAGGCGGCAGAACGGATGGCGGCTGGCAGGGAAGCACGTATAAGGCGCGGCATGTCACCTTCCGAGCGGAATGTCCTTGCATCCTTCAATGTCAGCGTTCGGCTGTAGAGCGGTGAATGCTCTTCGAGATATCCCATCACCATGAGCAACGCTTCAAAGCCGCGCTGAACTCCGGCCAGTCCAAACCTTTTGCGGAGTTCGGACACGAGATCGGCAAGCGAGATCCCATCCGTATTTTCCTCGAAGCGGAAGGCGCAGAGGAAGATGGGCGCCCTGTCACCGTCCAGTTGCTCGATGCTGTTGATCCGCGCGAGGAAGCTGCCGGTCCTGACCGTGCTCTTCACCTCTATCGCGCCACCCCGAACGTGGAAGTCCTGTGCAGCCCGTAACGGTCCCTGCCAGCATTCAAGAGCATCTGCTCCGAGGGAGGTGTCCGTGAGCAGCCTAAGCATCCAGAGTTCGCCGAGCAGGCCGATCTGCACATCGGACGAAAGAGGACGGTGAGTTCGGGCCATGAAAGTCTGCCATTCCCTGACCCGTTCGAGGAAGGTCTCCATAACATCGCGACCCGAGCTTTTGGCTGCTGTCTCCAGAGTTCTCAAGACATCCACAACCATGATGGCGAAGATGTCGGGGGAACCCTCCGGCCGCCTGACGAGAGCAATCCCCGTCTTGTCTGTGAATACGGACTGACCTTCGATGCAGGATACGTCGAAGCCCTTGCCCTCAGGAAGCCTTGCCGGGTTCACCGGCCACGATCCCGGAAAGGAGACGATCAACGCCTCCCGTCCGAGGGGGAAGTGACACCCCGCCTCGACTGAGACGGCGCCCATATCGGTGAGATGCACAAATCGCCAGTCTTCCGCCCCTTCCTGTCGTGCGAGCGCTCGCCAAGCGCGTACAATCCCATCTTCAGTCCACCCAGTCATTGAGGCCTCCCCAAAGTACGCTGTTGGCGATGTACCTCGAGTTGGACACCCTTCTCTCGGAAGTGCTCGACGGAAAACTGATTGCCCAGGCGACGACGGGATCGACATCCTTTAGCTTTTCGACCTCGGCACCCTCGGGATCGAGCAGATAGAGCATCAGGAGACCACGCTCCCGACGGGCTCGGACGCCTGCTTCGGTGTCTCCTTCCCCGAGAATGTGACGGATCTGCGGACCTCTCGGCTCTGACGGAGGCTCCTTGCCGTCGTTACGAGCGGTATCGTTGCGCCACGTTTTCTGGCTGAGGCCGAGCGCAGCCTTCCATTCTGCTTCCGTCAGATCGATAGCCTGATCGCGAGGCGAAATCAGGGTCTTGATAGAATATCGATCTGCATGTTCGGTCGTTCTTCTCCGCTTCAGCATGTTGACCGAAGAGCCGCCGACCTTACGGTACTTGTCGTCCGGGCCCGTGTCCTTTCCGATCAGTGCGACCGTCCAGTTCATCAGTTCACGATCCTTGTTCATCTCCTCGATGAAGTCCGCGATCAGCGGACTCATGATTCGAAAACTGGCAGGGTGGGTTCTGTAATCCCGCAGAAATGAGATGACGGTCAGGGCTGGTACAGCGCGCCAAAGGTGACCGTTCCACTTCTGACCTAGTGGAACGAAATGCTGATCATTCAAATCCGTCGATGGACCGAGTGCGTTGATGAACCGATCCGTGGCCTTGAAGTTCGCCTTGATGTCGTCCTTGCGGTTGGGGAACACGATAGTCTGCAGCAGGTCGCCCGAATAGGTCAGCTGCATCGCTCGAGCGTTTCTCATCTTCGCCCGCGAAGTCACGGTCAGAACGGAGTGCGATTTTACACGCAGGCCGAACTGTTTGGGCGTGGCGCCGGCCGCGACCATGTTGTCGAACTCCTGACGCAACTCTTCGGCGGCATCGGCGATATGGCCGAACCACTCCACCATTTCCTGCGATGTGTAGAGGCGGCAGACGTCGAGGTAGCCGTCACGGTAGCCGAACCAGCGCCCCATCTGCATGAGTGTGTCGTACATGCGTGCGGTTCGAAGGAAGTAGCTCGTGCAGAGACCTTCGAGCGTCAGACCGCGCGCCAGTTTGTCGCCGCCGATGGCAATCACCTTGAGGCCGGTGCCATCATTCTCGGCGTAGTCGAGTGCGTCCTTCGCCGTCCCGTTGATTTCGCGAACGCGAATGTCGGACAGCACGTCGGGGAGGACAGCGCGAATGTCGGCCCACGAGAAGTCCTCCAGCGCTTCGCCTTCGACGAGGGCAGAACGGATAAGCTGCATCCCTGGCAGGAAGGTCTTTTCATATTCCTTGCGCATGGACGCCTCGAGGTTCTCGAGTTCGATGCCGCGGGTGTAGCGGCCCTTCAGATCCCGCACGTACTCTGCGACTTGGTTGACGACAGCGTTCTGTACCGAGGTGAAGCGGGTAACGTGGATAAGCATCGAAGAATGTTTGCTGCCCTGTCTGCGCAGCTTCCTCACGGCACAGGCATAGACGAAGGAGCGGATCGCTTCTGCGAGCGAGTCCGGCACACGGTCCTCCCCCTGCCATCGCGGTCGGTAGCCGTTCTTGTGTTGTGGCGGCATCCACGGCTGGAATTCACCGTCCGAAAGTGGGCGCACCAGAGGCAGGTCTTCCGGCGTGCTGGAAGCTGATCCGAAGACACGACCCGGTCCGACATAATTCGATGGCGCCGCAAGGCTGGTGATGAAGGCTGCGGGGAAGAGGTCCGGTCCGTGCTCCTGAGTCTCCCCGCGGTCATGAATGAAAATGTTCGCAAAGGGTGTCGCCGTGTAACCGACATAGGCCTTCCGCGAGAAATGGTGGAGGATCGACCGGATCAATCTGTTGATCGTCTTGGGCTCGTGCTCGAGATCCGGGTTGCCGAATTCGTCCACGACATCTTCACCAGTGTCGACAGATCCGTGATCGGACTCGTCGTCGATCACCAAGAGAGGCAGGTTGGTGACGAGTTTGCGACCTGTTTCGGGATCGACATGATTGGCCACACGGTTGCGGATCCAGTGCAGCAGGCGCTCCAGCACCGTCTTGTTCTTCTTGACGACGAACAACCACGGTCGCTGTTCCGGGCTGACGTTCATCTTCGCGGCAACGGCCGTGTTGAAGTCGCCCTTGTCGCTCCGATTCGTTGCAGCATTGGGACGGACCGACATGTCCTTGTCGATCAGTCCGACCCCCACTGCCGGGAGCTCGTCAGCATCCGCGATAGTGGCAAAGCCGAGAAACCCCTCGTCTAGGCGGATCTGGGTCTGTGCTCGCAGGTTGTTGTGCAGGCCGGCAAGCACGATGATGATTTTGTAGCCGGCGTCGGCGGCCTTACAGATCAGTCCGGTATAATTGCCTGTCTTCCCCGACTGGACGTGGCCCACGACCAAGCCGCGACGATCCCAGGCGCCTTCCCGGGTCGGATCCTCGAGCTGCGAAAGTACTTCGTCAGTGGCGACGTCGAGAGCATCGAGGGCCGTCCAAGGAATGCGCGCTTCCATGTACTCCGAGTAACGCTGCCAATAGGTCCAGCCCTTCTTCCTTTCTGCATCAAGCCAGGCGACATGGTCCTCACCGCTCGACAAGGTAGCGTTCTCGCCCACCGTGCGGCTTGAACGGCGGATCAGTTCGTCAACCAGCGCGTCCCGATCAACAAATGCGAAATCGTCCTCCATCATGATCGACAGCTTGGTCAGCTCCTTCTCGATCATTTCCGGAGTGACAGGGCTTTGAGCGCGTTCCGCAGCAAGGCGGAGCATGTTCTGGGCCATGGAAAGGATTGAATCGAAGGCCTTCTGGTTTGAAATCGTCATTGCGTGTCTTTCGCTTCAAGGGCTGCAACCAGGTCGAGGTGCTGGTCGAATGGGGGCGTGCGACCGAGCCGCTCCCACGCCTCAGTCGGGCTGAGCCCGCGGAACTTCACCAGCGCTTCAAACATCGAGGACAGGGTCTCCGTCACCTCGTTGTCGGTCGCTCCGCTGAAACCAGTTCTCGGCGTCTCCTTGTCTTCCGCCGTATCCAGCCAGATACGCTGCACGGGCACTGTCTCTTCGATCAGCCTCAGAAGAGCGAGAATGTCGGGCTTGAGTGGGCCTGCGCGATCGAGGATCGAGGCGACAAGATCATGGTCACGAGCGATCCGGTAAGACGTTCCCTGTGCCGAGCGCCGCACTTGCCAGGCTTCAGCGACCGCGTTCGGGCGTGTGCCTGAGGCCGGGGTCACGTGTCCCCGGTGGGCGAAGACCCGCCGCGCCGTGTCGCGTGTTTCTGTTGCGAGACGATGAAGCTGGGATCGCAGGCGCACCGGGGGGCTGGCCGTGGATTTCAGGACATTGATCTTCCAATCGGCATCCGCGCTGTTCGGTATGTCGAGTCGGATACGAGCGAGCCTGTGAGCTTCATCGCGCGGCCATGGCTTGCCGCCATCGCCGAGGCCAAGCCAACCCCCAGCGAGAAGGAGACGCCTGTTGCGGTAAACGTAGAAGCCCTCCTGCTGCGTCCATCCTCCGGGCCCCGCCGCCGCTTCCTGTTCGGCAGTCTTGAGCATGTCGCGATGCGGAAGGACGTGGCATTGCACGGTCACACCAATGGTGTGGAGGATCCGATACTCGAGGCTTTCCAGCGCCTTGCCGGGATGACCGATGAGGAACGGATCCCAAGGCTTCAATCCTCTGCCATTGAGCGAGAGGCGCAGCATGGGCAGTTGGCCATCGATGAGGCGATGGAAGGTCATCGCAAGATGCGCCTCCACGCGATCCGCGAGCTCGATCATGTCGGTGGCCGCGAAGCCATCGGTCACGATACGGTCCAGTTTCTCCCAGAGTACGACGGTGCCGTGGGCCATCTGGTCCAGCGGCGCGAGCAGATGCTCTGATCCCGGCGCCGGCGCCTCGAAGAGCGGCCAATCAGCCCCGGATTCCTGACCAATGAGATCGAGGTCCCAGCGCAGGCAGACGACCGATCCACCTTCCTTCCGACTGGCGACGGTGAGGCGACGAGCCTGAGAGAAGCTGGCCGTCTTCAGGCCCAGCCCGAAGCGTCCGAGGTCGGTGGCGGCGCGTTCAGCCCTCGGATCGCGAGCGCCAAGGCGCATGCCAGCCTCCAGAGCCGCGTCGTCCATGCCTTCGCCGTCATCGACGATTCTTACCCAGCTCTCTGGACCGGCCCACTCAAGATGAACGGCGACATCGCGCGCTTTTGCGGCGATGGAATTGTCGACCAGATCGGCAAGTGCGGTGGGAGGCGCGTAGCCGAGTCCTCGAAGGGACTCGAGCATCGATCCGGCGTGAGGAGGAGCATTTCTTACACCCATCCCGTCACAACCACAGTAATTCTTGGAGCCGACGCTTGCGACCCGGATGGGAAAGACGATCGAGGCCTTTCGCTTCGATCTGACGAATGCGCTCGCGCGTCACGCCGTAGATCTGACCGATTTCCTCGAGGGTCATGTCAGAATCGCGCCCGATACCAAAGCGCATCCGGATCACATCAGCCTGACGTTCCGGCAGATCAGCCAGTGTGTCCGTCACGATACTTTCGGTTTCTGCCTGGTCGAAGACATCCACTTCTGAAGGCTCGGGCAGCAGGTTGTCCCAGTCGTCAAGGCTTGCGGGATATTCGGCTTCGCGCGGGATGCCACGGAACTGTCTGACCTCTTCGACTGTCCATTCGAGCTCTTCGGCGAGTTCGATGTCGGAGACGGCACCACCGACCCGAACGTCCAGCCTTTCGAGGGCGCAGTCGAGCTTGGTGACTTTCTCGTTCCGATGCACGGGGATGCGGATCGCCGCGCCTTCATCAGAACGCCATCGCGTAATGGCCTGTCGCATCCAGTAGGTAGCGTAGACGAGGAACCGATAACCACGCTCGGGATCAAATCGCCTTGTGGAACGCTGCAGACCCATGACCGCCACTTGGAACACATCCTCTGGATCCTCGCCTTCCTCCACATTCCGCGAGGCAAACCGCCGCACGTAAGGCAGATGCTCGCGGATTAGGTGCTCGGTAGCGGATTCGGAAATCAGTATTTCGGCTTCCAGCTGACTGGCCTCGGCTTGGCACGCTGGGAACTGTTCCAGTCTACGGACCAACTCCTTGTGAAATGCGAGCGAGAGATCCAATGCCTCGAGCGCAGCAAGTGCCTCTCTTCGCCGTTTGCCGTCCATCACCCGGCCAGTAGTGTGCCACGACCTCAGGGTGTCTGCGGCGGCCATTACTTCAGACGTCTCCGCATGACCCGGGCGTGAAGGAATGATCGTTCTCAGGGAGACCGAGCCGGGGTCTCGTGAACCGTCGCGGATGCGGTCCATGACGTCGAGGATTGTTTCGACGGCGGTCTCGGAGGCTAGGATGCCCAGCTGGAGTTCCTGCTTGGCCCGCATCATGGGCTCCAGCAACTGCAGCTCTTCTGATTTATCCATGACGAAGCGCTGTGTGCCGGGAAGCCGCGTCCGACGCGTAAGGGCTGCCTCTATCGCGTCAGAAAGGTCATCGGACGATGTGTCCGAGACGGCGTCCCAGAGGTCGGCATCATGCCCCGTCGCCTGAGTGAAATCGAAACCCGCTGCTTCTAGGTTGCGCTGGAGATTGATGCGCAGTTCCTCGAGGTCCCCATTCCCTTCGCAATGGACGACTAGGTGGTCGATATCGTCGAGGGAGCACCGACCCTTTGCCAGAATCTCCTCTGCCCAAGTGAAGCAGAACTCCGGGTCGATCGACATCCGCGTGCCGGTCTGGACGACAGCGCGTTTGACCGATTGCCGGCCGCGGGTCCGGACTTTCAGGAAGTCATTCTCTGCCCCATGGTCGGCCGTCACCGCGGCACTGGAGCCGATGCCTTCCCCAGCAATCGGCGCAGCTGAAAGGTCGAGATCCCAATCCCCGTCCTCGTTATCCGAAACCACTGGTGACGAGCTTATGAGCGCTACGAATGCCCCCGATGCCGTATCGTCCGCGTACTGATCGAAGAATTCCTCTGGTTCTACCTCAGCTTCGAAAGCCAGCAGGTCATCTAGGTCGTCGGTCCTATCGGTTGGCTCCGTCTCCTGAAAAACGGCGACACGATACTCAGGAACTCCATCGGGCCCGGTGACGACATCCTCGACCACAAGTGAAACCTCGCGCTCGCCAACCGTCTCCGGAGACCCCGTAACAAGCGAAGACAGAAGCTGCGCGGCGAGACCGTGACCTTCGGCAAATGCCACATCCGCAGGTGTCTGTCGGTCGTGGTTCAGTGCGCCGGGGTCGGCACCCGACCGAATGAAGAGATCGCAGACGGCCAGATTGCCCATGCGCGCGGCAAGGTGGAGTGGTGTGTCTCCTTTCGGGTCGGCAGCGTGGAGGCGAGAAGATTCCGCAAATTCGGCAAGCCTCTCGAGCTTCCCTTCGGCGATCATCCGGATCTCGAAAGGCGCAAGAACATGGCTTTGCGGTTCGCTCGCCGTTTGGTCGCAACTGCCGAGGATGCGGGACAGTCTATCCATGATCTTCATGAATGACCTCCCTGTTGAGAAGCACGATCTGCTGGTCCTGCGGCTTCCTCGCGCCGGGATCAGTATCAAGCCCCAGACGCCTGAGCGCATAGTACAGGAGCGCGCGCCGGACCTTGATCTTCGCCTTGCCGCCACGCATCCCGTAGTCGAGCGCGATGACCTTGGCCTGGGTTTCAGGAAGGGCGGGGTGGAGCCCGATTTCCAGAGTGGCTTCAGTATTCCAGTCGCGGTCGTCCGTCGCGGACACATCACTTTCCCGACACTCTCGAATCTCGAGCATTCGCGAGAGCAGGAAGTCTTTGAATGCTTCGTCGGTCAGGCAGAACGCCCGTGTGTGCCAGCGGAACCCGTCGAACCCGATGGCGTGCGGAGCGATCCAGCGCCAGCGCGGCTCCGGACTGGACAGGGACTGGTACTTCACCTCAATCGCCTCGGACCGGCGTATGGCGCCGACCACGGAGCGGAGCGTCACCGGATTGACGCCGCGCACAGGGGGCGGAGCTGAGGCGTAGGGTGGGAGATCGGCGATCCACGAGTCCTCGCGGTCGAGGATCCCGTCCGCCACCGACCGAAGCTGGGCGAGGTAGCGGCTTGCGTCGGGTTCGAGGAACCGGGGCTTGAACTCGGGGCCACGGAGGTAGGCCCGCGCGCTCTTGTCGTAGATCATGTTGTCGGGCGCGAAGCCGATGTAGCGGTTTAGATCGGTGGACGCTTGGTTCACCGAGACCCCGAACTGGTCCATCAGGTCGCTGCGGTTCACATGTCCCTCCCAGAACACGCGGAACTCTATGAACTCGAGACGCTGCTCGACGCCCCAGCGAAGTTCGGACCTCTTGTTGTCCACCGTGGCCTCCCAGCCCTCTGATGCGCATGGTAACTATGCGCGCCCATTTTCTGGGCTGTCGTGAGGCTAGCCAAGGGATGATGATCTGGCAATGGAAATGCTTCTCCTTGCAGCATCAATCTCGACCTAAGCGAACAGCGGCCATAAAAGGCTTTGGGCAGAGGAGAAGCACTCAGTAGCCCCAGCCAGAGCTGATGGGGGGGGATCGCCAAGCGGATCTTCAAGCTCGTCGACTACCGGGAACAGATCGCCTTCGCCCGCAAGGGATTTCGCAGCATCCAGTCCGGTTTGACGGTCAAGCTCGGCCAACCGTGACTCTGCCCACTGCAGCATCCGGCCCAGATCCGAGTCGACGGCTAGCTGTCAGCGCTTGCGTCCGACGACCTTCTTACCGGCATCGTAACCCCTTGTCTTTGCATGAGGCGCCTTGATGCTCTGGCTGTCGATTACCGCCGCTATCGGACTGGCCTCACGGCCTGTCTGCTCCCGGTCGAGCATCAGTTCAACGTCATGAATGGTCTGGAACAGGAACCGTCGCGCCAGTTCCCGAAACCAGCCATAGACCGTGCGCCAGTGTCCGAAATGGATCGGCAGCATGCCGCCAACAGCAGCCTGAACGAACAAGATAGCGCACCGCGTTGATCACCTCACGGAATTCGACCTCCCGTGGACGGCCACGACGCCCAAGGCTTGGCATCAATGGCGCAATCCGCTCTCATTCCTCGTCTGTCATGTCAGATGGGTAGCGTTTCGTCTTGCGGTTGATCCTAGCCATCCGGCCCCTCTGCTCTGGCGTCCACATCCAGCGCTTGAATCACATCAGACCGATTTTCCAAACAGGCTCTTACGGCGTGTCGTCAGTTAAGCAGGATGATGATTGAGGCGAACTGCACGGCAGCGAGGAAGGTCGATTTCAGTTTATCGTAGCGGGTTGCGATAGCGCGAAACTGCTTGAGTTTATTGAAGAACCTCTCAACAAGGTTCCGTTCGCGGTAGGGAGAAAAATCGGTTTTCCGTCGTGTCGTTCTGTTGCGTTTTGGCGGGATGACCGAGGTAATCCCGCGCTGTATCAGCCGATCGATCAACCTGTCCGCGTCATACGCCTTGTCAGCGAGGAAAGCATCTGGGTCGATGTTTTCCAGAAGCGGTTCCGCCTAGAGGGTGTTATGCACTTTGGGCGAGCAGTTGAGCGGCATTTCTGAGCATGAAGCCAGCGAAGGCGATGGTGTGCATTGCGGCGAGGGTTGAGGCGCAGCGCTCGTAGTCTTTTACGAGCCTTCTGCACCGTGTCGCCCATGCGAACGATCTCTCCACGATCCATCGTCGGGGCAGCAGCACAAAACCCCGCTTTGCCTGAGGCAGCCTGACGATTTCGAGGGTGATATCCTGCTCTCTGGCAGCTTTCGCCGGTTTTGATCCGGTATAGCCCTGATCAGCCCATGCCAGTTCAACGCTACCGTCTGTTGCCTGCTGAATGGCTTGCGCGAGCGGAGCGACTTCTGCCCGATCATCTCTGTCTGCCGGGGTGACGTGCAGGGCCAGAAGATGCCCTAGGGTGTCGACCGCCATGTGCAGCTTCGATCCCTTTTTTCTTTTCGCGCCATCATACCCGGCGCGTGAACCACTCTCAGGGGTTGAGCGCAGTGTCCGGCTGTCGATAATCGCCGTTGTCGGCTCGGCCTGCTTTCCTGCAGCCAGACGCAGCACGGCCCGGAGATCGTGGACGACAACCTCGAAACATCCTGCGTCCATCCAGCGCCGGGATTGCTGATAAACCGCAGTCCACGGTGGCAGATCGTTCGGCATCGCGCGCCATGCTATACAGAGGAGGCCCCGGAAAATCGGACAGGGTGATAAGCTATCCCCGGCCTGGATAAGGACAGGGACTGATGGGCAAAGTTACGAGGAAACGGTATTCGTGTGAGTTCAAGTCTCGTGTGGCTCTTGAGGCGATCCGTGGCGAGCAGACGTTGTCGGAACTGGCGTCGAAGCACGGTGTGCATCAGACGATGATTGCCCAGTGGAAGCGTCAGGCGATCGAGGGCATGGCAGCGACCTTTTCGGGCAAGGCCGTTGCGGAGCCTGCGACGAGTGCGGCCGAGGTTGAGAAGCTTCATGCGAAGATCGGCCAGCTTTTGGTGGAACGGGATTTTTTGCGGGATGCCTCTGTTCGCTTGGGCGTGACCAGAGGCGGGAAATGATCGACCCGCAACGTCCCCGCTTGCCGATTGTCAGGCAATGCACCTTGCTGAGGCTCAACCGATCTGGGGTATATTATCAGCCTGCGCCCGAAAACGCGTTCAACCTGATGCTGATGCGGTTGATCGACGAACAGTTCATGGAAACGCCGTATTATGGCGCCCGGCAGATGGCGCGGCACCTTCGCCGTCTGGGCCATGAGGTAGGCCGCAAGCGGATCGGACGGCTGATGGCCCGGATGGGGCTGGTTGCGATCTACCAGAAACCCAGGACGACGGTGCCCCACCCGGAGCATCGCACATATCCTTATCTCCTGCGGGACCTGACGATCGACAGGCCCAACCAGGTCTGGTGTTCGGATATCACCTACATTCCGATGCGCCGGGGTTTTCTGTATCTGACGGCGATCATGGACTGGGCGACGCGCAAGGTTCTGGCCTGGCGCCTGTCCAATACCATGGATGCGGACTTCTGCATCGAGGCCTTGTAGGAGGCGTTGGCCCGCTACGGGACGCCGGAGATTTTCAACACGGATCAGGGCAGCCAATTCACCACGCCGCGCTTCACCGAAGTGCTGCAGGGCCGGCAGATCCGCATCAGCATGGACGGGCGCGGCCGCTGGATGGACAATGTCTTCATCGAACGGCTCTGGCGGTCATTGAAATATGAATGCGTGTATCTCCACGCTTTCGAGACCGGCTCGGAACTTCGTGCCGGCCTGGCGAAATGGATTGGTCATTATAATTCGCGGCGCCCACACTCGGCGCTCGCTGGACGCACGCCCGATGAGGCGTATCATGGATCCGCTCCGACACCGCTGCCGGGGTTAACCCCGGCAGCGGTGTCGGTCAGCAACAACGAGAAATTGGCGGCATAGCAACATCGGGCGATAGCTTATTCAACCCGCAAATCTGTCCGAACAAATGGGGCCACCTCTCACTGGTCATCGCGTAAACTATAGCGCCGCATCTGTCTGTCTCCCTCAAAAAACGGGAAAACAGTCAGCACACGCAGACACAAAGTACAACCCTCACATGCCATATTCAGAGCTTAACTGACGACACGCCGTAGTGGAAATTTACCAAAGGCTGCCAATTGGTGATCTCTCGGCGATCGCTGCAAAAGCAGTCGCCGGTTATGGTCGAAGAGTAATAACAGGACAGGTGCATCAAAATCCCATTCGCCTAATTTGTAACGTAATCGTCCGCAGAGGTAGATTGAGTAGCGCTAGCATTATCAGCTAGGTCTGAATTCAGGATTGGCGGGGGGGGGGCGGAAGTCGACTCGTGGTCCGTGCTTCCACATTGCGGATGTCTCTCTCTAGCCGCCTGACAAATTCCCATTTCCTGTGCCGCCGATTGATTCTGAGCGACTGCAGCAGCAGCAGCAGCGCCTCATCTGGCGAATGCTGTTCGATCGCTAGACCGTAGCTTCGTAGAACCTGCGCCATGTGATTATCGTTGCGAAGCTTCTTGCCTAGGTTGATGCTTTCCCTATAGGCGTCCTCGGCCTCTTTGAACCGGCCGCTCTGCCTGCCCAGAAGGTTGGCTAGGCTGTGCAGGGTCTGGGCAACACCGAACTCGTTGCCTAGCTTTTTGTCGATCTCGATGCTTTCCCTATAGGCGTCCTCGGCCTCTTTGAACCGGCCGTTCTGCCTACCCAGAAGGTTGGCTAGGCTGTGCAGGGTCTGGGCGACACCGAACTCGTTGCCTAGCTTTTTAAGGATCTCGATGCTTTCCCTATAGGCGTCCTCGGCCTCTTTGAACCGGCCGTTCTGCCTACCCAGAAGGTTGGCTAAGCTGTGCAGGGTCTGGGCGACATGAAAATCGTGGTGAAGTTTTTTACCGATCTCGATGCTTTCCCTATAGGCGTCCTCGGCCTCTTTGAACCGGCCGTTCTGCCTACCCAGAAGGTTGGCTAGGCTGTGCAGGGTCTGGGCGACATGAAAATCGTGGTGAAGTTTTTTACCGATCTCGATGCTGCGATGGAGTTCGCGCTCGGCTTCGCGCCTCTGGCCGCGATTGTTATCGTTTCCAATGATATGCAATGAAATCGCCACTTCCCGCATCTCACGGTTAGTCGCCGCAACCCGGCGGAACAGCGGCATGGCATCACGCTTGTGTCCTTCGCGCAGCATTACCAAAGCTCGGAGGAAAGTAGTCTCCACTGCGCCTTCGGGAATAACATGATTACGCTCCTGCTCTGCCGCCAGCTTCGCGCCAAGCCATTGAGCACCATTGAATGGTCCCCTTGATGCTGCACTATAATGTTCAAGGGCGGTCTGAACTGCGCCTGTCCCGGCAAGATGATAGGCCTGTCCTGCCTCGGTAAACAAATAAGAGGGTATCTCTGCACCTGCCCGCTGCCGATTTGCCTCGAACTGTCCGAGGGCAAGCAGTTCCTTATGAATCTCCTCGCTTGCGGCTTTCGGCAGAAGTCTCTTGTTTCCGACAAGCTCTTCTCTCAGCGCCGGTAAGAGGTTCCATTCACTGTTTCGAGGCTCGGTCAGGCCGGAATACTTGAAACCCGCAATAAACTCTTCAGCGCTTAGACTTGGAACAGGAACCTTCTGATAGATGGCAAACGCCACGACATCGGTCAGACTCTCGGCACAGGCGAGTGCAGCGAGCGTCATCGCTGTTCCTTCCGGCGCTCCATCGAGAAAGGAGGATAGGCGGCTCAAGTCTGCGCCCTGTTTGACTTGGCTTGCAGCCTCAAGAACAGCTTTGCGAGTCCTTCTTGGACAGCCAGAACCGAGTGGCCGTGACTCGAGATTATGCCATCTGCGGCCACGGCCACTTGATCCGGCATGTATCCGGCCTTTTCGAACAGATCAAGAATGTCATCATACACACAGTTCTCTCTGAACTCGTCACCTTCGATTGCCGTCGGCAGTGTCAGACACAAGTTTGGAGGCGGTGCATCAGCGTGTGGACGATTGCCACATTTCGGGCCAACAAAATAAACGAGAAGCAGCCTTTGCTCGCCCGCCCTTTCTAGTCCGCCATACCAGAACTGTTTCCAGAACCTCGCCTGTTCGTCCTGCGTCATATCGTTCACCACCACCATGAAATGGCCACCGCCATTCACAAAGTGACGCACCCCATCACAGACGGCCTCTATTCTTTTTCCTCGGGCGTAAGGGGATTGATCGAATCCGTTTACAATCGTCAGTCCAGTTACGCTGATTGTAAGATCGCCACCTGCGCTATTTTCTGATAAAACCTTTCCACTATAGGGCGTAACCTCGGGAAAATCGACAACAACCCCTCCTTCGGCCAGCTTCCTCGCGAATGCGTCGATCTGGTCGTCGACCGTATATGTCGTGCTCCATGCATCATCTACGCGGAGCGACAGGTAATTCCCATTGTCAGGTGCTCCAAAATCTTCCTTCAGAATATAATTGAATTTTGAGGGGGCTGCATCCTCTGAGGTAAAATTGATCTGAATAACCCCTCCTCTTCCTTCGAGAAAGGGACGCAATCTATTGAACTCAGCCGCCCAATCGACACGAAAGACACTTGCCACAGGAAACATCAAAACTTGCTGTCCGAAATATCAATCTTGACGTTACCTTTAGCCTTGTTTTCGGCAAGAACGGCCCCTTGGCTGCCAGTCGCGTCTACGTTATTTGCGGTGATCTCCATATCTTCCCCAGCGTCATTCCCTGTGAGAATCTTCCGTGCTTTTTTGAGAGAATCCGGCTTGGCTCGCCTGAGCAGGTGAGCAATTACACCAGCGCCAATAAGCACTGCCACAGCGGAAGCCCACTTCCACTGCGGCTCTAATCCCAACAGATAGGGCTCCAGCAGGGCAAAAAGGAATGCTGATGCCAGTCCGATAAGTAAGTCAGCAATAACGCTCATTCTATTATCTTTTCTATCCAAATATTAAAATACATATTTTTCTTTTCGGTACAAAATCGGGCAATTTCTGTCAATACGGCGTTCTCCGTTGAATTTTCGTCGGGTATTGCGCCGTTGCGTATCTGGCAAGCCTGTTTGACCAGCACCTAGAGAGTGTTATACACTTTGGGCGAGCAGTTGAGCGGCATTTCTGAGCATGAAGCCAGCGAAGGCGATGGTGTGCATTGCGGCGAGGGTTGAGGCGCAGCGCTCGTAGTCTTTTACGAGCCTTCTGCACCGTGTCGCCCATGCGAACGATCTCTCCACGATCCATCGTCGGGGCAGCAGCACAAAACCCCGCTTTGCCTGAGGCAGCCTGACGATTTCGAGGGTGATATCCTGCTCTCTGGCAGCTTTCGCCGGTTTTGATCCGGTATAGCCCTGATCAGCCCATGCCAGTTCAACGCTACCGTCTGTTGCCTGCTGAATGGCTTGCGCGAGCGGAGCGACTTCTGCCCGATCATCTCTGTCTGCCGGGGTGACGTGCAGGGCCAGAAGATGCCCTAGGGTGTCGACCGCCATGTGCAGCTTCGATCCCTTTTTTCTTTTCGCGCCATCATACCCGGCGCGTGAACCACTCTCAGGGGTTGAGCGCAGTGTCCGGCTGTCGATAATCGCCGTTGTCGGCTCGGCCTGCTTTCCTGCAGCCAGACGCAGCACGGCCCGGAGATCGTGGACGACAACCTCGAAACATCCTGCGTCCATCCAGCGCCGGGATTGCTGATAAACCGCAGTCCACGGTGGCAGATCGTTCGGCATCGCGCGCCATGCTATACCGTAACGGATCACATACCGCAGGCCGTTGAACAACTCTCTCAGATCATGATGTCGCTGCTCTGCATCCTCTTTCATCAGAAGGAGATAGGGAACAATCAGAGACCACTCTTCGTCACTGATATCAGACGGATACGGTTTGCGAGCAGTATTCATCCACATATTCTGCAACAATTACACAAAAAAGTACATAACACCCTCTAAGTTGAAAGCGACTTGCAAACCAGCCCAAGGATGAATGAGAGAAGACAATAGCGTTCAACTTAACAGCATAGTATCAGTTGGATGATTTTCTCATTACGTCACAATGATTGGAAGATAAACCCGTGCAGTTTGTCCACTTTGAGCAAGCGCCTCCTAGAAGTTGGGATCATTTTGAAGAACTTTGCGCCGACGTATTTCAGGAGGAATGGCGTGATTCCGGTCTAGTTAGACATGGCCGAGCCGGCCAGCCACAGGATGGCGTCGACATAGTCGGACGCGACGGCGCTCTCTGGCCCGTCGGTATCCAATGCAAGAAGAAATCTGTTTGGCCTGTTAAGACATTATCCCGCAAAGACCTTAAGAGCGAGGTTGAAAAAGCCAAGAATTTTAAGCCGGCGCTCAAGGCCTTTTACCTCGTATCAACTAGCCCTGATGATGAAAATATTCAGAATTATGCTCGCGATCTTACTATCGAGCATAATTCTTCAGGCTTATTCACTGTAAATGTTATCGGCTGGAGTGAACTAGTGCGTCGGGCCACTCGGCACCCGCGTATCGCTGCAAAACATTTTGGGGCATATTCAGCGGGTCAACCGAATCCGCTTCTAGCGAGCTGGCGAGCGTCAGGAGCAAAACTACTGTTAGACGATGCTGAGCTTGCAGTAGCGATTAGAGAATTAGTTTACGATTTCCGCGAGTTTCCAGCGGGGCGCATTGCGTTCCGCAAACAGGAATCCGACGACCTACTTCTGAAAATATGCAAACTGCAAGCCGGGGCGTCGCGATCGCTTGAACGGCGCAAGATGGTGGTGAAGCATAGAGAAGAGCTTTACATCCACACAGAGGATGAAGAGAGCACCATCACGGGCTTGAAGCTTCTCCTGGGCCATCCCGACATAAGTGAATATGTCCGGATAGTTTGGGAAAAGCATTCGCCACTTCTAATTCGCTCATTTATCGAGCAGCAAATTGATCCGGACCTATGTGACATTGCCGGTAAGGAAAAAATTCGGTTGATTGCCCCGCAGGCATTGCCTGACCCAGCGGGAAGCGACATTCCTGTATTCATATCGAAACATGAACACTCAGAAATGGTCCGATATTCTTTTGATTTAAAAGCCAAGTATCCAAATCTTGATGTGGAGACGATGACAGAACTTTTTAACCCAGTGCAATTTGGTTATGCAGTGCCAAGCATCATTCGGAGGATCGTGCGTGGAATTCGTAGCGGAATTCCATTGTGCGCTTTCGAAGAAGCAAAATGGCTAGAATTTCATCTGTGGAAAGCATCATTTTAACTACCCTCTATCTTTCTACTTTGGTGTCCATAAGGATGACTGCTTGTCAGCTACGAACCAGAAAGCTACCGTCGCCGACGTTGATTCGAATGTCCGCTTTCGATGGGCCGGCGACGCTTGAGTTTCGACCGTGATGACGGCAAAGCTGGCGACGGCTTCGGCCATGTCCTTAATATAATGTGATGGGACGACCGAAGGAGGGGTGCAGGCCAAGCCCATGATTCGGTCTCCTGCGTAAGCCATTATGGTATCTCCATCGGGCTTGGGACAAATAGGGAACGGACCCGTTGTGAGAGTCAAGGTTGCAGGCGAAGCCATCATTCTAAGCCTTTGTGACGGAGTATTGGCTGGCTGACGGCATCGCCGGAAAAAGACGCCTCTGAGAGGGCTTCTACAAGCAGGGTTTAACAGCGATTGCTGGCCTCTGTGTCGACTTTTTCTGATCGCACGATCCCTCCCCCTCCCGCGCACATGGAGATACAAGGCGGAACCAAAGTCCTACCGTGCGTCACGCATATATAAGAAGCCGTTACTGAATACCGGCTTGCGCCAGCGCTTCTAAAAGCGGAACATTCTTCTGAAGTGTATTGGAAATGTTTTCGTCAATGTCTGGCGGAAATAGGTTCGTATCATCATTCATCTTGTCTCGCATCGCTTCATATTTTTTGATGAAATCATTGGAAAGGAATAAGCGGTTTTTCTGAAACGCATCATAACTGATTTTGAGATTCTCAAACATTTTTCTTTTGGTTTCGTTATATCTATCAGATCCGCACCAATCATCTTGGTGTGGGTCATAACCCTCAAGAATATTCAAGGCTTGGTTTTTGGATAATGTTAGACCATTAATAATGGTGGAATAAGCTTCCCTGCGGACTTCCCAAGATTTCTCTTGTTTATACTGACTCAATGTATTCTTTGATATTAGATAATTAGTTAAAGCGGATATACCCCACCCACAACCGCACCAACTAAACCAATTATAGCAGACGCTATACTGTCTGACATTGCAGAATCCTATCTTCAATCACCATGTATTAATCACCATAATTACTCTCAAGCGACGATAGTTGAATAGCCAAGACATGAAGCTACACGGTAACTATAATTTATTCCTTGTGATCATAGTCCGCTTACCGAATGGCCGAGCAGCCAGAGGTGGCCCCATTTGTTCGGACAGATTTGCGGGTTGAATAAGCTATCGCCCGATGTTGCTATGCCGCCAATTTCTCGTTGTTGCTGACCGACACCGCTGCCGGGGTTAACCCCGGCAGCGGTGTCGGAGCGGATCCATGATACACCTCATCGGGCGTGCGTCCAGCGAGCGCCGAGTGTGGGCGCCGCGAATTATAATGACCAATCCATTTCGCCAGGCCGGCACGAAGTTCCGAGCCGGTCTCGAAAGCGTGGAGATACACGCATTCATATTTCAATGACCGCCAGAGCCGTTCGATGAAGACATTGTCCATCCAGCGGCCGCGCCCGTCCATGCTGATGCGGATCTGCCGGCCCTGTAGCACTTCGGTGAAGCGCGGCGTGGTGAATTGGCGGCCCTGATCCGTGTTGAAAATCTCCGGCGTCCCGTAGCGGGCCAACGCCTCCTACAAGGCCTCGATGCAGAAGTCCGCATCCATGGTATTGGACAGGCGCCAGGCCAGAACCTTGCGCGTCGCCCAGTCCATGATCGCCGTCAGATACAGAAAACCCCGGCGCATCGGAATGTAGGTGATATCCGAACACCAGACCTGGTTGGGCCTGTCGATCGTCAGGTCCCGCAGGAGATAAGGATATGTGCGATGCTCCGGGTGGGGCACCGTCGTCCTGGGTTTCTGGTAGATCGCAACCAGCCCCATCCGGGCCATCAGCCGTCCGATCCGCTTGCGGCCTACCTCATGGCCCAGACGGCGAAGGTGCCGCGCCATCTGCCGGGCGCCATAATACGGCGTTTCCATGAACTGTTCGTCGATCAACCGCATCAGCATCAGGTTGAACGCGTTTTCGGGCGCAGGCTGATAATATACCCCAGATCGGTTGAGCCTCAGCAAGGTGCATTGCCTGACAATCGGCAAGCGGGGACGTTGCGGGTCGATCATTTCCCGCCTCTGGTCACGCCCAAGCGAACAGAGGCATCCCGCAAAAAATCCCGTTCCACCAAAAGCTGGCCGATCTTCGCATGAAGCTTCTCAACCTCGGCCGCACTCGTCGCAGGCTCCGCAACGGCCTTGCCCGAAAAGGTCGCTGCCATGCCCTCGATCGCCTGACGCTTCCACTGGGCAATCATCGTCTGATGCACACCGTGCTTCGACGCCAGTTCCGACAACGTCTGCTCGCCACGGATCGCCTCAAGAGCCACACGAGACTTGAACTCACACGAATACCGTTTCCTCGTAACCTTGCCCATCAGTCCCTGTCCTTATCCAGGCCGGGGATAGCTTATCACCCTGTCCGATTTTCCGGGGCCTCCTCTGCCTTCTGCGCGTCTGAAATGAAGGCGACTGCTGCCTATCCGCTCTGTTTCTGCTATGCTTTCAGGCAGGTTGCTGCAAGAATTGCCATAACGCTTAACCGTAAACGAAATTATTACTCCGGCTACTCAGCATGAATGATCGCCAACAGCTGGCCTGTGATACGAGCAAGCTGATCAACCTCTATCGTCCCGGAGCGCTCCCGTGCCGCGTCGATAAGCGCTCCTGCGATTGTGCAGAGATCAGCGGCAAGAGTCTCCGCCTTCACCCCATAAGCAACATTCTGGTGCTCAAGAAACGTCGTTATCGCTGTACAGAGTTCAGTCATGATACGGCGATGGTCTGTCTCGAGAGGCAGTTTCGCTTCAATTTCATCCAAGCGCGAAGCGAGAAGCGGACGCTCCCGGTCAGCCTGAACTGCGGCGAGAACCAGAGAGCGCACTCCCTCGCGCAATGACTGGTCGCACGCAGTCTCCAACGCTGAGGTGACAGTGTGCGCCAGCCTTGCCCGCACCTGACGGCTGAGCGCCGCGATGACCCCGTCCCTGCCATCGAAATACTGGTAGAGGGTAGCAATTCCAACACCCGCACGCTCCGCAATAGCGTTAGTGCTGCAGGATTTGCCTTCCTCCAGAAGCAGAGCAGTCGCTTCCAGAATGGCGTCCATCGTCGCTCGCGAACGTGCCTGACGCGGCCATTTCCGTGGAGCCAGAGCGAGGTCGGTATCTTCAGTGAAAATGCGAGTAACGCCAGCACAAAACGACGGATTATTTTTATCTGCATCCAGTCTTGTCTGTGGAGTTACCATGACCGATCACCTCTTTCGTCCACAATTCACACCAGCTATCCAGCGGGTTCTTGAACGTCTCTATTCCGAGACCATTGAACAGGATCCCTTTCGACGTGCAGAAGCGCAGTCCGCAGGACTGAACCATGATGGAGAACACGGATTTTATCAGGCCATGGCTGAGGCCAGAATGCCAGTCACACCTGAGTTTGGCGCCCTGCTTTATGTGCTGGCACGCAGCAGCGGTGTCCGACATATTGTTGAGTTTGGCACGTCGTTCGGGGTTTCAACACTCTTCCTGGCAGCCGCCCTAAGAGATAACGGCGGCGGGCGGCTGGTGACAACAGAGTTTGTCGCACAGAAAGCCGCAAGCGCAGCAGCCAATCTGCACGAGGCCGGGCTGGCTGATCTGGTCGATATCCGCATCGGAGATGCCATGATTACGCTTGCCCGCGATGTGCCGCAGCCAATCGACCTGATCCTGCTTGATGCCTCGAAAGGGCTCTATCTGGATATCCTTCGCCTGCTCGAACCGGGTCTAAGACAACGAGGCCTCGTCGTGAGCGATCGCGCCGATCTTGATGGGAGCGATGGCGGCTGTGCCGGTGCCTACCTTGCCTATCTGAGCAACCCGGCGAACGGATATCGTATGGCGTCGATCACAACTGAAGCTCTTGGCCAAAACTTTGCTCACGACATTGCGGTTCGAGTCTGACCGGACCGCCTAAAGAACCTCGCTCCCACGTTCACGCACACGTGAAATCAGCCCAACCTACGCTGCGCTTTCACTCCCATTTGCATCCTATGTGCATCCTGCGGAGTGATTCAGGCACAAAAAAAGCCACCCGTAAGGGTGGCTTTTCTTTAGTCTTTTCAGACGGATACGTATGGTTGCGGGGATAGGATTTGAACCTATGACCTTCAGGTTATGAGCCTGACGAGCTACCGGGCTGCTCCACCCCGCGGTTGTTTGGGGAGACTGGAAGACCTGGCGGCGACCGACTTTCCCGTGCCTTAAGGCACAGTATCATAGGCGCTGGGGCATTTCACGGCCGAGTTCGGGATGGGATCGGGTGGATCATTCCCCGCCATAGCCACCAGGTCATCCAGTCTCCCCGGTATGGGGAGAGGATGTGATGGGTTGGTGCGTTTTTGTTATTGTGTTGAAGAGTGGATGACTGCTGTGCATGTGTGTTGCCCTTTTGAGGGGGCGATGGAATGAGCCTATTGGGCGATTAGGACCAGTTAGCTGCACGCATTACTGCGCTTCCACACCTGGCCTATTGACGTGATGGTCTATCACGGCCCTTGGGGAGACCTTGTTTTGAGGTGGGTTTCCCGCTTAGATGCTTTCAGCGGTTATCCCGTCCACACTTAGCTACCCGGCTGTGCCGCTGGCGCGACAACCGGTGCACCAGAGGTATGTTCATCCCGGTCCTCTCGTACTAGGGACAAATCCTCTCAAGTCTCCAACACCCACGGCAGATAGGGACCGAACTGTCTCACGACGTTCTAAACCCAGCTCACGTACCACTTTAATCGGCGAACAGCCGAACCCTTGGGACCTGCTCCAGCCCCAGGATGTGATGAGCCGACATCGAGGTGCCAAACCTCCCCGTCGATGTGGACTCTTGGGGGAGATCAGCCTGTTATCCCTAGAGTACCTTTTATCCGTTGAGCGATGGCCCTTCCACGCGGGACCACCGGATCACTATGGCCGACTTTCGTCTCTGATCGAGCTGTCACTCTCACAGTCAGGCGGGCTTATGCCATTGCACTCGACAGCCGGTTTCCGACCGGCCTGAGCCCACCATCGCGCGCCTCCGTTACACTTTGGGAGGCGACCGCCCCAGTCAAACTGCCCACCATGCAGGGTCCCGGACCTGGCTAACAGGCCTCGGTTAGACATCAGAAACAGTCAGGGTGGTATTTCAAGGATGGCTCCACCGGAACTGGCGCCCCGGTTTCAAAGCCTCCCACCTATCCTACACAGAATGTCTCTGATGCCACTGCAAAGCTGCAGTAAAGGTTCATAGGGTCTTTCCGTCTGACCGCGGGTACCCCGCATCTTCACGGGGAATTCAATTTCGCTGAGCCGATGCTGGAGACAGCGGGGAAGTCGTTACGCCATTCGTGCAGGTCGGAACTTACCCGACAAGGAATTTCGCTACCTTAGGACCGTTATAGTTACGGCCGCCGTTTACCGGGGCTTCAATTCGGTGCTTGCACACCTCCTCTTAACCTTCCGGCACCGGGCAGGCGTCAGGCCGTATACGTCGTCTCTCGACTTCGCACAGCCCTGTGTTTTTACTAAACAGTCGCTACCCCCTGGTCTGTGCCACCCGCCGATGGTTGCCCACTGACGGGTCTTGCTTATCCCGAAGTTACGCAAGTAATTTGCCTAGTTCCTTCAGCATCGTTCTCTCAAGCGCCTTGGTATTCTCTACCAGTCCACCTGTGTCGGTTTCGGGTACGGTCTATATGCCAGAGCTATTTCCTGGAATACTCCAAAAGCCGGATCAATCCGATAAGACCCGACAACATATTGTATTCGTCACTTCTGGCAGGCCCGGGAATATTTGCCCGGTTTCCATCGACTACGGCTTTCGCCCTCGCCTTAGGGGCCGGCTCACCCTGCGCGGATTAACCTTGCGCAGGAACCCTTGGACTTTCGGCGACAGTGTTTCTCGCACTGTTTGTCGCTACTCATGTCAGCATTCGCACTTCCGATATCTCCAGAGAGGGTCACCCCGTCTCCTTCACAGACCTACGGAACGCTCCGCTACCGCGCATTCAAAGAATGCACCCACAGCTTCGGCACGTGGCTTGAGCCCCGTTACATTTTCGGCGCAGGGTTTCTATTAGACCAGTGAGCTATTACGCTTTCTTTAAAGGATGGCTGCTTCTAAGCCAACCTCCTGGTTGTTTTGGAATCCCCACATCCTTTCCCACTTAGCCACGATTTAGGGGCCTTAGCTGGTGGTCTGGGCTGTTTCCCTCTCGACAATGGACCTTAGCACCCACTGTCTGTCTGCCGAGCTCATACTTCCGGGTATTCGGAGTTTGGTTAGGTTTGGTAAGGCTTTGGGCCCCCCTAGCCCATCCAGTGCTCTACCCCCCGGGGTAATACTCGACGGTCTACCTCAATAGATTTCGCGGAGAACCAGCTATTTCCGAGTTTGATTGGCCTTTCACCCCTAGCCACAGCTCATCCCCGACTTTTTCAACAGGCGTGGGTTCGGCCCTCCAGTGCGTGTTACCGCACCTTCAGCCTGGCCATGGCTAGATCACTCGGTTTCGGGTCTTCTGCCAGCAACTCGTCGCCCTATTCAGACTCGCTTT
>NZ_CP036404.1:0-60000 GCF_004348195.1 Komagataeibacter saccharivorans | reverse complement strand
AAGCGGCTTCAATATCTATTCCGGCAAAGGTGTCCTGCTCGAAGCGCTGCCTTACAGGACGCTGCGTGAACAGGCGATCGAAACCGGCAAGCGCCTTCTGTCCCTTGGCCTGAAGCCGGGCGACCGGGTCGCCATCGTGGCGGAAAGTGATGGCGATTTCGCCCGTATTTTCTTTGGCTGCCAGTATGCGGGGCTGGTATCTGCCCCCCTGCCACTGCCTGTCGCCTTTGGCGGGCGTGAAGGCTATGTCGGCACCCTGCGCGGCATGATTGAAGGGGCGGCGGCCTCCGCCGTGGTCATAGCCTCGATCATTTCGTCATGGACGGATGAAATCACGGCAGGTCTGGACCTGAAATTTGCTGGAACACCGGCAGAACTTCTGGAAACACCGATCACGGTGGACACCCTGCCCGCCATAAATGCCGAAGATCTGTCCTATCTTCAGTTTTCATCCGGCAGTACCCGTTTTCCCATGGGGATTGCGGTAACGCAGCGTTCCGGTCTGGCCAATGCCCATGCCATTGCCCTTAACGGGCTGAAGGTGCGTGAAACGGGCGATCGCTGCGTATCGTGGCTGCCGCTCTATCATGACATGGGGCTGGTGGGCTTTTTCCTGACGCCCATGACGTGCCAGCTTAGCGTCGATATGCTGCCGACGCGGGAATTTGCCCGACGCCCCCATGTATGGCTGGATCTGATCAGCCGGAACCGGGGCACGATTTCCTACAGCCCGTCCTTTGGTTACGAATTATGCGCCCGGCGCGCCACGTCGATCGAGCTTGACCTCTCGTCATGGCGGGTTGCGGGGATTGGTGGCGATATGATCCGCTATCATATCCTTGAGGATTTTGCCCAGCGCTTCGCATCCTCCGGGTTCGACGCGGGTGCGTTTACCGCCAGCTACGGTATGGCTGAAGCAACGCTTGCCATCAGTTTTGCGCCGCTTGGATCGGGTATCCGCACGGATACGATCGACCTGCGTGCGCTGGAGACACGTGGCGAAGCCATCCCTTCCAACGATCCCGCGCGCGCGCTGCGCACCTTTGTGCTGTGCGGTGAAGTGCTGCCCCAGCATGAACTCGAAGTCCGCAATGCGCAGGGGCAGGTCCTGAAGGACCGCGAGATTGGCACCATTTTCGTGCGCGGCCCCAGCCTGATGCAGGGATATTTCCGCAGGCCGCAGGAAACCGCGCGCGTGCTGGATTCCGCAGGCTGGCTGAATACTGGTGATCTGGGCTACATGCTGGATGGTCAGGTGGTCGTAACCGGTCGCGCCAAGGATCTCATCATCATCAATGGCCGCAATATCTGGCCGCAGGACCTCGAATGGTCGGCTGAAACCGAAATCAGCGCCCTGCGCAGCCGGGACGTTGCCGTATTTTCGGTTGATGAGGATGAGGGCGAAAAGATCGTGGCCCTCGTTCAGTGTCGTGCCTCCTCCCCCGAAGCACGCGAGACGCTTAAAACCGAAGCCGCCAACCTGTTCCGTCGGCAGCACGGCGTGGATGTCTCCATCATTCTGGTCCCGCCCCACACCCTGCCGCAGACATCTTCGGGCAAGCTGACGCGGGCGCGGGCAAAGGCGATGCTGCTGTCCGGCGCGTTCCAGCCGCTGGAAACAACGTCTGTTTCGGTTGGCTGAGGGGGTACCCGCTGACCCTTCCCCCTTTGGGCAGGGCTGAAACGCGGGACTGGTCAAAAACCTGTTTTTCGATCATAAGACTTCCGGTTAAGAACAGATTACAATCCCAACCCGCGGTCCCGGATCGCGGGCAGGCCATTCATGCTGATCCCCTGCCCCACGGCAGGCCGGACGTGCGATAAGGATGTAGGAATGACTGAAACGGTAGCGAGCGTCTCCGCGCTGATCGTGAAGACGCTGCTGGCGAACCCCAAGGTTCCCCGTGATATCAATGGCAGCAGCAAGATCGTTGAGGATCTGGCCTTTGATTCACTGGCCGTCATGAACTTTGTCATGGAAATCGAGGATACCCTTGATGTTTCCGTGCCGCTGGACCGGCTGGCCGATATCCGTACCATCGATGATCTGGCTGCCTGCATTGTATCTCTCAAGCAGGCATCCTGACGCATCATGTCCATTTTCTCAAAATACGAGGGACTGGCGACAGCACTGTCGGCAGTGACCGCCGGTGGTGGCCGCAACCCGTTTGATGTGGTTATCGAAAAGCCCATTTCTTCTACTGTCGGGCTGATCGAAGGGCGGGAAACGCTCCTGTTCGGTACCAATAACTATCTTGGCCTCAGCCAGTCTCCCGCCGCCATTGAAGCTGCGGTCGAGGCTGCGCGGGCCTATGGTGTGGGCACAACCGGATCGCGCATCGCCAACGGAACCCAAGGCCTGCACCGCCAGTTGGAAGACCGTCTGGCAGCGTTCTTCCGCCGTCGGCACTGCATGGTATTCTCCACTGGCTATCAGGCCAATCTGGGCACGATTTCCGCACTGGCCGGCAAGGATGATTACCTGCTGCTTGACGCGGACAGTCATGCCAGCATCTATGACGGCAGCCGTCTGGGCCATGCACAGGTCATCCGTTTCCGCCATAACGATGCTGATGACCTGCACAAGCGCCTGCGTCGCCTTGAAGGTACGCCGGGATCGAAGCTGGTGGTTGTAGAAGGCATCTATTCCATGATGGGCGATGTCGTACCCATGGCGGAGTTCGCAGCGGTCAAGCGGGAAACCGGCGCATGGCTTCTGGCTGATGAAGCCCATTCCGTTGGCGTGATGGGCCAGCATGGCCGTGGCGTGGCGGAAGCCGATGGCGTGGAAGATGATGTGGACTTTGTTGTCGGCACTTTTTCCAAAAGCCTTGGCACGGTTGGCGGCTATTGCGTATCCAACCATGCGGGCCTAGACCTGATCCGGCTCTGTTCGCGTCCCTATATGTTTACCGCGTCCCTTCCGCCGGAAGTCATCGCCGCGACCATGGCGGCACTGGATGAACTGGAAAACCGCCCCGAACTGCGCGTGCGCCTGATGGACAACGCCCGTCGGCTGCATGCCGGACTTCAGGCTACCGGCCTGCGTACCGGTCCGCAGGCCAGCCCGGTGGTGTCCGTCGTTCTGGATGAAGTCGAAACGGCGGTAGCGTTCTGGAACCGGCTGCTGGACCTCGGGGTTTATGTAAATCTCAGCCTGCCGCCCGCGACACCTGACCAGCATCCGCTGCTGCGTACCTCCGTCATGGCGACACATACGCCCGAACAGATCGATCGGGCGGTTGAGATATTCGCTGCTGTCGCAGGGGAAATGGGGATCAACCCCGCCGCCTGAAGAACCCTGCCTGCCGTAGCGACCATAGCAGATACGGCAGGCAGATCAGCGGATGCCGCTCCGAAAACGGCCCCAGCGGCAGTTCAATGCCTGAATGGCGTCGGATCTTCCACGCGATGTAGCGTGCGCCACCTTCAAACGTGAATGCCCCCTTGAACAGGCGGCTGACATTCAGGACCGTACCCAGCCGGTCACGTAACCACCACCCTTCCCGCATGGCGCGACGCTGTTCCGCAGTCAGCCGGGGGTGCAGGACCGCGCCATCGCGCGTAAAAGCCACGCCATCGGCCAGCCAGATATCGGGTAACAGCGCATTATAGCGCTGTTCATGCCCCTGTAGCAGGGTCCGGGGCCTGCGTCCGTTTTCGACCCGCAATTCGGCCCCATAGGTATGGGCAAAAAGCGCCAGCCAGAATTCGGCGGCCGTGCCCTGTTCCGGCCCCAGCGCTGCGGCCCAGCGCCCGGCCTGCCCTACCGCGCGGATAATACAGCCCAGAATGGCATCCGCCGCTTCTGGTCCCCTGACCCATACCAGCCTTACGGGCTGGCAGAAACGCGCCCATACGGTGGTATCGAGTGTTGCGCGTCCCGTCATGCGGCGGAACTGCGTAATGGACAGAATGGCCACCTTGGCGCGGATGATACGGCCTTCCACAGGAATCTCGTGATATTCCACATTGGGCGGCAGGAGTTGATTGGCCTTGCGCGCCAGATAGCCTGACTTCCAGTCCGTCAGATCTTCCACCACCACATAGAAATCCAGAATACCGTCCGGATCTGGCTGACGCAGGGCTGACCCGTAAAAGATCACGCCCATGGGGCGGGCCGCGCCAATCAGTCGTGTCACGAACTGGGTGACAAACGGCGCAACGGGCTGGACCAGATCATCCGCCAGCGCATGGGCGATGCGACCGGCGGCGGCGGCACGGCTGGACGGGATGGGCTGGGACATGCTCGTCATTCCTCAGGCGTGGATAAAATCAATGGGAGCGGTGGAGGACAGGATGATCCGGCGTGCAGGACCGGGGGAAAAAACTTCCCCGTCCAGCACGAAGTCGGAGTCCAGCGCCATTTCGATACGCTGCTCGCACCCGCTGCAGTAATCGGGATTGTCCCGCAGCCACGCGGGATGCCGCCCCCGGAGCAGCGCCCATGACGCCGCCACCAGACGGGAGGGCTGGCCTGCAACATGTAGGTAATTGATGGCGTCGTCACGCGCACCGTCCGCCGTCCAGAATGGCCATATGCCATGGGGCAGGAACTGCAGTGTGGTGGAAAGGAACAAGAAGCAGTTCCCCTGCCGCCGCACGCGCTCCCCCGCCTGTATCGTGATCGGGTCCCCACGCATCCATTGCTGGCGGGAACGACGTTTGAGCAGATGGGCGACCGAGGACAGGAAGGAGACCACAACGGCCATTTCATGCGCATAATTGTTCAGGATCGCCGGCTGGTGAGCCAGTTCGATCCCGCGCGTGAACGCCGCCGCCCCGTGGAACATGCCGACAACCGGTTCGCGCGCATCGCTTTCGGGCCATTCCACAACCAGTCCGCAGCGCCTGCGCACATTGCGCCGCAAGCTACCGGACGCAGCCAGATGCTGGAGACGTTCGAGCGCTTCAAGCCCGCGCATGCCGAAGCCCACATCCCCCGCGATCAGGTTGGTATTGCCCGAAGGCAGGACCGCAAGGGCGGGAAGGCGGTCGGGGGCATAATGGCGGCGGACTGCCGTCAGTACGTCGCTTACGGTGCCATCGCCCCCGTCTATGACGATACAGTCCATGTCGCTCGCTGCCAGTTCGGCAATATGGGCATCCAGACGGATGCGGTCGGCAGGATCGATGAAATTCTCTCCCAGCAGGTTACGGGCTGTCTGGGCATATAAGCTGCCATCGCTCATATTCCGCCGGCTGCGCGGGTTGTAAACAAGCGCAAAACGTCCGGTCACTGATTATCCCATCCCTGTCTGAAATTTGACGTACAGGCCATAAGCAACCATCTGCCTTCTATTGCAAGGCAGGAAAAGACGGAGCGCCCCCACGCGCGGGCAGGCATAACATGCGCCCGCGCCACGATGGCCGCCAGAAGGCGGGGAAAGAGGTCAGCTTGAGCACGATCACAATAGCCCATATTTCGGACCCGCACCTTCCGAGCGAAATGGCGCCGCCACGGCTGACCGAACGGCTCAACAAACGCATGTTCAGCTATCTTTCATGGACAAGGCGCCGCCGTTTCATACACCGGCCGGAAGTTCTGGCGCGCGTGATGGGGGATATCGCCACCAGTCAGGTAGATATGATCGCCCTGACGGGTGACCTGACCAATATGGGCCTGCCGGGGGAATGCCGGCAGGCGCGACGCTGGCTGGAACAGATGCCTGCCCCGTGTACAGTCATACCGGGGAATCATGACACCCTTGTGCATGACGACTGGCAGGCGACCGTTGGACTATGGCAGCCGTGGATGGGGCCGCTGCCTTTTCCCTTCGTGCGCCGGATCGGCAATGTGGCACTGATCGGTGTCAGTACGGCAGTGCCGACACCATGGTTCCGGGCGACAGGCAGAATTGGCGTTCATCAGTCCAGACGGCTGCGGACAATCCTGCACGGGGCCGGGCAGCAGGGCCTGTGCAGGATCGTCATGATCCATCACCCCCCGGTTCCGGGCCTGGCCGTAACACGCAAAGCCCTGACAGATATCCGGAATTTTTCTGAATGTATTGCATGCGAAGGGGCGGAGATGATCCTGCACGGGCATATCCATCTTTCCGCCCTCTCCTCCCTCCCCGGTCCCGCGGGCGGTGTGCCGGTCATCGGAATCGCTTCGGCTTCGGCCCGGTCGGATGACCCGCTGCGGGCGGCGGGCTGGAATCGTATTACGGTCAGCCCCCGTGGGAATGGCTACGAAATTGGTGTTACAAGACGTTTCTTTCCTGCTGACGGCACTGCGGGCACAACGCGGGAAACTATTTTTGATCCATCCCCTCCATCCCGCTGTTTTTCCGGTATAAGCACGCCTTGATGAGCCGCACGTCCTCTCTGCACCGGATATTGGGAAAACTGGCACCCAGCACGATGGATCGCTATCTGCTGCGACAGGTGGTGCCACCGTTCTCCATCGCCCTTGGCGTGGTGATGGCTGCCCTGCTGCTGGAACGGCTGCTGGTGCTGTTTGACATTCTGGCTGCCAATGGCAGTTCGATGAAGACCTTCTTCGGGCTGCTCAGTGACCTGATCCCCCACTATCTGGGTCTGGCGCTGCCCGCGGCCATGTGTGTAAGCGTGTTTTCCGTCGTCCGGCGCATGAGCGCGAATCATGAGATCGACGCACTGACCGCAAGCGGCGTGTCCATTTTCCGCATATGCCAGCCTTTTGTCCTGACCGGAGCGGTATTCGGCGTTCTGGCTTTTTCGCTTTACGGGTTCATCCAGCCCTATGCGCGCTATGATTATCGCGCGGCCTTCTATTTCGCCAGCCATGCCGGGTGGACGCCCCACCTGCAGTCCAAGATGTTCGCGGCATCCGACGATGTCCTGCTGACGGCTGAAACGGTCGACCATGCCGGGTCGCGGCTGTGGCATGTCTTTATCCGCGACAACACGGACAAGGCGCATGTCCGCCTGATTTCCGCACAGAAGGGCTATCTGTACAACCCTGCCGATGGGTCGCGCATGCGGCTTGATCTGGTGGATGGCACCATCATAACCGACAGTCAGGACAAGCCCCCCTCGATCACCAGCTTCACCCGCACCACGCGCCTGATCTCACGCGATGCCAAGATAGATGAGGAAGCTTACCGCAACCGGGGCGAGAGCGAACGCGAACTGACCGTGCCGGAGTTGTATTACGGCATAAAGCATGGCTATCCGGGCATCAGCCATTCCTACATGGTGGCCGAACTTCATTTCCGTCTGGCGCGCACGATCGCCATTCCTTTCATTCCCATACTGGCCTGTGCACTGGCAGGCGTGCGCAAACGCCAGCGTGGCAACCCCGGTCTGGCCATTGCCGCCATTACGCTGGTCGGTTTTGACCATACCCTTCAGATGGGAATGAGCTTTGTGGCCAACATGCACATGTCGCCCCTGCTGGTGATGTGGCTGCCCACTTTCGGCTTTGCCATCATCTGCACCGGCATGCTGATCCGGCAGGCTGGCGGGCTGCGCATCCTGCTTACCAAAGGTCCCGCGCTGCCCCCCCGCGAGCTTTCGGCTGATGGACTGCCGCGCCACATTGCGAAAGGTCGGGCATGAAGCACAGGCTCCGCCTTGGCTGCGGCACGGTCCTGCTTGGTTACCTGTCGCGTGAACTTCTGACCAAGGTGTTCACCACGGCCGTCATCGTGGTGTCGCTTATGGAGATCCTCGCCCTGCTGGAGCAGGTGACGGAAATCATGCACCGTCATCTCGGCCTGTCCGGGGTGCTGTATTACGGGGTGATGCACCTGCCGCTGCTGTTCGGCAACGCCATGCCGATCGCGGTGCTGATCGGGGCGCTGCTGACCCTGCTGCAACTGACCACATCGAACGAGATTTCGATCATGCGCGCGGCGGGCCTGTCCACGCCGGGGCTGATCAAGCTGTTCCTGCCCACCATCCTTGCGCTGGGAGTGCTGAGCGGCGTCGTGGATGACCAGCTTACCCCGCGCAGCGAACTGGCTCTGGCGCGCTGGTGGAACGAGACAACGCCCGGCGCGATCAACAACTGGCACAATTACTGGATCCGGTCGCATGATGACGTGATCAACATCAACTATCTCGATCATGGCGGGGCGCACCTGAAAAACGTGACCATCTATCACCGGGACCACCAGTCCCTGCTTCAGAAGGTCACGACATTATCCGACATGCACTACGAACACGGGCATTGGTATGGCACCCCTTCGCGCATACTGAGTGTCATAAGCCCGGCCCGCATCGACCTGCTTGATACCCCGCCGGGGCAGACGGTGCGCGTGGACTGGCCCCCTTCCCTCACGCCGGACCATATCATCCAGCTTACCATCAGTTTTACCCAGTCGGTCGGCACGATGCTGGATGAACAGCGGGGCACGCTTGCGTCCAGCCAGTCGCCATCCTTCTTCATGACGGAAATACTGGGACGCATCATGTTACCCGTGACATTTACGGTAATGCTGTTACTCGCGGTGCCGGTGGTCTATATCCCGCCCCGGGCCGGTACGCGTAGCTGGCTTCCAATATGGTGTCTGGGTGCAGGTCTGCTATTTGTTGTATTCCAGGGTCTGTTACGTGCCCTGGGAAATGCGGGAACGTTGCCCTCTCTTATGGCAATATGCGTCGGGATCCTGATTTTCATCCTTGGCGTCATCACCGTGCTACTGAGGATCGAAGAGCGATGATTACGAATACCCTGAAGAATAGTTCCATTCGCACGGGCCGGAGCTTCGACCTGGGCAAAATGAACCTTCGGCAGCTCTGGATTGCCTACCTCACCTATCCCACCATCATGCTGTATTTCGTGCTGGCCATCGCCAGCTACGCGGTCATGGTCCTTAGCTGCAAGTCCCTGCTGCCCATCGCGATCAGTATCGTATCCGTCATGCTGGTCTATCCGCTGGTATGGTACTGTATCCATCGCTTCATCCTGCATGGCCGGTTTCTCTATCGCATGAAATGGAGTGCCTCCCTGTGGAAGCGCATCCACTTCGATCACCATCAGGACCCCCACCTGCTTGATGTCCTGTTCGGCTCGCCGCTCAACACAATTCCAACCATAGCCATCGTGACCATTCCCATCGGTTACGCGATCGGCAACATGGCGGGGGCCGCTGCGGCCTTCGGCGCGGGGCTTACCATCACCTGCATCTATGAATTCTTTCACTGCATCCAGCACCTGAACTACAAGCCCCGCATGCGCTGGATCCAGCGCATGAAGCAGCGTCACGTGCTGCACCATTTCCATAACGAGAACGGCAATTACGGCATCACCAGTTTCGTGGCTGACCGGCTGTTCCGCAGCTACTATGTCGATGCCCGCAGCTTCCCGCGCAGCCCCAGCGTCTTCAACCTGGGCTACGACGTGAAGGAGGCACAGCAGTATCCGTGGGTCATGGAAGAAACCGGCGCGCCCCCGCGTGACCGGCCCGATGGGGCAAACGTCACCCGTAACGCAGCGTGAGCACCGGGATGGGGCTGAACGTACTCGTACTGGCGGGCAGCAGGCCCGGCCGCATCGACCCGATGGCGCAGGCCGCGGGCATTTCACACAAGGCACTGCTGCCTGTCTGTGGCATCCCCATGATCCAGCGGGTCATCCGTGCGCTCCAGTCAGTCGAGGCGATTGACCGGATCAGCATCTGTATCGAGCAGCCCGAGGTGCTGGCTGGCATCGTACCCGATACGGTCACCTTCATTCCCCCTGCACCCGGACCGAGCGCCAGCGTGATGAAGGCGCTGGACCTGCTGGGCACGCCGCTTCTGGTCACGACAGCCGATCATGCGCTGCTGAAGCCGGAATGGATACGCAGCTTCATACAGGCAGCACAGGACAGCGATTGCGACGTAGCGGCGGGGATTGCGATGGAAGATGCCATCCAGCGCGATGTACCGGGCACAAAGCGCACCATGATCCGTCTGGCCGACGGTGCCTTTTCAGGCTGCAACATGTTCCTGTTCCGCACGCCCGCAGCTTACGGCGTGATCCGCCTGTGGCAGAAGCTGGAAGCCGAACGCAAGCACCCGCTCAGGATGGCCCGCATTCTTGGCCCCGGCATCCTGCTGCGCTTCGTGCTGCGCCGCCTGACGCGCGCTGATGTCTGCCGCCGGATCGGGCAGCTTTCGCATGCGCGCGTCGCCATGGTCCCGCTCCCCGATGGACGCGCTGCCGTGGACGTGGACAAACCGGCCGATCTGGATCTGGTGGTCCGCCTTCTGTCCGCAGCACCCGCACACTGATACTGCTCCCGCGCGCCCATGCTTCGCCCTTCCGCGCCGCAGGTCCAGTCAGCCATCCGCACTGGCGCCAGCCAGCTATGCAGGCTGCATGGATGGGCGGTCTTGCATGAATTCACCCTGCCGGACCGCAGGCGCGCGGATATCATGGCCCTGACACCGGAAGGTCGCCTGATCTGTATCGAAATCAAGTCGGGCCTGCCTGATTTCCGTGCCGACCATAAATGGCAGGACTACCTGCCATGGTGCGACCAGATGTATTTCGCGGTCAATCACGACTTCCCCCGCGCGGTCCTGCCTGAAAACACCGGCCTTATCATTGCCGCGACCGGCAGCAGTCGCGCCGGAGAGGAAACCTGCATTGACTGTGCGATCATACGCCCTGCGCCGACTGCTCCCCTCGCCCCGGCGCGCAGGCGGCGGCTGACGCTGCAGTTTGCGCTACAGGCTGCATACCGTCTGGGTCAGATGGAAATGCCTCAGGTGGAACAGGCGGTAAAAACGGCATTACGTGTAGACTAGATTTCTGACAGGAGAGATTACCCCGATGACACAGGCAATTCTGACCCGCTTTGAAGCCGCACGTTCGGTCGTGCGCGATGCCGCCGCGCTGGCCATGAAAATGCGTCCGGCCCCCGGCGGCCCCAAGGGTACCCAGAAAAGTGCGCAGGACTGGCTGACCGAAACGGACGGGGCGGTGGAATCCTTCATTTCGGAACGAATCGGTGCCCTGTTCCCGCAGGACGGTTTTCAGGGTGAGGAAGAAGGGCGCACCCGGACCGGCAGCCTGCGCTGGGTCGTGGACCCGATCGATGGCACGTCCAACTACGCGCGCGGGCGCAACCGGTGGTGCATATCGCTGGGTTTGATGGATGGTGACACGCCTGTCGCCGGCATTATTGAAGCCCCTGCGCTGGGCGAAACCTATACGGCGGTGCGGGGTCACGGGGCTTTCCTTAACGGACAGCGTATCCATGCTTCCCCCGTAACCGACACCGCATCCTCCCTGATCGAGATGGGGTGGAGCAACCGCGTTCCGCCCGGCGTGTTCCAGGAAAAGATTGACGCCATCCTCAACCTTGGGGCCATGCCACGTTCGGGTGGTTCGGGGGCCATCGCGCTGGCGGAAGTCGCATGCGGGCGGCAGGACGGCTATCTGGAAATCCGCATCAACCTGTGGGATGTGGCGGCTGCCCTTGTGCTGCTGGAAGAAGCCGGTGCGCGTGTCTCCCCCTTCCTGCGCGATGGCGGTCTTACGGACGGCATCAGCATTCTTGCCGCCGCCCCCGGTATTGCCGATGCCCTGTCGGACGCGGTTGGGGTATCCTTTTAACCACGGCGAATATATTCGCCCCGATGGGCTTGCCTAAGCGGCCATGATTCAGCCATGAAAACGGACCACTCCAAAGCACGGGCCGTTTGGGTGAATCTGCCGTTACGAATCGGAAGGGGAGGACGGGTTTGAAGACGTTTCATCTTATCAGGACATCACTCGCCACTCTGGCCCTTATGATGCCCCTGCATGCAGCCTTCGCGGCCAGCATGGAAGAAGAACAGAGTCTGGTTGACCGCGCCACCCTGACCGTGCGTGACATGTTCTCCACCGCGACGGCGGGCAGCAAGGTGACACGCTATCTTGCCGATTCACGCGGTGTAATCATCTGCCCATCGGTCTTCCGCATGTCGATCGCCTTTGGCGGCGGCGGCGGTGGATGTGTTTTCCTGACGCGCGATGCACATGGATCATGGTCCGATCCGGCATTCTACCGCATGTCATCCGCCAATTTTGGCCTTCAGTTCGGCATGCAGGATGTGGAAGTCATGCTGTTCGTCATGACCGATCAGGGCGTGCAGTCCCTGCTGGACAGCCAGATGAAGCTGAGCGCGGACGTGGGAACCTCCTTCGCATCGTCTGGCTCCGGGCTGGAAGCAGGCACGGCGGGCGAACACAACACGTCCATCAAGGGTGTGCAGAAGTCCAAGGGACTGTTCGCCGGGGCCGCGATTGGCGGGTCCAAGATGCGGGTAAACAGCCCTGCCAACCGCGCCTACTATAACCAGATTGTCGGACCGGAAGACATTGTGGTGTCGATGCGGGTCAACAATTCAGGCGCCGACCCGCTACGCGCCGCCCTGAGCGAGGTCCTGACCACGGCACAGGCCCGACCGGACAGGAACGGCCAGACCACAACGCCTGCCGCAGCAGCCACCCATGGCAGCGCCGACACACTCCCCATGAACACCGCCCCTACGGGCGCGGTTACGAGTCAGAGCCTGCCGCCACAGTAACTGTCGGTATTTCCTGATTATCTGTAGCAGGCAGTCCGCTATTTTTTAGGCTGGACTGCCTGTTGGGCATGCTTCGTGGCCCGGAAGACCGAAACATGCCGATTATGGTCACTCAGGGTGGATGCAAAATCATGCCCCCCATGACCGTTGGCCACGAAGTAAAGCTGGTCGCCCTGTGCAGGATGAGCCGCCGCGTAAAGCGAAGCCATACCCGGTGAACAGATCGGCCCCGGCGGCAGCCCCGTAATGACATAGGTATTGTAAGCGCTGGGCTGCAAAAGATCGGCATGCGACAGGCCGTGCCCAAGCGGCCCTGCCCCCTGATTAAGCCCGTACACCACAGTAGGGTCCGACTGAAGCCGCATGCCATCATGCAGGCGATTAAGGAAGACACGGGCTATGACAGGCCGCTCATCCGCAACAGCGGTTTCCCGCTCGATCATGGAAGCCAGAATCAGCAGGGCGTGCCGGTCCACAATGGCCGGGTCCACTTCACGGCCTTCCCATGCCTGATCCAGCGCATGGTCCATCTCATGCTGCATGCGCGCAAGCATCTGCGCACGCGGCATGCCCCATTCATAATCGTACGTCAGGGGCATGACCGATCCCTCTGCCGGGAACGGAAAACTGCCTTCCATATACGGCGCGCGTTCCAGCAAGGTCGCCACCTGAATGGCGGACAGCCCTTCCGGTATGGTCAGCCTGTGTACGACCGGCTTGCCATGCCGCAGCACCAGCAGGACCTGACGGATGGAAGCATGGGCGGGAAAAACCAGTTCGGCGGCATGAAACGCGCCGTCCACACGGGTCAGGGCGGTGGCGCCAGTGAAGACCCTGCGTGTCAGGCTGCCATCGTCCAGCACGCCAGCCTGTTGCAGGGCGGCCAGCACCTGCAGCGTGCCACCATGGGGAATTACAACCGTGCGTTGGTCCGTCAGCGGACCGGGCGCATCATAATGCCGCAGCGCGACAAAGCTGATGCCCAGACCTGATACGACAAGCAGCAGGAATACCAGCCCCAGTGCTGCCAGAACCCTGCGCACGATGTCTCCTTACTTTTTTGAAGAAAGAGGTGCCCGCAGGCACCCCCGTCATACGCCGCGCAGGATCACGCTGGCATTTGTCCCGCCAAAGCCGAAGCTATTGGACAGGATGGTGTCAATCCTGCGTTCCTGCGCCGTATGCGCAACGCGATCGATCACGCTCTCGCGCGAAGGATTGTCCAGATTGAGCGTCGGCGGTGCGACATTGTCGCGGATGGCCAAGATGGAATAGATCGCCTCGATCGCACCGGCAGCCCCGAGCAGATGCCCCGTAGCCGATTTGGTGGACGACATGGCCAGCTTGCGCGCATCATCGCCGAACAGACGCTCGACTGCTTCCAGTTCAAGGTCATCCGCCATGGTGGACGTGCCATGGGCGTTGACATACTGGATGTCCGCCGTGGTCAGCCCCGCGCTGCGAAGCGCGTTCTGCATGGCGCGATAGGCACCTTCATGCCCCGGAGCAGGCGCCGTGATGTGATGTGCATCGCCGGACATGCCGTAGCCGATCACCTCGGCATAGATCTTCGCGCCACGCGCCTTGGCGTGTTCGTATTCTTCCAGCACCACAATGCCGGAACCCTCACCCATAACGAACCCGTCGCGATCGCGGTCCCACGGACGCGACGCCTTTTCCGGCGTATCGTTAAAATGGGTGGAAAGGGCCTTGGCGGAACAGAACCCCGCAATGCCCAGCGGGCATACGGCGGCTTCCGCCCCACCCGCAACCATCACGTCCGCGTCATTGAGCATGATCATACGGGCGGCATCGCCAATGGCATGGACACCGGTGGCGCATGCCGTGACGACCGAATGGTTCGGTCCCTTGAATCCGTATTTGATGGAGACATGCCCGGATACAAGATTGATCAGGGCGGACGGAATGAAGAAAGGCGACAGGCGGCGGGCCCGACCTTCCTTTACCGTCACAGATGCCTCGTAGATGGTCTGGAGACCACCAATCCCGGCACCGATCATGACACCGGTGCGGCAGCGATCTTCTTCCGATTCCGGCTTCCAGCCCGAATCCTCGACCGCTTCGGTCGCGGCAACCAGACCCAGATGGATAAAGCGATCCATCTTTTTCTGGTCCTTGACCGGCACCCAGTCCGAAAGGGTCAGGCCGCCACTTCCCGTCGGCCCCGCGGGCACTTCGCCCGCGACCTGTGCCGGCAGGTCGGACGCATCGAACGCTGAAATACGGCCAAAGCCATTTTCCCCGGCCACCAGACGTGACCAGTTGCGCTCAACACCCAGTCCGAGAGGGCTGACAATGCCCATACCGGTTACGACAACGCGTCGCTGTCCAGATGTCAATCCGGTAGACTGCATCAACCCGTCCTGCTCCCTGAAAGTAACGATACCTGACTGAATTCGTATAATACCATGATCGGAACCAGAGGCCGATCAGGCAGCCTTCTGCTTCTCGATGTAGTCGATCGCGTCCTTGACGGTCGTGATCTTCTCGGCGGCGTCTTCAGGGATCTCGACGCTGAAAGCTTCCTCGAAAGCCATGACCAGTTCGACCGTGTCCAGGCTGTCCGCGCCCAGATCGTCGATGAAAGACGCATCCGGGGTGACCTTGCTTTCGTCAACACCAAGGTGCTCGACTACGATCTTCTTAACCTTATCGGCGATTTCGCTCATCTGTCTCTGCTTCCTGTCTGCCCCTGAAAACCGGGCGGTTCGAAACGTGTTCGTCCTGTAACGTCCCTGAAAACCGGTAGTGCGTACCGGCCCTGCTTCGGACGAAGCTGCGGGCGATTAGCACGGTTTTGATGCCACCGCCAAGGCGGCGATTGCATTTCGTGTCCGTTCGCCCCGCAATTAGGGGGACAGCCGGGCTGTCAGGACTATCTTTTTTGTCACTTCAAGCCCGCTGTCCAGCAAAATATCACATCCGTCAGACCATCGCCATGCCGCCGTTGACGTGGAGGGTGGCCCCGGTAACCCATCCGGCCTCGTCCGAGGCAAGGTAGACCACGGCTGGCGCGATATCCTGCGGCTGGCCCATGCGGCCCAGCGGGATGGAACCCACCAGCTTTTCCTTCTGCGCATCGGGCAGCACGTCGGTCATGGCGGTCTGGACAAAGCCGGGGGCGACGGTGTTCACGGTCACGCCGCGGCTGCCCGCTTCCTGCGCCAGCGACTTGCCCATGCCGATCATCCCGGCCTTGGCCGCCGCGTAATTGGCCTGCCCCGCATTGCCCGTCACCCCCACGACGGAGGCGATATTGACGATCCGTCCGGCCCGACGGCGCAGCATGCCCTTGAGTGCTGCGCGACACAGGCGGAAGGGGGCCGCCAGATCCACATCCAGTACGCGCTGCCAGTCGTCATCCTTCATACGAATCGCAAGCGTATCGCGCGTCAGACCGGCGTTGTTGACCAGAATGGCCAGCGGCGCGCCCGCCTTTTCTTCCGCGCTGGCAATCAGCGCATCAGCCGCGGCAGCATCCGACAGGTCGGCAGCACAGACATGCAGCCGCTCCGCCCCGCCCTGCTCGCCTATGCTGGCCGCCACGTCCTCCAGCACGCCCTGCCGTGTGCCAGACAGCACGACAACCGCCCCCTGCGCATGCAGCGCGCGGGCGATCTCGCGCCCGATTCCACCCGAAGCCCCGGTAACGAGCGCAACTTTTCCATCCAGCCTGAACATAACCCGTCTGTTCCCCTAACTATCCATCACCCGGACATGACCCGCGCATGCGCGGGGTTCCATTTTTTAGCGTGCAGCCAGAAAGGCCTCGATATCGGCGGGGGTCCCGACCGAACGGGTCGCGACATCGCCATTGATGCGGCGCACCAGTCCGGCCAGCACCTTGCCCGCGCCGATTTCGACAAAACTGTCGACACCCATGCCCACCATTGCCTCGACACTCTCGCGCCAGCGCACCGTGCCGGTAATCTGGCGCACCAGCAGGTCACGGATCATGTCCGGTCCCGTTACCTTGGCTGCCGTAACATTGGCCACAACGGGCACGACAGGCGCGTTGATGACGGCATCGGCAAGGGCTGCGCGCATTTCCTCTGCCGCCGGTTCCATCATGGAACAGTGGAAAGGTGCGGAAACCGGCAGTTTCAGCGCGCGCTTGATGCCCTGTTCCCTGGCGATGGCTATGATGCGGTCGATCGCCGCCATCTCGCCCGCCACGACCACCTGGCCGCCACCATTGTCGTTCGCGACCTCGATTACCTGCCGGTGCGTTCTGCCTGCCTCATCGGTGAAGTCGGCGGCTTCCGCGCACATGCTGGCGGCGCGATCCATATCAACACCGATCAGCGCGGCCATCCCCCCTTTGCCGACCGGCACGGCCTTCTGCATCGCATTGCCCCGCACACGCAGCAGGCGTGCGGTCTGGGCGATACCCAGCGCGCCGGTTGCGGCAAGGGCGGAATATTCACCCAGCGAGTGACCGGCCACCAACGCCACATCGCGCTTCATGTCCACGCCGCCTTCACGTTCCAGCACCCGCAGCACGGCGAGAGAAACCGCCATCAGCGCGGGCTGGGCGTTGTCGGTCCGGGTCAGGTCTTCCATCGGTCCTTCGAAAATGATCTTCGAAAGGTGCTGGCCCAGCGCGTCATCGACTTCCTGAAACACTTCCCGCGCAGGGGCGAATGCCTCGGCCAGATCGCGTCCCATCCCAACTGACTGACTTCCCTGACCGGGGAAAACAAAGGCTTGCACAGGCATGACTTCCATCCAGACTAGTAGTGTTTTTCAGATTACCCGCGTGATGCGGGTTGCGGCAGGCAGTGTCAATCATCATCACTTTTCCCGCCGCAGCAGGTGAACCGCCAGAAGCAGCGCATCCCATGGCAAGGCCGCCACCTCCCGCCCCCGCCAGAACCATCGCCTGCGCCAGTCCTGCGCGGCGGGTAACCGTGGCGGCGGCACGGGGCAAACCCGCCATCCCATCATGCGCATGAGCAGCAGGCAGCGCGGCAGGTGATAGGCGCTGGTGGTGACAGCTACCGGCCCGACATGTCCACGCTGGCGCAGCAGGCGTGAGCAGGCGAGGACGGATGCAAGGGTGTCGCGGGCCGTCTCCTCAGCCAGTATGGCGTCGGGCGGCACCCCAGCCCCGACAAGCTGCCTTTCCATGACCGCGGCTTCTGTCAGGCCCGAAGGAAAGGATGGGCCGCCGGTGGGCATGTACATCACCGTGCCCTGCCCCATACCAAACACATGCGCGGCTGCGACACGCATGCGCAGGGTACGCGTCGCCGTGCCATCAGGTCGCAGTCTTGCCCCGAATATGACGACGGGCAGAATGGCCGTATCCCGCGCCATCAGGATCAGTGCGGCGCGCGCAGAAGCACCCGGTTGAGCGATTCCAGCGTGGTGAACACCTGCGCCCATACTTTCGCGAACCGCGTGGCGGACAGGCCGCGTGTATCCATGATCGCGGCGATATCCCCCACTGTCCGTTCCCCATCAATCAGCGGCAGGATACCCCGCGCCTGCGGTGGAAGGGGAATGGCGACCTGCAGGGTACCAAACGCGAAGGGCAGCCGATCATCCCCCCCCATCATGCGGGCCAGTTCGACGCCGGGTATCTCGCGCATAACGGGCACCGCATCCATTGCCAGCCCATCCGCGCGCTGTACGGGTTCGGATGCCCGACGCACATAGGCGACGTGGGTTGCCATATTGCCCGCGATATCCTCCGCCACGGCCTGACGGTCCCGTTCTGGCAGGGCCGCCACCCGTTCGCGCAGGCGCGGGTCCGCAAGCAGCAGGGCCGGATCGTAGCGCGCGGGTTCCATAAGGCATGTCGCAGCCAGTCCCGCCCGGTCCAGCAGGCCATGGAAGGCCGTGATGTCATAGGCCCGGTCGCGCGGGTTGAGCAGGAGGTCATACAGGCCGGCGTCACCTCCGGTCAGATGATCGCCAAAATTGGTGTTCTGCCGCAGCCATGCCGTTGCGGGCAGGTGCCGCATGACCCGCCGCGCCGTGTCCAGCCGCTGGGCAGGCGTCTCCCCCACCGGGGCAAGGCGTTCGAGCGCGTCCTGCAGCATATAGACGCCCGTGCGCCCGTACGGGGCGTAAACCATAAGTCCCATACCGCCACCGGGGGCCAGAACGGCCTCAAGTGATGCCAGACCGGCATCCGGATCGGGCAGATGATGCAGCACGCCGCAGCAGTCGATGTAGTCAAACGGTTCCGGTGCGATCACGCCAAGGTCCGCCAGATCGCCCTGCACGAAGCGCATGTTGTCCAGTCCGCGCACCTGCGCACGCGCACGGGCGGTATCAAGGGCTGCCGTGGAACGGTCCACGCACAGCACTTCCCCCTGCCGCCCCGCACGCGCCATATGGGTGGCCAGCATGATCGCGCCATCGCCCGTACCGCACCCCGCGACCAGCACCCGCAACGGCAGGGACTGCGGGCGCATTGCACCGAAAACCCAGTAATCGATTTCCCGCAGGTGGCTGGGGCTGCCGATCAGCAACCTGCCCTTTTCATCCCGCGGGTCACGCGCGGGATAGGGATACTGCTCGTACTGGGCCTGCAGGCCAGCGTCGCGCGTATCGCGGGCGCTGGCATCATCCGTCGTGGGGCTGGTTGTCATGGTATCGGGTCTCAGCGCGGCAGCAACTTGCCGCGCTGCCATGCCTCGGCAGCATCTTCGGCACTCATGCCTTCGGAACGCATGGCATGGTCCAGCGCGCTGACGACCTTGTTCCCCAGCGTCAGTTCATCGAGTTCGTCCATCAGGTCCGAATCCATTTCAGCCCGGATGGCGGAGCGCACCAGAATGCGGGCATCCTGTTCCGCGCCATAGGCCCCCTTGGGATCATCAAGCTGGATCAGGCGGTTACCGTAATGCAGGAAGGACGGCTGCCAGGCAGGAATGATCTCCGGCAGGCCGCTTTCCAGAATATGGGCGGCATGATCAAAAGCTTCCGCATCCGGACGGGCGGCAATGGTGAAGCCTGCTTCCGTCAGGTTATAGGCCGCGACAACCTGACGCACCCGGTCCAGAACGGAAGCCGGGGTCACGATTTCCCGCCCGACCGCGCCACCATCCGTTGCAAGCTGCGCCAGTGAGGTCATGCCGCACGCCGCGGCTTCCGGCAGGGACCAGCCAAAGGCGGGACGGTAAAGCTGACCGAAAGCCTGCATGCCCAGTTCCGGGGCCAGAAAGGCCGCATCAACATCCGGCAGCCATGCGGATACGAACAGGTCCACATCGCCACGGCGGACATGTTCCTCCATTTCCGCGCGGGGCGCCGATACATATTCTATTTCAAGATCATAGGCTTCCAGCACGCGTGCCACGGCTGCGGCCGATGCCTGCTGCACGGACGTATCCAGATGCCCGAGGGTCACGGTTGTCATGTAATCTCAACTCCTTGAAGGGGATGCGCGGCCTGTCAGCCCTGCAGTTGGGGAACCTGCACACGTCCCGTACGAACCGGCGCCTTGCGCGGGACGGATTTGGGGGGAATGGCGTAGTCAAACACGACAGTCGCGATGACATACGGCGCTGCGAATTTCTTGAATGCCTCATGCGCCGGGTCGAAATAGGCAGGATCGGTCACCACCGGGCGGCCAACATAGTAGTTGCGGTCCCCTTCGGAACGGAAGGTGACAAGGAATGCCTGCTGCAGTCCCTCATCCACCCCTTCCCCGCTGATCTGCGCGCCGGTTTCGATTGCCGCGACAACGGGGGAGCCATCCTCCCGCCGCGAGATCTGACCCAGCGCCATGAACCGCCGCACCACTTCCGCCCGCTGCGCGTCGGTAATGGTGGGCAGGAAACGGAACAGGACGATATGACGCACCGTGCCGGGATGGAAGCCTGCGGACGTAAAGACACGCAGCCCGATCTGGGATGCCATGAGCCGTTCCGCACGCGTGGCGTCGCTGATCTGCTCCGCCGCCACGTTGCCCGTTGCCCCCGCGGCCGGGGCGGAAGCCGGGGCTGTATCCGCATGAAGCGGCCCGGCGAATGAAAAACAGCCTGCTGCAAAAAGGGTGGCACCAACGGTATTTGTAAACTGAAGCTTCATCCTGCCTGTCTTTATTCCTGTATTGGGGTGGCGACCATCATGCCGTGGCCATAAGGCGCGCGAATTTGCGCTGGCGCATGCGCAGCAGGTGATACACCACCCTGGCGATCAGCGCATGCAGCCGACCATGGGGCGCCCACCCGATCGTCTTGAGGATCATCCCCGTCACCCGCACCGCGTGGCGCGGCTGATAGAACCGCAATGCGCGCGACATGTAGGCCGCGATGCAGCGTTTGTGGTCATAGGGCATGCCGGGCGGTTCGTTGGTGGTGTGGAAGGCGGAGGCCAGTTCGTCGTCCTCGCTTTCCGTAACCCGGCCCAGCGCAATGCGCGTGCGCTGCCAGACGCCCAGATGCTCGCGCTGCAGGTAGCGGTGCATATGATCGTAGAACAGCTTGAAATGCCGGTATTCATCCGCCGCGATCTGCTTGCAGATTGCCTTGAGCAGCGGTTCCTCCGTCGCATCGGCCAGCGCGGTATAAAAAGACGACGTACCCGTTTCCACCATGCAGCGCGCGATCAGTTCCCCCGTCCGCGACCCCCTGATGGACGCATCCACGTCCAGATCCAGCCGGTAGGACTGCCGGTACCGCTCGAACGCCGCCATGTAATCCCATGACGGATCGGCCATCATGGCCCACCGCCCCAGGGCATCGCCGTGCTGTACTTCTTCCTGCGCCCAGTTATCCGCCGCCTGGCTGAAATCGGGATCATCGGCAAAGACGTTCTTCAGGTATTGAGCGTAGTCAAGACCATTACGCTCGACAACCGATGCGGCCTTGATCAACGGGACAATATCGGGGGCCACCCGCTGCGGGTCGAAACGGTCCCAGTTCATCTGTTCAATGCGCCAGTGTTTCATCGCAACCTGTCTTCTGTCTCTTCTCCACCATGGCGCATAACGCACGCCCCTGCCGGGAAGGACATGACACATGTTTCATCTTTACGCCAATCCCGCGCCTGCCCCCTGTCATAGCGGGCGCATATCGTGCTAGGGGCGTTGCCCGACACCGCTAATAAGAAAGACAGATTGGGTCGCATATGAACATTCACGAATATCAGGCAAAGGCGCTGCTGCGCTCCTACGGCATGCCCGTGCCTGAAGGACGTGCTGCCACCACCACGGATGAAGCCATCGCCGCCGCCCGCGCGCTAGATGCTGCTGTTACCGTGGTCAAGGCACAGATCCACGCCGGCGGCCGGGGTGCCGGACATTTTGCCGACAGGCCCGAAGGCAAGGGCGGCGTACGTCTGGCCCGCAACATCGAAGACGTTGCGGATGCGGCCGAAGCCATGCTGGGTTCGGTGCTGGTTACGCGCCAGACCGGGCCTGCGGGCCGTCTGGTGCGCACGCTGTATGTCGAATCCGGCTGCGACATCGCGCGCGAACTGTATTTTTCCATGCTGGTGGACCGCTCGACCGGTCGGCTGGTCATCGTGGCCTCGCCTGACGGCGGCATGGAAATCGAGGAAGTCGCGGCGAACACGCCCGAGCGCATCTTCAAGGAAAGCATCGACCCGGCAAAGGGCCTGTGCGATTACCAGTCGCGTGGCCTTGCCGTGCGCCTTGGCCTGAAGGGCCGTGAAATCCGCGCCTTCCAGAACGTGGTGCGTGCGGCCTATACCGCCTTTACCGGACTTGACGCCGCGATCGTGGAAATCAACCCGCTGGTCGTGACCGGTGCGGGCGACCTGCTGGCGCTGGACGCGAAGATGTCATTCGATGACAATGCCCTGTTCCGCCATCCCGCCCTGGCCGCACTGCGTGACGAGAACGAGGAAGACCCCCGCGAACGCGAAGCCGCCGAATACGGGCTGGCCTATGTCGGTCTGGACGGCAATATCGGCTGCATGGTCAATGGTGCGGGCCTTGCCATGGCGACGATGGACATCATCAAGATGGAAGGCGAGGAACCGGCCAATTTCCTTGATGTCGGTGGCGGTGCGTCGAAGGAACGCGTTGCAGCGGCCTTCCGCATCCTGATCGCCGACCCCAAGGTACGCGGCATCCTTGTCAACATCTTCGGCGGCATCATGCGCTGCGACGTGATTGCGGAAGCCATCATCGCCGCATCGCACGAAACCGGCCTGAATGTACCGCTGGTCGTGCGTCTGGCAGGCACGAATGTCGAACGCGGCAAGGCGCTGCTGGCTGAATCCGGCCTGACCATCATCCCCGCTGACGATCTGGGCGATGCCGCGCGCAAGATCGTATCCGCCGTCCGTAATGCCGGAGCCTGAGTGAATGTCCATTCTTGTCAACAGTTCCACCAAGGTGATTACGCAGGGCTTTACCGGCGCGCAGGGCACCTTCCATACCGAACAGGCCATCGCCTACGGCACCCGCATGGTTGGCGGCGTGACGCCGGGCAAGGGGGACAGCCTTCACCTCGGCCTGCCGGTATTTGATACCGTAAGCCAGGCGCGTGAAGCCACGGGGGCCGACGCCTCGGTCATCTACGTGCCGCCCGCCGGTGCAGCCGACGCCATTCTGGAGGCGATCGCCGCTGGCATCCCCCTGATCGTGTGCATCACCGAAGGCATCCCGGTGCAGGACATGGTGCGCGTGCGCGCAGCCCTGGAATGTTCCGACAGCCTGCTGATCGGCCCGAACTGCCCCGGCATCATCACGCCTGATGAATGCAAGATCGGCATCATGCCCGGCCCGATCCATCGCCGTGGCCATGTGGGCATCGTCTCGCGCTCCGGCACCCTGACATATGAGGCCGTGGCCCAGACTTCCGCCATCGGGCAGGGGCAGAGCACCTGTGTCGGCATTGGCGGCGATCCGGTCAAGGGCATGGACTTCACCGATGTACTGGAACGCATGATCGCGGACCCGGACACGCATTCCATCGTCATGATTGGCGAAATCGGCGGCACGTCCGAGATCGAAGGCGCCGAACTGATCCGCGCCAGCGGCACGCGCAAGCCGGTCGTGGGCTTCATCGCGGGCGCCACTGCTCCTCCGGGCCGGCGCATGGGCCATGCGGGGGCCGTGATTACCGGTGGCCACGAGACCGCCAGCGCGAAGATCGAGGCCCTGCGTGAAGCCGGCATCCATGTCGCCCCCAGCCCGGCGGAACTGGGCACGACACTGGCGCGCGTTCTGGGCTGATCCCTTCTTCCGGCAATGACCCCATAACGATAAAAGTGTGGTCATTGCCGGTTTTGTATGGCACAGCCAGAACGGTTTTCCACCCCCTGACCGCCAGAGGATACCCGACCGATGCCCGACGGGAGCAGCCCGGACACCCTTCACGCGCATGCCAGCGCCACCAGCCTGCCCACGGTAAGGACGGACTGGACGCGCGATGAAGTCGCGGCCCTTATGGCCCTGCCCTTCCCCGACCTGATCTATCGGGCGCAGACGGTCCACCGCGCGCGGTTCGACCCCACGGAAATGCAGATTTCCACCCTGCTGTCGATCAAGACGGGTGGCTGCCCGGAAGACTGCGCCTACTGCCCGCAGAGTGCGATGCACGAGGATGGCGGCGTCAAGGCCAGCCGCCTCATGGCCGTGGAGGAAGTGCTGAAGGAAGCCCGCGCCGCCAAGGCTGCCGGGGCCGCGCGCTTCTGCATGGGGGCCGCATGGCGCAGCCCGAAGGAACATGACCTGGAAACCGTGTGCGCCATGGTGGAAGGGGTCAAGGAACTGGGGCTGGAAAGCTGCGTGACGCTGGGCATGCTCGACAACAGGCAGGCGCACAGGCTGAAATCCGCGGGGCTGGACTACTACAACCACAACATCGATACCTCGCCTGAATATTATGGCGACATCATCTCCACCCGCACGTTCCAGGATCGTCTCGATACGCTGGAAAACGTGCGTGATGCCGGTATCAATGTCTGCTGTGGCGGTATTGTCGGCATGGGGGAAGACACCACGGATCGCGCGGGCATGATCGCAGCCCTTGCCAGCCTGCCCCGTCACCCCGAAAGCGTGCCCATCAACATGCTGGTCCGGGTGGAAGGCACGCCACTGGCCAAAAACACCGATGAAACGGTGGACCCGATTGAATTCGTGCGCACCATCGCCGCCGCCCGCATCACCATGCCCGCCAGCCGGGTACGACTGGCCGCCGGGCGTGAGGACATGACGGACGAAGCGCAGACACTGTGCTTCCTTGCGGGCGCCAACTCCATTTTCTATGGCGAGCGGCTGCTGACGACGCCAAACCCCGCCGCCACGCGCGACCGGCAGTTGCTTGACCGGCTGGGCATGCATACATCCGATCAACACGGCTAACCCGACGCAGCCGGGCGCGGGACCGGCTGGGACATTTCCCGTGCTGGTCCCCTGCTGGCCGCGCGTAATACGAAATCTGGAATATGTCCTACACCGTAAAGGAAATCTTCCCCACCCTTCAGGGTGAAGGGGCGCAGGCGGGCCGCACGGCGGTATTCTGCCGCTTTGCGGGATGTAACCTGTGGTCCGGTCTGGAACGCGACCGGGCGCAGGCGACCTGCCGGTTCTGCGATACCGATTTCATCGGCACCGATGGCGTCAATGGCGGTCGTTTTGCGGACGCGGCACAGCTTGCGGATGCAATCAGCCGGGCCTGGCCCGTGCCGGATACCGGACCGGCCTTTGTCGTCTTTACCGGCGGTGAACCGCTGCTTCAGCTTGATGATGCGCTGATTGCCGCCATGCATGCCCGTGGTTTTGAAATCGCAGTGGAAACCAACGGCACCCTGCCCGCGCCCACCGGCATCGACTGGGTCTGTGTCAGCCCGAAGGCGGGCGCGCCACTGGTGCAGAAAAGCGGCGATGAGCTGAAACTGGTCTATCCGCAGCCTGACCTGCTACCGGAGCAGGTGGCGGATCTGAACTTCCGTCAGTTCTGGCTACAGCCGATGGATAACGCCGAACGCAACCGCAATACCGCCGCCGCGGTTGACTACTGCATGCATCATCCGCAATGGCGTCTGTCATTGCAGACCCACAAGCTGATCGGGATACCCTGAGCATGAGCGTTCCCCCTCCCCCCTCCCGCCCTGAAAACGAAGCCGCGCTGGTCCTGTTCTCCGGTGGTCAGGATTCGGCCACATGTCTTGCATGGGCGCTTTCGCGTTTTGGCCGGGTGGAAACGCTGGGGTTCGATTATGGCCAGCGCCACGCGGTCGAACTGGAATGCCGCACCGCGCTGCGCGATGGCATGGCGATCGAAAATCCGGACTGGGCCGCACGCCTGGGCGCGGATCACACGCTTGACCTTGCCGCCCTTGGCACCGTATCGGACACCGCCCTGACGCGGGAGGCGGAGATCGCCCTGACCGAAGGCGGCCTGCCCAACACCTTCGTGCCGGGACGCAACATCATTTTCCTGACCTTTGCCGCGGCACTCGCGGCACGGCGCAATATCCGCCATATCGTGACCGGCGTGTGCGAGACGGATTATTCCGGCTATCCGGACTGCCGGGACGATACGATGAAGTCGCTTCAGGTCACGCTCAATCTGGGCATGGACAGCCATTACATCATCCATACCCCGCTCATGTGGATCGACAAGGCCGAGACATGGGATCTTGCCCTTCAGCTTGGGGGCAACGCGCTGGTCCGCCTGATCAACCATGAAAGCCATAGCTGTTACCTTGGCACGCGCGGCACGCTGCACGCGTGGGGACATGGGTGCGGAACATGCCCGGCCTGTCAGTTGCGCAAGGCGGGATGGGAACGGTTCGTGGCACAACATCCCCATGTTTGAACTGGTCTTTACCCGGCGCTTTTCCATGGCGCACCGGTTGCTGGCGGGGGAGAGCGAACGCTGCGCCCTGCCGCATGGTCATAACGAATACGTCCGCGTCAGCCTGCGCGCCACGAATCCCGGCGTGCTGGACGGCCACACCAATATGGTCCTGCCGTTCCAGCGCGCAAAGGAAACATGGCACCGCTTCATCGATGAACAGGTCGATCACGCGCTGCAACTGTCCGAACATGATCCCCTGCTGGACTGGTTCGGCAGGAACGAACCACAGCGCGCGCGGCGCATACTGGTAACACCGGGCGACCCGACGACGGAACTGCTGGCCTGCCTGCTGATGGCCAAGCTGAATGCTTTCCTTGCCGATGATGGCGGCCTGCTGACCTGCGCCAGCATCGAGATCGAGGAAACACCCACCAACACAGTCCGGTACACCGGCAATCCGTTTGCGGTGCTGCCGCAGCCGCGCCCCGCCCCGAAATGCTGGTGGCGACGTGCGGACATGACCATTGCCGATACCTGATCCCCTTTCCTGAAAGGCACTGCTTTATTTATGTCCGCTCTTGCCCGTTACCGTGAGGAATGGTTCGGCAACATCACGCGCGATACGCTGGCCGGAATGGTCGGCACGTTCGCGCTGATACCCGAAGTCATCGCATTTTCATTCGTTGCGGGCGTGGACCCTGCGGTCGGGCTGTATGCTTCTTTCGTAATCAGCGTCGTCATTGCCCTGACGGGGGGCAGGCCGGGCATGATTTCCGGTGCGGCCGGATCAGTCGCCCTTGTGGCCGCTGCACTGGTGCGCGGGCACGGCGTGCAGTACCTGCTGGCCGCGACACTGTTATGCGGGCTTCTGCAGGTTACATTCGGCCTGCTCAGGCTGCATGTTCTCATGCGCTATGTCTCACGCCCGGTGCGGACGGGCTTCGTCAATGCGCTGGCCATCCTGATCTTTTCCGCGCAGGTTCCCCACATGCTGCATGTGACATGGCACAGCTACGCCATGATCGCGCTGGGACTTGCCATCATCTATTCCGTGCCGCGTGTCTTCTCCGCCATCCCGTCGCCGCTGATCTGCATTGTGGTGCTGACGGTCATTTCCATCATCTATCCCATGCCGCTGCATACCGTGGCCGATCTTGGCCGCCTGCCGGACAGCCTGCCGCATCTTGTCTGGCCAGATGTTCCGATGTCGCTCGATACGCTTGAAATCATTGCACCCTATGCGCTGGCCATGGCTGCGGTGGGCATGCTCGAATCCATGATGACTGCGCGCGTGGTTGATGACCTGACCGAAACCACCAGCAGCAAGCAGCAGGAATGCACGGGTCTGGGTCTGGCCAATATCGCGGTCGGGCTGTTTGGTGGCATCGCCGGCTGCGGCATGATCGGCCAGACGGTAGGCAACCTGCGTTACGGTGGCCGGGGGCGGTTATCCACCTTCGTGGCGGGGGCATTCCTGCTGTTGCTGATGGTCGTGCTGCGCCCGTGGGTGGCGCAGGTGCCGGTCACGGCACTGGTCGCGATCATGATCATGGTGTCCGCCAGCACATTCTCCTGGTCGTCCCTGCGCGATCTGGCGCATCATCCACGCACCACCAGCGTCATCATGCTGGCAACGGTCGCTGTCGTAGTCGGCACGCATGACCTTGCGGCTGGCGTGGCGGTGGGCGTCCTGCTGAACGGCCTGTTCTTTGCGTTTCAGGTTTCCAGCATGCTTGACGTCAGCAGCACGATTTCCGGCGATGGGACCACGCGTACCTATGTGGTGAAAGGGCAGATATTCTTTGCCTCCACCGATGGTTTTACAGATGCTTTCGACCTGCACGACACGACCTCCAGCAAGGTCGTCATCGACCTGACCCATGCCCATCTATGGGACATGACTGCCGTGGGCGCGCTGGAAGAACTGGTGGGCAAGATGAAGGCCCGGGGCATGCTTGTGGAGCTTGACGGACTGAACAGCGCCAGCGCCACGCTGGTGGCACGCCATACCATGCTGCTGCCGCGTGATGAGGTATAAGACGCCTCACCAAAAGGCTTCTGTGCGATTTATCAAATGTTTGTCGGGCGGCCTTCAATGGCTGCCCATTGACCGACTGATGGAAAAAGGGCCTGTCCGGCTATAAGCTGGACAGGCCCTTTCCCATTGGAAAAGCCGTTTTCAGACCGGCCTATTTCTTGCGGGCTGGAGCCGCGGGCAGCACGAACGGGTCAACCGCCGCTGATGATCCAGCCTGCCGTGCCCAGCGTTCAGCCGCAACCTTGTCACCTGCCTGCCCTGCGCTCTGGCTGGCGCGGGTGTAAAGCTGCGCGGCGGCCTGCGCATCACCTGCCTTGCTGGCAGCCATTGCGGCGACACCCAGCGCACGCGCCATATCGCGGTAATCCACCTGTTGCTGGCGGATTGTCGCGGCCTGCAACGCATCCTGCCATGCTGTCTGAGCACTACCACCCGTGGCAAGCAAGTTGCGGGCAGCCATTTCCCTGGCATCCGCACTCCAGCCTGCGGGCACCTTGCCCGTCAGCGTTGCGAAATAGGCCGCAACCGATGCCAGCGTGGCCTGATCGCCCCCATCATCTGCGATCAGGCCACGAATGAACTGCCCTTTTTCCGCAATATCCACATCCTGCGCCGCTGCCGCGCGTGCTGCGGCGGATGCCGCTTCCGCATTGCGGCCAAGACGGTACAGCGCCCCGGCCTGCACCAGATCCAGTCCGGCATCATCCCCGGCCTGCCCGCGCACCTGCAGCGCAGAACGGGTAGCCGTGATGGTGGCCAGCGCATCCTGTGGCCTGTTTTCGTCCAGTTCGACCGTCGCAAGATTATAGCCTGAATCGCCTATGGCCGTGACATCATCACGCGCGATCGCACGCTCACCTGCCGCGCGATACTGCTGTTCGGCTACCGAAAGACGTTCCAGACTTACGGCGTCACGGGCCGTCTCCATGTCCTGCGACAGGGTGCTGTCGGTAGGGGATGCCGCTTTTTCACCCCCGCCACATCCGGCCAGCGCAAGCACCAGCCCCAGTGCCACATAGTCTTTTTTCATGATCACGGCTGCACCTTCTGCGCTGGCAGGCGGGCATGGCCATGCTTCGCCTTGTTTCCATTACCACCCAGTATCCACAGTCCCCGCATCTGGTCGACCAGCTTCTGCAGGCTGGCAGCGGTGGACTGCGCCTGCACCAGAAGCACCGGAAGCTGCTGGCTGGCATCCTGCAGGTTATGGGTGATGGCGGGCGTTGCGTTGCTCAGGTCGCCCGTCGCCTTCTGCACGTTGGTCATGCTGGCATTGGCCTTGTCCATGACGCCTGCAAGCTGCTTTTCAATCGGCGCAAGCTGGCTGACCGTGGCATCGAGCGTGGTGATCATCTGCTCGGCCTGACGGATCAGGTCATCATTGGTCATAAGCCGCCCGATGGAGCCCTTGCCCGCATGCATGTCCGTAATGGTGGCGTCCAGCGTCGCCATCATGTGCTGGGCATTATCCAGAACGGGAATGACGCGGTCACGGATATCGCTGAAGGTCTGGGTAATGGTATCCGCCGGGTTGGGGGCGTTCGTGGCGCTCAGCACCGCGTAGCTCCAGTCCAGCTTTTCACCCGCCCCGCGCGAGATATCGATATAGGTCGCGCCGGCCACGACAAAACGCTTGCGGATGATGGCCGAACTGTCATGACGGATATAGGGCTCGATATCGGGATCGATCTCCGCAATCGCATACATGCCGCCCGACGGATTGATGCGCACGCGACGCACGGTCCCCGCGTGAATGCCCATCACCTCCAGATCATCGCCCACGGCAAGGCCGCTTACGCCATTTTCAGGCAGCACGATCCTCAGCCTGCCCGCAGGTCGCAGCCAGTCATGGAGCACACCGGCTTCAATCACCGCGCCGAACAGGATGACAAGCGACAGCAGGACAAGAATACCCACCCATTCATCGGCGTAACGGACACGCACAAGCTGCCGGATTCCGTCTGACTGTTGTTTCTGGACCATTACATCACCCGCATGGGAAAAAGACCTTCATCGAGAAGGCGCATGTGGAGATTGACCGCCTTGCGATACTCACGCCACGCGACCGCGGAGCGGACAAACCATAGCACGCCACACCCCCGGTCGCGTGCTGCGGTCATCATTTCAAAAAACGGCAGCACATTTTCTTCAGGCAGCACATCGGATATGTCTTCCAGCACCAGCAGGTCGGGCCGGCCGAGGAATGCCCGTACACATGCCGCCCGCGCCTGATCCGCTGCCGAAAGCCGGTCCGGCGCCGTAATCGGCAGGCCGGGAAAACCGAACCTGCGGCCCAGTTCGGTGGCATGTTCAACCACGTTATCCAGCGGGTCGTTGGTATGGTACAGGTGCGGCAGCATGATGTTGAGATGCGTGCCGAACAGGTTCAGCCAGCTTCCACTGCGTGAAATACGGCCAATGCGGCCCCGCAGTGCATTAAGCTGCCTGTCGCGTAACGTGGTCCAGTCCAGCCCCATGAACCGGATACTACCCTGGCTGAGTGAAATCATGCCCGTGCACAGATCCGCGAATACGGCGGCGCGGTTTTCATCGCGGCAGTCGATGACCACGCATTCGCCGGGCATGATGCGCAGGTTGTAAGGTGCGGGCATAAGCCCGCTCTCCTCGAAGGTGGGCACAACGTCGCGCAGTTCCAGCAGGGGTGCATTGGCTGTCATGGTCAGAAATCCAGCATGAAGAGGATATTGACCACCAGCACCAGCATGATCCCGCGCGCAAAACCACGCGGCATGATGCTGGCCATGGTATCATTGCTGCTGACGGTCAGCCCTGAAATGCACGCGCCCAGCCCGACGAAAAAGCCGACCAGCACGAATTTAAGCGGAATGATCAGGTAATCCCACGTGGTCATGGCCCCGAGAACGTTGAAAAAGAACGTCCAGACCGAGGATGTGATGGCCCCGCTCGCATGCGCCACCATGAACCCCATGAGCAGCGACACGACCGAGAAGATCATCCCCAGCGTGAAGCCCCCGACCGTAAAGGCAAAGGTGCGCGGCATGACCAGCGCCAGAAACGGATCGATCCCCCGCGCCTGCAGGCCGCGCACTTCGCCACCCAGCACCAGCATCCCGATTTCCGTCAGGCACAGCATGCCACTACGCCCCATAAGGATGATCCCCACAAGGATGGGCGAGATTTCGCGCACCAGAACGGAAACAAGGATGGACCCGGTCATCTGCGCCATGCCGGCATAGCCCAGCCAGTACGCAGCCTGCGACACGACCATGAGGCCGGTCAGCGTGGCCGTGACCACAATACTGAGGAAACCGCCGCCGACGACCTGCCGCAGGGTCGCCCGGAATTCATAGATAACCGGCCTGCGCCATGAATTGGGCCGCAGGCTTTCGCGCAGCGTGCCCCAACCCGCCCCGATCAGCAGTAGCGTGAAACGGACCTGATGGCGCGTCAGGCGTCCGATACTGGCAAGCCACGGCGCAAAACGCCGCAACACCAGCATGACGCGGCCCGCCTTATCAGGCTCCGACGGCCCCATGCCGGGTGGCTGCCCGCCCTGGGGCATGCTGGCCTGCCCTGAGGTGGGAATATCCGTCATCGCCGTCCGGCCAGCACATAGGTACGGGTCAGACCGACACCGGGGATAAAGAAGCGTCCACGCTCACGGAACAGGAAATTCTGCCGCAGGGCGACATACACTTCTTCCGATACCTGAATGGTGCCCACATCCGGCGCGCCCTGCGCCATCATCTCGGCCATGCCCATGGCGTCGCCCCACAGGTTGAATGCCTGCGGTTCCTTGCCCAGCATGCCGCCAAATACCGGCCCGACATCAATACCGATACGGAAAACCGGGTCCATGTCTTCCTTCGCCAGCATGGACAGCGTGCTTTCACGCATCATGAGCGCGGCGTTGGCCATGCGATACGCGGCCCCCTTGTCCGGCACACGCGAACAGCCCGCAACGCAGACCACGCGATGCCCCAGCATGCGGATGGAATACAGCCCGCACTGATGGGCGATATCCTGTAATATCCCCGCCATGGTATCGATCAGCTTGATATTCGCGGTCGGATCGTCCTGCGCCGTCATCACGATGTCCGACAGGCTGATGACCATGATGGCCACGGCGGGATAGAATCCGTCCACCTTGGTCATGTCCGTCGCGGATGGCTGACCTTCCGCCGTCATGGCGGCAGGTTGCAGAAGGAAACCCTGGCTGGGGTCGCGTGGTTCTTCCTCCGCCGTGGGTTCGGACTCCAGTTCTTCCCTTGCCGCAGCCACAGCCGTGTAATGCTGCGCGGAAAAACGGGCGGCAGCCACACCGGCGATCATGTCCACGAAGTGGGAGACCATTTCCGCCCGGGGCGCATCTTCCAGCGTGATGACGCCTACCGGCCCGCTGCTACCCAGAATGGGATTGCAGAACAGCGCCCTGCTGCCGAAGGCGCGCATATAGACCCGGTAGAAGGCGGACGTACGGTCATCATCCGCCGCGCTGGCTATGACCAGCGCATCCCCGTGGGATACGGAATCAAAGAAGCTCTTGAGATCCGTGGTGGCCATTTCAAAGCCACCGGAATGCACGTCCTGCTGCCGGTCGTAGGAATCGATGCACATCAGGGTGTGCCCGTCATGCAGGATACGCCATATGGCAGCACGCCGGGCCAGCGACTGATCGGCCAGTGCCTCGGTCAGGATCAGGGCATTATCTTCGGGATTGAACAGTTCGGGATAGGCCGCAACGGATTGCAGGGCATGGCTTTCATAGTTGGCCACGGCATGCGCCTGCTCGATCTGACGGTGCATGCGCTCGCCCCTGCGGGCCTGAAGGAACAGCAGGAAACCCAGCCCCGACGCCATCAGTACCACGAGGATGGAGAACAGCAGGTTCTGCCGCCCGTCCGCCATGGCGAAGCGCGAAAAATCATCTTCCGGCGCGACCAACAGCAGCACCCAGCTATCTGTCCCCACCGGCAGGTTGGCCGTGATGGTGACATAGTTCCGGTTCTTCACGCGGACGGTGCGCGCGCCATAACCATGAACCCGGTACTGGTCGAATGCCTTGCTCATGACCGGGAACTGGCTGGGATCGAGCACCATCTTCAGCGGGTCGCCATTGGCTCTGGCCAGCGTTTCCTTCATGGCGTGTCCGGCCAGAACATGCCCGTCATGATCCATCAGGATGGCGTTGCCGCTCTGACCGATCTTGAGCGAATTGAGGAAGCTGTTCAGATGGTCGAGCGAGAGGTTGATGGCATAGACATAGGTCTTGTTATCCAGCCCCTTGTACGGGACCGCCGCCGTCAGCGTCAGTTCCCGGGTCATTTCCACAAGGTACGGGTGGGTCCAGTATTCGCGTCCCGCCTTGATCGTATCGGTGAACCATCCGTGCCCGCGCGGATCATACTGTTTCGACGGGGTCTGCCATTGCCGGACGGTCTTGCCCTGCGCGTCGCGCTGTTCATGCGCGAAGACCGAGTTGTCCGTTCCGGGGTTCTGCAGGGTTGTAATGGCTACACCCTGCCCGTCCGGCCCACGCTCCAGTTCACTGAAATTGCCATCACTGTCGGCCAGATAGAAAGACTGGATCTGTGGTACGTTGCGCAGCATGGTGCTGCTGTAGGCATTGAATATCTTCTGTTCGACCGCGGGTGCGCCGTGTTCAAGCATGTCCCGCGCCACGATCGCCCCCGCCGAAGCGGGCATGAGGAAGGAACTGACTTCCTTGGCGATATAGTCCTGCTGGCTGACCAGCAGGTCATGCGTAAGCGCAAGGGCGCCGGTGCGCACCGTGCGGTAGGAATGCCACCCTACGCCAGCAATAACGGCGATGACCGAAACGACGCCGGCCACCGGAATACCGATATGGAGCAGGAAGCGCCTGAACTGATCGGAAGGGGCAATCGTGGGATCGACAATCTCGTCCGTGGACAATGCTCTCTTCCTGTTCAAGACATCCGGTACGATTAACGTCCCGACCCTAACCCAGACGGGCTGGCTGACCAACCCTTTGTTACATGCCGTATCCTCATGCCAGCCACAGCGGATCGGATAATCGCTTCACAAATGCCTGATGGGCCTCGATTTCCGCTTCCGTCGGCTGGACACGCACCGGCTGGTGGCCTGCGGGACGCGCATAGGTATAGGTGGCGATGCCGCCACTGCCTTCTTCCACCGCCAGCCCCAGCCCGCGCTGCCTGCCACCGGTCAGTTCCAGATAGACGGCGGCCAGAAGCCGACAGTCCAGCAGGGCGTTATGGGTCGTACGTTCGGACAGGTCGATGGAAAAGCGGCGGCAAAGGGCATCGAGGCTGTTGGGCATGCCGGGAAAGCGTTCGCGCGCCATGTCCAGCGTATCGACCATGCGCCCCATGTCGAGTTCCGGCAGCCCGGCCCGCCCAAGTTCCGCATTAAGGAAGCCGAAGTCGAAGCGTGCGTTATGCGCGATCAGGGCATCATCGCCGACGAAATCCAGAAACCCTTTTGCGATCTCGGCAAATTTGGGCTTTCCTTCAAGGTCGGCACGGGTGAAGCCATGCACGCGGGATGCTTCCTCGGGCACGTCCCGTTCGGGATCGATCAGCACATGGAAGTTGTTGCCGGTGGGCAGGTCGCCCATCAGTTCCAGCGCCGCGATTTCAATCACGCGGTCACCCTTGAGCGGATCAAGCCCGGTGGTTTCCGTATCGAACAGGATGGAACGCTTCATGCTGACTTCCTTCTGGCCTGCGCCCATGCGATGGGCGTATCTTCACGCATGGCGCGCAACAGCCGCCGGACCTGTCGCACCGTATTGAAACGTGACAGGCCGGTTTCAATAATCACATCCGCCTTACGCCGTCGCAGCCGGTCGGGCATCTGCCGCGCCAGCACCGCATCGATCTGGGCCGGTGTCATCCGCCCACGGCGCAGCACGCGCGCGCGCTGCACTGGTGCAGGCGCACTGACGACCGCGACACGGTCACACAACCGCTCCGCCCCGGTTTCAAACAGCAGCGGAATGTCCAGCACCACCCAGCGGCATCCATCACGCCGGGCGCGTTGCAGGAACTGTCGCCGCGCCGCACTGACCATGGGATGGATGATTTTCTCCAGCCCGCGCATGACAGCCGGATCGGACAGGGCCGCGCGTCGCAATACCCCCCGGTCAAGCACATTGTCCCGCACGGAACCGGGCACCAGATTTTCAATGGCAGGCAGCGCACGCCCATGCGGGGCCTGAAGGGCGCGGACCACGGCATCGGCATCGAACAGCCGCACGCCCGCCCGTTCCAGCATGGCGGCGGTTGTGGACTTGCCCATACCGATCCCGCCGGTAAGCCCGAGTACGCGCATTGCCCGTCCGATCAGCCCGCGCGGGCACGCCGCAGGTCGGCATCCAGCAGCGCTTCGACCTCCGGTCCCATGTCCGGCACCGCGCCGAACCATTTGCGAAAGCCTTCCCCGGCCTGATGGATCAGCATACCCAGCCCATCAACCGTGCGCAGCCCCCGTGCGGCAGCCTGTTCCAGCAGGGCCGTCTGTCGTGGTACATAGACAATGTCACATACCACAAGATCAGGGCTGGCCTGTTCCAGACTGAACGGGAAAGCCCCGCCGGCCACCCCTTCCATGCCGATGGAGGTCGTATTGACCAGAAGCGTGCATGACGGAAGGGCCTGCCCGGCCTGTTCCCAGTCAATCACCTCTATCCCGTCAAGGGAGGCCGCAAGCGCCTGCGCACGCGCACGGGTGCGGTTGGCGACAATGACCTTTACCCCCCGGTCCAGCAGGCTTGCGGCAATGGCGCGCGCCGCACCGCCAGCCCCCAGCAGCAGGGCACGGCCGCCAGCGACTTCAATGCCATGCGCCTCGACATTGGCGACGAAACCGTCACCATCGGTGGAATATCCTTCAATCGTCCCGTTTTCGGCGAAGACCAGCGTATTGACCGAACCGGAGCGTTCAGCCGAACGGTCCAGCCGGTCCACGATCCGGTAGGCCGCTTCCTTATGCGGGATGGTCACGTTCACGCCCCGGAAACCGGCTGCCCGCAGGCCATGCACGGCGGTCTCAAACTGCCCCGGCGCCACCGGCAGGGGCACATACACCCCGTTGACGCCACTTTTTTCCAGCCAGAAATTATGCATGAGCGGGGAACGCGAATGCGCCACCGGCCAGCCGATCACCCCGGCCAGAAGGGTATGCCCGTCGATACGCGGCCTCTGTTCCATTATCTTTTCCATCAGGCTGTCTGTTTACGCGCGCCCACGGCCTGACCGCTGAACTCCTGCCATGCCTGCGGCAGGATACGCGCAAGCCGCGTCGCCCATTCCGCCTGTCCCTCCGGCCCGGAAATCAGGTCCTGCCGGATCTCGATTTCCAGATAGGGCAGACCGCGCCCTTCGGCATGGACCGGCACGGTATAATCGCTCACATCCGTCAGGGCATAGGGTTCGTTGCTTCCCACAACCAGTCCCTCTTCCGCACGCAGCAGGTCGCGCACCCGCAGCCCGAAGGCCGGGTTACGGTTGTGCAGAACCCCCGTATGCCATGGCCTCGCCTGCCCGTTCATGCGGTCGGTAAAGCTGTGCAGGGAAATCAGCACCACGGGCAGGCCCGCATCCAGACGGGCGGAAAGTTCGGCCCCGATCCGCTGGTGATAGGGCAGGAATATCTCCTCTACCCTGCGGCCTTCCTCATGGGCGGTAATGTCGGCATTGCCGGGCACGACCGTGCCATCACTATGCCGCACGATGGATGTCGGATGTCCCGGCGCACGGTTACAGTCGATGACAAGGCGGGAATACGCCTGTTCGATCAGGACACAGTCCAGTTCCTGCGCCAGCAGCCGCCCGGTTTCGGCCATGCCGATATCACAGGCGATATGACGATCCCGGTCCCGGTCGCTTACGCCCATATCGCCCAGCGTGGCGGGAATGGCGCGACCGGCATGGTCGCTGACCAGCACGAAAGGCAGACCGGAAGGGAGCGCCTGCGCCCCGATGGCCGAGGTGCCGAACTGGATGACGGGTGCCGGATCATCCTGCGTCAGCAGACGTGACGGCTCTTGCGCAGGGGCTGCATGCTGCATTGTGGCGGGGCGTCCTATGCCATGGGCGGGTTGAAACATGACCCTACAGTCCCCACGGCATGAGTAAAAGACCCCACGCCGCAACCCTCCCCCTGCATGACGGGACGGATGCACCGGAGCAACGGGCCACAGCAAAGATTGTGTCGGACGCATCACACCGGTAGGGTGCGGCTGCCATGGCATGATGCCATATATAATCCTTCATCACACTTGGGGTAGCTGGAACACAGGATGCCGGGGAACGCGAAAAAGCTGACGGATCAGGACGCGCAGAAAGCAAACGCGCAGTGGGGCGGGCGCTTCGCCGGGGGGCCGGCCGCGATCATGCAGGACATCAATGCCTCGATCGGCTTTGACCAGGCATTGTGGCGGCAGGATATCGCGGGTTCCAAGGCCCATGCCGCCATGCTGGCCAGAACCGGCATCATTTCCGACGCCGATGCCCGCGCCATTACCGAAGGGCTGGATGAAATCGGGCGCGAGATCGCGGCGGGCACGTTCGAATTCAGCACGGCGCTGGAAGATATTCACATGAATATCGAAGCCCGCCTGTCCGACCGGATTGGCGAGGCAGGCAAGCGCCTGCATACCGCGCGGTCACGCAACGATCAGGTGGCGACCGATTTCCGCCTGTGGGTACGCGACGCCATTGATGGTCTTGACCAGCAGGCCGCATCCCTCATGCGCGCACTGGCGCGGCGCGCGGCGGAACATGCTGCCACCCCCATGCCCGGCTTCACCCACCTGCAGACCGCCCAGCCCGTGACCTTCGGCCATCACCTTATGGCCTATGTGGAAATGCTGGCGCGCGACCGGGGGCGGCTGCTGGATGCCCGGCGCAGGCTGAATGAATCGCCACTGGGGTCCGCAGCCCTGGCAGGGACCTCCTTCCCCATCGACCGGGAAATGACGGCCAGCGCCCTTGGTTTCGACCGCCCGACAGCCAACTCGCTCGATGCCGTATCCGACCGTGATTTCGCGCTGGAATACCTCTCCGCCCTGTCGATCATGGCGGTACATCTGTCCCGTCTGGCGGAGGAGATCGTGATCTGGTGTTCCGCCCCCTTCTCCTTCATCCGTCTGTCGGACGCCTTCACCACGGGTTCGTCCATCATGCCGCAGAAGCGCAACCCCGACGCGGCGGAACTGGTCCGCGCCAAGGGTGGGCGCATTACCGGCGCGCTTGTAGGGCTGCTGACGGTCATGAAGGGTCTGCCGCTGGCCTATGCCAAGGACATGCAGGAAGACAAGGAACCCGTATTCGCCGCGACGGATGCCGCGGCACTCAGCCTTGCTGCGATGGACGGCATGATCCGTGACCTCAGCGTCAATGCGGAGCAGATGCGGGCCTATGCGGGGTCGGGATTCTCGACCGCAACCGATCTGGCCGACTGGCTGGTGCGTGTGCTCCGGGTGCCGTTCCGCACCGCCCATCACGTGACCGGACGGCTTGTTGGCAAGGCGGAAGCGAAGGGCGTGGGTCTTGCCGACCTGACGCTGGAGGAAATGAAGGCGGAAGAACCCGGCATTACCGAAGATATCTTTTCGGTGCTGGATGTCGATTCCTCCATCGCGTCACGCACCAGCCATGGCGGCACGGCGGCAGATAACGTCCGCGCCCAGTCCGCACGCTGGCTGGAAACGCTGGGGGCGGAATGATGCACCTTCTTGCCATCCTGCGCGGGCGGATCGCCGGAATCATGCTGATGGTGGGCGTGCTGGCGGCCATGGCCACAACGCTTGACGCCTGCGGGCGCATCGGCGCGCCCCATCAGCCCGCGCGGTCAGATGGGTATTACAGGAGCTATCCCAGCCCCGACCGCTGATACCGCGCGGTCAGGACAGGCTGCCCGGCCCGAAACTGTCGGGCAGGAGGTCCGCCAGCGTGCGCACCAGCAGCACGCCTCCCTGCGGCGATACCATGGTGACCGTGGTATCGGGGGCTGCGAATTCCCTGATCTTCTGCCGACATCCACCGCACGGCGTGCAGGGCGTATCCAGTCCGCCACACACCACCACGCGCCGGATTTCACGCGCGCCCGCTGCTGCCATGGCCGCGATGGCGCCTGCCTCGGCACAGGTCCCTTCCGGGTAGGCCGCATTTTCCACGTTGCACCCGGCGAACATCCTGCCATCGGCTGTCTCGACCGCCGCGCCAACCTGAAAGCGTGAATACGGGGCGTAGGCCCGCAGCCTTACCTCTACCGCCGCCTGCACAAGAGGGTCATTTTCCATGACTGATTTGTGCTTCCCATCCTTTCATGCGTCAAGCACCTTGGAAGCGGCGGAGCAAGGCGGTATCGTAGCGGCCATCATGGCTGATGCTCCCCTCACCTGTCCCGGACAGGACCCCTCCGTTTCCGATCTTCTGGCCGTCCGTCCGGCGCTGTCCATGCATGCCGTGGACGGGCTTGTGCTGGAAGACGTGCCCCTTAATGCCATTGCGGATGCGCTGGGCACCCCCACCTGGGTCATGAGCGCGGGCACGCTGCGCGCACGCTACCGGCGGCTGGCCACGGCGTTCGAGGGAACGGACACCCCTGTCTCGATCCATTTCGCCGTCAAGGCCAACGATCATCTGGCCGTGCTGCGCGTACTGGCCGCCGAAGGGGCCGGGGCGGATGTGGTCAGCGGTGGCGAACTGCGCCGGGCCATGGCGGCAGGCATCCCCGCATGCCGGATCGTCTTTTCGGGCGTTGGCAAGACGGCTGATGAAATGCGGCTGGCCCTGCGCGCGGGCATTGCCCAGATCAATGTGGAAAGTGCGGAGGAACTCGATCTTCTTTCCGCCGTTGCCGTGGATGAAGGACTGGATGCGCCGGTTGCCCTGCGCATCAACCCCGATGTGGATGCCGGTACCCATGCCAAGATCACCACGGGCCTTGCCACCAACAAATTCGGCATTCCCTACAACCGCGCGGCGGAGCTTTACGCCCATGCGGCAGCCCTGCCCGGCATCCGCGCCGTAGGGCTTGCCATGCATATCGGCAGCCAGATCACCCGTATGCAGCCTTACCGTAGCGCCTACGCGAAGCTTGCGGAACTGGTGCGCACCATCCGCGCGCGCGGTCTTGCGGTTGACGTGCTGGACTGCGGTGGCGGGCTTGGCATTTCCTACCGCGATGAAAGCGAGGGCGCGCCCGAAGCCCTTGCCAGCGCGATCCATGCCGAACTTGGCCATCTGGGCACACGCCTTGCCATTGAACCGGGCCGCTGGCTGGCCGGGCCTGCCGGGGTGCTGCTCAGCACCGTCATCCTGCGCAAATCCGGCTATGACGGCATGCCCCCCTTCCTTGTGCTGGACGCGGCGATGAACGACCTCATGCGCCCCAGCCTGTACGATGCGTGGCATGGAATCCTGCCGCTTTCACCCTCGGAAGCCTTCGCGCCGGTCGAACAGGTGCATGTGGTGGGACCGGTATGCGAAAGCGGCGATACCTTTGGCCATGACCGCAGCCTGCCACATATGGAGGCCGGTTCGCGGCTCGCGCTACTGGACTGCGGCGCCTATGGCATGGTCATGAGTTCAACCTATAACGCCCGCCCGCTGGCGGCACAGGTCATGGTGGATGGCAACCGCTGGTCCGTCATCCGCGACCGTCAGCAGACGGAAGAACTGTGGGGTGCCGACCGCATTCCCGAATGGGTGGATACCGCGCTCCTCCCCGCTGGCGGAGGCCTATGACAGCGGGGCAGGACAGCACCCAGCCCGGCGGCACCCTGCCGCGACGTCTGGCCCATGCGCGCCAGCAGGCCCGGCGTGCCCTGTGGGTGGAGCGGCTGTGGCCGCTCATGCTGCCTGCCGCCAATGCTGTCATGGGTATTGCGGCGCTGGGGCTTACGCGCCTGCTCCAGTCCATGCCCGATGGGCTGCACGGTCTTGTCCTGGCAGCGATCCTTGGCGGCACGGCCTATGCGACGTGGCGGCAGTGGCAGCGTATCCGCCCCCCTACCGCACACGAAACCGACCGGCGGGTGGAACGTGCATCGGGCCTGTCCGGCCAGCAACTCAGCACATTGCAGGACCATCCTGCCAACGCGACCACGCCACAGATCGCCTATCTGTGGCAGGTGCATCTGCAGCGCACCGCCGCATCACTGGGGCGACTGCGTGGCGGCTGGCCGCACCCGAACCTGCGCACAACCGGCGGGTGGCAGGCTACACCCCTTCTTGCCGCCCTGCTGGCAGGTGGTCTGTTATGGACGGGTGGTCATGCTCCCAGCCGGATCATGGCAGCCTTCGTGCCCGGCGTGGATGATGCGGACACTCCCGCGCCACAGGTCAATGCATGGATCACCATGCCAGCTTACGCCCCCGGCGCGCCGGTCTTTCTTGACGCCGCCCATACGGACGCAACCGTGCCAGCGGGCGCGCAACTGACCGTAACGCTGAACGGGCTGAACGGCAGGCCCGTCCTGCGGGTGCGGCGCGACGGTCGGCAACCGGTCATGGGCGCGCATACCTTCCATGCGCTGGGACAGGCAAGCTGGAATACCGAATCGCCCCTGTTGGGCAGCGGTACGCTGACCCTGCGCGGCCGTGGGCGCACGCTGGCGCAATGGAACCTGAAGGTAACGCCCAACCCCGCGCCTGAAATCGCGTGGGGCAAAGACCCGGGCAGTCATGAGGGCGAATGGCGGACCCGCCTGCCCTATCATGTATCGCAGCCCTACGGTATCGCCAGCCTGCATGCGGAACTGATTGCGCCTGATAGCGGACAGCTCATCACCTCCGTGCCGATCCCGCTCAATGGTCATCCGCGCGTGGCGGATGATGTGGCGACACCTGACCTGTCCGAAAATCCGTGGGCGGGAGAAGAGGTGACAGCCCGGCTGGTGGCCACCAGCAGCAGCAATGTCACCGCGACATCCACCCCCATCCGCATACGTATCGGGGCACGTTCATTCACCAATCCGGTGGCCAAGGCGATACTTGATATCCGCAAGCGCATGGCCCTGCATCGGGAAAACCGGGCACAGGGCAGCCGGGAACTGCTGGCGCTGGGACAGACCGACACCGTGCTGACGCATCAGGCAGGCTTCATGCTGGCCCTGACCAGTACGGCAGCCGTGCTGGATAGCGAGGACGTAAGCGATGAATACGCCCTTGCGCAGGCAACCGGACGACTGTGGTTTCTTGCACTCGATATCGAGCATAAGCGCCACGACATAAATAACGAACAGGCCGATTTCGGCGTACAGGCGGCGCAGGAAGCCGTGCGCGAACAGCTTGAACATATGCGCCAGATGGGGGCCGCCGGTCAGGGCGCGGACCAGCAGGCGGAACTCCAGCACCGCATGCAGGCCCTCAAGGATGCCCTTTCGCGCAAGATGCAGGCACTGGCGCAACAGGCGATGCGGGAACATTCGGCCATGCCCGCCATCCCGGAAATGACAATGCGGGGTGAACAGAACCTTGGCCGCATGATGCAGCAGTTGCAGGATGACGCGGCCAATGGCCGCGATGCGGACGCGATGCAGAAACTCCAGCAGATGGAGGACATGGCCGAAGGCATGCGTAACGCCACCCCGCAGGACATGGCCCAGCTTGCCCAGCAGATGCAGGCCCGCCAGCAGGCACGCGAACTGCGCCGTGACCTGCGCGATCTGACCACGCGCCAGTCCCAGTTGCTCGATCACGCACAGTCACGCATTGATCAGGAACAGCGCGAACAGGAACGCAATGCCGCCCGCCGCCAGACCGATATGGACGAGGATGGCTCCGACCTGTCCACCCTTTCCACGGCCGACCTGCTGCGCCAGTTGGGCATTACGCCCCCCGATGCCGCGCCTTCGCCCGCACCGGCTCCCACCACGACGCCACCACCGGAAAGCATGTCCCCTGAAGCCCGCACCATGCAGCAGCATGCCGACCGGGCCGTGCAGCATGCCCTTGCCCGTGCCCTGCATGAACTGCGCAATGAGTTCAAACAGGCGGGCGGCAAGGATACGCCTGCGCTGGACAGGGCACAGACGGATATGAAAGCCGTCCGCGCCGCCCTTGGCGCAGGCAAGGACACCGACGCGGCGGGGGCGGAGAAAAAAGTGCTGGCCGATCTGCAGCAGGGCGACCAGCAGATGCGCCAGTCCATGCGCAACCAGAACGCGCGCGGCGGCATGACCGTTTTCCTGCCCATGGCATCAGGCGGAAATGGCAAAGGCGGCAAGGGCAGCGGTGGCATCCATCCCAGCGATCAGGACGATGAGGATGATGACGACCAGCAGGCCACGGACAAGAATGACCGTGATCCCCTGGGACGCAAGACGGGTGATTCCCACATGGGCATGGATAACGAAACCCATGTGCCCGACAACGCCAGCCGCGAACGGGCGCGCGAGATTGAACAGGAACTGCGCCGCCGCGATTCCGACCGCACCCGCCCGCCAGAAGAACTGGAATATCTTGATCGTCTGCTACGGGCCTTCTGAAGGTCCGTAGCCCCTGCTTTCACACCAGAAGCCCCGGCGGTAGCAATCCGGAACACAGGCGCCTGCATACCGTTTCCCTCACCGGGGTTTCATCTATCTCGCACGCGCAGATATCTGTCTGGAATGCAGAAGGAAGTTTTTTGGTAAAGCTTTTTTCAAAAAGCTTCGAAAGACGCCGCCTTTTTGAAAAAAGGCGGCACCCCAAAACCTGTCCTGTTTTTTATCAAGGTTCTCTTTTCCCGCCGCGCCGGATCGAACACACCCGCGCTTAGCTCCAGGCTTTCAGCAGGCGTCTATTACGCGGGATGAATGTCAGGCATCGGTCGCCTGACTATCCTGCTTGACGGGGATCGCCCGGTTGACCGGTGCCGTGGCCAGGGCGATAGCGTCGTATGAAGGCGTGGCAACGTCTTCCGCCTCCCCATCCTGCGGCAGCAGGGCCGCATCGGGCAGTTCACCCTTGGCACAGGCCTGCACGATCCGTTCAAGGTTTTCCCCGATACGCGGATAATCAGCAACCAGCTTGCAGAAATCCCGGGCGCTCATGGTCATGAAGTGACCAAACTGCAACGACCGGCAGGTCGCAACCACGCGCCCGCCACGAATCGCTTCTTCCGCACCCAGCACCGCGCCTGCGCCGAAGCGCACATCATGTTTGGGGAAATGGGTTTCCGCCAGTCCGGCACTGATGAAATAGACCGTGCGCACGCTCTGCCCCTGCCGGTACAGCCGTTCACCGGGGGACGTGAAGTGGAGGGACATTTTCATGGCGATGTCATGCAACACACCATCGGCAACCCCTTCAAACAGGGGGAAGTTGCGGATACGGCTTTCAATACCGGCGCGGATGTTGAATTTCAGCCTGAAATCAAGCTGCTCGCGCCGATGACCGACATCGCGGTGCAGTTCGCGGTGCAGTTCTTCGCTCAGCAGCGATTCGGACATCAGCGTATCGTATTTTTCCTCTTCCAGACGCAGGGCGATCTGGCGCAGCATCCGGTTTTCCAGTGCCTCGGAATATCCATGATAATGCAGGCGCAGGGTCTGGAGCGCTTCATCTAGCAGTTTGCACTGCCGGTCCAGCACTTCGCCCACGATCTCGCTGATACGGTGGCCCAGTGTCGGCTCCATGCGCTGGCGCATGAAGCGCGTCAGCGACAGGGATACGAAATAGGCGATCATCAGCATCTCGAAGCGTTCCGTCATGCAGTACATGAGCGGCGTATCGAAATTGAAACGGTGATGGATCATCTGCGCGATGCGGAAGCGCAGCGATGGCCGCAACCTGCGCCGCAACGCGCGTACATAGCCGAAACGCCCTTCGAGACGCGCGCCATCGACCATCGCCTCGGCGGAGCGCAGAAGCGTTTCCATCACCCGCCGCGACAGGCCCTGTATGCGGAACAGGTCCAGCAGGATGGAACGCTCCCGGTTGGCGATGACGATCAGGGCCAGCGTCACGCGCTGCCGGTCACCCAGCGCGGTATCGAATGTGTTGGCCTGTTCTTCCGCATGGACGCGGCGATCAAGCACATCCACCACCGTGCCGGTTACGGTAGGGGAGAAGCCCAGTTCACCCGCGACCTCACGCGTCTGGTCGCGCACTTCTCCGAGCCCGATGGCAAGGATCTGGTGCCGTAACGCCTGATCGATGGCAGGTAGCTGGTCCAGTTTGAGGAACAGCACCAGATACCGCAGCGACAGCCCGTTCACGAACAGCGTAATCAGCACGAAGCCCGTTGCGATGATACCGATAAAATGCGCGATGCTGCTGGAGACGTGCTCGTTTTCCGTCACGGCCAGCGCTAGCGCCAGCGTAATGGCCCCACGCAATCCACCCCATACCATCGTTACCTTGAACGGTGTCGGCACGGGCGGTGACAGCTTGGTGGCAGCAAGGATGGGCAACATGCCGAACACCACGGCCCCACGGGCCAGCAGCCCTGCGCCGGCGGCCAGCAGGATCAGCACGCAGTCCCACCGCGTCATGCCAACCAGCAGGCGGGGCACCAGCATGGATGCCAGCACGAACACCAGAGATCCCGCCCAGAAGACAAGCTGCTGCCATAGTTCGTTAAGGAACCGCCACGTCTGGGGCCGGAAGGTGGACGGACCGTAAATGGAAATGGTCAGGCCCGAAGCCGCCGTCGCCACCACGCCTGAAAAACCGAGGAATTCATCACACACGATGTAAGACAGGTAAGGCAGCGCCACGGTCAGCGTCACCTCCGCCGCCGGGGCTGCACCCAGTGCGGGGATCATCATGAGCGTGAGCCGCCCGAATACGATACCGATAATCAGGGCGCCGATGAAGGAGACAAGGAACTCCAGCACCGCGCCACCCAGCATGATCTTGTGATGCGAGGTGATGGAGCCAAGCAGGATGGTGAAAATGGAAATCGCAGCGGCGTCATTCAGCAGCGCCTCCCCCTCCACAAGGCGGGTCAGGCGGCTGGCGGCCCCGATTTCCTTGAATATCCCCGCCACGGCGGATGGGTCCGTCGTCGCTACGATCGAGCCCAGCAGCAGGCACACCGCCAGCGGCACACCAGCAAAGGGATAGAGCGCGAACCCGATGGTGGCGGTGGAGACGGCAACGGCCACGACGGCCAGAAGCAGGACGGTAGCGGTTTCATGCGCAAGCCTGCGCACATCAATGCCCAGCGCGCCCTGAAACACCAGTATGGGCAGGAAGATCAGCAGGAAGGCTTCGCTGTTAAGCGGAAAATCCAGAAGCGTTTCCGCAGCGCCGCTGAAAATTTCCAGATGGGTATTGCGCAGTACCAGATCGGCCGCGCCACCGATCACGATGCCCACGATGGCAAGCAGAACGGTTTCCGACAGTTCCAGACGGCGGGCAAGCGGCTGGACCGCGCTGACCACAACAAGCAGCACGGCAATAGCCATCAGAATTGCTGCCAGACCCGCTATCTCCATTCAAAACCCTCAACTTTCGGCCATATCATAATTATAGCCTTATCCTACCGGCTGACCATGAACAGATTATGTCCATTGTGTTACAGAGCGGTAGAAACCGGATTATCGAACCAACGCCCGGATGAGAAAGATGTTTTCCGTCGCCCTCGATAATCGAGTATCAATAATGCCACACAGAAGTTGCATTAACAACACGGTCCATATCACATTGCCGTCCGTTTTTCATACGCAGGCCGTATCCGACGTGGCATTCAGCCATGCCTTCACCTGCCCTTCCGGGTCAGGCATGCGGATGAAGTCGGACACGGCGGCAACACAATCCGCTCCGGCAGACAGGCACAGCGGCGCGCGCTCCAGCGTCACTCCCCCGATCGCAACCAGCGGAATCGATCCGATGCGCTGTTTCCACAGGCTCAGCTTTGCCGTGCCCTGCGGTCCCCATGGCATTTTTTTCAGTCTGGTCGGCCATACCGGCCCCAACGCCACATAATCGGGCGCCACGGAAAGCGCGCGTTCCAGTTCCGCATCGCTGTGCGTGCTGACACCCAGCCGGATTCCGGCCGCACGGATGGCGGTCAGGTCGGCCGTGTCCAGATCTTCCTGACCCAGATGGATGTAATCCACCCCTTCCTCAATCGCGATGCGCCAGTAATCATTCAGGACAAGACAGACGCCGTACTGACGCGCATAATCGATACCCGCACGGATTTCCCGACGCAGGTCATCCGTCGCCATATCCTTCAGCCGCAACTGGATCAGGCTGGCGCCCGCCCGCCCCAGACGCGCAACCCAGTCCGCCGTGTCCACCACCGGGTAGATCCGTGAGGGAAGCGGCATGCTCATAACACCGCCTGCCCGATGACGGGGGTGGAAGGCACCGCCATATCACGCTCTTCCATCGGATCGGCCAGATAGGCCATGCGCCCGGCTTCCACCGCCATAGCGAAGGCACGGGCCATCTGCGCCGGATCACCAGCCCTGGCGACCGCGGTATTGATCAGGACCGCATCATATCCCAGTTCCATCGCCTGTGCCGCGTGGGAGGGCACGCCGATACCGGCATCGACCACCATCGGCACATCGGGAAAATGCGCCCGCAGCGCCCGCAGGCCGAACAGGTTGTTCAATCCCTTGCCCGAACCGATGGGCGCGCCCCATGGCATCAGGACTTCACATCCCGCGCGCAGCAGACGTTCCGCCCCCACCAGATCCTCGGTCATGTAGGGAAAGACGTTGAAGCCATCTTCCGTCAGGATACGCGCGGCCTCAACCAGCGCGAACATGTCTGGCTGCAGGGTGTCGGATTCGCCGATCACCTCCAGTTTGATCCAGTTCGTTCCGAATACCTCACGCGCCATCTGCGCGGTGGTTACGGCCTCACGGGCCGTATGACAGCCCGCCGTATTGGGTAGGACCGGCACGCCAAGGGCGCGGATCAGTTCCCAGAATGACTGCCCCGCCCGTGCGCGCGCCGCCTCCCGCCGCAGCGAAACCGTCACCACCCCCGCACCGGCGCGACGGACCGCATCCGTCAGGATTTCGGGCGATGGGTACTGCGCCGTGCCCAGCATGAGGCGCGACGCCAGTTCGGTGCCGTAGAAAAGGGTCATTGTCTTTATCCTCCCTGCATCGGGGCCAGGATTTCCACCCGCGCACCTTCATGCAGGGGCATGGATGCCCGCCTGCCCGCCGCGACAAAGCTGCCATCAACCGCTGTCGCCACGCGGGCCGTACCCTGATAGCCCAGTTCGTCCAGCAACGCCGCAAGCGTGGGCGCCCTTACGTCGTGACGTTCATCATTTACCAGAATCTGCATGTCCATCTCCTTTGCGGGAGGTATCACCCGTTACCGAACACGATATCGGCCGCATCGGCTGCCCGGACGGGTGAGAGCAGGAAACCGTGCCGGTACATTCCATTAATGTGGATATGCCGCCCTTCCCGCCTGACCGCAGGCATATTGTCGGGAAAGGACGGACGCAGGCCGGTGCCGGTTTCCAGTATTTCCGCTTCGCCAAAGGCGGGATGAAGGGCGTAGACCGCGCCCAGCATTTCCGCCATCGACCGCAGGGTCATGGGACCCGCGTTTTCGCTTTCGATCATCGTGGCACCTACCATGTATACATGGTCAGCACGCGGCACGATATAAATGGGTATGCGCGGATGAAGCATGCGCACGGGGCGGTGCAGCGTTACATCCGGGCAGCGCAGCAGCAGCATCTCGCCCCGGACACCGCGCATGTCCGCCATCTGGTCACGCGCGGCAATCCCCGTGCAGTCCACCACCCAGTCATATCCGCCTGTCCCGGCCGTCCGGGGCACGTCGAACGTGATCCGTCCCCCCAGATCAACAAGACGGGCCGCGAGCGCGGCCAGCGCATCACGCGGGTTCACATGGCCCTCACCGGCAAAGAACAGGCCCGTGGAGAAACGATCCGCCAGATCGGGTTCCAGTTCCGTGATTCCCGCTTCACCAATGGTGGAAAAATGGGATGTCCGCCGCCCGAAACGCGCGACTTCGCGCACGTCACGCGCAGGTGCCAGAACAAGGGTGCCATTGCGCGTCACACCGGGCACATGCGCGTCCCACCAGTCGAGGGAGGAAAGGGACTGCTCCGTTACCTCCCGCGTTGCGGATTCAGCCTCGCACCATGGCGCCAGCATGCCCCCGGCGTACCACGACGCACCAGAACCGACACGGGCCCCGTGTTCATGCACATGAACCCGCGCGCCCCGTTCCGCCAGTGTTACGGCAGCAGTCAGCCCGGAAACCCCCGCCCCACGCACAAGGACAGACGGACCCGCCGCGGGGGAGAATGCCGTTTGTTCTGCCATGTGCCTGATGCCCCTGTTCAGATAGATCGTGTTCGCCGCACAGTGTGCCTGTTAAGCGCCTGTGTCTATTCAACAGTGACGGATTTCGCCAGGTTGCGCGGCTGGTCCACATCCGTGCCCCGCAGCAGTGCCACCTCATAGGCCAGTATCTGCACGGGAATGGTCTGCAGGATCGGGGCCACGAATTCATCAACCGTCGGAATCGCCACCACACATTCCGCGATATCGCGCAGGCGGGGCGCGCCCTCCATATCCGTAAACACCAGCAGGCGGCCACCACGGGCTTTGGCTTCCTGCAGGTTGGACAGGGTCTTGTCGAACAGCGGCCCCGAAGGCACCGTCGCCACGACCGGCACCGTGCTGTCGATCAGCGAGATGGGGCCATGCTTCATTTCGCCCGCCGCATAGGCTTCCGCATGGATATAGGAAATTTCCTTGAGCTTCAGCGCCCCCTCAAGGGCTACGGGGAACATTGCCCCCCGCCCCAGATAGAGGACATCGCGCGCTTCGGCCACGATGGCGGCCATGCGGCGGATTTCGTCATGCCGTTCGAACACTTCCGTCGCCTTGCTGGGCAGGTCGAGCAGGTGCGTGACCATGCTTTCTTCCTGTGTCGCATCCAGCAGTCCCCGCGCACGGCCAAGGGCAATGGTCAGGCAGGCCAGCACGGAAAGCTGCGCAGTAAAGGCCTTGGTGCTGGCGACCGAGATTTCAGGCCCGGCCACGGTGCCCAGTACGGCGTCGCTTTCCCGCGCCATGGTGCTCTGCTCAACATTCAGCACCGATACGATGTGCTGACCGGCGGCGCGCATGCCGCGCAGGGCGGCGAGCGTGTCCGCCGTCTCACCGGACTGGGAAATGAGCAGCCCAAGCCCACCCTGCGCCAGTGGCGGATTGCGGTAGCGCATCTCGCTCGCCACATCGATATCGACAGGCAGGCGGCCATACTGCTCGATCCAGTACCGTCCGATCATGCCTGCATAAAAAGCGGACCCGCAGGCCGTCACCACCGCGCGCGGCACGCTGGCGAGGTCGAAGGGCAGTTCGGGCATCACGACCCGGCGGGTCGCCGGGTCGATCAGGCGCTGCAGGGTCTGGCCGATCACGACCGGATGTTCGTGCAGTTCCTTTTCCATGTAATGCCGGTAGCCGTCCTTGCCCACGGCGGCTGCGATCAGCGCGGTCACCTTGATCGGGCGATCGACCTGATTGCCCGCCATGTCAAAGAACGTGGCCCCTTCGCGTGTGATCACCGCCCAGTCGCCATCATCCAGATAAGCGATGCGGCGGGTCAGCGGCGCGAGGGCGAGACTGTCCGAACCAAGGAACATCTCGTTATCGCCAAAACCGACCACCAGCGGGGCACCGTGGCGCGCGCCGATCACCATGCCATCGTGACCGGCGAAGATCATGGCCAGTGCGTAGGCCCCTTCGAGCCGTTTCAGGCAGGCATGCGCGGCCTCACGCGGGGAAAGGCCGCGCTGGAGGTGGTAGTCCACCAGTTGCGCAATGGTTTCGCTGTCGGTTTCGGTGGAGAAAACCTGACCTGCTTCTTCAAGCTCGCGGCGCAGTTCCTCGAAATTCTCGATAATGCCATTATGCACGACCGAAACCCGTTCCGTCCCGTGCGGGTGGGCATTGTTTTCCGTGGGCGCGCCATGGGTGGCCCAGCGCGTATGCCCGATACCTGTCACGCCGGGCAGCGGCATGCGTGCCAGCAGGGTCGCCAGATGGTCCAGCTTGCCCGCCGCGCGACGTCGTTCGACCTGCCCGTGTTCCAGTGTCGCGATGCCAGCGGAATCGTAACCACGATATTCCAGACGGCGCAGGGCATCAAAAATAACCGGCGTGGCCTGATTGCTGCCGACAACCCCTACTATGCCACACATCAGCCCTGTTCCTTCTTGTTCTTCAGTTTTTGACGAAATGCCTGCGCATATCCGTCCCTGTTGGACTGGCGGGCACGACCAAAGGCCATGGCCCCGTCAGGCACGTCCTGCGTGATCACGCTACCCGCAGCGGTGATGACACCATCGCCCACCCTTACCGGGGCGACCAGCACCGAATCCGAGCCGATGAAGCTGTCGGCCCCGATTTCCGTCTGGTGCTTGAACACGCCATCATAATTGCAGGTAATGGTGCCCGCGCCGATATTGGCCCCACTACCCACCGTGGCGTTGCCCAGATAGGTCAGGTGACTGGCCTTGGCCCCGGCCCCCAGCGTCGTGGCCTTGATTTCCACAAAATTGCCTACGCGCGCGCCCTCACCCACATCACTTCCGGGGCGCAGGCGGGCATAGGGGCCGATACTGGCGTCCGGACCGACAACAGCGCCTTCGACATGGGAAAAGGCATGGATTTCCGTGCCGCGCCGTATATGCACGCAGGGGCCGAACACCACATGCGGGTGGACAACCGTATCAGGTTCCAGCACCGTATCCGCGCACAGAAAAACAGTATCGGGCGCAATCAGGGTCGTGCCTGCGGCCATGACCGCCTGACGCAGCCGGGCCTGCACGCAGGCTTCCGCCATGGCCAGTTCGGCGCGGGAATTGATGCCCCGCAACTCATCCTCGGGCGCTACAACGGCCCGCACGCGGCCTCCGTCGGCTACGGCGCACGCCACCACGTCGCCCAGATAATATTCGCCCTGCGCGTTGTCGTTGCGGATTTCAGACAGCCAGCGGCGGAAATCGCCCGCACTGGCGCACAGCACACCGGCGTTGCACAGGCCGATGGCACGTTCCTGATCATTGGCATCAGCCCATTCCACAATGCGCGTGACCTGATCACCCTGCATGACGACACGGCCATACCGCCCCGGATCAGCCGGTTCCATGGCCAGAAGGGCCAGCGCCGTATCATCGCGCCGTTTGCGCTCCAGCAGCGCGCGCATCGTGCCTGACGTGATAAGCGGGTTATCACCATACAGCACCGCGACATCCCCGGTCCCGAACGCTTCTTCCGCCTGTCGTGCCGCATGGCCCGTGCCAAGCCGGTCATGCTGGACCACCACGGCATGAGGCGCGGCAAGGGCGGCCACATCCTCCATGCCGGGACCGACAACTACAACGATCCGGTCAAATACCTGTGCTGCGTTATCGACCAGGTAACGCAGCATGGGCTGTCCGGCCAGCGGATGCATGACCTTGGGCCGTTCCGATTTCATGCGCGTGCCCCGGCCCGCGGCGAGAATGATGGCTGTCGACATGGAAGATGCCGGGGAGGATACTGCGGTATCTGTCTGGGTATTCATGGCATTGTGCGCGTACTCCGCTGCTGACCGCCCTGTCAAACCCTTATCCGTGCGCGCTATCATCACTTAGAATTTCCGATTGCTACTTCAGCATTCTGACCGTCAGAGGAACCCATCATGACCGTCTCCCTGCCCCGTCTGGCCGTGTTCGATATGGATGGCACGCTGATCGACAGTCTTCCCGATCTGGCCGCCTGTGCCAACCGTCTCCTGTCCCATTACGGCCTGCCCCCCATAACCCCGGACCTTGTACGCCCCATGATCGGCGACGGGGTGACGGTACTTGTCGCCCGCCTGCTGGACCATGCAGGACCGGCTGCGGCCAGCATTGACCGGACGGAAGCCGTAACCCGCTACATGGCTGACTATACGCCCCATTCAACCGACCTGTCCCGCCCCTTTCCCGGCACGATCGGCATGCTGGAAGGGCTGCGCGATGCAGGCTGGCACATGGCCGTATGCACCAATAAACCCGTGGCCGCCGCACGGCATATCCTGAAGGTTCTGGATCTGGAGGACTGGTTCATCGCCGTTGGCGGTGGCGACAGCTTCAGCACCCGCAAGCCTGACCCGCGCCACCTGCTGGGCACCATAGAACTGGCCGATGGCAGCGCGCACCGTGCTATCATGACAGGCGATCATCATAACGACATGGCCACCGCCATCGGCGCGCATGTGCCAGCCATCTTCGCCCGCTGGGGCTATGGCCGCCCGGAAATGGAGGCGGGCGCCACGGTCGGGGCCGATTCCATTTCCGAAATCACGCATCTGGCGGGTGAACTGCTACCCGCCTGACCGATCAGACGTCGAGATTGGCGACCTTCAGCGCATTGCCAACAATAAAGTCCCGACGCGGCTCGACCACATCCCCCATAAGGGTGGAGAAAACCTGAGCCGCGTTTTCCACGTCGCCAACCCGGACCTGCAGCAGCGTGCGCATGGCGGGGTCGAGCGTGGTTTCCCACAACTGCTCGTCATTCATTTCACCCAGGCCCTTGAAGCGGTTGATCGATAGCCCCTTGCGTCCCTGCGCCAGAATCCGCTCATACAGCGAAGCCGGGCCGTTGAAGCTATGTGCGCTGCCATCCAGCAGCAGGTCCACCGGCCTGCCGAAATCGGCCAGCAGCCGCTCATGCCGTTCCGCCAGCCAGCGCACTTCCGCGCTGCGCAGGGCGAGGCTTTCGAGCCGGTAGACTTCCCCCACGCCGCGCACGCTGCGCGCCATTTCCAGCCCGCTTTCGCTGGCGGCGATTTTCCAGCCCCGTTCGGCCGGGGGCGACACCGCATCCAGACGGGCCTGAAGATCGACAACGCGTTCCGGCACCGCCTGAATATCCGCCCGCAGCACACCGGCAATGGCCGCCTGCTCCAGCACCCATACCTGCACGCGGGATGACAGGCGTGAAAGCGCACGGGTTACGTCGCGGATGAACAGTACGTCTGCGCGCATGGCGTCGCCATCAACCGTACGGCCATCGGCATAACGCAGCGACGCATTGGCCAGCGCCTTGTCCAGCAGGTAGGATTCAAGGGCGGCATCGTCCTTCAGATACCGTTCGTCATTACCACGCTTGGCGCGGTACAGCGGCGGCTGGGCGATATAGAGATACCCGTTTTCGATCAGTTCCGGCATCTGACGGAAGAAGAAGGTCAGCAGCAGGGTACGGATATGGGAGCCGTCAACGTCAGCGTCAGTCATGATGACGATGCGGTGGTAGCGCAGTTTCTCGATCGAAAAACCACCATGTTCCACATCACCACGCCCGATGCCCGTGCCCAGCGCCGTAATCAGCGTGCCGATTTCAGCCGAACCCAGCATGCGGTCGAACCGCGCGCGCTCGACATTCAGGATCTTGCCCTTCAGCGGCAGAATCGCCTGAAAACGCCGGTCGCGTCCCTGCTTGGCAGTCCCACCGGCCGAGTCACCCTCGACGATGAACAGTTCGGAGCGTGAGGGATCGCGTTCCTGACAGTCCGCAAGCTTGCCCGGCAGAGATGAAATATCCAGCACCCCCTTGCGCCGGGTCAGTTCACGCGCACGGCGCGCGGCTTCACGCGCGGCAGCGGCATCCATCACCTTCGCCACGATGTGACGGGCTTCCTTGGGATGGGTTTCAAACCAGTGGGCGATCATGTCCGCCGCCGCGGCATGTACCACCGGCTGCACTTCGGAGGAGACCAGCTTGTCCTTGGTCTGGGACGAGAATTTGGGGTCCGGCACCTTGACCGACAGCACGGCGGTCAGCCCCTCGCGCATGTCCTCGCCATTCAGGGCGTGGCTGTCCTTCTTGCTGGCATTGGCTTCGGCATAGCGGCCCACCACGCGGGTCAGGGCCTGACGGAAACCAGCCAGATGGGAACCGCCATCACGCTGCGGAATGTTGTTTGTGAAGCACAGCATGGTTTCATGGAAACTGTCGTTCCATGTCAGGGCGAATTCGACCTTGATGCCGTTTTCCTCGTTCTGCAGGCTGCCGGTAATGGGGGGCTCGACAATCGCGTTCTTGCCCTGATCCAGCCATTCGACAAAGGCGCACAGACCGCCTTCATAAAAGAAATTCTCTTCGCGCGCGGGGCTATGCCGTTCATCGCGCAGCACGATCCGCATGCCGGAATTGAGAAAAGCCAGTTCCCGCAGGCGCCGTTCAAGAATCGGGAATTCAAATTCGACCTTTGCAAAGGTCTCGGCACTGGGCTTGAACGTGACCTGCGTGCCGCGCGGCTCGGCGCTTTCGCCCACAACACGCAGCGCCTCATCGCGTTCGCCGCCACGGAAGCGGATCACATGTTCCTTGCCTTCACGCCAGATGCGCACTTCCATCCATTCGGACAGGGCGTTCACCACGGCGGCGCCCACGCCATGCAGGCCGCCCGACACCTTGTATGAATTCTGGTTGAACTTGCCACCGGCATGCAGCTTGGTCAGCACGACCTCGGCAGCGCTCACCCCTTCCTCGTGATGCATGTCGGTGGGAATGCCGCGTCCGTCATCACGCACGCTGACACTGCCATCGCCATTCAGCGTGACGGTGCAGCAGGTTGCGAAACCGGCCTGGGCCTCGTCCACGGCGTTGTCGATGATCTCGAACGCCATATGGTGCAGGCCGGAGCCGTCATCGGTATCGCCAATATACATGCCGGGGCGCTTTCGCACCGCATCCAGTCCCCGCAGAACCGAGATGGATGCCGCATCATAGTCAGCCGGGGGAACGATGCCGCCCTCGACCTCGACATCGGGTTTCTGATCGGGACTGGATTGATCGGACATGCCGGCAGATGCTCCACAGCGCATAACAATAAAATAACTGAACGCATTATAGCCCGAACCGGGTGACGGAACCAGCATTCCTCACCGGAATCATGCACCGTGAGCAAGATTACCTTCACCCGGTGTTACGAATTCCGCAGTTTCACGCAACGGTGCGAATTGTTCAGGGTCCGTTCCCGTCAGCATAACGCCCGTATCCATCCGTTCAATGGCGCGGAACAGGGCAGACCGCCGCATATCGTCCAGATGTACCAGCGGTTCATCAAGCAGCAGCATCGGGGCCCGCCCCCGGCAGGCTGTCAGGGTCCGGGCATGCGACAGGACAATCCCCACCAGCAGCGCCTTCTGCTGGCCGGTGCTGGACAGATGCGCCGACCGCCCGGTCAGACGGTCAGCCATACGCAGATCGGTACGATGCGCACCGAAACGGCTGCCGCCCCGCTGGCGATCCAGTGCGCGTGCCTGCGCCATCTGCTCGGCCAGCCAGTCTTCCACCGCAAGGGCTGGCGAGACATCCAGCCGGGCGGCTATGGCGCAGTCGAGTTCCAGCAGGGCGGCGGGGAAACCGTCCTGTGTGGCCAGTTCATCGGCATTCAGCCGGGCGACCATATCGCTGCGCGCCGCAACGGCAGCAACAGCATGGCGCGCCATGGTCCGCTCCAGCGCCGTCAGCCAGTCGGTATCCGCCGTGCGCTGCGCCAGCAGACGGTTACGCTGCACCATCGCCCGCTCATGGGCGGCGAGTTCACGGCCATGTCCCGGTTCAAGGGCCAGTACCAGACGGTCTAGAAAACGGCGGCGACCACCTGCCCCTTCCTGAAACAGGCGATCCATCTGCGGCGTCAGCCAGACGGCTGCAAAATGTTCGGAAAGGGCATCCCGGTTACGCTGGGCCTGTCCATCGATATGGAATACCCGGCGTTCGGGACGCAACGGGTCGGCTCCGGTCGCAAGCTGGACAGACAGGGCGTCATCCCCATCCATGCCCGCAACCTGCGCCACAACACCCCACAGGGTTGCGCCATGGCGGGGCAGTTCATCCATCCGGGCGCCCCGCAGGCCACGCCCCGGCACCAGCAGCGACACCGCTTCAAGCATGTTGGTCTTGCCGCTGCCATTCGGCCCGGTAACGACGGTAACCTGCCGTTCCGGCTGCCACGAAAGATGCCGGTAATTACGGAAATCCGTCAGCGCCAGCCGTGTTATCCAGGCCATGCGACCTGAAAACCGCGTGCGATCACACGCGCATCGGCATCAGCACATACAATGCGGACGGACTGTCCACATCACGCACGATGGTCGGGGCTGAACTGTCGGAAAAAGCGAATTCCACTTCCTTTTCCACCTGATCGGTAATGTCGTTCAGGTAGCGGGCCTGAAATCCGATCTCGATCGGGGCGGCGTCGTAGGAGACGTGGTTTTCATCCAGTTCTTCCGTCGCCGTGCCCTGATCCTGACTGGCGGCGGAAAGAGTAAGCAGGTTGGGCGTCATGCTCAGCTTGACCGGGCGCGAACGCTCCTGACTGATCGCGGCCACGCGGGCCACGGCATCGGAAAAGATCTTCTTGCCCACACGCAGGATCTTGTCATTCCCGTGCGGAATCACGCGCTCATATTCCGGGAAGGTTCCGTCGATCAGCTTGGAAGTCAGGGTGATGCTGCCAATGGAGAACTGGATACGGGTATCAGACAGGGTCACGTCCACCTGCTCCGCCCCTTCATCAAGCAGCTTGCGCAGTTCCCCCACGGTCTTGCGCGGCACGATCACGCCCGGCATGCCCGCGCTGCCCGCAGGCAGGTCGGTTTCGACACGGGCCAGACGATGCCCGTCCGTGGCCACCGCGCGCAGCACCGGCCCCGCATCGCCTTCGGCCACATGCAGGAAAATACCGTTGAGGTAGTAGCGCGTCTCTTCCGTGGAAATGGCGAAACGGGTGCGGTCGATCAGACCACGCAGCACGGTGGCAGGAATACGGAATTCATGCGGCAGGCTGCCCGCCATCATGGACGGAAAATCGTCCACGCTCAGCACGTTCAGGCTTGTCGCGAACCGCCCCGCCCGCAGACCCAGCGGCGCATCGCCCCCGGCGTGATCCAGTTCGACCAGCGCACCATCGGGCAGCTTGCGCACAATTTCATACAGCACCGCGGCAGGCGCCGTAACGGCGCCATCACGCAGCGTTTCCGCCGCGACATGCTCGACAACCGCGATTTCCATGTCGGTCGCCGTCAGGGTCATGGCGCCATCGACGACGTTGATCAGCACGTTCGCCAGAATGGGGATCGTATTGCGCTTCTCGGCAACGCTCTGGATATGGGCCAGTGCCTTGAGCAGCGTTACGCGGTCAGCCTTCAATTTCATCGGTACGATATCCTCCACACCCCGCTGCGTCCGCCCATACGAACATGCGGGGCCGACATATCTAGCAGGCGGGGGTTACAGCGGTAAAGGGGTGCGCGAACGGGAAATGCCCGTCAGCTTTCAAGCATGCGGCGCAGCAGTTCCACGTCCTCGGCAAAGGCGGGGTCCTGTTCCATCAGTTCCGTCACGCGTGATACGGCGTGCATGACCGTGGTGTGGTCACGATTGCCGAACTTGCGGCCGATTTCGGGCAGGGAACGGCTGGTCAACTGCTTGGCCAGATACATCGCCACCTGACGCGGGCGCGCCACGGCCCGCGCCCTGCGGGCGGAGGACATGTCGGTCAGGCGGATATTCCAGTGTTCGGCCACCTTGCGCTGGATTTCCTCGATGGTGACGCGCCGGTCATGCGCCTTGAGGATGTCATGCAGCACATCCTGCGTCGCCTCCAGCGTGACGGGGCGACCAAACAGGTTGGCATGGGCGATCAGGCGGTTCAGCGCGCCTTCGAGTTCGCGCACGTTGGACGTGATCTTGTGCGCAAGGAATTCCAGCACCTTGGCAGGCACCATGACGCCAGAGGCCGTGGCCTTGGCTTCCAGAATGGAAATACGCAGCTCAAACGTGGTGGCGTGGATATCCGCCACCATGCCACAGCCAAGACGCGTGCGCAGCCTGTCCTCCAGCCCCGACAGGTCGGAGGGGGACTTGTCGGCGGAAACGACAATCTGCCGCCCGGCGTCAACCAGCGCATTGAAGGTATGGAAGAATTCTTCCTGCGTGTTGTCCTTGCCGATCAGGAACTGGAGATCGTCGATCATCAGCACATCGACCGAGCGCAACTGCTCCTTGAACTCCATCGTGGACTGGGAGCGGATGGCCGCGATGAAGCGGTACATGAACTTTTCAGCCGACATGTAGGCGACTGAAACCCGCCCCTCACGCAGTAGCTCGGCACCGATCGCATGCATGAGATGCGTCTTGCCCAGCCCGACGCCACCATACAGAAACAGCGGATTGAATCCGGGGCTGGAGGGCCGCTCGGCCACGCGGCGTGCGCAGGCGTAAGCAAACTCGTTCGGCTTGCCGACCACAAAGGTATCGAAGGTAAAGCGGGGGTCCAGCGGGGCGGCCAGATCGCTGCGGACCTCGGCCTGACGCGGTTCCTCGACCGGTGCGGGTGCTGCCGCCAGCGCTGGCGGCCTGGCATGCGCTACGGGAATATCCGGCGTGGGCGCGTCCTCGCCCACGGGCTCAGCCGACGCGGCATCCGGTCGGGCGACCTGAAGTTCCACGCGGCGGATGGCGGGCACTTCGGCATTCCACAGCGTGCCAAGACGGTCACCATACTGCCCGCGCACCCAGTCACGCAGGAATCGGGTAGGCAGATAAAGGGTGATCTCGTCCTCATCCACCGGGCCGACCGTGATCTGGCGTAGCCACGTGCGGTATTCGACTTCACCGACTTCGACCTTCAGCCGTTCGCAGATGCGCGACCAGTGAATGGCGAGCACGCTTTTCTGTGCGTTGGCTTCCGCAACCGCGTCATAGCCTTCCAGTCCGCCCGTCAT